>NZ_JAFUAG010000038.1 GCF_017464355.1 Ruminococcus sp. | reverse complement strand
TCCCCCGAACCCCTTTCCAAAGACTTTTATATTTTGGGGCGAAAGGGTGCTATTCTACGATAGAACAGTGTGTAGCGGACATTCACTGTACTACTATAGAACAGCACCCTTTCGCCCCAAAACGTAAAAAGTTTTAGGGAGTGGGGTATATGTCAGCATAGCTGACATAGGGGGAGACCCTTTTTCAAAAGGGTCTCCCCCAGTAGAACATATAAGCTTCTTTATGAGAACTACCCATAGAGGGGCGCTTTTTTATTTGGTTCACTTTCCGGCGGCAGGTGCATATTATAATAGCGGGGGCGGGTGCAAACAAAAAGGACACACCTGCTGAGGTGTGTCCTGTAAATTTACAGATCGACGTGGTTGTATATGACACCCATGGGGGTCACATCGAGCCATGCATAGCAGGCGGGTTTGCCGTCACGGGGCTGGCCTGCGCTGCCCGGGTTGAGTATCATCATATTTCCCCGCTGCTCATAGAAACGCTTGTGGGTGTGGCCGAAAAGTGCGAACTGACACTCTTCCTCCTTGGCCTTTTCGTATATCCTTTCCACCGAGAAGTTAACGCCCCACTTATCGCCGTGGGCTAAAAACATACGCTTGCCGTCGGGCAGAACGTACACCATGCTCTCGGGGACATCTTTATCATAATCACAGTTGCCCTTGACGCATATCATGTTGTCATCAAGGTAATGGGCACGCAGCTTGCGGAACTCGGAAAGACCGTCCCCCAGAAAGATAAACAGGTCAGCATCGCCGTTGCGCTTTATTATCTTGTGCATAGCGGCATAGTTGCCGTGCGTATCTGAAAAAACCACGATCCTCAAGTTCAGCCCTCCCCCATTGCTTTGTTCATTATATCATATTTCCACACAAAAAGTCAATAGAATTAATGTCATATTATCAATGTTTACAATTTTTTAAGGAGAGCGACCTATGACAAACAACAATAACAGTCAGCCGAATATGCAGCCGCTGCTGCGGGAAGCGGCTAAACAGCTGGGTACCAGCCCCGCTGAACTGGAAAGCCAGCTGAAAAACGGAGAACTTGCCAAAGCGGTAAAAAATCTTCCGCCACGGCAGCAGGCCATGCTGAACATGGCGCTGAGCGACAAGGCCGCCTGTGAGAAGCTGCTGAGTTCCCCCCAGGCGCAGGCGCTGATGAAAAAGCTTTCGGGAAAATAGGCATAATTTTACAGGGGAGGTGACAGAATGGACGACCTGATGAGCAAGCTGCAGAACGTGCTGAGCGACGAGGAGAGCATGAAGCAGATCAAGGAGCTGGCAGGTATGCTGGGCGGCGAGGGCAGCCCTCAGCCAGAGAAGCCTGCCCTGCCCCCTGCGGAGGGCATTGACACGGTGAAGCTCATGCAGCTGGGACAGATACTGCAAAGCGCCTCCCGCGAGGACGACAACACCCGCCTGCTGCTGGCGCTGAGACCTCTGCTGAAAGAGGAGAGCAGGCAGAAGCTGGACAGGGTCATAAAGATATACCGCCTGATGAACCTTTACCCCGCCCTGAAACAAAGCGGTCTGGGAGGAGGCGACCTGCTTGGCCTACTCTGAGGAGAATTTCGGGAAAATGCAGGAGGAGGCCGTGCGCCGTGTTATGGAGATGCAGCAGCGTTCCCGCGATGCGGTGGGGCAGGCTCCCCCGCCCCTGCCGGAAAAGGACGAAGAAAAGCCCGTTCAGGAACAAAGTCTGCTGAACGGGCTGACAGGCGGTATAAAGATAGATGAGGAGAAAGCCCTCATCGGGCTGCTGATATTCATTCTGTACAAGCAGGGGGCAGATGTCAGGCTGCTGCTCGCCCTGGGTTATCTGCTGCTTTAAAGGCGAACAAAGGGGACGGCCCTTATGCCAAAGGACCGTCCCCTCAGGTTCAGCTGAGGGGTCTTACACCTTTTACGTGGGCGACCAGAGAGATGAGGTCGGTGATATTGATATCGCTGTCCTCGTTGATATCGGCGGTATCGGTATAGGTGAGGGATCGGATAGATTTTACATGGGCGGCCAGGGCGGTGAGGTCGGTGATATCTATCTCGCCGTCATGGTTGACATCGCCTTTGAGGTGGTAAAATGCAAGGGAGTTTTCCTTTGCATACAGCTCGGCGGCGGAGCCTTTATAGCCCAGCAATGTAAAATCGGGGACGGGCAGCAGGTCTTCGGTATCCTCATCGACATACATACCTGCGGCATTTCTGCCCAGAGAGGTGACGGTCTCGGGGACGGTAAGGGACTTAAGGGCGGGGCAGTTGAAGAAAGCAAACTCGCCCACAGAGGTGACGCTGCGGGGGATATTGACTTTTTCAAGGGAGGTGCAGTCGCTGAAAAGTTCAGAGGGGATGGAGGATATGCTGTCGGGGAGGACAGCGGACTTAAGGGCGGTACAGCCTTCAAAGGCGCTGCTGTCGATATAGCGAACATTATCGGGGACAGCTACGCTTTCAAGGGACTTGCAGTATGCGAAGGCCTGAAGGTGTATATCGGTGACGCTTTCGGGGACAGGTATCTCTTTCAGATTTGTGCAGCCGAGGAAGGCGGCGCAGCTTATATCACTGATAGTATCGGGGAGAGTTACCTCTGTAAGCTCTTCATTATAGATGAAAGCGCCGTCGGCCATAAAGGTGACGTTAGGGGGTACAGTGACTTTGCCTTTGCAGCTGCTGCCGTCGATGAGCATATCATTGACGATGACAAGGGGGGCTTCGGCACGCTTATTTTCAAGCCATTTGGTACCCTCGAAGGCATTTGTGCCTATACTGAGCATTTCTTCGGGCAGGGTGATATCTGCCAGGGAGGAACAATCAGAGAAGGCGTGGGCACCCAGATATTTACAATCGGCGGGGACAGTTATCTCGGTAAGGCTTTCACATAAGCAGAAGGCATGGGCGCTGATGGAGGTGACAGCGGCGGGTATGTTGATATCCGCAAGAGAGGTACAGCAGTTAAAGGCTGAGGCGGATATTTTTTTGACACCCTCGGGGATAGTTACGCTGACGATATCGCTGCGGTTCATGAATGCATTTCTTCCTATCTCGGTGACGAGACGGCCGTCTATGGCGGCGGGGACAGTGACCTCGGCGGTGGTGCCGTTATATTTACAGATGACAACGGTATCGTCAGAGGTCAGCTGACAGGTGAAGTCGCCGTGTTCAAAGGTGTCGCTGCTTTCAGCTGAGGCAGAGATAGTTTGGGGCAGGATATGCTTTCCTGCGGGAACAGTGCTTAGTCCGCCGAAGACAAGGGTGAGTGCCAGCAGGGCTGCGGTCGTTTTGCTTTTCATATATGTTCCTCCTTGAAAGTTTTTACGGGCAATAAATGCGTATATTTTCATATATTATAACACATTTAGTTTTATCCGTCAACGCGCGGGGGCTTCCGTTGGGGGCAAAAAAACGGCACATCAGCCGTGATGTGCCGTTTGATATTTTCAGATATTTATGCTGTCGGCCTGATATCAGCTGAGGGCTCTTATGCCCTTTACATGGGCGGCTATGGCGGAGAGGTCGGTGACGTTGACATCGCCGTCGCCGTTGATATCGGCTATATCGGGGTCTGTCAGGGGACGGATAGCCTTGACGTGGGCGGCCACTGCCATGAGGTCGGTGACGTTTATATCGCCGTCGCCGTTGATATCGGCTTTGAGGGTGTTGGGCTTATCGGGCTTTTCTAAGGACTCGTAGTCGAAGCCGTATTTTTTAGCGTATTCTTCGCCTGCGGTATCTTTGTAGCAGATTATTTTGAAATCGGGGACGTTTTTGTCCTCACCGGTTTCATTGTCATAGTATCTGCCGAAAGCTACATCACCTATCGATGTGACAGACGCGGGGATAGTTACGCTTTTGAGGCTTGGACAGTTATCAAAAGCATAGACGCCAATACTCGTTACACTATCGGGTATAGTTACGCTTGTAAGACTTTTGCAGTACCTAAAAGCATCACTGCCAATGCTCGTTACACTATCGGGGATAGTTACATCTTCGAGGCTGGTACAGCCTGAAAAAGCACCGTTGCCGATACTTGTTACCCCATCAGGTAACTTTACGCTTTTAAGGTTAGCACAGTAAATAAAAGTACCCTCATCAACACACGTTACACTATCGGGGATAGTTACGTCTGTAAGGCCGGAACAGCCCCAAAAGGCATATTTTCCTATGGTCGTTACACTATCGGGGATCTTTACACTTGTAAGGTCAGCACAAGAAGAAAAAGCTTTGTTTGCTATGACTTTGACACCATCAGGTATGACCACATCGCCTTTGCAGGTAAAGCCGTCGATGAGAAAACCGTTTACAACTACGAGAGGGTTTTCGGCACGTTTGTTTTCAAGCCATTTTGTCCATCCAAAAGCATTACTGCCTATGGTCGTCACACTATCGGGAATAGTTATATTTTCAAGGGCAGTAGATCTGGCAAAAGCATTACCGCCGATGGTCGTCACACTATCGGGGATAGTTACGCTTTTAAGGCTTGTGCATTCTTCAAAAGCACTGTAGCCGATGGTCGTTACACCATCGGAGATAGTTACGCTTTCGAGGGCGGTACAGCCTGCAAAAGCAGTATCGCCGATACTTGTTACACTATCGGGGATAGTTATGTCCGTGATGTCAGCACAATAATAAAATGCTCTTTCGCCAATGCTCTTTACACCATCGGGTATGACCACATCACCTTTGCAGGTCTTGCCGTCGATGAGAATACCGTTTACAACTACGAGAGGGTTTTCGGCACGCTTGTTTTCAAGCCATTTTGTACCATCAAAAGCTTCACCGCCTATGGTCGTCACACTATCGGGGATAGTTATGCTTTCGAGGGCGGTACAGCTGGCAAAAGCACGGTAGTCGATGGTCGTTACACTATCGGGGATAGTTACGCTTGTAAGGTTTGTGCAGCTGCTAAAAGCACCATAACCTATGCTCGTTACACTATCGGGGATAGTTACGCTTTTAAGGCTTGTGCATTCTTCAAAAGCACAGTAGCCGATGGTCGTTACGCTATCGGGGATAGTTATGCTTTCAAGGCTTTCACAGCTGGCAAAAGCATAGTCGCCTATGCTTGTAACAGCTTTGCCGTCTATCTCGGAGGGGATAGTTGCTTCTGTGTTGGTGCCTCTGTACCCGGAGATCTCAAGGGTGCCATCTTTGAGGACGGTGTAGTCGTAATCGCCATAGGTGAACGAATCGGCAGCGGCGGTGAGGGTGGCCTGGGTGTTTACGGTTGCCGCAGGAACGATGGTGCTGCCGAAGACAAGGGTCAGGGACAGCAGGGCGGCAAGAAGTCTTTTCCGGTTCATATTATTATACCTCCTGAAAAAATTGATAAACTAAAGATCTGACATGAATATATTATAGCACTTTATTTTTCATTTGTAAACAGTTATTGGATATAAAGTTAAAAAAGCGGACACTTGCAGGAGGCGTCCGCTTAAAAACATTTAGCTGAGGGCTCTTATGCCCTTTACATGGGCGGCTATGGCGGAGAGGTCGGTGACGTTGACATCGCCGTCGCCGTTGATATCGGCTATATCGGGGTCATTGAGGGGGCGGATAGCCTTGACGTGGGCGGCCACTGCCATGAGGTCGGTGACATTCACTTCGCCGTCATGGTTGACATCGCCTTTGGGATAAGGTGAGCCGAGGGAGGTGAATATCATCATATTGTCACTGGCACTTTTATCCCGATCGGAGTGGTATTTTTCGCAGAGCTGCCGGGCGGTGCTGCCCTCGTAGCCGATGACATTGTTCACCACGAACCCACAGCGTTCTAAGGAATAGTCAGCCTGGCCTATCTCGCATTGGGGATTGAGTACAGTTATGCTCACCTCATTCTCACCTGAAAAGATCAGACCCGCAGCACCGATGTACCTTACTGTGGAGGGTATGACCAATTCGGTGGTATTGGGGCAGTATACGGAAAATGAGCCGATATACTCAAGGCCTTCATGGAAAGTGATATTCTCGGGGTGATAGGAGAAGAATGCGTTTGCTTCGATCCTTCTGACCGAGGGCGGGATATCCAGGGCGGGGTTGACATTTTCCTCGGAATAAAAGGCAAAGGCACCTATGCTCCTGAGTGTATCGGGGAGGTCTGCCTCGCCTCGGAGCTGGGCATAGTCGGCTATACCCACGGTACCTGCGGGCAGGGCATTCTTCCTGTAAGCGCCGTTCTGCTCAGGATAGTGCCCGTACAGCACCCAGTTATCTGCCATGACATAGCGGCTTTCGGCCTGAGAGTCTGTGATAGGGGTATTATAGAAGGCGTCCCTGCCTATGTGCTCCACCGACGAGGGGATAGTTATATCCTCCAGCTTACTGTTTTGGAAAGCTTCATCGGGGATATCAGTAAAGCCTTCCGCAAGTGTGACGGAAACGATGTTGCTGTCACCGAAAGCCCTCGCACCGAGGGTATCCCCTGCACCTATGGTGACGGAGGTAAGGCGGGTATCCTTGAATGCATCTCTGCCGATATAGAGGTCATCCGAGGGGAAGATGATATCGCGGGCATAGCAGCCTGCGAAAGTATTTGCGCCGATACTGCGGACACTGTCGGGGACAGTTATGCGGTCGATGAAAATGCTGTCATCATCCCACAGGCCGAGGAGGGCATCATTGGCAAAGCCCTTTACGCTTGCGGGGAAGATAAGCTCCTCATCAAAGGGTTGGGCAGAGAGCTTTTCTTTGTCATAGCCCACTATCCAGCCTCCTGCGGTGATGAAGCGGGGGTTCTCAGCACAGTGGCGAAGCACCTTTGAGCCGACAGGGAAAGCATCGTGCTCAATGCAGCGGACTGAGTCGGGGATAACTATCTCTTCAAGAGAATCACAGCCTGCGAAAGCGTAGGACGGAAGATACCGTATGCCGTCATCGATAACTATCTTTTTTATCTCCTTGTTGAATTCAAGTTCAAGGGGTCTGGGGGTGAGGACTGTGTCGGGAGCGCCGTGGGTATCTCTGGGGTAGATGTACAGGATATTCTCATCGGCATTATAGCTGTAGCCGACGTAATAGCCCATGTTTCCTGCGATAATGTGGGTAGTTTTAGACGGTGCTGAAATGCTTTGGTCGGTCGGGGCGGCACCTGCGGGCAGGGCGTTACCTACGCCGAAGACAAGGGTGAGTGCCAGCAGGGCTGCGGCTGTTCTTTGGGCTTTCATTGTCGTTTCCTCCGTTTTCCGGTCTTGGGATATTGCTGCCGTTTATGTTATATATCAGGGCACGGGAGCAATAAATACATATATTTTCATATATTATAGCACAATTATTTTTATCCGTCAACGCAGGTAAACTTCGGCAGATGAAAAAGCGGCACATCTGCAAAAGATGTGCCGTTTGATCTTATTCAGCTGAGAGCTCTTATGCCCTTTACATGGGCGGCTATGGCGGAGAGGTCTGTTACGGTAACATCTCCGTCGCTGTTGATATCTGCCAGGTCGGGTCGTTCCAGGGGGCGGATAGATTTTACATGGGCGGCCACCGCCATGAGGTCGGTGACATCTATCTCGCCGTCATTATTGACATCGCCTTTCATGAAGAAGGCGGGCTCATCGTCGATGACGGGGTCTGTCAATTCGGGCGGGGTGAGATATTCGCAGGGGAAATTGTTCTCTGCGGCATATCTGTCCGCTGCGGAGCCTTCGGTACAGGTGATGGAAAATCCGCCGAAGTTATCACAATAGTATCTGCCTTCCCATACATAGCCGAATGCATGGTCGCCTATCTCGGTGACGCTGTCGGGGATATAGACGTTATCGAGGGCTTCGCAGTTAAGGAAGGCTTTTCTTTCTATACAGACGATACCGTAGGGCAGGGATATGACGGGGAGGCTCTTGCAGTTATAGAAAGCACCCTCATCAATGTTGATAACGGTGGTGGGGATATTTATCTTGGTGAGGGAGGTACAATCCTTGAAAGTTTCCAGATCGATCCTGCTGATACTGCTCCTGTTGACCACCTCGCTGAGGGCGGTACAGCCTTCAAAGGCCCAGGCGCCTATTTCGGTGACGCTTTCGGGGATAGTTACGGAGGTGATATCGGCATTATATCCGAAAGAATCGGGGGCGAGCATTTTTATGCCATCGGGAATAGTTACCTTTGACTTCGCAGTTTTGCCGTCGATGAGGATACCGTTCACGGACACCAGGGGGTCTTCGGCACGCCTGTCTTCAAGCCACTTGGTATTCAGGAAGGATGTGCCTGTTGTATAGGTAAGGCTCTCGGGGAAGGATATGCTTTCAAGGTTTTCGCAATCGGCAAAAGCATCATAGTATACAGCGCGGACACCCTCGGGGATAGTTACTGAGGTAAGGGCGGTACCACTGAAAGCGTTGTTATATATAGCGGTGATACCGTCGGGGAGTGTGACACTTGAAAGGTTTTTGCAGCCGCAGAAGGTATCGTATTCTATTTCACTGATATTTCCGCCTATGGTCACGGAGGTGATGCCCTCGCAGCCGTGGAAAGCGCCCCCTGCGATCTGTGTGATATGGTCGGGGACGACCACATCGCCTGTGCAGGCAAAGCCGTCGACAAGAATATCATTGACGATGACCATGGGGTCTTCAAGGCGCTTGTTTTCCAGCCATTTGGTACCCCTGAAGACTTCGTGGTCGATAAATGTCAATGTTTTGGGCAAGGATATCTCGGAAAGGGCGGTGCATTCCTTAAACGCATTGTACTCTATAGAGGTGACACCCTCGGGGATAGTTATCTTCTCCAGGGCTGTGCAGTGATAAAAGGTATGGGCGCCAATGTTATCCACGCCTGAGGGGATATTGACTGATGTCAGTGAACCGCACCAGTAGAAAGCCATATAGCCCAGATCGGTGACGCTTTCGGGGATAGTCACGGACTTAAGGGAAGGGCACAGATCGAAGGCACAATTTCCGATCACGGTACAGCCTTCGGGGATAATGACCTTTTCGATATCATCACGTTTTTCAAAAGCACTATCACCCACGGCGGTAACTTTTATGCCGTTTACCTCGGCGGGGAGGGCAAGCTCGGCGGCGGTGCCAGTGAAGCCTGTTATCTCGGCGGTGCCGTCTTCAAGGACAGTGTAGGTGTAGTCCCCTGAAACGAGGTCTTCTGCCGAGGCGGTAAGGGCGGTATCAAAGGGGGCCTTGCCTGCGGGGCACGGGGCGATAGTCCCGAAAGCCAGGACGGCTGCCAGCAGGGCTGCGGTGGTTTTTATTTTTGTCATTTTGTTCCTCCGTATACTATTATAATATAAGTTCCTGAAAATGCGGGGGAGAATGGAAAATTCTCCCGTTCAGGAAATAGTATATCACCAAATCATGTATTTGTCAAGATTTTGAAAAAATGTGATGATATGAAAGGGGCAGGGAAATTTATGAGAGATATATTTTAAATCTTAAAAAAATATTGACTAAAGGTCGAAACTATGGTATTATTATATAGAGTGTGTTTGGACGCACTGATATGGAAAAGGGGTATATGATATGGCAATTATTAAGTTGAAGCCCGCCTTCAAGGATTATCTGTGGGGCGGCACAAGGCTGAGAGACGAGTACGGCAAGGAGTGCGACTACGACAAGGTCGCTGAGAGCTGGGAGCTTTCATGCCACAAGGACGGCCCGAGCATGGTGGATGACTATGAGAACGGCGGCATGATGACGCTGGAGGACTATATAGCAAGGGCAGGCAGACAGGTGCTGGGAAAGAACTGCGAGAAGTTCGAGAACTTCCCCATACTGATAAAGCTCATTGACGCAAAAGACAACCTTTCGGTGCAGGTACACCCTGACAATGAATACGCTATGCGTGTGGAGGGTGAGTACGGCAAGACCGAGATGTGGTATGTTGTGGACTGCGACGAGGGTGCCGAACTGCTTTACGGCTTCAAGCATGAAATAAGCAAGGACGAGTTCGCACGGAGGATAGCTGACAACACCCTGCTGGAGGTGACACAGAACGTTCCTGTACACAAGGGCGATGTGTTCTTCATAAAGTCGGGTACGCTGCACGCTATCGGCAAGGGCATACTTATCGCGGAGATACAGCAGAACTCCAACACCACCTACCGCATTTACGATTACGGCAGAGTGGGCAAGGACGGCAAGCCCAGGGAACTTCATGTGGAAAAGGCAAAGGACGTTACCAGGCTGGCGCCTGCGGAGCAGTATCCCGATGTGCCTGCGGTGGAGAAGAACGGCGCTAAGATGAAGCTTATGGCTAAATGCGAATACTTCACCACATACAAAGTTGACATTGAGGAGAGGGCTGAGTTTGAGGCTGATGACAGCTCTTTCGTGAGCCTGCTGATACTGGAGGGCGAGCCCTTTGTAACTGACGGTGAGCCTGAGCCCACTGCGGAAGAGGCTTACAACACCAAGAAGGGTGACAGCATCTTTGTTACTGCGGGCAGCGGAAAGTTCTTTGTTGAGGGCAAGTGCAGCCTGATACTGACGAGGATAGACGAGGTCTGAGAGATGACTTTTGCGGAGTTCAGGGAAGAGACCGACAAGCTGAGATATCTTTATCTTGACAGGATATATTACCTGGGGGACAACGACCTTATCGTTGAACTTATGGCGGCCAGGACCGAAGAAAGCACGGTGGAAGATGATGAGGCCGTGCGGGCTGAATTCGGGGAAAAGGCGGCAGAGCTTGCTAAGGGTTGCCGCAGGATAGTTCCCGATGAGGGCAGGAAATGGCGGCTGACCTTTGAGAACTGCATAGCTTCCACGGTACTTAACGAAAGCTACTGGAGCGGGGACAGGGGTACTGTGGATAAAGAAGGCAGGATAGTTGTGACAGAGGACTCGGACTGGCTGGACTACCTCAGGGAAGCAAGCTTTGCTCATCAGATAATAGATGGCATAAGGCATTACGAGATAAGGTGTCTTGACCACATAGTAAATGTGGCTGCTGACAGGGAGCCTGATGTTGAAGCGGCAGGAGAACAGGGCTGTTGAGATAAAGCGGTTCAGCTGCGGCGAGGAAACATAGGGAATACTCTCTGATATGAGGGGCAGTTCTGACGAACAGCAGATATGACTTGCCGCGTCAGTGCGGCGGGGTCTGTTATACATTATTTATAAGGAATAAGGAGAATTGGAAGATGAAGTACTACATTGGTATCGACCTTGGCGGAACAAACATCAAGGCGGGAGTTGTGAGCGAGGATTTTGAGATAGTTGCCAAGGCAAGCTGCAAGACCGACCTGCCCAGACCCGGTGAGGAGATCTGTGCGGACATGGCTAAGGTGGCTCTGGAGGCTGTAAAGGAAGCAGGGCTGACCCTTGATGACATCGAAGCGGTGGGCATAGGCACACCAGGCACTGCAAATTCGGAGACAGGTGTTATAGAGTATTCAAACAACCTGGGATTTCTGAACTTCCCTGTTGTGGAGCTGATGAAGACCCACATCGACAAGCCCTGCTATGTTGAGAACGACGCTAACGCTGCGGCTTACGGTGAGTTCGTGGCAGGCGCTGCAAAGGGTGCAAACGATGCTGTATGCATTACCCTTGGCACAGGTGTCGGCGGCGGCATTATCATAAACAAGAAGATATACTCAGGCTTCAACTTTGCGGGGGCTGAGATAGGCCACACCGTTATCAATGTGGACGGTCCTCAGTGTACCTGCGGAAGAAAGGGCTGCTTTGAGGTATATTCCTCGGCTACGGGACTTATAAGAATGACTAAGGAAGCTATGGAGGCACACCCTGAAAGTGCGCTGCACGCTGAGGCTGCGGAGCATGGCAAGGTATCTGCAAGGACAGCTTTCAACGCTATGAGAAAGGGCGATGCCACTGCCAAGCAGGTGGTTGATGATTACATAAAGTATCTGGCCTGCGGCATTGCAAACACCATAAATATCTTCCAGCCCGACATACTCTGCATTGGCGGAGGTGTATGCAACGAGGGCGACCCGCTGCTGCTTCCCCTTAAGGAACTGGTGGCAAAGGAAGTTTACACAAGGAACTCTGAGAAGAACACCGAGGTCGTTATTGCAGAGCTTGGCAATGATGCGGGCATAATCGGTGCGGCATTCCTGGGGCTGAACAAGCAGTAAGATTCGCTGCCGCGGCGGGCTGACTGCTCTGCTTTCAAAGGGGCAGACAACTGATGAGTATAACGACCGTCAGCTGGAGGATATGCAGCTGTGAGGCTTTGGTGCCGCGGAAGATACCGTGTCCCCGATGTGAGGTATGGCGGTGTACTGAATGTAAAAGCATATATGTTTATGAACAAGGAAACAACAGGCCTGTGCTGACATACAGGCTCAGAAAACAGGAGGCTTGACGATGAGTTTAAAAGACAAGATAACGAACGCTGCGGGAAACGCAAAGGAATTCGTGGAGAGCGGAAAGCTCAAGGACAGCATTGACAGGACCGTGGCACCTATGAGAGAATATGTGCAGAGCGGCAGGCTGAAGGACGATGCAGACAGGACAGTGAAGTCGGCGAAGGAATTTGTGGGCAGCGGCAAGCTGGGCGAGGAAGCAGGCAAGGCTGTGCAGAAGACCAAGGACTTCGTGACCAGCGGCAAGATACAGGACAAGGCAGGCGCTGCGGTAAAGGGCGCCAGGGAATATGTGGGCAGCGGACGTCTTAAGGAAGACCTGGGACGGACGGTGGCACCTATGAAGGAGTATGTGACAGGGGGCAAGCTGAAGGAAGATGCTTCCCGCACGGTGGACACCTTCAAGAGCGTGATAAGCGGCGAAGATGTGGTCGCTAAGCGCAAGGCTGAGGAAAAGGGCATACCTACAGGGGAGATAGTTGAGGTCGAGCCTGAGGACACTGTGCCTGATGACAGCGAAGAGAAGCAATAAAATCTGTCTGACAGACAGGGATCGGGATGATGATGATTGAAGTTTAAACTAAGGCCGCTGCACATTGCGGGCATTGCGGCTTTCGTAGCGGGGTTGGCAGTGCTGGGCTTCGGGCTGGCGGACTTTTACAGATGCACACACCTCAGAGATATCTCGGATATGAAACTCGCAGACTTTGAGGAGGGTATGTTCGTAAAGGGAACGGTCAGGTCAGTGGTGAACGGCTATCTTGTTGACCCTGAACCGGGGGATTACGCACCCAGGCCCATAGAGATATACACTGAGCAGTCAGATGCAACAGATGACTATGCAGAGACCACCTACTATCTGCTGGAGCTTGGTGAGGGCAGTGGTGAATACATGACTATCGCGGTGGACGAATATCTCAGCACGGACATTTATTTTCAGCTGCACTCTGACGCACTGACCGAGGGCTCGGCCTATGATACTTCCCATGAGTTCGTGGGGCAGATAACCTACGATGCGGAAGACGAAAAGCGCATAACCGATTTTGCCGAGAACTGGCAGGACACCTATCAGGATCTGTATTACATCAATACGAATTCTGACGGGCTCAGCAAAGAGACCATATCCCCGTATTTCATAAAAATGAAAGAACCGGGGGCGAGGAAGCTCTGGTGGCTGTTCTCGATACCGCTGCTGTTTGCGGGCAGCGCTATGTTCATACTGGAGGGCAAGCCCTCGAAGAAGAAAAAGTAAGACATCATTCACCTGTGGGTGATAAAAATATTTATAAAGAAGGTAATAGATATGTCAAGTAACTATTTTTGCGAGGGTGCCGACAAGGCTCCGCAGAGATCATTATTCAACGCACTGGGCTTCACCAAGGAAGAAATGGAAAGACCACTGGTCGGCATAGTTTCCTCCTACAACGAGATAGTTCCCGGTCACATGAACATCGACAAGATAGTTGATGCTGTTAAGATGGGGGTTGCCATGGCAGGCGGCACACCTGTGGTATTCCCTGCTATAGCAGTATGCGACGGTATAGCTATGGGTCATCAGGGCATGAAGTATTCGCTGGTGACAAGAGACCTGATAGCTGACTCTACTGAGTGCATGGCGCTGGCACACCACTTTGATGCGCTGGTAATGGTACCCAACTGCGACAAGAACGTACCCGGTCTGCTGATGGCTGCGGCAAGGGTGAACATACCTACTGTTTTCGTATCGGGCGGCCCTATGCTGGCAGGCCATGTAAAGGGTAAGAAGACTTCCCTTTCGAGTATGTTTGAGGCTGTGGGCTCTTACAATGCGGGCACCTTTACGCTGGACGATGTACAGGAGTTTGAGGACAAGGCCTGTCCGTCATGCGGCTCCTGCTCGGGTATGTACACTGCAAACTCCATGAACTGCCTGACAGAGGTACTGGGCATGGGTCTGAGAGGAAACGGCACTATACCCGCAGTTTACTCAGCAAGACTGAAGCTGGCCAAGCAGGCCGGTATGCAGGTAATGGAACTGCTGAAGAAGAACATTCGTCCCAGAGATATAATGACAGAGGAAGCTTTCAAGAACGCTATAGCTGCGGACATGGCACTGGGCTGCTCGACCAACTCCATGCTGCACCTGCCCGCTATCGCTCATGAGTGCGGCATTGATCTGGATCTGGAACTGGTAAACGAGATCTCCGAGAGGACACCTAACCTGTGTCACCTGGCACCTGCAGGCCACACCTACATGGAGGACCTGAATGAAGCAGGCGGCGTTTACGCTGTACTGAACGAGCTGGCAAAGAAGGATCTCATCAACACCGAATGCATGACCTGCACAGGCAAGACCGTAGCAGAGAACATTGCAGGTGTGGAGAACAAGGATACATCTATAATCAGGTCTATCGACGATCCCTTTATGCCCAACGGCGGCATAGCTGTTCTCAGGGGCAACCTGGCACCTGACACCTGCGTTGTAAAGAGATCTGCGGTGGCACCCGAGATGCTCAGGCACGAGGGACCTGCAAGGGTATTCGACAGCGAGGAGGAGGCTATAACTTCTATCAGAGGCGGCAAGATAGTTCCCGGGGACGTTGTGGTCATCAGGTACGAGGGACCCAAGGGCGGCCCCGGCATGAGAGAGATGCTCAACCCCACCTCTGCTATACAGGGCATGGGTCTGGGCTCCACAGTTGCGCTCATCACTGACGGACGTTTCAGCGGCGCTACGAGAGGTGCGGCTATCGGCCACGTTTCTCCCGAGGCTGCACTGGGCGGCAACATCGCCCTGGTAGAAGAGGGCGACATCATCGCTATAGACATCAACGCACACAGCATCGAGCTTAAGGTATCCGATGAAGTCCTGGCTGAAAGAAGAGCAAAATGGACTCCCAGAGAGCCCAAGATCAAGACAGGTTATCTTGCACGTTATGCGTCACTGGTCACTTCGGCTAACAGGGGCGCTGTGCTGGAAATAAAGTAAACCATACACCCTTATAGAATGAACGGAGGAATTTGACATGAAGAAATTTATTTCTGGTTTTCTGGGCATACTTTTCGTGCTCATCGTCATCTGCGGCGTTTTTGTATGCACCTATGTTTTCAACGAGCCCAGCCACGACAAGAACTCTGACTCAAGAAAGCTGATACTTGGCTACTGGACAGACGAAAAGCATGACATGAGATTTTACTTTGACCAGAGCGGCGAATTCAAAATGGTCAAGGCCAGCGATGAAGAGCATATCTATGCACAGGGCTACTTCAAGATCAACGAGAGCACAAGCAAGATCAAGGTAATGATAATGCCCAACAAGGAAAGAGATGAGTCCTACGACCTGGGCGAGAAGCTGGGTATGTTCGCAGAGATCACCTACAAGAACCTGGAAGCAGAGGAACCTTACAGCGATAAGGGCTGGACTTTCCTGACTGACAGGCAGCGTCAGGAGATCATGGAAGCTCCTGCAAGCTGCAAGTTCATAATGTCAAACGCTGATGAGAATGTTTACAACTGCGAGAGAACAAGAACTGTCAAGGAATTCAACGGCGACGAGAAGGCCGAAGACAGAATTGACAAGACCAAGTAATTGGATAGATAAGGCTATATAATGGAACTGCTTATTAAAAATGTCCGTGCCTGCGACCCTCAGTGCGGGCTGGACAAAGTGACTGATATTGCTGTTGACGGCGGTGTGATAACCGCCATCGGCGATGATATCAAGGCTGAGGAAAACACCAGGGTCATCGACGGCAAGGGCAGGCTTTGCGCTGTGCCCGGGCTGTTCGATATGCACGTTCATTTCCGTGACCCGGGGCTTACCTACAAGGAGGACATACTCACGGGAGCCAATGCTGCTAAGGCGGGCGGCTTCACGGGGGTGGCTTGTATGCCGAACACCAAGCCGCCCATAGATTCCCCCGAGGGGGTAAAGTATGTTTTCGACAAGGCGAAGAAGACGGGCATCGATGTTATACCCTATGCCACTGTCACCAAGGGCATGAAGGGCGAGGAGCTTTGCGACTACGATGAGCTTATCAAAGCGGGGATAACTGCCATTTCAGACGACGGCAGGCCTGTGGAGAATGCGGAGCTGATGAGGCAGGCGCTGGAGTTTTCAAATAAGAACGGGCTTATCATCACCAGCCACTGCGAGGATCTCAAGATCATAAACGGGGGCATAATCAACAAGGGTGAGGTATCAGAGAAGCTGGGCGTAAGAGGCATGGACAGAGCCAGCGAGGACAGCATAACTGCCAGGGAGATAACCCTTGCCATGAGCTGTGACGCGCGGATACACATTTGCCATGTTTCCACCTGGGGCTCGGTGAACATTATAAGGGCTGCCAAGCGGGACGGCGTGAAAGTCACCTGCGAGACTGCGCCCCACTACTTCACCTACACTGATGAAAAGCTGCTGAGCAGAGATGCGGACTACCGTATGTCGCCCCCCCTGAGGACAGAGAGGGACAGGCAGGCGGTGGAGGAAGCCCTGCTGGACGGCACCATCGACTGCATAATAACCGACCACGCGCCCCATTCGGCGGAGGAAAAGGCTGACTTTGAGAAGGCTCCCAACGGTGTTGTAGGGCTGGAGACTTCCCTGGCGGTGACGCTGACACAGCTTTACCACACGGGCAAGCTTAGCCTTGACAAGCTGGTGGAGGTCATGAGCGTAAATCCCAGGAAGATACTGGGACTGGAGCCCATAAAGATAGCTGAGGGTGAGAGGTGCGACCTTTGCATCTTCGACCCCGACTACGAATGGGAGGTAATACCCGAGGAGCTGAACTCGAAGAGCAAGAACACTGTGTTCAAGGGGGAGCATCTCAGGGGACGGAATATGTATACTATCTGCCGAGGCAAGGTGGTATACAGCTTATAAATATATGTAAACTGTTCTCCCTGCTGCGGCGGGGAGAATGTTTATGCGCAGGTATGAGAGGAAAATGAGGAAGAAGATATTCGACATAATTGAGGTCATCAGCGAGGAAAACAAGGCGAGCGACATTTACGATACCTTCATGCTGATAGTTATAGTGACGAGCATTGTGCCCCTGGCTTTCAAGGAGAGCAACAGGGTCTTTGAGATGATAGACCTTATCTCGACCATAGTGTTTATCATAGACTACCTGCTGAGGCTGATGACGGCGGACTTAAAGCTTAAGGTCAAGGCGCCTGCGGCATTTCTCATTTATCCCTTTACGCCTATGGCGGTCATAGACCTTTTAGCCATACTCCCCTTTTTCTCGTTTATGAACGACGGGTTCAGGATACTGAAAATATTCAGGCTGACCAGGACTTTCAGGGTATTTCGGGCGGCGAAGATACTCAGGTACTCTAAGAACCTGATGATACTTGTGGAGGTACTTAAGCGTGAGCGCAAGGCGCTTACGGCGGTGGCCACCCTGGCGGCGGCCTACATAACGGTATCGGCGCTGGTGATATTCAATGTGGAGCCCGATTCCTTCGGGAACTTTTTTGACGCGGTATACTGGGCGACGGTATCGCTGACCACGGTGGGCTACGGGGACATATATCCCACCACCACCATGGGACGGGTAGTGACCATGGTATCTTCCCTGTTCGGCATTGCGATAATCGCTCTGCCCTCGGGCATTATAACGGGAGGGTATCTTTCGGCGCTGAACGGTAAGAACAAGGCGGAGGCTGAAAGCACGCAGAATGCTCTACCTGACAAATACACTGTGGAGTGAGGTAATGGCATGGCACTGATGATAACAGCTTTCCATGTTTTGGCTCAGGAAAACGGGGACAGATACCTTTTCGACCCCACGGAATGTGAGGTAGTTGAAAGGGCTATGTGCTGCTCGGAGGAGGGCTTTATAGATTACCCTCACATACCCGAAGCTGAGGTCATGGAAGCATTCATAAAGGCGCAGAACGACAGGCGCATAGACAGCCTTTTCCGCGGGGCGGAGCTGCCTGCCATGTTCTGGGCGGTGTTTGAAAGCGGAGAATTTGAGCGTGTGGCTGAGTACCGCAGATTTGAGATGAGGTATCTGCTTGACAGGCTGGAAGCATGGCTGGACGAAATGGGCATACCCCATTGGTGCGACCCCGATGACGGCAGGCTGAAAGAGGTGATGTGATGAACGTTTTCCTTACAGATGTGAAGGAGGTAAACGGCAGTACGATAGTAACTGCCCGTAACGGACTTGGGGAAGTGTGCGGCATATGGCACTTTCATGAGGCGCCGATAAAGGACGGCACTTACAGGATAGAGTTCACATTCGGCGGGAATGAAGATACGGATATATCCGAGATAGCCGTTGTTGAGGGTAAGCGTGCTTCATTTTCGACCGACGGCAGTACGGACAGTTTTACGGCTGTATGCGAGGATATAGAGGAGGACGGGGACGGTGCGGTGCTGTATCTGCGGTTTTCCCCTGACGGGCTTGAAATGCTTGCAGTGAACGAACGCGGCAGGATAAATATCGGAGATATGGTGAGGTTCTCTTTTCCCTGCGAAAAGGTGGGGATATATCCGTACTGAGCTCATCATCGATATACAACGGAAATAATTGAACCAAGGAGGAATTTTAAATGTCAATGGACAGACTTATTGAAAACATCGTGAAGACACAGAACCCCTCGGTGGTGGGACTTGACCCTAAGCTGGAGTATGTGCCCGAATTCATCAAGGAGAAGAAGTTCAAGAAATACGACCGCACACTAAAGGCTGCGGCCAAGGCTATACTGGAATTCAACAAGGCTATAATAGATGAGATACACGACATCTGCCCTGCAATAAAGCCCCAGGCTGCTTACTACGAGATGTACGGCTACGAGGGCGTCAAGACCCTGTACAAGACCATACAGTACGCTAAGGAAAAAGGTATGTTCGTAATGACCGACGGCAAGCGCAACGACATCGGGGCAACTATGGAGGCTTATGCGGCTGCGCACCTGGGCCTTACTGACGTAGGCGGTGAGAAGATAGAGGCTTTCGGTGCGGACGCACTTACTGTGAACGGCTACCTGGGTACTGATGGTATCAGCCCTCTGCTGGAGCAGTGCAAGCTGTATGACAAGGGCATTTTCGTGCTGGTGAAGACCTCGAACAAGTCCTCGGGCGAATTGCAGGACCTTAAGATAGGCGACAAGACCGTTTATGCTACCATGGGCGATATGTGCGAGAAGTGGGGCGCTGATGTCATGGGCAAGTACGGCTACAGCGGTGTAGGTGCTGTGGTAGGTGCGACCTACCCCGAGCAGCTGGCTGAGATGAGAGCTGCGCTGCCCCACACATTCTTCCTGGTACCAGGCTACGGCGCCCAGGGCGGCGGTGCTGAGGGTGTCAGCAAGGGCTTTGACAAGAATGGTCTGGGTGCGATAGTAAATTCTTCCAGAGGTGTTATGTGCGCATACAAGAAGGAAGAGTGCGACGAGCAGGATTTTGCAAAGGCAGCAAGGCGCGAAGTTATACGCATGAAGGAGGATATAATCTCCTATCTGCCAAGGATAGCTTTTCCTGAGTGATATGTAGGCTGCACGACTACAGGTCCATAGGGCTTAGTGCTGAACTCGGGCGATGAGATACGGATAGTATCGAAAAGAAAATTGTTATTGAGGATAGTGGATAGCCGTGGGGAGCCATGGCATTCACTATCGGCATTTATGGGGGAAGAGGACAAGATGTACGATCTGAGGAACAAGGATTTCAGCGAACTGACGGTATGGGAGCTGCACGCTATACTAAAGGCGAGGTGCGATGTTTTTGTGGTGGAGCAGAACTGTGTCTGCGCTGACATTGACGGCCTTGACCCGACAAGCAGGCACATTTTCATAATGACAGAGGACGGAAGATGTGCGGCCTGCCTGAGGATATTCAGGAAGCCTGACGAGCCCACGGCGGCGAGGATAGGACGGGTAGTGACGACGGAGCGCGGCAAAGATCTGGGGCGGAAGATACTGCACGAGGCTGTGCTGGAGGGTGCCCGCATGGAAGGCATAGAGGAGCTTTACATCGAGGCACAGACCTACGCTGTCGGGTTTTACGAAAAAGAGGGTTTCAGGGTATGCTCGGGGGAATTTATGGAGGACGGGTTTCCTCATGTGGCCATGCGGCTGGCAATTTATAATTCATAATTATTGGCATGGGCGGAAGAATTGTTGTTCTTATCGCTTGGGGGTTTGTGATAATATTGTAGGGCGGGGGCTTGCTCCCGCCGTATTTTTTTGTTTGGCGGGGCATTGGCGGCGGACGTATTTTTGGGGTTGACTTTTTTTATTTTGTGTGGTATACTGTAATACTTTACTGAAAGGTCTGCGGATATATTTGAGCGGCTTATGTGGTGGAAAGCGGCGGGGGCAAGCCCCCGCCCTACCAGGGAAGAAGAAGTCTGCGGGGCGGTCAGGCGGATCATATGTGGGAAAGCGGCGGGGGCAATCACCTGCCATACCGTGGAAGGAGGAACAGATATGGGTATTTTCGGAGGAAACGAGCCTGTGATAAAGAAGATAAGAAGTGTGGGGAAAATGGGCTGTGTTGACAGCGGAGTGATATTCAGTTTGAAAAATGGCAGGGGCAGGC
Organism: Ruminococcus sp.; assembly: GCF_017464355.1. Classification (GTDB taxonomy): domain Bacteria; phylum Bacillota; class Clostridia; order Oscillospirales; family Ruminococcaceae; genus Hominimerdicola. The sequence goes on along the minus strand of NZ_JAFUAG010000038.1, from coordinate 82,583 downwards.
TAAAGTTGAAGCGGACAGGAACTATTGAAACTGAGGACTATGATCAGTACATGGTATCTCAGCTTATGCTGGGGGACAAGCCTTTAACTGAGATAGAAAGACCCTACTGCCCTACCTGCGAAAGTCTGCTGGGGGCGGGGTACGGCATTGAACAGGCGGAATGCGGTGAGCTTCGCAGGATAGCTGACGGAGTGAATGCTGAGTTTATCAGTGTGGAAAATTCCCTGGAGGTACTGGCGCCCGTGCTGGGGCTTTTAGAAGACGGGGTATATATGCTGGCGGACGCTGAATGCTATCCCACGGACGGACAGGGCGGATTTTTCTGGGACATAGAACCGAAGAAGAAGTTGTACGAGGCTGCTGTAAGCTGGATGTACATAGGCTCGGAGGACGGGGTGTACCTTTTCAGCGGTGACGTTGTGCCGCCCCTGTTCCTCTACCCGACCCAGTCTGCGGCCATGATGAACAGGGAGAGAGTGGAGCATTACAGGGGGATCATAGGCGGGGAGAATGCCCCAAGGGCGGTGGCGCTGAATTATGCGGACGGGCTGAGTTTTCTTATAGACGGGCACCACAAGGCGGCTGCGGCGGCGCTGGAGGGCAGGCCTGTGAGATGTCTGCTGATAATACCCGAGGTACTTGACTTTGTTATGAAAAGCCCCACATCTGCCCGGGAATTCAAGCGGCAGATGTTCGGCGGGGCGGCAGAGTTCACGAGAGAACAGATAAGCACCCTTGAATTTGCGGGGATAGTGAAGCGCTGGGAGTTAAGGCAGATGAAGTCCCGCAAAGAAAAAGCCTTGGGAGGAGAGCGAGCCCTCTGCCGTTTTGAAAGGCGGGCGTGGGAGGAGGAGTTTTCCGAAAGTGCGAAGAGATATCCCACGGCACGGCAGCTGGTGCTGGAGAGGATATGGGGAATAGACAAGCGTTACGGGGAGATAGCGGCATATCTGGAAAAATTTGTGACGGACAGGGGCAAGCTTGCAAGGTTCGCAGAGAATGACCCCTTTGAGCTGAGCATGAAAGAGGGGACAAATGCTGTATACACGGGGCTTAAGCTGATCTTCAGGCGGGGGCTTTTTATGGGGGACAGGCGGCTGAAATACGCGGCTATGGCCTGCATGGACCATGAAGCCTACTATCTTGCGGTGGCTGCCATGCGGTACCTGATGATGTTCAGGGGTGATGAGGAAGTTGAAGACAGGTTCATCGGTATCATCTCAGATGCTGACAAATACGAGAGGCTGGGAGATACGGCGGTGGATTTCTGGGAAGACGAAGAATAATTCATAATTCATAATTATTGGCAGGGGCGGGATATTTGTTTTTCTTATCGTTTTGGGTTTGTGATCTATATTGTTTTATATTGTAGAGCGGGGGCAAGCCCCCGCCCTACCATGGAAGAAGAAGTCTGCGGGGCGGTCAGGCGGATCATATGTGGGAAAGCGGCGGGAGCGAGCCCCCCCTACCCTTTGGGGACATTGTGATTTTTTTGGAAGGAGGAACAAGTATGGGAAGTTTTGGCGGGCGGCTGCCTGAGATAGAGGAGGTAAGCTGTATGGGGCGGACCGGGTTTGTTAAAAGCGGGGTCATCTTTACTGTGCGGGGCGGGCTTGGGAAGCTTAGAAAAAAGTGGATAGACGAGGACGAGTGGGCTTCGCAGGGGGTGTTTTATCTTGGGGACACACCGCTGGTACAGTTTGACGGCGGTGTATCTTCAACGACGCCCTATCTGCTGGCGGCGGGATACGGCATAGAGAATGCTGACAGCGAGGAGCTGAGAGCGATAGATACGGCTATAAACTCCCCTTTTGCAGATGTGGAGCATTCCTTTAAGGATATCAGGCCTTTGCTGGGGCTTCTGGAGGACGGCTGTTATTTGCTGGCTGATGCTGAGGTGACACCAACTGACGGCGAGGGCAGGTTCTTCTGGGATATAGACCCGCACTTCTCGGGATACAGCTGCACTGCCCGTGACTATTATCTTGGGGAGGTACGAGGGTTGGGGATATACAGCACTGTCCACACAGACCCCATATACCTTTACCCGAGCCAGTCAGCGGCGCTTTTCAACAGAGAGAGGGCGGAGCATTATGTTGAGCTTTTCACGAGGGAAAAGGAGCCGCCCCGCGCCATAGCCTACAACATCATGGGGGGCATGGCTCTGCTGCTGGACGGCCACCACAAGGCGGCTGCGGCCGCAAAGCTGGGGATACCGCTGAAATGTCTTTTGATAATAAAGGGCAGGGCGGAATATGAGGAATGCAGAGGCAGGACGGCGGAACGGATAAAGTTCACGGAGGACATTTACTTTGCCCGAAAAAAAACAGATGAATGTATCGAAGATATCATCAGCAGCGGGCAGCGCTCATGGGAGGAGCTGCCGAAGATAGCGGGGTACGAGGAGATAAGGTACCGCAGGCGGGAATGGGAAAAAGAGTATCTGGTGACGGTGGGAGAATACCCTGCGGCTGAGGAGAGGGCTCTTGAAAAGTATTTCGGGCTGCACCGCAGATATGATGAGGCGGCGGATCATCTTGAAGAAAATGTCAGCGATGAGGTGAGCCTGAGAAAGTATCTTGAGGAAGACCCCCTGGGGCTGGGCAGCAGAGTTGAAAATGACAAGGGGACATATGCGGCGCTCTGCCTGATATTCAGAAAGGGGCGGCGGCTGAAAGACAGGCAGCTGAGGTCTGCGGCATTGGCGGCGGCAGGGCTTGGCCTTAAAAAAGAGCTGACCGCAGAAGCGCTGAGGTATCAGACGATGTTCAGAGAAGATGAGCAGGTGCGGGACATATTCATCGGTATACTGAAAAACGGGGAGATGTATGCTGTATACGGGGATATGGCTGAGGATTTTCTGAGGGAGCAGAAAGCGCCGTCTTGACAAGGGGCGGGATAGTTGGTATAATAGTATAGGCGGGACGGGGAAAGTTCCCTGCCGAAGATGATGTGTGGTGAGGCGGGGCAAAGTGTCCCAAAAAGCGGACACTGCACAAATACTATTAGGGGCTGATAAGATGTACAAGCAAGGCAAATATCAGATAGTGTCAAAAAAGAACCCCGCAAAGGGCATTTTTGACATAGAGATACTTTGTCCCGAAATAGCGGCGCTGGCCGAGGCGGGACAGTTCGCACAGGTGGCGGCGGAGGGATTTTTCCTGCGCAGACCCATATCTATCTGCGACATTGACAAGGACAAGGGCACGATAAGGCTGGTGTTCGAGATAAGGGGCAAGGGCACAGAAAAGCTGGCTGACCTCTGCTGCGGACAGCTGATAGATATCATTGCGCCCCTGGGCAAGGGCTTCAAGGTAATGGAGGGCAGGAAGGTCATCTGCGTAGGCGGAGGGATAGGTGTGCCCCCCATGGTAGGCGTTGCAAAGGCTTACGGCGAAAACGCTGTGGCTATCAGCGGCTTCAGGAACATGGCTGCGGTCATCTTGCAGGAGGACTTTGAGGCTGCGGGGGCGAAGACCATACTCTGCACCGATGACGGTTCTGCGGGAAGAAAGGGCTTTGTCACCGAGGCGCTGGAGGAACAGATAGCGGCTGAAAAGCCTGACCTGGTCGTTGCCTGCGGCCCCATGGTAATGCTGAAAAGAGTGGCAGACATAGCTGAGAAACACGGTATAGAATGTCAGGTCAGCCTGGAACAGAGAATGGCCTGCGGTGTGGGCGCCTGTCTTGTATGCGCCTGCAGGACAGTTAAGAACGGGGCTGAGATACATTCTCATGTATGCAAGGACGGCCCTGTATTCGACAGCAAGGAGGTGGTTTTTGAATGAACAGACTGAATGTGAATTTCTGCGGAGTTGATTTCAAGAACCCTATCGTTCCTGCCAGCGGCACCTATGGCTACGGCAGAGAGTATGAATGTCTGTATCCCCTTTCAAAGCTTGGTGGCATATCGGTAAAGGGCACCACCCTGCACAGGAGAGAGGGCAACCCTGCCCCCAGAGTTGCGGAGACTCCTGCGGGTATGCTGAACTCGGTGGGGCTGCAGAACGGCGGCGTGGACAAGTTTTTGAGCTACGAGCTGCCAAATCTGGTGACTAAGGACACAAGGATAATCGCAAACATAGCGGGCTCCACCGTGGAGGAATGCGGTGAGCTGGCAGCAAAGCTCAGGGGCAGCGCTGTTGACATGATAGAGCTGAACATTTCCTGCCCCAACGTAAAGCAGGGCGGCGCGGCTTTCGGCACTGACTGCGCTATTGCGGGACAGGTGACAAAGATAGTCAAGGACAACTCGGACAAGCCTGTGATGGTAAAGCTTTCGCCCAATGTTACCAGCATTGTGGACATTGCAAAGAGCGTTGAGGCCAACGGTGCTGATGCGGTATCACTGATAAACACCCTGCTGGGCATGAGGATAGACATTAAGACGGGCAGACCCATACTTAAAAACAACGTGGGCGGACTTTCGGGGCCTGCGGTATTCCCTGTGGCAGTGAGAATGGTATGGCAGGTCGCCAACGCGGTGAACATACCTGTCTGCGGCATGGGCGGTGTTTCCACCTGGGAAGATGCGGTGGAGATAATGATGGCAGGTGCGAGCCTTGTGCAGGTAGGCGCAGCTATCTTCAACGACCCCTTTGCCCCTGTAAAGATAGTTGACGGCTTGCAGAAATACTGCGAGGACAACGGCATAAACAATATCAGCGAGATAGTTGGTACGGTAAAGCCCTGGTGATATGGCAAATTTAAAAGAGCGTGAACAGCAGTTCACGCTCTTTTTGTTATGATCTGTCATATGGCTCACAGGCGGGACTTGAAATCCTCGTAGGAAAAATGCTTGGTGCGCACAAGGGAGCCGTCCAGCTTTTCAAGACAGATATCGGGCAGGGGCATACCGTTGAAGGTATTGTTCTTGCACATGGAATATATAGCCATGTCGCAGAAGACCAGCCTGTCTCCTGCTTTAAGGGGCTCATCGAAGGAGTAATCGCCGATGATATCCCCTGCCAGACAGGTAGGCCCCCCAAGGCGGTAGGTATGGGGCTTTTCATCGGCCTTGCCCGAGCCTATGAGCTCGGGGCGGTAGGGCATTTCAAGGACATCGGGCATATGGCAGGCGGCAGAGGTATCGACTATAGCGAAGTTTATGCCGTTTTTGCCCGTATCAAGGACTTCCGTTACCAGCCAGCCTGCGTTGAGGGCGCAGGCCTCACCGGGTTCAAGGTAGACCTGCACGCCGTATTTCTGCTGAACGTAGTCCACCGTTTTACAGAGCAGGTCAAGGTCATAACCCTGCCTGGTGATGTGGTGGCCGCCGCCGAAATTCAGCCATTTCATGCGGCTGAGGTATGGGCCGAAATGCTCCTCGATATGGGGGACGGTACGGGCGAGAACATCGGCGCCCTGCTCGCACATGGTATGAAAATGCAGACCCTCGATACCGTCAAGCTCGCCGCTTTCAAACTGCTCTGGGGTGACACCCAGGCGGGAGCCTGTGAAGCAGGGGTTATAAATATCGGTATCTATCTCGGAGTAGAGGGGGTTGCACCTGATACCGCAGGATATCCTGCGGCCGCTGTTTTTCACGGTGTCACGGTGGAGCCGCCACTGGGAGAAGCTGTTGAAGATGATGTCATCGCATATCTTCACAAGCTCGGCCATGTCCTCTTTTTTATAGGCGGGGCTGAAAACGTGGGTCTCGCCGCCGAATTCTTCCTTGCCGAGGCGGGCTTCGTAAAGGCCGCTGGCAGTGGTGCCGTCAAGGTAGGGGCGCATGAGGGGGTAGGCTGAATACATTGAAAAAGCTTTCTGCGCCAGAAGTATCTTGCAGCCCGTGCGCTTGCGGACGGAAAGCAGTATCTCCATATTGTGCTTCAATGCTTTCTCGCTGACAAGATAACAGGGTGTGTTCAGGGAATTTATATCGGTCTCAAAGGGCATAGCCATGGCAGTTACCTCCGTAAAAAAAATTGTGGTTATCCCGCTGACACACCACAAAAACAGCGGCTATACGGAACTTAAGGTTCTTGGCGTATATCTTTCCCCCGCCTGCGGCGGGGGAAAGATATACAACGCTCAATTATCCTTTTGTTTACCGCATTTTTATTTGGTGTGCTAAAGGGATAGTCATAAAAAAAATGATCCCAATTTTTAAGTGTATTGCTGATGATACAAAACAAGATCGGGATAATACTTATATAATTATAGCACGGTTTCACCGCAAAAGCAATAGCACCACGGGATTTTCTCCCGCGGTACGCCGTCACAAAAAATACACCCCCGTCCGCTGGAACGAGGGTGTGTTTTTATGACGGTGGGTCAGTTCAGGGTGATGTAGGGGGTCCAGTAGGCCTCGTTATAGATGTCCGTAAATTTGTACATCAATCTCACATCGCCGTCGCCGATATCGGTATCGGATATTTTCAGGGCACCGTCTACCTTGAGCTGTTCGCCCAGCATATAGCTGTCCTGGTAGTTGCCGTCGTAGTCGTAGAAATCGCAGATGAAATCAATGGTATCACCCTTATTGATCTCTATCTCGCCCTTGGCGATAGTATCGGTCTCGCCGTTGACGTAGTTATCGGTAGCGCCTATGACTTCGCCCTCGGGCTTTTCATCGGTGAACTTAAGGATAAGGTTCACCCTTTCGCCATTGAGCAGGGCGGGAACGTAGCCGCTGATAGTGTAGTCATCATCGCCGTTCTCGACGGTATCGGTGTGGTAGTAAGCTACGGGCTGTCCGTTTATGGACACCCAGGTCTTGTCGGTATCTGCCAGCAGCTTGCCGTCCTCGAAGGAATACATATTATCAAGACCCATATCGATATAGCCTGAGCCGTCATCGTAGAACATATTGAGGTCAAGGGTCTGCACCAGTTCCCACTGATTTTCGGGAAGCTCCATGGTATACTTGCCCTTGTCTTCTTCCCACACGAGGTTGTTGACGTCAAAGTAGTTCATGGAGAGGTACTCGGTGGTATCCTCATCGGAGAGGGTGTTCTCTGTCATGAAGTCGGTATTTGCACGGTCAAGGCCGTCAATGCTTCTGCCTGAGCCGAGGAAGGAACTGAGGAGGCTGCCTATGACATCGGCGCTTCCGCTGGAACCGCTGCTGCCTGTACCGAAGAGGGAGCCCAGGGGAGAACCTGTGCCGCCTGCTGCCACCTGACCGCCTGTTTCAAGCTTAGCGAACTGTCTGATACATCTGCTGTAGTCATCGGTCATACCGATAGCGCTGTAGGTGCTGCAGGCAGTGTCCACATAGGAAGTACGCTGGTATGGGAAGTAGATAGACACACCGTAAGCATTGGTCATGCTGGAGGAGGTGCGGTTATACTTCACAGCGCCCTTAAGTGCAGAGCTGAGCGCCTGACCCTCGGGGGTGCCTACCTTTTCGGCCAGGTCTACCAGGTCTACCTGATCTATCCTGGAGCTTTTTGCGAACTCACGGGTATTATTTCTGGCGGAGGACACCGACTTGTAGTCATCGGCAGTTATCTTATTGCTGACGGAATTTGCGAAAGCAGAAAGATTTGAGGGAACGGTATTTGCAAACTCTGCCAGGTCGATAACGGAGAGGGTGGTAGCGGAGCTGGGGCACTTTTTGCCGCAGGCGACCACGAAGTCATCGACGATATTTTTGCCTATCTCGATAGTGGGCATGGAGGTATTTTCACCCAGCTTGGTAAGCCAGTTGGTGTAGTACCAGCCGATACCGGGCTCGGTTTCCTCGGAGGCCACCAGATAATCTGCGTGTTCGTTGAGCATGAGGGCAGTTTCGGCGGTAGCCATAAGGCAGGCATCGAAGCCTACGAGATCGAACTTGACGCCGCCGTCCTTAAGAGCCTTGTTTATGCCTGCAAGGTCCATAGAGCCTGCGGACTTGTTCTTCTCGTCGTAGCCGTAGCCGCTGACGGATCCGCCGCCGTGATCCCAGAGGATAAGGTCGTTGCGGTCAGCAGGATAATTCTTGTTACAATACTTGATGAAAGACGAGAGGGTGGAGGGGTCTGTCATGACCTTTGCGCCGTCGTCCTTTACAAGCACCTTCATTCCGCCGGAAGTTACCTGATATATCTGGTTGACGTTGCTGCTTACACCCTTGGTCTTCCAGCCCTTGCAGCCGCCTGTGTAGACGATGATGTTCACATTGTCGCCGAACTTGGCAGCGGCCATTTCCGAAAGGTCGGAGGAAGCCATGCCGTACTTGCTTTCAAGGTCGGTACCGCACATATATACCATGAGGGTGACTTTATCCTTGCCGCCGCCCTTTATCACGGTGCGCTTTTCACGGGAGCCTGCAGCCACGGTGGTATCCAGCTTGCTTTCGCCCGAAGCGGAATAGCCTGAGGTATCTATAGCCTCGTAGCCTGCGGGGGCTGTGCCGTAATCGGTAAGGCTGCCCACGGAGCTTCCGCCCCCAGCGCCGCTGCCGCCCAGGAGTTTGAACAGCACCACTGCGATGACGATGAGGAGAGTACCTCCGCCGCCTGCGGCCGCACGGTTTATGCCGCCTCCCGAGGAAGTTCTTCCGCCTGTGCCCGAGCCGACGGGACCTGTACCCAATCCGCTGCCGCGGCGGTAGGCGCCGCTGCCCCCTGACTGGTAATTCTTTTGTCTGGCACGGGGACGATTATTATTATCCATATTTATGACCTCCGTTTATGATATCACTATAACATTTATATTTTACACGAAAACAGCGGGATTGTCAAGCATGAGGCGGCACAGCACCCTGCATTGAAAACAAAACTGCCGCCCGCAGGCGGCAGTGGATATACAGCTGTCAGCGTATGCTGCTGAGGGACTCATCCTTGAGTATCTTCATGCCGTTTTCCTCGGCATACTCGGCGAAGTCATCGAACTTCTTGTTTTTAGTGATTATCTCGAAGCCGTGGTTGACAGTGACATCTCCCCTGCCGATACGGTGATAATCAGAGCCCAGCACCTGCACATAGCCTTTCTCGATGAGCTTCATGCAGCGGCGCTTAGTCTTGAACGAGGTGAGGGACTTGGCATTTATCTGGCCGATGAGGTCCATGCTCATAAGCTCGTCAAGGCGCTTCATGGAGGTGAAGTTCAGGTATCTTTCTATATGGGCGACGAGGACTTTAAGGTCGCCGCGGTTGGTGATAGCTTCGACACCGTCAAGTATCTTATCGTCAAGGTCGGTATAGGGCATTTCAAGCAGCAGCCATTTGGTGCCCCTGATACAGAGGTCGGGGAGCTTATCGTAGTTGACCAGTGAATGGTCATACAGCACCTCAGCCCCGAAACCGATACGGGGGTGCCCCTCTTTGAGGTGGGGTTTGAGCCGTTCATAGGCATGGTCACGGCGTTCAAGGAACTTTTCCACCGACTGCTCGGTACAATAGAAATGGGGGGTGGCGATGATGATATCGGTATCATTTTCCGCCATTATATCCAGTATGCCCACCGACTCCTCGATATTGCGGGAGCCGTCATCTATCTGCGGCAGGAAGTGGGAATGAAAATCGATCAGCATAAATATTTTCTCCAGACTATCGGCATATGCCGTTTGATATCTGTGAGTTATTATAGCACATTTTTTTTAGATTGTAAAGAGCGGGTCTATTTAATTCATAATTCATAATTGTTGGCAGGGGCGGGAGGAAGTTGTTCTTTTATAGGGGGAGACTTGCTCGGGGGTGCTGTGTTGTACATTGTTCATTATATATTGGTTGCGGGAGTTAATAAAATATTTCAAAAAGCCTATTGACATACTAGGAAATAAGTGTTATAATACATATAAATCCTATTTAGCTAATAGGAATAGTTACAAAAGGTATTACGGCTGTGATGATATCGGGCGGAGCCTGGGGCTGTCTGTGAAATGACGGTGTTTTTTGGGGCTCGTATCGGAATAGTCGGTCGGAGGAAAAACTGTAAAGGACTGATAGATATGTCACAATTACTGGAAATAAAGGGCCTGCGTGCGGGGGTCGAGGAAAAGGAGCTGCTGCACGGGGTAAACCTCAGTGTAGGTGCGGGGGAAACTCATGTGCTGATGGGGCCTAACGGTGCGGGAAAATCCACCCTGGGCAGTGTTATAATGGGTTCGCCCGAATACGAGGTAACAAGCGGCAGCATTTTTTTCGAGGGTGAGGACATCACCGAGGAAAGCGCTGACAAGCGGGCTAAGCGGGGGCTGTTCTTATCCTTCCAGAACCCTGTGGAGATAAGCGGCATAAGCCTTTCGGAGTTCCTGAGAAATGCCCTGGAGCAGATAACGGGCAAGCACATGAAGCTTTGGGATTTCAAGAAAAAGCTGAAGGCTGCCATGGAGATACTGGGCATGGACAGCGCCTATGCTGACCGTGACCTGAACGCAGGTTTCTCGGGAGGCGAGAAGAAAAAGGCTGAGATACTGCAGCTGCTCATACTGGAGCCTAAGCTTGCCATACTGGACGAAACAGACTCGGGGCTGGACGTGGACGCTGTTAAGACGGTATCTGCGGGCATAGAAGAATACAGGAAGCGGACGGGGGGCACCCTCATCGTGATCACCCACAACACCAAGATACTGGAGGCGCTGAATGTGGACAAGACCCACATACTGGCCGCAGGCAAGGTAGTTACAGAAGGTGACGGGACTCTGGTGGAGGACGTACTGGAGAACGGTTTTGAGAGATACATAAACGGCGGGAAGTGAGCAATATGAAAGAAAAGACACAGGTTGAGGATATCGACCGTTCGCTGTACGACTTCCGTTACGAGGAGGACGAGAGCAACTATCTGGGCAGCGGCATAACTGCTGAGATAATCAGGGAGATATCCGAGGAGAAGAACGACACGGAATGGATGAGAGAGTTCAGGCTGAGGTCTATGGAGATATACAACAGGACGCCCATGGTAGAATGGGGGCCTTCCATAGAGGGGCTGGACGTGGACAATATAGTCACCTACATAAGGACAAAGAGCCGCATGAGCAATGACTGGGAGGAAGTTCCTGAGGACGTTAAGGACACCTTTGAGAAGCTGGGGATACCTCAGGCGGAAAGGGAGAGCCTGGCGGGAGTGGGCGCCCAGTACGATTCGGAGCTGGTATACCACAATGTCAGGAAAGAGGTGGCAGAATCGGGGGTAGTTTACACCGACCTGGAAAGCGCCATGCATGATGAGAGATATGCGGAGATGATACGCAGCCACTTCATGAAGCTGGTGCCGCCCACCGACCACAAATTCGCGGCACTGCATGGGGCTGTGTGGTCGGGAGGAAGCTTTGTTTATGTTCCCAGGGGAGTAAAGCTGGAGATACCGCTGCAGTCTTATTTCAGGCTGAATGCCAGAGGTGCGGGGCAGTTCGAGCATACGCTGATAATACTGGAGGAGGACAGCTACCTGCATTTCATCGAGGGCTGCTCGGCGCCAAAGTATTACGAGGCGGGGCTGCACGCAGGTTGTGTGGAGCTTTATGTGGGAAAGAACGCAACGCTGAGATATTCCACCATAGAGAACTGGTCGAAGAATATGTACAACCTGAACACCAAGCGGGCGCTGGTGGACGAGGGCGGAAAGATAGAGTGGGTATCGGGCAGCTTTGGTTCTCATGTGAGCTATCTTTACCCCATGAGCATTTTAAACGGCAGAGGTGCCCGTGCGGAATTCACGGGGATAACCTTTGCAGGCGAGGGGCAGAACCTGGACACGGGTGCGAAGATAGTACACAATGCGCCCGATACGTCTTCATACATGAACACCAAGTCCATATCGAAAAGCGGCGGCATAAGCACTTTCAGGAGTGCGGTGACGGTGAACGAGAAGGCGGTGGGCAGCAAGTCGGCGGTAAGCTGTGAATCGCTGATGCTGGACAGGATATCCAGGTCTGACACCATACCTGTAATGGACATACGCACGGACAAGGCAGATGTGGGTCACGAGGCGAGGATTGGCCGCATAAGCGATGAAACTGTATTCTACCTGATGTCCAGAGGGCTCAGTGAGGAGGAGGCAAAGGCCATGATAGTACGGGGCTTTGCTGACAATGTTTCAAAGGAACTGCCCCTGGAATATGCAGTGGAGATGAACAACCTCATCGGACTGGAGATGAAAGGCAGCATAGGTTAGGGAGGAAAGAAAATGGAAAAAGTGATACTGAACAAGCTTCCCGTGGCTACCTTTGGCTGGCTGAATGTCAACGGGGCTGAAAGGGACATAGAGAGCTTCGGGACAGGAGAAGAGGTCTTCACGGAGCTGACGGGGACAGCGGGCTCCCCTGCTGAGGCTGAGATATCGGGCGGCAGGCAGAGATTTCTTATAAATGCGAAAAACGGCGCTGAGAAAAAGGCGATAATATACATAAGCGGCGACGAGGGTGCGACCCTTGACATCGAAGTAAAGGCACAGGCCGGTTCACGGGTGAAGCTGGTAGAGGTCTTTGAACACAGCGGGGCTGTGCTTAATGAAGTAAAGGCAGACATCGGTGAGGGCGCAGGCTTTGAGCTGGTGCAGCTTTACATCGGCGGAAAGGATATAGTCAGCGGGACAGATGCGAAGCTTACGGGCAGGAACGCTGAATTCACGGCGGACATAGGATATCTGCTGGAGGGCAAAGAAAAGCTGGACATAAACCTTGTGGCTGACCACAGGGGGAAGAAGAGCAGCTCGGAGATAAATGTGAGAGGTGTGCTGGGGGACGAGGCTGAGAAGGTCTTCCGCGGCACCATAGACTTCAAAAACGGTGCGGTGGGCGCCAAGGGTGCGGAGAACGAGGAAGTCCTGCTGATGGACGAAAAGGTCCGCAACAAGACAGTTCCGCTGATACTTTGTGCGGAGGAAGATGTGGAGGGCTCCCACGGGGCTTCCATAGGACGGATAGACGAGGGACAGGTGTTTTACATGGAGTCCCGGGGGATACCGAGAGAGAAGATATATGAGCTGATGGCAAGAGCAAAGATAGCGCAGGTGGCGGCAAAGATAGGCCACGAGGCCACCGAGCAGCGCATTGCAGGACTCATCGGCGGAGGTGAGGAAAGTGAGTAACTATTTTGACAAGAGAGACTTCCCTGTTTTTGAGAGATACAAGGGTCTGGTCTATCTGGATAATTCTGCCACCCAGCAGAAGCCTGCGGCGGTGCTGGAGAGGGCGGAAAGGTATTACAGAGAGGAGAACGCAAATCCTCTGCGGGGGCTTTACGAGCTGAGCGTGAAAGCCACGGACGCTTACGAGAATGCCCGTGAGGCTGTGCGGGCATTCATCGGGGCGAAGACGGTGAGGGAGATAGTTTTCTCCCGAAATGCCACCGAGAGCCTGAACCTTATAGCCTACAGCTGGGGCAGGGCGAACATAAAAGAGGGCGACGAGATACTGGTGGCCATATCGGAGCACCACAGCGACCTGCTGCCCTGGCAGATACTCTGCAAGGAAAAGGGTGCAGAGCTTAAGTACCTTGAATGCGACGAAGAGGGCAGATACACGGCCGAGGGGCTGAGGGCTGCGCTCTCGCCGAGGACGAAGCTGTTTGCCATAGCCCAGATATCCAACGTATTCGGGCGGCTGAACCCCATAAAGAAGTTTACGCAGATCTGCCATGATAACGGCACGCTGATAGTCTGCGACGGCGCCCAGAGCGTGCCCCACACGGCTGTTGATGTACAGCAGCTGGGGGTGGATTTCCTGGTATTTTCGGGACACAAAATGCTGGGACCCATGGGGATAGGTGTGCTTTACGGCAAGGAAGAACTGCTGGAGGCTATGCCGCCTTTCCTGTACGGCGGTGAGATGATAGACACTGTCACCCGCTGCGGTGCAAGCTTTGCGGAGCTGCCCCACAAGTTCGAGGCAGGCACGGTGAACGCAGGCGGGGCTGCGGGGCTCCATGCGGCCATTGATTACATAAACGAACTGGGCTTTGAGGAGATAGAGCGCAGGGAGAACGAGTTGACGAAGCTGGCCTTCGAGGAAATGCAGGCCATACCCCATGTGAACATCATAGGGGCGAAGGAGTGGCAGGAACATCACGGGATACTGACCTTTACGGTGGAGGGGGTACACCCCCACGACATCGCTGCTATCTTCGATGCGGAGAACGTGGCCATAAGGGCGGGACACCACTGCGCCCAGCCCCTGCACCAGTTTCTGCGGGTGGCTTCAACGGCGAGGATGAGCCTGGCATTTTACAATGACGAAGAGGACATAAGGCGCTTTATCGGGGTGCTTGGAACACTGAGGAGGAAAATGGGCTATGACGGATAATTTTTACGGAGAGGTGCTGACCGACCACAATCTGCACCCTCTGCACAAGCACGACCTGCCCACTGCCACCTGCTGTCATGAGGGAGTGAATTCCACCTGCGGTGATGACATCGTGCTTAATCTGGAGATAAAGGACGGCATTATCGTGAACGGTTCCTACACGGGCAGCGGCTGCGCCATATCCCAGGCATCGGCAGACATAATGCTGGAGCTGGTCATTGGCAAGGGGCTGGAAGAAGCAAGACATCTGAACGAGCTGTTCAACAAGATGATACACGGCGAGATAAACGATGATGAGCTTGAAGAGCTGGAAGAAGCAGGCGCTTTGCAGAACGTTTCCAAAATGCCTGCGAGAGTAAAATGTGCCATGCTGGGTTGGCGCACCATGGAGACCCTGCTGGACAGTGAGGGAGGTGCGCCATGAAGATATCCACAAAGGTAGAGTTCGGCATAGTGGCGCTGGCGGATATCGCCATATACTCAGAGAACGGGGACACTGTGTCCTCGGCGGACATTTCCCGCAGGCAGAACATCTCGCAGAAATATCTGGAACAGATACTGGTAGCCCTGCGGCAGGCGGGGTTCATACGGGGACAGAAAGGCTCACGGGGCGGCTACACCCTGGCACGGCCTGCCTCGGGGATAACCTTTGCTGAGATACTGGACGGGCTGGACAACAATATCCTGGCGGACACCTACATAAACGATGACGGCTCATCGGGGGATCTGCGGGAGACTGTGAACAGCTGTATCTGGGAGAAGCTCAACGGCTATATGCGGGAGTTCACGGCTAAGATGACCCTGGCGGATTTCATTGAGCTGCACCGCAGTGACAGCGGTGAGAGCGAAGGCGAATTCATGTACTATATATGAGGACAGGACTATCAGGTACTGCCCTCCTTTCGGCGTTTGCGGAGATATTTGCAGGCGGCGGAGGGGGGCAGTTCTTTTTTGGAGATATCACTTTCATATCATTATAGATACGGCGGTTTCAGAGAGTTGCACAGGATTTGAATATTAGCGCTGTATCGGTGATTTTTCGGGAGTTCTCGGTTTATTTTTTTATCATCATTTATATACAAAACCGAGTTTAAAATGATATGCGAATATATGAAAAAATAATATTGACAAAATGTTAAGATTATGATATATTATTATAAACTTGGTAATCTGAGCCAAGCTTTTTCGGGGGTTTAGGAAAAAGACAGGTTTCCCCCGAGGGACAGTGAACGGTGCGGCAGACGTTTCATGCTGTGCCGAAAAGGACAAAACAGGAGGACATCATCATGGAAACGAAGAGAGCAATGTTAAAGAGGACTGCGGCAGCTATTATGAGTATTACCATGGCTTTCGGGGCGGCGGCACCTGCTATGCAGGGCATGGCAGGCAATGTGCTGAGCGTTTATGCGGCTGAGATCACGGAGGGCAGTTACGACCTTGAGGCTCAGGGCTGGACCTTCGGCAGCTTTAAAGAGGGCGGACACATTTTTGAATATGCCTGCAAGCCTGTGACAGAAACAGAGGTCGGCAATGGCAGCAGCGAGGCTTTTATGCTGATAAATGTCACCATGGGCGGCAGGACCCTTTCCATACCGCGCACAGTTGTCATCGACGGCGTTACCCACACGGTAAATGCCCTGTGCAGCAGCTTCGGTACAGGCATTTCGGCGGAGAGCGTTTATATCCCCGATACTGTCACCGACATAGGCAACAACGTTTTCAGCAACTCTTCCGTAGGCAAGCTGAATGTTGAGGGCGGCGTTAAGAACATCGGTGTGAACTTCTTCTACGGGGCTAAAAACCTTATTGCGGACTACGTGAAGATCGACACATCTTCTCTGGAGGATCTGGGCAGAGGCGCCTTTGTGGGCACTGACATATACAAGGCCAACGACAGGGGCGCTGTGGTAGTAAGCGGCTGTCTGCTGAATTATTCGGGGGAGAATGTGACAACGCTCAAGGTGCAGGACCTTTCCGACACACCTGTGACCGTGCTGGCGGGAGATTGCTTTGTCACCGAAGAAAATGCGGCTGATGACGACTATCTGGCGCTGGAGGAACTGGATATAACAGGGGTGCAGACCCTGAGTGCCGATGCCCTCAATCGCTGCGGCAAGCTTACAAAATTCAAGGGCAAGGGCGACCTTAAGCACATTGACCCCGAGGCTGTAAAGAGGTCGGCATGGTACGAGGCCAACAAGGATCTCAGCACACTGATACTGGGCGACCATATCTTCCACCTGGACGGGATGCTCGATGAGACCCTGGACTTCACCTCAGACAAATTCAGGAACGTTACGAGCGCTGAGCCCGATGCTTTTGAAAATCTGAGTCTGGACTTCCCGAAGGTGCTGAAGATACGCAGGAACGAACCTCTGCTGAAATATCTGCCCGTAAGGGAGAGGTCATCTTTTGACAGGAACGGAATTATGGGTCAGCTGGAGGAAGTATATATCGACGGGGAAAAAGTGACAGTTACTGATATCAATGAAGTTCTTCCCGGGGAAATAAGGGATCACTACAAGCTGTTTGAAGACTCACCCTTCACCCACACCCTGGCTGATGAGAGAGTGAAGCTTATCTTCGATGAGTTGGGCATTGAGTATTACGGGCCTTTCAACGACAAAGTGGGCACCCTTTCCCGCGAGGACGAAATATTCATCACACAGAAGCTTTATGAAACTGTAGTGAAAGAATTCCGCATAAGTGATGAGGGCACTGAAGATATAGAATATATGCTGAACCTCGGTGCAGATGCAGACAACTTCTACACATATTCCAGACTGCTGGCATTCATGCTGGAGTGTGCGGGAGTAGATGCGGAAACACCAAACAGCTATTTCAACAGCAGCCGCTGCTGGGTATCGGTATACCTCGGTGAAAACAACGACCTCTATTTTCTCGACCCTGCAAATGCTCTTGAAGATATGAAAAACAGCAGCAACGGCAGGATAAGCTACGACAGCTTCATGTTTACTATGGGACTTGCAAAGCATGAGGGCAAGCAGGTATATCTGGACAACGAGGTCGCTGTGGCTTTGAACCCTGACTGGGACGAGTCCTATCAGACAATGGAGCGTTCGGCTGTGAATGCGGACGCACCCTACTACGGCGATGTGAACGGGGACTTTATCCGTGACGAAACTGACATGAAGCTGATACAGAGCTATCTGGTGCTGCCCGCTGCCATTCAGGAAAAGCTGCTGGCAGGACAGGAGCTGACCGCTGAGGAAAAGAAGGCCTTTGACACGGTGGAAGCCTGCTATGAGTATGGCAACAGGGCAGGTCAGCAGCTGGTATACTTTGATGATAACGGCGACCTTAACTTCGATATAAGAAACGGCGACCTTAACATGGACGGGAAGATAACCATGTCCGACGCACTTATGGCTAACACCATGTTCTTCGGCATGAACACCACACCTGCCTTCGGCATAAGGGAAAGCCTTTCGGGGGCTGATATCAACGGAGGCTATGACCTTGATGAAAAGCAGAAGCTGTTCGGTTACGGCAACCTTGAAGCCTGCATATGGGAAGGTTTTTACAGTGACCACCAGCTGAGCATTGAGGAGTTTGCCGAGCTTGTGGATAGGATGTACGCTATGGGCGAGATCATCATACCTGCGCCCATACCGAAGCCTTCCAAGCCCATCGACCAGAGACCCGATGATGAACCCGGCGACCCCGCGGAGGGTGACACCACCCCGCAGGAGGACACCACAGGTCAGGAAGACGAGCCGACCGATGAGCCTGCTGTACCCGATATCATCTACGGCGACCTGAACGGTGACGGCGAAATAGATGTTACCGACGTTATGCTCATAGCTTCCCACGTAAAGGCCATAAGGGCTCTCACCGATGACCGCATGGAAGCAGCTGACGTTGACGGCAACGGCGATGTAAACGTAACGGACCTGACTTCCATAGCCGCCCATGTAAAGGGCATCAGACCGCTGAAAAGATGATATATCTCATAAGCGGAGGATAATGACAACGGCACAGCTGCCCTTTGCAGCCGTGCCGTTTTTCATGTTCATAAGAAGTACCGAAGCCGACCCGACGGTCTGCTTCGGTATCGTTTTATACTGTGACTTTTCAGCTGAGTGCTTCGCCCTCTTCTTCATCGGCCAGTATGGCTTCAAGGGCATTTCTCGCGCTGTCGAATTCCTCATCGGTCAGGTCAAGAAGTTCGATGCCGTCATCTATATCCTTATAGCGGTAAAGTATGACATCGGGATCACCTTTGTTAAGCATGGCGGTGGGTACCAGTGCGATATAGTCCTTATCCTCCACCGAATAAGCGGCCACCACATTAGCCTCGATCTGTCCCTCGGGAGTATCAAGCCGTATGATCTCGTCTTCCATTTCTCTGCCCCTTTCCCACAGTTCAGTTTACGGCAGAGGACTGATTCTCTACAGCCCTGATAGTCTTCTCCACCAGTTCCAGCACACGCTCACCGTCTGCTATGGTCTCATCGAGCTGTGCCTTTGATGCCATAGTTTCATCCAGTTCCTTTTCCATGATGCTCAGCCTGAGCTCCAGCATTTTCTGCCGCTGATAGAGGGAGATGAGTTTATCGAAATCTGCTTTCTCCTCTTCGGTCATATCCTCTTTCAGACGTGCCTCTGCAAGATCCCTGCCGATGACAGCCTTGCCGAGCTGTATATACTTTTCCTCCAGCACCTCATCAGAAGCGCCCTGCTGTATAAGCTCGCTTATCTCATCATTTATGACGTCGATCTTTTTATCTATCGCTATAAAATCCTCATATGTGATCTTTTTAGCCATTTCACTTATTCTCCTAAATTCTGTTCATCTTTCTTGGGGCCTGCCTTCTTCTTGTTGGAAGACGTACCCTTTTTCAGTTCATCTATCTGACGCTTAAAATCAGAGATATTCTGCTTAAGTGCAGAATTTTCCTCATTGATAGCTTCAAGACGGGTCTCGAGCTTGCCAATCTGACTCAGAGCGGAATCCTTCTCGGACTCATTTATCGGGATACCGACCCTGTTGTCATTATCCATTCTGGTGACTTTCTTTCCAAGCTCCTTCATCAGGGAGGTCTTTGTGCTGATCTCCTCTTCGTTGCTCTTTACCTTGCTCTCGGCAGTTTTTATCTTAGCCTCCAGCACAGCGATATGTTCATCAATGCCGCCTCTTACGTCATAAAGCTTATCGAGGTATTTAGTGAGCTTTTCTCTCTGGCTCTCCATGTCCTGCAGAACGACATCATGACCTGCGACCATCCTGCCGTTCAGGTAAACATTGCTGATCTTCTTATCGATATTACTTACTTCCTGATTAACTTCTTTGATGATCCCGTTCAGCTTATCGCTACCCAGAGCGCCAAGATCTTTTCTTGATGCGCCGTAAGAATTCTTGCCTATTCTTGCGAAATCTTCATTTTCCATATTTTTCTTTGCCATTTTCAATTCGCTCCTTCTGTTTATTATTCTTTAGTTTCTTACTTATGTTCTCATGACATCATCTGGTCATGTCATCTGACTTTGTCAAACCCTTTTTCAGCTCGCTGTTCTTATCCTTAAGTTCATCTATGCGGGTCTCTTTTCTGGATATCTCATCTCTGAAAGCCTGCAGGTTCACAGCGCCGTTCCTTTCATCGGTACTCAGATACTTGCGTTCCTGCTGTTCCCTCGTCATCTCTGCTCTCAGCGACCTTATCTGTCCTTTATGGTAGTTTATATCCGCATTATTGCGGTGTATCTCGCCGGCGGTCTTAACGATATCGCTCAGCGATCTTCCATTGCCCTTCTCAGGTGCTTGTGACTCAAGGTCAGGGCGGAGTGGGGCAATGGTAATGCTGCTCAACAGACTGTCTCTGAAGCCCTCATAGCTCTTGGCAGCGGCTTCAAGGCCTTTTTTGAGCATATCCTTTACAGCGCCTAATGCACCGTGCGATGAATTCTCGATAGTAACCTTTGCTTCAAGGGAGATGGCGGCCTTCAGCTCATCATTTTCTCTGTGGGCAGCCTGCCCCAGCTTCTTGAATTCCTCTGCAGAAAGGCCGTTTTCTGCCTGATATTTTTCACGAATGGCATCTTTCTCGGAGACCTGCTGACCTCTCTGCGGGTGTTCCTCTGTGGGCGGCACGATACCTATCTGTACCTTCAGGTCATCAAAGTAAAAATCGGCATTTTCCACTGCGATATCGGCGGCCTTTTCCATTTCTTCGCTGAGGACCTTTACTTCCTCCAGCCGGCTTTCAAGCTCAGGGAGTCGGCTGATCTCCTCCTTCATGCTGTCTTTTTTGGCTTCAAGACCTTTGATCTCAGCTTCAAGTTCATCCTTACGGGCTTTTATATTATCCACCTTAGCGCCCTGGTTCTCCACCGCGCCTACCTTGGGCAGTATCTCGGGGGTCATGGGAGAATCGTGGGTTATGCCCTGTTTTTGCAGTTCATGATCCATCATGCTCCACTGCAGGAAACCATCTCTCAGCTGATCGTGGACCTTTGTCAGTTCCTTTTTCTTGCTTGCTATCTCACTCTCAAGACCTGATGCCTCTTTTATCCCTGCGATCTTCTGTTCAAGGTCTGTCTGCATCTCCTTAAGTTCATATGAGAGTTCATTGAGCCCTGCCAGAGAGGTGCAGGATCGCCTAAAAAGGTCTGTAAGGCCTTCTTTGTCTATATCAGGGGCAAAATCAGCTTTCTGCTTTCCTATATCATCCATGATACCGTTCTTTTCAGCGGCGATCTCCTTAAGCCTTTCGCTTATGGTTTTTTTCACTTCCTGTGTCTGTTCTTTATCCATTTTTGTTCACTCCTTAAATACAAAGGTATTCTTACAAGGGCGTCTCCCCGACACCTTAAGAACTGCTGCCCTCCTTTTCCATATCTTCTATTATTTTATCGAACTTTGCCATATCCTCATCGTTCAGATCCATGGGATCGTCATAATGATCTTCATTCATGTAGGCTATCTCAAAGGGCATAGACTTCTGCATATCCTCCCACTCCTCCTCGCTCATCTGTCTGAGTTTCGTGTTCAGATCCAGCAGCATCACCTTTACCGTCTTATCCCTTGTGATGACCACCTGGGTCAGCACACTGTTCATTGCGTCTTTCAGGCTGACGTTTATGCCTACGTTATTCAACACTATCATCTCATCATAGCTGAATGATGTACCGACAGCATTTTTCATTATATCACTTCCTTATATCTCGATCAGGTTTCCGTTATCGTCGATATATGTCAGTTCAGAGGTCCTGGGGAACACTATGCCTTTTTTTATCATATCTTCTCTTTCCTTTCTCATTGTGAAAGTGGCAGGCATTTTCCCGAGCTTATTCTCTGCTGACTTCAATTTGATATCCTTCACAGCATTTGGCTGTTCTTTTTTCTCTTCCATATCTGATACTCCTTGACAGCAGTTTTGCCGCTGTCTGTTTAGTCTTTGAGTTTCATATCATAATTACCCCCGGGTGTGGTTCCCTTTTTTTCTTTTTTCATCATCGCTTCTCATCAGAAAATAATTCCAGTCCTCCATATCACGGGTGCTGTCCGAGGTATCTCTCAACAGCTTTGCGACCTCAGGGCTCTCCTCAGGAAGAAGGCACTGCACGTTTTTTCCCTTTTCTTTCAGTGAGTCAAAGAAGTTGTCACATACCTCTGTCCTTTCTATACCCTTTCTGATACCCGAGATATGCTCTGAAAGGCTGTTCTGGCGGCCGTCCCCCACGAATATTATACTGTTCATGGCAACTACGCCATCGACGTTGAAAGACTTGATATAGCTGTAGACAGTTATCTCCGCCGCAAGGCTCGGATAGTAGCTGTCCCTGCGCTCAGCTTCCTTTTTTGCACTTTTTATCTCGCATTCCAGGCGTTTGAAGATATCATCGGCATATCTGGGATGCATTACCATGCCTGCTGAAAGTCTGGTGTCGGTATCAAGATATTCAAACTTCACTATCTCAACGGCCGTTTCGTTTCTGGACATTACCTTTTTTATATTTTCAGCCTGCTTTACAGCAGCCTCAGCAAAAGCACTCACAGAGCTTTCAAGGAGAGGTGCGTACCTTACCCTTATGAACTTTGATTGTGCTATGATGACCTTAAGTTCATCACTTACATTTTCAAACTCATGCAGCTTCCCCATAAAATTCATGGGTGCAGCCTTGAACTCCTGCAAAGGAGTGTGCGGCTGAGGCATGATATCTATGGCATTGCGGAGCTTTATGCATTCGTCCTCCATAATGGCTATCCGTCCCAGGCCTGCTTTTATCATTCTCAGAGCTTTCTTCTGCTGGCCTGCGGTGATACAATCCCTGAGCCTTCTGATATGCTCATCAGTGGCCATTATCTCCTTATCTATGGCAGTCTGTTTTTTACGCAGTTCTTCCAGAAGCTGTCTTACATTATTGACGACGCATTTCTCATACTCTTCCTTGCTTCGCTTAGCTTCTGCGATATTATTAGTTCTTATCTCTGCCAGAGTTTCAATGTAGCCCTTTATCTTTTCCTCCACGGCCTCCTCAGACATCAGTCCCTCGCTGCGGTCTGCGGGTTCAATGGCAGCCGTCAGCCCTCTGGCCTCCAGTTCATCATTTATCTGCGCCGATATGTGCCTTGCAGCTGACCACATATTCTCAAGGTATCCCCGTATGACTTCAACAGTTCTCACCTTGAACATCTGGGGACAGCTTCTGAAAGAACCTATATCGGTGTTTATGCCAAATCTTGCAGCTACTATGCAGGCTGCTGCTTCAGACTGGATATCAGTTTCATAAGCGTTTATGTTTTTCTGGCTGTAGGAGCGCTGTATCTCAGCAGCAGCCAGTTCATGTATGACCATGCTCACCTTATCATACATATCTTCATCGCGGCATATTTTTATCATGCCTTCCTTGGGTGAATAGAAGCCTTCCCTCTTTTCTTCAGCGGCTTCATCGCTGCTTATCTCATGTACATGGAGATCCATATCCTCAGCCACGGCTCTGAGTACATCATAAAGCAGTTCGAGCCTGCCCTTGTCCCGTCTTTTCAGCGTGCATGAAACATCGGGCACAAAGCTTTTTATCCTTTCGGGAGTATTATTCACCTTATAGAAGCCGTTTGCGTCGCGCACGGGCTTGCCGTTGTTTTCAAGCACCAGCTCCTTCCACTCAAAGCCCGACCTGACCCAGAGATAGTCCTCTGCAGGGACAGTCTGGGAGATATCATAGACATTGCCCATGGTATGGTCGATAGTCACCTTATTCAGCATGACCTTCGACATCCAATTCTTTATGACCTTACTGGGCTGGTTAGCCACAAGTATCTTGCCCTTTATCCTGATATCATAGCTGTCGTTATTGCCTGTTATGGTGACATCCGTATCAGGTATGACCGCTTCACCATAATTCTTCTCAGGTGAATAGGAACGGACTATATCCTTTTTCAGCCTTTCCCAGAAAGCTGCGATATTGTTTTCGCCAAGTACCACGGGCTGGAAGATCCTGAGTGGCTCGCTGCCTTCTTTACAGGTCCTGCCGTATATCTGCCAGACCCTGTTGGAGCAGCAGAACGAGGCTTCGGGCATCATGCTGGTTATCAGCACTGCATTTGCAAAACTGTGGTTTCTCAGGGAATAGAGCGAGGGCAGTTTGCAGAAGCCTTCAAGGCCGTCGTTCTTCATGATATCTGTTATCCTGTCGTTGAGAAATCTCTCAGCGCTCTGCTTATCGGCCAGGGGATCATTTTTGTCCTGCTGTCTGCCAAGGCCTGTGCTTAGTTCATGTATTCTCATAAGCTGCCTTACTCTCAGCTCATCCTCACCTGAAACGGCCACAACGCCCAAGCCACCTCGCAAAGCAGTGTTATAGCTTATCTTTTCACCCTCCAGTATCAGCGACATCAGCCTGGCTGCAGCTGCGCTGAACCTGAGGTAGACTATTTTTTTGAGTTCTGAGATACGGACATTTCCGTAGCGCTCATCAAAGCTGCTCTTTTTTTTCTGCTCAGCAGAGCAGCCTTCCCTGTCATTGTCTGCGTTTATCTGAGCGTTTTCTTGTTCAAGGTCCCCCAGCATTACCGCAAACTCAATAAAGGGCTCTATCCAGCAGGCTCTGAGCCTGGCTTCTGTCAGGGCATCACGGTCCTTATCGGTCCTGCCCCATTCTTTCAGCATCTCTATGTTATCATCGGAGACATTTCTGACATGGTTTACCAGCGACCTGTCACCGTCGCCTATAGCCTGGCGGCACTTAAGCTCTCCAAGCTCTTTATCATTGAACGGAATGTTCGTTATAGTGTAGTTTATCCTGGCATAGCCCAGATGAGTATTGCTCCCTGCGCTCTTGCCTTTTTCCCATTCGGCCTCAGCCTCTTCAAGGAGGTGCGAGAACACAGCCGGTGTGTATCTTCTGCCTGACCTTACAAGTTCATGGCCGCTTTTTTCCACAACGACCACAGGCGGAGTATTTATATATATATCCCTGAAAAACTGCGCTCTTTTCTTTGCAGCCTCAGTACCGTATTTTTTTAGTTCATCAAGGGTCACTTCATACAGCCCTGCATTTTTCAGTGCTGTCCTTGCCTTTTCGGGGCTTTCGTATGTCTTTCCCTTGTATGCTTTCAACTCCCCGCTGTTTCCCTCATCACATACAGCTATAATGCATTTTTCAGCCCCATTTTCCCCGAAGCTGAGAGCTGCTGCCTGTGGAAGGGCATTTATATATTTCTCAAAATGATCCATAAAACACGTTTTCCCTCTTGATAATACATACAGCCTTTACGGCCTGTCATGTTCTTTCAAAAATTTCGTTTTTCCCGGACTGTTCGTGCTTTTCTTGTCGGAGCTGCTTATCGGCTTTCATGCGTTTGCGTTCAGCGTTTATTGCCATCTCCCATTCAAGTTTTGTACGGGTGATCTGCTGCTGCTTTTCAGCATCCATGGCCAGTTCTTTTGAAGTAACATAGCTGTCATCACGGTTTATGATATCCGCTTTTACCCCGGCTGCGTTGGACAGTCCCTCTCGTCTGTTTTCTGAAGACATCGCTGTATCTCCTTTTTGATATTTTGTAAAGTCAATTTTACTTTACTCGTTTCTTCTATTACATTATAACACACCTCACCCCGAAAAGTCAATAGTTTTAGCATAAAAAATTATGAATTTTACACTTTTTGTATTTTAAGTAAAGCAGATTTTACTTATTTTGTCCATTACAGTGGATAACATCGTTTTTTTCACTCAGAGTACAAGTATAAACTGCGTCTGCAATATTTTCAGGCACAGAAAAACGGCCGCCGTTATGCTCGGCAGCCGTTGAGATACCGCACCCTCCCGCAAACATGACGGCAGAGTATCACAGCATATCTTCAAGAGCCTCGATGATGTCCTGCAGCTCAGGAGAAGAAATGACCACATCCTCCTGCATGACCTTTATCTGCTCCAGCAATGCCAGGTCATTATCCTCTTCATTCTTCTTTCCGTAGATCTGTATCCTGCCTTCCTCCTCCATTTCACTGAGCTTGGTAGGCAGGGTATTCACTATCTGTTTCAGGTAAAGCTGATTTCTGGCCTCTCTGGCGCCAAAGCCTATAAGTTCCAGCAACCTTGAGCATTGCTTCAGCTGCTCAGCCAGGTAAGTCACCACATATTTTGCAGCCTTTGTGTTGCTGGGGACATAGAAGCTACGCCCCTTGTCACAGGCTTCGATTATGTTCTCATCTGAAAGCTCCTTGCAGATATTGTGGAAAGTCGGCCTTGAAACACCATATTCTTCCGCCATATGGTTTTTATAGGAAAGTTTTTCTCCGATAGGATATTTGCCCCTGACTATGTCTATAGCCACTGCAAGCTTGATATCCTTGTTTTTATTGCTGTAAAAATTGTACCTCATGTTTTACCTCTATTCGCTCGAACTATAAATGAAAAGTCGGTTTTACACTTTTATTGTAATACATTTTTTCATCTTTGTCAAGTATTTAACGATCAGCCGAGGACCTCCTGCCTGGGTATGCCTATCTTCATGACAGCATCGGCCGATACCCTTGACACCCTGACTCTGCCCCCCTGCTTGCCGCCGACCGCAGGCGCACCCGCAGCGTGTACCATATAGCCGTTGCCCAGGGATATCCCCACATGGTAGATATTCTCGGGATCGAATACATCGCTGTAATCTTCCACACCCTGAGAATTCACTTTTTTCACACCGTAGGTATACAGTATAAGTGCCCCCTCACGATCGTCCTCATAGGAATGGGAAAAATCAAAGGCACCGTGGGAAGCAAGCGCCTTATAAGAGTCCACATCGTTCAGTGCCTGACCGTAGACATATTTCACAAGGCCGATATCATCAAATCCCACATTGGGGTCCTCACCCTCGAACACAAAGGGTTTGCCTGTCTGCCCCGCCGCTTTCTGAGCATAGAGGTTGCTGATATCCATGTTTGCTAACTTCTTGGCATCTGCATCTTCCCCCTCTTCTCCAAGGCCCAGTTCATCATCTATAAGTTCAAGGAAATTATATGTAAGGTCACGGGCCTGTTCAAGGTCGTCCAGTTTTTTCTCAAGGTCAGTGAGTTCGTCTTCCTTTTCCGCTATATCTTCCTCGTCAGGCTTTTTCTTGTCCTTGGCTTTATCAAGCTTTTTGGACTTTTTTGCGACCTCTTTTTCAAGCTTCTCGATCTTTTTGGTGTAGTTATCATCGATGAACTCATCCAGTTCCTTGGGCTGGATATATATGCGCTTTATCTTATGTCCTTCGCAGTAGCTGTAACCTCCGCATACATCTACAGCAGATGTATGGTCACATGGACTGCCTTCGATATAGGAATCTCCGCCCCCCGGTCTTTCCTCACGGAAGGAGCCGTCTGCCCAGTGATATCTGGTCTTGCGGCATCCGTCGCTGTGGCGGTGCCCATTACAGTCGCCGTCGCCTCCCTTTGCGCAGCGTGCATAGTATGTGATACGGCCATTTCTCTCATATGTTTTCCCGGTAAGTTTCCAGTTGTACCAGACCGTATCAACATCAGAATCATTGTCCATAAAATAATCAAAGGCATCATCCAGATCTTTCCCCGAATGGTCATGTTCTTCACAGCCGCATTCATAACCCGACAAATGACCTTCACAGATCATATGAGTTGTGCGGCAGCAGTCGTGACACAGGCTTGTGTCTGAATGGGATCCTTGGTTTACCGAGGGACAGCCGTCCGACGAATGGTGATTACCGCAGGAGGGGCAGATATCGGGAGTACAGTACTCGATGAATTCCTCTGACTTTATGACAAAAATATCCTTTGCGATATCGTCATACATATCGTCCAGGTCTTTCATCTTCGGAACTTCAAGACCGTATTCCGCCACCACACGGGCGTTGAACACAGGTTCGATAATACGGAGTATAGCTTCCTCGGAATATATCATTCTGCTTACCTTGTTCTTGCTTCTGGCAAGTTCCGGGTCAACGGGGATATCCATGTCAAGCTCTTTGTTGTAAAATCTCACCTCAAAATAAGAACCCTTTTTCTTAAGTGACTTTATCACGTCATCACGCAGTTCATTTCGGGACTTCTTTATTCTTCCGCGGAGATATTCATCCATGTCGATATCAGCAGGGCCGTCCTCTTCATCTTCGCCTCCGCCGAAAAAGCTTGCGACTTTCTCCTTTACTCCGCTGACCACAGATGTGACTCCGCTGAATATAGAGCCCACAACAGCGCCGCCTCCGCCTATCATGACAAAAGCACCTGCCGCTATAAGCACCGTTACTACAACGGGCACCAGCAGGCGGCGGAACACAGCTTTGGTCACAAGCGAGAACCCGTTCCTTGCAGCAGAAGCTATGCCCTTTACTGCCTTTTCGCCCGCCCTGGCAGCTGCCTTTTTCAAGCCGTTCTTCCTGGCATAGCTTATGCCTGTTCTTGCAGCTCTGAAGCCCTTTCCTGCGACCTTTCCTGTTTTCACCGCAACTTTAGCACCTGTTTTTACAGTGTCCTTGGTCAGCCTTGCAGAGGTATGCACAGTCTTGATGGTATATCCCGTCGTTTCCAGCATGGCGTTTTCGCCTGCTATAAGGGCATCAGATGTTATCTCGGTCAGCTTTGAAGCACCTTTGATGGTATACTTTGCCGCTTTAGGCGTGTTTTTTATGATCGTTGCGGTGATATGATACTGAAGCTTAAGCGTCCTGACAGTTACCTTTCCGACAGTTCTTACCATTATCTTACTACCTGTTTTAAGGATCACCTTACAGGTACCCGTTTTCAGGTGCTTCACACCTTTGGCGGTGATACGGGTATTTCTTCTTATGGCACCCTTAGCGACCTTTATATCACGGGAGAAGTCTTTTATATCCTTCTTCATCATATGCGCCGCTTTGTATACGCCTGTGTTCTTCAGTCCGCGGACTGCCTTACTCCTGATATAGCCGTAGTAAGTGGTGCTGTGCTGCAGTTCCGACTTTTTATTTATGATACCTGCCGCACCATATTTTTTGACCCTTTCACAGAGAGGGCCGAGATCCATGGTGGTCTTCACAGTTACACGAGGGTTATTTACAAGCTTGTTTACCGTCGAGGCTGTTTTGGCGGCTGTGTTTATCACAGAATTGCACGTTCTGTCAATAGCCTTGTAGACCCTGACAGCTGAGCCCGCACCGTTGACGGTATATTTCATCATGGAGCCTCCGCCTGAATCTCCGCTTGCTGAATAGGCTGCATTTTTCATCTGCCTTGACAGATCCTTTGCCGCAGCTGAGTATGATCTTATTGGGCCTGCGCTGCCTGTGCGGCCTTTTTTTATCCTGGTCTCATCTATAACTATGGGTCTTCCCCGTGCCATGTTCTCACTTCCTTGTATCTTGCCCTGCAATTTGTTTCAGGGATATCCCGCTTATGACAACACCGCACTGCTTAAGTGCGGTGAATGTCTGTTATACGGCTTCGAGGGACTCCCTCTTACGCTCTTCCTTTACTATGCTGCTCCTGATCCCTTCCAGGCTCTCCGTTTCCTCTTCGCAGTCTTTGTTTTCGATGAGCTTTGCAACATATTCCCTGATATCATTGATATTTCTGTCCTCGCCGAACTTTGTGGAGATAAGCTTATACAGATAGCTTGATGAGGGGAAATCGTCCTCAAAAGGAACTACCACCTGCTCAGCAAACAGCAGGCCGCTGCCGGGGGCAGATTGTGTAACATATCTCTGCTCGTCCTCTGAAAGCTTGAGCATATCAGCCAGTGCTTTCAGGTTCTCAGACTTCTGAGAAAGCATCA
This sequence comes from Ruminococcus sp., assembly GCF_017464355.1. Classification (GTDB taxonomy): domain Bacteria; phylum Bacillota; class Clostridia; order Oscillospirales; family Ruminococcaceae; genus Hominimerdicola. Next base: position 53,182 of record NZ_JAFUAG010000038.1, on the reverse strand, counting down.
GCACGAAGTCTGAGTTGCTTATCATGCCCCTTGCTACCGTATTCGAGAGCAGGTCTTCACAGTCCTGAGTTATGCCTGTGATAACAAGACCGAACTTTCTTCCGCGCTTGTAAAGCTGACGGAGATACTGTGCAGCAAAGTCGTTCCTGAACAGGACGTGTATCTCATCGGCATAGGTATATGTTCTCTTGCCCTCGGTGAAGTTAGTGGACATCTTATCCCAGATGAAATCCAGGATTATCAGCAGAGCTATCTGCCTCAGCTGCTCGCCAAGTTCCTTGATATTGAAGACCACGAACCTGTTGTTGTAGTCAACGTTGGAATAATCTGCGAAAACGCCCATGGAGCCGTTGATGTAATAGTCAATACCGTCAGCTATCTCAGCTGCGCCCTCGGTGGTCAGCCTCATGGACTGTATCTCATTATACAGATCCTTCAGCGTAGGCAGGTACTGGCTGTCGAAATTGTGTGTCATGTACTCATAGTAAGCGTTCTGGACCGCACGGTCGATGATAGTCCTCTGGGCAGGGGTTATGCTGACATAGCCGTTAGCGTCCTGCATCATGGACTGAACGATCGACATGATATAGTCGCTCTTCTTGACGAGGGCTTTCTTCTTCTTCACTTCAAGAGGAGTACTCATGACATCGTCTGTGACATCAAGTCCGTAGTTCTCACTCATATCCATAGGATTGATATGAATGTCAGAGCCCGGCGAGACTGTTATAGGCACGCCCATGAATATCTCGCAGAAATCAACATACTCTGCCTCAGGGTCGATAACTATAACGCTGGTCTCATCATCTCTGAACAGAACATTGAATATCTCACGCTTGACGGCAAAGGATTTACCTGAGCCCGCCGAACCCAGCACGAAGCCCGAGGGGGTCTTGAACTGTGTCCTGTCGCAGAGGATTATGTTGTTGGATACCTGATTTATGCCATAGTAGAAACCGTTCTTGTGGTACAGCTCGGTGGAGTTGAAAGGCAGGAACAGCGAAGCTGCCTCAGTGGTCATGGTCTTGTCAACATAAGTCTTTCCCTTGGGGCTGATACCCATGGGGAAGGTTATCTTCATGGCTTCCTCCTGCTGGAAATCAAAGCTGGACATCTGGCAGGTGAACTTTCTTGCCACGCTCATGACAATGCCGCAGTTCTCTTCAAGTTCCTCCTTGGTCTTGCCGTATACCATGCAGGTCAGGGTGATGAAAAACATCTTCTGGGACTTGTTCTGTATAAAGTCCATAAGCTCTGCAGCCTGCTCGATAGACCTTTCAAGGTTCGGGGGCAAAAAGGCTTTTGAATAGCCGCTTTTTGCTGCACGCTTTTCGTATTTGATCTCATCATTTTTCATGGAGGCATAATTTCTGCCTACCATTTTGAGAGTCTTGTCGCTGGCGATAGGCTCGATGCATACAGTTGTCATCAGCGGGAAATCCACATCGACGAACTCCTGTATGAAATCGGTGCTCATGCTGGCGGGAAGATTTGAGATATACATACATCTGTAGAAGCCGTTATCTATCTTGAAATAATCCTTCTTGTCCATTCTGGAGAAGCTGGAGGGTGCCACATAGTCTTTGCTGGAAAGCCCCTGCTTTTCAAGGAACGGATAATTCACCCTGAAAGTCCCCTCCCTGCCCTTGCGGAACTTGTCGTGGAGCATTTCAAGACGTTCGGTGGTACTCATGAGTTTTGCATTGCTTCCCATGGGGGTCAGGTTCTTCTGGATAGCATTTTCCATTCTCAGGAACTTCATCTCTGCCTCCAGCGGGCTGTCCGCTTTCAGCGAAAGGGTGAACATCTTTTCCTGACGGATATTCTTTTTGGACTTTGCCACAGCCACGTCCATAACACGGTTATATTCTCTTCTGTGTACATCAAAGTCATCATTATGCATATGGTAATGAACGTTTTCCAGCATCTCAGACTCACTGACTATCCTGTTGTCGATAGTCACCGAAAGGTAAATATCCTCTGAGAAGAAGTTGAGGAATTCGCCCCACTTCACAAAGATCTGCTCCTGCTCCTCCTCTTTTACATTGGTGAAATTGACGTCCTTAAGGCGGTAGCACTTGGAGTAGACTCCCTCCTCCACCTCAAAAAGACCGTTGTCAAAATCTGTTATATAGGGCAGAGTATCCTGGGCTGATCTGGGGATAAAGGTCTTGGCCTTTTTCCTTTTGAGCATTTCATTGTTCTTTTTCTTTACATCCTTGACGCCGTCCTTGACCACCTTCTTACGTCTGACCAGTACAGCGTTGTTGTATTTTCTCAGTACAGCGCCTTCCTTTTTGTCGGGCACATACTCGGGATCTGCCTCCTGCTTTGCGGCTATCTCATCAGCCCTGCTTTTGAGTTTTTCAAACTTTGAGTCCTTGGAAGATTTCTTTTTCTGAGCAGCTTCTTTTTTTACCTTTTCTGCCCTTTCCTTTATCTTTACTGTCAACAGGTCACTGTTTTTGATATCTTTCATACTGAGCATCTCTCCATTCTCCTCTGCTTCAAGACAAAGAAACAGTTTTTCAAAGCTTGCTTCGGTCTTCAGCTTTTTTTCCTTTTTGTCAAGGGGTTTTACCGGGTATAGTTCCCTGAGATCTCTGCGCCACTTGTTATCGCTTTTGTACAGTCTTTTTACGGGAAATTTCAAAAACTTGGCTATGCCCACTACCAGAAATTTCTCAAAGGGCATACCGTTTACCGTAACAAAACCGCAGACCACTATAGGCGTACACAGCAGCACTATGATGAAAGGCAGGATATCTCCGCTTATATAGCGCTTTCCGATAATGTGCATAGGTATGCCTATTGCCAATGCGGAGCCTATGGTCACAGCCTGGCGCAAAGTCAGGCCGAGGACTACCTTCTCCTTATATTCCCGAATATCCTTTGGGATAACTATTTGTATCATAACCAGCTCTCCTTAACTTTCACCGAGTACCCTGTTAGCCCACTGTCCTGATTTGAGCATTCCCATCAGCATCATCAGCGCAGCCATAAGGGTGGTGAATGCCACAGCGCTGAGATCCTGGACTGTTTCCGCTTCTGCGACTGCCCTTGTCATGAAGCCCTCGAAAAGCGATACCGACATTATCATGATAGGCCCCTGCAATGCGCAGGCACAGTATGAAGCAAAGAACCTTTTGGGTATCCTGCCCTGATCGAGCAGCATCATGCCGCAGGGCAGGGGGTACATTATCTGGTATATAGTCATCTCGAACATTCTGCCGTATGCCATGATGATACCGATAAACATTATGACCTTTATTGCGATAAAGGGCAGCGAAAGTGTTATCAGCGGTACTATGGCATCAAACATCCCCGCGTCTTCAAGAGTTTTGTTGATCAGAGTTTTGATAGCTTCTATATTCTCGCTGATACCGCCCGTCACACTCTGGGATACAAGCTTACCGCTGCTGTCATAGGCATAGTATACTGCCTGGGTATTCACAGCTGAAAGTACGAGGCTGTTTGCCGTAGCGGTAATGGCCAGCAGCAGATCTCTGCCTATATCCAGAGCCGATCTTGCCACTGCGAATTTGAAGCCGAGACCTGCCACATATTCAAGCTTTACACCCTCTATCTTTATGGTGTATTTCAGAAATTCTATCATAAAAACTATGGCACATATGATATAAGCATAATTCGTCAGCGTAGTGGTCAGCTGAATTGACACGCCCTCAAAGGGATTTTTACTTCCATCAAGCTGCAGCACAGCAAGCAGTTCTTCCTTCTGGCTCGGTATGGACTCCAGGAGGGACTCAAAAAATTTCTTTACGCCCTTTGCAAAGGCTGATTTGGCCGTTATACCTGCTGTAAAAGTCCCGCTGAATGCAGTATCAAACATTTTTTTCACTCTCCTTAATCATCTTCATCACTATCTTCCTTTACCTTTTTGCTGATACGTCTTGTAAGCAGCACCGCCGCACCTGTCACAGCAAGAAATATCAGCGTAACTGAATTATCCTTGATCAGCCGCAGAAATCTTGACGATGTACGCTTTGCGATCGTTTCTTCCTTCGGAAGATCATCTGTAAAATCGATACGTTCACTTTCCGGGACTTCGGTTTCATCTATAAACAATTCCACCTTGTCTTCGATATGCACCACATCTTCGTCCGCAGAAACTTCTTCTGTTTTGGTGACTCCCGCATTTTCTATCTGATATTCCACATTGTTTTTCATATCCATATACACTATGAAAAGATCGGGCATGGCTCCTGTTTCATCGGCCTGGGTCTTCAGCCATTCCCAGACGCTCCTTACCTCCTTGCCAACGGCAGTGCGCAGACCCTCATATACCTGTTCATGGCTGTCATAGTCCTTGAAAAATGAAAGCTCTTCATCTATGCTTTCCTCCACATAGGGGTCTGAGGTATCTATTACCTTGTAGGCATTATAGGAAAGCCAGTAACAGTAGAAAGCATCTGTTTTTGTCAGTTCCTTGTATACCTCCGGGGTGTAATATTTACCTGTCCCCTCAAAAAACCTGTCCTTTATCATATCCTTGTTAAGATTGAAGAGCAGCTTCTGGTCATTGTTGTTCTCGTCAAGGCCTATCTTTTTTGTGTTGCTGATAAATTGCTGAACGACATTTCTTGCCGCTTCAAGTTCATCTGCCTGTTCAGCGGTTATGACACCGTCCCCTGCAGCAGCCGAGATATCCTGATGACGTCTGAAAGTCAGCACCTTCATTTCATTATCCCGTTCCGCCATAAAGCCGTCAGGGTCAATACCGCCCACATCGTAGCCCGCGATATCGTCTGAAAATGTGACCTCATACATCTGATATTTTTTCAGCTCTATTTCCGACGTGAAACTGTTATCCACATCAAGGTAAACACTTTTTCTCTCACTTGCGTTTGAAAATGTGACCTCGAACTCATAGTTATCATCGTCAAGCCATTCCTGCGGCATTACAGCCATGATCCCCACCGTGCTTTTATCCGACTCCTTCTTCGTTTCAGCCTTCGATGACCGATCGGACTTGCTGCTGTCGGACTTTGGAGCTGAACTGCTCTTGCTCTCAGCCTTGCTGCTTTCATCTGCATAAGCCTGAAAGGGAGAGATCAGCATGGATAAACAGGCTGCTGCCGCAAGCAGCGCTACTTTTTTTTTCATTCTTTTCCTCTTTTCTTTCCCGTTTTGCCCCGTGTCATCGGGACATTTATTTATTCTTTTAACATATATCTGCCTTAAAAAATACCTTATGACCATGCGCTGCTGCCCTTAAGCCGCGGTGCATGATGATAAAGTATTTTTAATGTTCAGAGATCATGTCCGTGCAGCCCGCAGACAGGCTGCACAAGCACGCTCTTTATATCCGGTCATTGATCTTCTTGCTATTAAAGCCCCAGGAACGTGATGAACCCTGTAGCGGGCGTAGGATCCGAGACAAAAGTCTTTGCTGCCTGCACAACAGCAATTACTGCGGCACCGGCAATGAGTGTTCTGATACCCCTGACCTGAGCGTCCGAATCCTCACTCTTAAATCCGAGAGCCCAGTTGATACCGCCTATAAGAGCGACCACACCGCCAAGTGCAGTAACAAATTTACAGATCGTTCCAAGGACCGCAGTAAACATAGAGGACGGTACACCATCATCTGCAAAAGCAAAGATAGTTGAAGCCGTCACTGAGCAGAACACAGCTGACACTACCCAGAGATACTTATAGGTCTTCTTTTTGATCCCATTAAACTTTTTCATATCGATATTTTTCATACTTAACATTTCCTTTCTCTTCATGACTAAATACTTTATGACCGGATATCATTTTTAGTGAAACTATTCAGCTTGCGGTATCCACCGCAGGGCTTTCGCTGAGATCAAGCAATCCGAGCAGTGCGTCAAGGTCCTCATCGGAGATAACTCCGTTCTTGCTTGTATCATCTGCTATCTCATCGAGTTTTGTATCAAGTGCTTCTTCATCCAGCCTGCCGTTTTCGTCCAGCAGGTCATCTATAAGGGAGTCAACGCTGTCAGGGTGCATATCATGGTTCGCAGACGAAACATCTGCATCACCGAGTATATCGTCCAGCAGCGCCTCTATAGCCCGGTCATCAGGCACAGGTCTTTCATCGGCTTTCTGCTCCGCAGGCACTTTTGCCGCAGCTGCATTGCCGAGGTCAACTCTTTCCTTTTCGGGAATGACATTTTCAAGCTCGTCCTTTTCCTTCTCCTTGTCCTTGAGGTACTGGGGTATATGCTCATAGAACAGGCTCTTATCGTAGTCAGAACTGTACTTGTAATAAGGGTGTTGGCTGTAATCGAACTTTACACTGCGGAAAGGTGCTTTACCGCTGACGAACAGCAGGCACTCCTTCTTGGGAAGCTTTTTTATCTCATCGGGCATCATGAGTTCACGGCCCATTCTGTCAAAGCTCTGCGAGGAACTTCCCGATTTGCCTCTTGAACGCGATGAAGACCGCTTGTCTATCGTCGCCTTGCCCAGCAGCTCAGACACATATTTCAGCGTTTCCATTGAACCTATATTGCCCAGATAAAGGAAGGTGTTGGAGTTATCTATAACAACGCCCCACTCCTTTTCGTAGATATTTTTCAGCTGATCCAGCGACTGCAATATCACTGTTATGCCTATGCCCAGTGAACGTGCATAGGACTGTATCTCAACGAACTTTGGTATGCGGCAGGTGGTCGCAAATTCATCGAGATAGAAATGCACGGGCACGGGACAACGCTGGTCTTCGCGGTGCTTTACTGTAGCACAGTAGTTCAGCTCCTGGAAAAGTATGGTGAAGAACATACCTGCGATATAGTTGCATTCATCTACCGTAGGCGGCTTTACCACGAATATGGTCGTAAGTTCCTCACCTACCAGGTCAAGGTGCATATCGTCACGGCTGAGTATCCTCTGTATCTCGGGTATCTTCATGGAGGAAAGCCTTGCCACCGCCGAGATAACTATGGATTTTGCGGTTTTGCCGCTGGCCTTGGAACGAAACTCATTGAACTGCCTTACAGCTATGTTGTTTTCGCCGTACATCTTGGCAAATTCCTTAAAGAAGATGTCCAGGTCGCTGTTGTAATCATCGCCGTCCTCCTCAATGGAGAGCCAGCTTATCAGGGTATTGACCGTTTCAAAGTTTACTTCTTCATCGGGGAAAGCCTGTACCACTGCAAAGATTATGGCCTGAAGGAAAAGTCTTTCCGCTTTTGGCCAAAAGGGGTCTGAGCCCTTTTGTTCCTGTCCGCCGTCGGTGTTGGAAATAAGTGTTTCTATAAGTGTAAGCACTCTTTCCTCCCAGCCGTCACGGTCGCGGTGAACATAATACAGCGGATTGAAACAGTCGCTGCGCCCCTTGAAATCTCCAAGTTCCAGCACCCTTACCTTGTGACCCTTGATCCTGGTCAGGAAGTAGCCTACCTTGCCGTAAAGCTCGCCCTTGGGGTCGGTGACTATATTGGATGTATTCGACTGCAGCAGGTTGGGAAGCACATAGCCCCTGGATTTACCTGCACCCGCACCGCCTATGATGAGGGTATTATTGTTCAGTTCATAGTTGAACATACATATCCTCTCGGTACTGGTAAATATGCGGTCTGTTCTGTACCAGTTTTTCTTCTTGATATCGGGCAGCTCATACATCTCTTTCAGCTTCTCTTTTTTCTCCTTTGTCTTAGCCTTTTTCAGAGCCTGCTTGTAGAGATAGCCGCTTTGCAGGGTGCGCAGAGTTTCGCTTTTCGCCCATTCAGCCGAGCCGTACTCCTTTCCGTCCATGTACTTCTTCTTATTCAGCTTGTTGTACTGGAAAGCAAGGAAGCACACCAGCTCTCCCACCAGCAGGAATTTAAGTGTATAGCTGTTGTAATAGATATTTTTTGTAGGAGCTTTCAGCCTGCCCGAAAAATCTTCCAATATCTCCTGCCCGGGGAACTTTACCGTTCCCGGCGTTTCCCCTGTCGATACGGCAGCCTGTGACGAATGCTTTTTCCAGGTATCTACCGAGCAGGACAGGTGCAGTGCCGCGAAAGCTACAGCCAGCATCACAATGACCACAGTTACAATATATGTTGATGACGTCTTTTTCTTCAAGATAACATCAGCCCCCTATCAGCGTTCGTGATCTCTCACAGACAGCTGCTTCTGCTTATCACGCACACCAAGATCACCTGCATTGGTCATGGACTTTCTTTCCCTTTCAGCCTTTATCCTATCTCTGTAGGAATCGAGAGTATCCTTGCCTTTGGTATATCCTCTGTCTATGTCACTGCTGCCGCTGTGGATATCTGATACAGCCTGGTTCATCTCGATCTGCTTATACTCACGGGCATCAAGGACATCAACGTCGATCACCTTGTCATCAGCCCCCGAACGGAACGGATCGTTTCTTCCCGCCCGATCTCTCACGCTGTCTCCAAAGTCCTCTCTGGCTGCTTCACGGTTCAATACATATATGCGGAAATTCCGTTCAAAGCTTCTGTGGGCAGCATTGAGTCCGTCGATGTCACGCTGCATATCACCATTGATCTTGTCCTTTATCGCAGGAGATACAGTGCCTGCGGTCAGCCCTTCAGTCAGAGCGCCGAATTCCTCTTTGCTCCAGCCTGCCTTACGGGCTGTTTCAAAGAGATCATCAGCATTTGACAGGATATTTTCCACATCAGCCCTGAGCTGCGACTCAGTACCGCGGATAGCTGACTTATCATTGAGGAGCCGTTTGCTTGCAAATCCGTGCTGCTCTAATTTTACTCTTGTTGTTTCCCGTTCTTCCGGGGTGAGAATGGCGGGAGGCATATTGCCGTCCAGCATGAGAGGAGCTTCCCCCTGCTCATATCCTCTTGCATCTATCAGCTCAGGTCCGCGTCCTGCGATCCCGAGCTGTTTTTGTTCGTTCTCGGAAAGCACCTCCAGATCCACGGTGCCTTTTTCCATTGCAGCCTCTTTGGCGGCTTTGGTCTCTTTGTACTTCTCTACCAGTTTTGCCACAATCGGCGCACTTACTTTAGCAAAACGTACCAGATTTTTCAGTATATCACGAATGAGCTGGAGCTTGTACTCCAGAAGCTTCATATACATCGCTAAAAATTCTGCGCCCTGATCTGCTGCCATTGCGATGACCTCCTTTTACGTTTTTCTCAGTGTCCCGTGATTATGACCTTGCAGGACTTTTCAAGTATATCCCTGGCGTGTTCGGGGTCATTCCTTATCATCGCCGATGTTTTGGTCAGCAGTTTTCTGGCCGCATCAGATGTTTCTTCAGATATGAGAAATCTTTTCATGTGCCTGAAACTTTCGATCTTGTACTCCGATGGATCCAATTCGTCACAAACGGACAAAAAATCGTTTGCCATTATCCTGTCATACAAACTGTACATCCTTATCGCCCTCCGCTGTATTAGTTAGTAAAATCAATTTTACTTTCCGTTTTTCGATACGATTATATCACATTTTTCATACCTTTGCAAGCTTTTTTTCGTTAAAAATTCAAAATAAACTTAATATTGATTTAATTAATTATTTTATCTTAACTTTATCGCGTAAACAAGCCGCTAAAGTCCCTAGTTTATATCACCGTATTTTGTAAAATATGTATTCCAAGTAAAAAACTATTGATTAATTTTTTCGGACCTTTAGTTACAATCACCATTTGTTTAGTTTAATATTATCAAATAGCTTTCATTTATTTCAACTTCCGTAATCGTTTTTGAAAATTTTCGTTGACATTTTGTCACATCTATGGTATAATATCATCAGGATAACTGCTTTTAGGCGTATAACAAGGGGCTCTGCGCTGATGAACCCATCAAAAACAGATCAAATGATTTTACGAAATGAATTGTCAAAAAATTTAATCCCAATTTGGTTGTGTATTGTTTCCCCCTGTATCATCAGCAATACACTTCAAAATTGGGAGAAAAAAAACAACTAACACAAACAGGAGGAAGTGTAAAATGAGATACAACTATATGCTGAAAAAACTTCGCACAGAAAAGACCCTGACTCAGGAGGACCTTGCTGATGTGCTGCACATTTCAAGGGCAGCCTACTGCAGGTATGAGAACGAAAGCCGCGAGATACCCATTGCCCTGCTGATACAGCTGGCTGATATCTACAGCACCAGCACCGACTACATTCTCGGAAGGACGAAAATAAAAACACCGTACCCTTTCAAGTAGGGTACGGTGTTATGTTCATATATGCTTGTCGTCCAGTGTCATGCAGAATTTCTTTGTTATATCAAAGAAATAATTCCTGCGGCCTGTCTTGTCATGTTCATCAAGGCGGCAGGCTATATACATCAGCAGCAGTATCATATCATATCTTGCCGACTCATCAGCAGTGGGGTAAGCCAGGGTCTCGCCGATATTGGCATAGCCTCTGTCCGTTTCATGCACCATGCATATGACTGTGTAGTCATCGGCCTGTTTTTTTAATAACGAGAAATTTTCCGCACTGCTGTAGGCTTCGGTGAAGGTCCCGAGGGTGAGTGAAGATATCTCCAGCCACTTTTCAAAATTCGCAACTATATTCTCCAGTTCCTCAGTGACTTTCTTGCTGTCACCCAAAGCTTCTTTCAGGTCAATCACGGTACGCTTGCTCCCGGGGATATTCGCTTTCATAAACTGCCCCTTTCTTCTGCTTATATTAACATCAGCGACCTGAGGAGCTGCACTGCCACAAAAGCCCAGAACATTATGCAGCCCACCTTCTGCACGCCCTTGTTTTTTATCCGCAGAAGTATGACCGACGCCAGACACATCAGCAGCTCCGCCACAGTAAGGGCAGCCTTTCCTGCCATACCGTTCTTTATCTCACCCAGGAGCATGAATATTCCGTAAAACAGGAACGCTCCGCTTATGAAAGTGAGATAGCGCCTGCCGCTTTTGGATATGAAGTTGTTCGCTTTGTATTCGCTGAGTTCTTTTTTTCTGGCCTCACGCTCTGCCCTGTAGCGTGCCTCGACATCAATGCCGCGGTACTCATCGAACAGATCTTTCATCGCCCTGAAAACCATTTTATGTCTTTCCTTTCCTGAGTAAAAGTCGTTCTTCGCAGACCTTAAGCCTCTCAGGGAGCTTGCGTTCCCGAAAAGATGGTCTGCTAAAATGTTATGATATTCTGCTTTAATTAAAATATCACATTATTTTCTGTTTGTCAACCCCGTTTCAGTTATTCATCTGCAAACAATGCTGCCATACTATAGCAATCCAACTTTTTAAATTCACAAAATCCAGTCGCAAAAGCTGGGATTTATGGGTTTTGTGACTGGATTTTGTCTGAATTTTAAGGCGGATTGCTATAAGTATGGGACATGGTAACATATTCGCCGTCGATATCCCTGATATGACGTATCTCGGACTTTATCATATGGGTGTCTGCAAACTCCCTGGCGAGCATTATGTATCTGCGGCTGTCATCTATGCTTTCATCGGAAACGAAGAATATCATGACCTTGCTCTTGTCCGCCAGTTTGCGCACGCTGATTATGGTTATGGGGTATTCCGAGAGTTCGGCTATGCGCTGGCATTCTCTTTTCCAGCGCTGTTCCCTTTCCTGCTCCGGCTTTTTGCGGGCAGACAGCAGCTGTTTTTCTTCCTTTTTGCTTTTCAGGCTCGCTTCATAATTCTCCCAGTAGGCCTTCTCACTAAATTTTTTCAGATGATGACAGTTTTTTTCAAGACAGTTATGGTTCTTCATGACAGTTTTTGTCACATAGCCTTTATGGGTGGAGCAATGACAAAAGCCCACTACGTTTTCTTCTTTTACGGTGACTACCTCCCCTGTTATCAGTCTGACCTGAACGTAGTTATCTTCGCACTTACACATGGTATCCCCTCCTTCGGGTATTTTTAGGACTATACTGCGGATAAAAAGCTATGCTCTGCTTTTTATCATTATAGCATATCCGCTGAGATTTGCGGGGAACTTTATTGGACACAAGCTGTTTTTCAGGGACTTTTGGCGACAAAATTTCTGCGGAGAGTTTGTGCGGTATACATAATTCACAAGAAAATGGCGCAGCTGCCTATAAAGATTGACTAGAGTGGGATATTGTGATATAATGCTTTGGGCGGAAGAAAGCTGTCTCACTGTGAGTTTTGCACAAGCAGCAGATGTGTTTCGCCGCAAGAATAGTGCAATGATACAAAGTGAAGAAATATCCGAAAAAAATCGGGAATTTTCCGATGTTCATTCGTCTATTGTATGCAGAGGCAAACAGCAGTGCTTTGCAGGATAATGAATGTCGGAAAAAAGCAAAGGAGGCAACATGGAAGAAATTCAATGGCGGGAGCTGGTGGAGGCCACCCGCAGGGGCGACAAGCAGGCCTTTGAAAAGCTGTACCGTGCTACCGAACGGGCAGTATACTTCACCTGCCTTAAGCTTGTGGCCAACGAGGACAGCGCCAAGGACCTTATGCAGGACACTTTCATGACGGCGCTTGACAGGCTGGACAGTCTTGAGGACGGCAGCAAGTTCCCCATGTGGGTGAACAGGATAGCTGTCAACAAATGCAGGGACAGTTTCAGGAAAGCAGGTCATGAGTCCATAGACGAACAGCTGGAGCAGGGGGCTGATTTCAGGGACGATGAAAAGTTCATTCCCGAGGAATATGTCACCGATGAAACAAGACGGCAGATCATAGTGCGCATGATAAACGAGGAATTATCTGACGTTCAGCGGCAGGCTGTCATACTTTACTATTATGACGAGATGAGCCTGGAGGAGATAGCTGAGGTCATGGGCTGCCCTTTGAAGACGGTGTCTTCACGGCTCTGCGCCGCCAGAGAGAAGATCAGGGGGGCGGTGCTTATTTACGAAAAGGAAAACGACGACAGGCTCCACGCACTGGTACCTGTTCCCGTACTCACAAAGATACTCCGTCTGGAGGCACAGCGTATCCCGGTACCCGACATATCGAAGATACTTTTACAGGCGGACTTTTTCAGCACTGCAGCTGCTTCTGCAACAAATACATTGACAACGAGTGTTGCAGGAGGTACTACGAAAATGATAACAGGAAAAATCATAGCAGCCATAGCCACAGGTGTTATAGCAGTAGGCGGTGTGACTACCGCAGTTCTGCTCAACAGCAGCAAGGACGATGTGAAGACGGTGAGCGTTTCTTCGGCGGAGGAAAGCAAGGCTGAGGAAGTGACTTCAGCAAATGAGGAAGTTTCCGAAACAGTGGAAGAAGAAGTCAACGAAGAAAGCAGCGAGGCCAACAGCGAAGCTGTGACCGAAGATGACAGCAACCTGTTCTTTATAAAGGACTATGCCACACTGGGCGGGGGAGATCTGAGGTATCTGCTGCCGGGAAAACAAAAACTTGAGGGTGATATAGACCAGTTTCGTGACTCAGGTGGTGTATGGGAAGAGACCTACCCTACCCCTGCGGAGATACTTGCAGAAGGTCCTGAATATCTGGCGCCATTACGCACCATTTCCATACACTATGAAGGATATACTTTCGCTCCGTATATGGATGAAAAGGAAGAGGGACAGTCAGACCTGGAGTTTTTAAGAGATGAATTCTTTGACCGCACCAATATGGGTCTGACCTTTGAGAACCAGGATTTCCACGGCAACACACCTGACTACATCGAACCTATAAGTCAGGAGACCGTGCAGGTGCTTGACGGCAGAGAGGCGCTGAAGATCAAGGGATATCTGGTAGTAAGATCTTACTACGACCGTTGGAAGGAAGAATTCTACGATGATAAAAAGATCTACTGCGAATGTGTGCTGGGTGACTACTCCAGGGTCGAAGCACCCCAGCATAATTGTTTCATACTGCTGGAATGGACAGATGACGAGAGCGATGAGAACAAGGAGAGAATGGATATCCTCATGAATGAGGCTATCAAGGATCTGGCTTATAATGAGTAGTCAGAATGCTCCACGTTCTGATGTTACAGAATAGCAATACATGACCGTGAACAAATACAAATGCCTCACCTCTGCTGCGGAGGTGAGGCATTGTTTTATTCTGCCGAAAATTTCCGTTCACGGCGCTTCACGTTTACAAGGGCTATGCCCAGGGAGATCAGTACCAGGGAGAGGATATGCTTTATGCCCAGCACATCGCCCTCGCCCAGCAAAAGGGCTGAGAGGATAACACCGATGACGGGATTCATGAAACCGAAAATGGAGATCCTGGAAACATCGTTGGTCTTTAAGAGTATGCCCCAGAGAGTATAGGCCACGCTGGAAACGAGAGCCAGGTAGATGAGTATGCCCAGGGCGGGGGCATATCCTCTCGCCGGGGCGGGAGCTTCCGACAGGCCGCCCATGGCCAGACCGATAAGCACCATGACAAGTCCCCCGAATAGGAACTGATATCCGCTGAAAATGACAGTATCGTGGTCACGGGAATACTTCTTTATCATAGCTGATGAAACACCGTAGCACAGGGCTGAGAGGGCAACTAGGCCGTCTCCGAGTAGGGAGAACGAAAAGCCTGCGGGACCCAGGTTAACTATGACCACCCCTGCAAAGCCCAGCAGGCAGCCCAGTATTTTGCGGGCATCGAGCTTTTCCATTTTCATGACAAGGGCGGCGATGATGATAGCGAAAAAGCTTGTCAGCGAATCGACCACCGCTGAGTTGACCCCTGTGGTATGGGAAAGGCCGATGTAAAAAAACACATACTGGCCGATAGTCTGGAAAAGGCTTAAAAACATTATCTTTCCCCATTCATCGCGGCGGGGAGCCATGAACTTTCTGCGGGATATGCAGTAGAAAAGTATGACCAGCCCGCCTGCCAGGAAAAAGCGGGTGCCTGCAAAGGTGATGACCCTTGCGGTCTCGCCGTGTATGCCCCAGAAGTCATAACCCAGCTTTATCCCCGGGAAAGCGCTGCCCCAGAGAAAACAGCAGACCATAGCTCCGAGAAAGGGTATAAGTTCTTTTTTCAAATAATATCTCTCCCCGATAAGGAAATTTCGGCAGACCCTGCATATGACATCTTATATGAGCTGTCTGCACACAGCAGCACCATTATATCACTTTAGTTCCGGTAAGTCAACGGCACAGCGGATATTTCTTCCAGGCGCTTTGCAAAGGCTCTGAAACGCTTGCTGTCTTCCTTTCGCCAGCAACAGTAAAATGTGGCTTTTGCAGCCTCATCTGCTATGGGGATATTTACCCGATTGTTATCCTGCCCCTGCATACCCATAGTTATGCTGGATGAAAACGAGGGCAGGGCGGAAGCTTTTATCAGTTCGCCCAGGGCTTCATACTCGCTCTGCACAATGTACCTGGTTTCAGGGGTGTACTTTCGGTGGACATCATGCCAGAGACCCAGGTCTGAAAACAGCAGCATGGTCTCGCCGTCCAGGTCGGAAAAATGCACCTCGGCATAGCCTGCCAGGGGGTGGGCGGGAGGTACTGAGAGATAAAGCTGTTCAGTGAAAAGCAGCCTGCATACTATGTCCGCCTCATTTACCTCAAATGGGGTGATCAGCAGCTGACAGCTGTCCTTTTCAAGCTCGGTCAGAAAGTCATCGTGGTACTTCATCTCGCTTGAGATCTTCATATCGGGGAAAAGCTCGCTGAGCAGCGGCACCACCGTCCAGAGGGGGGCGGGGGCGCAGGAACACACAGAGATGGTCCTGCTGCTCATGTCAAAGGCACGCACCCTTTCGATGAGTTCTTCGTTTTCGGCAATGACCTTGCGGGCAAGTTCCACAGCAAGTCTGCCGTTGTCGTTCAGCCCTACCTTGTTTTTGCTGCGGTCAAACAGCTTTACGCCTATGATATCTTCCAGCTTGTTGACCGTGCGGCTCAGAGCAGGCTGGCTGAGGTGCAGCTTTTCCGCCGCCCCTGACATAGTCCCGCAGTCGGCTATGGCCACCAGCTGTATCAGCATATATATCTCTATCATGGTATCACCCCTTTGAAGTAAGTATAGCATAACTGCATAAAATTGTCAATCACTATAACTTTCACTTATACTGCTATCACAAATTTGTATTGTACATTCAGCCTGCTTTGTTGTATAATGTTTTCAAGAGGTGGGACATATGAGAAAGCTTATTCTTTCAAACGGGGTGGAAATGCCTACTGTAGGTTTCGGCACTTTCATGCTGAGAAAGGACTGCGAGGAACACGTTGCTGACGCACTCAGGCAGGGCTACAGACTGATAGATACGGCAGCTTCATATTTCAATGAAGAAGCTGTAGGCAGGGCAGTAAAGAACAGCGGCATACCCAGGGAGAAGATATTCGTCACCACCAAACTTTGGGTGCAGGACACAGGAACTGAAAACACCCTGAAAGCCTTTGAAACATCGCGGAAAGCCCTGGGGCTCAGTTACATAGACCTGTACCTTATACACCAGCCCTACGGGGATATCTTCGGGTCGTGGCGAGCCATGGAGAAACTGCTGAAAGAGGGCTTTGTGCGGGCGATAGGGGTATCGAATTTCAGTGCGGACAGGGTGGTTGACCTGGCACTGAACACGAATATACCGCCCATGGCAGACCAGATAGAGCTGCACCCCTATTTTCAGCAGGAGAAGACCATTGCCGAACTGCGCAAATACGGCTGTCAGCCCCAGGCCTGGGGGCCTTTGTGCGAGGGGCAGAAGGACATATTCAACGACGCTACCCTTTGCAGCATAGGAAAGACCCACGGCGCAACAGCAGCACAGATCGCCCTTAAATGGAACCTGCAGCGGGGTGTGGCAGTGATACCCCGTTCGGCAGACAAGGGACACAGGGCAGAGGATATTGCTCTTGACTTTGAACTTACCGAAGAGGATATGCAGCGGATATCCGCCCTTGATATGGGACACAGCGAGATAATCGACCACCGCTGCGCCCACACTGCAAGGCAGCTGATAAACCTGAAGATACACGATTAGGAGGAATATAAAATGAAAAAGATGATGACTATAGCTGTGCTTGCTGCCCTGCTGCTGGCAGGCTGCGGAAGTTCTGCGGGGGACGGCGGCACAAGGCCTGCACAGACAGCGAGGTCTGTAGGGGGCGCAAAGTCGGAGGGGACAGTTTCTTCCGAAGAAAGCAGTGAAGCAGCGATCAATGAGGCAGATGAGGAAGATCCCTCAAAAACAGCTGATGTTACCGCCGCCGAAGAGTCTGCACCTGCCGAAGAAAGCGCTGCATCGGGCATACTTGTAGCCTATTTCACCCCTGCGGAAAACGGCGAGAACGATGCTATAACTTCCGCTTCAAGGGTGAGCTTCTCGGGCGAAGACATGGGCAACGCCGAGGCCATGGCCAACGTGGTGGCGGCCTACACAGGGGGCGATCTGTTCTCCATACAGACAGTGAAGGATTACCCGCTTGAATACAATGCCCTTGCCGATGAAGCCAAGGCTGAACAGGACGCAGGGGAACTTCCCGAACTGGCAACGGCGGTGGATATCAGCGGCTATGACACTGTGTTTGTGGTATACCCCATATGGTGGTACACCATGCCCCAACCCATATACAGCTTCTTTGACAAGTACGATTTTTCGGACAAGACTATCATCCCCGTGACCACCCATGAGGGCAGCGGGCTGGCAGATTCGGTATCAAGCATATCCGCCCTTGAACCGGGGGCTGCGGTGCTTGACGGATTTTCTGTCAAGGGCGCAGACGTGGGCGGTTCCAGCGAAGACATTGAAGAGTGGCTGAACGGGCTGGGGTATCAAGGAGGAATACGATGAACGCATTTACATATTTTTACCCCGTGACCACCTATTTCGGTGAGGGGGCTGCAAGAAAACATCTGCCTGATGAACTTGGAAAGTACGGCAGGAACGTCATGCTGGCCTACGGCGGGGGCTCGGTAAAACGGGTGGGCATATTTGAGGAGATAAAGGGCATTCTTGAAGAAGCAGGCAAGGCTGTCACGGAATTCGGCGGCATAATGCCGAACCCCACCTATGCCAAAGTGCAGGAGGGTGCTGCCCTGGCACGGGAGAAAAACATCGACCTGATAATAGCCCTGGGGGGCGGTTCGGTGATAGATGCCTGCAAGATCATCTCGGCCCAGGCCCTGCTCGATGAAGATATATGGGACTTTGAGTATGCCAAGGGTCTGCGTCCCGTAAAGTTCATACCCATGGGGGCAGTGGTAACAGCTTTCGGGACAGGTGCTGAACAGAACAACGGAGCGGTAATAACTCATGAGGACCAAAAACTCAAGTCTGCCCTATGGGGGGCTTATCACAGTTTCGCTGTGCTTGACCCGGGATACACCATGACCATGCCTTTCGGCCAGGTGATGTCAGGGGCTTTTGACAGCCTTTCCCACTGCATGGAAACTTATCTGGGCACCCCAAGGCAGGATAATCTTTCCGACGAGATAAACGAAGCGGTCATGAGGAACATAATAAAAAATATCCGCAGGACTTTGGCTGACCCGCAGGACAGGTCTGCCCGCAGCGAACTTATCTGGGCGGCCGCCATGGCTGAAAACGGCATACTGAAGATAGGTAAGGTCACAGATTTCCAGTGCCACATGATAGAACACCAGCTGGGGGCTTACACCGACTGCAACCACGGCCGCGGACTGGCGGTGCTGCACCCTGTTCTGTACAGGCACATATACAAGGAGGACACTGCACGTTTTGCCCGCATGGCTGAGGCTGTATGGGGCATATCCCCCCGGGGCAGAACGGAAGATGAACTGGCACTGGCGGGCATTGAGGCGCTCAGTGACTTCATAAAAGAAGCAGGTCTGCCCGTGACCCTCGGGGAAATGGGCATAGGGACCGACACCGACCTGCGGGCTGTGGCTGAGTCCACTGTAATAACAAAGGGCTGCTGCAAAAAGCTGACGGCGGAGGAGATCTTTGAGATACTGCAGGAATGTCTTTAGGCTAAAAGGATCTCTGCTATAACTGAAAATGATAGCGCTATGACAAATCGATATTTTACACAGTGCTGAATGTATGCTATAATAAAGTCAAACCAAAAGGAGGTTTTTTTATGGAATTTATAACACTTAACACAGGCGCAAAAATGCCCCTGGAGGGCTTCGGAGTTTTTCAGGTGCCCGACCCGTCGGAATGCGAGGAGGCGGTATACAACGCTGTCAAGGCGGGCTACAGACTCATCGACACAGCACAGGCATATATGAATGAAGAAGCCGTCGGCAAGGCAGCCGCAAGAGCGATCGCAGACGGTCTGACGACCCGCGGGGAACTTTTCATCACCACCAAGATATGGGTCTCCAACATGAAGAACGAGGAAACAGCTTATGAGTCTGTAAAGTCATCACTGGCAAAGCTGGGGCTTGAATATGTTGACCTTATCCTGCTGCACCAGCCCATGGGCGACTATTTTGCAGCCTACAGAGGTGCGGTAAGGGCTTACAAGGAGGGTCTTGTAAAGGCTGTGGGAGTTTCAAACTTCTACCCCGCCATACTTGCCAACCTCTGCGAGAATGTTGAAGTGATACCTGCGGTAAACCAGGTGGAACTGCACCCATTCTTCGCCCAGGAAGATGCCCTGAAAGTCATGCGTCACTACGGTGTTGCGCCCCAGGCATGGGGTCCCTTTGCGGAGGGCAGGCACGGTATCTTCACCGATCCAGAACTTACGGCCATAGGTGAGAAATACGGCAGATCTGCGGCACAGGTGGTGCTGCGCTGGAACGTACAGCGAGGTGTTTCGGTGCTGCCGAAGTCTGTTCACATTGAGAGAATGAAGCAGAATTTTGACATCTGGGACTTCACCCTTACCGATGAGGACATGGCTGTCATCTCCGCCAAGGACAAGGGTAACAGCGAGATAGTCGACCACGGTTCGGCGGACTTTGTAAAGTTCATCAACGGCATGAAGATCTGAAACTTCATCTCAACGCAAAACTGAGTTTTTAAGCATAAAAAGGCCTTGCTGTCATTTTCGGCAGCAAGGCCTTTTTTCATATGTTCTCAGGCCTTTTCAGCACTCACTTTTCCAGCTTTACAAATACCGCTGAGCATTCCCCGACGGTCAGGGTGCTGCCCTTGATCTCACAGCTGCCGAAAGAGTATATTACCTCTCCCCTGCCGTCAAGCGTGAATTCTGCAGGAAGATCTGTGGGGTCTATAACGATGAGTATGCGCTCACCCTCAAAGCTCCTCATATATGCAAGAGGCCTGCCAACGGCGCCGTCGCTGATAAACCTGATATCCCCTGTGCTTTGCAGCGTCTTGTACTGACGGCGTATGGCGATAAGGCGCTTTACCTCGCTGCGCAGCGAAGTTTCGTCAGCTGCCTGGCCGGCGGCGGTGGGACGGTCGGGTGAGGGGTCAATGGGGATATACAGCTTTTCTGCGGGTGCAGAGGAAAATCCTGCGTTGGCACTGCTGTTCCACTGCATGGGCGAACGGGAACCCGTGCGGCCGTAGCCGCCCTCAACAGAGGTAAGACCCTCCACGTAGTTCATGCCTATCTCGTCGCCGTAGTAGATGTAAGGCGCTCCAGGCATGGAGAGCAGGAATGCAAATGCCAGCTTTCTCCTCTCCCCTTTTATGCGCCTTGCGAGCCTGTCCATATCATGGTTGCCCGAGGGTATGCAGATAAGCCCCCTGCGCTCAGACCTTTCATAGCTATCCATATATTTGGACACAAATGCAGAGGCATCGCCCTTGCCCCCGAAGAAAGGCTGCTCGCACCTGAAAAGGTCGTTGTAATGCGAGGGGCCGAAATGCAGCAGGAAATCCATGTGGAAACCGCCCTGCAGGCTCTTGTCAGGCTCGCCCCATTCCGAGACCATGGCAGCCTCGGGGAATTCCTCATCAAGGAACGCACGTATATCCTGCCACAGGGCAATGTTGCCCTTGCCCTCAGGGTCATTCTTTACAAGAGAACCTGCCATATCCACACGGAAACCGTCGCAGCCCCTTGAAAGCCAGAAA
The DNA here is from genome assembly GCF_017464355.1 of Ruminococcus sp. Classification (GTDB taxonomy): domain Bacteria; phylum Bacillota; class Clostridia; order Oscillospirales; family Ruminococcaceae; genus Hominimerdicola. Next base: position 32,359 of record NZ_JAFUAG010000038.1, on the reverse strand, counting down.
CGCATGACGTCCTTCATGGCCTCACGGGTAGCCAGCGCCCCCTGAGAATCCATGGGCTGCTGCCAGGGACGCTCAGGCTTATAAAAGCCGTAGTTCAGGGCGGGCTGGTGGGTGAAGAAATTCACCATACAGCTGCCGTCACGATCAGATATGCCCCGCAGTGAACCGTAGCCCTCAGGTTCCTCCCAGATGCTGTCTGTCCAGACATAGCGGTCGGTAAATTCGTTTTTCTCCGCCATCATGCTCTCTGTGAACCACCTGTGCTTCCACGAGGTATGCCCGGGTACAAGGTCCAAAATAATATGCAGACCCAGCTTGTGAGCCTCCTCAAAAAGTCTTTCAAGGTCATCATTGGTGCCATAGCGGGGGGGCAGTTTTACAGTAGTCTGAAACATCATAGCCTGCGTCCCCGAAAGGTGACTCAAAGCAGGGGTTGAGCCAGAGTGCTGTGCAGCCCAGCTCCTTTATATATCCCAGCTTTTCGGTTATACCGTTTATGTTGCCTATGCCGTCCCCGTCGGTGTCCCTGAAGGACTGGGGGTATATCTCATAAAACACTGCGTTGTCGAGCCATTCTGGTCTTTTGGCCATATTTATCACTCCTGTTCTTACTGATGTGCATCTACTATTTATATTCCACCGCATCGACTTCAAGGATACCGTCGGTAACGGTAAGTTTTACCTTGTGTCTGCCGCATTCAAGACCGCTGAGATAGTATGCGGCCTGTCGGTGTGCGCCTGTGCAGTGAATATCCTCTCCCACGATCTCGCCGTCTGCCTCTGCCTTTATGTAAGCCGATACCGTGTTGCCGATAACGGCAAAGCTGCTGCCGTAAAACTCAAACTCCAACGTGTCCCCCGCCTTGCCCCGTGAGCAGGTGCGGTTGTAATTTCTGAAGCTGCACATAGTATCATGATACCAGCCCGCACCGTCCTCGCAGTTGCTGCCCGCAGAGTAAGTCAGCTCCATGTCCAGGGCATCTATCCTGGTCATGTATGGTGCTGTATCCCCTGCAGCCTCCAGCCTCAGGCTGTCAAAGCTGTTTTTGTGATAGGAACTGTATATTGCTGCTCTTCCCGAAACGAACTGCCTTTCAGTATCATTGAAGCATATGATCTCTCTTCCGTCTACCCCGGCCCTGACAGTGTTACCCTGAGCCGAGATCGAAATGGTATGCTTAACCGCGGTATCGAGATCTGCTATCTCTGCGGAAGTTACAGCGCTGCTGCCTTTCATCAGCCAGCAGCAGCCATTGTGTTCCAGCTTTATCCAGTAACCGCTTTGATATGCATCAGCAAGAGCATACCTGATCCCAAGGCCTGCATAGGCATTCTCATCATCAGCCAGCTTAACTTCGATACTCGCTGAGATATCCGACCACCTGTCATCACCGAGAATGGTAACAGGTTCGCAGGAACCTCCCCATTCCACGGGTCTGATATCTTCGGTGATCTTCTGCACCAGCACATTATTGCCCCCTGCATTCTCTATCTCAAAGGCACCGCCCTGATCGGTGGTGTAGAGAGGCGCATATCCCCTTGAAGCCAGGAAGCCTTCACCATAGGCTGTATACTCAAAGTCGTCAGAGTAAGGCAGCCGCATCACCGAGCTTTCAGCACTTTCGTACTTTATCTCGGGCACGTCAAGGGTGGATACCGTCATCATCGAATAGGGCTTTACCACCACAGACGCCCTGCCGTTCTCAGGCTGTACAAAGCCCAGCTTTCTGAAAAAGCTGCTGTAATAGTCCGCACCCTCATCAGGGCCTCTGGTCTCCCATACATAAAACCTGCTGTCAGCACAGGAAAGCTCTGAAAATTCTATATCGTAGCCTATGGTCTCGGCAGAATTGTTCACCAGTATAACAGAACAGTTCCCGCCTGCACTGTCAACTGCTGTGACATAATTAAAGGTGGAACCGACAACAGCGTGGCCGTCGCCCCCCGCGATGCCGTCACCGAAACAGCCGCCCCTGAGCATTCTCCAGCCGGGTCTTATGAATTTTGAAAAATGCAGTACCATATAAAATCCCGCATCAAGTGAATAGGCTCCTGACCAGGGCTCATTGGCAGTTATGAGCTGTTTGGGATAATAGGTCACACCGCTGTAATAGGCGCTGACCACAGGCTGGAATTCATACATGGTCATGCCCTCTGCGATAGCCTGAGTAATTCGGGTGGCGATATCAAGTGTGCCGTTGATACCACTCAGTCCCGAGCCGTTACCATCATATCTGCTTACCGCAGGTGCGTAACTCATGGGCGGCGAGCCCTCTGAGAACCACACTTTTTTGCCGTATTCTTCCTGCAGTTTTTTTACGCAAGGGGTCGTCCAGGAGGTATAGTGTGATGAGACCACATCTATCGCTTCTCTGAGTTCCTCGTCCTCCAGCATTTTCGGCGCAATGCCCCAGGTGCCAACCTCTTCTCCGCAGACCAGCTTTATAGTATCGTAGTCATAGCGTTCGTCCGTTTCTTCCTTGAGCCGCCTGCTGAAATACTTTACCCATTCGCAGTCGATATTTCTCTCGTTCTGGTTGACGGTCACATTAGTCACCCTGATGCCGTAGGTATCATACATGGCATCGATAGTAGCTTTGAACCATTTATACATCGCGTCATAGCCGTCCTCTGCATTGGCGACCCATGCAGGTATGCCCCAGTAGATAAGGTCGATCCTGATATCGGGTGCTATCTTCAGGGCATCGGCTGCCAGCTGATATCCTGCACCTCTTGTAACATCTGCGGCCTCATCAGCCGAGCGCATTACAGCAGGCTCAGTTCCCGATGAAGAATCCACATCGGCGCCCATTTCTATTTTGATAAGGCTAAGTCCCAGACCGTCCTTCCCGAACAGATATTCCAGCAGCTTCTGATATATCTGCGGATGCAGCGCCTTGTAATCCAGCAGCAGCCGCGATGAATTGTTAGCCGAGATCATGCCTGTGCCGTCAAAGCGCTTTGCCTCCTCACCCATAGCCTTGCTGCCGTCAGCGATGATCTTCCGTTTCACGGTGACGCCCTCAGTATCAAATCTCACAGCCCCGCTGCTGCAGGCGGAGCTTTTTTGCATATCCGCCGCAGTTTGTTCAGTGTATTTCATAATATCCCTCCATATCCTGCTTACCACTATCCCCATATCCGATCTTTGCAAAAACGTTTCCGTCCCATGAGCTTACTCATGGGCAATACACAGCATTTCCTGCCTGCCCGGCGGCAATCTTCAAAGAAAATGTCGGTATCATGTACAGGCAACAGTATCTGTGATATCATGGGATAAAATGCACCCCATGGTCACTTTCCTCCGTAAGCCTCTTTTTTTATAAAATTCTCCCAATTTTGAAGTGTATTGCTGATGATACAGAATGGCTTTTTTCGTATTGTTTTCATCCGTCTTCGGCGGGAGAAACAATACACAACCAAATTGGGATATAAAAGTTCAGCCGATGTATCTATTATACTGCCCTTAGTGCATTCTGTCAACTGTTTCCAGATATCAGCAGGCTGCATATCCACTGTGTAAAATGCACTAGCAAGAACCTGTCTACGCCCGCCAATGTGTGCAATTATACAAAGTTGGATATTATCCTTTCAAAAAACGTTACTTATGTGCTAAAATCAGCATTAGTATATGAATGCATTCAACAACAACTACATCGAAAGGCGGTGAGGCAGATGACCGATGAACAAAAAGACTTGGAATACGTAATGGAGAAATACGGAAGAATTGTAAATGGTGTCATAGCCTCCATGCTTGGCTCTCCGTCAGAGAGGGAGGATATCTTCCAGGAGGTCTTCCTGCTCTACTACACAAAGGAGCTGTATTTTGAGGACGAGGGCGCAAGACGCTCATGGCTGATACGCACAGCGGTGAACCTCTGTCGGGCGGCGAACCGTTCTCCCTGGTTCAAATTCCGAAACGGCGAGGAGTTCGACCCCGACACACTGGTACAGCCTGAAAGCTCCCCTGAGAGCAGCGAACTGTGGCAGGCGGTGTGCAGGCTGAAAGAAAAATACCGCATTTTGGTGTACCTGCACTACTTTGAGGAGATACCCCTCTCGGAGATAGCAAAAACGATGAAACTCAGCGAAGGCGCTGTCAAGATGCGCCTGAAACGTGCCAGAGAAAAGCTCAGGACAGAACTTGAAAGTGTAAGAACAAATACAGAAAGGTCGGTGGAAGCTGATGAACGGGAAAAAGAATACATCATACATTCTCCAAAGGCTTGAACCGTCCGAGGAGTTGAAGCACAGTGTTATGGAACGTGCCTCAGCACTCCAAGCAGGAAAGAAGACCTTTGGCTCGGAAAATAAAACAGATAACAGAGATATACAAAAGGAGCAGATAACAATGAATGCAAACATTACTAAGGAAACAGCATATGTAAAAAAACATTTCCCCTTTGCGACCGTATCTGTGGCAGCCTGCGCTGTCATAGCTGTGGCGCTGGCTGCCACAGGGATGGATAAGGATACCACAAAAGTCCACAACACAGAAAACTCATCCGTTTCACAGACAGAGAAGCACGTTTCAGCCTTTGATGAAAGCGTTATCTCGGAAAATGCGGTAGCCGTTACCAAGGCGGTGGGCAGTCCCTTTACCATCACAGACGAAAACAGGGTAGCCGCCATAAAAGCACTGGTGGAAAAAGCCATGACATTCCCCGTAAATGAAAACTGCGATATCCCCGCCTGCCGCACGCTGGAATATTATTCCAACGGTGAAAAGTACACCGTTGAACTGGGCGATGAGGGCTATTCCGCACTGGGCGTATACATCGGTGTGGCAGAAGACGGCGATGAAAATGCGGGCACTGAATATATGACCATAACAGTAAACGGCACAAAATACCTTGTGGAAAGATATGCCGATGAGTCACCCTTCCAGGATCTGCTGTACGCCACCGCAGAGGACACCCCCATGTTCTTTGACAGCGAGAACCTCATAACATACGATGATAATGCTGTCTCAAAAGCACTGGAGATCATCAGTGATATACAGAAAAACGGCACCCTTATCACAGATATCCCCGAAACAGAACCGGGAGAGCCCAATGCGCTGACACTTTCCGAGACCCCCGATGCCGACATTTCATTCACCCTTGACGGCATAAGATACTATGCAGGCCTGTTCGAGGCCGACGATATCATCTGCATAAAGCAGAACGGCTGCATAGGTGATGAAGCTCACACCTCATACTATAAAAATGCCCGTGCATGGATAGACAGGTTCAATACATTTATGGACTCCACCGAGATGTCCGAGGCTTACCTGTATACCTCACGGGAACTGTCAGCGGTCGATGTTTACAACAACCCCGAGGTCGTAGGCTATATCCGCATACCCGAACTTGTCAATGCTTCAGGCCAGGAATATGTCAACATCGAGGTAACACAGCACGATGACAACGAGTACTATTACCACTATGACTATGTTGAAAGAGCCACCGAGGCAGGCAATGTCTTTGCGGACTATAAGGCTGCTGTGGCCGTAACGGACGATAAACGTTCCGACAACGTGACCCTTTACGGCAGCAATGTGAGAACTATAGGCACCATGTTCACCCACCTTACAGACCTTGATGACGGCACAGGCGAAATGCTGAAAAAATGCCCCGATATCCTCTTCGGTACCATTCGTGAGGATCAGCTTGACCGATATGCTATCATCGGTGCAGGCTGCGTAAAGCTTGAGGACAACAGCTGCTTCGCATATGAATACACTGATTTTGACGACAGCAGCTACACCTTCGATAACTGGATGACAAACATAAAGGACACCTGTTCGATAATGCGTGACATAGACTGTAACGCAGATGACGACTACCTGACCCTTGTAACGGATATCCCCGCAGAGGGTGCCGAGGACTACCGCTTTGCAGTATTCGCCCGCAAGCTCCGCAGCCCCGAGGAGGTCACTGAGCTTAATTTCAAGGCAGTAAAGGAAAGCCCCTTTGTTATCCCCCCTGTGGAGGAGTTAGAAGTGCCCGAGCTCCTGGATCTTACAGAGGAACAGGCAGTGGCCGCCCTGAAAGAAGCAGGCCTTGAATGTGTCATCAGCTACGAATATGACGACTTCACCGAAAAGGGTCATGTTTGCGAATATTACGACCCCTATTACGACCCGCTGCACCACTACGACTTTGTGTGCAAGGGCGCTGTCATAAAGGTGTGCATCTCCCTGGGTGAATACGAAGGCCCCATGACCGAGGCTACAGAAAGCTACCCCTACTCATATCCCTTGACCAAAGATTTAAAGCTTGATGTCCCCGTGCCCGACAGCCTCAGAGGCTCCTATACATTCAGCATCTTCTGGGGGAACGACACACAGTATACCCGGACCATAGATGATGTGAGCAAGGTGGAAAGCATAAGCTTCGATATAACCGAGCCCGATAAAATGAGGCTGGCCGTATACGCTAAGAACAACAACGACAAAAACGGAAAATATATCCGCTATGCAGACTACGAAGCAGACCACGCAGGCAGCACCTGCAAGCTCATCGGCGAACTCAACACCGATGAACTGTTAAAGACCATGGACTGATATATCAGCATGATAGATACCGTTCCTGCTGTGTATTACTGAACGATACGAAAGAACAGCCGCTCTGTATCATCAGCAATAAACATCAAAACAGTGAAACAGATAATACTTCTGCTTCTTAGTTGAGTATGATAAAAAGTCTGACACAGTATCTTTTCTGTGTCAGACTTTTTTGTGGTGTATACGCGATATTTGATTTTAGTACGGTAATTTCTGTCATACTTACTATCTGATACACACCCAAAACGGGATAATGGCAAGGTCATCTGTTAACATCAGCGATAACATACTCAGACTTCGTGCCTGTCTTGAACTGTATCTCCCAGTCGGAAATTCCCGAGGTCACGATAAAATCGGTGCCATTCCTGTTTTCATAACCGTAGGTTCGGTCGTTTATGCCGAACAATTCTCCCACATAGGTCACAGGGAAAAGCTGCCCGCCGTGGGTGTGTCCCGAAACTACAAGGTCAGCAGAGGAAGCCGCTTCGTTGTCGTAATCATTGGGCTCGTGATCGAGTACGATGATGTATTTGCTTGTATCAACGCCCTCCAGAAGCTCGTCCATGTTCTTGCGTTCACCGAGAGAGCTGTCCTTTCTGCCGACCACATAGAAGCTGTCGTCCACCAGTTCATATTCGTCCGATAGAATGTGTATGCCGTTGTCACGCAGAGCCTGTTCAAGCTCCGCCGCAGTGAAATCACGGCTGTTCATCAAACCCTCGTCGTGATTTCCGTAGGAGTACCACACCCCGTATTTGACATTCATTTTGCCCAGGGCTTCGCAGGCTCTCAGCATATCTGCCTTCTTGGAGCCGTCATCAACAAAATCTCCCGGAAGAAGGACTATATCGGGGTGCTGTGCCTCGATGGTCTTCATATGCTCTGCAAAGCCCTCGCCGTCAAAGGTCGTGCCTATGTGGCTGTCAGCGAACATGGCTATTTTCAGGCTGACGGGCTTTTCGCTTTTCAGGCTGTAATCAGTCTGCCAGACGTGGTGGAGCAGATAATATCCGACAGCAAGGTAGATGACCGATGTGCCTATGGCCAGCCACCACTGCCAATAGACCGCTGTTTCCTTCCCCGTGAAGTGTCCGACTATCCGCATTATCCCGCCGAAGGCCAGGAAGAACAATACCTCGTGAAGAAAGACCACCGCCGCATTTACGGGGGAAAGCGATATGGATACTATCAGGAAAACTGCGGCTATACACGCAAATGAGATCAGGTTCCTGAGCCACTTTTTGTCCCCTGAAAGCGCCTTTATACCCCCAAAGCGCCCAACGGCTATGACCATATATATGGCACCTGCCACCAGTGCAGCCACTGCCGCACCAAGAATTATCAGCCACATTATACTTGCTTGTCTTGTCATTTTATCACCTCGTGAAAATCAACACTTTGTGTGTAAAAATCATTGCACACAAAACGTTGTAAGTCTAATTGAAATATTTGATATCCGATAGAAAAAACCGATCACTGCACTCCTTGCAGTATTTCTGAGAGCCTGTTATGACCGTGCAGGTCTTTCCACAGAGCTGACAGGTGTGTTTATAAACCTTATCACCCCCGCCTCGGTCATCAAGTCCATAATATCATACAGATAGGGATATGTCAAGTATGATCTGAATTCTGTTGAAAGTATACTGTGGAAATATCATTTGTGCTGCGCATTGCCGAAATTCGGTGATAACTCTCTCAGCCTCTGCATATTGCTACAGTGTGCTGGCATAATATTCCAGATATGCCGTATCTGCGCGCTCAACTTGACGAAATGTCGGATATGTGATACAATATATGCAAATTTAAGATGTAGCATTCGATCACAACTGAGGAGGTTTTGCTTATGAGAGTGAAAGTTATGCAATATCTGCAGCGACTCGGAAAAGCGATCATGCTGCCCGTAGCCTGTCTGCCGCTGTGCGGTCTGCTTATGGGCATTGGCTATATGCTTTGCCCCGCAACTATGCAGGGCGGCGAGGTCACAGGCGTAGTCAAGGTGATCGGTCTTTTCATGGTCAAAGCGGGCGGCGCTATCATCGACCATATCGCGCTGCTGTTTGCAGTAGGTATCGGTGTCGGCCTGGCAAAGGAGAATGACGGAACGGCCGCCCTGGCTTCGCTTGTATCGTGGCTGATGATAACATCTCTGCTGAACCCTGATAATGCGGTGAAGCTTATGCCGTCCCTGGCCAGCGATCAGACGGCACTGCTGGCATTTTCCAAGATAGAAAACCCGTGTATCGGTATCATAGCGGGCAACATCGGTGCTTTCTGCTATAACCGTTTCAAAGATACCAAACTGCCCGAGTGGCTGGGCTTTTTCAGCGGAAAACGTTCTACGGTCATCGTTTCGGGGATAATATCTTCCGTGACAGCCGCACTGCTTTTCCTGGTCTGGCCCATGTTCTTCGGCGGGCTTGTTTCCCTCGGAAAAGCCATAAGCAGCATGGGTTCCCTCGGCGCAGGCATATACGCATTTCTCAACCGCCTGCTGCTGCCTTTCGGTCTGCACCATGCACTTAATAATGTATTCTGGTTCGATACTATCGGCATGGGCGATCTCACCCACTACTGGGCAGGCGAGACCTCTGCGGACGTTTCATGGCCCCTTGGTATTTATATGTCGGGCTTTTTCCCGAGCATGATGTTCGGCGTGCCTGCAGCGTCGCTGGCCATGATCCACTGCACACCGAAAGAAAAGCGTAAGCGCAGCATGAGTATCCTGCTCTCAGGCGCTATATGTTCATTTGTCTGCGGTGTGACCGAGCCCTTTGAGTTTGCGTTTATGTTCGCAGCACCCGAGCTTTACGTTGTCTACGCCCTGCTGTATGGTATATTTGCATTTCTCGCAGCGATCTTCGGTTTCCGTGCAGGATTTGCATTCTCAGGCGGCGTGACAGACCTGGTATTCTCGTCATCGCTTCCCGCTGCGGAAAATACCTGGATGATACTGCCCCTGGGTGCCGCTGCGTTTATCGTGTTTTATCTCGTTTTCAGGGTGATGATAACTGTTTTCAAGATCAAAACTCCAGGCAGCGATGATGAAGAAACGGTATCCGCAGGGCCGTCTTTGGCTGGTTCCCTCGTTGTTGCAGGTGTTGATATCGCACGGCTGCTTCGGGGTCTGGGCGGCAGCACTAATCTGACGCTGATAGATAACTGTATCACCAGACTTCGCCTTGAGATAGCGGATATGGAAAATATCACCGAGAGCGAGATCAAAGCCGCAGGCGCAAAGGGTATAATGAAAATAGGCAAAAACGGCTTGCAGGTCGTCATAGGACTTAATGTGCAAAGCGTTGCAGATGCGCTGAAAGCGGCGGCTAAGGGCTCCAGTGCTGAGGAAACTACGTCAGCAGAAGCAAGACCGAAGACAGACAGCAAACCTGCGGAAGAGTTTGAACTTCCCTCTGCCGAAGTTATACGCTGCGATGCGGGCACCGTGCTTCAGCCCGTCAGGGGCAGGGTGATACCTATGGAGGAGATACCCGATGATACCTTTAATTCGGGCATTCTCGGAATGGGTGTCGGCATATGCCCTGAGGACGACACGGCTGTAGCACCTTTCGACGGAACTGTTATCAACATCACCGATACACAGCACGCCATTGCACTTGAAGCAAACGGCATGGAACTGCTGATACACGTCGGTATAGATACGGTCAAGATGAACGGTGAGGGATTTACCTGCCTCGTGAATGAGGGAGACACCGTGCAGGCAGGTCAGCCGCTGCTCCGTTTCAGCCGCGAGGCTATCAGAAATGCAGGCTACAGCGATATCGTTGCCGTTATGCTGACCAACAGCGATGATATTGAGGATGTACAGTGTCTGACAAAATAAGCGTATAACAGAGCCCCGGTTCCGTAAATCAAACCTATGCAGCAATAAACAGCATAAAGTATAATAAACGAGATCGCCCGTACCTCATACATGGTCGGGCGATCTTTTTATGTGTTGATACGGATCGCTTTGGTTTTCACTAAACACCTCAGGACATTTTTTCAATGCTTCCATTGCATTTTTATGAATAATATGTTATAATAGTTAAAGCGAAGTCATATGTTCGCCAAATCAATAGATCATGTGAAAGGAACGAGCGATCATGAAAACATTTCAGTATACAATACAGGACAAAGTAGGCATACACGCAAGACCTGCAGGACTTCTTGCAAAGCTTGCAAAGGGCTTTGCAGGCACAAAGATCACTATAACAAAGGGTGAAAAAAGCGTTGAGGTGACCAAGCTCATGATGCTTATGGGGCTTGGTGTAAAGTGCGGAGATACCGTTACCTTTACAGCAGAAGGACCCGATGAGGACGCTGCTGCTGAGGCAGTTATGAAATTCATGTCTGAAAACCTGTAAGCTGAGGGACTGCGATCATGAAAAAGTTCTGCGGAAAAGGTGTTTACGGGGCTATCGCCATAGGCAGGGTGTCGGTGTTCAGCAGACAGGGAACAAATATCACTCAGCAAAAGGCTGAGGACCCCGAGCAGGAGCTGAAACGGCTTGCCGCTGCAAAGGCACTTGCTTCTGCGCAGCTTGCTGAGATATATGAAAAAGCCTGCAGCGAGGTCGGCGAGGAAAACGCTCAGATTTTTGAGATACACATGATGATGCTGGAAGATGAGGATCACAGCGAGCGTATCGAAACGCTGATACGGACAGAGCAGGCCACTGCGGAATATGCGGTCTTGACGGCGGGAAATGAGTTTTCAGAGATGTTTGCTTCCATGGACGATGACTATATGCAGGCAAGGGCGGCAGATGTCAAGGATATCTCGAACCGTCTGATCTCCTGTCTGACAGGCAGCAGCGAGACGGGCGACGCAGGCAGTGATATGCACATTCTCTGTGCCGATGACCTTGCGCCCAGCGAGACCGTTTCACTTGACAAAAGCCTGGTCGTGGCTTTCGTGACCGCATTCGGTTCCTCGAATTCTCACACGGCGATACTTGCGAGAAATATGGATATCCCTGCGGTGATAGGTGCTGGGGAAGAATTCCTTTCCGCAGTTAAGGACGGCGATATGCTCATTGTTGACGGGCATACGGGCGATCTTATCCTCGATCCCGACACAGAAACAGAACAGTTCTACCGTGCAAGACAGGAGGAGGACTACTGCCGTGCAAAGAGCCTTTCGGAGCTGAAAGGCAGACCGAATATCACAAAGGACGGCCGTGAGATACGGATATACGCAAATATCGGCGGCCCTGACGGCGTAGATGCTGCGCTCGAAAATGATGCAGGCGGTATCGGGCTGTTCCGTTCGGAATTTTTGTATCTGGAGCGATCCGACTGCCCCACCGAGGAACAGCAGTTTGACGCATATAAAGATGTGCTTACACGCATGGAAGGCAGGCAGGTAATTATCCGCACCCTGGATATCGGCGCCGACAAGCAGATAGACTACTTCGGGCTGAAACATGAGGATAACCCCGCACTCGGTCTGCGGGCGGTCAGGCTCTCTCTGACCAGACCCGAGCTGTTCCGTACACAGCTTCGTGCCCTCTACCGTGCCTCTGTTTACGGTCAGCTGGGGATAATGTTCCCGATGATAACCTCTGTCAGCGAGGTGGAGAAATGCCTTGCTGCCTGCGAGGAGGTAAAGCGTGAGCTGAGTGCGGAGGGCATTGCGTACAGCGACAGCGTGGAGATAGGTATCATGGTCGAAACACCCGCCGCCGCGGTCATCAGTGATCTTCTTGCGCAAATAGTGGATTTTTTCAGCATAGGCACCAACGATCTGACACAGTACACCCTTGCCTGTGACAGACAGGACCCCGCGCTTGAAGCTTTTGCAGACCCTCATCACGAGGCAGTTCTCAGGCTCATAGAGCTAACGGCAAAGAATGCTCATGCGCATGACACATGGGTCGGTATCTGCGGCGAGCTTGCAGCAGATACTTCGCTGACGCAGACGTTTCTGAGAATGGGTATCGACGAGCTGAGCGTTTCAGCCCCGTTTATCCTTCCTCTGCGTGAGGCTGTCCGCAGCAGCACCGCATACTGAACCAAAGACCGCTTAAGCGCGGAAGTTTCTTCTCAATTTTTTCAGGCCGCATGACACCGTTGGTCATGCGGCCCTTTTTATTTGCCTGTTTCCACGGATATAGCCGATACGGACACACTTTTCCGTTTCGTGGATAATGTCGTCTGCAACTTTAACGGCATTTCTCCTTAAAGCGTACCCCTCCTGAAAAATTTCCTTTTCAGCCGCCCCGGGGCGGGAAATTGCCCTCGGGTGATTTGAGCCAGCACGGGATATTTAAGCGTATTTCGTTGGAAAGTGCCTTGCTCATCTCTATCATATCTATGTCCATTTTTATCACCCTCCCTGATGTACTGAAAATATTGTATCACACATTTCTGAAATTGCCAATGTGTAAAAATGACTTCCCGTTCCGTCAAGATAAACGATATACAGAATGGTATCGGATACCATAACAAATTTGCCGACAGAAACGCCTGTCTTCTTTGAAAAGATAACAGACAGAACATCTATGGGAAACAAATTTCATTATCAAAGCGTCAGCAAGTGCAGGGACATCGGTGAGCTTTTGGCCAAAGTGGTACAAATGCTTAAAAATTAACACCGCTATTCACAATTCGGCAAAAATGTAATATACTAAAACTTATAGATCGCTCACACAGTGTAACGACCATGTTCCGTCAGGGTAAAATGTTTGGCGGAAGATCCGCTCCGTAGGGAGGTAAGATATGAAAGGCAAATTTCTCATGAGAACACTTTCTGCTGCGGCGGCTTTGCTGCTGGCAGCAGGAAGTGCGCCTGCACAGCCGCTGGCACAGCTGTTCAACAGTTCTGTCATAAGTGCAAGCGCGGAGTCGTCACTGTGAACATACCGGAACACCACATGGAATGATAAAACAAAGACTGTAACAGGAGAGACGGTTGCAATTTCGGAAGATGCTCGTATATTCAACGGCACATTCGACTACGACCCGAAGGACAACAGCAGATTGAAAGTCCGCAGACATAAGACCGTGAACCTGATTATCAAGGACGGCGTGACCGCGAATTTTAAAAAGGACATCGAGGTCGCAAGACGTGACGGAAACACTGATCCGACCTATGTCGGCACGCTGAACATCTACGGAGAAAGTGAGACCGACGGAACGCTCATCGCAAATGCAGACAAGGGCTATGCAGCTATCGGCGGCAGTGACGAGTATTTCAACGGCATCATAAATATCCACTCGGGCTCAGTCACTGCCCGGGGCGGCGTACACGGTGCAGGTATCGGTGCAGGCTCTGAATATGGCCTTTCTAGAGGCGGTGAATGTGAGCGTGAATCCTTTTCTCAACGGCAACTGCGGTCAGGCGATCGGTTACGGTTCTGACGGCAGCGACGAGGGAACGCTCCATGTTGACGGTATCCGCTGTCTTTATAAGAATGAAGAGACTACTCCCGTACCCTTACACCGAGCGCATCAGCACTTGTCGGAGCGCGCGGAAGATACACATTATCAACTGCCCACACGCCGAAAGCGGAGTGAACTATCGGGACATCACCGATGATACTCACACCTGGTTCTGCTCGCATTGCGGACACAAGATCACATCTGCAAACGCAGAGACCGGAAACTGCGAATGCGGATAAGAAAACGGCATCGTCGCTATCACTTTCAAGAGCAGCGTGGAACTCATGAATATGTTCATTCCCAGAGACAGAAACTTCATGTTCCCCCCACTGAGCGATGAAGACATTCTGACCACTTCAGTCGGAGACACTGAGCTGTATGAGCGTTTCAGCGGCTGGAAGGGTGATGACTGCGGCGAATGCTGAGATCGCTACTGTATTTGAGAAGCTTCCCACATATACCGTGACATTTGATGCAAACGGCGGAACGGGTGTGCAGGAAACTGCCGAGGCGGTACAGGGAGATGAATTTGTACTTCCCCTCTTTGAATTTGATGCCCCTGACCATATGAAGTTCAGGTGACACAGAGTATCTGCCCAATAACAGTTTCACTGTGACAGAAGACACAGTTGTAAAGGCAGTATGGGAATATGCGTCCGAGAACGTGCTTGCAGGCTGCTCGCTGAGCCTTATGGGTAACATAGGTGTTAACTTCATAATGGACCTTGACCCTGCGGCCATTGCAAGTGATGATGCGTATATGCTATTTACCCTGCCCAACGGGAAGACGGCGAAGGTACCTGTCAGCGAAGCGAAGGAGAAGACCGTAAACGGCAAGACCTGCTATTCATTCAGGTGCAATGTATCTGCAAAGGAAATGAATTCGCAGATAAAAGCGCAGATAATTGACGGGGAGCGCACGGGTGAGGAATACACCTACACTGTCAGGGAATATGCGGAGCAGCTGATAGCAGGAGCTGCTGAGAATAAAGAATATGCAAAGGCAGTACCGCTTGTAAAGGCCATGCTGAACTACGATGCGTATTCGCAGAAACATTTCGGCTCGGAAGCCTCCCTGCAAATGAAGAACTCGACGACACAGATGTAAGTGCTGTGACAGCAGAAACTATCAGCAAGCCTTACGACGGTCAGGAAGAACTTCCTGAGGGTGTGACCGTTGAGGGCTCGACCCTTTCACTGAGGTCGGAGAAGATAAAAAAAAGCGGCTCAGATCCTGGTGTGTATCGCTGATGACCGCGCAGGGTCAATTTTGACATTTGAGCCTATAAGCGTTGATGTGAACACTTGCTCTCAACGTTTTTTTCAACCGTTCTGAATGAATGCGACTTAAAACAACAGCACCCGCAGAATTGCAGGTGCTGTTATATCTATCTCTACGGCTCAAATATGTATTCTAACCTGTCGAAATCAGTGCCGTATATGCGCAGGTCGGCTACATCTGTTGTGTCTTTTCCGCTGAGATTTCCTGCGTAGATACTGAAAAATCCGTCCTCTGTGCCTACTATATTATCACCGCTGTACAGCAGCAGCTTGAATTTTGCAAAGCTGCTCAGCTTCTCGGCGGTCTGCTTAAATGTCAGGAAGACCTCTTTGTCAGCTATATCGCACTGCACCAGCTCTACTGCATTGCGCTCCCCTGTCAGTATAGAGTCTTTCTCCGCCTGAGCATTTGTTTTGAGTTCCGCATTGGAAATATCCTCAGAGAAGTGATAGTTGAAATAGTTCGGTTGACCTGCTGTAAGCGTGATGTTATCTGTGCTTTTGCCTATAACACTGCCGTCTTCCGAATATGCAAGCACTGTCGATGAAACTGTAACGTCCTGCTTGGCCATGACCTTGTGGACTATTACTGTGCTGCCGATGGAATTTACCCAACTTGAAGTTTCCACAATGTCGTAATATGCGTTATGCTCGTAGGTATCTTCGGTTATCTGCTCCTCGGTCTGCTCGGGTTCTTCGGGTTCTTCAGAGGTCTCGGGGATATCCTCTGCGGTGATAGTATTTTTGTCTTCCACGGCATTTTCCGCAAATTCATAGCTGATTATCCAGGAATCCAGCAGCGTTTCAGCACCAATGACCTTTACCGTCAGCACGTCGCCCTCATGAACGTCCTGCTCATCGGGAGTGACAAAATTCAGGTGCTCCCCCGCCCACAGGTTGAAGCCCACTGCCGAGTCGGGGTGAATTTCTTCCACTGTAAAGCGGACAGTTTTTCCTGTTACGTCTTCCCCTGCGTTCAGCGCCGCTGCCAGTGAAGCCGCGTCGCCGTAATCAAGGTGAAGTGTTTCCCCGCTGACTTCGGGCTCGTCAGCTTTTTCGGAAGTTTCCGCCGTTTCAGCTGCCGTCCCTGAGGTCGCAGCATTTGTCATTTTTTCAGAACTTTGCTCCGTACCCGCAGTTCCGCAGGCGGATAAAAGCACGCATAAAGCAGCTGCGATAGCTGTGAGTTTTTTAATATTTTTCATAGTCATTCCTCCTTTGCTTTCTTAGACGATGCGGTGTACAAAAGTATTGCTATAATGTCATCAACAGGACACATAGGCATCAAGTCGATCGGTGATACGATATACAGTATAAGCAGTACCAGCAGCATTCCCTTTCCGATATCGTTCATAGTATTACCTCCTTTTGGTTATCAGGTTTTTCCTTCTGACTATATTATAGCATATATTTTTTGGGGTTATAAAAATGGATTCCGACAAAAAAGCAGGCTCTCACGAACCTGCTTTTTCTCGTATGAAAGGCGATACTTCACGGCAAACGCCCTGTTCTTTGTATCTTTCATTGATGTGGTCTATCTCAGCGATAAGCTGACGGCATTTGGGTATGTCCTGCATTTCCATATATATGTCAAGCAGAATATTCAGCAGTTCTGCCTGCTTGTCGATATACGGTATCATGTCGGGATACTTCCTGCAGATCTCCACCGCTTCTTCTATCTTGTCGGCTGACGAGCGGAAGTCGTTATGATAAAAATAGCAGTTCGCTGTCGGGATATATATGATATCAATTATCTCCAGCTCGGTCTTGTATATTTTGTAAGCCATTTCTTCTGCGGAGTCGGCAAGCTCTCTGACCAGTTCTATATTCGGTTCCGCCAAAGTGAAATACCACATCGTTACCGTACACAGATATATGTGTTCATCACACAGTTCATCGAGGTTTTGGTTTATCATATCACCTGCTTTTTTGATAAGTTCAGAGGCTTCATCAAAGCATTCGGGGTCGCCTCTCATCAAAATTGTGGCCAGCGAAAGGTAGTAGTTCGCAAGATATTTATCCCGCCTTTTATCGGGCTCCTGCTCCATTTCAGCAATGGCATCGTCCATGGCTTGCACCAGTTTCAGCACAAGGTCTTTCTCTTCCTCTGAATAAGCCACATACCGCCCCGCGACCAGCGTGTCATAATAGCTCGCCAGCATATCAAAATACATACCCCTGATGATATGGTGGTCGTGCATACTTGTGTAACTGTCGGCAGAACGCAGTATTTCCTTTATCTGCAAAGCGTCTGACATACCGACATATATGTCGATGACTTTTTTGTGATATTCCATGACCTGCACTTTTTCGCCATACCATTCCCAGTAGCGGACAGTCTCGGCTATGACGGGGTGAAGCTTTATACGCTCACCTGAATATATCCAGCCCTCTGCAGAAAGCGCAGATATAGTTTTTGGGGAAATGTCGGGGAAGAATTTCTCCACAAGGCTCGTTTCAAGGCCGCGCACATTCAGCAGAGCAAGTATCTTCAGCGTGAGCCTTGCTTCCTTGCTGACAGCACTTGCATCGAACAGCGCCGAGATGATAGTTTCCAGTGTATCGTAGACCTCTTCACCGTCCTTTATATTGCCCACCTTTTCATCGGAAAACTGAGAAAAACCATTCTCACGGATAAGGTCAAGCGCCGTGTGGATATCCAGCCTGCCTGCGGCTATCTGTCTTGCTATAAGTTCCAGGACAAGAGTATGCCCCTGAACCAGAGTTATTATCTCCTCAAAGCACAGCCGTTCTGCTTTTGTAAGCTGTCTTTCAAGGTTCAGGGTGATGAGCCTGAAAATGTCGGCATTATCTGATATAGCCCCGACCTCCAGAACAGCAAAGCTGTTTTTCGGCGGCTTGCTTCTTGTGCAGATAATGGTGTCATATCCGCAGTTGATGATACGGCTCAGGTCTTTGCTCATTAGTCCGCTGAAATTGTCCACCACGAACAGCACCCGCCGCCCGCCGCAGATACGCTTGAAAGCCTTTAGCTTACGGGCAAAATAGTCCTCCGGAGGTTCACCGTCCTGCCGTGACACAGTGCTTAATTGCAGCTGCATATCATCGCAGAAGGTATGCTGAATATCGCCGTCATATTCAAGATAAGCGATAACATCATATTCTGTCCGATAGCGTGAAATATAGTTCTTGACCAGCGTGGTCTTGCCGATACCGCCAAGCCCCGTGATATACAGGACATGGTTACTTTGCAGACTTTCAGCTATCTGCTTAAGCTCAGTATCTCTGCCCACAAAATCAGGCGATACTGTCGGAAGTATGGGGATAACATAGTCTTTCTGCTCCAGCGCTCCCACAAGCGCACCGAGAAGTTTTGTGACCTCGTCAATGTCCCGAATCCGGTTCGTTGCAGATGAACGTATCGTCCCACGAAAAATCCTTGTGAAAAGCGCCTGCACATCGGGGCGCTCAGTATATTTGTGATATTCACGCCTGCATTCCTCAAAGGGAAATCTTGAAAATCCCCTGTGTTCAGTATCGGTGGAATGTCTGCCGAAAAGCAGATAGAATACTATCTCGCCCACGGTGTAGATGTCAGCGGTACTGCCTATTTTTGCAGTTGCATAGGGATCAAGCTGTTCTGGCGCGGCCCATTCTCTGGTGTAGGAAAACAGCGTGTTACCGCCGTTTTGCATCTCTCTGATACTGTCAAAGTCGATGAACTCCACAAGCTGTGTTACAGTATCATCGGGAGAATTTTGCAGGATAAAGATGTTTTCGGGTTTCAGATCAAGGCAGAGATATCCAGACTTATGGTAGTAACCTACGGTTTTGGCTATGGTTTTGCAGATCGACATATACTGCGGTAATGTAAGCTCACTCAGCTTTTCAAGAGTTGTTCCGTTGTAGCAGGCAACATCGATAAAAGCCGTGCCGCTGGCTTCAAAAACGTGGCTCACAGGCGGTGTCTGATTGCTCAGCACAGACTTCTGCCGTACCGCATTCTGCGTCCTGCCCGCATTGATAAAACGTGCCTTGCCGACCTCAATATCTTCTGTGTTACGGGGAGCATATTCTTTCAGAATGCACTTTGTCATCAGTTCTCCGTGACTGCACTCAGCGAGGTAGGCAACTGTATTCGCACCTCTGCCAAGCTGTTCTATGATCGTGTACTGCCTGCCCTCCGCAGACAAAATATAGCCCTTTTCAAGCATATCACCGACCTCCTTTCACCTATATTATAACCCATTCCCGAAAGGGATTATAAAAATGGGTTCTGCCCGTTCTGGATAACGCAGTAGAGCGTGTCAATGGGGTCAAAAGAATTAGCACAGTACAAAAGCAGGCAATCAAATGGGTGACATACATACAGCCGGGCAAAGCCACAGGAATTAAGTGCGTAGTTAAGTTCTCCACGGAGATCCATAAGATTTGCCCTTACACTTTCACGGCTGTCGTTATCTGCTCCAAAGTAGAAATTATAGAATTTCAGCAGCATAAGGGTCTTGCGCAGAAGCTCGTATGAAGCCCTATTGCCGTTGATTATATCACCGAGGGTGGCATCATTGGGAAGCGACTCTGTAAAGCGTTTTGGCAGACCGCTATCTTTGAGCTTTTTGTCTGAACGCTGATACTTGTAGCCAAGCAGAGCCTCTATCGTCATGCTGTTGAGCCTTTTGGCAGACAGTATCCTGTCTTTTTCATATTTTTGAAGTATTTCTTTCACGTCATTGACCTCTTTGATAATGAGGTCCCTTGCAAGCTGAAACTGCTGCTCTTTATCATAGCAATGCTCCGAAAGATACCGCAGGAATTTTTCATCATCATCTGTTTCAAGTATCACCGATCTTATCTGTGCGGTCGAGGTATGGGCTTTTTCCTGAGAAACAAAACCCTTTGATTTTTCAAGCAATCCCTTCACCACAGAATAGGGTCTCTTGTGATACAGACAGTACATGAACACTGCATCTTCTTTACTTTTGACAATGAAAGGTATGGTCAGATATGTCTTCTGAAAGAAGACCGCCGTTTCATCATAGTCCATTTCAAGGGCATAGCAGAGGTCATAATTGTTCTTACGGTTAGTGACGCCCGTGTTTCCGCCCCTGCACCAGTTTTCCACCGCTTTAGGGCAGGAAATACCAAGCTTATCGTTAAATCTGCGCCTGACTTCTGCAAGTATGAGCTGAGTGTCTTCGGCTTTACAAGGCACGCCAAGCTGTGTCAGCCTGGCAGCAGCACCCTCAAGAAATACAGGACGGGTCTCAAGCTTCATGGCAAGCTCAATGCCCCTGACGATGTCCTCTGCATTTTCAGAGTTGGCAGGCTCGTCCGAACAGGTATCGCCGTAGATCGTTTCGGTATATTCACCGCGTTCAAGTTCGGGAATGTCATTTATGTTACTCATTTTTCTGACCTCGCTTTCAATATTGCTGCTGTCTGTAAAATAACTTTATGTAAATTATAGTGCTGAAATTGTGATTTGTCAATATATTGAATTGTGGTGGTGTTGCAATTCTTATGATTTATTAATGATAACAATTCATCTTCTTCATCATTAATTTTGATATCATTATAACACTTGATAATTAAATCATAACACTCATTGCCAATGTTATATTGTCCCGATCCATCTGCATTGCCTTTTTTTATGAACAATTCAACAAATCTATCAATATTCATGCTATTTCTCCTAAACAGCAGTGAATATCCAGCCACTCCTCAGTCATCTCGAGAAACTCTACTATTTGTGTGCTCCCATGATATAATACCTTGTTATCCATGATCGCTCCTTTGCAGCCTTTGGTCAGATTTCGTCTATACAAGTATGTCACATTAACCGTGAAATTTCAACCCTCACTGCGAAAATACGATGTTTTCGGCTGATTTCAGCGATGGGCATATCACTTTGGTCAACATTCGGTCAACTTTTACGATACTTCAAGATATAGGAAGATAGGCTTCACGCAACTTGACATATCCTGTCACTACGCTTCACGCTTTGGCATTTTCGGCATTGCTTTCGTGACAGCCTCACATCAATGCAGTTCATTCTTTTTGAGTGTGTGAGAGTAAATTCTCAGTGTCACATCAGGACGTGCATGACCTGCTCTCTTAGCTGCGTCTGCAATGCTGATACCTGCCTGCAACTGCAAGCTTACCGATGTATGACGGAACATATGCGGATGTATCCTCGGAAGCCCGTTCTTTTCGGTAAAGCTGTTGAGCCAGCGGTCTCCTGCGTTTGTCTTGCAGCCGTCACGAATATAAGAGCCTGTCTTGCCAACGGTAAAGTGCTTGCAGATATGAATGCGATCATTCTCAAAGTCGATGTTATCCCACGTCAGCGCACAGATCTCACCGATACGGCATTCGGTCGCAAGCATCACACTGAACATGACCTGATACATATAGTGCTTCTTGTCAGCATACAAAGCGTTGAAAAATGCGTTGATCTTCTCACCAGCGAAATGATCCGGATTTTCATCTTGCCCGGAACGGCATTATCTTCAATGCTATTTTAGATCGGGCTGAACGAGGATTTGCGGAAACTCCGCACGAGTTTGCAATAGAGCTGACAAAGTTCACCCTGACGATGTTTGATAATTAAGCGACAGTTGTCTTTTACAAAACATGAATGCCATAAAAGAGAAAGCCCTGAGATCTGCATACAAAGCATTTATCAGGGCTTTCCTAATCATGCGGTTTAAACAGCAGTTTTGCTGCAAAACACAGGCGATATTAACGGTATACCATCACCATCTGAATGTTGCCCAACGGTCATTCATTTTGGGAAGCAGGAATGCAAACAGCTTGCCGCGGATGCTGTGTTTTTTCATTTCTTCATTGAAGCTGTGTTCCTCCACGAGCTGAAAACCGTCTGTCAGATCAGCGATCTCCTGTCCCGAATCCGTACCGGACATAAAATGTGCTTTGGTGTTTTTGACAGTATCATGGTGCTTTTCATTTTTCTGCATCGCCTTGCAGTTTTGTTCTGCGATCAGAATACCGCCGTTCGGGAAATTGGCTTTCAGCACTTCCAGAAACGTGCGGATCTGATCAAGCGTGAGGTACATAAATAATCCCTCAGCGATAAACACCGGCTTTGCTTTTCTGCCAACAAGTGCTTCCTGCACCGGTCTGCACCAATCATTTTCAAGCGCATTCCCTGCGAGCATCGTGACACGCTCACGTTCCGGGAATGCCTTTCTTCTTGCAGCGATCGAGTCTGGCAGATCGAGGTCGAACCATGCAATTCTGCCGTTATCCACTCTCGAAAACCGATCATCAAACCCTGCACCGACATTCACGATCACCGTATCGGGCGCTTTTCTGATGATTCCTTTCAGCTGACGGTCCAGCATGATCGTTCTTGCGATCACACCCTCATGTGACATGAATTTATCATACTGCGCCGTATCAATTTTCAGAGCCTGAATGATCTCAACCGCCTTGCGGTCTTTGATCCTGGCGTTTGGACGCAGCGTTTCATTTGCCTTGACAGCAAGCGGGATCAAAGCTGTCGTCTGCACATCTCCGAGTTTCAGTTCCATTATCATTTCCTCCTATTATTTTACTGTTCATCTGTCAGCTTATACAACACAAACCCAGCGATCAGCAGCAATACACCGCCGACTATCAGTAACGTAATGACAAACTGTGATACCATTTCGGCGTTGAGATAAAGCCCTCCCAGCAGCAGAAAAATGCTTGCCATCATCATCAAAAGTCCTGTGATCTTCTTTGCATTAAGCATTGGCTGCCTCCATTCTGCTGTAAATGCCGCCAAGCGAAAGCAATTCCTCGCGGGTGCCTTGTTCGGCAATTCTTCCCTTGTCCATTACGATGATCTGATCGGCATTTGCTATGGTGTACAGCCGATGTGCGATGACAAGAACTGTCTTATTCCGACACAGTTCCGACATTGCCTCCTGTATGCAGCGTTCATTATCGGCATCAATGCTGGCGGTCGCTTCATCCAGAATGATGATCGGCGCATCCTTCAGGATACATCTCGCGATCGATATTCGCTGTGCCTCACCGCCTGACAGCGTGGCACCGCCTTCTCCAATGATCGTATCAAATCCATAGGGCAATGACATGATAAACTCGTAGCATCGGGCTTTTTTTGCGGCTTCCATGACCTCTTCACGGGAGGCACCGCTGCCCATTGCAATGTTATTGTAAACGGTGTCATGGAACAGGTAGACACGCTGAAATACCATGCTGATATGTGCCATCAGGTCACTGAGCTGCACATCTTTTATATTTGTATTTCTGATTCGTATTTCACCCGAACCGACATCCCAGAATCTTGCAAGCAGGGAAGCAATGGTGGTTTTACCGCTGCCCGATTCGCCAACGAGCGCTGCTATTTGCCCCTTCTTTGCGGTAAAGGAAATATCACGCAGGATCATTTCCTTGCCGTAACCGAACGAGACGTTTTGAAATTCGATCTCTGCATCTGTCGGATCATCGGTGATTTTCGCTGTTCCGAAATCGGTGATCTCCGCTTCGTTGAATATTTCGTTTATCCTGTCCAGGGAATTTTTCATGATCGTCAATCTTGTACTCTGCTGAAACAGGTGCTTGACCGATGAAAAGATGCTGAACAGAAACAGCACAACACCCACAAAATATACGGCGGTGATACTGCCCTGCTGAAACAGCCAGACCGCAGAGGCGAGAATACCCGTCATGCCGATGCCGTAAAGGAGCATCATGGCGATCTCATAGGGGAGGATATGTTCTTCATATTCCAGATTGGCGGCCCGTGACGCATGAAAAGCATTCCGCATCTCTGAAGCACTTTCGCCTGTCATTCCGTAGCTTTTGATAACGGGCAGACCATCCGCATATTCCAGCACCGCAGAGGTCAGTCCCTCGATGCTTTCCTGCCGCAGCTTTGCATCTGCACTGGAGCGCCGTATCATGGGCTGTGCGATGAGGAATGCCAGAATATCCACTGCCAGCGTGACCGCACCCAGCAGGGGATGGAATACAAACATGAACACACAAGTCAGTATTGTGGAAAAGATGTCGCTGACTACATCGGCAACAATCGTCATTGCCTGCTCCTCGATATAGACCATGTCCTGCGAGAGCACTGAGCTGATTTTCCCGAGATTGCCCTCGGTGAAATATCCCATCGGCAGCCGTCGGAGATGCTCTCCCAGTTCACGGCGTTTGTCGCAGAAGATCATATAGCCTGTACCTGATTCAAGCCTGTCAGACAGATTTTTGCAGAGCGCTTGCAGCAGAAATGCCGAATACAGCAACACTGCCGTCAGCACGCCGGTCTTGAGATCCAGCCTGCCGTTCAGGCAGCGGTCAACTGTCAGAATTGCTGCCATGACAGGGATATTCAGCAGCAGGGAGTGCAGAAATACAGTGATATAGGCAATTCGGATGCGCTTTGCATATTTCCCGGAAAATTTCAATATCTGACGTATCATCCCGATCATGTGCCCGCCTCCTTCAATGTCCAGCTTTGTGTTTTCTCTGATATTGCCCACAGTTTTCTGTATTTCCCGCAGCTTGCTGTGAGCGCTTCATGTGTGCCCTCTGCGGCGATCGTGCCGTGATCGAGCAAAATGATCTTATCTGCATTCTTGATGGAAGAAAGCTTGTGAGCGATCACAATGACGGTCTTGCCATTCGTGATCTGTTCTATCGCACGGCGCATTTTCCGTTCGTTTTCCGCATCGACAAAAGCCGTTGCCTCGTCAAGGATAATGATCGGTGCATCCTTCAGAATGGCTCTTGCAAAAGCGATCCGCTGCTTTTGTCCGCCCGACAGCATATTGCCTGCAAGTCCGGCAGGTGTGTCATAACCATTCGGGAGCGACAGGATCAGCTCGTGGCACTGCGCTTTCTTCGCAGCGGCAATGACCTCCTCATCGGTCGCATCATGCCGTCCCACACGGATATTTTCCATGACCGACTTGTTGAACAGGAACACCTCCTGCGACACATAGGCGATGCGTGCATTCAGCTTCTCAAGTGACGTATCGCAGATATCTGTATCGCCAATGCGGATATGTCCTTCGCTGACATCATAGTAATGCACAAGAAGCCTTGCCAGCGTGCTTTTTCCGCTGCCGCTGTGACCGACAAGTGCAGTTGTTTTTCCCTGTTCCGCCTTGAAAGATATCCCCTTGATGACCTCATTATCCCGATAGGAGAAGCGCACGTTTTCAAATGTGATGCTGTGATCGCCCCTGATATCGCTGCTGCCCGTTTTAACCGGAATATCATCCAGTGCCTTTTCAAGAGATTGGATTTTGAATGATACCTGCGGGATCGAACCCACAAAGCTCATGCAATGCAGCAGCAGAGGTGCAATGCCGAATGACAGGATAAGTGCAAGGACAAAATTTGTGATCTCCAGTTGTCCCAGCAAGATCAGCAGGATGCCAAAGGGCAGAGAATACAGCACCACGCTTGAAAAGACACTGCCGTAAAGTGCCATCCACGGCCAGCAGACACGGTACCAGTCAAGTGCCAGATCTCTGTAATCAGTGACCGCCTTTTCGTATTTTTCGCTTGCCGCACCGTCACGGTGAAAGACACGCACGACCTCCATGCCATTGATATATTCCACGATCGCACTGTTCATGCGTTTAGATGCTGCAAAATAACTGCCCATGCGATCCATACCGACACTGTACATCTGCTTTGAAACGCTCAGCCCGATCATGACCATCAGCAGTGTGAGCAAGGCAAGCTGCCAGTCGGCATACAGCAACAGCAGCAGAGCCGCAGCAGGCACAAATAGATTTGCTGCTCCTTCCGGTATCATGTGTGCAAGGAGCATTTCAATGGATTCAATATCATCCGAAAACAGCTTTTTGAGTTCCCCCTTAGAACGTGCCATGACAGGACCCAGCGGCTGCTGTTCGAGCTTTTCCTGCAATTTGCAGCGGATATTTTCCAGCGTCGCAAACGCTGCATGGTGCGAAACGCGCAGTCCCAGCATATAAAACACCGCATAAAGCACCTCACAGAGCAGCATTCCTCCGATGACAGGCAGTGCGCCTTTGAGTGTAATATTGCCGCTGCTCAGCACTTTGCGGACAAGACTCCCCACAAGTCCGTAAGGCACGACACTCGCCGCCGCACCGATCATCATGAGAAATGCTGCCAGAAACACCTTGCTGCGTTCACCGCCTGTGTATTCGAGTATCTTGCCGATCTGAGTTTTTCTGTCCCGCACCTTGCTGGTGGTATCGCTGCTTTTGGAGAGATAATAGGTCTTGATGCGCTTTGCACCTTCGTCGTTCATCGGATAAAAGGCAGTCACACGCCCTCTGTCCATGTGCAGAACATGGGTGCAGCAGTGCAAGATCAGTTCAGGGTCATGGGTAATGATGAAAGAAAGTCTGACCTTGCTGCGGGTGCTGCGGAGCAGTTCACCAAAGCGCTGCATTCCCATGCGGTCAAGACCGCTGGTCGGCTCGTCATACAGAATGATGTCCTTGCCTGCACAGAGTGCCGCCGCAATGGCAGTCCGCTGCTTCTGACCGCCCGAAAGCGATGCGGGGTGACGGTCAGCAAAGTCTGCAAGTCCCAGCTCTGCGAGCGTCTTTTCCGCGTCTTCCTTTGATACCGCCGCGTTCAGCATGACTTCCTCGATCACGCTGTCCGAAAATAGCTGTCGGTTCACATCCTGCATCACCATATAGCACTGCTGCTGTCTTTGCCTGTCATTCAGAAATCTGCCGCCCAGCGCCACACTGCCGTCTGACGGGATCAGTCCGCAGAGTGCTTCTGCCAGTGTGCTTTTTCCGCAGCCGTTATCACCAACAACGGCAACGATGCTGTTTTCCGGCAGCAGTATCCGGTCAATATCCAGAATGCGTGAATTGCCCCGACTGCAGCTCAGGTCGATCACATCGAGTGCCGCTGCGGATTTTTGCAGTATATTGTTTTTCTGATTTGTGGGGATATGTCGGATATCCGTGCAGCGCAGTCCCATCTCTGCAAGCGTTTCATCGGACATGGCACGCATCTCGACCGCCGTATATTCACCCGTAATGATGCCGTCATCCAGATAGATGAACCTGTCAGCAATATCCATCAGATAGTGGATACGATGCTCGGAGATAACGAGCGTGTTTCCGTTCGCCTTCATCCTTGCAAAAATATCATGGAGGCGGTTGACCGCCTTTCTATCCAGATTTGAGGAAGGCTCATCCATTACATAGATCTGCGGCTCGGCGGCGTAAACGCTTCCACAGGCGATCTGCTGCTTTTCTCCGCCGGACAACTCAAAAATATTGCGGTTCATCAGCGGCTGGAGCTTCAGGTCTGTTACCGTTCGTTCCATCCTTTTGCTGATCTCCTCATGGGAAAGTCCGAGGTTTTCACAACCGAATACCAGCTCGCCGGAGGTATCGATATTGAAAAACTGCGATTTGGGATTCTGGAAGACACTGCCCACACGCCTTGACGTTTCCGACAGCTCGCCTTTTGATACATTGTAGTCGTCTATCATCACATCACCGATCAGTTCACCCTCATAAAAATGCGGTATCAGACCGTTGATGAGCCTCGTTACAGTCGTTTTTCCACATCCGCTGCGACCGCACAGCACAACACATTCACCGTCCGCTATGGTGAGATCAATGCCGTCCACACCGTCACCGGTGCCGTTTTCACCGCCATAGTGGAAGTCTACGTCTTTGAATGAGATCATGCCGCACCTCCCGTCACAAGCCCTGCTGCAAAGAACCAGATCCCGGTTACGGCAAACAACGCTATGGTGATATAGTCATATGCTTTCAGGCGTACAGTTTCGTAGGATGTCCGAGTTTTGTTGCTGTCCATCCCCCTTGCAAGCGCTGCCGCTGCAAGCTCCTCCATAATGGAGATACACGAAAACAGCAGTGGGATCAGGATGTACTCCACGGTTTTCACCGGATGCCGGATGATCGCAGACGGTTCCAGCGACATACCGCGAAATGCCATCGCCTTACGGACACCGTTCCATTCTTCGCTCACCGTCGGGATAAAGCGAAACATGACCGCAATGGGTATCACGATCTTTGTCGGAATATGCATCGCCTGAAATGCTGACAAAAACTGATTTACACGGGTCGTCTGCGTGATGATGAGCAAAGAAACCAGCATGGGAAAGAAATACAGAAAGATCGTCACAAGAAAGGAAATGATCGTGACCACGATCTTTGCGCCCGTTGCCTGCATCTCCATACAGGTGCGGGCATACACGGCAAGTCCCAGCATCAGTGCCATTTTGACGGCGTTCCACTTCTTGCCGCAAAAAAACAGCATGGCACACAGCACAAAGCTGTACAGCTCAAGTGCCGTGGCATTGAAGGAATTAGCACTTACCGCCAGTGATGCGAGAAATACGACAAATTTCGTGCGAGGATCGAAACGCACCAATGCCCCGCGATCCTCACCGTAAACTGAAATATCCAACTTATACTACCCCTGCTTTTTCAAAGTGCTTTTTGATGAGCGCATTTGCAAGCAATGCGCCGAGAATGCCTCCTGCCAACGCAAATCCGAGGATCGGGAAAAAGATCCATGTCGGCGCGAGCTTTGCAATGCCGTCAGCGTACTCCTGACCGTAGTACTCCACGGAGCGTTTCAGGAAGGAATCCCTTGCAAACGAAAGCATCATGTAGGGGCAAGCCATGTTGATGTTGAATACAACAAAAGACAGCAGATATAGTTTTTTTGACCTGTAGTTTCCAAGTTTGATCACCAGTTCTGCCAGCAGCGCTGCCGCAACAGCCCCGACAAAGCTGAACCATGCATTGCTGCACGCACACAGAGCAAACAGTATGCCGAGTATCAGCGCTGCGCCGAACTTTTTTACCTTGAGGACACAGAGCATATAGACCGTTCCGCAGACCAGACCGACAGTAATGGGTGCCAGCAGATACAGAACAGGGATCATGCTCGTGCCCAACACGATCACCAGCATCAGTACGATATACAACGCACCGAATGCACCCGCATAGATGAGTTCCTTTGTCCGCAGCTTCCTGTTTGACGGATCACTTGAAGCGATTTCCTTTTTGCTCATGATAATTCTCCTTATTCTTATATTGATGTTAGTATACACTAACTAATATCCATTGGAAATGCCGGTCAGTCCGGCAGACTTTCCGGCAGTCCGAGCGCCTGTTTCCAGTTGATCAGCTTTGCGATGGTCAGACACAGTGCTGACATTTCATCGCGGGACATTCCATGAATGAATGGCTCATAGAACAGTTCCCAGTAGGCGGTCAGCAGAACGTGCAGCGTTTCTTTGCTGATCGTTTCTCCTGCAAGTCCGCGCCGATGCGCTTCCGCATAATAGCGGTAGTCGATCTCTGTGAGCTGCTGTGCGAAATCATGGTGAAAATTCCGATATTTCGTCCCCTCCGCACAGGCGAGCAGCAGAATAAACGAATCACGAACACCATAAAACAAGTCAAAGAATCTTGAAAGCCCTGCTGCATCCGCATACCACGGTGCGAGCAGATCATGGTCTGACAGGCGCTCAATATCCGTTTCGGCAGCCTTTGCGATGTCATTCAGGACCTGCACTGCATCCTCGACGACTGCCTCAAACAGTTCTCCCTTTCCCTTGTAGCGGGTATAAAGCGCTCCGGTCGTCACACCTGCATTTTTGCAGATCTCCTGCACCGACGCATTGGCAAAGCCCTTTGCGAGGAAATGTTCCCGTGCGCTCTTCAGCAAAACGGGATCAATGCTTTTGTCCTTGTTCACCATAACTCACCTCAAATCAATAACGGCATTATCGATAGGACTATTATAGCACGTCTTTCTGAGATTGTCAATAGATTATTTTTGCCGAAAAATAGAACGCTCAGGCATTTTGGTAGTGCAATGTGCATTGCTTTCTCGATCCATAGTAGTTTTTTGTGCAATGCGATGAAACCGAACAATAAGTTAAAACAAACCGTTTGTCATGTGCTATGATACAAAAAAGTGTTGCAAATAAAGTGGATCACATGGCGATCCGCACGCCGAATGTTACCGAAAAGCTCATGGAACAAGCCTTGCGGCAAAGCTGTTTCGGTTTTAGGATCAAGTGTATTTTCCCTGTTCAGCGTCTGCTGCTCAGGTTTTTTGCATAATATCTTGGAATACGGAACGAAATGTGTTATAATCATCATATTGTTTGTAAACGCTAACTACATTTGATAAATATTCGGCGAGGTGATCGTATGTTGATCTGGTTTGGGTTCATGTTGTTTCATGAGCCGAGAGCTTTTCCCCGTTAGGAGGTGTTGTGGATGATGACTGTGAAGATCAATACATTGACAGAAACTGAGATCCGTTCCATTGGTGATGCATTCGCTGATCATGCTTATGCGTACGGAGAATTCGGCATGAGTTATCTGGCAAGGGACAGACAGGCAGTCAGTGATTTCATCTGTGCCTATGTCCGCGTGGCGATCAAAGAAAGAATACTGTATTCGACAAGTGAAAGGCATGAAGCGTTTATCGCATTTAAGAAGAACGGTCATAACATGAGCCTTTCATCAGCAGCAGACCTGCTTGGTTCAGCATACAAGTGTGCGGATCTTCCGCATATTTTCACAGCGTGCAAAGGTTTTCTGCATTACGGAACGGGATACGGAGCGATCCTGTCAAAATTCATGATCCCCTATATTTATGTGGGTATGGTTGACGTGACAAAAGCGTACCAGGGACAGGGATATATGCGGAAGCTATTGGAAATAGCATTGGAAGAAGGCCGAAAACACGCTATTTCGGGGTAACGCTGCTTGAAATTGAGCTTAGCAGCGCTTTTCCATTTGCCGATAAACCGCAGATCTGGCTGGGTCATCATAAAGGTGTGGAATACGCTCCAATACTCCTTGATGAACAGTTCTATCTCATCCATTGCAGATCTTCACATCTTTTCAGCTTCCTCGTACCTCTGAATATCATGAAAGTGGCGATACCGAGTACGATCACAAGCACAGAACCGCCTGTGACTGTATTCATAATAAGCCTGAATTTGTTATCGTCAGCACCGCCGAAGGTGTGAAGCATCGAGTTTTGCAGAGAAAACATAGACATTACCGCACCGCTCATGGTAAGGTCTTTTGTGGCAAGCAGGATCGCAATGTTACTTTTGCGGAATGCGATCACATTCGTGATACCGCACCTTCTGTATGTAAGGTACTCATACAGCTTGACGCTGTTCGTATCATCGCTTTTTTGCCTGCGGTAGTCCTGTGTCAGCATAAAACGTGCCGCTGCGAAGGCAAAGTAGTAAAATCCTATGGATATCAGCCACGCAGAACCGTCATGGATACCCGAAGTCACCTTAAATGTGGCAAATAACAGGTTGAATGCAAGTCCGCAATACAGCGACACCTCCGCCCTGAGATCCTTGCTGTCAAGATACAGGGCGGTCAGTTTGTTTTTATGCATCAGCTTTCTGAATCTGACGATCATTTTTACTTCATCGCCGGTCATCAGTTCCCTGATACGTCGTATCACTCGTTTGAATCCTATTACAGAGATCGTAAGCGCATACGCCGAAAGCAGATAAGCGAACAGGGAGATCGGGTTCATTGGAGAAAGAAAAGCAAGTACGGCTATCGTAACAGGTATCGCAATTACATCGGTGATAACGATCACCCTGACAGGCGGCTTGAACAGCGCAGTGAGCATATTTAGTATCGCATAGGAGGCAGTTATGAGGACAGCAGAGGAGATCGAACGCACAAAAGAGAGCCTGAAAGATGCCTTGTTCGCCTTAATGAAGGAAAAGGAGATCGTAAAGCTGCTGATCTCTGCACATCTTGAATTTATGTATCTCGACTTCATGAACACTGCATTAGTCAGGAATTTCGAGCAGAACGGGTATACTGTATCACGGTATTCTCCGTATTATTTCATGGGGAGCTTGTTCAATGTGTCGATGCAGTGGGTGCAGAATGATTGTGAGGAGTCTGTCAAACAGATCACCGATTTTTATTATGACCACTTGTTCGATGTCAAGCTGGTGCCGTGAGCGTTTTCCAATACATGAAAAAAGCAGCCGACCTGATGACCCGCCCCACATTGTGCGTACAGCACAAAAAAGCCCCTATGGTAAATTAAATCAAGCTACGAACTGGCTTCGCAATTCAAGCGGAGTCAGTTTTGTTTTGAGTTGAATTCGCTGGTGATTGTAAAAGTAGATGTAAT
>NZ_JAFUAG010000037.1 GCF_017464355.1 Ruminococcus sp. | reverse complement strand
CTAAATGAGGGGTGAAACCCCTCATGCTCCCCCTGCGCACCAAGACCCTCACGCAGTAACTTGACCGTCGTTCGCTCATTCGCTCGTTCCTCGCTCATTCGTTCACTATGGTCAAGGCGTGCTCGGGTCTTGGCTTGCTGTGGTTCTTGTAATACTTTGTTTGTAGCATTTTGCATTTCTCGCAAGTATTTGACTGTCCGAAACGGCGACAGCGAGCCGCCTTAATTATGCATTATGCATTATTCTTATCAGGTCAAGTTCAGCCTGCCTGACATTCATGTTGTTGGGTCTTTTTTCGGTGAGGTCGCTGACCTCGTTTTCTTCTTCGGTGTGCCTGTACTCATACTCTGTCGCTTCGCCGTCCCTGACCTCAACGGACGTGGCAGGATATGCAGGGCGCTTTGTCAGTATGCTGACCTCGACCAGGTCAAGCCCCGAAATACTGCGGGTGTATATGCCCTTGTCATCGGGCTCGCTCCACTCATCACGGGGACTTGTGAACCCGAAGGACCAGCCTGTCAGCTTGTGCTCCCTTGCGGCGCTGACTATTTCCATATCGGTAATAGTCGCTTCTGCGTGCAGACCTATATTGTCTTCACGAAGCTCCACGCTGTCTATGACAGTTCTCTCGTGGTTGAAGCGCAGCGCCACATCGGGGTTGCGTTTCAGGCTTTCTGCAAAAGTACCCGAGCGTATGACCTCAACGAAGTCCCCCGGAGCATTTCGGCAGACCCTCTGCGGCAGCACCGCCGAGCGCCGTTCCACAGCGTTGACATAGCCTGACAGGTGTATGCTGTCAGACCTTATCTCTATCTTCACGTTACCACTCCTTTCAAAAGGGTATAAAAAAAGCACCGTGCTTTCGCTTGGTGCTAGTCGTCTATCAAGCCGCTTGATGTGTGTTCAAGGGCATTGAATTCAGCCATAACTTCTTCCATATCGGCATATGCAACTATCGGCTCACCGTTTTCATCGAGTCTGGCGAATTCTTTCTTTGTGGTGTTGGTGCATACCCCGTATTTGGCATTCGGGTTATACTTGCACGACGTTTTAGGGCATTCGGTGTTCTTAGTGTGGTCACACAAGTACAGCGGGAATTTGTAGCTGTCCATTTTATCACCTCCGAATGGGCATGAAAAAACCGCCTAACTGAGTTAAGCGGTCATATCGTTATACCATGAAGCTCCATACGAAGTTCGAGCATATGCAGATACTGCCCCATGATTTTCTGCTGTTCTCTCCTGAAAATAGAGTCAACGTCTTTTCTGCGGGCTTCCTCAATATCAGATGTCGGGCGGCAGGCGGCAAGGTGTTCATCTACTTCGCATTTGTTGTTATACGCTTTGAGCTTTTCGTAACGTTCTTTTGTCTGGCGGTACTCGTCCGCAAGTCTGGTTTTCCAGTCTGTCATATCATCAGTTCCTTTCAGTTTTTGAACATAATAAAACCGCCTTATTCGGGCGGCTCGTCTGGTATTACGGGCTTTATGCCCAGTATTTGTTCTGTCTCAAACTTAGTAATGTCTGAACTGTTGGCTTCGGGATATTTTGTTATAAAAGCAAGAAGCATAAGCGCCCTATCAGGAGCATTCTTTACCATGTGAAGGCTTCCTGTTACAAAATCCTCATACGAATCCGAAACATTTTCCAAAGCCTTTTTTAATTCAGTCATAGTGCTGTTCATAAGCTAGTCCTCCAAAACCGAATAAATGTTATAATCCCCTCTGCCGTGATTTTCAAAGAGAATTTTTTTATCGGTAAAAGTAATATGACAAAATTCCTTGCCTTTGTAGTGCGTATCGTACCTCAGATCTACCTGATCCATAAAAGCAGCATATTCTTTCGGGTCGTCCAGTCTGACTTCGGGATACCTGAACGGCTTTCCGTTACTGTCAAGTTTAACACCATTTTTGTACTTTGTCAAGGGCTTTTGAGATGCACCTTTTTTGCCATACACATCAGCGTGCCAATCTTTTTGAGCAGAACCGCTTCCCCCGCTTTTCCCGAACGTGAACCTTCCTCTGTCATCGTGGTTTTCGTTGAAACGCTGTTCACCGTCATTGTCGGGAACATTCTTCACCGCTTCACCCATCTTCACATAAGCATTGGTGTTCGGCGTGTAGATAAGCTGTGTCTTCGGGTCGTAAAGCACATCGTCCAGGCCAAGACGGATCCAGTTCAGACCCAGTGCGGGCATATCCTCCTTGTAGCGTATCTCGTCAGCCTGCATGAAGTTGCCCTCGATAGCCAGCTTGTATGCCTGGAAGCGTTTGAGAATATCGCCCCTCTCCAGCGCCGAGGTATCGCACGCCCAGTAGAGCGACTTCTTTTCCTCTTCCAGCAGCATACCCTCGTTGAAAGCCTGCTCCATCTGTTCGATGACAGGAATAACTGCCGTCTTTACAGCCGATACTATGTCGTCATCGCTCGCCCCCTGCAAAGCCTTTGCCGAAAGCAGGAAGATCATCGTCAGCGCATCGTTGTTGGATAGCTTGTTCTCGTTCAGCTGAAGCTCGGTGGAAGTTGCCGAAGTTTCCTTGTAGTCAAGCCCCTCGTTAAGTATCATCATGTTGTTGGAACGGTTGCTGTAAAGCTCCCGCCAGGCTGCCTTTACATCGTCCATAGCCTGCTTGGTCAGCCTGTGCGCCGCTTTCAGGAAGCCTTTCTTGTTTCCGCCTGTGTCCATGAGCATAGCTTCAAAACGCATAGTGTTGTACATGAGCGCTATGAGGCCGCCGTTGGTGTCGATGATAGACTTGCCCGTAAAGCCGTCTTCAGTGTTTCTGCAAAGCCTGAGAAAATCCCAGTAGAAATACTCCCTGTCTGCCACGAACACCTTAGCTGTCTTGTATATCGGGTCTGTGCCCACATTGACAGCGTAGTCACGGGGACGCAGGTAGTGCAGGCTCCTCCACTCATTCAGCCCCTTGCGGACATATATATACCCCTGCCCCTGCCCGAAGTAGTCTGTTACCCAGGCTTTCTTCATCTGGTAGGCATTAAGGCTGTCGCCCGTTGAGCCGTTGAGCAGTTCAACTCTGCGGTCATCTGTCACCTCTTCGGTCTTTGCGCCGACTTCCGCAGGCGCCTCACGATAGAGTTTTATGGGCACCCTCGCACATATGGAACTGATGAAATCTATGCTTGCCGAAACGGGAGGCAGCTGCATTGCCATTTCAAAAGTAACACTGGTGTTCGTGCCGAAAGCCCTGGCAAGATCGGCAGCAGGGTCATCTATGCGGAAGCCCTCACTGCTCCGCTTTTCTCTTCTCTTGAATATCGACGTGATGTTCACCTCCCAAATAAAAAAGCGCCCCTTTCGGAACGCTTGACATTTATTCTGTTGTGTGGTATAATGTGTGTAACAAAGAGGGTGCTGCACGGCTTGTGCGGTTCTCCTCCAGAGTAAGTTATTTTTTGATAACCGTCCTATGTCAGAGTGGGGCGGTTATCTCTTTTTATTGCAAATGTTCACCACAAGGGTGATTATGTTTGTTATTACCAGTATCAGTGTAAGTACTTCCATAACGCTCATACATTGCTCACCTCCGTTTCCGGAGGAAGATTTGAACCGCCTTTTGCCGCTGTGTACAGCACCCATGCTCATATTATAGCACAGGTGTCTGTTTTTGTCAAACCTGCACCCCGAAGTCACTGGCGGGGGCAAGTATCTCGTTTTCGTTTATCAGGTAGACTGCATCTATGGCCGCCATTACCAGGTCTACTTTGCCCGAACTGCGCTTTTTGTTGACGTAGGGGTTAAGGTTCGTGTCCCTGGTGCAGCGGGCATTCTGCACGTTTATCTCGAACAGCTGACTGTCGCTGTCGTAGGCGAAGTCGCCGTTGTACACATACTCCCTCAGCAGCTTTACCGCAGGGCTCAGCACCGAGCTGTGCTGTCTTATCTCAACGCACTCGATAGGCTCATCTGCCGCTTCAAGGCGCTGTACCGTGGCAAGGGCGTTTCGGCGGTCGAAGCCCAGCTGAACTATCTCCACACCGTAGCGTTCGGGCAGGCTTTGTATGAAGCGCTCTATCTCGCCGTAGTCAACTATAAGGCTGTCGGGGTCCCCCGTGGCAAAGCACAGACCTTTCTTCCTCAGCTTTTTGTAGTTGACGTGTTCTCTTGTAGACTTTATCTTCTCCTTGCCTGCGGGGTAGAATGCCCACACCTTAAGGTACAGCTTATCCCCGAAGAAAGTCATCATTGCCACACCTGTGTTGTCGTCGCTC
Source organism: Ruminococcus sp. (assembly GCF_017464355.1). Classification (GTDB taxonomy): domain Bacteria; phylum Bacillota; class Clostridia; order Oscillospirales; family Ruminococcaceae; genus Hominimerdicola. The sequence continues at coordinate 2,566 of NZ_JAFUAG010000037.1, read as the reverse complement.
TCGGCAAAGTCGGTGCCGATGTACACCTGCTTGCCCGACCAGAAGTCATCGGGTATCTTCTGCCTGCATTTTCTAAGCAGATCTATCTCGATGTAGCCCTCACTGCCCAGGCTCTTGTACTGGATATTGCAGTGCTTGGTCAGGAAGTTCTCCCGCTTGTCCTCATAGAGAACAGCTTTCGCCCTCAGTTTCAGTATGGCTTCAAAGACCGTCCTGTTGTGGCAGGCTACGGGGTTCGACTGAAAGATAACATTGCTGTTAGTCTGCCACTGCGAGATGATGTCATCATCAGGCTCATACAGCAGGGCAAAGACCGTGGGGTCTTTTATCAGGCCTTCCAGCACCTTCTTTGCGAAGTCCACCTCATCGGTGAAGACGCTTTCTTCCTCGGGGTACTTGGTGGAGATGATGATACCCAGCTTGTTGGCAAGGGTTATCTGCGAGCTTCTCATCGCTTCCACGGGGTAGGTGTCAAGGGCGCCCGCCTCGTCAGCAAGAAAAGCGTTAGCCAGCTTGCCGTCCATTTTGTCGTTGGAGTAGGCAAGGGGAGTGTACTCGCTGTCCGTCAGTTTGCAGGTGACCATTTCACGGGTTATCTTGAAATGCCTTGCCAGTGCGGGGGAAGCCTTGACTATCTTGCGCACCGCCAGCCTCAGCTCACTTGAAAGCTTGTAGTCGGGGGCAACGCTGAAAAACCTGGAGAAGTCAGGCTCTGTCAGCATGAGTATGATGAAGATGACCGCCGAGGTGAAGGTCTTGTAGTTCTTTCGGCATATCTCCAGTATGACCGTTTCGTAGAGCCGCCTGCCGTCCTTTTTCAGCGTGCAGAACGTGGCTGTGATGAACAGGAGGGCATAAGGTTCAAGCCCTGCATACATGGTGCAGTTCAGATCGGGGTGTGTCATCAGCATGAGCAGCCTGCGTATCACGGCAAACTTCGCCATACTGACCCTCAGCCCGCCCCGCTTGCCGTCGGCTATATCCAGCCATTCAGCGCACTGCAAGCGCACATATCTCGGCACCCTGGGTGAGCCCGACCTTGCGCACCACACCGCATATCTGTAAGCATTGGTATCCTGTATCTTCATGTTTTCACTGACCTGTCACCGCCTTTCGGGCATAAAAAGACCGCCTTATTCGGGCGGTCAGTACATTATTCATTTGATACGAAGCAAACTTTGTCATTATTTATCCAAGCCTGTCTGTATTCTTCGACAGTCATGCCGTTATATCCGCCTTTGTAGCCGGGCTTTGAACCTTCAAGAGGATCATCACACCACCCACAAATCGGACAGAAGTCAAAGCTTCCATATTCTTCAAATTCATATCTTAAACACACAGGACATTTATGCTTTTCCTCCATGTTTCAGGTCCTCCTCTCTTTGGGTCTCATAATATTGCCTGCCTTCTTTGGGTTTCATGAAAGTCCTTAATCCCTTATTCGGGTCGCCCTTAGCAAAATAATTTCTCTTTGTATCATATCGAATAACATTATTGTGCGCATCAGTATGACCTATAATATCACCGCCAACAGCAGACTCGACAAGTTTTATACCTTCTCTTTCATACTGCTCTTTTGTAATTATGCCGTCTTTAACAAATTCCTCTTTGTGAGTTCTTCCATTCTGCCAATGATTATTTAATTTCTGCTTGTTTGCAAAACCTTTGACCTTGAAATCATTACACCCGGTAGGATCAACTTCAATTATATCACTTTTCCCCGATTTGTCAACAGTTTTTCCTGAAACAGCTGAACCACTCTTTCCGAACGTGAACCGCCCTTTCTCATCATGGTTCTCGTTATACCTCATCTCCCACAGCCGACCCTGTATCACTATCAGGTCAACTATGCACTGCGCCATTCTGACGGTCATTCTTCAACCTCCGTGAATTCGTCCGTTATCTCCACCGTCAGGTCATCGGGCACGCTGTCGAAGTCGTCTGAGGCGGTCTCCTCGGCGGCTTCCTCGGGGATACTCCTCAGCGCTTCCAAAAGAGGGTCAGCCTGAGCGCTGTTCATTGCCATGTTCGCCATTTTCGCCCTGCTCTGGGGGGAAAGGCAAAGTTCATTGGTACAGCGGAAGAAGTCCGACATATACTGCTTGCGTGAAGACATATACTGTGCCGAAGCCAGCAGCTCGGGATCTCTTGCTATCTCCTCGTCCATAAGCCGCAGCATATCCTTTGCTATGGCATACTGGGCGAGGATAGCGCTGTCAAGGGCACACAGTATATCCGCTTCACTGAGCTGTTTCACCACCGCCGAGAATATCTTCCTCTGTTCAGCTGAAAGATGTTTCGGCGGTTTGGGTCTGCCCCCAGCGCCTTTCAGTTTCTTCTCGCCCGCCAGCCTGGCAGAGCGTTCGTCTGCGGTCAGATGTTTCACTGTCACCGCCGCACTTTTTGCAGGTCTTGCCATTTTTAACTCCTATTCTAAATGAGGGGTGAAACCCCTCATGCTCCCCCTGCGCACCAAGACCCTCACGCAGTAACTTGACCGTCGTTCGCTCATTCGCTCGTTCCTCGCTCATTCGTTCACTATGGTCAAGGCGTGCTCGGGTCTTGG
>NZ_JAFUAG010000036.1 GCF_017464355.1 Ruminococcus sp. | reverse complement strand
TTTTTTACCCTCATCGCCAAACTCCGCGCTCTCGCCTGAGGCCTTCGCTTCGCTCTTTTCGGGCTTTAGGAGGTCTTGCCCTCCCTGACAGCTTAATTATTATAGCACGATTTTCCTCGATTGTCAAGTAAAATGATTTTCTACTTTCACCGAAAATTGTGTCGAAATTGCACAACTCATTTCCACTAAAAAACAGCATGGCACTCAGCACCACGCTGTTCAAAACATTATTTATCCCACGGGGAGCTTTTTTCGCGCTGCAATCTTCTTACTCACAGCATAAAAGATGTGTCTGATGCACCCTCTTCGACCTCAGCAACGCTTGGCACATACTCCTCGTTCTCTATTATATAGTCTATCACCCTGCAATAAAAATCCGTGGGGTTCATTTTTATTTTTGATTTGATAAAATTCGCCTGGTCCTCATCAGGGGCATAAAGGTTCATGTCCATAAGGGTCATATCGCCGTCTTTATACTTGCAGCCCACATTGTAGCCGCTGCCCACGGGCTGTATATCAAAGCAGATATCCATTTCGCTTTTCAGCTGGGCGAACAGCCTGAGCCCCGATGCATATATCTTGTCACGCAGGCTTTTCTCCACCTGTTTCTTGAAATTCTCTGCACCTGCCCTGCCCTTTTCGGTGAGACGGTAATACTCTGTGCCCTCTATCTCCACTGTTTCAAGCGTACCGTTTTCCAGCATGGCGCTTACGGCTGCGGTATAGTCGAAATAGTTCACTATACCCTCGCCCGTAGCTATCTCTGTCAGCTGATTTGGTGTGCAGAGCTGATTTATCCTGTTAAGGAAGTACGCCAGCAGTATCTGCACACGGTAGACCTCTGTGACGTTCTTCATGTTCCCGGAAATGTAGTTTTCAGGATTATTTATCGTCTTGATCACCCTCTTTCGGGAAGCTGTCTAAAAATTTGGATATTCAAGCATATGGCTCAGCACTGCCAGGCTCACGGCTGCCTCAACGCAAGGCACTGCCCTGGGAACTATGCAGGGGTCATGTCTGCCCTTTACCACCAGGGTCTCGTTCTTCATGGCAGAATAATCCACCGTTTCCTGGGGCTGGGATATGGAGGGCGTAGGCTTCACCGCAACTCTCAGGGTTATGGGCATACCCGAGGATATACCGCCCAGTATCCCGCCGTGGGAATTGGTCTTTGTAGCCACAATGCCTCTCTCGTTCACATAGAACTCGTCATTGTTCTCAGAACCTGTCATCTTAGCCACATCGAAGCCTGCGCCGAACTCCAGGCCCTTTACTGCGGGTATGCCGAAGATCAGCTGTGCTATGGAATTCTCCAGGCCGTCAAAAATAGGCGAGCCTATGCCTGCGGGCACGTTTATGGCAATGCACTCGATGATACCGCCGACACTGTCCTTCTCCTCCCTGGCATGGAGTATCTCCTTCTTCATCTCGTTGCCCTGAACGTCGATGATAACAGGGAAATCCTTCTCTCTCAGCTCGATGATATCCTGTCTTGAAGTATTTATGGGGTCAAAGGACTTATCGGTTATGCCGTGTATCTCAGCTACATGGGCGCCTATGTAAATGCCCCTCTTCTCCAGTATCTGCTGTGCCACAGCGCCCGCAAAGCACAGAGGTGCTGTCAGCCTGCCCGAAAAATGTCCGCCGCCGCGTATATCGTTGAAGCCGCGGTATCTCAGGGCGCCTGTGTAGTCAGCATGACCCGGTCTTGCCAGCTTTGAGAGATTATTGTAATCCTGCGAATGCTGGTCGCTGTTGGCTATCATGGCCACCAGAGGGGTACCCGTGGTCTTGCCGTTGTGGTAGCCCGAGATTATCTGGGGGATATCGCTCTCCCTCCTCATGGTAGTAGTGCCGTCCTTCTTCGGGGCACGGCGGGACATGAACTTGTATATCTTGTCCACATCTATGCTCTCCCCGGGGGGAACATTATCCATACACACACCTATGGCAGGTCCGTGGCTCTCACCGAAAACGGTGAAGCTTATATTATTTTTCCAAGTTGATGACATTTACTTGTCCTCCCTCTCTGTATTGTCAGATCCGCAGCAGTACCGCAGATGAAAAGTTCTCTTACAAAAGGCTCACATCAGTTCAGCCCGAAGCCGGGCTATCCTGCCGCAAAGGTCATTGAGATAGGCCTCTGTGTCCGCCCCATCAAATCCGCCCGCCGATACCTGCCTTGGCATATCAAAGCGGAACTCAGGGGGCAGCTGAACGCTCATTCCCTGCGCTCTCGCATCTCTTGCCTCCTCCAGCGCCAGCAGCTCACTGCCCAGCCTGTCCAGCAGCATCAGTGTTTCGGTCTTATCATATCCGCCGTTTCTGGCCGTCCTCAGGGTCACGGGTCCCATTTCACGGGGCTTCTGTGCAGGCTCGAAGTCATCTTCCCTGCTGCCGCCTCCGAAAAGCTTTGCAAATAATCCCATTTGCCGTCCTCCTTTTGTATATCTATCTGAAATTGCCTGCCTTTCCCGAAAAATAGTCTTCTATCATATCTTTGTGCTGCAGGCTGTATATCTCGGGAAGCTCTTCCCTGCTGAAATATCTCAGCTCCAGCGTTTCGTTCTCATCGCACCTCAGTTCTCCGCCTGTCACTTTACAGCGAAACAGCGCTGTCACAGGCTGAAGCTTATCTCCGTTGGCGCAGACAGCTTCGTACTTTGAATATATGCCTATAAGCACCTCGGGCTCGACCTCAAGGCCTGTTTCCTCGTAAGCCTCCCGCACTGCCGTTTCGTGCAGCGCTTCACCCAGCTCGGCTATGCCGCCCGGCAGCCCCCACAGACCGCTTTTGCGCTTCTGCAGAAGTATCCTGCCCTCATCATCGCCCACTGCCGCACAGGCAGCTGCCATGAAGACTTTTTCGTGCCCCACCATGCTTCTCAGGTAGGTTATATAATCAGCCATTATTTTCCTCGCAGAACTTCTTGTATGCCATATCGATGCGCTCTTTCAGCCTGCTGTAGTCGCCGTCGCCGCTGATAAAGCTATAGCAGGGCATATCCTCCCCGCCCTCAGAGCCACAGCTTTCCCCGTAATCACGAAAGAACCTGCCGCTGTTCACATAATAGTCCTCGACAAAGGGCATTATCTCACTGCACACATCAACGTCCCAGAACTTGCCGTCGCAGTAGTCCAGCAGGTACTCAGCACCCGATATCTCGCCCTTTCTCACCTTTTCACAGGCCGCAGGGGTGATCTCCTCACCATGTCCCTCAAAGTGGTTATCCATTATCCACCTTATAAACAGCCCGATATGGTTGCAGGCCTTAAGTTCTATCTCACGGTACTGCTCCTCGGTAAATTCCCCCGTGACCTCATGGGTATCGGTGTAGAGCTGTTCTGCGTCATCATAATGCCAGTCTATCCTGTCGATGTTCATAGTTTCATTCCTCCCAGAAACTCTTCACCTTTTCAAAAAATTCATCAAATCTGTTCCCCAGATAGGAAACATCTTCCTTATCCATGATAGCAGGCACATTGAAATACCTGCCCTGCTCATCCACGCCGTAAAGCTCACCGCCGCCGTCACAGCCTATGATGACGCTGTCGGGCAGCACCTTTGTGACCTCATAGTTGTCATTGACCGTCTGCAGTTCCTCCAGCGGGAAAAGCACCAGGTAGGTGCCGCCCACATCGCCCTCGCCGCCGTTATGCTCATGCATGAATGCCAGATAATCCTCAGGCAGCAGGACATCGTTCACAGCCTCAACAGGTATGCCCCTGTAGGGCTCTGCAAATACAAACTCGCCAAAGCTTTCCATATCCGTCCCTCCGTGGCAGCAGGGTCATCAGCAGACCTTTGCTATGCCTTAAAAGTAAAACTTACCGTGTTCCCCGACGAACTGTTCAGACCTCGCAGGCTATGCCGCCAAGGCTCCTGTAGACCTCCCAGAAATCGGGATAGCTTTTTCTCACGCACTCAGCGCCCTCTATGACTATGGGCTCGTCACATCTTGTGGCAGCTATGGCCATGGCCATAGCTATGCGGTGGTCGTTATGGGCAGAAACTCTCGCCCCGCCCCTGAGTTTTTCCTTACCTTTTATAATAAGGCTGTCCTCAGTGGCAGTAACATCTCCCCCAAGGGCATTCAGCGTTTCCTCCATGGCCGCAAGACGGTCGCTCTCTTTCAGCCTAAGTCTTGCCGCCCCCGTTATCCTGCTCTCACCCTCACAGAAGCTTGCCAGCACTGCAAGTATGGGCACCAGGTCGGGTATATCAGCCACATCGACTTCAAAGGGGCGCAAAGCACCACTTTTATTATACACCATTTCTCTGCATATTTCAATGATTTTTTTGTCGCCTTGAAAAGAATTTACATTTAGCCCCGAAATTTCCACCTTTGAGCCCAATGCGTCCGCCACCTCGAAGAAAGCCCCCTGAGAATGGTCGCCCTCAACAGCGCCGCTGAAAGACCTGAACTTCTGCCCCGCGGGGATAAGGAAACCATTTTCCGTCACGGTGATATCCACCCCGTAGTCCGCCATGACCCCGCGTGTTATATCCACATAGGGTCTTGACTCCAGCCTTGAGGTCAGGGCTATCTCACTCTCCTGCCCTGTGACAGGCAGCGCCAGCAGCAGCCCTGTGATGAACTGGGAGGATATGCCGCCGTCTATCTCATAGCGGCCTCCCCAAAGCTTTCCGCTGACAGTAAAGGGCATGGTGCCGCTGTAGTCAAAGTCGGCCCCGTGCTTGGGGAACTCGGTGAGATAAGGTGTTATAGGTCTTTCGGGCAGCTTGCCCCTGCCGAGGAAAGTGGTCTTCACCCCCAGGGCCGCCGCCACAGGTATGATGAACCTCATGGTCGAACCGCTTTCACAGCAGTCTATCACTGCACTCTCGGGGGCCTTGCCTATGCCCTTTACCACAGCCCTTTCGCCCTCGACGGTTATCTCCGCCCCCAGCTGACGCATGGCTTCGATGGTAGTAAGTATATCCACCGAGGGGTACACCCTTTCGATGACAGAAGTTCCCTCCGCCAGTGCCGCCGCTATGACCATTCTGTGTGCCACCGATTTTGAGGGCGGGGGCGTCACCTTGCCCTGCAGCCTTGCAGGAGTTATTTTTATATCCATGGTATCTTTCCTTTATCTCATTTCTTACAGCACCCGATACTGATTTGTACCGCCGATGATACATAATTCCTGTTCTTGATGAAACAGTTTCGGGAGCATAGTTTACATCTGCGCGATTATCTCAGCTATCTCAGCCTCGGCTATCTCTTTGGCAAAGCTGTTCTCGCCGAACTGCACTACCTCGCCTATGCCTTTCTGGAAAACGAACCTCAGCTTGCCGTCACGGACCTTCTTGTCCGTATACAGCTTTTTCACCAGTGCAGCCTTGTCTATGTAATCGGGTATGCGTACAGGCAGGCCTGCCCTTGCAAGCAGTGTTTCCACCCGCTGTCTGTCCTCAGGGGAGATATAGCCGTACTTCTCGCCCAGCCTTGCCTGCGCCACTGTGCCTATGGCCACAGCCTCGCCGTGGTACAGCCTGTAATCCGATACAGTTTCCACTGCCCTGCCCACGGTATGTCCCAGGTTCAGCACCTCACGCAGACCGCTTTCTCTTTCGTCCTGCATGACCACCTTATACTTTACAGCGCAGTTGTGTTCAGCTATGTATTCGCAGGCTTCAACGTCACCTGCAAATATCTTTTCAACATTTTCTTCCAGGTATTCAAACAGTTCCCTGTCCCCCAGACAGCCGTGCTTTATGGTCTCCGCCAGGCCGCTGGATATCTGCTCTCTCGGCAGGGTCTTCCAGGTATCTATATCAAGGTAGACCTTGTCGGGCTGGTTGAACATACCTATCAGGTTGGTGGCAAGGGGGGTATCCACCGCAGTTTTGCCACCTACGGAAGCATCTGCTGCTGCCAGCAGGGTGGTGGCATAATTCACAAAGGGCACTCCCCTGCCAAAGGTGCCTGCCACGAAGCCTGCAAGGTCAGTTACCACGCCGCCGCCTACGGCTATTACCGCACAGTCACGGCGCAGACCCTTTTCCAGCATACTGTCCTCCAGGAACTCCTTCATCTGCCTGCTCTTGGACTTCTCACCCTCGGGGATCACGAACAGCTCCGCCGAAAAGCCTGCTGCCTTTATCTGCTCGTAGATGTCCCTTGCATAAAGCCCCTCAACTATGCTGTCAGTGATGACCGCAAACCTGCGCTTGCCCGTAAGACCGTTCTTGAGGTCAGCTATAAGCTGCCCCTGAAGACCGTGGCCTATCTGGATATCATAGGTGTCGTCCACCACTCTTTTAAGTTCACAGCGAAATACCATATCTATCACTCTTTCCGATTTAACGATTTAACGGTTTAAAACCTACATACACGATTATTATATCACATTATCACGGATTTGTAAATAGCAAATTTCCGTACAAGCCCCCGCAAGGGCGCATACAGGCATTTTTTCGGTTGCATATAATTGATTTTTACTTAGCTGTATGTTATAATGTTATAAATTTGACTCCCAATTCCGATGTGCATTGCCGATGATGCAAAATAGCAATACGCAACCGGAACGGGATAGATCTTAACTAAGGACGGTGAGCCTATGCTTTCACAGAAGATAGCCTATCTGCTGAAAAAACTTGATGTGGAAAACAGCGTTATCGCAGGTTACGCAGGCTGTTCCCCCGCCAATTTCTGCCGCCTGAAAAGCGGTTCGCGGCGCTACAGCGAAAGCAGCACCACTGTCAGGAAATTCACCGAGGGCATTTACAACTACTGCTGCGACAACGGCAGGCTTGATGACCTTTGCAGGCTGCTGGGCACAGGCAGCATCGAAAAAAACGCTATGATATCAAGCCTGATAAACTGGCTTTTTGATGAAAGGGTGCTTCCCGATGACGACAGCAGTGAGGACAGCCTTAAGCTTTTCGGCAGGAAGCTTACCGCCCTTATGGATCTTGTGAACATATCCAACAGCAAGCTGAGCAGGGCGCTGAGCGTTGATGCCTCCTACATCAGCCGCATGAAGAACGGCGAAAGGATCCCCCGCAAAAGCACAGGCATGATGATGAGGCTTTGCACCGTGCTGGCCGAACGCATGACCGAGCAGAACAAGCTGGAGCAGGTCAGCGGGCTGCTGGGTGTAAGGGCTGATGAAGCTCATCTGGCAGAACTGATATACATATGGCTGTACGACCACGGTATGCCCGCCAACGTCCAGGCGGTAAAAAGCTTCATCGAGCAGATGAACATACCCCGCAGCCAGGGATCGCTGCCTCCTGTTTCCTTCAATGTGCCCCCTGTGCTGATACAGGAGAGGTATTCGGGTAACGCAGGTCTGCAGCAGGCGGTCATACGCTTTCTGTCCTCCGTATCCGAGAACCGCAGCCGCGAGATACTGCTGTACTCCGATCACCGCATGGACTGGCTCTCGGGGGATTTCAAGGAGCTTTGGGCTGCGATGATGCTTTCCTGCCTGCGCAACGGCACCCGCATAAAGATAATACACAACGTCGAACGGGGCGTGAACGAGATGATACAGGCCATAATCAGCTGGATGCCCCTGTACCTCACAGGCCTTATCGAGCCCTACTATTCCACCCGCCCCGCAGGGGACCGCTTTACCTGCACTATCTTCCTTGACCCCGAAAATGCCTGTGTGCAGAGCTTTTCGGTGCGGGATATGGCAGATGAGGCCGAATACCGTTACATCACCGACAGGGAAAGTCTGGGAAAATGCAGACGCTCCTACGATGCCCTGCTCTCCCGCTGCAGGCCCCTGGTGAAGATAGCACCCCCGCTGACCCCAGCAGAAGATGTCCGCACCGTTACCATAGGCAAGATACAGCTGTGCCTTGAAGATAACTCGGTAACTGTCAACAAGCTTGATGCGCCCACAGCTTCATTCACTTTCAACTACTCCCCCATGTGCCGCGCTTTCCGCAGCTTTGCAGAAACGGTCAGGTCAAACAGCGCCGACGAACAGATATGAAAAAGCCGCACCTGAGTGCGGCTTTTTTTTAATCAAAAACTATCTGCCCTTCGTTCAGCTCGGTAAGTCTTGCAAGGTCTATCCTTGTGTACTCGCCGAAGTCCTTGTCTGCGGGTGCAGCGGGGCTGAACACCAGTTTTTCCTGCAGCTCCAGCTTACCGCCTGCGTACTTGTACACCTCAAAGTAAGTCGAACCGCTTTCCGTCCACTGGACATATACCTCGCCGTCCTTGTCGGTCAGCACCAGGAACTTGCCCTCAGCCTGAGGAACTTCCTTGAGCAGCTCAGCCTTGCCGTCCACTATGGCATAAAGCCTGTCAGGTGTGCCGTAGATGTAGCTGCCCTGAATGAACAGCTCGTCCACCTCATCGCCGTCAAGGTCAAGGTTGGCAAAGCCCGGGTATCCCAGACTTCTTTCGCCCCATTCGGTACCGAATTCTTCCAGATAATCGGCCTTTATCTTCTCGTACTGTATCTCTGCCTGCTCATCGGTGGTAAGGTCGTCCTGCTGACCCTCATCGCCGGGCCTGCTGTCTGTATCATCGGGTATCTCGAAATCCACATCTACTACCAGCGCCCTTATGCTCTTGGCATGGGCTGCTATTATAAGGGTATCAGTAACGTTCATCTCGCCGTCCAGGTTAACATCAGCAAGCTCGCCCTGTTCATCATCGACAGGCGGGCGTATGCCCTTGGTTATAGCGGCGGAAATGGCAATATCCGTAACATTTATATCGCCGTCACGGTTGAGGTCGCCGTACTTGTAAACGCCCACATCGACCGAGGCAAGCACGCTGCCCGCAGTTATGTTGGTGCATACGGGTCTGCAGGATCTTCTCAGTATCCACACCACATATTCGCCCTCGGGAAGATCGGCATAGAAAGTGCAGTCGATGACCGCCACTACCTTGTACCTTGTGCCGTCCTCACCTATAAAGGTGATGTCCGTGTCCTCCTCGCTGGCGCCTTTTATCACCAGCGCTGTGTTGCAGTCCATCTCGATGAGGTCATCTCTCTCATCGGGGCCTGTGTAGTCTGCTGCTTCAACTATGGCGAAGGTATTTGTGGTGGTGCCGCTGTAATTTCCTATACCCGTAACGGTAATGGTGGCAGTACCCACATTGGTGTTGTCCTTGTAGCTGACCTCATAGTCAACTCCCTCGGTCAGTTCCTCGCCCGATACCTGGCTTTTCAGCTTCAGCCTGAGCATTATGGGCAAGCCCGTGTACTTCACATCGCCCAGCTTACCGTTCTCCCAGGGATAGCCTATATCTGCGGGCTGTATGGTGAAGCTCATGTTCCTTGTGCCCACATAGTCGCCCTGGCCCTTTATTACGATCTTTGCAGTGCCTGCATTGTGGTTGTTCTCATAGGTCAGGGTGTAGTCCTTGTCCTTGACGAGGGTGTTAGCCCCCTCCTTGACAGTGACCTTAGGTTCGATATCCTTGCCTGTGTAGTAGATGTTGTCGCTCTTGAAAGAGATATCCAGCTTGTTCACCGAAACGGGGTCACGCTTGACTATCTCGAACTCTACCCGCTTCTCGCCTTCAAAATATCCCTTGCCCTTGATGATGACAACACCCGTTCCCGTATCTGTGTTGTTCTCGTACTCTACCACGTAGTCAGTGCCCTGCACCAGGCGCTTTTCCCCTGAGTAGACCTTTATCTTAGGCTCCACAGCCTCACCTGTGTAGATGAACTTGTCCGCATAGAACTGCACATCTGCCACTGTCAGCGAGGTCGCAGGAAGCACCTCTTCATCTACTATCTTGCCGCACAGGGTACACTCTCGGTGCCTTGACCCGGGAGTTTCCTCCCTGGCCACCTCATCTATGATCCAGCCGCCCCTCACATGGCGGTGAGTGACCGTAACGGTGGTGACATAGTCACTGTAATAAGTCGAGCTGTCCCCCAGATATACGGTGAACACGCCCTCCTTCTTGCCTGTCATGAAAACACTTCCGCCCGACTCTATCTTGTCCACATAATCGGTTATCTTAGTTCCGGGGTCGGTGCCGTAATACAGGCGGTAAACGCTGTTTGTCAGCGGGTTCTTGTAGCCGCTGAGCATCATGGAGCTGCCCAGCTCCAGCTCATAATTCTTCTGGTCAAAGCCCAGAGGATAATCGCTTTCGTCCAGCAGGTCGAAATAGTTTACCTTGTAGGTTATGGGGCTTTCAACGCCGTTCTTGTAAATGCCCGTGATCTCCACATCGACCACATCGTTGGCTGGCAGCACACCGGGGTTGAAAATAATGCAGTTGCCGAAGCCTATGTAGCTCTCGCTGATATCAAAGTAGCCCACCAGTTCCTCATCGCTCGAAAATGAGTTTGATGAATTTTTATCGAAGACTATAGTCTTCCCCAGCAGCTTTGAGGTCAGCTTTACCTTTACCTTGTCCCTTTCGGGCTTGTCGTAGGCATTGTTCAGCGTTACCGAATAAGCATAGCCTGCCTTGCCGTTTCCCACCATCTCGTTGGGCATGGCCGCAGGGGGCCAGCAGAGGTAATCCCCCGTGAACTTGTCCTCGCGGGACTTGTCCCTTACATACATGGCAGTACCGTTGCCTACCGAGCCTATGCCTGTCTTCTGCATATCGGGATTTAGTATCCAGCGCCTGTGCCCCAGCATGGGCAGGTTTGAGGTATCCGTATCGGACATATACCCCTGTACCACCGAGGCCTGAGTATTCAGGTAGCCCTTGCCTATGTTGCACTCACCGGAAGCCTTGTAGGCAGACGCATACAAGTCATCGCCCATGTTCTCAGGCTGCTCAGGCTTGTGGGTCAGCGCCTTGTCAGCGTTCATATAAATGATAAGGCTGGCATTCTGCGCCGCCGTGTTGTACTCTTCATCAAGCTCCACATCGTAGGGCAGACCTGCCAGATACCGACAGAAATTGATAGAATTCAGCCCCTCTTCCAGGGTGTCCTCACTGAGCTTTCCCGCATTGGCAGGATACTCGGTGGAGTAGTTCTGCGTGAACTCGGGCACGCTATGGGTATCAAAATACAGTTTCTCATACATATCCTTTATCTCGGATTGTGTGTGCCGTTCAAGCTCGTATGCACTGGCCGAGAGCACGCTCCCGACTGCTGCCGCCGATGCTAAAGCCGCTGCAAGTACCCCTCTCAACAGCTTCATAGTCATCCTTCATCGACCTCCCGTGTAAATATATCAACATATTTTAATATAGTTAATATGCACTATTACTTGGTTTAAGTATACCACATTTTTACCTTTTTTTCAACAAAAAAGCCCTAACATTTAAAACGAATTTACCAAACTTACTTTGTGAAGTTTTACCAATTTTTCCGACAGCAATAAACTAACGTATCGTAACGATTTGTCCGATGTGTAGAACTGGAAACGATATCATAAAATCTCTTTTTGTCATATGTGATGATATTTATATACAATTATTGAAAAAGTGCCTGAAATCTGCTATAATACAAGCATTAGAAAGTAAGGCGGGAGACCCCGCCGACGGATAATATGGAGAGAGGGTAATCTCTTACTTAAAGAAAGGCTGGGTATTAAAATGAAAAAGATACTTGCTATGACACTGGCGCTGTCACTGGCAGCACTGACCTTTGCTTCCTGCGGCGATACCGCTTCGGACAGCAAGGCTGACGAGACCACCACTACCACGACCGCCGCTGCAGAGGAAAGCTCTGAGGAAGAGGCAGAGAGCGAAGCTCCCGCTGAGACTGAGGCACCCGCTGAGAGCGAAGCTGAAGAGACCGAGGCTCCCGCTGAGAGCGAGGCTGAGGAAGAGGGCGAAGGCGAGGCTGCTGAGCCTGCTGAGTTCGACATAACCAAGGTAACAGGCTATGACGAGAACGCTACCGAGACCGTTTTTGAGCTGACCGACCAGATCTCCGACGCATGGGGCAGCTCCTTCGGCAGCGACTTCATCGACGCAAGAAGCTTTGACAGAGACAAGGACATCCACATGGTAGTTGACTTCGAGTATGTTGAGTCCTACAACCAGATGATCGAGGAGGGTGTTACCGACCAGCACAAGACCCAGATAGTTATCGGACCCTCCAGAGCAAACGGCTGGAGCAAGTTCGGCGAGACCTTTGAGGGCCTTATCACCGATTATCCCTCAGTTAACGACCCTGACCTGACCGACTATGTGGTAGCTAACGGCGAGGATCTGGCTACTCCCGAGACCAAGGACAACAAGCCCAAGATCGAGCAGGAATGGCCTGACGTATTCGTCAAGGGCGACGGCTTCATCAAGATAGGCAACCACGACGTTAAGCAGATCGAGTTCACTATCCCCGCTGAGGAAGTAAACAAGCTCATCGACAACGCTTTCACTGCTCCCACAGATGACGCTGACACCGAGCATGGCTGGGACGGCGTGCTCTTCCAGCTGGGCGGCAATATGTACCTGACCAAGATCACCATTGACCAGGGCAACGTATTCATGAACTCCACCATTATCGACAGCGGTATGTAATTTAATATAGTATAAAGCACAGCCTCCTGAATTTCGGGGCGGCGCTGATACAGAAGTTTCAAGCCATAGTATTTCCGATACAAGTTCGGGGATACTATGGCTTTTGTGTTGACAGGTATTGACAGGGCGGTCATGCCGTGATATAATAGCTGCTGACAATGATCGGTATTTTGCTGACAGGAGGTGTTCCCTGCAATGGAAGATTTTAATGGCCTTTCGCTGCCTTTCCGTTTGATCGAGCTGAACAGCGGAGAGCAGTTGTTTGCATTGGAGTGCAAAGAGATAAGAACACTCGGCAGTAAAGAGGAGCTGTCGGGAACTTTTGAAGTCATCTATAAATGCAATGGTATGGATTGTCATTTTGAATGTGATATCACCATAGGAAATATATATTATTTCTATCTGGAGCTTGATACTGCCTATGATATACTGTTCAGCAAGAACGCAAAAGCTGTATTGAACAACTATAACAACGACAGGACGAACATTGTTTTTGAGTTTGATGACAAATGCCGCTGCAAGGCTCACGGAACGATAAAAAACAGCTCAGATCAATATAGGAGCAGCATTGAATTTACAATGAGTGCTGAACGATCGGAAATATGTGATGCGTTAGTATCAATTGATAAGTTCCTGAATGAACTGAGTCAAGTAAAAGGCGATATGGACTTCTTTTAAAGCCCGATTGATCTTAACAGCACAAATAAGCTGAATGCCCCCGAGCTTTCCTGAAAGGCTCGGGGGCAGACTTTTTATGCGGGAGGCTTTGTCTTGTGCAGACTATACTATTCCCGCAGATGTCTATTGTGCAAATACACAAAAATAACTCTCCGTTTTTGTGGTGGTTGTTCATAACGGGGAATTTTTCCCCCACCCCTTTACAAAGGGCGAGGGGTATGCTATAATCCCTTATGCAGAGGCGGAAAGTTCGCCTCGGTAAACACAGCAAACAGCCTTTTATAAGGTGTGATATACTGTACACTACCCTCAGGGGCAGTGCGCAGAACAAGTCTATTATTCTCCATGGAGGTTAGATACAGAATGAAGAAGTTCATCATGCTGACAGTTATCTGCTGCGCCCTGCTGGCAAGCGGCTGCGGCAAGAAGTCTGAAAAGAAAATTGAAAAGGCTGAGCCTGCTATGGCTGTCACCACTGCCAATGAAGATGTGACTACCGACGCCCAGACCACCGAGAGTTTCACCATACCTCCCCGCGAGACCTTTGCGGAGATACCCGCAGAAGTAGAGCCCTCTTTCGATCGTGTCATCAAGACCATCGACAAGAATTTCCCCAAGAAGAAAAAAAGCACCAAGAGATTTTACGGCTACCTGGGCGAACAGCAGGTAGACGGCACCCTGAGCTATGTTTTCGCAATATACGACAGCAAGGGCGAAAGCAGCACAAAGGTGGCTACCGCAGCTGTTACGGCAGACAACAGCAGAGTTTATGTGCTTGATGAAGACAGCGAGCAGTTCTGGCTGCTGGACAAGTATGCACCTGCCGATGACAGAGCCGAGTTCAGCTGGACAGTTACCGCTGCCCCCGATGAAGCCACCACTGCGGAAGAATAAGTATACTATACAAAAGGACAAGACCGCAAGCGAAAGCCTGCGGTCTTTTTTAGCGCAGTCCTTTTTTATAATAGTATGGGTGCAGCGCCAAAGGTGCTAAAAGAAGTCTTCTTAAGGCCGTGATTTCAGCACTTCCAACTATTGCAATATTCTGCGGGGTGTGCTATAATGATTATGTATGAATTTTGACAGAGAGGTGTTTGACCGCATGAATAGAGAAGATCTGCTGAATTTTAATTTCGACTGGCGGGACGAAGCAGCCTTCAAACAGGCGCTTAAAGAGTCAGGGCTGGCAGAAAAAGATAAACTGCGTCTGCGTGATGAGCGTATGCGGCGGCTGGAGCTGGAAGAGCTTAAGGCCGAGGGCAGCGATTACGACGATTACGATTATGATGATGACGACGAGGAAGCCATAGAGGAGACCCCCGAGGAAGAGGTAAAGGAAGAAGAGCCTCCCGCGGAGGACAAGAGCCACGGCAGCAAAAAAGAGGATAAGGAAAAGGGCAAAAGGGAAAAGCAGACCGATGAGGGTATCATCGTGGCCATAAAGGGTGATTATCCCATGCGCAAAATGCTGGTGGCGCTGCTGATGTGCTGCTTTATGGCGGTACTGCCCTACATATCCTATATGCACGTTCAGCCCCTTACCGACCTGACCAAGAGATTTTATTCATCAAAGTCGGGCAGCATAACTGACTGGTTCCTTTTCCAGAAAGAGTTCTGCGTGGTCATAGCGGCAGTGCTGCTGCTGGGTATCTTCATGGTGGAAGAGGTATTCATCGAAAAGCGCTGGAAGGATATCCCCCTGCGCAAGAAGAACCTGCGGCTGCCCATGATACTAACAGGAGCATACGCTGTACTGCTCATCATATCGGGCATATTCTCCGAGAACAAGGAGCTTGTCATGATGGGCATAGTCAAGCAGTATGAGGGTCTGCTGGGGGTACTGGGGTACCTGGTCATCTTCCTGGCGGCCATGAACTATTTCTGCGATACCAAGTCGCTGGAAAGATTCAGCTGGGCTATCATCATCTGCTCTGCGGCAGCAACGGTCTTCACTATCATGGAGTACAAAGGCACGCCTATACAGGAGACCGACCTCATGGCGCACCTTATGGCGCCTGCGGATAAGTACAGTGTCGCCAAGAGCCTGCACAGCTCCAGCGGCAACGTGCATATCACGTTCTTCAACTCCAACTACTTCGGCTCCTTCTGCGGACTTATGTTTCCCATAACCGCAGCGCTGGGTCTGGGCAGCAAGAACATTATCCGCAAGGTCATAGGCCTTGTGGCCGCCGCAGGTGTGGCGCTGGGTGCTGTGCTTTCAAACTCCTCGGGCGGACTTTACTCCGTGGCAGGGGGCGCGGTGATACTTCTTGTCATATACATCATCTACTGGTTCAGGGGAAAGATCGCCCGTGCGCCCGCACTGATAGGCTTTGCCCTGGCAGCAGCTGTCGCCGCAGGTGCCCTCACCTATATGGTGAAGAACAATGAAGATTTCCGCAAGCGCCTGGACTCCGTTGTGAACAACGGCTCGGCTGCAAAGCTTACCGTGGAGGAAAAGCGCGAAAAGCTGGCTAAAGACCACTTTGTCCTGAAAAACATAGCCCAGGACGGCAGGAGCCTTGTGCTGGACGACTACAGCGGCAACACCATTACCGCCGAGTGCTATACCGCCGACAGCGGCATATATGCCGTAAGGTTCTACGATACCGAGGGCAGCCAGCTGGAAACTTATGTAAATAATGACCAGTGCTTCTGCTTTAATGATGAGAGATACAAGAACTGCAACTTCAAGTTCTCCTCCACCGATAAGCTGTACATCGACCTGGGCTACAAAAAGAAACTCATCTTCCAGTATGAGGACGACAAGTTCAAGCCCTATGTACACAGCCTTTATACTCAGGAAACTATCAACACCTATCAGGGACCCGAGTTCTTCAAGAAGGACCTCAGCGCCTTTACGGGAAGATTTTACATCTGGGGCGCTACCATATCTTTCCTGGACGAATGCCTGTTCATAGGCAAGGGCAGCGGAAACTTTGTGGCATATTTCCCCCAGTATGACTACGTCAGCCTGCTGGAGGTCTACAAGACCCCCGCCATGGTGGTAAACAAGCCCCATAACTGGTACCTGGGCATAGCCGTGGATTCAGGCGTGCTTTCGCTGGGCGTTGTGCTGGTGCTGCTGGGCGCATTCCTTATAAAGGGACTTAAGTCAGTTATCATCAGCCCCGTGGTAGACCGCTACACCCACCTGCGTCTGGGCGCCTATGTATCCGTCATAACATTTATGGTGGTGGGCATAGTAAACGACAGCTATGTCTGCGTAAGCCCATTGTTCTGGTTCATCTTCGGTGTGGGCTGGTACGCTGTATCGGGAAACAAGGTAGTCGAGACCGACTAAACCTGCATATCACACAAGCTCTGCGGCAGCCCCGCAGGGCTTTTTTTTATATCCCAATTTGGTTGTGTATTGTTTCCCCCGCCTTCGGCGGGGGAAACAATACGAAAAGAAACCATTCTGTATCATCAGCAATACACTTCAAAATCGGGAGCTTTTTATATATAAGGAAGTTAAAATATCAAAAATAAGCTTATCTCCGAAAAAACGAAAACCCGAAAATTCACTTTTTCTTCATCATGCTAAAGAGGTGTCGTGTTAGCAAAACAAGTTATCTGTGACTAAAAAATGTCTTAGTTGCCGTCAGAAACGTCGAAAACGTTTGCGATACGTTGACAAAACCTGTGATATATGCTAAAATCAGAACACATAAAGTTATTTGAGGTTAATATTTCCAGTTAAATTATGTAGGATTTGTGAAAGATGACAAAACTAAAAAACTTAAAAAAAATCTCAAAAAAGTATTGACAAATGAGGAAACATGAGTTATAATATAGACACAGTAAGGGAAACGAAAACAACATGAAGCTTCAAACGATCGATCGAGGTTGAATGTTTCCCGCTAATAACAAAGTAAGTTACCGCGAAAGCGGAACAAAATATTATTTAATTATGGAGGGATTTTCTATGAAAAATTCAAACAAAAAGGGCTTCACTCTGGTTGAGCTGGTAGTAGTTATTGCGATCATCGGCGTGCTCGCAGCAATCCTCGTACCTAGCATGATGGGTTATGTTAAGAAGTCCAGACTGAAGACCGCTAACGGCAATGCTAAGACTGCTTACAACGCAGTTGCTGAGTATCTGGCTGACATGGAGACTCAGGGTCTGATCGGTTCTGCTACTGAGGCTGACGCTAAGACTTCTGCTGAGGCTGAGCTGTCTACAAACGGCAACGGTTCCGGCCAGGTTGCAGTTCAGTTCGACGATCTGACTGCTGCTAATCCTAACTTCACTGTTCAGTGGAGAAGAGCTGATGACGATGATATCGTTGGTCAGTATCCTGATCCTGCACAGAGCGTTGATACCTGCCCAGCATGGATCGGCTAATATCTGACAGATATTACTTATCAACATGATATTTCAGAGAGTGGTCTTTCAGGCCACTCTCTTTTTTTGCGTTATTTTCCATATATTTTGATACGGATTTTTAAGTATTTTATATATTGACAAATATGGGCTTTTATAGTATAATTATCTCAATAAAGTTGGGTGTATGCCCGCATTTTGGGGCGCGGACATACAATTGTTTCTTATAGGATTCAACGGAGGGAAAACACAATGAAAAACAAAAAGGGCTTCACGCTCGTTGAGCTTGTGGTCGTGATCGCCATAATCGGCATATTGGCGGCTATTCTCGTACCATCGCTCATGGGCTACGTCAAGAAATCCAGGCTCAATCAATCAAACGGCAATGCCAAGGTAGCCTACAACTGTGTGGCAAGTCTTGAGGCCGCCTATATCACGGAGGGCAGAGAGCTCCAGTATGTGGGCAGCGAGATCGACTGCCGCGGCACTGCACCCGAGCCGAACAATGAATTCACCAGAGAGGTATATCGTTCCATCGCCCAGAACGCAAGGGGTTCGGGAATATTGTATCTCGGCGAGTTTACGGTCGAGGGCAGGGACGAAACAGCACTTTTCGTTCAGTGGAAGACCGCTGACCACGACCAGATGGTCGGCCAGTACCCCAGCGCTTCCCATGACCCCCAGAACGTTCCCACATGGGGCACCTACTGGACAAACTGATATTTTTGCGGAGGACTTTGGTCCTCCGCTTTTTTGCGTTTACAGGCCGAAATCGTAAAAACCTATTGACTTTTTTCTTAAAAAGTTATATAATGTATAGGTGAATGTGCTTATTGAAGCGGCGGCAATGCCGCGGCTTTCGGCATAGTAAATTTTGTTAGGAGGACTTTTAGTGCGAAAGATCACAAAACCTGTTTTCTTCATCGTGCTTATCCTGATCCTCGGCTTCGCTTACCTGACCTATGCAGGTATCCATACCTATTACGGCGATATCAAGCACAGCTACGTCAAGGGCGTAGATGAGATACGCTGGGGTATCGACATTCAGGGCGGCGTTAATGCAACTTTCGAGCCTGAGCTTGAAAATGAGGACAAGAAGATAACCGATGATGAAATGGACGCGGCTAAGGCTGTTATCGAGCAGAGACTCGTCAGCCTGAACATCACCGACAGTGAGGTGTATGCCGATTACACAAAACATCGTATCATGGTATCTTTCCCGTGGCAGTCGGGCGAGGAGGATTTTGACCCCGCCGAGGCTATCAGTGAGCTGGGCGATACTGCACAGCTGGTGTTCGTAAAGGGCACAACTCAGGCAGAGAGCCTGGAGGACGAGAATGTGGTTCTCTCGGGTACTGACGTTAAAAAGGCTTCTGCCGATCCTTATCAGGATCCGAACACAGGCGCCACTACCTGGGTGGTCAGCCTTGAGCTGAATGAAAAAGCTACCCAGGCTTTCGCTGACGCTACCACCGAGCTGGCAGGCAGCGGCCAGATATCTATCTGGATGGACGACGACATGATCTCTGCGCCAAAAGTAAATCAGGCTATCACTGACGGCAAATGCCAGATCACAGGCGATTTCACCTACGAAAGCGCCAAGAGCCTGGCTGACAAGATCAACGCAGGTGCGCTCCCCTTCAACCTGAGATCTACTTCCACCAACATAATCTCAGCTACCCTTGGTGAGGGCGCTAAGTTCGCCATGACCATTGCAGGTGTCATAGCATTCATCATGGTAGCTATCTACATGATAATCATTTACAAGCTCCCCGGATTTGTGGCTTCTATCGCCCTGCTGGGTCAGGCCGCAGGTACTCTTGCCTGCATAAGCGGCTTCTTCGGCAATATCGAAAGCTTCACACTGACTATCCCCGGTATCGCGGGTATCATTCTGGCTATCGGTATGGGCGTTGACGCCAACGTTATCGTTTCTGAACGTATCAAGGAAGAGCTCAACAACGGCAAGTCCCTCAACGGCGCTATCGAGCTTGGCTACAAGCGCGCATGGGCTGCTGTCTTCGACGGCAATATCACCGTTGTGTTCGTTGCTATCATACTCATGGGCGCCTTCGGCCCCACCGACAGTATCTTCGGCACCCTGCTGAAGCCCCTGTTCATGGCCTTCGGTGCTTCTACCGCAGGTACTATCTACTCACTGGGCTACACCCTGCTGGTAGGTATCATACTGAACTTCTTCTTCGGTATATTCTGTTCAAGGCTGATGCTTTCATCACTTTCTAAGTTCAAGGCATTCAAGAAACGCAAGCTGTACGGAGGTGTTGAGAACAATGGCTAAGGAAAAAAGAACTCTTGACGTTGTAGGACACCGCAAAGTATTCTACTGCATCTCCTGCGGACTTATCGCATTATTCATCATACTCACTTTCGTGCTTGGCCTTAATGTGGACATCATGTTCAAGGGCGGTACGATAATGACCTACAGCTACTCAGGCGACATCAGCACCGATGATGTGCAGAGCGTCGTAACTGATGTGCTGGGTCAGAAATCAACTGTTACCAAGGGCGAAAATACCGCCACCAAGCAGACTACCGTAAAGATACAGCTGTCCTCCACAGGCGGCATAAACGAGGTAAAGCAGAACGAACTCCAGGAAGCACTGGAAAGCAAGTTTACCGATAATGAGCTGGCACTGTTCGAGTCCAGCGACGTTAACGCTTCCAACGGTCTGGACTTCTTCCTCAAATGTATGGTCGCTGTTATATTCGCAGCTATCGTTACTATCATCTACATAGGCTTCCGTTTCAGGAAGATAGGCGGTATCTCCGCAGGTATATTCTCTGTTGTGGCACTGCTGCACGACCTGTGCATGGTATACGGCTGCTTCGTTATATGCAGATTTGATATCAACGCTAACTTCATGGCGGTCCTGCTGACCATTCTGGGTTACTCCATCAACGCTACGATCATCATCTACGACCGTATCCGTGAGAACCAGACCCTCAAGGGCAGCAAGCTTGAACTTGAAGAGCTGGTCAACCTCTCCGTTACCCAGACTCTGGGACGTTCCATACACACCACCGTCACCACAGTAATGGCTATGGCTGTTGTATGCATCGTCTGCACCATTTACGGTGTATCTTCCATCATCAGCTTCGCATTCCCCCTGATAATCGGTATGCTGGCAGGTGTGTATTCTTCCAACTGCATAGCTCCTACCCTCTGGGTACTCTGGAGAAGGCACGCTGAGAAGAACCCCAGGCGCAAGAGCAAGACCTCTTCCACCGCTAAAAGCGGCAGAAGATAAGCTTACAGCGCTAACATAGAAATTACAAGCCATGATACCACTGTGTATCATGGCTTTTCTGTTGATTCCCAATTTTGAAGTGTATTGCTGATGATACAGAATGGCTTTTTTTCGTATTGTTTCCCCCGCCTTCGGCGGGGGAAACAATACACAACCAAATTGGGATTCTGTTGACATCGGGGCGGTATTATGCTATGATGAAGTAGATCTTTATCGGCAGCTGCATAAAATAAGGAGAACAACAGATGACCAAAAAACTAACAGGCACAAAAATGTGTGCCGCTGTAATAATAATTACAGTGCTGCTTTTTGCGGTACAGTATCTTTCCAGCAGAGTTGGCTGGCTTGCGGCAGACTTGTTTGACTTTTCTGCCATAGATAAGGACGGCTTGTTTGCGGCGGTGGCTGTTCACCATGTGGTCCAGCTGTTATGCGCATTGGCCGTTATTATGTTGCTTCACAAATTCGGTGTAAGCGGCTTCAAGCTTCGCCCCGCACATGATGCCAAGGGTGTGCGTTACACCCTCATATTCTGCCTGATACTGCTTGTGTATTACATAGCAACGTATATCATCGGGGGATATCTGCATTCCATAAATACCTACGGCTATGAGCTTACCCGCGCAAACGTCGCAGGCACCCTGGGCTTTCAGCTTTTCCTCTCGGGACCCTCTGAGGAGGTGCTTTTCAGGAGCATTCCCATTACCCTGCTGCTATACGTTATGGACCCCGATGACAAGAAGCACCGTATCACAGCTGTTGTCATCACCGCATTTCTCTTCGGCCTGGGGCATATAAGCATTATGACATTTTCCGTCCCCTGGTTCCAGGTGTGCTACGCTTTTGTCCTGGGGCTGGCCTACGGCTTTGTACTGCTGAAGAGCAACAGCGTCATTTACCCCATGATAATGCACAGCATGAGCAATGTGATCTCGGTGGGCGGGTGCTATCTGTATATGCTGCTGGTAAAATAACGGCCTGCCTATCTTTTAAAACTGATATGAACGATGCCCCGAAACGAACTTCCGCTTCGGGGCAATGATCATGTCACTATTTCTGACAAAGTCTTCCTGCAAGTATATTAAACAGGAAGATCGTCATGCTTTGGTTTAATAAATATATATAACAAACCTCCAAACACCATACAGCGCCTGTTTTCAAGGAAAAATTATTTTCAAAAAATTGTCTGCGGGTATTGACATTTTAACTCTGTTGTGATATTATATAATAAGAGAATTTGAAATAAACGTTAATTGCGATATTATTTGTAAAGGCGGGCGATATTTATGACAGATTTTTACTACCCTGTGTTGGGCGATGAAGTTGCACTTCCCCTGTTTATACTTGGTGCAGGTGCCAGGGACAGAGAATGGCATTTTATCAGAGAAGACGGCTACCCGGGCTACCAGATAATCTACTGTACCCGCGGTGCAGGTATGCTTAAGATAGCAGACGGCGAGTTCCCCGTAAAGGCGGGCGATGCCATGTACCTGCCCCCCAATGTCCCCCACGAGTATTACCCCACTGAGGACATCTGGGAGACCCACTGGATAGCTTTCTCGGGCAGAGATGCCCAGTACACCCTTGAACATATCAAGCTGGATAAGGCTAAGGTGGTACACATCAGCGACCTCAGCGGACTTGAAGCTATCTTCAAGAAGATAATGTATCTGCTGAAAACCAATTACTACTACGCAGGCCACGAATGCTCCATGCACCTCTACCAGTTCCTCATCGAACTGCATAGGGTGACTAACCTGCAGAACGGCGGTCACGACAGCGCTAAGCTCAATCAGCTCAAGCCTGTCATCAACTATATCGATACAAACTTCTCCAAGGAACTCACTCTGGTGGAACTGGCCGACCTTATCGACCTCTCGCCTCAGTACCTCTGCAGGCTCTTCAAGGAATGCCTGAACCTGCGCCCCTTTGAGTACCTGGCAAGAAAGCGTATACAGCAGGCTAAGATCCTCCTGCTGGAGGATAAGCTCAATATCAACGAGATCGCTACTAAGGTGGGCTATAACGACTGCAGCTACTTCTGCGCAGTCTTCAAAAAGCACGAAATGCTCTCCCCCGCCGAGTTCCGTTCCCTGCATAAGAAAGCAGGCAAATAAAGCCTGATAAACTGCCGAAGACGATATGGGCGGTACTTTTAACATTGGTCTTATGTTCTACTGGGGGACAACCTTTCTTCAGAAAGGTTTCCCCCAATAAAATGCACGACCAATGTTAAAAGTACCGCCTTTACCATCTTCGGCAGTTTTGTCAGGCCTATTTTGTGGCTTTCTTTGCCTTGGCGGCGAGGTCGCCGGCTTTGATCTTTTTGGTGTGTCTGCGATAAGCAGCGAAGGCTATCATGGGCAGGGACACAAAGAGAATTACGAAAGCTGCGAATATCATTGCTATGACCCTTGGGTGGGCGCCGTGGCGCTGGTAGATGAGGCTGTCGCCGTCGGCCTTGAAGCCGTAGGGGGTAGCAGTGGAGTATTCGGTAACGGAGGCCTTTGTCACCCCGAGGATATTGCCGTTTTCGTCAACGTAGGCCGCCTTGAAATCGCCGTAGGCAATGCTCAGGTCGATGAAATCGCTGGACACCTGCTTGGTGGAATGCATGGTCATCAGGTCTTCCCCGCTGCCCAGCACGAAGCTTTCCGTCTTTTTGTGATGAACAGACAGGCTGACATAGCCGTCCTCGTTATACTCAGCTATCTCGCTCTCCGCAGTGATATCCAGCGTTTCACCCTCAGGGGAAACGGGAGCCTGATTGAACTCAACATAGTTCTGGTCATCGGTCTTCATCTTCACCAGTATATCCATATAAGCCGTACCCTCGGGGGCATTGCTGTAGGTGATGTGGGCGATGTTGGGGTCGTAATGGGTGGCTGCCTGAGCCGTCAGGGGCAGGGAAAATGCCATAACTGCGGCGGCCAGAAGTGAGTAAAGCTTTTTCATGGGGTCACTTTCCTTTCGCAAAGTTCTTTTGAAAAACTGTATCTTACCTGAATTATATCACCCTGCACCGCCAAAGTCAATCACATTAGTGCGTTAATTGCAGAATATCCACCGCAATTTTCGGGCAGAATATGGTAAAGGGGCTTAAGAAAGACTTAAGATTTACTGTAACCAAATTTTAATTGACATTTTACCTGCAAAATTGTATAATAGAAAGGTAAAAATGTTTGTTGAGTTTTCTTATGCACAATTCTTTGAAAGGAAGACAGGCTAATGCCCGATAATAATAATCAATACAGAAATAACCCCAACCGCCGTCCCGTGCAGGGTCAGCCTAACGCTAACCGTTCAAGACAGGTACCTCAGGGCAGCCAGAGGCCTGTATCAAACAGACAGGGCGTGCGCAAATCAAGGAAGCAGATGGAGAGAGAGGCTTCCATTAAGCAAACAGTTAAGGGTATCATAGCTATAATGATAACCCTGCTGATAGTTGTAGTAGTTATAATGCTGTTCTGGAAGAACCTGTTCACCAAGACCGAGACCGGCACAAAGGCCACAGGCACTATAACCTCTACAGATTATGTAGCCCCCGAGACCAAGACCGTCACCGAGCGTGAAGAGACCAAGAAGAACACCAAGAAAAAGACCACCAAGGCCGAAGAGGAAGAAGAAGAGGACGAGAATGTACAGATGATAAAGTGTACAGGCGCAGTTCTGCTCCACCCCGAGCCTTCTTCAAGCTCTGCTACGCTGGATACCATTCCCGCAGGTGTTGAAGTCAAGTTCTACCGCAACGAGAACAACTGGTTCTTCGTTGAGTATAACGGCACCGAAGGCTATGCATGGGGCAACTACTTCACTGCCCCCGTCACCAACTAAAGATCGTTATCGGGAACTTTTGCGGTTCCCGATTTTTTTTGGCCCCGCCATTGTGCAAAGTGCCACAATGGCAGGAACTTTTTTTGTGGAAAAAAATCCGCTTTCAGCCTTTACTTTTAGGGCTAAGTATGTTAAAATGGTCTTAATTGCTTTTGTGCTTTACAGCTTTTATACTTTCATGGTGTAAAGCACAAAATTCTTCTGCGGACAGTTCTTCTGCCCGAATACATTTCTGAAAGGATAGTTTAATAATGCCAATAACCGAATTTCTTGAAGCTAACGCAGCAAAATTCCCTGATAAGACCGCGCTGGTAGAACTTAACCCCGAGATACGCGAAAAGCGTGTCACCTGGAAAGAATATGAGCTCATCGAGCCCACTGCCGATGTACCCTACAGACGTGAGATAAGCTGGTCAGTCTTCAACGAGAAGGCTAACCGCTTTGCAAACCTGCTCATCTCCCGCGGGGTGAAAAAGGACGACAAGGTAGGCATACTGCTGATGAACTGCCTGGAATGGCTGCCCATATACTTCGGTATACTAAAGACAGGCGCCCTTGCTGTACCCCTGAACTTCCGCTATACCGCCGATGAGATAAAGTACTGCGTTGAACTGGCTGAGGTGGATATACTTGTCTTCGGCCCTGAGTTCATTGGCAGAGTTGAGGAGATAGTCGATGATATCAGCGTGGGCAGACTGCTCTTCTATGTGGGCGAGGGATGTCCCACCTTTGCTGAGCATTATGACAGACTTGCTGCCAACTGCTCCAGCGTCAGCCCCGACATAAAGCTGACCGATGAGGACAATGCTGCCATATACTTCTCTTCGGGCACCACAGGCTTCCCCAAGGCCATACTGCACAACCACGAGAGCCTGGTGCATTCCGCAAGAGTTGAACAGAACCACCACGGCCAGACCGAGGATGATGTCTTCCTGTGCATACCTCCCCTCTATCACACAGGCGCCAAGATGCACTGGTTCGGCAGCCTTATCTCGGGAGGCAAGGCTGTTATACTCAAGGGCGTAAAACCCAGATTTGTGCTGGACGCAGTATCGAGCGAGCACTGCACCATCGTATGGCTGCTGGTGCCCTGGGCACAGGATATCCTCGATGCAGTTGACAGAGGGGATATAGATATCTCAAAGTATGAGCTTGACCAGTGGAGACTCATGCATATAGGCGCACAGCCTGTTCCGCCCTCCCTTATCGCAAGGTGGAAGAAGCTGTTCCCCAACCACCAGTATGATACCAACTACGGCCTCAGCGAGAGCATAGGCCCCGGCTGCGTTCACCTGGGCGTTGAGAACGTACACAAGGTCGGCGCCATAGGCAAGGCAGGCTTCGGCTGGGAGGTCAAGATAGTTGACGAGAACGGCAACACCGTTCAGCGGGGCGAGGTAGGCGAGCTTTGCGTTAAAGGCCCCGGTGTCATGACCTGCTATTACCGTGACCCCAAGGCCACCGCTGAGACCCTTAAGGACGGCTGGCTGTTCACAGGCGATATGGCTCAGGAGGACGAGGACGGTTTCATATTCCTCGTTGACAGAAAGAAGGACGTTATCATCAGCGGCGGCGAGAACCTCTACCCCGTGCAGATAGAAGACTTCCTCCGCGCACACCCCGCTATCAAGGACGTGGCTGTCATAGGCCTGCCCGACAAGCGCCTGGGTGAGATAGCCGCTGCTGTTATCTCCATAAAAGAGGGCATGACCTGCACCGAGGAGGATATAAACAGCTTCTGCCACAAGCTGCCCCGCTACAAGCGCCCCCACAAGATAATCTTCGCAGATGTTCCCAGAAACCCCACAGGCAAGATCGAAAAGCCCGTGCTGAGAAAGATATACTGCGGTGAATCTGTTGTGGCAAAGCAGAACAATTCATAAGCTACACAGGGACTGCCGCAGCCGCGGCAGTTCTTTTTATATGGAAGTATCTTCCTGCATATCACATAATTGTGAATTGTGAATTTTAAAAATTGAATTATTTACATTTACGTCTTGCAATTTGTCGGGAAATATGGTATGATATACGGTAAGGGATTTTTTTAGAAATTTTACGCACATTGGTGCGGGATAGGAGATCTAGTATGCCAAAGAAGCAGGATATCAACAAGATAATGATCATCGGTTCGGGGCCTATAATCATAGGTCAGGCGTGTGAGTTCGACTACTCGGGCACTCAGGCCTGCAAAGCCCTGAGAAATCTGGGTTACGAGATAGTTCTTGTAAACTCGAACCCCGCTACTATCATGACAGACCCCGATGTAGCAGACATCACCTATATCGAGCCTCTGAACCTTGACAGGCTCACACAGATAATCGACAAGGAGCGCCCTGACGCTCTGCTGCCTAACCTGGGCGGTCAGTCGGGTCTTAACCTCTGCTCTGAGCTGGATAAGGCAGGCGTGCTGAAAAAGTATGGCGTTCAGGTCATCGGCGTTCAGGTAGATGCTATCGAGCGCGGCGAGGACAGGATCGAATTCAAGAATGCCATGAAGGAGCTGGGCATCGGTATGCCCAAGAGCCAGGTAGCTTACTCGGTTGACGAGGCTGTTAAGATAGCTGAGGAACTGAAGTACCCCGTAGTTCTCAGACCTGCTTATACCATGGGCGGCGCAGGCGGCGGCATGGTATACAACGTTGACGAGCTCAAGGTCGTATGCGCAAGAGGTCTGCAGGCTTCTCTCGTAGGCCAGGTACTGGTCGAGGAATGTATCTTCGGCTGGGAAGAGCTGGAGCTTGAAGTTGTAAGAGATGCAAACAACAATAAGATCACTGTTTGCTTCATTGAGAATATCGACCCCATAGGCGTCCACACAGGTGACTCTTTCTGCTCTGCTCCTATGCTGACTATCCCCGAGGACGTTCAGAAGCAGCTGCAGGAGATGTCCTACAGGATCATCGAATCTATCGAAGTTATCGGCGGCTGCAACTGCCAGTTCGCAAGAAACCCCGAGGACGGCAGGATCGTCGTTATCGAGATAAACCCCAGAACTTCCCGTTCCTCCGCACTGGCTTCAAAGGCTACAGGCTTCCCTATCGCGCTGGTATCAGCTATGCTGGCCTGCGGTCTTACTCTGGACGAGATACCCTGCGGCAAGTACGGCACACTGGATAAGTATGTGCCCGACGGTGACTATGTAGTTATCAAGTTTGCAAGATGGGCTTTCGAGAAATTCAAGGGCGCTGAGGACAAGCTGGGCACCCAGATGAGAGCTGTCGGCGAGGTAATGAGCATAGGCAAGACCTATAAGGAAGCTTTCCAGAAGGCTATCAGAAGCCTTGAAACAGGCAGATATGGCCTGGGCTTCGCAAAGAACTTCCACGACCTTTCCAAGGAGGAGCTGCTGGATAAGCTGCGCTTCCCTACCAGCGAAAGACAGTTCGTTATGTATGAGGCTCTGCGCAAGGGCGCTACCATTGATGAGATACATGAGCTGACCAAGATAAAGCACTGGTTCTTAGAGCAGATGAAGGAACTGGTGGACGAGGAAGAAGCTATCATGGCAGGCAAGGGCGCTGTTCCCGCTAAGGAAGTGCTGAAGCAGGCCAAGCTGGACGGTTTCTCCGACAGATATCTGTCTTCTCTGCTGGAAGTTACCGAGGAGGAGATAAGAAATGCCCGTATAGGTTTCGGCATAAAGGAGGCCTGGGAGGGCGTTCATGTTAGCGGCACCGAGAATGCGGCTTACTACTACAGCACCTATCACCTTGATGAGGACAAGAGCCCCGTAAATACCGATAAGCCCAAGATAATGATACTGGGCGGCGGTCCTAACCGTATCGGTCAGGGTATCGAGTTTGACTACTGCTGCGTTCATGCGGCACTGGCTCTCAAGAAGCTGGGCTTTGAGTCTATCATCGTTAACTGCAACCCCGAGACAGTTTCTACTGACTATGATACTTCCGATAAGCTGTACTTCGAGCCCCTGACTCTGGAGGACGTTCTGTCTATCCACGAGAAGGAGAAGCCCGTAGGCGTTATCGCTCAGTTCGGCGGACAGACTCCCCTGAACCTGGCTAACGACCTGAAGAAGTACGGTGTCAACATACTGGGTACTACTCCCGAAACTATCGACCTGGCTGAGGACAGAGATCACTTCCGTGCCATGATGGATAAGCTGGAGATACCTATGCCCGAGGCAGGCATGGCTGTCAACGTTGACGAGGCACTGGCTATCGCCAATAAGATAGGCTATCCCGTAATGGTAAGACCTTCCTACGTTCTGGGCGGCCGCGGCATGGAGATCGTTCACGATGACGATATGATGAGAGTTTATATGTCTGCCGCTGTAGGCGTTACACCTGACAGACCTATCCTCATCGACCGTTTCCTCAACCACGCTACCGAGTGCGAGGCTGACGCTATCTCCGACGGCGAGCATTGCTTTGTTCCCGCTGTTATGGAGCATATCGAGCTTGCAGGTGTTCATTCGGGCGACTCTGCCTGCATACTGCCCTCCAAGAACCTGACCGAGAAGCAGGTAGCTACTATCAAGGAATACACCAAGAAGATAGCTGTGGAGATGAACGTAAAGGGCCTTATGAATATGCAGTACGCTATCGAGGGCGACACCGTTTATGTGCTGGAGGCTAACCCCCGTGCATCGAGAACCGTTCCTCTGGTATCCAAGGTATGCTCTATCAATATGGTACAGATAGCTACCGAAATAATCACCAGCCAGCTGACAGGCAAGCCTTCTCCCGTTCCTGCTCTCAAGGATAAGAAGATAGGCCACTACGGTGTCAAGGAAGCCGTGTTCCCCTTCAATATGTTCCAGGAGGTAGACCCCGTCCTCGGACCTGAGATGAGGTCAACAGGCGAAGTTCTGGGTATATCCCCCAGCTTCGGCGAGGCTTACTATAAGGCACAGGAAGCTACAAAGACCGCACTTCCCAAGGAAGGCACCGTACTGCTGAGCGTCTGCGACAGAGATAAGCCCGAGCTGGTAGAGATCGCTAAGTCCTTCAATGAACTTGGTTTCCGTATACTGGCAACAGGCAAGACCTTCGAGATGATAAAGGAAGCAGGTATTCCTGCTGAGAAGATATTCAAGCTGTATGAGGGCAGACCCAACATCGCCGATCAGATCGCCAACGGCGAGATACAGCTGATAATCAACACCCCCGCAGGCAAGACCAGCGCCCATGATGACAGCTACATCAGAAAGAACGCTATCAAGCACCGCATACCTTACATCACCACTATGGCTGCTGCCAAGGCAAGTGCTGAGGGTATCAAGGCTATCAAGCAGAACACACACTTCGGTGTGAAGTCCCTGCAGGCACATCACGCTGATATCACTGAATAAGCTGATACACTGAAATTATAAAGCCACAGTATTTCCCGCTGGGAATGCTGTGGCTTTTCTGTGTTATGAAAAAAGCCGCAGAGCATAAACTCTGCGGCCACATTTTTTCTGCCTAGCTGTTGAATTTCATGTACTGCGCCAGAATGTGCAGCATACCTACGATAGCGTAGATAGCCACCAGCGAACCTACAGCCCTGAACAGCCAGCCTACCCACGGTGTAGCACCCAGTATCACAAACATCAGCGCACAGATTATCAGCGCACCCAGATAGATGCCTATAAAGAACAGCACGCTCTTCACATCGCGGATATCGCACTTTCTGTTCTGCGGAAAAAGATCGCCAAACTCCATATATGCCAGCTTATCGCGCCATTTCTGTATAAAAGCCTTTATCGGTTCCATATACTTACCCCCTGTTCAGACTAAATAAGTTTATGGTTTAATTATAACCTATCGGAGCATTTATTGCAATGTTTTATTCACATTTTCGGCACTTTAAATAAATATTTTCAATACATTTGTTGAGTATCACCATAGTTTAAAGCAGAAAAAGCTTTATCATAAACACCCTCAGCTGCTTTACAAAGCTTTATGGGAAAGGTTCACGGCAGCAGAGAAACAGCTCGTTCCGCAAATTTACAGATATTTACATTTTTGCAGAGTAGGTTAGTTTTAACTAACGGAAACTTGCGTTCAAAGCCCAAAGTTTCGGGCTTTTTTCAAGTCGTAAAAAAGTTAACTCAAATTAAAAATTTTTGTGAAAACACTTGATTTGAAGAGCAAAATGTAGTATTATATTATAAGTGGCGGTCAATTCGCCAAATAACCGAAAGGAGTATCAATCAATGATCTATTCGCACGAAGTTGAAACAATGTGCCCTATCGCACAGGGCGTTGCTCACGGCGCAGCTCCTATCCCTGAGGAGGCAAAGTGGGTCAAGGCAAAGGAGATAAAGGATATTTCCGGCTTTACACACGGTATCGGCTGGTGTGCCCCTCAGCAGGGTACCTGCAAGCTCACACTGAATGTCAAGGAAGGCGTTATACAGGAGGCTCTGGTAGAGACTATCGGCTGCTCAGGTATGACCCATTCTGCTGCTATGGCTGCTGAGATCCTTCCCGGCAGAACCATTCTGGAGGCTCTGAACACAGACCTCGTTTGCGACGCTATCAACACTGCTATGAGAGAGCTGTTCCTGCAGATCGTTTACGGTCGTTCCCAGTCTGCATTCTCTGAGGACGGTCTGGTAGTAGGCGCAGGTCTTGAGGATCTGGGTAAGGGTCTGAGATCTCAGGTAGGTACCATGTATGGTACTCTGGCTAAGGGTCCCCGTTATCTGGAGATGACTGACGGCTACGTTACAGGTCTGGCACTGAATGAAGACAACGAGATCATCGGCTACAAGTTCGTAAACTTCGGCAAGATGATGGACTTCATCAAGGCAGGCGACGACGCTAACGCAGCGTTTGAAAAGGCTCAGGGTCAGTACGGCAGAGTTGCAGACGCCGTTAAGATCGTTGACCCCAGAAAGGAATAAGGAGGATCAGTAACATGGCATTATTTGAATCTTATGAGAGAAGAGAAAAGCAGATCCTTGCCGTTATCAAGGAGTACGGTATAAATTCCATCGAGGAGTGCGCAGATGTCTGCAAGGAAAAGGGTCTGGATATATACAAGCTGGTCGAGGGCATTCAGCCTATCTGCTTCGAGAACGCTAAGTGGGCTTACACTGTAGGCTGCGCTATCGCTATCAAGAAGGGCTGCACAAGAGCTGCTGACGCTGCTGCTGCTATCGGCGAGGGTCTTCAGGCTTTCTGTATCCCCGGTTCCGTTGCTGACCAGAGAAAAGTTGGTCTTGGCCACGGCAACCTGGGCAAAATGCTGCTGGAAGAGGATACCGAGTGCTTCGCTTTCCTGGCAGGCCACGAGTCCTTCGCTGCTGCTGAGGGCGCTATCGGTATAGCTGAAAAGGCTAACAAGGTTAGAAAGAACCCCCTGAGAGTTATCCTGAACGGTCTGGGCAAGGACGCTGCACAGATCATCGCTCGTATCAACGGCTTCACTTACGTTGAGACCGAGATGGATTACCACACAGGCGAGGTAAAGGAAGTATTCCGCAAGGCTTACTCCGAGGGTCTGAGAGCAAAGGTAAACTGCTACGGTGCTAACGATGTTACCGAGGGCGTTGCTATCATGTGGAAGGAGAACGTTGACGTTTCCATCACCGGTAACTCCACTAACCCCACCCGTTTCCAGCACCCTGTTGCAGGTACATACAAGAAGGAAAGAACTGATGCAGGCAAGAAGTACTTCTCTGTTGCTTCGGGCGGCGGCACAGGCAGAACACTGCACCCCGATAACATGGCTGCAGGCCCTGCTTCCTACGGTATGACCGATACTATGGGTCGTATGCACTCTGACGCTCAGTTCGCAGGTTCTTCTTCTGTTCCTGCACACGTTGAGATGATGGGTCTCATCGGCATGGGCAACAACCCCATGGTCGGTGCAACAGTTGCTTGTGCAGTTGCTGTTGAAGAGGCTATGAAGTAATTGCTTTTCAGCAATATCATGCATATAATAATCTCCCGACAGATCATCAGGTCTGTCGGGAGTTTTTCTTTCTTTTTACAAAAGTGTTTCTTCGGTCGCCCCGAATATCCTGCGGATATCATCAGCGCTGTATCCAAGCTCGAGCATACGGCCTATCAACGAACGAGCGACTATGCCTTTACCGACACAGATACCGTTTGAAATGCCTATCTCCAGCCATTTGTGTTCTTCCTCGCCAAGCGTTGCAGCTTCGCTTGTAAGCTCTGCGGACCAGCGGTCATTGCAGTTCTGCGAATTTGTCCTGTGGACCACTGCGTCCCACATCTCATCGCCGTCAACTATCTTTATCTTCATGCCATCTGTAAGCTTGAAACGTTGGGCTTTTGCGGGAGATATCCAGTATCCGCCGTCTGCTTCATTTATGCTGTTGAGGTCTGTCCATATAACTACCATGGTTTTCTCCTTTATACGCATTTTTGTTATCATAGCATATCTCCGTAAAAAAGTCAAGCTTGCACAGCAAGACCCCGCCCACAGGTAATTCCCGTAAGGCGGGGTCTTTGTGTGACCTTATTTATTTTATACGGATCAGGTTTTGTACCCCGCCGAAGGCGGGGTACAAAACCTAATATGACTATCCCTTTAGCACACCAACTAAAAATGCGGTAAACAAAAGGATAATTGAGCGTTGTATATCTTTCCCCCGCCTGCGGCGGGGGAAAGATATACGCCAAGAACCTTAAGTTCTGTATAGCCGCTGTTTTTGTGGTGTGTCAGCG
>NZ_JAFUAG010000035.1 GCF_017464355.1 Ruminococcus sp. | reverse complement strand
GGAGGAGTTTGTATGGCGAGCAATGCGGAAAAGAAGGATATTGCGAACAAACTGCGGAAGTATCCGCCTGTGCTAACTGTGAAACAGGTGTGCGAGATCTTGAACTTCGGGACTACCAAAGTTTATGGTATGATCGGCAGTGGAGAGATCAAGCGTATCGAAAAAAGCGGTCGGCACATCAGGGTACTGAAAGCAGACGTAATTGAGTTCCTAATTGCGCACAAAAAAGACGGTTAAAAGCCGGACAATGCGCCGAAAATCAGAGAATTGCGGTCACATAGTCTTGCATTATATTTGGTTCTGAGGTATAATAGAAGAGTCAACAGCAGACTTCTACCGCTTTCAAATCGAAGGAGGAAAAATCAATGAAAGCAAGTCTGCCTTATAAGTACATCACTTCCGTAAAGAACGGAAAACAGTATGTTGTTTTTGACTACAAGGACAGCGAGGGAAAGCGTAAGCGTAAGTGGGTGAACACCGATCTCCCTGAGAAATGCACGAAGAAGGCTCTGAAAGAAGCGGTCGATCAGATCGTGACAGAGTTTGACGAGCAGTTCAGAACGGGTACGATTCAGAGACGTAAGCCTGCGGTCGCTCCTGTAACTGTGGTGAATGAGCCGTATGCAGTAATGAACGATACTCCCGAAGCAAAGATGAAGATGGGCGAATTTGTGACTGAGTGGCTGACGGCAATGCGTCCGAACCTTGCAAGAACCACCTATCAGACTTACAAGAGTGCCAACAGGCGTTTTGTGGAGTACCTTGATATTCACTATCCTGGTATTACCCTCGGTGAGCTGAGACACAATCACGTTCAGGAGTTCCTTAATCATAAGCTTGATGAGGGCTGTAAGGGCAGTGCTGTGAAGCAGTATTACCTTGCGATACACTCAGGACTTGCCTATGCGGTGAAAATGGAGTATCTGATGATCCACCCTATGGATAAACTCGTTATGCCGAGAGCAGATAAGTATGAAGCTACCTTCTATAACAAAGATGAGCTGAATGCACTGTTTGAGGTATTCAAGGGTGACAGGCTTGAATTGGTGGTACACATTGCCGCCTACTATGGTCTGCGCCGCAGCGAGGTACTCGGTTTGAGATGGGATGCTGTGGATTTCACAAACAAGACGATCTCCATTCAGCGCAAGGTTGTGAGTGACTACGATGAGAACGGACAGAGAAAGCTCTTTGTTGAGACAAGGCTGAAAACCAATTCTACAAGAAGAACGCTTCCGCTGATACCTCACATTGAGAAAATGCTCCTTGAAAAGAAGGAACTTGAAGCACATTTCAGAAAGATGTGCGGAAAGTCATTCGACAGGGAGTTTGAAGGCTTTATCTGCCGTGACAACTACGGTAAGCTGATCTCTCCTGAGTATGTGACAAGCCGTTTCCACTATGTTATCACGAAGCACGGTTTGAGACACCTTCGTTTCCACGATCTAAGACATTCGTGTGCGAGTTTATTGCTTGCGAACGATGTTCCGATGAAGGCAATTCAGGAGTGGCTTGGTCACAGCAACTATGCAATCACGGCGAACCTTTATAGTCACTTGGAGTATAACGCTAAGGTCATTTCTGCGGAGACGATTGCAAGGGTGCTTGACGGTGAAGCAGAACAGCAGAGCAAAGCTCCTGCGGAGACAGCCGAGCCTGCACCTGAGAAGAAGTCCACAAGGAAAAAATCAGCAAGCAAAAAGTCCACAGCAAAAACAACAGACACGACTGCCCCCAAAAAGACAGGCGGTCGAAAAAAGAAAAGCGATACACCTACAGCAACAGGTGAATCGCAAACATCAAGATTATAAAATATAATATCGAAAAATGGACAGCGAGAAAAAGAGAACGAAAAAAGAGCGGTTTTGGTAGAAAATCTGGTAGAAGAAAATCGGATTTCGATAATATATTCATCTACCGCAAAGTGCTGATAAACCCCATAGATACGGCATTTGAACGAATTAAAAACGGATTTGTTCATATAATGTCATTGACTTAATCAAGACTATGTGCTATAATTACTTGTGTATGTCCCCGCGGGGATAACTATGTTTTGAAAGTTCAGGAGATAATACCTATGATGATAATGAATTCCCTGTGCGCACTGGCCTTCGGCTTTGCGCTGGATATGATGCTCGGAGACCCCGGGGGCTCCATGTACCCCGTAAACCTGGTCAAGCGCCTTGTCAGCAAGCTTGAAACTATGCTGAAAAACGCCTACCTCGAATCCCCCGAAGCCCGCAATATGGCAGGCATAATGCTGGTGGTCATGACATTGCTCATCTGCCTCGGCATAAGCGTGGCGCTGCTGCTGCTCTGCTATAAGCTCAACGTCATAGTCGGCATACTTATGGAGGGTCTGCTCTGCTGGTTCTCCATGTCGGGTCGTGAGATGCGCCGCAACCTGCTGGGTGTCTTCCGTGCCGTCAGAACTGATAACGTCAGCGCCGCCAGAAGATACCTAAGACACATCACCGACCGTGACGTCGATGAGATGACCTCGGCCGAATGCGCCAAATGTGCCGTTGAAGCCGCCTCTGAGGATATCGTGGATCAGGTGGTCGCCCCTATTTTCTGGGCCTGCCTCTTCGGCGGTATAGGTGCCGTGTTCTGTCGGGTGGTCAATATCATGGATAATATCGTCGGCTTCAAGGACGATGACCATATCCATTTCGGCAGGGTAGCTGCCAAGCTCGATGACGTGGTCATGTTTATCCCCGCCAGACTTGCCGCAGCCTTCATGCGGTGGGACGCTGCATTCCTCCGCCTTGATAAGCAGAATGCCGCAGAGATATACCGCCGTGATAAGCGCCACTCTCCCAGCCCCAACTCGGGCTGCACCATGTCCGTGGCCGCAGGCGCCCTGGATGTCAGACTGGGCGGCGATGAGGTCAGGAACGGCTTCCTCACCAAGCGCAGGTATATAGGCGATGATATCCACCCCATAAGCGCCGATGAGGTCTTCTGGATAAACCAGCTGGTAACAGGCACCGCCGCAGGCGCTCTCATCTTCGCAGCCGTTATGCGTACAGCAGCCTACCTGCTTACCCTCCAACTGATGAAGTGAGCATAACTCAAAAATAATATATCCCGCCGTGCCGTGTGCCCGTCCCCCTGGGTCGTGCTGCGGACGGCGATGTTTTTTATACCGAGGTATCCCGCAAAATGAAAGAATTTACCATAAACAAAAACGATGCAGACCAGCGCATGGATAAGTTCCTTACCAAAGCCGTGCCCGCATTGCCGAAAAATCTGCTGTATAAGTATATCAGACTAAAGCGCATAAAGCTCAACGGCAAGCGCTGCGAGATAAGCTCCCGCCTGGCCGAGGGCGATAAGGTGCAGCTCTATATAAACGATGAGTTCTTCCCCGAAAAGCGTGACTCTGCTCACCGCTTCCTCAATGCCCCCGCCGATATCAATATCGTCTACGAGGACGAAAACATCATCCTCTGCGATAAGCCCTGCGGCCTTGTGGTACATGAGGACGAAAGCGGCGAGGCCGATACCCTCATCGACAGGGTGCTGCACTACCTCTATAATAAAGGCGAGTACGACCCCGACAGCGAGCTGAGCTTCACTCCCGCCCTCTGCAACCGTATCGACCGCAATACCTCAGGCATAGTCATCTGCGCCAAGACCTCCGAAAGCCTGCGCATACTCAATCAAAAGGTCAAGGACAGGGAGCTGGAGAAGACCTACCTCTGCGTCACCGTGGGCATACCAAAGCCGAAGTCCGCCGAGCTGAAAGCCTACCACTGCCGCAACGAGAAGACCAAGGTCGTCCGTGTGGAGGATAAGCCCTTTGCAGGCAGCAAGACCATGATAACCCGCTATAAGGTCATAGCCGAGAACAAACAGTCCGACCTTGCCCTCCTGGAAGTTGAACTGGTCACAGGCCGTACCCACCAGATACGCGCCCACATGGCTCACATCGGCTGCCCCCTCCTGGGTGACGGCAAGTACGGCAGCAACCGTGTAAACCGTGCCTTCGGCGTCAAGACCCAGGCACTCAGCGCCCATAAGCTCACCTTCCGCTTCACCACCGAAAGCGGCAGCCTTTCCTACCTGAACGGCAAAAGCTTCAGCACCGAAAAGGTCTGGTTCAGGGATAAATTCTTCACACTGTAAACTCCCGCCCCTTTGTTTACGCCGAGGATAAACACCGCTGTCCTTTTGTATCAGCATATAAAAAAAGCCCCCGTTACGGGGGCTTTTCTTATAGTGCTTTAAGTTTTTCAAACTGCGCTTTCGCTTCCTCCAGCAGCGGAGAATAATCCGTGTCCGTGCGGCTGCGGAGCAGTTCTGTCATTTCGCTGACAGGCACGGTCAGCGGGGTCAGTGCCAGGTTCGCATACATACCTTTCAGCGCATGGGCAGCCTCAAAGGCCGCGTCCAGGTCTTTCTCCCCCAGGGCTTTTTCCAGGGTCTCCAGCTTCGTGTCAGCTGTCACCGTGCCTACCAGCCTCAGGTAGAAAGCTTCGTTGTTCATGCATCGGGTCAGCCCCTCATCGACAGCTGCGCCATACTCCCTCAGTGCATCTAAGGTCATTTGCCGTCCTCCTGTTCTATCAGCTTGTCAAGATCTTCGGGGGGCACAGGCTTTGAGAAATAGTACCCCTGTATGATGTCGCAGCCTATCTCTTTCAGAAGATCCAGCTGCTCTTTCACCTCAACCCCCTCAGCGATAACAGGCACTTCCAGAAAATCCGCTATCTCTATCATTATCTCCACCATGCGCCGTTCCTTGCTGTCGCTGCATATGTTCCGTATGAACTTCATATCCAGCTTCAGCGCATCAATGGGCAGGGAAGTCAGCATATTCAGCGAAGAATACCCGCTGCCGAAATCGTCCATCTCCACCTTGAAGCCCTTGCGCCTCAGCGAATTTACCGTGTCTATTATCTGCTGCGAGTTGTCAGTGTAAGCCGACTCCGTCACCTCCAGCAGAAATTCCTCAGGCTTCAGCACGTTGGCGTTAACTATCTCCTCCAGTATGCTTTCAAGCATGGGATCAAAAATGTCCACCCTCGATACGTTCACCGAAACAGGCAGCGTCACACCCAGCCTGTTTTTCCAGTCCCTTATCTGGGCAGCCGCTTCCCGCCAGACATACCTGTCCAGCTTCTGTATCAGACCATTGTCCTCAAACAGCGGTATGAAATCCCCGGGGCTCACCATGCCGAATTCGGGGTGTACCCAGCGTATCAGTGCCTCCGCACTGGAAAGCACAGGCTTTTCCCCCCTGATGTTGTACTTGGGCTGATAGTATACCTTGAACTGCTTTTCCTCCAGCGCCCTGTCCATGTCGTTTATCAGCCGTTCCGAGTACAGCTCCTTGTCATGCAGCTTGGTGTTGTAGAAAGTGTAGCAGGTGGTGTAGCTGTTCCTCAGCTTGCTGCAGGCCAGCCTTGCCCTGTCGAAACGCTGCTCCAGGTCAAGCCCGCTGCCGTCATCGGGGAATATCCCCACCCTTATGCTTATCTTGTAGTCGCCGATCCTGCGGGCGAATTTCTCAGCGTGCAGCGGCAGCTGTTCCTCGTAATCCTCCCTGTGGGGCAGGTATATGCAGAATGAGTTGGTGTCGCTGCGGCAGGCAAGTCCTCCCGTCCGCTGTACCAGCCCGTGTATGCTCTCACCAATGGTTTTCAGTATGAAGTCTCCGTAGCTGCGCCCGTAAAGCTCGTTCACCAGATGAAAACGGTTGATGTCCAGCACAATGGCGTCCATGGACATATCCTCGTTGTGGTTCTCAAGCCTCCTGCCGTATTCGTAGAAGAACTCCTTGTTGAACAGCCCCGTCAGGCTGTCCCTCTCCGTTTCGTGTATGATAATGCTGTCCTCCGCCAGTTCTATGGAACGGCGCACCCTGGCATTTATCACCTCAGGCACATCATAAGGCTTAGTTATGAAATCCGCAGCCCCCAGCTGCAAACTTTTTACCTCCGCCTCCTTTTCAGAGGTCAGTACAATGGCAGGTATCAGCCGCAGTTCCGCGTCAGCCCGCAGTATCTCCAGCAGACTGTACCCGTCCAGCTTGGGCATATGCAGGTCAAGTATCACCAGCGAGAGCGTCAGCTTGTGGTCCCTGATAACGTCAAGGGCCTGTTCGCCGTTCTCCGCATAGCAGACCTCGTATTCCTTATCCAGCATATTTCCCAGCATTTCCCGTTCTATAGGCTCGTCGTCAACTATAAGTATCTGCCTGAAAAGCCCTTTCTGGCGGCCAAGTAATTCCTGCATATCTCACACCCCTATAAATAATCTTATTGTGAAATTGTTCATTTCACTTCATTATATCACATTTCGACATAATTTGCAATAGCATTAAGCGCAAAAATGTTGAAAATATCCGCTGCGGTGCAAAACTTTCCCGCCTTGGTATGCCGCCCGCAGCGCAGGCATGAACGGCCTATCGCCAAACCCCTGGATATTGATGTCATGATGAATACTATCAATACCGTCCCGGCAGAACACGAAAACAAATGACCCGTCCTGTTTGCTGTCATACCGTGTCCGTCAGAAAAATAAAGGCCCCGCCGCAGGGGCGGTACTCATAAAGAAGCTCATATAAGCCTCTCTGTCAGTGCCGCCCTTTGCGGCGGGGTCATTGTTATTTTTTCTTTATCTTGTCAATGTTTTTGTTGATGTTCTCCCGTATGCTCCCCACACTGAAATTCTCACGGAACTCACGGTATCTTTCAAGGCTGTTGTGCAGCGTGTCGGAAAACCTCAGCGGCACGAAGAAATGAGAAACGCCCCTGGTCTTCTCACGGAAAGTCTCTATCTGCGACCTCAGCTCATCTATCTTGACGATTATGTTGTGTTCCCTCGCAAACTCTGCAATGTTCACGATGTTGTTTATGGAGATAGCCAGGTCGATAAAAAATACCCCGTAGTACAGCCCCACAAAAAACGTGAACTGTAAATTTGATATCAGGTAGTTTACGCTCCTTGTTATCGCAGGGTCAAGGAAAAAGCAGTACCCGAAACTCAGCGCCAGCCAGAAGAAACTGTACAGCGGGCAGATTATGCCCTTTATGTTCCCCCAAAACTGCGTGTAGTCCCAGAGCATTATCTTCAGCTTGACTATAAATATCAGCCCCGTGAAATATTCCAGCGCCGTTATGCAGGCTGCCATTATCAGAAAAAGCACAGCCTTCCTCGCAAAATCGTTGCCTATAGGCAGAAATCCCTCTATCCGCCGCAGCCAGAAAAGCAGCAGCAGCGCAAACCCGTAAAGGGGCAGATAAGGCCCCGTCAGAAACCCCGGGTTCAGCCACTTTCGCTCAACATTCACAGGGTCAAAAAACTTTCGGTAAAAAAACTCCAGCACCCAGCCTATCATGCTGCCCAGCGCAAACAAATAGGCGGTCTGTATAAACGGCAGCATATGTCAGCTCCTTTCGTTCTTTCTCTCTATACTATTTTAACCTATTTTGACTTTCCTGTCAATAAAAAACTGATATTTTGTAACTTTCTGTCATGAGTTGTCCCGCCGATAAAAATGCGGCATAAAATAAAAACAAGGCAGAGCCGAAACTCCGCCTTGCCTGAGCAGAAGCCTCCGCCCCTGCCAATTATCATAGATCTCCCAATTTTGAAGTGTATTGCTGATGATACAGAATGGCTTTTTCGTATTGTACACAGCCAAATTGGGATCCATTAATTATCAAAGACCCGATGTAGCCGAATAGTTGGGAGCTTCCTTTGTGATGTAGATATCGTGGGGGTGGCTCTCCTTCAGGCCTGCACCTGTTATGCGTATGAACTTAGCCTTCTCGCCCAGCTCGGGGATAGTGTGACAGCCGCAGTAACCCATGCCTGCCCTGATACCGCCTACCAGCTGGAAGATAGTGTCTGATACGGGACCCTTGTAAGCCACACGGCCCTCAACACCCTCGGGTACCAGCTTCTTGGAGTTGGTCTGGAAGTATCTGTCCTTTGAACCCTTAGCCATTGCAGCCATGGAGCCCATGCCTCTGTATACCTTGAACTGTCTGCCCTGATAGATCTCAGTCTCACCGGGAGCCTCTTCGCAGCCTGCCAGCAGCGAGCCCAGCATTACCAGGTTAGCACCTGCTGCCAGAGCCTTTACTATGTCGCCCGAATACTTGATACCGCCGTCAGCGATAACAGGTATGCCGTATTCAGCAGCTGCACAGGCAGCATCGTATACAGCTGTTATCTGGGGAACACCTATACCTGCCACAACTCTTGTGGTGCAGATAGAGCCGGGGCCTATGCCCACCTTTATAGCGTCAGCACCTGCCTCGCACAGCGCCCTTGCTGCCTCAGCAGTAGCCACGTTGCCTGCGATAACAGGCATATTCGGGAAGTTAGCCTTAAGCTTCTTAAGGCACTCGATAACGTTCTTTGAATGACCATGTGCAGAGTCAAGAGCAAGTATATCTACCTGCGCATCTATCAGCGCACCTGCTCTCTCAAGGATATCCTTGGTC
Organism: Ruminococcus sp.; assembly: GCF_017464355.1. Classification (GTDB taxonomy): domain Bacteria; phylum Bacillota; class Clostridia; order Oscillospirales; family Ruminococcaceae; genus Hominimerdicola. The sequence continues at coordinate 1,766 of NZ_JAFUAG010000035.1, read as the reverse complement.
ATGCCCACAGTAGCACCGCAGAGCAGTCTGCCCTTCTGGTCTCTTGCAGAGTTGGGGTACTGTACCGCCTTCTCGATATCCTTTATAGTTATAAGTCCTCTGAGTATGCCGTCGCCGTCTACCAGGGGCAGCTTCTCGATCTTGTGCTGCATGAGTATCTTCTTGGCGCCGTCCAGATCTGTGTCAACAGGTGCTGTCACCAGATGTTCCCTGGTCATCACCTTTCCGATCTTTATGGAGAAGTCTGTGATGAATCTCAGATCTCTGTTGGTAAGTATGCCCTCCAGCTTGCCGTTCTCATCAACTATCGGCACGCCCGAGATCTTGTATTTGCCCATGAGCTTGTCAGCTTCCTCAACAGTCCTGTCGGCTGTCAGTGAGAAGGGGTTGACTATAACGCCGTTCTCCGAACGCTTTACCTTGTCCACCTCTTCAGCCTGCTGAGCAATGGTCATATTCTTGTGAATGATACCGATACCGCCTTCACGGGCGATAGCAATTGCCATTTTGGACTCAGTTACCGTGTCCATAGCAGAGGTCATGATAGGTGTATTGAGTACGATGTCCTTAGTAAGATGCGTGTGTATGTCCACCATATCGGGTGTGCAATCGCTTTCACCGGGTATCAGTAGCACGTCATCAAAGGTCAGACCTTCTTTTCCGAACTTGCTGTTTGCATTAGTATCGAGCATAACATTACCTCCCACATAGTCTTTGAACGTTATTCATTTTTTACTTATAATATCATATAATGATACACGATTTTCATTGATTTGTCAACGGCCATATTGCAAATTAAATATTAATTTTTCTAATAATTTAAAAAGAAAAACAGATATTTCGCCCCATGTCCACCCGCACCACTTTATTGGTGCCCATGCCCGACCAAACTTGTAGGGCGGGGGCTTGCCCCCGCCGCATTCTCTCCAACATCCGCCATTAACGATTATCAAAATGGGGGCTTCGCCCCCATACCCCCAACGCGAGCCTTTTTCGCCGTTAAGGCTTGACACTTCGTTCGTTTCGCTCGTTCCTCGCTCAACTCACTACGGTCAAGGGCTCAAAAGTTCTCGCTGTTTGCCATTCCTATAAAGCTTTGCGTGCAACGGCTCGCCATTCTCATAATACTTTGCCTGTGACGACTTGCCATTCCCACAAACTTCCGTCCCCTCGCAACCTGGGTGTAGGGCGGGGGCTTGCCCCCGCCGCATTATCATCACCCCACCGTATTCCCTCCAACTTTCGCCATATGTCCCCCATTCTCACAAACTTTTGCTTTATGCCCGCCCGTTCTCTCCAACTTCTGCCATTAACGATTATCAAAATGGGGGCTTCGCCCCCATACCCCCCTGCGCGCCAAGACCCTCACGCAGTAACTTGACCGTCGTTCGCTCATTCGCTCGTACCTCGCTCATTCGTTCACTATGGTCAAGGCGTGCTCGGGTCTTGGCTTGCCGTGGTGCTGACAATGCTTTGCTTGTGACGACTTGCCATTCCCACAAACTTTCGCCAAAAATTATTTTAAAACCGGGGGCACCCCAAACGTGTAGGGCGGGGGCTTGCCCCCGCCGCAATATCATCACCCCACCACATTATCATCACCCCGCCGTGTTGGTATCACCCACACCGCATTGTCATCATACCCTCCCCAAAACACCCCCTCTTGCCCCTGCTAACAATTATGCATTATGAATTATGAATTAAAAAACCTCCATATATAAATGTGCATTTTTTGCCCTAGTTTACAATTTGTTCTATGTTTGTTC
>NZ_JAFUAG010000034.1 GCF_017464355.1 Ruminococcus sp. | reverse complement strand
CAAAGTGAGGATTATGACAAATTGAAAGTTTCATATTTCTATATGAGCTTTCAAATATTCCTCTATAGCTCAGTCGGTAGAGCGAATGTAAGTTCGTTGTACGTAATGAGCAAAGTGAGGATTATGACAAATTGAAAGTTTCATATTTCTATATGAACTTTCAAATATTCCTCTATAGCTCAGTCGGTAGAGCATGCGGCTGTTAACCGCAGGGTCGTTGGTTCGAGTCCAACTGGGGGAGCCATAAAGAAGCCCGTAAACGTAATGTTTACGGGCTTTTCTTATGCCTCAATGACGACGGCAGCGTTACCGCTGTTTTGTTGTACCCGTCAAACCCCACCCCCTAACAATAGATACCGCCCAGATGATATAATAGAAATATCATACATGAGAGGAGTGTCAAAATGAGAGGATCTGAAAAGTGGGCGGTAAGAATAACGGAGTTTAAGGAAAGCGGCAAAAGTCAGCGGGTGTGGTGTAGAGAGCAAGGAATAAAAAGAAGTACTTTACGATACTGGCTTGAGAGGACTTATGAGGAAGCAGAGGGGAAGCAAGTCCGTTTTGCAAGGATAGTGATAGGGGGTGAGCCGGATGATAGTAATAAAACCATCTGAAATATACATATCGACTTCGAATGTGGATATGCGTAAATCTATCGACGGGCTAACCTCTATAGTAATGCAGCAATTTAAGCTTGATCCTGTAAGTGATGCAATGTTTGTATTTCATAACCGTCACTGCGATAAGATAAAAATGCTCTATTGGAACAGCGACGGTTTCTGCCTGCTCTACAAGCGAATAGAAAAAGGAAAATTTAATTTTCCCAAGCATTTTTCAGGTGAAACATTTACAGTGACCGAGCAGGAGCTTTCCTGGCTTATCCACGGACTGCATATTGATGAGATCAGACATTATGAACGCCTGCAAAAGACAAACTTTTAACAAAAAAACAGCACAAAAAAGTTGATAGTATTTCTATGCAAAGCGCCCTGTAAAAAGGGCGTTTTTGCTTGCTTTGGCAGGGCATTCGTGGTATAATTATCTTAAAGAAAAAATGAAGGGCAGGCGGTCAAAAATGTATGAAAATCTATCACGCTTTGAGCTTGAAAGCCGCCTGAATTTTTTTGAAGAGCATAACCGATATATGTCCCTTGAGCTTACAAAAGCTAATGAAAAGATAGAAGCGCTTACTGATTTGGGCAAAGAGCTTAAAGCAGAGCTTGACCGAGTAAATGAGCTTTTAAAGCTGGCTAAAGATGCTTTGTTCGGAAGGAAAACAGAGAAAACTGTTATCATTCCTGACGGACAGCTTTGTATGTTTGATGTAGCAGGCAGCGAGATAGTTGCCGAGCAGCCAAAAAGACTTGTAAAGACGCATTACCGTTCATCGAAACGTACTTTTGAAGAAAAATACGGTGATCTTCCCTCTGAAGAAGAATTCTTTTATCTTTCCGATGATGAAAAGATCTGCAGGCGCTGTGGAGCTGATATGCATATAATGGGGTTTGACAGCTTTACCGAGATCGAGCATATTCCTGCGGTATTTAAAGTCAGGAGAATATTTAAGCAGAAATGTGTATGCAAATGCTGCGAGCAAGAAATGGACAAAAACGGTGAAGAGCGGCCTGTTTTTGTAAAAGCAAACGGTCCCTTTGCCCTTATTAGGGGCAGTATGGTCTCTCCGTCACTTGCTGCAAATGAGATAAATTCAAAAATATGCCTTCGACTTCCGCTGTATTGTATGGAACAGGAGTATTCCCGAAACGGGATATACCGCAGCAGGCAGACAATGTGCAACAATATGCTTTCCCTTGCCGAAAAACTTGAACCGCTTTATGATCTTATGATACAGGAGCTTATGACACTTGATATCATCCATGCAGATGAAACTCCCTGGCAGGTCAATCATCGAAAGGACAAGGCGGGTATAACCAAGGGATATTTCTGGGTGTATGTATCAGGAAGATATGAACCAAGAAGGATAGCTGTTTATGACTATCAAAACGGTCGTGGCGCAGAGTACCCTAAAAGATTTCTTGCCGGCTTTTCGGGGTACGGACACTGTGACGGTTATTCGGGATATGAAAATATCCCGGGCTTTAAAAGAGTCGGCTGTTTTTCGCATCTTCGGAGATATTTTCTGAATGCGGTAAAGGTACAGTCTGATAAACAAGATCTCACGACTGTTGCAGGGCAGGGATTCTTGATGATAAATGAGATATTTCACGCAGAAAAGCTCGATCCCGAAAAGCCGCATGAGGGCAGCACTCTCAGTCTTGAAGAAACTGCAAAGATCAGAGAGAAAGTCACCGAGCCTCTTCTTGAGAAATTCTTTAGCTGGTGTGCAAGAAAGAGTGAAGAAAGCTTACCGTCCGAAAAGACGCGTGAGGCGATACGTTATGCCCTGAATCAGAAAGCTTCGCTTATGCGTGTTCTTAAAGACCCAAGGCTTGAGCTTACAAACAACCGAGCAGAAAGAGCGGTAAGACCGGTCGCAGTCGGAAGAAAGAACTGGCTCTTTTCAAACAGTGAGAGAGGTGCGAGAGCTTTATCTATCCTGTTTTCAATAGTCGAAACAGCGAAGGCAAATTCGCTTAAAGTATATGATTATCTTAAGTTTATCTTTGATTCTTTACGCAGCGGTAAAAGCTTTGAATGGGAAGAGCTTTTGCCGTGGAGCAAAACTATCCCTGACCACATCAGACTGTGAGGTGAGAAAATGGCCAGAGTAAGAGCAGGAAAAAACATTGCATTTATGATGAATTTCGTATGCGATTTTATTGACGAGAGAATGGACAGGCTCAGCTTTGAGCTTGATTTTGAACATTATTTAAACGAAAAATATGACGGAATGCATCGGGAAAACAAGGAAGCTGCGGAGGTATTCGCCGAGCGCATAGGTGACATAGTTGACGCAAGCGAGAACATGACAGACGATGAATTCAGAGATGCGCTTTGTGATCCATACGATCTTGTGCTTGACATTTTAAAAGGCATTGCATATTAAACAGATACTGCCCACCTTGGCTATTGCTTTGGTGGGCGGCGGCTTTTGTTAGGGGGTGGGGTTTGACGGGTACGTTTTGTTGTTTTGTACACAAAATTATGCTGGGTTTGTGTATAACCTACAGTCCGCATGATTGCCCCTCAATCGGCTGCTTAGATAAGAATTGAGGACAATATCTTTATATCACGCTTCTCCTAAATTCGTAATACTTTTGCAACTTTTCTCTGTTTAATCCGTACTGAAGATATATTATTGATGAATCGTTGACTAATTGTTCAATGCGTGATATAATAAGAATGAATAAGTATCATTTTTTCGACAGAAAGGACCCGACCACATGATTACTGGTGTCATTAAGAATAAGATAGATAAAATATGGACTGATATATGGGCTGGCGGTATCACCAATCCGCTGACGGTCATTGAACAGCTCACTTATCTGATGTTTATACGTTCCCTCGATGAAAAGGAGCTTGAAAACGAAGAATTTGCCAATATGACGGGCGATACTGCCGATCTGATCTTTCCTCAGTCGGAGATCGGACAGGCTATGCGTTGGAGCAAATTCAAGGACAAGGACGCTCGTGATATTTTCAGCATTATCTCGAAATATGCCTTTCCTGCGGTGAAGAAAATGAAGTACGGCAAGCTCCCTGATTTTGACGAAAAGGGTGAGCTGATAGAAATTGCAGACCGTGAAGACGGCGAACAAGTGCAGACAGCTTTCACTCGATACATGGATAGTGCCGTGTTCGTTATCCCTAATCCGCAGGTGTTGCAGAAGATAATCACGGGGCTTGACGATCTCTATGAGCATGATATAGCTGACCTCGATATGCAGGGCGATCTGTATGAGTATATGCTCGGTAAGCTATCTACGGCAGGTCAAAACGGACAGTTCCGTACTCCGAAACATATCCGTGAAATGATGGTGGAGCTTGTTGCACCCACCCCCGATGATGTGATATGCGATCCTGCCTGCTGTACAGCCGGATTTCTCGTTTCCGCTGCTGAATATATCCGCAAGCATTATGAGGATACCATGACCGAGGAGCAATGGGCTGACTTTGCTACAAAGACCTTTACGGGCTATGATACTGACCAGACAATGCTCCGTATCTCGGCTATGAACCTAATGCTTCACTCTATCACCAATCCCGATATTGACTACAAGGACAGCGTTTCAAAGCAGAACAGCGTTAGCGGTAAATATACGGTCTGCCTTGCAAATCCGCCGTTCAAGGGTTCTGTTGATGCGGAGAGTATCAACGACAACCTGAAAGCTGTTACAAACACGAAAAAGACGGAACTGCTGTTCCTTGCACTGTTCCTGCGTCTGCTGCAAAAGGGCGGCAGATGTGCTTGTATCGTGCCTGACGGTGTGCTGTTTGGTTCGAGCAAGGCGCACAAGTCTATCCGCAAGGAACTGATCGAAAATCATCAGCTCAAAGCCGTTATTTCCATGCCCAGCGGTGTTTTCAAGCCCTATGCAGGAGTTAAGACAGCTGTTCTATTGTTCGTAAGAACTGATGCAGGAGGAACCGATGATGTATGGTTCTATGAAATGGCAGCGGACGGCTTCTCCCTCGATGACAAGCGCTCGGAGATCGCTGAGAACGATATTCCCGATATTATTGCCCGTTTCCACAACCCCGACGGTGAGCGTGACAGGGAGCGCACGGAGCAGAGCTTTTTCGTGCCAAAGCAGGAGATCGTGGACAACGACTATGACCTCTCAATCAACAAGTACAAGAAGACCGAATATGTGGCGGTGGAATATCCTCCCACAAGCGAGATCATGGCAGACCTTGACGGGCTTTACAAGGAACTTGGCGGTGTGCTGTCGGAGTTGGGGGGATTGCTGAATGGCTGATTGGAAAACAGTTCGATTAGGTGATGTCTGTTTAATTGAACGTGGCGGCTCACCACGTCCTATTGAAGATTTTATTACTGATGACGAAGACGGTATCAATTGGATTAAAATTGGTGATACCAATGAATCAAAATACATAACAAAAACTGAGCAGAAAATAAAGAAAGAAGGTATGAAAAAATCAAGATTTGTTCAAGAAGGAGATTTTCTGCTTTCTAATTCAATGAGTTTTGGTAGACCTTATATTTTAAAAATCAATGGCTGTATTCATGACGGTTGGCTTGTAATACGCGATGAAAATGATTCATTTGATAAAGATTATCTGTATTATTATTTAAGCTCTCCGATTATGTACCAACATTTCAAGTCATTAGCCGTTGGTGGAGTGGTTAACAATCTAAATTCTAAAATGGTAAGAAATGTTGAAGTTCCTCTCCCTCCCCTCGAAACCCAGCGCCAAATCGCAGCCAACCTCGACAAAGTAACCCACACCATAGACCTCTGCAACGCTATTCTTGAAAAGCTCGACCTGCTTGTCAAATCACGGTTTGTGGAGATGTTCTGTAATACTGATGATAGGCGTACCATAGCGGATATATGCTCAATCATTACGGACGGTACGCACCAGCCACCGAAATTCACACAAGACGGGATACCGTTCCTATTTGTATCAAACATTGTAACAAATGAAATTACCTATAATGCGGAGAAATTCATATCAGAAGAAACCTATGATGAACTTTACAAGCGTACCCCTATTGAAATAGGCGATATTGTGTTATCAACCGTTGGCTCTTACGGTCACCCTGCGGTAGTAAAAACAAATAAAAAATTCTTGTTTCAGCGTCATATAGCCTATCTGAAACCTATTTCAAGTGTTGTAAACTCGATTTATCTGCATAGTGCTATTCTTTCTAACGATGCACAAAGGCAGATTGAGGAAAGAGTAAAGGGTATCGCTCAAAAAACTCTGAACTTGTCGGAGATAAGGAAAATAACCGTTCCTATCCCTCCACTTGCCCTACAAGAGCAGTTCGCCGCCTTTGTAGAGCAGACCGACAAATCGAAATTTATCGCTATCAATATAAAGAAAATCATAAGGAGAGTGAGACTTAATGACCAATTTTGAATTTTTAAGTAATATAGCCGATTACGCTCTCTTTTCGGGAGCTGCCGTTGAAGCCGAAAAGGTCTATGCAACCTCTCCTGCTATGTGTGCGGTGGGCTGCCGCAAGGCTTTGGAACTCGCCGTGAAATGGGTGTATTCTGCCGATAACACGATTACTATGCCCTATAAGGACAATCTGCAATCGCTGATCCATGAGCCGTCATTCCGCTTCGCCCTTGACAGCCAGACTTGGGGTAAACTGCCGTTTATTATCAGGCTCGGCAATCTCTCGGTGCATACGGAGAGGGCTGTCAATAAGGCGGATGCTATGCTCTCCCTTGAAAGCCTGTTTGAGTTCATCGAATGGGTGGACTATTGCTATGGCTCGGACTATGTGGAACGGCACTTCGATCCTGCTCTGATCCCCACGGAAAAGGTCGTGATCGACACCAAAAAAATCAAAGAGCAGGAGTCTCTTATCGAGCAGAAGGACAGCGAGATCAAGGCTTTGCAGGCGAAAATTGCCGAAATGTCTGCCAGACTTACCGCCGAAAAGGAAGAAAAGCAGGAAAGTCGTACTTTCACCCCTGCCGACCTTTCGGAATTCAAGACCCGCAAGAAATATATTGACGTTGACCTTAAACTAATGGGCTGGAAGTTTGACGGCACTGCTGCTGACGTATGGGAAGAATACCCCGTAACTGGTATGCCCAACGATACCGGTAACGGCGCAGCTGACTATGTTCTGCTCGGCAGGGACGGTCTGCCCCTTGCTGTTATTGAAGCCAAGCGCACCAGCAAAGACCCAAATATCGGCAGAAAACAGGCGGTTCTCTATGCCGACTGTTTAGAGCGTAAATTCGGGCGCAGACCGATGATGTTCACCTCAAACGGCTTTGAAACATACTTCTGGGACGATCTATCCTCTCCGCAGCGGAAAGTCAGCGGTTTCTTCACGAAGTCCGATCTTGAAAAGCTGATGAACCGCCGTGAAACACGGAAGAAGCTGTCAACAATTCCCATAGATGACAGGATCACAGACCGCTATTATCAGAAAGCGGCTATCCGTGCGGTATGTGAACATATAGATGAGGGCTTTCGCAAGGCTCTGCTTGTCATGGCTACGGGTACAGGCAAAACGAGGACGGCTTCAAGTCTGACCGATGTTCTGAGCCGTGGCGGATATATCACAAATATCCTGTTCCTTGCTGACAGAACAGCACTCGTTAAGCAGGCAAAGGACGATTTCAAGAACTATCTGCCAGATATGTCGCTGTGCAACCTGTGCAGCAACAAGGACGACAGAAATGCCCGTATCGTGTTCTCTACATATCCCACCATATTGAATGCGATCGACAGCACAAAAACAAAGGACGGCGTGCCGCTGTTCTCTCCTGCACACTTTGACCTTATCATCACGGACGAGAGCCACAGAAGCATTTTCAAAAAATATCGTGCGATCTTTGAGTATTTCGATGCAATTATGGTTGGTCTGACAGCAACACCTAAAACCGATGTTGACCGCAATACCTATGATTTCTTTGAGGTAGAGAACGGTGTGCCGACCTATGCCTACGATTACGAAACGGCGGTCTATACCGATCATGTGCTTGTGCCGTACTATAACTATGAGGTCAAGACAAAGTTTCTTGAAGAAGGTATCACCTATGACGATCTCTCCGATGAGGATAAGGAACGCTATGAGGACGATTTCGCTGAGGACGGCTATGTTCCTGACTTTATTCCCTCGGCACAGCTCAACAAGTTCGTCTTTATTTGCGCTCATCTATCTCGGCTATTCTTACACCGTCCTTGTCTGCCGGAACGTGTTTTGCAACAATGTCCATACATATCTTAGCTAGATAAAGGTTTGTACCAATGCCAGCAGTGGCGGTAATTCCTGTTTCGTACAGGACCTCTCTGATCATCGTCATTGCAAGTTCATGAGCAGTCATTTTGTAGGTTTCGAGATATCCTGTTACGTCCATGAATACCTCGTCTATCGAGTACACAACGATATCGTCTGCGCTTATGTATTTAAGGTAGATAGAGTATATTTCGCTACTGTATTCTTCATAGAGTCTCATTCTCGGTGGAGCTATGATATAGGAAAGCTCCAGTGATGGGTCACTTTCAAGGGCTTCTGCGTCAAAGGAAGCGGCGGAAAAAGCGTATTTGCCTTCATCATTCTTTTTAATTGCACCGCTGCGAACACCGTTCCTGAACCTTTCATTGTTTACTTTTTCGACTTGTTGTATTACCTCAAAAAGTCTTGCCCTGCCAGAGATCTTGTGAGCTTTCAGGCTCGGAGAAACGGCAAGGCAAATTGTCTTTTCTGTTCGGCTCTCATCTGCGACTACTAGATTAGTTGTCAGCGGGTCAAGTTGTCTTTCAGCACATTCAACGCTTGCATAGAAAGACTTAAGGTCGATCGCAATATATGTTTTTGTATCATCGCTCATGAAATGCACCTCCTGTCTGATCAGCTGACAGTCATTACATACCATCGTCCGAGACGGCTTGAATAGGTCGAATCAGCGGGTTCAAAGAATAGATGCTTTTCTTCACCGCATATCATTACAGTAAAACAGTATCCTGTGCAGTCGTCACGGTATATCTTGGCAGGGCGGAAGTCTTTGACTTTTTCTATTTTGAATGTCCGTCCATCGCTCCATGTCACCGATCTCGGCTGCATATATCCGGTAGAATCAAAGTCCGTGCAGACTTTGACGTATACCTTTTCTTGTTTTCTTCGATCAACAGCCATAGTTTTTCCTCTCCATATAAAATATTACTGTTGTTCCCGATAAACAGATATTGACAGAAAAAGAACTTTCGGTTTTTGAAGAAAAATACGGCTTAACTTTGCCAGATGAATATAAGGATTTTCTGACCTCATTTTATTCTTGCTATGTGAGAGAAGGATACTATTACCCGATGAAAGAGAGAGCATCACTGACTCCCGAAAACGGCATGGAGGTAATAGATTATTTCTATAATACGGAGTTTATCAGTGACGTTGATAATTTCATTTCTTTGTGGGGAAACAGCGTGCTGCCAATAGGCCGCGCTGCGGGTGACTATATATGCATTGGTGTTCAAGCGAAAAATTACGGTAAAATATATCATCTCTATCATGAAGGCATGAATGAAGATGAGACGATTTGTTTGGTTGCAGACTCTTTCGATGAATTCATTCTTAGTTTTAAAAAAAATCAATGATAGTTCAAAATATGACCCGAAGAAAATTAAGCTGAAATTAAGCCCTGAACTGCTTGCAGATCTTAAAGACTTGCACGAAGTTCCATAACCTCCGAATTGATTTAGGAATAAGATCATATATCTGTTCTATTTATTATAAAAAATCCCCCGCTGACAGCACCTGCTCGTCAGCGGGGGAAAATTATTATTTTACATTACGGTTATCAGCACGTTTCCGCCTCGGGATTTGCCCTGACGTATGCCTGATATCATCTTTACCAGCAGTGCGCTGAGGTTTGCGCACTCACGGGCATGATAGTTGTAGAAGCTGCCTGTGGCGCTCAGCTGCAGGCCTATGTTGGATATTGTATAAACATTGTTCATGACCTGTATAGCCTTCTCGGAAAGCCTCATAGCCTGAGAAGTTGCAACACCGTCATGGAATACCATGCAGAACTGGTTGCCCTGAATGTTGTAAAGCTCAGCATCATTGCCGAATTCTTCTTTCAGCTTGTCAGATACCATTCCCAGGAACTCGTCGCCGAAATCGTAGCCGTATATGTCGTTTATCTGACGGAAGTTATCGATATCCAGCAGAGTAACGCACATATTGTCCGATTCCAACCTGCCGCCGATGTCTTCGTCCATGGCATAACGGTTCTTCATACCTGTCAGTATGTTCATTACCGCCATCTCGTTCATCTTTCTCTTGGATACCTTCAGCTTTGAATCGAAAGCTTCCAGCTCCTTCTCACGCTTGTCCAGCTTAGCGCTCTGTGTCTTGGCTATCCTTGCAATAACGATGATAGCTATCTCACCGCCTACCAGTGCAACAAGCATCAGGCCGATGAAGATGTATAGTGTTCTGTAGACTTCAGAAAGCTGCTTTTCAGAGTTGGTCTGTCCGATATCCTTAGCCGCATCGAACATTTCTACCGCAGTTATCTGCAGGGGCTGCAGCTCCTGTATGTACAGGACTCTCGCAGTGGCAAGGTCAAGGTTCAGACCCTCGTTCATCTGGGCGCCTTCCATGAACTGTGCCTGGAAGGACTGTATCTTCGTGTGATAAGCGTTGATGAAGGTCTTTGCCTGGTTGTAACGTCTGTATTCCTTTTCATCACGGTCTTCAACTTCTTCGTAGTCCTCCATGCATCTGTCAATGTCATCGAAGCAGTTTGATATCTCGTGAACATTGTCTTCTATCGAACCTGTACCTGAGATTATCATAAGCACATCACGGTTTACCATGAGCAGGTTGTCCTTGATAGTAGAAACGTCCACAATTGAACGCTGAACGTTGTTATATGTGCTGGTCAGCTGATCGTAGAGCCTGTAGCCCAGGAACATACTGTATGCCACGAATACCAGCAGTGCAGTTGCTGCAATGATGAAAACTCTTGAAGAGCTGCCATTTTCTTTTTTGTTAGTAGTAGCCATTATCCAGTACCTCCTTAGTAATTCTCAGGGTGCAGGAGCATCTGGACTTCGGGATTTTCCAGATTATCCTTTGTAACGAATGTCGCACCTGTATCAATACCTGAAGGTATCGAGTAACCGTTTATGCTCTTTACAGCGTACCTTACACCCAGGTAGCCCATGTTGTAAGGGTTCTGTACAACTATGCCGTCAAGCACGCCCTTCTGAACGAAATCTATCTCTTCGTCGGAGGAGTCAAAGCCTACCACCTGTACCTGCTCCTTGTATCCCAGCTCGTTGATAGCTCTGCCCACACCTACAGTAGAGGTCTGGTTTGTGCAGTAAATGACCTTGATATCAGGGTGAGCCTCAAGCATTGCCTTGGTCTCATCAACTGCCACATCAGCGTTGTTGTCGCAGAACCTGATGTCTACAAGGTCAAAAACAGGTGTGCCTGTCCTTGCAAGACCTGCACCCGTTTCCTCGTCCAGCACGGTGCTGTCATCATAGCCTGCAGGTAAGCTGAAGCCTGTGGTGTTGGTGTGGGGAAGGTTTGCAAAATAACCCCCAAATCTGCCTATGGCAGTAGGTGAATCCTGCATATGTCCCATAACAGCTATCTGACCGCCCTGGGGCAGCAGCTGCAGAGTTTCTCTGGCTGCAATACCGCCTGCTGCGTCCTGATTGGTAGCAAGGCAGCTCTCCTTGTATTCCGAGTCTATATCCGTATCAATGGCCAGTATGGGTATCTCGCTGTCAGCGGCCATTTTGAAGCTGTCGTCCAGGCCGTCAGCCACTGAGGGTGCTACCAGTATAGCCTTAGTGCCGTTGTGTACGGCGGTCTCAACGTATGAATTCTGTGCAATGTTCTCGTTTTCGGGCGCCTGCCAGTCGATAGTGTAGCCAAGCTCATCAGCAGCCTCATCAGCACCCTTCTTCACCGAATCCCAGTAAGGGTCCTGTGACTTTACGATAACGGTTATCTGTCCGTGGGATTCCTCCTTCTTGGCACCGCAGCCTGATGTCATCACCATTGCGAATGCCAACGCGCCTATGGCAGCGCGGTCAACTATCCTTTTATTCCATTTCATCTGCTCTTTGACCTCCTCTGATGATAGGATAGCTGCAGGCACCACGGCCGTGCTTACAGACTATACCTCCGTCACTTTTAAAATATGAAATTTCGAGCAATACTATTTTAACACATTTTGTCGTAAAATTCAAGTTTGTAAGTGTATGACAAATAACAATTTTTTTACATATTCTTTAGGCAATATGACTAGTTGTCTGTACAAGTGTAAACGTATACAATTGAAAGCGCCTAAAAAGTTTATTATTTTAGTAGAGTTTAAAATTAATATATGGAAATAAAAACAAAAAATCCAATTTATCCCTTGACAAATCTGTTGAATGGTGTTAAAATATGAACGTGGAACTATAGCTTGAAAATTTGAACTTAGAGTATAATTTATCATAGAAGTTTTGATACGGCGCATTTTGGGGCTGTATCGGATCCGACAGGAGGGTGTGTTGTGCGCTGCGAACGTTGTCGGAGTGAGATAAGGGAGGGCAGCATCGCGTGTGATGAATGCGGGGCTCCCGTTTTACAGAATATAAAGGGTTTTGCTGATACTTCGGTGATACAGCGCAGGCTGCGCAGCATGGCCGAGCTTTACGGCATAGGCGAGGGCGGCAGCAAACGCTTTGTTTCGCTGCTTATGGATCATCTGCCTGAGTTCGATAAGGAGCGCAGGCTGCTGGTGCGTGCTGTTAAAGCAGGGGTGCTTGCCACGCTGATAAAGGGCAGGCATGAACCTGAGATAGCTATTTTAAAGGCTAAGCGTAGCCTTATGGGCGAAGCTTTTCTGGCTGAGAATGCAAGCGATTTCGTATTGGCTTGCTTTACATATCTGCTTGACTTGCCGTATCAGTCGGCTTACAGGGTCGGGGAGCAGGAAATTAGACAGGTTAGAACTGAAGAAGACACAGCGGGAGAGGCTGCTTTTTCTGCGTCGGGTGCTGCGGCACTTACTGCGGCAGATGCAGTGCGTTCAAAGCTTTCCCGCAATATTGCTGTGCCCGAGGGCTATGTCAGGATCAACGACTTTGTCTATCACGGCTATGTGCGCCTCAAGACTGTCAAGCTGCCTTCAACAATGCTTGTCATCGGCAGATATGCTTTTGCGGAATGTGTACACCTTGTCAGCATTGAGCTGCCTGATTCGGTGTGCGTTATAAAGCAGGGTGCGTTCTCAGGCTGTGAAAGGCTTAAAACTGTCAGGCTGCCCCGCAGACTTTGCGAGATAGACGATGAACTGTTCGGCGGCTGTGTTTCCCTGAGCGAGGTGGATATTCCCTCATCTGTCTGCATGATAGGTGCGGGGGCTTTTTCGGGCTGCGAAAAGCTGGAAAGAGTAAATCTTCCGCGGGGGATAAGGTATATCGACCCTACGGCATTCTCCTACTGCGGTATGCTTACGGTCAGCTGCGAAGCGGGCAGCTATGCCCGTCGGTTCTGTGAAGAGCATGACATCAGGCATGATATTGTGAGGTAACAGCCATGGTGGGACTTAGTATCGGACAGGATATAAGCATACAGTACGGCGGCAGCGCCAGGGTGCTGGGCATTCTTGGCAGCGGCGGACAGGGTACTGTTTACAGGGTAGACTTCCACGGGAAGCCCATGGCGCTCAAATGGTATGATATAAGCAAGATATCTTCCCCTGAGGAATTCAGGCGGAACATCGAGAACAATATCGACGATGGTGCGCCTGACAAGCGGTTCGTCTGGCCTCAGTTCATGACAGAGGTGAACGCTGACGGCGAGTTCGGCTATCTTATGGAGATAATGCCTGAAAACTATGTGCAGCTGACAGATGTGATAACAAGCTTCAGGCAGGTGAGCGACCCGCTGACAGGCAGGCTGGCAAGCAGACCTGTGCTGTTCTCGGGGCTTTTTGCCAACCTTACGGCGGCTATAAATATCGTCAGTGCCATGGGTGAGCTTCACCGCGTTGGCAAAAGCTACCAGGATCTCAATGACGGCGGATTTTTCATCGATACCGAAACAGGAGATGTCCTCGTGTGCGACTGTGACAACATTGCCCCTGAGGGGAGCAATTTCGGCATAAGCGGCAAGCAGGGCTACATGGCTCCCGAGATAGTCAGGGGCATGGCTGTGCCCGATGTTCAGACGGATAAGTATTCGCTGGCAGTGCTGCTGTTTCGTATGCTGTTCCGTGCTGACCCTCTTGAGGGCGAAAGGGTGCTGGGTGCAGGTGCGCTGACAGATAATGCCAGGCGAATGGCCTACGGCAATAACGGGGTGTTCATCTTCGACCCCGAGGATACTTCAAACCGTCCTGTGGCAGGCATTCACGACCGTACTGTTAGCCTGTGGGAGTTCTTCCCGCAATATATCAGGGACGCTTTCATAAGGTCCTTCACTCTTGGAATGGGAGACCCCTCAAAGCGCCTCATCGAGAGTGAGTGGAAACAGCTTTTCATAAGACTAAGGGCAGAGATACTCAGCTGTGTGTGCGGGGCAGAAACTTTCTGTGTCAATGATATGACCCCACGGAACACCTGCAGATGTCCTGCCTGCGCAAGAGAATATGCAGTGCTGGAATATAACAAAAACAGCATAAAAGCCCCTATGTACTGCGGCTATAAGATACGTGTGTGTGAGCTTGACCCACTGTATGCCGACACGGATACTGTCCTTGGCGAGGTGGTGGAAAACAGGCTTGACCGCAGTATGCCGGGTATAAAAAACTGCACACCGCTGGTGTGGCGGGCAGTGCTTCCCGACGGTAAGGTGTATAATGTCAGGGAAGGCAAGGGTGTGCCTGTCTGGGGCGGTCTGCGCATGGAAATAGGGAATATACGTGCAAGGGCTTTGCAGCCCCCTGCACAGAAGGAAAAATTATGACAGCTCTCGTGAGGGCTGTATTTCGGGTGATACCGATAAAACGAAAGGATCACGGTGGAAAAAATGGATATTGGTACTTTGAAAAACAAGGCAACGGCGCTGGCAGGAAAGATCCGTTCTGAAAAGGGCAGCTATGCGCCTATGGGCAGTGAGCTTTGCCTTGCAGCAGCAGAAGACGGCACCGTATACAGCGGTGTTACAGGGCTTGCTGTTTCGGGTGATGATGTAGTTGTCCGTAAAGCGGCTGAATTTGCACTTACTGCCATGAAGGCCAACGGCAGAACTGTCGCTTCATCACTGCTGATAATGGATATCGGCAGCGAAATGGTCGTGACCCCTGATGCTGATACAGCAAAGCTGTTTCTCGACCTTAACGGCTCAAACAGCCGCTGTATGGCAGCCTGCGACGGCAACAGGGAAGCTTCTCTGGGTGAACTGGCAGGCAGCAGCAGCGAGGGTCTTGCACCCTCGGAATTCGTTGACGGCTTCAGCGTTGACAAGAGCAATCCCTTCTATGAGGAGGCTGCCCCCGCTGAACCTGTGGCAGCGTCTTCCTTCCTGTTTGATGACAACGGTACCTCGGTCAATACCGATAAAGCAGCGCACAGCGCTCAGCCGCAGCAGCCCGCAGGTATGGGTCAGCCTATTATGGGACAGGGTATGCCGCAGCAGGGCGGCTATGGCATGAACCAGGGCTTCCCCCAGCAGGGCGGCTACGGTATGAACCAGGGTTTCCCCCAGCAGGGCTACGGCATGAACCAGGTTTTCCCCCAGCAGGGCTACGGCATGAACCAGGGCTTTCCTCAGCAGGGCTATGGCATGGGACAGGCTTTCCCCCAGCAGGGCTACGGCATGAATCAGGGCTTCACCCAGCAGGGCTATGGTATGAATCAGGGCTTCCCTCAGCAGGGCTACGGTATGCCGGGGGTTCAGCCTGATGTAAATGATCCCAACCCCTACCAGCAGATGCAGATGCCTCCCGCATCGACCAGCATAAACGCTGCTGCAGGTGTTACATCTTCTTACACAGGCGCCAATACACAGAGCGTCATGACACCTCAGGCCAGCGAGTTCCTCAAGAGCGAGTACCTGAACAAGAACGGCAGTTCCGGTAACGCTTTCAAGAAACGTCTGGGCAATTTCCTTGATGATGACGACGATGATACCAACGATATCATAGACGAGTACGAAAAGGAAAACAGCGGCGACTCCAAGAGCGACGCAATGAAAGCCGCAGCTGAGAAAAAGCGTATCGCAAGAATGAACGCAAAGAAATAATAGCAAAAGTCCGCTGACAGTTCGTTTGGTCAGCGGACTTTTTTAGCAGATCACATTATTCTCAGAAATGGCAGACAGCTATCCCGAAGCAGCCCTGTTCATTAAGCAGATGGAAAAATTTGATCTGTGATGTTTTTGCCGCACTGTAAAGGGTACGGCGGATATATACATAAAAACAACGGGACAGTCTGCGGACTGTCCCGTTTTAAATACTGTTAGGGTCCTCGGATACTTTAGCCGTTGGCAGCGGGCCACTGTACTTGAAGGTTGTCCTTCCTTTTGCTGAATTCGGGGCAGGTCTTGTTGGTGCAGATGAAAATGTTGGTAGTAGCACCCTGTCCCGGTACACGCATGGTGCCGAGGCATTGCAGCTGTCTTTTGCAGATAAGACAGTAAGCCACGATATCAGCGAACCTGTTATTCTCCGTGCCTGCTGAGCTGCCCGTAACGCCCCCTGATACTCCCTCAAGTTCATTCAGGTCAAGCTCAGTGTCGATGTTATTTAAATTTTCAGCCATGATATTTTCCTCCTTCTGTAGTCTTCGGCTGCTGCCGCTTTGGTTTATTCTCTTCTGTGACTATATGATAACACATTTTCAGTGTGATTTCAATAGTCAGTTTTTAATTATACTGCTGCATAAGCTACAGACCTTTGAGCTAATGTAGTTTATGCTCATGCAAGCTCATTTCCGTACCTGTCGTAAAGCTCCAGCACACCTCTTTCGCAGAGCCCCAACCTGCACTTTTTGCAGACCTTTCCGCCGCTGCCGTCCTCGGGCTCGTGCTTTCCCCCTTTGGGGCAGAGGTCATCTTTGTTGCGTATCCAGTAGTCTGTCCAGGTGAGGTATTCCCCGCAGGGACAGCCCACTGTTTTACCGTCAGGGGCAGTGTCGCAGCCCGTGGGGGCACTTAGTTTCGCAAATTCAGCGGCTGTAATGGAAAATCCCAGCTTTTTGGCCGCCACTGATTTCATTTCCGCCGTTATCTCACCGTCGGTCATAAGGCTGTCAAGTATCTTAAGATATTCAGCTTTCAGCTCAGGGCTGGTTTGCAGGGTTTTTTGTGATCTTTCAAGTTCTGTCATTGCAAGGCCCTCCGTCACTGGCCGATGTCCAGCCGCTGCCGTTCGACCAGCTCGGCAAAATAACCGTTTTTCGCTATAAGCTCTTCATAGCTGCCGTCCTCGATGATACTGCCGCCCTCAAGCACAAGTATCCTGTCGCAGTGCCTTATGGTGGATAGCCTGTGTGCTATGACTATCCTGGTGCAGCCCATTTTGTCCAGCGCCTCGCTGACCTGCTTCTGGGTCTTGTTGTCCAGGGCTGAGGTCGCTTCGTCCAGAATGAGTATCTTAGGCTTGGGTGCCACGGCTCTGGCTATCATCAGGCGCTGTTTCTGTCCCCCTGAGATGCCCCCCTGTCCCTCGGAGATAAGGGTCTGCATACCCATGGGCATAGCTCTGATATCCTCCGCTATGCTCGCCACCTCTGCGGCAGCCCAGGCATCTTCAAGGGTAAGGTGGGGTGCCGAGATAACTATGTTTGAATAGATATCTCCCTGGAAAAGCCCGCCGTTCTGCATGACAGAGCCTATGTTTCTTCTCAGCGAACCTGTGTCCAGGCGGCTTAGATCCTTGCCGTCATAGAAAACTGCGCCCTTCTCGGGCTTTTCAAATCCCAGCAGCAGCCTCATCAGAGTTGATTTTCCGCAGCCTGTCCTGCCGACAATGGCCACATATTCCCCAGCCTTAATTTTCAGCGAAAGATCCTTTACTATATAGGGCGAATTCTCGCCGTACCTGAAATAGACATTGTTGAGTTCAACGCCCCCTGTCAGCTTGGTGACTATCTCCTTGTTGTCAGCAGTTTCAGGCTCTGCTTTCAGGAAAGGCTCTGCCATTTCAAGTATGGGCTTTATCCTGCCCGCCGAAAGCGCCATGGCTGCCAGTGCAGCAAAGGCTCCCATGACCGCCCCGTAAGCCGCTGTAAAGGCGAAATAGCTTGACTGATCCACCCCGCCCTTAACGGCCAGGAAAAACAGTATAATATTTGAAAACAGGCCTATGGCCGTGGTGATGACGCTGTTTATCTTAATGAAAGTGGGCGGCGCATAGGTAAGCTCGGCGCAGTCGGAATACTCATTCAGCCAGCGGGCGAAAAATCGCTTTTCTGCACCTGCCAGCTTTATCTTCTGCACACCGCTTATCATGGCATAGGTGGTGCCCGCTTCCTTGGCGCCGAGTTCCATCTGCTGTTTGCTTATGCGTACCTGCACAATGGAGGATATGGTGGTGAACACCACTGTGATCAGTATGATGAGCAGTGAGGGCACCACCAGCGTTGGCGCAAAGCTGAATATCTGGGTGATATACAGCAGGGAAGTCAGGGAGCTAAGACTCGTGCCGATGACCATGCTGACTATCAGCTCGCAAAGCTGGTTCACCGACAGCGAACGGTTGGTAAGCTCACCTGCACTGTATTTTCGGAAGAAGTTGGCAGGCAGGCTCATCACCCTCATCATCATGGCGGCTTGTACCCCAAGGCTCGTCTTGGCCATTATTCGCCCGCTGAGCAGTGTGTTTATGGAGGTCATCAGCTGTGAAGCAATGGCAGTACACAGCATACATATGGCTGTGCCCGTAAGCATCCTGCCGCTGCCCGAGGATATTACAGGCCCTGTCAGCGCCTTGGTAAGGCGGGGCATCAGCATACCCACCAGCGTTACCGCCAGTGCCGCACCCACTATCAACACCGAATCTCTCATGGTCAGGCAGTTTTTCATATACAGCAGAAGATCGGGTATGCCCAGCTTTCTCTGGGGCAGGGGCTTGTAGAAGCAGTAAGCCTCAGTTTCAAATAGTTCAGCCTTGCTGCGGTCAAGCTTTACCTGCTTGCCTGTAGTTCTGTCCAGAAAACTGTACCCGCCAATAGTCCGCGGTATGATAGCCACAGGCTCACCGCTGTCTTTTCTGTAAGCCAGTATGGCGCCGTAAGCGTCTTTCCACCAGCCTTCTTCAAGTATTATCAGCCTCTTCATCAGCCCGTAGTGGCGCAGACAGTGATCCAGCTGCGCCTCGTGTTCCTTTATGCTTTTGGGAACATCGACAGGCTTGAAATGGTAGTATTTCAGTATATCATCAACGGCCTGCTTTGTTATTATGTGGTCATCGCTTATCTTCGTGGCGGTGCGTTCCCCAAGAACTACCCCCGCCGCACGGAAGAAGGATTCTTCAAACAGCTGCTGGTCCAGATCGCTGCGCTGTTTAATTTGTTTTTCAAACCAACCCAAGATCTGCACCTCCTATTCGTTAGTGACAAGTTCGGTGTAAGCGCCGCCCTTGGCCATAAGCTCGTCATGGGTGCCCCTCTCGACCACCTTGCCCTGTTCCAGCACGATTATCTCATCGCAGTCACGTATGGTGGAAAGCCTGTGGGCGATGACTATGCAGGTTATGCCTCTGTCCTTGATAGCATTCACGACCTCGTATTCTGTCTTTGCATCAAGGGCTGAGGTAGCTTCGTCCAGTATGATTATGGAGGGGTCCTGTGCCAGCACACGGGCTATCTCCATGCGCTGCCGCTGTCCGCCCGAAAGATCGCGCCCTCCCGAGGTAAGCTTGTACTGGTAGCCGCCCTCACGGGCCATTATGTCTTCATGGAGCTGTGCATCTCTGGCGGCAAGTATCATCTCAAAGTCCTTTACTGACTCGTCCCACATTTTTATGTTGTCAGCTATGGTGCCCTCAAACAGGGTTATATCTTGATCGACCACGGCAATGGAACCTGTCATGACCGCACGGCTGTGTTCGTTCCTGGGCTTGCCGTCAAAGAGTATCTCGCCGTTCCAGGGCTCGTAAAGTCCAGAAATGAGTTTTGAAAGAGTAGATTTGCCGCAGCCCGAGCTTCCCACGAAAGCCACCCGTCCTCCGGGTTTTATGGACATGGAAAAATCTTCTATCAAAGGCTGTTCCAGCTTTGAATAGCCGAAGGATATGTTCCTAAGCTCCACATTACCCCCGAGCTTTCTCCGCTTTTCGTCAGCCTCATCCCTGTCGGCGGTGTTGGGGTCAAGGGGATACTGCATAACGTCCTCAACGCGCTCCATCTGGGTGCGCATCTCCTGCAGGGTCTGCCCTGCATTTACAAGCATCATGGCAGGGGACATGAATGACCCGAGAAAGCCCTGGAACATCTGCAGGGCGCCCAGGGTGAACTGTCCGTTCATCACGAACCACACACCCATGACCATTACCGCATAGTTTGCCAGGGTCGCCATAAAAGCAGGCACCATGCCCAGGTAGCCGTTGACCTTTTCCGCCTTGACCTGCTGTGCATTGACCGAGGCCTGATAGCCCGACCATTTCTGGAAGAACCCGTCCTCGGCACCGCTGGATTTTATAGTTTCTATCATTTTGATCCCTGCAACGGTTGTGGAACCCAGCTTGGCACTGTCACGCTGCATGACACGGGTAATGTTCACCCTTTTCTCGGATATCAGGCGGGACAGGAAAATGTTCAGCACCATGGTGCCTATGCCAATGGCCGTCAGCAGCAGGCTTTGCCTGAGCATTAGCACAAGGTAGAAGAACATCATGGCGGTGTTGAGCAGCAGGGGAGCAAAGGTGTTCACCAGCGTTCCCGCTATGGTAGAATTGGTGTCCTGCCTTGACTGAATATCGCCTGCCATGCGCTGGCTGAAAAATTCCATGGGCATATGCAGCACCTTCCACATATAGGCAGTTGACCCGACCATGGCCATTTTTCCCCCGAGCTTCAGGTTGTATATGGCCTGGGCCCAGGCGACTATTATCTGCAAAGCCGCAAGGGCTGTCATCAGGCCGATAAAGGGCATGAGCCATTCGCTGTTGCGCCCTGTCAGCAGCCTGTCCATGAATATCTTTGACATTATGGGGTTGATCATGCCGAATATGGAGGTTATCACCGTGGTCAGCATAACGAAGACCACTGCCGCCCCTGCACCTACCAGCCGCTTCCTGGCAAATTCAATGGTGCTTTTGCGCTTGCCCTCAGGCTTGAAATCTTCTGCGGGGACAGGGGTGATAGTAACCCCCGTGAATGACTTGTCGAATTCCTCGGGGCTCACTTTAACGAAACCTCTGGCGGGGTCGTTGATGCAGGCATACTTCCCCTTGAAGCCGTCAAGCACCACAAAGTGGTTGAAGTTCCAGTGTATGATACAGGGGAACTGCCCTTTCTCACGAATGCTCTCGGGGGTGCGCTTGAAGGCACTGACCTTGAAGCCGTAGGACTGCGCCGCCTTGAAAATATTTTTCGCATTGGAGCCATCACGGCTGACACCGCAATCCGCCCTGACCTGTTCCAGAGGCACCCATTTATCGTAGTAGGCCATGACCATGGCAAGGCTGGCGGCACCGCATTCAAGAGCCTCCAGCTGCATTATCACAGGCACCTTTGCAGCGCCCTTTGTGATGGTAGGTTTTATCTTTTTTTCTTTCATGATGACCTCTTAACTGAACAGGAATTTTATGGGGTGTATGCTCTCTGTGACTATTTTAACATCGTATCTGCCGTCTGCTTCGTCCACAGGTGCATAAGCCACCACCATGCTCGGGTCGTCAGTTTCAACTGCGGAGATGTCATACTCTTTGTTGCCGAAGCGCACTGTCATTCCCGATCTTACGCTGCTGTCAGCAGTTACTATAGAGGCCTGTCCGTCCTCCACCACAGCCACACCCTCAGCCAGGGTATCCAGGCTGCCTGCCATGCTCCATGCGAAAAGCCCTCCCAGCAGGAAGATAACTGCGGCCAGCAGCGCCCATATCCCCGGGTTTGTCACCCTGAGATAATCCGTCAGCTGTTCGGGAGAGGATATGCGGTCGATAGACCTTTGTCTGAATACATTTGATTTGTTCTCTTCCATGATCTTTCACCTTATCATCTTATATTTTTACGGATAAACTGCCTGTCCCGCAGGATATCAGGCAGTTTTGATCTTCGGCGTTAAATATTATTCAAAGCTCAGGTAGTCGATAAATCCCGTGACTTCAAAAACGTCCATTACCTCCGGGCGGGCATTGCGCACCTTTAGCTCTCCCTGTTCCTCCATTATCTGCATGGCGGAAAGTAATACTCTGAGTCCCGCACTGGATATGTACTGCAGCTTTTCCAGGTCAAATACCAGCTTTTCCACCCCTTCGATGGAGTCTTCCTGCTTGTCCTCCAGCTGGGGGGCGGTGAGGGTGTCAAGTCTGCCGTCAAGGGCAACTGTCAGGGTAGTGTCTTCTCTGGTGATGTTGATATCCATATAAAAACCTCCGTTCCTAAATTTGATTATAAATTATGACTAAAATTAACAGTAATTACACATTTCCACAATATATTATACCATTAATATAGATGCTCTGCTATTGCCGCGTTGGCACAATTAATTATTTGTTAAGAGTGACAAAATTTCGTGGTTGGAATTGTGCAGTTACATTAAAACGCTGAAATTTTCTACAAGTGATTTTCAAAACGAAATAAAAATGCTATAATAAAATGTGTTATAGTTTCGTATAAAAGTAATGCAGAACAGTAAGAAAAGACCATATGCTCACCGAACATATTTCGATCAGCTTTTTATGCTTATGCAGATGCGTGGTGTCACCTGACAGGAGAATTCGGAATGAAGATACTGATAGCTGATGATCGCCCTGCGGTCGTTGAAGAAATGAAAGCGATGACAGAAGAGCTGCTTCCCGAGGCTGAGCTTTTCAGCACCTGCAGCCCCTCCGAGGTACTGCCCCTTTGCAGAGAGCATGGCTTTGATGTCATACTGATGGATATTGAGCCTGAGGTCTTCAACGGCATTGCCCTTGCCAAAAAGGTTCAGAAGAAATTTCCCAGGACGAATATCATCTACATAACGGATAGCAAGGATCACGCTTTTGAAAGCTACAGCACCCATGCCAGCGGGTATCTGCTTAAGCCTGTGGACAAGGCACTGCTGAAAGATGCCCTTGACGACCTGCGCTATCCCGTATCGGATATAACCGACAGTATGCTGGCAGCCCAGAACCTTTCGGGAACGTTCATCGGTATGAAGATTCGCAAATGCCGTGAGGAAAGAGGAATTTCCAGGGCGGGGCTGGCTGAGGCTCTCGGCTGTGTGCTTTCTACGGTGGCCAGGTGGGAAAACGGCTCACGGGTGCCCGACCTGCCTACCCTTATGAGCATAGCAAAGGCTCTTGGGGTAAGGCTTGATGAACTGCTGAAATGACAGCGGGGTATATGGACAGGAAGAATATTTCAGGGTAATAAAAATATTTATATAATTTAACAGGAGAGATATTTATGAGAAGATCAATGAGATTTGCGGCTGCCTGCACAGCTATTTGTCTGCTGCTTGCCGGCTGCGGTGATAAAAACAAGAACACTGAAAACAAGGCTGATACACAGCAGACCACTCAGACAGAAGCGGGGGACGCATTTGCTACCGCAGACGAGGATATGCTGACTACCTCTGATGATGAGACCACCACTGAGGATGAAACTCACAGCATAGACTACATGGCTCTGGTAAACAAGCTGAACCCTCTGCCCGAAAACTGGGAGAATGAGCTGGAGACCGTTCACTGCACAAATTCTCTGGGCGATGATGTTGAGGTGGAGAAGAAGGCTTACGACGCTTACCTTGAACTGAAAGCCGAGCTTGAAGAAGAGGGCATTTATGTTGACCTTGACTCTGCCAGAAGAAGTGTTGCCGACCAGGAGAGGATAATGGCAGACTTCACCGAGCAGTACGGCGAGGACTATGCAATAAAGACCGTGGCTACCCCCGGTTTCTCCGAGCACCACACAGGTCTTGCCCTTGACCTGTACCTGAACGTTTACGGCGAGGATATATACCTCAACGAGGACATGGTGCAGTACCCTGAGATCTGGTCAGCTATCCATGAAAAGCTGGCTGAGCACGGCTTCATACTCCGCTACCCGGAGGGAAAGGAGCATATCACGGGCTACGGCTATGAGCCCTGGCATATCCGTTATATCGACGATGCTGACGCTGCCGAGAAGATCATGTCTGAGGGGCTGACCCTTGAAGAATACCTGGGTGCAGTTAATTCTGCGGAGCTTAAGGAAGATCTCGGCACCTCCAAGCTGTTCTCCGAGGAGGAGCTGGAGGAAGCAGCTGTACAGGTAAAGTGCAAGTTTGCCACCTTTGAGGGCTGCGAGCTGCACAGCCTGCGCTATGCAGGTGATGAGTTCACCACCAAGGAGAACCTGGCTATAATGAAAGAATTCGACAACACCACCAACTATGCGGAGGTAGTTGAGTTCCTGACAGATTTCCACACCCCCAAGGAGGGCAGCCAGGTATTCGACCCCGACACCGAGATGAAGGATTACAGGTGGTGGCTGGGCCGCGAAAAGGACGGCGGCTGGCAGATAATCATCTGGGAGAAGTAAGCTTTCTCCGTCAGTGAAGCAGCTGCTTCGGGAGAGGATAAAAAATTCCCGAACTTGAAGTGTATCGCTGATGAAACATAATGACTGTACTTTCGTATTGCGATAAAAAAAGCCAATGCATTGTGAAAAATGCATTGGCTTTTTCTGTGCCGTTAAATATCACTCATAGATGCCTATGTTTGAGAAAGCATTGTAGCCAAGACCCTTGCAGACAATGCTCTTTACGGTCAGACCATCAAAGGCGCTTTCAGAGTTGTAGTCAGCGTCTTCAGATAAAGGCTCGTTGAAGATCACAGTGTATTCATAGACACCGTCGTCAAAGCTGAATTGACCCTCGCCGCCTGAGATGGCCCAGCCGCTTGCTGAGTAGCCGGCGTCAAAAAGATCGCTTGCAGGGCCGCCTACGAATTTGTCCAGCTCTTCCTGGGCGGGGATACCATCCTTGTAATCATCGAGCCTTGCTATCTCCAGATCCTTTACCAGAGCATTCTGCTGCTCCTCATAGTCATCAGCAAATATATCCACATCGTAATACTGCTCCTTGATGTCTTCGGGCATATTGGCTATAAAGCGTGCGCAGACATCATCGTTGTCGATGACCATGAAAAGCTGGTTGCCCATAGAGGCTGTCCTTACGTTCTCATCGGCTGACATCACATCGCCAACGGTCTTGATGGTCACACCGTTGTACTCAAAGTCGCCCTTGTAGGTAACAGGTACCTCCTGATCCATTGAAGCGTCCATCACTATGGTGTGATCAGCTTCGTCCTCGGACTCAGTTTCGCTCTCTGTTTCCTCAGTGACCTCAGATACCTCTTCGGTGCTTTCAGCCTCGGCGGCTGTGGTGGTTGTTGTTGTTTCTGCGGCAGAAGATGCAGAGCTGTCATTCTCAGCAGTGTTTCCGCAGCTGCACAGCAGGGCAGCAATGGCCGCTGCAGCCAGCATGGTCTTGGTAAATTTCATTTTACTCCTCCTTAAACATTTATCCTTACCTTCGGGGACTTATCTCCCCGAAAGTATATCATAACATATTTTTTTAAAAAATACAATAGCTTTTTCAGACAATAAAAAGCCACAGCAGCAGGGCTGCCATGGCTTTGAGGCCATATATCAGCAGAAGTCCGTATCTATGCCGCGGCCTGAGTTAGGCCCGACTACAGCACACCAGATAAGGTCTGCCGCGAAGGCAGCTACAAGGATAGCACAAACTATCCGCGTTCGCTTGGTACCGAACTTTGTCAGTGCGCCGCTTATAGCGGGGCCTATGAGGTAAATGCCTGCAAATCCGCCTATGGCAAAGGCGCACAGCCCTGCCAGGCACACACGGCCGTTCAGGTTGAAACTCATGGTGGTGTAATCCCAATAGGTGGCATTCATGGCTATGTCAAGCACCAGACTTGTCAGGTATTCCAGAATGCCGCAAAGCAGCATGGTCAGGGCTATCAGCTTTGGCTTGTTGTTCTTGAAACGGTTGAGGAAGAAGATTATGAACACTCCTCCGAAGCCGTAAATAGGTACCCATGGGCCGTGCATCATGCCGCGGTTGACAAACTTGTGCTCCTCCACGATGTAAATGCTGACCTCCCAGAGATAGCCCACCAGTGCAAAGGTGAAGAACATGATTATATAGTCAGTCAGCCTGTACTTGTCGGCCTTGTCGAAGTCTGTTACCTTGCTGAGTACGTTGGGCAGTTTGTAATCAGGCACTTCGGGAAGCTTGGCGCCTTTCTTGCGTGCGGCGTAAACATAAGCCTTGCCGTCGAAAACAGGCTCGATAAAAGCAGAACGGTCGATATCTCTGCGGCGGCGAAGGGTAAGGTACATCTCCGTATCGAGCTGCATCATCATGGGGGTCACAGTGATAAGTCCCACCACAGGCAAAGCCTCAACAAGGTAAAGAGGAATGCAGATGATGTAGGTCAGCAGTATCTTTCTTTTGTAGCCCTTAGTCATCTCCTTGGAGAGATCTCTTGCCTGCTTCCAGGAAAGGGAGGGGTTCTCCGCCAGTATGGAGGGCACCATGCTGTACTGTATGACCTTGTAGAAGTACCCGATGATAGTAAGCGCCCACAGATACATGACCAGATTGTACTGCACATATACCCAGGCCAGATGCCAGAAATGTCCGCTGCCGAAGGGTGCGAATATCCTGCGGAACCTGCCGTTTTTCTGGAAACGGTTCTCCAGTGCGAACCTGGCCTTGCCTATCTCCATTATGCTGGAAATGAACTGGTTCAGCAAGGTCAGCAGCACCATGGCCACCACCATTATCCCGATGACTTCACCCGAGTTGCGCTTGACGTAATCCATGTTGACACCAAGCAGCCGTACCAGCATTGTGTTCTTGTCAGCCAGCAGCTTCAGCAGGTCGTCGGTCAGCCTGACATCTTCGGTGTTCACCGCCTTGCCGAATGAACTTTCGGCTGCGTAATCCTCCAGCACCTCCATATTATCGGGGGACATAAAGCTTTCAAGGCCGAAAGCGCGGTCTATCATCCGGAAGACTTCGTCCTGGTTGCTCTGGTTGCTCTTTATCGAACCCAGCAGCGCAAAGAACAGCGCCGCCGCTGCGATTATGCACCATGCACGGAAACCCTTACAGAAAACTGTATCAAACGATGATTTCAGCAGCTTTTTGTATTGCCATTGCATAGGGTCATCCCTCCTTTGTTCAGTAGGTTATGTTTATAACTGTTATCTCGCTGTCTGTACCGACCCTCATGGGCGGGCCGTAATAACCTGTGCCTGCTGTTACCACTGTGGGCATACCGAAAAGCGTTTTGCAGCCGTAGGCATTCTCGTTGAAGAAAGGCACCACCAGATTTCCCGGGAAAAGCTGTCCGTTGTGGGTGTGTCCCGAAAGTACCATATCAGCGCCGTTTTTAGCAAGCTTCTCGTAATCCTTGGGCTCATGCTCCAGCACTATCTTAAGCTTGTCGGGGTCACAGTCTTTAAGCAGCTTTTTGGCGCTCAGACGTTTCTTGGTGCCGTCCCCCGCCTTCTCGCCGTCCTTTCTGCCGACGATGATGACATCGGTGTCGTCAAGTTCTATGCTCTCATCATACAGCATTTTAAAATCACAGGCTTCAAAGAAATCGTCCATTTCCTTGGTGCGGAAAGCCTTGCTGACGGGAGCTACAGCAAATCCTCCGAAAAGGGCTTCCTCCACATCATGGTTGCCTGCCACCGCATATACCCCGTACTTAGCTTCCAGCTTTGAAAGTGCCGCTGAATATCTGTCTGGGTCTTCAAGGCCGCCGTAAGTGCTGGTGAATATATCGCCTGCCACAAGTATAACATCTGCATCGCAGGCATTTACCTTTTCCACCATTTTCTCGGTAGTTTCTGGAAGTGAGTTCACACTCAGATGCAGGTCAGCCAGCAGTACGACTTTAAGCTGACTTCCGCCCCCCTGACGGGCTTCGATATCGTAGGTGACAACCTTGGTGTTCTGGGCGTGTATCATGCCGTATACAGTTATCACTGCCGCGAAGACCGCTGCCCCATGGACTACCACTTTGAATGCTTTCTTCTCCGTATCCTTTCGCACCTTGCTGATGATGGCAGCCACTGCCGAAAACAGCAGGAGAAGTCCTGTATAGTATAAGAAAAATCCCAGCCACAGGTTGCCTGTCTTCATGCAGAAAAATTTTGCTTTGCTGTCAGGCAGAAAAGTTCCCATGCAGGGCAGCAGCGCCAGGGCGATGTAAACTATCAGCCTTAAGACCCTGGTCTTTCTGAACAGTTCCTTGCCTAAGCCGCCCTTTGCCAGTGTACGCTCTGTCAGCAGGCTTACACCTGTCTGTCCGAGTATGTATGCGGGTATGATCCCGAAAATCATCCTATCAGCTCCCTTGGCAAAATATGTATATTACCCCATAAACAAAAAGACACGACATACCTTTCGGTGTCGTGCCAAAGACCACAGCTGCAAATAAGTCGGGCTGAGTTGTTTTGCTTATCCTTCACGGGTTTCGCTGTGCCTTTGATCGTTTCATAGTGTTTTCTGTAAACTCAGCACGTATATTATAGCATTCACATAATGTCGAATAATTGCTAAATCGTGAACTTTAAGTAAACAAAAGTCAAAATTGTACACATTTTGCTAATGAGCCTTCAAGAAGATAGTACCCTGTGCAGGTCAGGCTCCTCGCAAAAGCCAGAAAAACTCCCGTAAAACAAAAAGCCCCGCGGCAGATGATCCTTCTGCTGCGGGGAAAGTATCTAGCTTATGCTCCAGTTCTCGGCGTGCTGCCTTATGCCGATGAACCTCTGGTAAACACCTTTCTGCTTCATCAGCTCAGAGTGGGTTCCTCTTTGCACCACTCTGCCGTCGTCGATGACCAGTATCTGGTCGGCATTTTCGATAGTTGCCAGCCTGTGGGCAATGGTGATTATGGTCTTGCCCCTGGTAAGCTCGGTGATAGCGTTCTGTATAAGATGTTCGTTCTCGGGGTCGATGCTGGCAGTGGCCTCATCGAGGATTATTATAGGCGCATCTTTCAGCATGGCCCTTGCTATGGATATCCTCTGCTTCTCGCCCCCCGAAAGGGTGCCGCCTCCCTCACCGATGACGGTGTCGTAGCCCTCGGGCAGCGCCATGATGAAATCGTGGCAGCAGGCTTTCTTTGCGGCCTTTATCATGTCCTCCTCAGTGGCAGAGGGGTTGCCGAACATGATGTTATTGCGGATAGTATCGTTGAACAGGTAAACGTTCTGGAAGACCATAGAGATATTTTTCAGCAGGCTGTCACAGGTCATTTTCCTGATGTCAGTTCCGCCTACGGTTATGCTGCCGCTGTTCACATCGTAGAACCTTGCCAGCAGGCTGCATATGGTGGTCTTGCCCGAACCCGAGGGGCCTACTATGGCAGTGCTGGTCTTTTCGGGGATACGGAAGCTTACATCTTTAAGTATCTTTCTTTCGTCATAACCGAAGTCCACGTTGTCAAAGCTGATGTCAAAGTGTTCAAGGCGGAAGTCTATGCCGTCCTTGTCTATCATGTTGCTCTCCTTGAGAGCGTCCAGCTGTTCAAAGGCATCAGCTATTACCCCGAGAACATGGGCGCTGTCGCTGATAGGTTCAACGCTGGCGAAAATGCCGAAGGAGAAGAAAATGAACATCAGGCAGTAGAAGAAGTCAAGTCCGCCCGAAAGACAAAACAGGCAGGAAGCCAGCGCTATGGCCACAGTACCGCATTTGAGCGCCATAAGGTGCAGGCAGTTTGAGGGGATAAAGCCCCACTCTATCTTAAGGTGAATGGCACGGCTGTCAGATATAGCCTTGTCCATGGCAGAAAAGGAAGCACCACCCTGGCCGAAGGATTTTACCACCGAAAGACCTCTTGCATATTCAAGGGCGGCCGCGGTAAGCTCCTTGTTGGCATTGGCTTCCACAGGGGAATTCTTCGTACTGTACCGTGAGATAAGGCAGAGGAACAGGAAAGACACTGCCGCCGCCGCCACAGCTATAAGGGCTATGGCAGGCTTCACGAAAAGCAGACACAGCAGTATGACCAGAAAATTGAGATATCCGCCTATGAAAGTATCTGTCATGCGTATGCCCATGTTTTCAAGGGTGTTCAGCCCTGTGGTGATCGAGGAAAGTATGCTGCCCGTGTTCTTCTGCTGAAAGTACCCGAGAGATACTCTTTTCAGGGCATCGCCCACTGCTATCCTGTCACGGGCCACAAGCTCGTAGCTGATAGTTTCCTGGAACCTCGCCCTGAGATAGTCAAACACAAATCTCACCAGCGCCATGGCGATAAGGGCGGCTGTGCTTATGCCTATCCATTTTGTATCGAAGGCTTTGCCGTTCTTTTCATGCTCAACTAACATATTAATAGTATAGGCTGCCAGCATTACGGGCATGGCGGCTACCCAGTGGGAGAAAAAGGAAAATGCAAAACCGATGTACAGGTCTCTCCTGAAGCTGCCGCACCAGTCGATTATCTTTTTAAGCGTTCTGAACATTTAAAATACCCTCCTTGTCAGCCGATGATACCGACCAGTTCTTTGCACCGATATGTGCCTGCCACATGGACCTGTACAGGGGGCTCTTTTCCAGCAGCTCATGCTGGGTGCCCGATGCGTTTATCTCGCCGTTTTTCAGCAGCACTATGTTGTCTGCACTTTTAATGGTCGAAAGCCTGTGGGCGATAACCAGCAGGGTCTTGCCTTTGGTGAGGGCTGCTATGCTCTGCTGTATCTTGTCTTCATTTTCGGGGTCGGTGAAAGCAGTTGCTTCGTCAAGGATAACTATGGGCGCATTTTTCAGTATCATTCTGGCAATGGCTATGCGCTGTTTCTCGCCGCCGGAGAGCCGCTTGCCTGCTTCACCTGCAGGGGTGTCATAGCCCTGTGGCAGCTTCTTTATGAAGTCCTCGCACTGAGCAGCCCTTGCAGCGGCGATGACCTCTTCATCAGTAGCCAAGGGGTTTCCAAGACGTATGTTTTCCAGCAGGGAAGTCCTGAACAGAAAGTTGTCCTGAGTAACAAAGCTTACAAGGTCTGCCAGCTGTGAAAGGGGGATATCCTTTACATTCACTCCGCCTATGCTTATACTGCCCTCAGTAACGTCCCAGAAACGGGAGATAAGCTTTGCCACCGTGGATTTTCCTCCGCCCGAGGGGCCGACAACAGCAGTAAAGCTGCCCTGGGGGAGTTCAAGGTCAATGCCGTGGAGGACCTCGTCCTTTTTATCGCCTGTGTAGGAGAAATGCACGTTCTTAAGGCTTACATCGAAGCTCTTTATCTCAGCCCTTGCTGTGGGTTCGGGAAGTTCTTCCATTTCAAGGTAGGTCTGCAGTTCAAGGACGTTGTTTTTCAGCTGTCTCATATTCTCCGAGAAGACCTCCAGTATAGCCAGAGAGCCTACCATAGATACCGACAGCATGACAGCCAGGGATGCCTGCGCCGCATTGATGTCACCTCTGCTGCAAAGCCACAGCGCTGTGGGCAGTATGCCTATCATGGTGGAGGGGAAAAGCACGAAAGCCAGCTTCATAGTCACCCAGGTGGAGCGCAGCCACTTGATGACAAAGGTCTTGTATTTGGTTATGGCACCTGCGTATTTTTCGTAGGAAACACCCGTTCTGCCAAAGGCCTTGATGACTTCTATTCCCTCGATGTACTCAACGATGGTGCTGTTCATCTCGGCGTTTGACTGGTTGTAGATATCGAAATTCTCGCCGCTTATTTTAAAGGTAAGCCCCATGCAGATGATAGCCACAGGGAAAGTCACCAGCGAGGCCAGTGCCAGCCGCCAGTCGATGATGAACAGTGATATTATGCTGATGACAGGCAGCAGTATATGTCCCGCACCCTCAGGCACCATATGGGCAAGGGGAGGCTCCATGCTGTCTATCTTGTCAACTATGATGTTCTTTATCTCGCCTATGGAATGCTCCTGCACTGTGCCAAGGGGCGCGTGCAGAAATCTGTCTGCTGCCCGCCTACGCAGGGCTGCCAGTATGTCAAAGGCCGCAAGATGAGATAAGCCTGTTGACAAGCCGAAGCAAAGCACCTTGACAGCAAAGGCCAGCAGTGCCAGCAGGCACCACTTCACGGCATAGGCATTCGTTATCCTGTTATCAACAAAACTGTCTATTATTTTGTACATACAGTAAAAGGGCAGTATGCCGCATGTGATGCTTATGACCGAAAGCGCCACCGAGCCCGCCAGCTTTGCACCGCTGCCCTCGGCATAGCCCAGCAGTATGCCGAACCAGCTTTTTTCCTTTTTATCCTTCATTGGTATCCACCTCTGTCTGACTAGAATATTTGCGGTAATCCAGGGGATTTCTCCCCATTTCCTTGCGGAACGCATTTGAAAACTTGCTTGCGCTCTCATAGCCCACCGCCAGGGCTATGTCGGATATCTTCATGGCAGGTTCGCTCTTTAAAAGCGCCGCTGCGCGGTTTAGCCTGTAAAGCTTCATGTAGGTAAAAACGGGGCTGCCGTAAATGCTGCTGAAACACTTTTTCAGGGCAGTGGGCGCAATATCGAATTTGCGTGACAGCTCTTCGATAGTGTAGCTTTTGCTCAGGTCTGATATCATAAGCTCGTGTACCGCGTGTATCTTTTCCACCTGACCCTTGTAGAAATAGGGCTTCACCGTTTTGTAGAGGTCTGTTTCCAGGGCATCAAGGTACAAAAGCAGCTCCAGCACTTTTATGCGCCTGTAGTCACGGCTTATCTTTTTCGGGACATTGTAAAGCTCCGAAAAAATGTGGGTCATCTCCTTTGAAGATGATATGACATAGGGCTCGGGCTGTCCGCAGTATTTATCCGATATATCTTTCAGGCTCACGGAAAATTCGCTGATGTATTTTTCCAGCGCCGCACCTGCTTTGTCTATCTCAAAGGCAATGGTCAGCCCGTAATAGTGGTCAAGGGGGAAGCGTGAGGTGCCATGGTTATGCCTGCCGTTGTCGATGCGCAGCTCTCCCGCTGAAAGGCAGCAGCAGCTTTTGTCATCTATGCCTGTTTCAATGCAGCCCTCCTTGCAGTGGTCTATGCAGATTATGCCCTCACCCTCTGCAAAATCCGAGCGGCAGTATTTCATATGGAAATTGTTGTACATAAAGTACACCCCGTCAAAAACCCGGTATACCGTCATAATGCCCTCGCCGTTCTCGTTTGACAGCCGCATGAGTTTGCAGTCTTCCTTTTCAAATACCTCAGAAACGTCCGAGCCGAAATCCATTTTATCTAGTTCCCTGGACATATCGTTCCTCCTGTGATAAATAGCTATTTATGCGTTAGTATCATCTAACTACATTATACATTATACAGCATTTGCTCAGGTATTTCAAGTTCCGAAAAGACATAAATGCACCAAACGGGCAGAAAGATATCAGGCATAAAAAAACACCTCACGGCGATGTAGCCGTGAGGTGTGCGGAACATTTATATTCCTATAACGATTTGGAGAATAGTGAGAAAATAGTTCAGGTAATTGATGAAGAAGCTGTTATCACAGAGCTCTGATGCCCTTAACGTGAGCAGCGATCTTGGTCAGGTCAGTAACGGTCAGTTCGCCGTCGCCGTCAACATCAGCGTTGTCGAAGTAGTACTCATCAACGTTTCTGATGCCCTTTACGTGTGCAGCAACACCTGTCAGGTCAGATACATCGACCTCGCTGCTGCCGTTAACATCGCCCTTTACCTCGGACTTGCTGTCGTTTACAGCATTCATGTCTGTCAGAGCGCTGTTCAGCTTCTGGGTGAAGGTCATGGGAGAAGAGTCTGTATCAAAATCGCCCTCTACATCGTTGTTGATGGCGATGGTGTAGTAATTGTCGAACAGACCGTTTGTATCGTCGATATCAGTTACAGCCTTGAATGCCAGGTCGCACAGATAGTGGGTACCTGCTGTAAGGGAGTTTACCTCTGCGTTGGTATACTTGTGACCGTCTTCCACTTCTAAAGAGAAATAGGACTTGTTCATGCCTACAAAGGTGTAATCGGGGTTATCGAATACTTCGTTATCTATGTCACCGGGAAATACCAGGTCATAGTTGAAGTCGTTGGGGATATCGAACTCGTCCTCACCTACATAGTGGTCATATTCCAGTACGTCAGAGAACAGTACAGATGTCTGGAATATAGCTATATCCTTATCAGTAGTCAGGTCTACCTTGTATGTAACGGTGTCGCCTGCCTTGGCAGAAGCCACATCAGGTGTGAAGGTGAGCTTCAGGTCAGCGAACTCCATGTAATCATCGATGCAGTCATATATAAGGTCTTCATCTTCGGCGTACAGGTCAGTGAATTCATCTGTGTCCAGCTCATTAAGCTTTTCTTCCATTTCCTTGAGGTCTTCAGAATAAGCTCTTCTGTTCTCGGTACCCTTTATGCTGAGGTCGCCGTCAACGCCGTTGGTCTTTACAACTACAGTACCGATCTTTACTGTCTTGGCTTCATCGCACAGCTGGCCGTCACCGTCGAATGCTGAAATGACCATCTTCTTGCTAACAGATACCATCTCAAAGTCCAGCTCATCACGGATATCGCTCTCGTTGAGGGTCATATCTACCATTTCCATGCCCTTGGGCATATCAAGTCTGAACTTAATGCCTGTAGCAGCGCCTTCCTGAGTGTACATGATGTCGTACTTCTTGTAATCGCCGCCCCTTACAGTATCATCTCTGCTGACCAGTTCAACAGTAGGTACCTTAGCAGGTGCCTGCGCCTCATCAGCGTTTGCGGTAACGAATGTACCGAATGCCATTGTCATTGCAGCTGCTGCAGCTGCAATTCTTTTGAAATCACACATTTTCATTTCCTCCGTTTTCTAGTTTTGGTATGAAGTTTTTTTGCCTTAGTTTCCGTCTATATAAAGATGCGGTCAATGATGACAGCATCGTTATAAATGATGAACTCTATGCTCAACTCGGGAACTTACATTACTTAGATACCGCATACAGCAAAAAGGTTTTAAATTATTTTGTAAACAAAATATTAACGATGAAGCGTTTTAAGCTGTCTGCGGAAATATTTTTGCTGTCCCCGAACTTACATTACTTAGATACCACATAAAGCGAAAAGGTTTTAAATATCTTTGTAAACAAAAAATGAACAAAATATCCCGAACACTTGTCAGGCATTCGGGATACTATTTATATTCTCTTAGTCGGCAACGGACTGGCCGAAGAGTTCATCGTAGAGTTCTGAAAGGCCTAAGCTATCCAGAAATTCCAGAAGTTCATTGTCATCAAGATATTTCGGGAAGTCATCGTCCTCAGCGGCTGTGTCAAGGATATCTTCTGCGTCAGTGGTGGTCTCATCGCTGCTGTTTTCAAAAGCATCGTACTTCTCGTCCGTAATATCATCGATATCCTCAGTGGCTTTTTTCGCCGCATTCTCGGCAGCTTTGATATCGGCAGTAGCAGCTTTGTTTTCGGGCAGTATCTCCATTATATAATTCTCTGTATCATCGATAACATCATTATCTTTGGAAGATACCACGATATTCTCCAGAGCTATAGCAGTGTTGTCAGCCGAGGCATTATCTTTCAGCCTAACGAGCAGCGAACCCACAACTGATCTGTCTATGCTGCTGAAATCATGAACGGTATCGAAATTGGGATAGGCAACGAACCTGTAATCCGAATCGAAGTTAAACTTTTCTTTCTCTTCAACAGTATTATAATGTCTAAAGGAATAATCATCAAAGCCCAGACGGTCCTGCAGAGTATCATCTGCGGGAACGAACCCGACAAGCTCATAACCCTCGGGAATATCAAACCCCAGATCCAGCCCTACGACAGTTTCTTCACTGCTGAAGTACAGATCGTACTTTATAACGTCGCCTGCCTGCGCCGTGAAAGTGCTGCCCTTGCTGCTTGTGAAAGTCAGCAGCCCGGGTGCTTCCTCGAAAGCTTCTCCCTCCTCACCGCCTGCGGGCTCGTAATAGGTGCTTTCCGACGAACGTGCTGTGCCCGTGCCCGAAGTGTTCCCGCGATAATCAGCACTGTTCACATTCAAGACCTCGTCAGCGTTTTCGTCATCAGCGAAGACAAGGGCTTCGTCCTTGCGCTCAGCCACGGTCTGTTCGGGAAGACTGTCATCGTCAAGTATATCAATGACCTCTGTCCTGCCGTCATCGTCTTTGATGTAGTTGTTGACCATGCTGTCAGGCAGATCGGGGCGAATGTTCATGGACTCCCTGTCCACCATGGTGTTGTCGCCTTTCAGCCCGCAGGCGAGAGCTATGCCTGTTCCGCCGATAGCTACGGCGCAGGCAGCAGCCACTATCTTTGTGGAAAGGCTGCCCAGTGCCTTGGGAATGAAGCCGCCTGTCTTAACAGTGACCTTACCCTCACAGGCCTTGAACAGCGAGGAAACAGGCGCTGCACAAAGCACCACGCCCTTGTCCTGCAGCTCTTTTATCATTTTGCGCAGGTGGTTCTTGGCCTGGTGTATCCTGGATTTCACCGTGTTCACCGAAGCCCCTGTCAGCTGAGATATCTGCTCCAGTGACTTGTCCCTGTGATAAAAAAGGTATATGGCCTCACGCTGGTTCTCGTTGAGGGAATTTATCATGCCCGCCAGAATATCCTTGGTCTCCTCGCTTTCGGCGTAGTCCTCGGGCAGCATGATAGTGTCGTCATTCAGCTCGGCCGAATGCTGCATAGCCAGTTCAAGACCCTCGTTGACATTGCCCTCCTCGTCATCGGCCAGCAGGTCAACGCGCTGGTGGCGGCTCTCTTTTCGGCCGAGGGCGAAAAACTTGTTCTTGGCTATGGTGTGCAGCCACGAGGACAGCCCGCTTTCATTTTTAAGCTCCTGCATATGCTTCATGGCTTCAAGGAAAGTTTCCGAAACTATGTCCTCAGCGTCCTGGGGCTTGGCGCCCAGCTTCACAACAAAATAGTATATCTTATCTCTGTAAGCACGGTAGATAGTGTCAAAAGCCGCAGCATCGCCGTTTGCAGCAAGCTTTATCACTTCGTTGTCCACAGTATTACTGCGCTCCACTTATCTCACTCCTTACTGTGTTCTCCTGTTCATCTTCCTGCGGATATTTCTTTTCAAGGTCTTCAAGCATACCTTTAGCGGCCATATGCTCGAAGATAGCTTTCAGCAACTGCTTGAATGTCACAGCGAACTCATCTCCTTTGCGAAACACTTTCTCTTGAGTGTTCTGCTAATTAGATGTCGCAGGGTGAAAAAAGGTTTTAAAGTTTTCAAAAAAATTTTCCGAAATTTTTATCCTGACTTTGTTTGCAAGTATTATAACACATTGTTTACCTGATTTCAAGCCATATTATGCTATACTATATAAAATCGGGAAGTTTCAGCGGGGCAGTGCAATTATTTAAATGAATTAAATATTAAAACACTTTACTAAACTGTGAATGACTTGCCATATTGGCACAAATTCTTGAAATGGTATGACAAATGTGCTAAAATACAATTGTTCAGTTGCATACCTGTTTTGCTGAAAAGCCGTATTTTGGCGGCTTTGGCGGGGTGTCGGAGGTTTGTGTTATGCATATTACATAAAACTCTTGGTAAATATTCACAAATAAATTGACCCGCCCTTGACAGTGTGACAGTTCTGTGATATAATAAATCATATAAGAAGAGTGTGTGAACATTCTGTAAAAGCTAACAAAAGGAGGATCCCTGATATGTGCAATATACACAACAATTGGTTAATTATTATATCCGGTTCTGCCTTTTGTGAGAAAAATGTTGATCTGGCGTCATGCGGTGTATAACTGCGGGACACTTTTTTGTTAAATTTTTAAAACAGGAGGAAATCGATATGAATAGTAAGATCTTATCGAATGTAGCTGCGTGTTTCGTGGCAAACGTAGCGTATGGTTTAGAAAGGAATGGTGATCTTTAATGGCTAGAAATTTATCCCATGATCTCAAGAGATTGGTAGCAGGTGTATGTGCAGTGCTTGTTGTTGGCGGTGCTGTGCCCGTACAGCCTGTGGTAGATGTGTTCAGAACGAATATTGTGGCTAATGCGGATTCGACCGAAATGTCAGAATCTGATTTTGTTGCTGCTATTCAAAATGCTTCAGCACAATCAGACAAAACCTATAGGCTCGAGAATGATATTTCCATATCTGACAGTGTCGATCTGTATTTATCTGAATGTGCAGGTGATATAACTATCGACCTGAATGGGCATACACTTACTGTTGAAAGGTTTAGAGTGGAAGATGGTTATATCGAAAGCGGTAATACCCTAACGATAACAGATAACAGTGCTGAGAAAACCGGTATACTTTATGGAAGGTTAAATATCAGAAGCGGAACAGTTAACACTGCTGGCGGCACATTTTATGATGTGTCTAATAATGGTGGTACTTGGAACATATCCGGCGGTCAGTATGGATACTTATCGGAATACAGCGGCTTTACGTTAGCCGAAGGCTGTGGTATTGTTTTTAACAACGAAGATCACATCTATACTGTCGTTGCCGCCGATACCGTGAATATTGCCGACGGCGCAAGATACAAGGTCGGTGATGTTCTTAAGAACAATACTGACAATGATGTGTATATTGCCGTTTATGGTATGGCAAATAAGGATAAATTGACCCTGCCTGCCAATAGCTTTGTTTATCTTACGGGAAAGGATTACACGGAAGATTATGGTTGGGGTTGGCTTTTTGTTATCATGCCTTCACTGAGCAACTGTAATGTAATAAACACAGGTAATACTGACTCTACTCTCGAAGCTTCCGAATTCGTAGTATCAGGCAGCGGCACAAGTGAAGACCCTTATGTATTTAATGTTGTTGCTGACAGCCAGCAGCAGACCACCCTTGAAGGCGAAGGCACAGAAGAAAACCCCTACATCATAACCTCTTTTGATGACCTGGCGCTGTACAACGACCCCGACAGCGACTACGGCGAAAACGGTGATATCTATATAAAGCTTGATCCCCCTTATGATGAAGGGAATAATAAAACGGGAATAAATCTTCCCGAACCCGAAGACTTTGTATTCAATAAAGATACTGTCCTCGACCTTAACGGTTCCTGGATAGAGGTTTGCGAGACAGGTTCAGGCGGTGAGCATATCGTTGTTCCTGAGGGTGTATCACTTACTGTCAACGACAGCAGCGTCCCTGAAGGCACGGACGATTCTTACTCTGACAGTCTTGGCAGTCTTATCCATATAGAAAACTCCGGTACGCTCATTATCAATAAAGGTGCGATACAGGGTCTTACAAATACCGGTGATGTTACTATAAACGGTGGTTATTTCGACGCACCTGATATTGACGATGGTACGGCAACTATTAACGGTGGATATTTCACTGCACTCAATATCAATGAAGAAAATGTTAGTGATGATGATGTGATCATAAAAGGCGGTACGTTTGAGGACGGCATTGATCCTGAATATGATAAGTACATCGCTGACGGGTATGAGCGTACCACTGACGATGACGGCAATGATGTTGTAGCCGAAGCCACCCTTGAAGGCGAAGGCACAGAAGAAAGCCCCTACCTGATAACCTCGCTTGATGACCTGAAACTGTTCAACGACGGTGATTATGCTTCGGGCAGCTACCTTAAGTTTGATGAAAACGGTACTTTTACTATTGGTGAAGATAACGTTGAACTCACCAAGGGTGCTGTGATCGACCTTAATGGTAATACTATAGATGTTGATGAGAGCGCTTCATATACCGGGGAAATCATTATCAACTCACAAGATGAGATCACTATAAGCGGTGGTAATGTTGAAGCCAATATCGAAAGCCATACTAAACTGAATATCAAAGACTGCACCATAGATGGTTATTTGACCTCGAAGAATAACGGTATTATTAAGATTCGTGGAAGTAAGATCCGTGTCAATGAACGTTTGTTTACTTCAGATGATGGCGAGTTCTGTATCTATGAAGGTATTTTCAAATATATACCTGAAGATCGCTTTTTAGCTGATGAAAGTTATGACGGATATGACCGCGGCATAAAGGAGATCAAAGAAAACGGTGAGACTTTATACAAGGTTTGCATAAAGGCAAAGGTCAGTGAAGCACCTACAGCAGCAGAAGGCATTATATACGACGGTGGATATCATGACCTCCTTGAAAGCTTGGGTTCCGCTTCCCCCGGTGTTATGCTGTACAAGCCCAGCACAGGTGATGAATGGTACGAGTATTCTTCCGACTTTGAGGTTTGTAACGCAGGCAAGTACACCATTAACTACAAGGCAGGAACCGCTGAATGGAGCAGTGATGACTATATTGACTCCGAAATAGGTTCTGTAACTGCAACTATAAACACCAGGCTCGACCTGACCGAAGTTAAGGATCTCGGTCTGGAACTCCAGGTGAACGGCACTGATGTTCCCGACAACTATGTTGTAGGTATCGACCCTGCAGGCCAGTGCAAGATAATGACCAAGGGTACTCTTACCTTTGAGGGTATACCTGAGGACGCTGTTACCTCGGGCACTAAGAACGGGCTTAAGGTATACACTCTTGATCTGTCCGTTCTGGATCAGCCTGTCAACGAGATAAAGGTAGACCACGATGTCAACTACAGGTACACTAACACCGAGAACATTCTGTATCGTCAGGATCTGAATATAATTAACTCTGAGCCTGAGGAAGTAGCTAAACTTGAGATAGTACCTGTTGACCCTGTTGAAGAAGGAAAGCTGACCTATGGCGATCAGTTTGAACCCGAGATAGTTAACATGGTCGATGACATTGATGTTGCAGGCCTTGCAGAAAAACTCTACCAGAATGTTACCGATAATGAAGGCACATCGGACAGCACTGTCATCAACTGGACGAGTGAAAAGCCCGTTAACGCAGGCAACTATATTGTCAAGGCAGAACTTCCTATGGACGGATCGACCCTGGCATTTAGGCAGTCCTTCACTATCGAACCCAAGGATATCTCTAAGGCTGAACTGAAACTGACAGGCGAAGGTCTGAGCGCCGACAACAAGATCACCTATGACAAGAATGAGCATGAGGTAAAGGTCGAAGGCACTGAGCCCAAGCTGGATAATAAGGCACTTGTGAAGGATACCGATTTCGTTATCGATACCGAGAACAGCACTTCCAAGGCTACCGATACAGGCGACTATACCGTTAAGGTAACAGGTCAGGGCAACTATAAGGGCTCTGCAGAACTGAACTGGTCTATCGGCAATATTGAAAATGATATCAGCAAGCTGAAGATCAACGGCACCGAAGAGACCACCGACGACACCAAGACCTATGACGGACAGGCTATCTCTGTCGATGCAACTGCCCCCGAGACCCTGAACGAAGGCACACAGATCACTTATGATTACTATAAGATCGGTGACAATGAGCAGGTTCCTCTTAATACAGCACCTGTTGATGCAGGCAGCTACAAGGTAGTAGCACACATACCCGCTACCAAGAACTACCTTGCTAAGGACCTTGAAGGCACCTTCAAGATCACACCTAAGGACGTGACCGTTTCCCTGACAAACAAGGAATTCACCTACGGCGACATAAGTGAGTATGATGATCTTAAGAGAAATCTTGAACCTACTGTTGTAGGTGCTGTAGGAGAAGATGTAGTCGAAATAGAAATAGGTAGTCTTAGCCAGGAATACTACAGTACAGAAAACCGTTGTCTGAAAGCAAATGAGGAAGGCTATACTGTTACAGCAAGCACTACCAACAAAAACTACAACATAACATCTGTTACAGGTAAGCTTGTCATCAACAAGAAGGCACTGAATGTTAAG
The DNA here is from genome assembly GCF_017464355.1 of Ruminococcus sp. Lineage (GTDB taxonomy): Bacteria > Bacillota > Clostridia > Oscillospirales > Ruminococcaceae > Hominimerdicola. The sequence goes on along the minus strand of NZ_JAFUAG010000034.1, from coordinate 31,415 downwards.
CCCATCGAGGAAACAATTGAATTCGGTGAAGACTTTGTTCTTGATTACAATATTGTAGATGACGAAGTTGCATACGGCGATTCGGATGATTTCGGCGATATCTTCACAGTAGACTACGAAGCAGGCGACGATGTAGGTACTTATGACATCGAAGCAGATGCAGAGGCTATAGAGGCTTACAATGCTGCAGCTAACAACTACACTATCGCTGTTCAGCCTAAGATCTCCGATATCGAAGAAGGAAAGTATCAGCTTACAGTTGAAGCACGTCGGCTCAAAGATGATGATGTAAGTCTTAACAAGGCTGCATTTGATTTCAATGGCTCAGTTCAGCAGCCCGAAGTAACAGTTAAGGGCTATAATGGTTCGGTTATTGAAGCAGGCGATAAGACCTACAGCCTGGATATCCCCGATAGCACCAATGCAGGCGAATATACAGTAACTGTAACAGGTCAGGGCAACTACACAGGCACTGTTACTAAGACCTATAAGATCACATCGGTCGTTCCTGCTCTGGAAATAGCAGTCAATGGAACTATCACCTATGACGGCGAAGCAGTTGACAAGACTGATTTCAATGTTACTAACGGCAATACCGACTCTGAGGAGTTTACACTTAAGTTCTACGCTGACAATAACGACGCAAAGGGTGCTGCTCTTGAAGCTGCTCCCAAGAACGCAGGCAAGTACTGGGTAGAGGTAAGCACAGCTGCTACCGCTAACTTTGAGGCTGCAAGCTCTGTTGCTCAGTTTGAGATCAACAAGGCAAACGTGATCATCACACCTAAGATGACCAAGGTAACCTACGGTTCTACCGATGGTAAAACCGACTTTGATCATGAGTATACCGTAACAGGGGCTACCGCAGCAGCCGAAAAGGACGGTATCTTCAATGGCGAGGATCTGCTCGACGCAGATGACGCTTATGCAGCGGATAAGGGTGTTGTAGGTAGGTACGGCTACAAGCTGGTTATCCCCACGACTAACGAAGCATACAATAACTACAACGTAACACTTGCGGAAGATGCTAAGTTTATCGTTGATCCCGTTGACATCAGCGACGAGCAGCTTGTTACCATAACCGTCAAGGACGACGGCAAGTTCATCTACACAGGCGAAGAATACTGGATAGAGAAGGACGCAGGTCTGCTTACCCTGACCTATGCAGGTAATGTCTGGAAGGAAGACGCGGACGGCACCCTGACATATGCAATTGATTACGCTCACAAGAGTGGCAACAAGAGCGCTTCCAATGTCGGCACCTACAATACTCAGCTCAGAGGCCAGAATAACTTTGTAGGCACAGCTTACATCGACTGGAGCATAGTTGACAACGCTTTTGCTGACAGAGATTACGAAGTTGACGAAGTGACCTATGGCGACACCCTTGATTATGAGCTTGTAACTAAGGACAGCGACCCCGCAGATACCGCAGTTTCTTACGAGTTCTTCAACGAAGCAGGCGAGTCCATAGGCAGCGAGGCTCCTGTAAACGCAGGCAGCTATACTGTCAAGGCTACACTTGAAGCTGAAGGCTACGAGAGCAAGACCTTTGAAGCAGAGTTCACCATTGGGCAGAAGACCCTGACAGCTCAGCTTAAGGATATAACTATCGACTACGGCGCAGAGGATCCCACCACTGCAGAGGTCGAGAACGTAACAGGCGCTATCGAAGGCGACGAAGTGGAAGTAACTGTAAAGAAACTGAAACTTCCCGAACTTGAAGACGGCGCAGAGCACAGAGCTGTAGGCAATTATGACATGACAGCAGCAGTGGCTGATGTCGAGATAAGCAACCCCAACTACAAGCTTGAGAATGACCTCACAGGTACACTGTCAGTAGGCAAGATAACTCTCACAGAGGATATGTTCAGCATACCCGTTTCAAAGATCACAGCAGGTTCAACTGCTGAGATCACTCCCGACATAGTTACCGAGCTTACCAAGGACGTTGACTACGAGATCGACACCGATAAGTCTGAGGACGTTGCTGAAAAGCCCGGCGAGTACAAGATATTCCTGAAGGCTAAGGAAGACGGCAACTACACCGGTGAAGTAATGCTCACCTGGACAGTTGAGGAGAATGCTGTTGAGGCGAAGGTGGATGGACATTCCCTGACACTTGACGGCCCTATCAAACTGAACTTCTACGTAGATATGAAGGACTACGGTGATAAGGCGGTAACAGCTAAGTTCACTACGAAGCACTATGACAACAAGAAGGGCGAGGTTGTGACCGAAGTTATTGAGAACGTTGCTCCTGCAAGCGCAGGTGCGTGCCAGTACAATGTGGGATATGACGAATTCAAGTTCCAGCTGGAAATGTATGCATATCAGATGAGCGATAATGTCAAACTGGAAGTATACGTTGAAGGCGAGGAAGAGCCTGTTATAGAAGAAGAATATTCGATAGTCGAATACGCAAAGACCACCATTGATAAGACCAAGAATGAAGACCTCAGGAAGATGCTTATCAATATGGTAGAGTTCGGCACACAGGCGCAGAAGTACTTCAACTACAACAACATCGAAAGCGAATATGCTGACGAGTTCCTGACTGAAGCTCAGAGAGCATACGCAAGAGAAAACCTGACAGACTACAATGAAATGCTGGCTGACAGAGAACTGATCACTTACGATGCAGTAAATGCTCAGCTTGAAGCTGCAAACATTGAACTCAAGTATACAGGTTCATCGCTGATACAGACTTCGGGAACAAAGATACGTCATTACTTCAAGCCCGTTGACATGACAGTTGATGAAGCGCTCGAAAAGTACGGTTCCACCATGAAGATGCAGAGTGGTAAATTTACCGTAGCAAAGAGTGGAAGCGAGATTTATATCGAGTCTGCATCTATCGCCGCAAAGTACGTCAACAAGGCGAATGCTTACGGTGTTGTGATCGGCGATGCAACTGTTATTGGCGGGTATCAGCTGAACGACTACTTCAAGTCTATCAGCGAGAAGGCTAATCCCAGTGCTAAGACCCAGATCCTCCAGAAGATGAACGAGGCTCAGTACTACTTCTCTGAGAATGCGGTCAATTACTTTAAGTGAGAACTTACATTCAAAAGGTAATATCTCAATTTGATATATCCTGAAATCAGGCAGCTTCGGCTGCCTGATTTTTTTCGTGGCGAGGCATAATAAAACAGCCTGCTGTTTAAACAGCAGGCTGTCTTGTTTTATAGACCTTATCGTTTGACCTCGTTGATGCCGTCCTCGCTGAACATAAGTATCCTGTCACAGATATCGAGGGCAGCAGGGCGGTGGGTTACTATAAGCACTGTCTTGTCGGTCATGCTGCGGAGATTTTCAAGCAGTTTTTTCTCTGTCTTTTCGTCCAGGGCGGAGGTAGCTTCGTCCAGCAGAAGCACAGGGTTCTCCGAGAAAACTGCCCTGGCCACTGCAATTCGCTGCATCTGTCCCTCCGAAAGGCCTGTGCCCCTTTCACCCAGCAGGGTGTCAACACCGTTATCAAGCTCAAAAACAAAATCATCGGCGCAGGCTATTTTCAATGCCTGCCTGATGCTTTCATCATCCCCTGAACGGGACTTATCCGCAAAGGTGATAACTTCGCGTATCGTTCCCGACATAAGCTGATTTCCCTGAGGTACATATGCAAACAGCCTGTGCCATTTGCTGTCTAATTTTTGGGACTCATCGGAATGGTTAGTTATGTATCGTTCGCCCTTGTCAAGCTTGTATATGCTCATCATAAGTTTCAGCACGGTGGATTTGCCGCAGCCGCTGTGCCCTGTGAATGCCACAAATTCACCTTTGCGTATCTCAACGCTGATGTTGTCAAGCACAGTAGGCTGGTCGTCTTTGGTGAGTGCATCGATGTTCTCCACATTGGGATAATAGGTGAACTCAGCATTCCTGAGCCCGAAACTTTGCAGGCTGTCTTCGTAGAAAGACTTTACCTCGCCAAGGGGCAGGGGAGTTTTACCTTCGTCCTCGAACCGTTCGATCTCCATAAGTCGTTCAGCACTGGCCGTCATAGCATAAAACTTAGGCAGATAGCCGCTGATGTTCGCAAAGGGTGATTGTATCTGCGAGATAAGCTGGGTTATGGCAGTCAGTGTACCAAAGGAGATAGCGTCATGAAGAATGCTGTACCCGCAGTAGACTGCACCGAAAATGTACATACCGTCCATGGCCACCGCAAAACCTATGTTGCACAGGTTTGAAAAACGCAGCCTTTTCATGCGGGCCTTTTTGTGGTCACTCATTTTTTCACAAGCTTCGCTCTCGGTCTGTTCCTCAGTGGCAAAGGCTCGTATTATCATAAGGCTGGCAATACGTTCCTGAAGGAATATCCTGAGCTTGCCGTCCTTTTCCTGAACGTTCTTGTGGAGTCTTTTCAGCTTTTTCCGAAAGGCGTAGGTCAGTATCCCGAGAATTATCCCTCCGGGAATGATCAGCATGGCAAAACGGGGGTCAAGGGCGATTATCATCACCAGCGCACTTATCAGTTTGACCACCATTCCCGCCATGCCCGGCAGGATATCCACGTAGCTGTTTGCCACGACAGTCGTGTCGTTGGTCAGCCTGTTCAGCCATTCGCCCGAATGTACTGCGTTTACAGTGGAAAAGTCCTTATGCAGTATGTTCTGCATGAGCCGTTTTTTGAAAATATTTTCAAATTCTGCTCTTGATAACTCGTTCAGCCAGCGTATAACAGCACGCATGGCTATCTGTGCTGATACCAGCAGCACTATCAGTATCACATCTATCCAGAATTTTGTACTGTCATGAGATACAGCGCTGTCCACGATATTGCGCAGAAAAAGCGCATAAAGCACGCCGCTTGCGCCGTTAAGTGCCTGTACAAGCATAAGTGCAGCGATATACCCCTTCTTCCTGCCGGGCACATCGCTGAGCCATTTGATCGTTTTATTCATAATATAATTAACCTGAATATTTAGTCTTCAAAAAATAAAGCAACAGTATGTGCAGGGGATAGGCCGCGTAAAAAGCGTATTTTGCAGGCTTGCTGCGAATGAAGCCCCGCTGTCCGCTGTACATATTTATAATGACAAAAGATGCCATTACAGCATAAACTTTGTCGAAAAAGCAGCTGCCTATGATCGCCTGCAGTATATTCTTTTCACGCATGATATACAGAAACAGTATAAATCCCACACCGCGGCAGCCGTAGTCAGCCTTGATAAGGAATGCTGCTGCCAGCAGCCCCAGCAGACTTAAAGCCAGCCTGCCTTTGTCCTCCTTGAAGCGTTCGTAAATATAGATCGCCAGAAAACCCAGGAACAGCGTGAAAAAAACATTCTGCTTCTGGTAGAACAGTCTGCCTGTATGCACAAGATCCCAGGGTATCTCGGAGATCAATGCGAATACCAGCAGATTTGTGCCGTACTTCTTTTTATCATGGGTATGCGCATAGCCTTCTGTTATAAGAAAACAGTATATCGGGAAAGCTATCCTGCCTGTAATGCGCATAAGAAGATATATGGATACCGATAAGGGACCCAAGGTGAATACAGGCCTGACCGCAAAGTCGTTTCCGCGCAGTATAAAAGCAGCAGTGTGGTCGATGATCATGGTTGTCAGCGCGATGATCTTCAGGCCGCTGCCCGAGATGACGCGGTATTTTTCAGGCAGAACTCTGTCACACATTTCTCTTTTTCCCGATAAGCTTAAAGAATTTCTCCCGCAGGAAGAAAAGCGGCCGCTTGATAAAAAGCAGATCTACCCAGATATGCACGTAAAGCTTGTACCATTTGTTGTCTACATCATACCATTTTCCCTTGCGGTAGAATTTAGTAACTATGCCTTTTACCTGGCTCTTCTTTACAAATTCAAATCGCCAGCAGTTGTCGCCGATTATAGCATAGTGGTTTTTGAAAACGTATACCACCCTGTGTATCACACCCTGTTCTTCGCCCCTGACATATACTACCAGGTCATAGCGCTTTGCAGGTTCGGTCAGCTTGTGTATCTCCACAATGCCTTCCTTGTTTATTATCATCGGCCACATACTGATACCTCGCGGCACACTCAGATAAACACCGTTTTTCTCCAGTTCCTCAAACTGTGCTTTACCCATGGTCCCCCTCCTGTCTCATACCTTCATAAGACACCTTTGCTGCGCTTATGTCCATATTGCAGCCCAGGCGGTATAGCCTGACATTACCTGTCATCTTATCCAGCAGAGCAAGTGTCTGCGCCATTTTCAGCGGGTCATCGGGACGATAGGTCTGCTGTACGAGCTTAGGGTATATGACTGAGGCGTCAACTTCGGCTATGCTGTTCTGCTCAGCCCTTTCCAGCAGGCAGACAGCTTTCAGCGGAACTGCGATGTTGCTCCCCAGATGATGCTTGCCGTTATATGGTGTGCCGTATATGGTAACGCTTCCGTCCTCCACATGGATAAGGGGCTTGTCATCATTGACCATTACTGCTTTGTCCCCCAGCAGCTCCCTCCACAGACGGGTGTGGGTGGATTTTCCCGTACCTGACTTTGCAGTGAACAGGTAGCCCACACCGTCAACAGCCACGCATGAACCGTGGAACAGGAAAGTGTCATGTTCCAACATTTCAGCTGCTATCCTGCGGTATACTGCCAGTTCCTCCATATACCCGTCAGGGGACTTATAGGGCGCTCTGCCCTCACGTTCAGCCAGCCTAAGGCTCTTAAGACGTTCCTGCCTGATATCTTCCTCAGTGATAGTTACAGTAAAGTCAGGTGTGCCCTCACAGCGGTAGTCTTTGCAATAGTCATGGACGTCTTCGTAGAGAGAATTTATCCCGATGATCTTGCCTGCTATCTTATAAGTCCCTGTCATCACTTGCCCTCAATGGCACCGATCTTTTTCAGTTCGGTTATGACCTTGTGTACATCAGCCTCTATCTTGCCTTCGGGTGCATCGAACTTTGCACGCATCTTGCTGACTATCTCTGCCTCAGTGGTGTCATTTTTCAGCAGTGTCAGTATTTCGCCAAGTATCTTGTTTCCCTTGACCATTCCTGAAAAATTGGCTTTTCCTGTAGCGACCAGCATGGTCTCCTTGTTAGTTTCATGTACGATGAAGTCTTTTTTCAGTTTCATGTTTTTTTCCTTTCATAAACAAAAATTTACATAATATACATTATATCATATACTGCTGATTTAGTCAATGAAATTATTTGAACAAATCCGCTTTTCCTTCCGTCAAACAGCGCATTGACGGGCTTTGTCAAGAACGCAAACGAAAAAGAATGGGTATCCGGATTGAGCACTTTCAAAGGTATAAGTTTTGATAAGTAACATTCTTCTCAGGAATGATCTCCACAGCGATGCCGTCATCAAGGTCTTCTGCATCATCGCAAAGCAATGCACATTTTCCATTAACCTTGAATAAAAGTGTACGAGGAGAAAAACGGGATTCAGCATAATCACAAAATTCTAACATCATATTTTCAATGCTTTTGAGATACTCCTTTTCATTCTCCGTATATTCCCGACACGCCTGTTCTTGAACTTCCGGTATGGAATCTGTTGGTTCATATGCTTGAATTTTAATTGTAATCGTGTAATCATTCCCAAACAATTTAATATCTCGCTTGGTCTTCCACCCCATAGAATATGATAACTCACCAAAGTACTTATTCATCATGGTCATAATTCTCCTTTTCCGTATGCTGAGCCCGTTGTTCTATCTCACAGCAGCACTTGACGATGACTGGCGATAAAGGGGTAATAATATTCCTCATATGAAAAGATTTTTCAAAAAAAACAGGCAGCCTAAGCTGCCTGCGTAAAAACCTATTAAGTTCTCTCAGTCTCGTTTGAGCTCTCCTCGATAACGTCTTCAGCTGTGAAAGCGATAACTTCCATATTCAGCTCTTCGTAAATTTCTTTCATTGATCTTTTCCTCCTTTTATAAATTTTTTGACCAACACAATGTTGGAATTTCAAGAGAAAACATACAAACCTGTTAATTTCCGCGATTATACATCGGGCGCATGAACTGCGGCGAGATCACAAAGTTTGACATTGACCCTTTTTAAACAATGTTATTATACCACATATAAAACGCTTTGTCAAGTAATTCACACAATTATTATAATTTTTTTTGCTGCTGACCTTTTTGAGCCGCAGGCAGAACATACTTCTCAGAATTGGTTGATATTCGGGCATGACATTACAATTTAGTTGCAGCCGTATGTTGACATATGTTTATAAATATGATATAATATTAATAATTTATTAAGTAACAGCCGAGGAGGTCATGGTCATGTTTGATGGTATACATTTTAAAACTATATGGGGCTCTCTGTGCCATATTTTCCTATCTGGTAATAAAATACATATGCTGTGGGCGGGGGGCATACTGCTGCTCATGCTCATACTTGCCATACTGCACCACAGGTGGCGGGACAGCTACGGCAGGCAGATGCTCATATGGAGGCTTCTGTGCCTGCTGCCTGCGGCTGCTGCTGGGGCGCACTATTATCTGTACCTGAGGGGGCTGCCCGCGGAGGCTATTATGATGTTCGCACCCCTTTACGCGGCGGCAGTTTTCGCGCTGATACCCGTGCCCTTTGCAAAAGTTCAACGGGGCTTCGGTTTCGTATGTTTCCTGACAGGTCTGCTGAGCGTGCTTTCACTGTCGTATTTCACGCTTTCCTCACCGCATTTGTACAATTATACGGACAAAAGCTTTGTTGAGTCCTACCATGCTTTCGTGGACACCATGGATAAGACCTATGTGCTGAAGGACTGGAAAGAAGCGGACTTCAAGGAACTGGAGAAGAAATATCTCCCGCTGGTGGAGGAAGCAGATAAAACAGGCGATAAAGCCAAGTTCGCTTCGGCTGTTGAAGGCTTCTGCAATGAACTGCATGACGGCCATGTGGAAGTTGAGTCCAGTGACGAAAAGGGTGCGGTCACTATCGGTGACTACGGCTTCGGCATGGTAAAGCTGGACGATGATACTGTCATAGCTGTATGCACTGCCAAAGAGGCCAACGACCTGGGCATAAAGGACGGCACTGTCATGACCAAGTGGGATGGCAAACCCATACTTGAAGCAGCCGAAGAGGTAGAGGATATGGGCATACCTGTCAAGTCAAACTTTGATAAAATGGCTGTGATGAAGCTTGCCTGTGCTGACAGGATCATGGTAGATGTATCTTTCCTTGATGACAACGGCGAGGAGCAGACAGTTTCTATTTACAACCTGATAGACAAGGCAGAGGACCTGAAAGAACACCATGCTTTCAAGGATACCCTTGATGCTTTCAGCGGGATCACCTTTATAGATGAAAACGAGGATATAGAGAAGCTCAATTTCAGCACAAAAATGCTGGATAAGAAGTGCGGCTATATACAGGTGCTGGCTGAGGGAACTGAAAGCAATATCCACGATATTGCAGGCTACCTGAACGGCGACCACAAGTGGGCGAGGGAGATGTTCCGCAAAAAACTGCGCGGCCTTAAGGACGATGGCATGGAGTATCTGGTCATCGACCTGAGAAACAATATGGGCGGCAATGATGAGGTAGGCTTTGCACTGGTAGACTTGCTGACAGATGAACCCATGTTCGGCCTTAACATCGGCATACGCAGCGGCAAGGAATACAAGCCCCTTTCCGACCACGGCATTAAGGGCGACGGCGAGTTCAAGGATCTTAAAGTAATTGCTTTGACGAACTTCAACTGCGGCAGTGCAGGCGACAGCCTGGCAGAAGCCCTGGGCAAGCTGCCTAATGTGACCCTGGCAGGTATCACCGACCCCGCCGGCTGCAACCAGGAAGTGGGCGGCATGGTAGTTCTCAGCGGCGGCGATATAGTCGTTCATTATCCCACTGGCCTGGTGCTGAATGAAAAGAACGAGGTGAACATCGATATCAAGGCCGACCGTATCAGCAGAGACCCCGTTGAAAAGCGCATACCCCTTGACCGCGATGCAGCTATGAAGCTGTTCAGAGACAAGGAAGACTACGAGCTTGACTGGGCGGTAAAACAGCTGGAAGGCTGAGCTTTTTGATGAAATAATTGTCAGCGGCTGCCGAAAAAAATGCCCCGCGGCGCCGCTGTACATCCTTTGTAAGGTTTGACAACTGAGCCTGAAAGTGATATAATTCTAAATAAATGGGGCAATATATGTTGTGGAAGAAGTACGATGCAGGGGAGGCATTGCTATGCTGAAGTATTATCTTTCTGATGTTGGGTATGAACAGCATGGACATACTATGTGTTCTTATCCCCTGGGTATAAATATGTTTGCAGAACGCTTTGTGGGCTGACCGCGCCCGCAGAGCGTTTTATTGTAAACCGCATGGTCTTCCGGCACTTTGCTGAAAGCTGAAAGCATCACCGTATCAGCGGGCAGATGTGTAAAAAGAAAATTTTGTTTGCTGTCATAATATCTATAAAAACTGAATGATGGAGGAAATCGGTATGAAAAGTATTATCTTATCGAATGTAGCTGTGCCTTGCACTGCAAACGTTGCGTATGGTTTAGAAAGGTTAGCTGTTATGTAATGGCTCGTGCTCTTTCAAATGATCTTAAAAGGGTAGTCGCATGACTTTGTGCGGTGCTGGTCGTCAGCGGTACTGTGCCCGTACAGCCCATAGCCGAGTTTGCTTCCGCTGCTGTAACAGCTAATGCTGAGGGTACTTCGGAAACTCAGGTCAGAAAACTTGAGCTTGGTGTAGCAGGCGGTCTTGTCACCGAGATCAAGGTAGACAATGCTTCCGTTGATGTTGCTGACAGCATTGATGTTGCCCCAGGGCTTGATGTGGCCATATTGTCAGAGGGAAGGCTCTCTTTGAAAGTAGGCTCTGAAAAATTGCAGAACAGTATGGAAACATCTCAGGGTGACGGTTCATACAAGTATGAATTCCCCATGCCTGATAATGATGTAGTGGTAAGCCATTAACACAGGACGGTAGTAAAACAGAGCGATGACAAGACCTATGTAAATGCAGGCTGTGGTTAAGAGGCAGGCGGCATAACCAAAGTGGCTGAGATAACAGCTTCTGACGCGGTCTTTTCAAAAGACGGATATTCAGGGGCTGCCGTAAGCAAGCTTATCGATGAAGATGAGGTCTTCGGCATAGCAGTTGGCGAGCCCGAAGCTGTCATCATCAAGGACAAGGACAGCAACAGCTACACCGCCGATACCGCAGGTGCGTTCATGCTGCCCGTGTGGTACTATACTGCGACCTCCAAAGTAAATGTGGGCGGCAATGACTATACTCTTGAAAAGGCTCTCAGCATTTCCGCAAAGGATATAAATGCCGAGGACATGACCGTGACAGCCTCGCCTGTTTCAAAGGAATACGACAGTGAGCTTCCCAAGTATACCGTTGAAGTGAAGGACGACGACAAGACCCTTACCGAGGGCATTGACTATGAGCAGCGCATAACTCCCGCTAACTATTATGAGGTAATGGAATACACCATAGTAAACAGGCATTGACAATTAAACAACTCCGGAATGGCAATTCTAAGGTAGGTATTGACAGCAAGAGTGGCTATATCTACGTTGAATCCGAGTCTATCCCTGCAGCTTATACAGACAGGAAAGACGCTTACGGAGTACAGATAGGCTATACCACCGTACTTAGCAGCTATTCAGTTTATGACTACTTCAAGAGCACTAGTCTGAATACCTCTACAAGTGAGAAGACCCAGATCCTCCAGAAGATGAACGAGGCTCAGTACTACTTCTCTGAGAATGCGGTCAATTACTTTAAGTGAGAACTTACATTCAAAAGGTAATATCTCAATTTGATGTATCCTGAAATCAGGCAGCTTCGGCTGCCTGATTTTTTGCGAGAAAAAACAGGACCTGTGAAAATGTCACATGGTCCTGTGCTGTTATTATTTTTGGGGGACGGTGCTGTCAAATTCGGCGCGGGTGATGAAGCTGTACAGCAGCGTGATAGACGCTGTCATCATCAGGGCCTCTGTTACAGGCTGGGCGGTGAGCATTCCGCTGAGGCCGAACAGCCTGTTCAGAATGAGCAGCAGGGGGATATACAAAAACAGCTGACGCATCAGCGTTATGAAGAATGCGTAAACAGGCTTGCCCATGGCCTGGAAGGACATACGGCACATGGAGACCGAACCCACAAAGGGCAGAATGAACATCAGCCTGCGCAGCACACGGGCGCCTGTGGCGATGACCTTTGCTGATTCGGTGAACTGCCCGATGAGCTGCGGGGCAAATATGCCGTATATCAGCATAAGCGCAAGCTCGGTGCAGGTGACTATGCATACTCCGCAGCGGAGTATGGCTTTCATGCGGGGGTAGTTTTTGGCTCCGTAATTGTATCCCATGAGGGGCTGGGTGCCTGCGGCAAAGCCCTGGTAGATGTAGTTGCCCAGGGACAAAAGCTTCTGTGCCACGCCCATGGCGGCCACGGTAAGCTCGCCGTAGTTTACTGCCAGATTGTTGTTGACCACATAGGCCGCCGAGGACAGCAGCGTTTCCAGTGAAGCGGGCAAGCCCACACGGTATATCTCACCCAGCACATCACTGCAGGGGATAAGATATCTGCCGCAAGGCCGCAGCATGGTCTTTCCGCTGAGGTAGAAAAGCAGTGAAGCACCCATGCCCGCTGCGTTGCCTATGACGGTAGCCAGCGCCGCGCCCCTTATCTGCATACCTAAAGTGAAGATAAAAATGGGGTCGAGGATCATGTTGACTATCGTTCCCACCACCATGCCCACTATGGAGTGATTGACTGAGCCTTCACTGCGCAGAAACTGCCCGAAAGAGTAGTTTCCCATGGTGAAGATACTGCCGATGAGTATTATGCGGACATACTGTTCGGTGTAAACAAAGGTGTTGTCCCCTGCACCAAGACCTTTAACTATCCTGTGCAGGAACAGAAGCCCTGCCGCTGCAGTGATAAGGCTGTTCAGCACCGTAAGAGTGAAGCCTGCGGTCAGGGTGCGGGCGGCTTTGTCCTTGTCATCTGCCCCTAAACATCGGGCAATAAGGGAGGAAGCCCCTGTGCCCACCATGTTCGAGAGGGCTACCATGACCATCATGACAGGATAGGCCAGATTGACAGCGGCCAGCTGGTAGTCATCTTTGGTCAGGCCGATGAAATATGTGTCCACTAAATTGTACAATACCATTATGAACATACCTGCTATGAGGGGAACGCCCATTTTCACCACAGCCTTGGCGGGCTTTTCCTCGCTGAGGGTATAAATGCGTTTGTCGGATATTTTCTGAGACATATGCAGCACCTGTTTGTGTAGAAAATTTTGCTGTTATCCAGCGCTATAATTATATCACAATGCTGACCGATAGTCAACAAAGGCTTGACATTCGTTGGAAGAGGGGTTATAATCTATAATTATAGTATGAAATAAGATGTATAAAGGAATGAACGATATGTCAGAAAGATTTTCCCGCACCGAGCTGCTTTTCGGGGCGGAGGCTATGGAAAAACTGAGAAACTCCCGCGTTGCCGTTTTCGGAGTGGGAGGTGTGGGCGGCTATGTGGTTGAAGCCCTTGCCCGCAGCGGTGTGGGTACCCTTGACCTCATCGACAACGATACCGTATGTTTGTCAAACATCAACCGACAGATGATCGCCCTTGAAAGCACCCTGGGCAGGTACAAAGTCGAAGTCGCCGCGGAAAGGGTGCATGATATCAGCCCCGAAACAAAAGTGAATGTACACAGGTGCTTCTACCTGCCCGAGAACGCAGGGCAGTTTGATCTTACAGAATACGATTTTGTCGTTGACGCCATTGACACCGTCAGCGGTAAGATACAGCTGGTAATGCAGGCGAAGGAAGCGGGCACTCCCATAATTTCCTGCATGGGCGCAGGAAACAAGCTTGACCCCACAGCTTTCCGTGTGGCTGATATTTACAAGACCAGCGTGTGCCCTCTGGCAAGGGTGATGAGATACGAACTGCGCAAGCGGGGGGTCAGAAACCTTAAGGTGGTATACTCTGAGGAGCCCCCTGTTGTTCCCAAAGGGAAAGCAGAGAATGACCCTCACAGACGTTCCGTGCCGGGGTCAACGGCCTTTGCACCCTCGGTGGCAGGGCTTATCATCGCGGGTGAGGTCATTAAAGAACTGGCAGGCTTTTATAACAAGAGAAGCGTGCCGAAGTAAACAGGATACAGCGTGAAGCGCAGCGCTCTTTTCGTCTGCGCTTTTCATTTTTCGGAAAAAAGCAAGTTAAGTATCAAAATATGAACAGGTTAACATTAGCTTAATAAAGTCGTGCTGCCCGAAGAATTGCCTATAAGCAGAATTTGCCAGTTTGGCAATGGTAATATTGCAATAAAAACAGGCGAAACACTTGATTTTTTTAACAATTTATGTAATAATACGATTATAAAATATTTCTCTGGAAGTGTAAAATCGGGCTGAGTATTCAAAAGTTTACCAAAAAGACCATTTTGTTACAAATATATGTCGCTTGGCTGGATATGTTAATGTAGTCATATTTTTTTACTAAATGGTTCTTAATGCCGATGATACATCTTTCGGGATAGAAATGAAAGCGGTTTTCTTCGTTAACGGAATATTCATTTTCGTGCGAATGACAAAGGCCGCACAATAATGTTATACAGCAGGATATCCCGAAAGGGAAGTGATATATCTCTTGCTGAAAAGGGGGCATACCCGAACAGGGCGACCTGACAGCATATTCATCGGGGCAAGATAAAATTCGGCAGGGTTACGGCCTTTGCGGGCGACACTGTTGAGATAACAGGCGAAAGCGTTCCGGTAAACGGAATGGGCATTTATGAACAGACAGTTTACCACACTACGGCAGAGGGTCAGGGTATAAGCTACCCCTACACAGTGCCCGAGAACAGCGTGTTCGTCATGAACGACTACAGAGAAGACCTTTCCGACAGCAGAACAGCAGGCGCTATACCGCTGGAGGATCTGAGAGGAAAAGTTTTCCTGATAATGAGAACAAGTAATATCTGATAAATAATAATGGAGGGATCTTAATGAAAAAGAGAAGAATTTTTGCAGGCTTTGCCGCAGCTGCCATAGCAGCAAGTTTTATGAGCATATCAGCAGTTGCAACACCGATCACACCTGCGGGCGCAGGCAATGATTACACCGCGCTGACAGGTGTTTCAGATACCACCACCTTTGACAAGTACCTTGTAATGAAGAAGGACGCTTCTGTTCCTGCGGGCACCGTAACTTACACCATAGCTGCAGACGAGGATGTTGACGCTACTGACGGCAAAATGCCCATACTCGCAGGTGTTAACGGTATCAAGTTCGTAAAGCAAAACTCAGCGGATACAGTAGCGATATCAGGCGAGAACAAGGTCGCCACACTTACCTTTGCATCTTCTGATACCGCTGTAGCAGAGGCTGCTGCAGATGCAGATGACACTATCATCTGGTCAACGGAAGATACTTCCGACGAAAAGGCTGCTGTCAAGTCCGTCGGGATAGATATCTCAGAATGCTCGTTCGATGAACCCGGTATCTACCGCTGGGTGATAACCGAAGAATGCAACATACCCGGTGTTACCAATGATGTCGGCAAGGGAACCGAAGAGCGTTATCTCGATGTTTATATAGTTGACAACAACGGTGTGCTTGAGTTCAACAGCTTTGTTATCCACACCACCGATGAGGCCGCAGGCAGGAATATCCTGGAATCAGGCAGCTACAAGGACGCAGCCAGCCTTGGTGATGAAGACCCCGATGAAACGGCAGACCAGAAGAGCACAGGCTTTACTAACGCTTATGAGACCTACAACCTCGAATTCGGCAAGGAAGTTACAGGCAATCAGGGCTCAAAGGATAAGCGCTTTGCTTTCACTGTAAAGACAGAAAATGCCAATGAAGCAACAGTATATCAGCTTGAAGGCAACTGGACCAAAGAACCCGCCCAGACCTCGGCAACGGTGTATGAAGCAGTTGCGATGAAAACTGCCAACAATATCGAAAGCCTTACCGGCGCACAGCTGAATGCAGGCTATACCTTCTACCTCAGAGACGGTGAGTATGTGAAGATACTCGGCCTTGAAGCTGTAGCAGGCGATGATAAGGTAAGCTATGAGATAACCGAGGCAGCAGAGGAATATGTATCTTCTGAGGGTACCGACAAGGTCGCTGTTGACGCTCAGGGCACTGAGGGCGAAGCTGACTATGTAGCCGCAAAGCTCCATGATGATGATACTGATGGCAATATAGTTGACAAGGATATCTACACTGGCTTCACCAATAACCGCACAGGTGTCATACCCACGGGTGTTATCCTTTCAGTGGCTGCCCCCGCAGCGGTAGGTGTGGGCGTTATCAGCCTGATAGCTGCCCTCAATCTCAGGAAAAAGCGCGAGGACGCTGAGGAGTAATTTGTGACTTCACTTAAGTTCTGGAAAGGCGCCAGCTATGCCTATGACCGTATCCTCACCGTGATATTGGTGCTGATACTGCTGATAGTCGGGTACTGTATGTACGATAACTACTGGGTCTACAGCCATACGCTGGACGACCGCGTGCTGAGGTTCAAGCCGACGGCTGAGGGCTACGACCCCGATGAGTCGCCCATCACGGAAGACATGGTGGGCTGGCTCACTATAGATGATACGAATATCGACTACCCTGTAATGCAGGGGGAAGATAACGTAAAATACCTGAACACCGACCCGTTCGGCGCCTATTCACTGTCGGGGAGCATTTTTCTTGACAACAGAAATTCGTCCGATTTTTCGGACAGATATTCCCTCATCTACGGCCACCATATGGAGTACGGCAAGATGTTCGGTGCGCTGGACGATTTTCTGGACGAAGAATACCTTAAAAGCCACAGCAAAGGCGAACTGCTGGTGGGCAGGGACGGCAGCGTGAGATACGACCTGCACATCTTTGCGAGTATGAGGGCGGGTGCCCATGATAAAGAGGTCTTCAATGTGGGCGAAAGCGGCACCCTTGACTTCATAAGAACGAAAGCAGAAGTCATGACCGAAGGACCGAGGGGCAGGATAGTGGCACTGTCCACCTGCGCCAACAGCGGCTCGGTCTCCAGGATATTAGTATTTTGTTATATCGAAGAATGATATTTACCGAAAGGAGGGTATGCAGATGAGATATTTCGCTATAAGGGACGTATCGTGCATACCCTTGTTGTTTTCGGTAAAGCGGCAATGTCGGGATTTTATATACCGTCAGAAAGACGACCATTTTAATGAAAGGAGGCAGCGTGGTATTAGGTAAAAGCAAGTTATCCGTAAGACTTGTAAGCGGCGCTTCGGCAACGGCGATGATGCTGACATCAGCGAGAACTACTACAGCCAGAACAGCGTGTACTATCACCTTGATGATAACAGGCTGGAACTGACCGATATCATTATCCCGAACGTTGACCCTGTACTGTTTGGCAAAGCAGACTATCTGATCGACTCAGTGGGCTATACTTACAATTTCAGAAATTTCACCTATGACCCCGTGAACATGGAGTTCGACGAGGGTGAACTGAACGAAGGCTTCTCCGAGGAGGCTGACGAGAACACACTGCATTTCTATGTGTACCTGAACGGCGTTACGTAAGACCCCATCGAGGTAGGTACATATAATGTGGAAAACGGCAGCAGGATAGTTTTCAAGAATACCGATGACAGCGTGGTTACAGGCTACAGGATAGGAACTTCCAACAAGTTCTTCTATGTGGATCTTGATACCAAGCCATCTGTTACCATAAAGCCCAGCACCACCCTGCAGAACAAGGTGAAGGAGCTGAGTTATCATAAAAGCTCCCAGGTTTCCCAAGGAAGGTCTTGAAACTGAGGGAGACAAGGAGCATTATTCAGAAACTGGTACCCGCCAGGATCACCCCATGACCTACAACAACATCTACAGGTCTTTCACTAACCAGACTGACAGGCTTGACGATGACGGTCAGCCCTTGCAGGAAAACATCGAAACTTATTTCTACACCCACTATGACTACACCCAGCTGAAATTTGCTTCTGTGGGCAGACTTGAATATTCAAAGGCTGACTCGGAAAACGGCTTGGCGGTAGCGGGTGTAAAGTATGAACTTTTCGGTACATCTGACTACGGCACTGACTATGACGAAACTCTTGTTTCCAACGGCAAGGGCACTGTGCTTTTCAAGAACCTTGAAAGAAGTGTATACACCCTGGTCGAGACCGCTGCTGACATCGACCATATCATAGACAGGACGGAAAGAAAGGTAGTAGTGGATCATCAGGGCGATGTGCTTGTAGCTACCATTGAGGGCTACGGCAGACAGTGCATTGACAATGTACCTCCGGGCGAGCTGAAAATACTCAGGACCGACTCCGTAACAGGCAACCCTTTCAACGGAGCTGACTTCACCCTTAAGGCGCAAAGCGGCCTTGTAAGCCCCCTTGAAGCTGAGTACGGTGCTGATATGACAGCACTGATCTTTGAGGAAGCAGGCTTCCGCAAGGTCGGCGGAGAATATGTAAAGCCGATAAGCGGAAATACAGCTTCTGACGGCGAATACATTTTCAAAGGCCTGCCCGTTTCAAGTGACGGCACAGCAGATCATATCCTCACCGAGGATAATGCAGAGGGTCACAAGGCACTGAATGAAAACGTGCTGATCGCCTTTGCTGACGGCAAGGCAGTTTACTCCACAGATGATGAAGAAGACAGCAAGCGCCTTGGCTATGTAAAGTTCAACAATGATGAGCATAAGTACGAAGCTGCTTCCGCTGAGGACGCAGAATTCATCGACATCGACAACGACCCCGATTTCAGGGAGAAGAAGATACTCATCAAGTCCTGGATAGATGCCAAGGAAGCAGACCTTTCCGATGCAGACGCTATGATGAAGATAAGGTTCAACAGTGTAACAGGCGAGGTGGAATATTACACCGATGCAAAGATGATCAATATGCCTGTGGACTGCTCACAGCTTTTCGCAGCCTGCGTGAACGAAAACTTCACTTCCCTTGACCTGAGCAGTTTCAGCTTTACCCATACTACCACCATGTCACTTATGTTTGATATGACAGGTCATAATATCACCAGTGATAATGGTAATGACAACTGCGATAATAATAAAAATGGCATAAACATAAACTATGGCAGTCTGAATACAGGTTCAAAACTTGCAAAAATTTCTTTCCCGAAAAATATGGATTCGGGTAATGTCACATCTACCTATCGTATGTTCATGGGCTGCTCATCACTTACTGAACTTGACCTGAGGGGTTTTGATTCTGCAAAAGTTGATAACATGATACTCATGTTCGGTGACTGTACTTATCTTGAAAAGCTTAAGCTTGGCGAAAAGTGCGGCTTCAATACTGTTACAAAATCAAGAACAGGTAGTTTCAAGCAGCCATTCTATGGTCTCATAAGGTTAAAAGAACTTAACGGAAGCCAATATCTTTCTCTGGATAAGATATCCGAACTCTGCAATATGTTTGAATATACAGGCTATAGTGTAACCAACAATACACTTGTCCTTGATCTTAGCGGGCTCGATCAGAAAGCAAGCAACATCACCAATATGTTCCATAACTGCGGTGCTTATGAGATACTGCTGCCAAATCTTGATACTACTACTGCCACAGCGGCTAACCGGGTCTTCAATAACTGCTCCAGCCTTACAAGGATACAGGTGCTGACAACACTGATCCAAAGGCCAACAGGGCGATGTCTGTTGCAAGAAACGCTGTTGTCCCTGAGGATAACGGCTACATGACAAAGGTCAAAGCACCTATGGCAGTAGGTGAGGCAAACGCATTCCCGCCCGACCTGAGCGCATACGGCTTCAACTCCATGGACGGCGTTGAAGACAAGGTGCTGGAAGACGGCACTGACCGGGATATCGGCACAAAGTACGTTTACAACTATTCGACTTCACCTACAGCTGTCGAGGAGGGCAGCGACTACAAGTGCCTTGAAACTGTCGTGCTTTCAGTAGTGAAGACAGAAAAGGACGCTGAGGACCCCAATGCTATAATCTACAATAAGCAGGGCAATGTGGAGCTTGGCGCAATATCCATTGACAAGACAGTTATAGGTTTTGAGCAGGGCTCGAATCTGGAAAAACAGCTGGAAGACGAGTTCGAGATCACCGTGACTATGGAGAAGGCAGACGGCACGGATAATCAGTATTCATACACAAGGGATATCACCAGCGGCGAGGTAACTGCCAAGCCCCTAGTGCCTATGAATACCACCACCGAACACCTGATAGTCAACAGGATAGACAGAACAGTACTGTCCCTTTCAAAGACAGCCGAGATGACCAAGTACACCTGAGAGTCGGAGGCTGAGGATAAGTACGAAGTCCCCGATGCGGCGGACGAAGACTTTATCCAGTAGAGGAACAGGGAGTTCAGCTTTGTGGTGACTTTCTCAGACCTCATCAGCGGCGAAAGATATACCTACAGCAAAACAGTGAGCCTGCTGTGGGATTCACAGGCTCCATACTTCCCATAAAGCTGAAAAGCACCGATAATGTCATATTCAGCGGACTTCCCGTTGGTGCATCGTACACTGTTACCGAGGCGGAAGCTTTCACAGATATCATTCCCGATGACCCCGAGGATTTGTCCGCGACCCTCAATTATAAAAACGACTGGTCCGTTACCTTTGAAGACCTGCCGAAGTACGGCACTTTAAAGGTGGGCACCGAAGATCAGACAGTTGAGTATAAGTACTACATCACCGAGTTTGAAGTAAC
Organism: Ruminococcus sp.; assembly: GCF_017464355.1. Classification (GTDB taxonomy): domain Bacteria; phylum Bacillota; class Clostridia; order Oscillospirales; family Ruminococcaceae; genus Hominimerdicola. Next base: position 10,756 of record NZ_JAFUAG010000034.1, on the reverse strand, counting down.
TGGCTTCAAAAATATGAATGATGAGTACCCTGACTATAGCTATGCACACAACGATCACAGCGACAGAATGAGAGATGAGGCATCATTCGTGCTGGAGGACGAAAATTATAAGAACGGTGTCAGAGAAATCACTTTCATCAACCAACAGATACCCACCTGCTCGCTGTCACCGGAAAAGCAGGTCAGGGGTAACTTCGGCAGCAAGGCCACAAAGTTCGATCTCAACATTGAATTCAAGGACGAAAACGGCGTGCCGATAAACTCCACAGGCTTTATACGAGTTGATATGGACGCTCAGGGCAATGTCCTGCATACCCCGGAACTGTTACCGTAGAGAACGGTATCTATAACGACGCTCTCCCCGACGATACAGTTATCAAGTTCCTGAATATCCCCAATGGTACACAGTACACCATAACCGAGACCGCCGCGGAAGCGGAGTTCTACGATATCACTTCCTATGAGAAGCAGACCTCTGATGAACTGGGTGACAACACACAGTCAGGCGAAATGGACGGTAACAAGGACTCTGTATTTGTGAATACACTGCAGGGCGAGATACCAACAGGTGTCGAGCCGATGATAGCAGGTCCTGCCATACTTTCCCTGTGGCTGTTGGCTGGCTGTTCATTTTCTACTACAGAAAGCGCAAATATGAGGACGAAGCCGCATAGTTTTCTGCAAAACAAATAACTAAGCTGCACATCTTAGAGGTGTGCAGCTTTTTTGTCGAAAAAATATATCCCAATTTGGCTGTGTATCGTTTCCTTGCCGAAGGCGGGGGAAACAATACGAAAAAAAGCCATTCTGTATCATCAGCAATACACATCAAAATTGGGAGGAAATATGTGCAAAATTGTAAGATAAGAATAGATAATGTTGTCATAAGTTATTGACAGATGTGATTAATTCTGGTATACTTCAATAAAACAGCGGCTTTCATATTTTGATAGCGGCAGTTAAAATTAATGCGAAAATATTTATGTGTAAAAACATATTAACGTTCTGTCATCGGGAGGTATATCGAGATGAAAAACAAAACACGGCTCATAGCATTTATGCTGGCGGTGCTGACACTGGCTTCGTGCAGTGCCTCAGGCGGTACGGATAAGGGAACTGCTTCTTCGGAAAGCAAGACGGCAGCGGAGACTTCCGCTGAAAATGAGGCCGAGGAGGGAAAGGGTGCCCCTGCCTCTGTGGGATTTTCTTCCCCCAGCGGCATTTACCCCGCAGGGCTTGAAGTCACCCTCAGCCCCGCAGAGGAGGGGGAGGTCTATTACACACTAGACGGCAGCGACCCCACCACCAGTGAGACCGCTGTAAAGTACGAAAGCCCCATAGCCGTCACCGACCGCAAGGGTGACAAAAATGTGGTATCGGCAGTAGACCCCCTGCTGATAGCGGGAACATTCAATGAACCCAACAACGACAAGAACGGCTTTGTAAGCACCGTTTCAGCCCCCGAGGACAGCGCCGTGGATAAGTGTACCGCCATAAGGGCAGCGGTAAAGCGCCCTGACGGCAGCTTCGGGGCAATAGCAAATGCAAGCTACTTCATAGGCACTGCCGAGGAACATATCCAAGGGCTGGCGGAAAGCTGCAAGGCCGCAGGCCATGACCTGGCCGTCATCAGCCTTTCCATGGAGTATGATGACCTCTTTGACAGCACAAAGGGCATTTATGTCAAGGGTGATATCTTCGAGGCAGAAATGGAAAAATTCCTGAGCGTCAAGCGCAACAAGATAAACGACCCCGAACAGGCAAGGTCCATGGACGCTAACTACAAGCAGCGGGGCAAGGAATGGGAAAGGCGGGCATCTGTCAGCTTTATGGAATTTAGCACCGACGGCGCCGAAGAAAAATTCTCTCAGGACTGTGGTGTGCGTATTCAGGGCAACTACTCCCGTTCCGATCTGCAGAAGGGCTTCCGCCTGTATGCAAGAAGTGATTACGGCGACAACAATTTCCGCTATGCAGTTTTCGGTGAAGACTACACCAACGACAGCGGCGAGGTCATGGACAAATTCGACACCCTTGTGCTGAGGGCAGGGGGGAACTGTGCCTTCACCGCTAAATTCAACGACACTTACTGGCAGTCCCTGGTGCATGAGTCTGCCTGTGATACCAAGCATTCCCGCCCCTGTGTGGTATATCTCAACGGCGAATACTGGGGACTTTATGTGCTGGAGGAAGATTATTCCAACGACTTTTTTGAGGACGTTCACGGGGTAGATAAATCTCAGGTCATAGTTTACAAGGGCGATGCCGAGACCTACCGTTCGGGCTACAAGCTGGACGAGGGCGATGTTCCCGAGGGTGAAAAGGAAGACTATTATTTCAAAGAGCTTACCGACTTCTTTGCAAGCCACAAGGACGCTTCCTCAGATGAGGACTATGCAGCCCTTACTGCGCTGGTCGATCCCGAGTCTGTCAGGGACTATTTCGCCATTGAATGCTGGATAAACAACAAGTGGGACTGGCCTGGCAAGAACTGGTCCATGTGGCGCACCGCCGAGGTCGATCCTGAAAACCCCTATGCCGACGGACGCTTCCGCTATATGATCTACGATGTGGAGTTCGGCGGTGTCAGCGGAAAGAGCGATGCCTCCACCAACACCATAAAGGAAGACAACTACAAGCCAAAGGGTCTGCTGGACATGGATACCAACAATCCCGCCGTGCTGTGCTTTGCATACCTCATGACCAACGAGGGTTTCAGGAACGATTTCTATGACAGGCTGAACGGCCTCAGCGCAGGGGAGTTTGAAAAGTCTGCGGCGCTGGAAAAGCTCCGGGCCTTTGAAGATGAGTATTCGCCTTTGTACGACCAATTCTTCGAGCGTTACCCCGGCACAGGCAGCACCGACAATGCTGTGAACGGCGGCTATGCAAGCATACAGTGCATACGGGATTTCCTGGAAAAGCGCAGCGATAATATCAGCAAGCAGATAGACTACTGCGAGAAGACATTGAGTGAGTAAACAGCGTGTAAAAGCAGCTTTTCCCGGGAAAATGCGGCTTGGTGTGATGTCGGGCGATATCTGTGCATTCTGCGGAGGAACCAGGAAAAAACTCCGTTAGCGCAACAAACAGATTTTAATGAGAGAAACCAAACAGGTGTATACTTGACAAGCCATCACGCATATGATATAATAACAGAAAACCTCGGGCAAGACCCTGAGGGGAATACCCAAAGTCTGAACAGGCGATGATGTTTTGAGCATCAGGAGGCCGGGCTTCACAGCAGCAGTTTACAACTGCGGGACAGCGAAAACTTTGCTGCCCGCAGTTTTTTTCGTAAGGAGATGAGTATATGAAAAGTGAAAACACTTCCGATAAGAACAATGCCTTTACCTCCGCAGCCATGCGGGTGTCGGTGGTGAGCATAGCTGTCAATCTGCTGCTTTCGCTGATAAAGCTGCTGGCAGGTATCTTCGCCCACTCCGGGGCCATGATATCGGACGCTGTCCACTCTGCATCGGACGTTTTCAGCACCCTCATCGTCATGATAGGTGTCACCCTGGCAGGCAAGCAGCCCGATAAGGAACACCCCTACGGTCATGAAAGGCTGGAATGTGTGGCCTCGCTGCTGCTGGCGGCGGTGCTGGCAGCCACAGGTCTTGGCATAGGGTATGAGGGTGTAAAAAAGATAAGCGATACCTCAGGAGAAAAGCTGGTCGTTCCCGGGGCAATGGCCCTGGCGGCAGCGGTGGTGTCTATATTTATAAAGGAAGCTATGTACCACTACACCAGGCGCGTCGCCAAAAAGATAAACTCGGGGGCGCTTATGGCCGATGCCTGGCACCACCGTTCAGATGCGCTGTCTTCGGTGGGTTCCTTTGCGGGCATACTCGGGGCAAGGCTGGGTGCGCCTGTCCTTGACCCTGTGGCAAGCGTGGTCATATGCCTGTTTATCGAAAAGGCTGCCTATGATATCTTTCGTGACGCCATAGACAAGATGATAGACCGTTCCTGCCCCGATGAATATGTGGCGCAGATGCACGATGTCATAATGGGTGTGGAGGGTGTTCTTGCAGTGGACGAACTCAAGACCCGACTTTTCGGTGCGAAGATATACGTTGAGGTTGAGATAGCTATGGAGCGCACAAAGACTCTGGTCGAAGCCCACGACACCGCCGAGGAAGTACATGACACTATCGAAAGGGAGTTCCCCGATGTAAAGCACTGCATGGTCCATGTAAACCCCGCCGCAGAATAAGCTGAATTCCAGAAAAATGCATAACCGCAGTGACCCTTGCAGAAGAGTCCGCTGCGGCTTTTTGTTGACATAAAAGTGCTGCTGTGCTATAATTCTTTCTTAGAATCCCAATTTGGTTGTGTATTGTTTCCCCCGCCGAAGGCGGGGGAAACAATACGAAAAAAAGCCATTCTGTATCATCAGCAATACACTTCAAAATTGGGAGTTCTTAGAAAAAACTTTGCGTAAGGAGAACACCATGCTTATAAAGAACGGAACTGTATTCACCGAAAACGGCGGCTTTGAAGACCTCAGCGTGCTGACCGATGATGAGCGCATAACCATGCTGCTGCCCCGCGGCGCCATGATAAAATACGGGGGAGAGGTCGTCGATGCCGAGGGCTGCTATGTGCTGCCCGCCCTGGTGGATATACATTTTCACGGCTGTGCAGGTCATGACTTCTGTGAGGGTACGGCAGAAGCTTTTGCTGCCATTGCGGAATATGAATTTTCCCGCGGGGTGACAGCGGTGTGCCCTGCCACCATGACCTTGCCGGAGGAAAGACTTGCAGCTATCCTTGAAAGCGCCGCAGTTTTCAGCAAACAGGGAACAAAGCAGGGGCAGGCGAAGCTTGTGGGCATACATATGGAGGGTCCCTTTGTGAACAAAGAAAAGCGGGGCGCCCAGAACGAAGCTTATATACAGCAGGCCTCACCCGAAAAGCTGCGCCGATGGCAGAAGGCAGCAAACGGTATGGTAAAGCTTGTCACCCTTGCACCCGAGACCGAGGGCGCCATAGAATGTATCAGCGAGTGCAGGGGCGAGTTCAGGTTTTCGCTGGGGCATACCGCCGCTGACTACGATACCGCCCGAAAAGCTCTGTCTGCGGGGGCTGACCACATCACCCATATGTTCAATGCCATGCCACCCTTTGCCCACCGTGAAACAGGGGTCATAGGCGCCGCCTTTGATGACCCGCATTGCTTTGCCGAGATAATAGCCGACGGTGTTCACCTTTCGCCCACGGCGGTGCGGGCGGCTTTCAGGCTTTTCGGTGATGACCGTATCGTTCTTATCAGCGACAGCATGGAGGCCACAGGTATGCCTGACGGCAGATATCAGCTGGGGGGACAGGCGGTGAACGTCCGCGGGAACAGGGCACTGCTGGATAACGGCACCCTTGCAGGCAGCGTTACCGACCTGTACGGCTGCCTGCGAACTGCGGTGGATATGGGTATCCCTCTTGAAAGCGCCGTCAAGGCCGCCGCACTGAACCCCGCCGTTTCCATAGGGATCGATGATGATTACGGAAGCATAGCCGTTGGCAAGCGTGCAAGCTTCCTGCTGGTGGATAAAAATACCCTTGATATAGTAAGGGTCATCTGAAAAAACTGCAAAGCTGCTGCTCCGTTTTATGGACAGCAGCTTTTTTCGGCCGAAGGGAAAATGTACTGTGGTCAAAAAGATGAACGGATAACGCCTGTTTGCAGCTGCAATTGTAATAATTGCCAAAATCCAGGTTGTTGTTGATATTTGTTTAACTTTCATATTGACAACTGTGTGAATATGATGTTATAATTGTGCTGTGATAACAAAAAGGTAATTATATACTTCATTATAATATAATTAAGCTAAATGTTTAAGCAAATTGCCTATCACGGCAATGCTTGTAGGTATCAAGGAGAGCGTGATAGAATGACCATAGATATAAAAAAACTGCCGCAGACACTGGTTTGTCTTATGGTGGTGCTGGCAGTTCTCATGGCAGGGGCAGGCTGTCAGCTTACCTGCTTTGCCGATGAAGCAGCAGCGGAAGAAGCGGAAACGGAGGAACTTTCCGTTGATCCCACAGGACAGGTGGAGGGCTATTCTGCGGTGCTTTACGATAACGTCAGCGGTCTGCCCACCTCTGAGGCCAATGCCATAGTCGAAACGGAAGAGGGCTTCATCTGGATAGGCAGCTACAGCGGACTTATCAGATATGACGGCAATACTTTTGAGAGAATAGATTCCACCACAGGCATAGCCAGCGTGGTGAGCCTTTATGCAGACTCTGAGAACAGGCTGTGGGTCGGCACCAACGACAGCGGCGCAGCTGTCATAGAAAAAGGCGAGATAAAAATGTACGGCACCGCCGACGGCCTGCGCTCGCTGTCAGTGCGTTCGGTGGCAGAGGACGATGAGGGCAATATCTTCCTGGCGACCACCCACGGCATAGCTGTGGTCAATGACAAGCTGGAGATGTCCCCCCTGGACGAACCCCAGATAAATGATGAATATGTCCGCACGCTGGAAAAATGCGGCGATACCATTTACGGTGTCACCATGGGCGGGGCAGTGTTCACCATAAAGAACAAGAGGCTAACAGGCTTCTACGGTGCAGATAAGCTGGGTATAAACGATATACACTCCATTCTCCCCGACCCCGACAGGGCAGGATATGTCTATGTGGGCAACAAGGGCAATCAGCTTTTTTACGGCGACCTTTCCAGGGGGCTGAAAGACCCTGTTACTGTCGATATCTCGCCTCTTGAATATATCAACAACATCGGCAAGATAGGGGATATGATCTGGGTCTGCACCGACCAGGGCATAGGCTTTGTGGAGGACGGCAAGTTCCGTGTGGTGGGCAACGTGCCCATGAATACCTCGGTTGAAGAAATGCTGGTGGACTATCAGGGGAACCTCTGGTTCGTGTCTTCCCAGCAGGGTGTCATGAAAATAGTGCCTAACCGCTTTACCGATGTGTTCGCCCAGTACGGGTTGGAGGACGAGGTAGTGTACTCTACCTGTATGTATAATGACAGACTTTTTGTCGGCACAAAAAACAGCGGCCTGCGTGTTATGGACCACGGCCGCAATATCACAAAGGTGCCTGTTACCGAGGCTGTAACTGCTTCGGGCAAGGTGCTTGATGATACCGACCTTGTGCTGACCCTGGAGGGCTGCAAGATACGCTCCATATTCCGTGACAGCCGAAACAGGGTGTGGTTCTCAACCTTTGGTGAACAGGCACTGCTGAGATACGATAACGGCAAGCTTTTAAAATTCACCCCCGAAGACGGCCTGCCCTCGGACAGGGTAAGGGCTGTTTACGAAAAAAAGGACGGCTCTTTTATGGTGTGCTGTACGGGGGGACTTGTCATCATCGAAGACGACAAGATAACCGAGGTCTTTGACGAAGCTGACGGTCTTACCGATACCGAGATACTTACCGCAGTTGAATGCGATAACGGCGAAATGCTCCTCGGCACCGACGGCGGCGGTATTTACGTCATCAACGGACACAAGATAACCCACATAGGCACCGATGACGGTCTTAGCTCAGATGTGGTGCTGAGACTTAAAAACGATATATCAAGAGATATCATCTGGCTGGTCACCAGCAATGCCATAGGCTACATGACACCTGACCATAAGATAACCATGGTGAATAAATTTCCCTACTCAAATAACTTTGACCTCTACGAAAACAGCAGGGGAGAGATGTGGGTGCTTTCCAGCAACGGCATTTATGTGGAGACTGTGGAAGAACTCATGGAGAACGGGGAGATGGAACCCATATACTACGGCATGGATAACGGCCTGCCCTCCATAGCTACTTCCAATTCATACAGTGAGCTCACTGATGAGGGCGACCTCTACATCGCAGGCACTACAGGTGTGGCCAAGGTGAATATCGAGGAGGTCTTTGAAAAGGTAGATAACGTCCGCATGGCAGTGCCCTATATCGAGGCGGACGACGTAAGGGTATACCCAAATGACAATGGCGAGTTCGTCATATCCTCTGATGTCAGCAAGGTGACGGTGTTCTCCTTTGTGTACAACTATTCGCTGGTGAACCCCGATGTCATCTACAGGCTGGAAGGCTTCGAGAACAAGAACAACACCCTCAGGCGCAGCGAGCTGGTGCCTGTTGACTACACAAATCTGCGTGGCGGTACCTACCACTTCGTCATGCAGATAAAGGACCAGCAGGGTGTCAGCAGCAACGAGCTTGATGTGGTCATCATAAAGCAGAAGGCTTTCTTTGAACAGTGGTGGTTCATGCTCCTGATGGTGCTGCTGCTGGCGGTCATCGTAGGCACACTGGTGAAGCTTTATATCGACAGCAGGACAAGACGTTTCCTCAAAAAGGAAAAAGAGCAGAAACAGCTGATCCGTGAGATAGTTGAAGCCTTCGCAAAGGTCATAGATATGAAGGATAAGTATACCAACGGTCACTCCTCAAGGGTGGCAGAGTATACCTCCATGCTGACTAAGGAGCTTGGCTATGACGATGAAACGGTGGAGAAATACTATAACATCGCCCTGCTGCATGATATAGGCAAGGTAGGCGTTCCCCCCGAGGTGCTGAACAAGCCGGGCAAGCTTACGGACACCGAGTTCAATATAATCAAGTCCCATTCTGCACTGGGGTATAATGCCCTTAAGGATATCAGCATAATGCCCGAGCTTGCCATAGGTGCAGGCGCTCATCACGAACGTCCTGACGGCAAGGGCTATCCCAAGGGGCTCAAAGGGGAGGATATACCCCGTGTAGCACAAATTATTGCAGTGGCAGATACTTTCGATGCCATGTATTCAGACAGACCTTACCGTAAGCGAATGAACTTCGATAAGGTGGTAAGCATAATGAAAGAAGTAAGGGGTACCCAGCTTACAGGTGACGTTGTAGATGCGTTCCTGCGGCTGGTGGATAAAGGTGAGTTCCGTTCGCCCGATGACCACGGGGGAGGTTCTACCGAGGATATCGACAATATACACAGAAAGTTCGATAAGGAAAGCAAAGTAAAGAGTGTGAGTAAGAGTGAGAAATGAGCCGGCCGTTCAAGCGGTCAGCAGGATGGGTGCCGTAAAGGCAGAGGAGTAAAGATATGGACATGATCGAACTGAAATTGTCACTCGCCTTGTGTATAAGTGATGAAAAGCTGTCAGCGGTTTTCGAGGCTGTACCCTTTCCCGAGGGTACAGCGGGGGAAATACGCATTGTAAAGAAAGCAGAGGAAATTCCCCAAAAGGGCGTGTTCACCCTTTTAGTTACCGACAGTAAGGAGCTTGTAAAGGACTATGGCTGCGCTGTCAGGGCGGTCTGTCTTGGCAGGGAAGATGTTCCTGCGGCTTGCGATGTGTGGCGCCCCGATGAGGACAGCGCCCTGCTGAAAAAGCGCTGCGGCAGAATGCTCTGCGCCATGGCTGATGAACTTGCCCATAAGTTCTACAGGGATACCCTTATGACCACCATTGATACCGTCCCCGATATGCTGTGGTTCAAGCGTGCCGACGGCATACACACCATGGTCAATGAGGCTTTCACAGGCATAGTCCATAAGGACAGGGAAGATATAGTTGGCAAGGACCATTTCTATATCTGGGACGCACCCCGTCCCGCTGACGGCAACGATTTTGCCTGTGCTGAGTCAGAGGCAGTTGCTATCAGTTCTGGAAAGATGTACGTCTGTGATGAACCAGTCAAGACCAGAGATGGCATGAAGCAGCTGACCACCTACAAGACCCCCTTGTATGACCCCTTCGGTGAGGTATACGGAACTGTGGGTGTAGGCCATGATGTGACAAATTTCTCAAATCTGGGCATAGAGCTTTCTATCCTGGTGGAGAACCTGCCGTTCCCCATGCTGATACTTACTACCGAATGGGAAGTCGTCCGCATGAACAGCGCTTTTATGGCTGTCATAGGCTCGGCCAATGTAAAGGATTTTGATTACCTGCAATGGAAGCGTGACCTGCCCGTACCCATAGGCAAACGGGTGGAGGACAAGACCAGGCACGTTGTATCCCGCGAGTTCCAGCTGAACGTCCACGGCGAGGAGAAGATTTTCGTCATATCAGAGCTGGAGATAAGAGATTTCTTCGATAACATAACAGGCTATTTCTGCACTATGCAGGACGTCACATATCAGCGTTCCTACGAAAGGCGCATACTCATGTCCGCCAATACGGATATGCTCACAGGTATGTACAACCGCAGGTATTTCTACGGATATATCACCCGTTCGGTGGGCAGTTCCTTCCACCTGCTTTATCTCGACCTTGACAATTTCAAGGAGATAAATGACGGCTACGGCCACAGCACAGGTGACGAGGTGCTGGTGAAGACCGCCGAGATGATAACCGAGCATTTTCCTGACAGCACCGCCGCCCGACTTGGGGGAGATGAGTTTGCTGTGATAGTTACCGAGGAAGATGCCGAGAATGTGCAGACCAAATGCGAGCATTTGAAAAAAGCCATCAAGCGGGAGTTTGCCCATTTCGGCTGTGATACAGGCCTCAGCGTGGGCATAGCCTACACCGACGGCACCCTGCAGGATATGGAAAAGCTCATAATGCAAAGCGATGCCAGAATGTACGAGGAGAAAAAAGTCCACCACGAAGTATAAAGAAAAGCCCCGAGATCATTGACCCGCCCCACATTGTGCGTACAGCACAAAAAAGCCCCTATGGTAAATTAAATCAAGCTACGAACTGGCTTCGCAATTCAAGCGGAGTCAGTTTTGTTTTGAGTTGAATTCGCTGGTGATTGTAAAAGTAGATGTAAT
>NZ_JAFUAG010000033.1 GCF_017464355.1 Ruminococcus sp. | reverse complement strand
CGCTGACACACCACAAAAACAGCGGCTATACAGAACTTAAGGTTCTTGGCGTATATCTTTCCCCCGCCGCAGGCGGGGGAAAGATATACAACGCTCAATTATCCTTTTGTTTACCGCATTTTTAGTTGGTGTGCTAAAGGGCTAGTCATAATATGTTATATATAGTTTACGTCTACCTTGCCTATGCCTGTGTGGGTGCTGATACTTTCGGGCTTGCCGTGGAGCGTCAGGGTGGTGTTGCCTATGCCGCCCTCCACCTTTACCTCGCCGTATACATTTCCCTCGAAGTTCACATTGCCCGTGCCGCTTTTCACAGCCAGGGCTTCCAGCTCACCTGCCACAGAAACATTCCCTGCTCCCGACTTCGACCTCAGCGAGCCGCCCTTTATTTCGGTGATATCCGTGTTGCCTGCGCCTGTTTCCAGCGTTATGCTCTCCTTGACGGTCATGCCGTTTATTACGATGTTGCCTGCCCCCGAACGTATCTCAGCATTGGCACAGCATATGCCCTCCAGGTCGGAATTGCCTGCTCCCGTTATCTCAGTAAAGCTTTCCAGCATTTTTTCGGGAAGCTCCAGCCTGCACTTTGCATCTACAACAGCCAGCTGTTTGAGCCTGTCGAGCAAGCCTTTGTCCTTCATCTCTATGACAAGCACGCCCTCCTGTATCTCAGCGAACGAACCCTCAGGCACATTGCTGCAAACAAGATGTGCGGTCTTGCTGTCGCCGCAGGCCACTGTCACGTTGACAAAGCTGCTGGTCAGCTTAAGCGCGGTGAACTCCTCGGGTAAAAAATCTTTCTCAAAACTCATGCTCATGTTGGGTCATCTCCTTTTCTGACTATATTATATATCTGATATTATTAAATAGTCCTTAAATATTTCTACCTGTTTATCATTATGAATGTCCATACCGAGATGAGTCCCTCGTATAAGCCGTGGCAGAGTATCAGCGTCACCAGCGAGCAGTCCTTTATCCTGCTTTTGAAAATGCAGAGTATGAAGCCTATGACAACGCTTGTCAGCACCTGCATTATGCTGCCCGAGAAAATGTGCAGCAGCCCGTACAGTATCGACGAACCTATGGCCGCATAAAGCTCCCTGCCGAAAAGTGACTTAAGCTTGTCATATATCATGCCGCGGAAGACCAGCTCGTCAGCCGCTGCCACACCTATTATGCAGTAAGCAAATTCCAGGGCGAACTCTGCTGCCGTGGTACACAGGTGGTCCTTTATGACGAACCTGCCCAGCCCCAGCAGGTGGGGCAGTCCCGTAAGCACCAGCGAACAGCCGACCCCCAGCCCCAGGCCTGTCAGTATCTGCCTGATGAGCCCCTTGCGCCACAGACCAATGTCCTTAAGCTTTGTGCCGTCCTGCCTCATGACCATAACGGGTATTATGGCTATCAGCCAGTACAGCAGGATGTTCATGGTGCTGTGGATACTTTCTGGCAGCCGTGGGAACAGCATATCCCTGCAGGTCTTAAGTACATAAAATCCCACAAGGCTGCCCATGAAGCCCACTGTAAGTCCTATTATAGTATTTTCGCGCTTTTCAGCCAGCTGTGCATTGGTGAGGGTCTGTCCCTTTATCCAAACACGGTCTTTCTTCAATCTGTTCTCCATGTCAGCATCTCCGATATTGAATGGCTCTCATTACAGGTATCAGCAGGCCGTTGTTTCTGCAGCCTGTGTAAATGGCTGCGGCTGCGGCCAGCATTATCAGCATGACCATTATGGCCTCGTAGTAATCAAAAAGCTTGCTGTAAACTGTAACGAATTTAGTTGTGATCTCTTTCATGTTTCAAAAATTCCTTTATCTCTCTGCTTATCCTGTCATACTCATAGTCATGTACATAATGGGGGCAGTCGAGCAGCACCTGTCTGCCCTGAGGGACTTTATCTATGTAGTCCTTCTGTATCCTGCGCCATTCTTCTTTTCCCATGGCGCTGTCAGAGCCGTCCGATGTGAAAAATATCATGGGCACCTGCGGCACGCCGCCCTCATCGACCTTTCGGGCATTTTCCTCGGCCGCTTCGCTCTCGTTCAGCATGGTGCGGGTAAGCGTCCTCGCGTAGAACACAGCCCTGCAGATCTCTTTTTCTTCCTCTGTCAGGGTGCCGTGCTTCATGGCCTCGCTTTCGTCAAGCCCGGGGATAAGCCTTATTATCCCCAGCTTTGAGCCTATGTAGGCAAGCCTTACCATGCCAAGGTTTGTGACTCTCGGGTCGTTGTAGTATTCGGGAACTGCGGGGTCCAGCCCCACTATGGCTTCCACCTCATCGGGATATTTCTGCGCCCAGTAGATAGCCTCCAGCGCCGACATCGAGTGGGGGCACAGCACATAGGGTGCTTTCAGCCCTGCGGCAGCCAGTGCTGCACGGGTGTCTTCCAGCATGGTGTCCACATCTCTTTTCCTGTCCACCACATCACTGAAACCATAGCCGAACTTTTCCACAACTGTCACCCTGTATTCATCACTCAGCAGTGAACCCAGGCTTTTAAAATCATATATAGGTGAGCTTGTGCCGCTGCCCGCCATGAACACCAGGGTCGTATCTCCGCTGCCCTCGGTGCTGACGCACATATGGTGCCCGTCCACCTCTTCCAGCTCACCCGTGGGCTCCCGCAGAGGTCTTTCCTGCTCCAGCATGACATTGTGGTAGGAAAACAGCGCCAGCAGGAAAACTGCCAGCAGCAGCAATATTATGCCCGCTATCCGTATGGATCTCTTCATTATGTCGTTTACCTTTCCTTTGTTCCCCACACAGGGGGACAACATAAGCAAAGGCACCAGCCCATGCTTAAATTATATTATATTTCTTCATTTATTTCAATAGCTTTTGCCGAAGCGTCAAGCTATGCTTCTGTATTTTTATATCTCAGGCAGATGACCACAGCCATTATCGGCAGCACACCGAACTGTATCACATCGCAGCAGACCTCTGTGACATCAAGGTACAGCGAGCTTTCGGGGAAAACGCAGAAGGCTCCGGGTATGCGCACTACCGTGTCCCATACAGCGTGCATGACCATCACCAGCGTCAGGCTCCTGCTCTGCATATACACCGCCGCCATGAATGCGCCCCACAGCGCACAGCCAAGCACCTGCAAAAGTGTGCTTGGTATATCCTGCCCGAAGAAGAAGTTCAGCCCGTGGCTCAGCCCGAAGAAACCCCCTGTCAGCCATACGGCTTTCAGCCTGTCGGCCTTTGTGTCTTTCAGGTGTTTCAGCAGCCCGCACATCATGAGCCCTCTCATGCAGCCCTCTTCATAAAAGCCCGTGGCTGCCTGCTGGGCGGTGTTCAGTGCGAAGAGCCCTGCCATTTTCCCCGTGAAAACTGTTGCTGCGAGCATGGTCATCAGCGTAAGCACAAGGTAGGCTGCAAAGGGTATCAGGTAAAGCCATGTCCTTCGGCCGACCTTTTTGGTGAACAGCTCTTTCAGCGGCTCGCTGCTGTGCCTTTTCAGGAAGAACAGCGCTGTGCAGCCGAACAGTACCCTCAGGGGCACATCTACAAGATACAGCCTTGCGCCCTCACCGAAAGCCCCCAGCTCCTGCAAAACTATCTCCACTATGAGGAAGGCTGCCGTTATGACCGCCGCCTGTAAAAATGGCAGATATTTTTCCTTTTTAACACTGCTTTCCATTTGATCGCCTTTCTGTCAGCCTGCCTGACGACTTGTGAGGTCATACGCTTTTTATTTGTCAAGCCCTGCGATGAACTCTCTCATATCCTCGGCTATCTCATCGGGCTTTTCCTCAGCTACCATATGACCGCAGTTCAGCTCTATTACCTGTGCATCGGTAAGGCCATCGGCATAGTCGTGCATTGCGTCTATCCATTTCTGACCGCCTGTCTCCTTGCCGTCGGACAGGAACAGCAGTGTCGGAATGTCGGGCTTGTCGGCGGAGTTGATCTCCTCGATGGCATCTGCAAGATGTGTTCCCTCATCGTCAACGTTTTTGTTGGCAAACTTTCTGAACGCTAAAGCTTTGTAGATTTCCTTTTCGTGCTGGTCATAGTGATCCGAGAACGTGCTGTCGGTCAGCACGAGCCGTCCAAGTCCGGATTCTCTGAGGAATGTATAGAGAGCGATCATTGTCTTTCCGTCATCTGCAAGTTCCTCTTCGGTATAGCCCTTCGGGGTACTCATATCCAATCCGACTATCGCTTCCACCTCATCGGGGTATTTCTGCGCCCAGAGAATAGCCTCGATACCAGACATAGAGTGGGGACAAAGAATATACGGCGCTTCAACGCCTGCCTTTTGCAGTGCTTCACGATCCTGCCTCAGCATCGTGTCAAAATCTCTTTCGCCGTCCACCACATCACTGAAGCCGTAGCCGAACTTCTCAACGACAGCGATTTTATAGGTATCGCTCAGTTTTCTGTACAGCGGACTGTATTCCAGTATCGGTGATACCATTCCGGCGCCGGACATGATGACGATAGTGTGTTCGCCCTCGCCTTCGGTGTATATGCTCATATTGTTTCCGTCTACCTCTACCATCTGTCCCATCGGTTCGAGCAGCGGCTTTTCCTTATGCAGCATTATTCTGTGGTATATAAACATCACCAGAATGAAAGCCAATAATATTATCAGTATTCCCAGCAGTATCTTCCCTGTTATCTTAAGCGCTTTTTTCATATCCTGTTATCTCCCTTTTGTTGTCATGCTATGTTCGTATCATAGAAGTCCGCTATGTCCGCAAACATTTCTTCGTCCAGCATATCGCACCATTCTTCATGGTGGTCATAGAAGTATCCTGCCTTGTCATCAGCAAAACGTTCCTTGTCTTTTTCTATGTCGTAACCAAGACCGTCCCGCCAGGTGTCGAAGCCTTCGTTGAATTTATCTATCTTTTTTCTGTCAAGGCAGATGTAGCTGTGTCCCTTGTCCTCGTATCTTACAAATGTAAATCTCGGGTCGTCCTTGTATTTCTCTTCAAACGTGCCGAAGCCTTTCTCAAAAGGCACCACATTGTCATCGGTGCTGTGTATGACCATGACAGCCGCATCGCTGGCGGCAAAGCCGTCAAGGGCGGTGTTTTCGGCATATTCACCGTACTTTATATACTCATGTAGCTTTACGAAAGGCATAAGCACATCAATGAACGCTCCTGCCTGTCTTCTGCCCTCAGCTTCAAACATATCCGAAGACTTGTTCCAGCCCGAGCACTCCGCCACAGCCTTTACCTCGGGGTGATAGCTAAGCACATTGCAGGCGCTGTACCCGCCCCAGCTGTGTCCGAAAAGCACGATCGGCAGCTCGGGGAAGTTCCCGCTTTGCTCCACAAAATCCAGGGCATGGTCAAGGTCTATGACCCCTTGTGGGAGCCCGCCCACACCGTCGCCCTCGCTCTCATCGCAGGCGGTGGCATCGTAGGCGAAAACATAGTAGCCCCTGTGGGCGAAGAAGTTTATGACGTCCATATAAGAATTATGTCCGCCCCCGCCGAAACCGTGAGCCATGACCACAATGCCTTTCCCGTCTGTGTTTTCGGCGGTGTACATATAGCCCGCCAGCTTCTGCCCCTTGTCTGAGGTGAAGCTGTATTCCTCCCGCGTGAGCCCCTCGAAGTCCTCAACGTAATATCTCTGGGGTTCGTAGGTTTCAAAGCGTTTATCGAAATTCTCGTTGTATATCATCACTGCCGTTATCCACAGCACTGCCGTCAGCAGGACTATCGCCGCCGCCGTGATGATGAGCGCGAGCTTCTTTTTCGATATTTTCTTTTTCATTGGTGTCTGCCTTCCTTTTGTAACACATATCATTTTCCCCCGCAAAGGCGGGGGAGCTTTTTCTGTTATTCAGCGAAATTTATCTCTATATCGCCTATGCCTTCATCTTTGTTGATGCGGTACTTCTTGTTGTATTCCTTTTCGTTGTTGGTCAGATCGATGGTGCATTCACCTACACCGCAGTCAATATCCATATCGCCGTTCACAGTGCCCGAGTAGGTGAACTTTCCGACACCTATGTCAAGGTCAAGTCCGCCTGTTACGGCGTCTTCCACTGTGAATTTGCCTGTGCCGACATCGCCTTCCAGCACGCCCGAGCATTCCAGCTCGTAGACCTCAACCTCGCCAGCCCCCGAATCTATATCAGCCTTTTTGCACTTTATACCGCTGATAGTGGTCTTGCCTGCGCCTGTGTCTATGATAAGCTCAGCATATTCCTTTGCGGGAAGATATACCTCTGCACTGGTTGGGTCGGTGGTCAGGTCGTTAAAGTTGAAATAGGTATCGGGCGCCAGGTCTACCCTGAGGGTGCCGCCGTTTTCTTTCAGTACATAATCCGTAGGCACATTGCCGCTGAGATGTACCTGGTCATCTTCGCTGACCCCTACGAAAACGCTGCCTGCGCCCACGCTTATCTCGACTCTCTCAGCCTTGCTGCCATCGACAGTTTCAGCTACCTCTTTGAGCTGCAGGCTGCGGTACTGGGACATATCGGTGTTGTGGTACCAGATAGCACCTCCCAGCAGCATGGCCGCACCTGTTACTATAAGGCATATGGGGAATACACGGACACCTTTCTTTTTCTCTGTGCCGTAGGTCTTGTCTTTTATATCGAAATCATACGTTGTGTTGTACATACTCTCTCCTCCTTATTCGGTTATCTTCTTAAGCAGTGCCTTGCAGGCATCGACTATCAGCTTGATGAGCTTGAAGATACCCTTGAAGCCCGGCTTTGCCACCAGTCCGAAGATACCCATGAGTATCAGGCCGCCGCCTATCATCATCAGCCCTATGGGAGGTGCCGAGAACAGCTGGGAGATACCGCCTGCCAGCAGCGAGAAGCCGCCTGCAACTATGGCAACTATCAGCGAGAACAGACCCGCCAGTATGCTGACGATTATTCCCGCGATACCGCCCAGTATGCTTATCCACAGGGGGGCGCTCAGCACGAGTATCAGCACCTTTAATATAGTGTTGTTGCGCTTGCTCTTCTGTGCAGCTGTCATTGAAGGGTCATTGAAAGTGCGGTCAAAGGTGGTCTTTGCAGTATTGAAAACACCGTCCACTGCTTTGCCGAAGTTGTGTGCCACATTCTCAAAGGCGGCGCCCATGTTGCCCTGATTACCTGAGTTGTTATTGCCATTGTAGCCGTAGCCGTAGTTGTAGCCGCCCTGTGCATTGCCTTTGTCCTTGTCAACCTCTTCAAAGTCAACGTCCTTGAAATTGCCGTAGGGCCGCTGTTTGGCTTCGCCCACCTGATAAGCTGCGTCGCCGTCGGGGTGTATGCCGTTGTCTATCAGTATCTCTCTTGCCAGCTCATCGGGGGAACCCAGCATATTAGCAGTCTGCTCATCGCTGCCGTAACCCGAATCCAGGAAGATCTCTTCATAATAACTAAGTGCGTCCTCGATATCCTCTCGGGGCAGTCCGCCTTTTTCAAGGTTGTATCTGAGGCTCGTCAGAAATTCAAGTCTATTCATTATCGTCCGCCCCCTTGTTCATCAGAATGCTGTCTACCTTTTCTTTGTGTGCCTGCCATTCAACGCGGTATTCCTCCAGCGCCTCATTGCCCTTGGGTGTTACTCTGTAGTATCTGCGGTTGCGACCCATGAACTCCTTATCGTAAGTTTCCAGAAGATCGTTTTTCTGTAATCTTCTGAGTACGGGGTACAGTGTTGATTCTGAGATGTCCACCGCTTTTCTGAGGTACTGTGTTATCTCGTAGCCGTAGGTGTCATCATTCTGGACGACCGACAGCACCATTGCGTCAAGCAAGCCTGCATTGACCGAAAATCCCATATTCCTGCTCCTTTCTGTTATAACTCTGTGCATAGCGATTCTCCTTGATTTTGTTCTTCTTTCATTTTCGTCTGACCTTCTTTACTTGTCTCTTCCTTTTGTGTGAGTTCTTGTCTCATCTCTTTTGCTCTACTGTGATTTTCTATAATATATTTTTTCTCACAGTATTTTTTGTTCTGCAATATCTTTGTTCTGATGATATTATACGCCGTATAATATTATTTGTCAATACAATATTGCAAATTTTCATTGACTTTGTATACCTGCACAACCGAAGTCCTGCTTTCTGTCGCCTGAAATAGATATCCTGCACAACACCTTGCTGCCCCCAAAGTTCCAAAACCCCGTTAATTATATATTTTTACATAAAAAACGTTTTCTAAATCACCCGTTTAGCCACTTTGATTAAAATTTCCTGTAAAATATTCCCAGCGGGAAATAATTCCTTAAAGAATGTATATGATATTCTATAAAAAAAGACCCCCGCCCCGCCTGCTGCCGAAGTTCGGCTCAGGCCCCGGGCAGGAAAGTCCTCTGCTTTAAAAACCATTTTGTTAAATGCTTTACTGATGTTTGTATAATAACACAACTAAAACGTTTTCTAAATATATAATTTAGCAACAATGCTTAAAATTTGCTGTAAATAATTTCCAAAACTACACAATTCCTTAATAAACTTGTACAAGTTAGTATATTTTCAGCCATTTCCGACATAATTTTCAGGTATTGGCGACATAATTTGTATACAATTGTTTCCCTGCCCGAAAGCCCCGCCTCGGTTTACGAAAATAAAACAGCTTCATTTTCGTTAACTTAAATTCAAGTGTGACCTCCTCCCGACCCGATGCCCTTTCATCTCCCCCGAAATTCCTATAATTAAATAATTTGACTCTATTTGTACATTATCACATATAAAACGTTTTCTAAATCACTATTTTAGCAATAATGTTTAAAATCCTCTGTAAATATCTGGCAATGAGTCAAAATTCCTTAATATTCATGCAGAAATTAGTATAAAAACTAAGTTAACGGTAAGAATAAATTACGCAAGTGTACATTATTTGTCAACATTTTCATCGTCGGGAACAGGGCTTTCTCGCCGCCCCGAAAAAATTTCGCACCCCAAGGAGGTACCCATGAAAGGTCTTACAGAAAAAACAGGATTGACCAAAGCACGATACAAGCAAATGTATACCGCGGCTTCCCGCCCGAGCAAATGGTACCGTGATCTACCCAAGGCTTTCATCATCGGCGGACTTATCTGCACCGCAGGCCAGGGGCTTTCGGCCATGTACACCGCCCTCGGCCTGTCAGAAAAAAACTCCTCCGCCGCAGTTTCCATAACTCTCATATTCCTCTCCGTCCTGCTGACAGCCCTTGGCCTCTACGAAAAAATAGCTAAGCACGCAGGCGCAGGCACCCTCGTCCCCATAACAGGCTTCGCTAACTCCGTCTGCGCCCCCGCCATGGAATTCCGCACCGAAGGCCTCGTCACAGGCCTGGGCGCAAAAATATTCATCATCTGCGGCCCCGTTATCCTCTACGGCACCCTCGCCAGCATAGCCTACGGCCTGCTGTACTACCTCACCGCCCCCTGAAAAAGCGCCGCCTTTGTGGGTGGTGTCTGTAAAGCAGCTTATATGTTTACTGGGGGAGACCCTTTTGAAAAAGGGTCTCCCCCAGACCCCCTCCCTAAAACTTTTTACGTTTTGGGGCGAAAGGGTGCTGTACTATCGGAGTATGGTAAAAGTCCGAACACTGCGTTCTAACGTAGAATAGCACCCTTTCGCCCCAAAATATAAAAGTCTTTGGAAAGGGGTTCGGGGGATAACCTTTCTTCAGAAAGGTTTCCCCCGATAAAATATATGAGCTGCTTTACAGACACCACCCATAAGGCGGCGCTTTTTCAGAGCCATTTTTTCTTTTTGAAGAACCAGAGGCAGCCTGCGACTATAGCTATGCTCAGCAGTATGACAATGGGGTAGGAGGCTTTCCAGGCGAGTTCGGGCATATGCACGAAGTTCATGCCGTACCAGCCTGTTATGAGGGTCAGCGGTGTGAAGACGGTGGTTACAATGGTCAGCACTGTCATGATATGGTTTTGTCTTACGTCCAGCTGAGATTGATATAGATCCCGCACCTGAATGGTATAGTCCCGCAGTGAAGCGGCTATATCGTGCAGCAGTTCCATGCGCTGATTGAACAGGCGGAAATAGCGCAGGTTATCCTGCTTGAAGAAGTTGTTCTCGTTTTCCTCCAGCTCCTGTCCCAGGTCCATGAGCTGTTCATAATGTATCCGCAGGTCACGGAGGTCGCTGCGTATCTCGTTTATGCGGCGGGGGTAGGTGTCCTTCATATCCGTCATTATGGAATGCTCTATGTCGTCCAGTTCAGCCTCGTAGCGCTCCATCACCTGCTGGTCGCGGTGGACTATCTGCTCCAGAAAATCATAGAGAAATCTTTCAAGGCAGGGCATTTTCCAGCGCTTGTTGGCAGCTATGCCGCTGATGAGTTTCTGCACTGTCCCGCTGTCGTCGATGAAGACTATTCCCTTTTCGTCTAGGGCAAAAGCGAAGCGTGCATCTTCCCCGGAGATATCATTGCGGTCGGGGATCGAGAAAGTGCCCGTCAGGGAATCGTAGTTTACCTCCGCCTTGGTGCTGTTGGCTTCTGCGGCACTGACTTCAAGCTCGATACCCATATCGAAGCTTGCGCTCTCCGCCTGCCACTGCGCCCAGGTAAGCACAGCCACATAATCGGCGGCAGGGCGCTTTTCACAGACTTCAAGGGTCTCGCCTATCCTGTAGTACATAACTATCCCTCCTATATCTCATAAATCAGGTACCTGCCGAAGCTGCCTGCCTCGCTGATGAAAGCCCTGTCCTCATCGGTAAGCTCCCTGTCCTCAAAGTAAGCGGCCAGTGAACTCAGGTAGAAATATCTAGGGTCCCTGCGCAAAGTGAAGCCCTCTCTGCCGTACAGCCCCTGTATCATATCGAATCTGCGCTGCAGCTCGGCGGCAGTTTTCACCTCAGCCAGCTCTGCGATGACGTGCAGGTCTTCCTTTTTTGTGTTGTCCACCAGCGCCCTGCAGGTGTTAACGGTAACGAACAGCCAGCTTTTAACATCTGTCAGCTTCTTCGGGCGGTCGGCCAGAGCTGCAAGTATATCATCAAATAATTCGTTCATCATGTTCTCCTTTCATGTGGGAAAAAAGTCTGCTGCCCTACTCAAAGGCTCTGAAAAATCCTCTGCCCCGCATGGAAATCTCCGTATCAGCCCCGACTATCACATGGTCGATGAGCCTGATATCCTTATCGAGTATGGCCTGTACCCGTCGGGTCAGCAGTATGTCCTCATTTGAGGGTTCAGCCGAACCGAAAGGGTGGTTGTGGGCAAGCACCAGCGTGTCGGCGTTGTTGTAGATAAGGAAACGCTTGAGCTCCTCCATATCAAAGGCAGCCCTGTCCGATATCCCCACCGAAAGCACCGAGCAGGCCGTTATCCGCCCCGCAGTGTTCACCGCAAAGGCGCAGAGCCTTTCTGTCTTGTCGCCGTAGAAAAAGTTTTTCAGGTATACCCTCAGGCTCTCGTAATCGTCAGCCTGCACCGTCAGGAAGCTCTCTTTTTCCGCCCGCCTGAACACCTGCCCCAGAAAGACCAGCTGCTCCGCACACTTTACTCCCACGCCCTTTACCTGACAAAGGTCGTTGACACTTGCTGTCAGCACCGTCCTCAGATTACCGAACTGCCGCAGCAGCCTGTGGGCGATGTCGTTGGTATTTACCCGCGGCAGTATATTGAACAGCAGCATCTCCAGGACTTCGTGTTCAGCAAAGCCCTCTAAGTCGCTGCTGGTCCGAAAACGTGCCCTCATGCGTTCACGGTGGCCGCCGTGCAGTCCCTCTTCTGCCATGGTACCCTCCTTATCGCAACTGCCCCGTCTGTTAACAGGCGGGGCAGTTATAGCCGATCATCTATCGTATCTATCAATCTACAGTTTCAAGACCCTCAGCCTTGAATGCCTGTCTGAGGTCGTTGATAAGGTCGTTCTTATCCTCGATACCTATTGCCACACGGTAGAAACCGCCGTGGAACTCCTCGGGGTAGAGGTACATTCTCTCATCATCTTCACCCAGGAAAACTATAAGGCTGCCTGTGTTGCCCAGGGATACCGCAGAGGTGAACACTCTCAGGTGAGTTACCACCCTGTTGAACAGGTCATGCTCGCCCTTAAGACCGAAGCTCAGCACACCGCCGAAGCCGTGCTTCATCTGCTTCTTAGCCAGCTCGTGTCCCTTGAAGCCCGGGAGGCCGGGGTAAGCCACAAAGCTTACGCAGGGCTGCTTGTCCAGCCATTCAGCCACAGCCAGTGCGTTGTCGTTATGCACCTGCATCCTCAGGGGGAAGGTAGCTGCGCCGCGCTGTATCAGCCATGCATTGAAGGGGCTTATGCAGCCGCCGATATTTACCTGTGCCTGATAGCGTATAGCCTCGCAGGTAGCGTGGTCGGTGATTATAGCACCGCCCATGGAATCTCCGTGGCCGTTGATGTATTTGGTCAGGCTCTCAACCACAAAGTCCACACCGTATTCCAGGGGTCTGGTATTGTAAGGCGAAGAGAATGTGTTGTCCACCGATACCTGTATGCCGTTCTCGTGAGCCAGCTTTACGATAGCCTCGATATCGCATATGCAGCAGGTGGGGTTGCCCGGAGTCTCAAAATGTATGAGCTTGGTGTTGGGGCGGATAGCTGCCTTTACCTTTTCGATGTCGGTACAGTCAACTATGCTGGTCTCTATGCCCCACTTGTCGCACCACAGTTCGTTGAAGATACGGTAGGTAGCGATATATGTAACAGTGGAGAATATGACATGGTCGCCTTTCTTCAGCTTTGTGAAGAAAAGTGCCGAAAGTGCAGCCACACCGCTGGCCAGAACTACGCAGTCCTCACCGCCGTGGAGGTTAGCCACCTTCTTCTCCAGCATACCCTGGTTCACGCCGCCGTTCCTGGTGTAGATATTAGCCTCAGAAGCAGACCAGTTCATGGTAGAAGGGTCATAAGGCAGCCGGAAGCTGTTTGCCATATAGATAGAAGGCTCGATAGCGCCGCTGGCAGGATCGGGCTCAGCGCCCACATGGATAGCACGGGTAGTAAAGCTCAGTTCATCGTAATTCTTTTCACTCATCATTTTACTTCCTTTCAGAATAATATGCTAACTTATATTATACCATATCGGCGGTCTCTGTTTGTAAATTTTGTGTGAATTTTCAAAGTCTGCCTGCCGCAAAAAAACACCGCAGCCCACGGAAAGTCGCGGGTGCTGCGGTGAAAAGATATCAATATGTTACAGTGAACTTAGCCCTGTGGTTGCCGTTCTCATCGGGGTCTATCATCTCTGCCTTTACTATAGTGATAGGTGTGCCGGGTACAGAAAGTATCTTGGGGTCGTCGGGCGACTTCTGGGCAGTGTAGCCGCGGCATACGGTCATGAAGCCGTCAACAACGTCCATGCCCTCGGTAACTTCACCGAAAGCTGCGTTCTTGCCGTCCATGGACTTAAGCTCATCGTAGCAGATGAAGAACTGGCTGGTGGCGCTGTCGGGGTCGCTCTTTCTCGCCATGGAAACCGTACCGCGGACGTGCTTGAGGTCGTTGTCAACACCGTTCTCGCTGAACTCGCCCTTTATCTTGGTATCAGAGCCGCCCTTGCCTGTGCCTGTGGGGTCGCCTGTCTGTGCCATCACATTGTCGATGACGCTGTGGAATTTCAGCCCGTCATAGAAGCCCGAGGATACCAGGCTCTCAAAGTTCTCGCAGGTGATAGGCGCCTTGTCAGCGTGAAGTGTTATAACGAACTCGCCCTCGGTGAACACACGCTCGGTGAAATCCATGGTGAACAGTGCCCTCTTGTGGCCGTTGGCATCGGGGTCTATCATCTTGGCGGAGGTAATGGTTATAGGCTCCACGGGAGAAGCCAGCTCACCGCCGCTGTTGAGTACCCTGTCGCAGTTGAGGAAGCGGTCTACAACGTCCATGCCCTGGGTCACCTGGCCGAAGGCCGCGTAGTTGCCGTCCAGGAAGGTGTCTTCATCACTGTAGCAGATGAAGAACTGGCTGGAAGCACTGTTCATATCTGTACTTCTTGCCATGGAAACTATGCTCCTCACATGGCTCAGGTCATTTTCAACACCGTTTGACTTGAACTCGCCTGTTATATTCTTGCCCGAGCCGCCCATGCCTGTGCCCTCGGGGTCGCCGCCCTGGGCCATGAAGCCTGCGGATACACGGTGGAATATGACGCCGTCATAAAAGCCCGAAGATACCAGCTCCTCAAAGTTATCGCAGCTGATAGGCGCCTTGTCCTCACGCAGGGTGATTATAAAGCTGTTCTCGGGGATATCCTCCTCAGTCTCGGGCAGCAGGTCCGCCTTGAACTCACCGCTGCCTGTATCGGAAGCAGCAGTATTGCTGCCTGCCGAGCTGCTGTCTTCCGCACTGCTTTCGTCTTTCCCGTGGGTGTTCCCGCAGGAGGCAAAGGCACCGCAGGTCAGCGTCAGCGCCGTGGTCAGTGCCAGCATTTTAAGCATATTGGTTATTTTCAAAAGATCATTTCCTTTCACGGATATTTTTCCAACTTCTCAATTATATCACCCCTCGGCACAAAAATCAATAAGGTGCTGTATATTTCACCGAAATTTCATCATTCCGCCCAACATCGGTTGACTTTTCAGCAAGTACGCATTATAATTATACTGTATGGCAAAAGCATCAGTGCGCCATGCACAGGCAGTGATACTTATCCCAATTTGGTCGTGTATCGCTTCCCCCGCTGAAGGCGGTGGAGCAATACGAAAGAAGCCTTTCTGTATCATCAGCAATACACATCAGGATCGGGAGATACTTATATAAAACAGAGGGAGGTCATCATGACCCTTCAGCAATTGAAATACGTCATAACCGTGGTGACTTACGGTTCCATAAGCGAGGGCGCAAAGCAGCTGTTCATTTCCCAGCCTAGCCTTTCCAATGCCATAAAAGAGCTGGAAAAGGAGCTTGGCATAGAGATATTCCACCGCACCCCCAGGGGCATAACCCTTTCGGCGGAGGGCAAGGAATTCCTGAGCTATGCCCGTCAGGTGGTCGAGCAGGCCGACCTGCTGGAGGAGCATTATTCGGGGGGCAAAAAGATAAAGCAGCTTTGCTCTATCTCCACCCAGCACTATGCCTTTGCAGTGGAGGCCTTCGTGAAAATGCTCAGCGAGATAGACCGTGACAGCTACGAATACACCCTCCGCGAGACCCGCACAGGGGAGATAATAGATGACATCAAAAACCTTCACAGCGAGGTCGGTGTGCTGTACATAAACGACTTCAACCGCAAGGTGATACTCAAGCTTTTAGGCGAGAACGGGCTGGTCTTCCACCCCCTGTTCCGTGCGGACCCCCATGTGTTCCTCAGCGTTAACCACCCCCTGGCAGGCGAAAAGGAAGTCTCCCTTGAACAGCTTGACAGCTACCCTTTTGTATGCTTTGAGCAGGGACAGCTGAACTCGTTTTATTTCTCCGAGGAGATATGCAGCACCTACAGCTACAAAAAGCAGATACACGTCAGCGACCGTGCCACCCTGTTCAACCTGCTTGGGGGACTTAACGGCTACACTATCTCCAGCGGTGTTCTGGGCAGCGATATCAACAACAGCAGCATAACAGCTGTACCCCTTAAGACCGACGAAGATATGCTCATCGGCTGGATAGAGAACTCCCGCACAGGGCTTTCCAGCGCCGCAAAGCTTTATGTGGATACCTTGAAAGAGGTCATAGCGGGCTACGGCTTTGAGATAATAAACGAGAGCAAAAAATAGTTTTTCAGTATAAAAGCCCCGATGTTCAATGGTGAACGACGGGGCTTTGTTTTGTCATTTGCTGACCCTGTGCATTATGCTGTGGGCGAACCTAAGGTTCAGCATGAGCAGGGGCAGGGTAACGGCGGCGGATATGACAGCGGCTGCATCAAAGGTCATCAGGCGGGCGCAGTGAACAGCCATCATAACCGCAGGGGGCAGGCAGATAAGGCTGGTGATGAGGGAGGGCACATACCTCCTGATGAAAATGCATATGCCTATATGCACCAGGAAATGTCCCCCCAGCCCCAGCAGCATGGCGAACCATGCCCCGTAAAGCACCCCGCAGGGGAAATAATAGGCCAGCAGGCTGAGGCCGAAAAAGGGTATGAACTCCTCGTAGACCGCAGCGGCAAAGCCCTCGGTGGTGGAGTTCCTGTATACCGCCGTGAGCCTGGGGTACTTCGTGAAGACCTCGGGGTGTTCGCGGAAGAACCACCCGAAGCCCACTATCTCTTCCATATCATGGAAGATGAACATTATGGGCAGCAGAAGAATATAGTCTTTCATAAGTCCACGCTCATCTCTATGCAAAGCCAGTCTTCATCGAAGATATGGCAGTATTCCTCCTTCTGACCCTCTGCCTCACGGAACCCCGCGGCCAGATAGCAGCGGTATGCAGGCTCGTTGTTGGCAAATACCCCAAGAGTGGCTCTCTCTGCCCCGAACTGCTCTGCGGCCGTTTTTTTGGAAAGCTCCAGCATCTGCCTGCCTATGCCCCTGCCCCGCCTTTCGGGGTCTACTATAACAAACCCGAATCGGGCTGTGCTTTTATCCTTCGGGAACCTTATTATCAGGTGCCCCGCTATCTCTCCGTCATCAACGGTGGTATAGGCAAAAAAGCTGCCGCCCCGGGAAGCCTTACCGTACCACGCCGTCATATCAGCGCCCGATATGGGGTAGCTTTCATATATATCAGCGCTCCATTTGCGGAAGGCTGTTTCGTCCCCCAACCAGGAAACTATCTCATCTGCATCCGAGGGTATGAACGGTCTTAATTCTAACATTTTTGTCCTCCTTCTGATACTATTCGGTCATTCTTCTGTTGAACAGGTGCATCACTCCGTGCGCAAGCTTTCCGTTTGCCATCATCGCGGGCACAGTAAGAGCCGCCACAGTAAGCGTAAGCCCGTCAAAGGTCAGATATCCTGCGGTCTTTATCAGTATCAGTATGCCTACGGGCAGGCAGATAAGGCTTGTGACAATGGAGGGAACGAGCTTTTTGACATAAAGGCAGACAAGTATATGCAAAACGAAATGCCCCGTCAGCGACAATAGCATACCGTACCATATGGCGAAAAGCACCTTGGTCGGGAAATAATACGCCAGAAGGGTCAGTCCGAAAAAGGGTATGAACTCCTCGTACACCGCTATCGCAAAGCCCGCATCGGTAAACCCCCTGTAGGCGGCGGTGAGCTTGGGGTGGCGCTCGAACACCTCGGGATTCCGCCTGAAAAACCACCCGAACCCTATTATCTCCTCCATGTCGTGAAAAATGAAGATGATAGGCAAAAGCAGCAGATATTCTTTCATTTTTGTTCCTCCTTTTCAAAGTGATACACTTGTATCTTTTGTGATACTATGATATAATAAAATCGTCCGCAAGTCAATAGAGTTTTAGAAAGATACACTGTTTTGCACAAGTGTGTCACTTTGGAGGAAAATGCCATGACCGAGTCAAACAACCCCTCAGCCCTGCGCTCCCAGAGGGAGATAACCGAAGCCCTGCTGTCCCTTATGGAAAAGCACCCCTACAGCGAGATAACCGTCAAGCAGATAATTCTCGAAGCAAGGCTTGCCCGCAAGACCTTCTACCGCAACTTCACCTCAAAGGACGATGTGCTGCTATCCCTCATGCGCAGCATACTCAGAAAATATTTTGAGATAGTTGACAGCACCCGCAGTGACGTGCTTTCTGCGGTGTTTGAAACAGCAGAGGAAAACAGGCAGTTCCTCCTGCTGCTGGATAAAAACGATATGCTCCACCTGACCCTTAAATGCATGAACGAATATCTTCCCCTGCTGCGCCGTGAAAAGCTCACCGCCCTGAACCCTTTCACAAAATACTTTGAGGGCGCTGACCCCGAATACCTCATGGCGCTGAACATAGGTGCGGTGTGGAATGTCATATCCCTGTGGATACATCGGGGCATGGAGGACGACCCCGAAAAGGTCAGGGAAACTGTTGAGAGATATCTGTACCGCCTGGCAGGAAAGTAAGAGGGACAGAAGTATTTGTCAGTTTTGAATGATCAACTCCTTTTCCTTAAGCTGCGGATTTTCCAACAGTGTCAATAAATGTAAAGAAAATGTTAACTCTCTCCTTTGGCTGTTGACAAAGGGGAGAAAGTGTAGTATGCTTTAAATGACCTAAAGAACAAATCAAGTCATTAAGACTAAGGAGAGAAACAAATGCCAAAAATATTTTCAGAAGAGGACAGAGAGCTCATAAGGAGCAGACTTATCGAAACAGGTGCTGCCATGCTTGAGGATAAGCGCTACAAAAGCATATCCGTGGAAGATATAGCCCTCGATGTGGGGGTGGCAAAGGGTACCTTCTATAACTTCTTCCGTTCTAAAGAGGTTTTCTTTTACGAGGTAATGCAGTTCATCAAGGTGCGCAACCGTGAGCCGCTGAAAGCCCTCCCCGAGAACGCCGACAAGGAGCAGATAGCAAAATGCCTGTTCGAGCGCTATATGTACATGAAGACGAACTATGATTATTTCACCGCTGAGGAGATAAAGCAGATATACCGCCGCCTGCCCGAGGGCGACAGCGGCAATGACAGCGAGGCTTTCGCTGAGGAACTCTGCCGACACATAAAGGGCTGCAAGGGCAGACCCGAGGTCATAGTTTCCATGTTCAATATCATGGCTATAGCAAAGTCCAACAGAAGCATGATGTCGCCCGGGGGCTACGAGGGAGCTGTGCGAAAATTCAGCCGCGCCATGGCTGAGTATATCATAGAAGGAGAATGAATATGGGTATCGCAGACCTTGATATGAAAAAGGAATTTGCCTACTACAATAAAGTCGCCCCGAAAAAGACGGCGGCGGTGCTGGGCAAAAAGTTCACCTACCGCTACTACAAAAACCCTGACCCGAAGGTCAATGCCACCATGGTCATGCTGGCAGGGGGCACAGGCCTGGGGGACGCTTTTTCGGTGCTGGCAAGAAAGTTCATCGACAGATATTCACTGATAAATTTCAACTACCCCATGGGCTTCAAAAACAATGCGAAGACCGCCGATGCCATTGCTGAGCTTATAAAAAAGCTGGGGGCTGAGAACGTGTATCTCTGGGGGCAGTCCTACGGGGGCGCCCTGGCACAGATAATAGCAAAGCGCCACCCCGATGTGGTGAAAGGCCTTATACTGACCTCCACCGCTTCAATGTCCAATGACCTTAAGTTCAGCGGAATGAAATGCCTTGTAGATATGTTCGGCAAGGAGAAAGAGAAAAAGGACATAAGCTTCTACAAAAAACTGCCTATGTCCCTGCTGACACCTATCATGAACCTGGCTTTCAAAAAGCACCTGAAAAACGACCCCGCAGCACAGGCTGTCATCAGGGAGATACTGGAGCAGGTAAAGCCCGATATGACCAGGGAATATTTCTGCCACATGACCCGCCTGCTGGGTGATCTGCGGGAACATCTGGGCACCCACCGCAAGGAGGATTTCGATTTCCTCAAAGGCAGGGTGCTGATAATCGAGCCCGACGACGACAAGACCTTCACCGATGACGTAAAGCAGGAGCTTGTCCGCATGATGCCCGACCCCGAGGTGGTGCATGAACTCAAGGGCGGGCACCTGGCTATGCTTTTCGACATAGACGGCTTCCTGGATATAATAAACAGCTTCATGGACAGGCAGGCGCTTTAAAAAGCTGCCTGTCCATGAGCCCGATAAAGATATAGAACAAAAGAAAGAGGATACAAAATGAATATGACGCTCATCATCATCGAAACACTGGTATTGCTGGTGCTGTTCACCGCAGGGGCTCTGGCCGAGAGCCGTGACCCCATAAAGATCGTATATGATCTGCCGCAGCCCATAATCGACCGCTGCTACGAACTGGGTCTGATAAATAAAACAAAAAAACTGGACAGCAAGGAGACAAAGATAAAAAAACTGGCGGCGGCACTGGTCATAGCGGTCATACTGGCGCTGATAATGTATTTCCTGAACGGCGCAAAAACCTTTTTGCAGGCCTCGCTGGTGTCCTACGGTATCTGGCTGGTCATTAACTGGTTCGACTGCCTGGTCATCGACTGGGGCTGGGCCTGCCACAGCAAAAAGATAATTATCCCGGGCACCGAGGACATCGCTGCCGCCTACAAGGACTATGCTTTCCACTTTAAAGGCGCCCTTATCGGCACTGTCATAGGCCTGCCCGTCTGCGCCCTGGTAGGGCTGCTGGTGCAGGTGATAGCTGCCATAGCTAAATAGATATCATCAACGCATAAGTTTGTTTTTCCTTCAAAGCAAAGACCTCCCGCAGCTTTAAGCCGCAGGAGGTCTTTGTTATCGTATGGACTTTTTTGTTCTGTCAGTCGAGAGCCCTT
This sequence comes from Ruminococcus sp., assembly GCF_017464355.1. Classification (GTDB taxonomy): domain Bacteria; phylum Bacillota; class Clostridia; order Oscillospirales; family Ruminococcaceae; genus Hominimerdicola. The sequence goes on along the minus strand of NZ_JAFUAG010000033.1, from coordinate 58,598 downwards.
ATGCTCTTGACATGAGCCGCTAGCTTCATTATGTCTGTTACGTTTATGTCGTCATCGTTGTTCAGGTCAGCCCTTGCCTGTTCCTCGGCGGTCAGGGGCTTGATGTTCTTGACATGGGCAGCCAGCTTCATCAGGTCAGTGACATTGACTTCGCCGTCCCCGTTGATATCGCCCTTGGGGAAAGTATCGGTCTCATCGCCTGTGGTCTCGCTGTCGGAGGTCGTGCCGTCGTCCTTTGTACCGTCCTCATCGGGGGTATTCTCGGCATCGGGGGTCTTGTCCTCATCGGGGGTCTTGTCCTCGTCGGAGGTAGGCTCGGTGTCATCGGGCTTTTCCTCGTCATCGGGCTTCTGCTCTTCCTCAGCCTTGGTGTTGTAGGTGAAGCTCAGGTCGGTGGTATAGCCTGCGGCCTTGACTGTCACCTCAAACTCTTCGCCCTCGGCAAAGGGTGCAGCCTCGGTATCAAGAGCGCCGTCTGCCTTAATGAGAACAGTTGCTCTCTTGCCGCTGGCAGCATACTCGTTGCCGTCAACGGTAACGGTGGTTATGTTAGCTATGTACTTTGCCAGCTGCTCCTCGGTGAAGCCCTCAGCTGCTGCAAGGGATACCTTCTCCTTGTCGTAAGCCGCAGGCAGGTCGGCGGTGGTCAGGGTGAACTCAGCCTTTGCAGACTCGTAAACACCATTCCTGTCGCTCATCACCAGTGTGTAGCTGCCTGGCTCTGCCTCGGAGAAGAATATGGCATCGCTGCTGAAGCCGCAGTCAAGTCCCTCTACCTCAAAGGCCGCATCGTAGCCCTCGGGAAGCTCTTCAACTGTTATAGCTGTCTTGCCCGCAGTTATATCAGCGTCCTCTGCGGAAACAGGGCTCTCCTGATACTTGTAGAATTTCTTAGGCAGATAGGTGTCTGTCTTTGCGCTTACAACGCCGTTTTCGGTGATATAAACTATCTCGCTGACAGTTGCACCGTCAGTGGGCAGGAAGGACTCGTACTCCAGCGAATTGCCCTTGCCGTCATCGGTAAGGTAGCCTACAGACCACGAAAGCTCGTTCCTCCAGATGTTCTGCTCGTGGCGGAGGGCATAGCTGTTGCCGTCGGTGGTCTTAATGATAACACCGTAGATAACGCCCAGGCCGGAAGCCTCGTTTACTGTCAGCATATAGTCGCCGCGCTTGGTGTCTGTTTCTACCTTGGGGGATATCTCTATGCTCTCAGGCTCGCTGTCGTTCACCTCTGCAAAGCTTACCTGGCCGTCCTTTACGGTGACTTCCTTGTAAGCCGCAGGCTTTTCCTCAGCGGGAACAAAGCTGTAAGCCTCGCCTGCCTCAGCCAGTGCAGACCTTGTCACAGCCACAGGGTAGGTAACACCGTATATCTTGCCGATAGTGTCGCTGCCCTCTTCGCCTGCGTTGTTGTAGGTGCCCTCGAAGAGCTCGCCCTTGCCGTTCTTGGTGGTCTTGGTAACGGTGGCAGAGCTTACTGCATCAAGGCAGCTGTCGTTGGGTGCATCTTCCAGTTCAGCCGCATAGAACTCGGCATAGGGAATGTTCATGGTGCCGTAAACGAACTTGCTGTAGCTGAATGCCAGCTTCTTCTCAAAGCCTGCCGCAGTTACTTCTATCTCGTAGCTGTCCTTGCTCTCGGCAAAGGCAGAAGCGCTGTCGATGATGACACCGTCATCGCCCACTATCTTTACAGACCTTCTTCCGCTGGCAGCATAAGCTGTGCCGTCCACCGAAACGGAGGTTATGTTCTTTATGAACAGGCTCAGTTCCTCCGCCGTGAAGCCCTCAGCGGCGGTCAGGGCGCCCTTTTCAGCATCATAAGCCGCAGGCATATCGGCAGTGGTCAGCTCGAAGGCCGCTGACAGGTCGGCATACTTGCCGCTTGTGTCCTTAGCGGTCAGCGTGTAGCTGCCTACAGCAGCATTTTCAAAGGTGAAGCTTTCGCCCTCAAACTCAGCCTCAAGGCCTGCCACTGAATACTCAGCGCTGAAATCAGCAGGCACATCTGTCTTCACTATCTCAGCCCTGCCTGCGCTGACAGCAGTGTTCTCCACGCTCACGCCGCCCTCAAATTTAACGGGGATATATACCGAGCCCACATCAACTGTCACATAGCCATCGGGGGTCATGTACTGTATGTCGGTGACGGTCTTGCCCATAAGGTCAACGAAGCTTTCATACTCCAGGTAGTTGCCGTGGCTCTCCACTGTCTTTATACCCGAGGACCATGCAAATTCGCCGCCCCTCCAGATGTTCTGCTCGTGTCTCAGGGCATATCTGCTGCCATCGGAGGTATCGAGTATGATACCGTAAATAACGCCCGAGGGCTTGCCTGTAACGTTCATGAGATAGTCGCCCCAGGGGGTAGAGGTGCTGACTACTGCGCTGCCCTCCACATTTTCGGGGGTGCTGTCGATGACCTTTGAGAAGCTTATCTCGCCGTCCTTTACAGTGGCCTGCTTGTAGCTGGCGGGCTGGGCGGTCAGCTCTGCGAAACCGTAGTCGTTCTCACCCAGGGCATCAAGTTCAGCCTTGGTGATAGCCACAGGGTATACCACACCGTAGAGCTTGCTCTTGATCTCGTTGCCTGCCTTGTTCACCCCTGCATCGCTGACTTCCTCGCTCCAGACACCCTCCAGCATCTGGCCTGCGCCTGTTTCCAGCGAATGGTGGTTGGTGGCAGATGAAACAGCGTCTAAATTATTGCTGTTTGCAACTCCCTCCAGCTCAGCCGCATAAAATTCGGCATAGGGTATCTTCATGGTACCGTACAGCACCTGGTCGCCTGTGGCAGCATCAGCTATGATGTTCATGGGCAGGGCGCTGGCCGCCAGGGCGGCGCAAACGGTAAGTCCCAGTATGGACTTTGCTTTTCTCATAATGCATTACTCCTTACAATAAATTTTCTTCCTTTTGGTTAGATATAACTAACCAAATCTTGCAGCGGAAGAATTCTGATACCTTAGATTATACCATATCATACTTTTTAGGTCAACATTATAAGGAAAAATTTACAAGTTACACAGAACTAACTTTCCTTGCCCCGAGTATCCTTATGCACCTCAGCTCTTCATAGTGATATGTGTCCAGCGGACGGTCAAAGGCCGCCGAGGTATGGGCTGCCACAAGGGGTGTGCCCTCTTTCAGGCCTGTTACCAGCAGGCTGTGGTAAAAGCTGCCCCCTCTGCCCAGCTGAATGACATCGCCTGTCCTGACCTCACAGAGGGACACCGCCATGCCGTAGGGTCCCGCAGAAAGGTTATTCACCATAAATCGGTAGAAGAACTCCACCCCCGTCCAGGCCGCAGCACGGTCATTAAGCGAAAGGTAGTACCAGCCCACATCTTTAGTATAGTTCATCACCGCCCCGCCTGCAAACAGGCACTGGGAAACAAAGTTGGTGCAGTCGCCCCCAAGGTATTCAAAATTGTAGTAGTCAGGCGAAAATGAAAATGCCCACCTGCGGGCATAGTCTATCTCGGCTTTTATATCAAGGGCATATTCGGTCATGGCTGTCCCTCCCCCCATATAGTATGCCGTTGACAGTGCAGAAGTTCCCGCCTGACTGTTGCAAAGGGGAAGAACTTGTGGTATAATATCCTCACGGTGATATGCCGAATTTACGCTGACAGGAAAATGAGATATGGATAATAACAATACATGGTCCGATACCCGCAGAGAACTTGTGGCAGCCCTGACCTCTCTGGGCTTTCCCGCAGAGCTTGGCGATGTCATAGCAAAACACATAGGCAGCCCCAAGGGCATGGAGCGCATGATAGCTTACCTTAATTATGTCAGGCCGAACAAGTTCGAACTCATTGCCGATGAAATGCTTGCCATAAGAGATGACATAGACAGGTGGCGGGAGAAAAAGGAAAGCGAAAGGGCGAACGCCGCCTACAACGTTATCCTCAACAGCGGCCTCGATGACAGCGAGGACTGAGAAATGCCCCGTGCTGCAGGGCGGTTCTTATAGAGAAGTTTATATGTTCTGCTGGGGGCGACCCTTTTGAAAAAGGGTCATCCCCCAGACCCCCTCCCTAAAACTTCTATTTTGGGTAGGCGAAAGGTCACTGCACTTGCATAGCATAGCAAGTGACGGACATTCGCTGTTCTATCGTAGAACAGTGACCTTTCGCCTACCCATACTAAAAGTCTTTGGAAAGGGGGTTGGGGGATAACCTTTCTTCAGAAAGGTTTCCCCCAATAAAATACATAAACTTCTTTATAAGAACTACCCCTGCAGCACGGGGCATTTCTATGATCCTGCCGTCAGCTGCGGGCGGCGGATATACTGTTTTCTATTTCCTCGGCACGGAGGAGTGCGGTGTCGATGTGGTCGCAGAAATTCTCCTTGCCGACGTGTTCGATGAAGCCTGCCTTTTCCATGGCGTGCATGGGCTGTTCGTTGACGTGAGAGAAGATGACCTTGATGTTATCCTTCTCGCAGCGCTTTACAATGCCCATGAGGGCTTCAACACCTGCGGCGTCAATGGCGGGCACATTTCTCATGCGTATGCACAGCACATCAACGCTGCTGTCTGTCAGCATGAAGCTGTACTTGTCCGAGGCCGCAAAGAACATGGGGCCGTTTATCTCGAACACCTTTGTGTTCTTTGGTATCTTCTTGAGCAGGATATTGTCCGGGTCGGTGTCCTCGTCGTCAATGTCTATCCAGGCATGGGCTTCTGTAACATCAGCCATGCGCTTCATGAATAGCAGTGCTGCCATGACCATGCCGACACCTATAGCCACCACCAGGTCGAATACCACAGTGAAGACCAGTGTCACCAGCAGCACAGCGATGTCGCTTTTGGGGGCAGTTTTAATGGTGTTTCGGATATTTCTCCAGCCGCACATATTGTAGGCCACCACAAAAAGTATGGCTGCTATGGTGGGCATGGGGATAAGAGAAGCCTTGTCCATGAGGAGCCTGAGTATTATCAGCACAACCACTGAATGCACCATGCCCGCCACGGGTGTGCGGCCGCCGTTCTTGACATTGGCAGCAGTACGGGCGATAGCGCCTGTGGCGGGTATTCCGCCGAAAAAGGCTGAGCCTATGTTTGCAGCGCCCTGAGCCACCAGCTCCATGTTGGAACGGTGCTTTGAGCCTATCATGCCGTCAGCCACCACGCAGGAAAGCAGGGATTCAACTGCTGCCAGTATGGCGATAGTGAATGCATTGGGCAGCAGAGCCTTCACCTTTGCAAAGGTGAAGTGGGGCAGTGTGAAATGGGGCAGCTCCTTGGATACCTGATAAAGGCTGCCTATGGTGTTGACCTTCATGTCAAGCAGTGCCACCATGGCCGAACCCACGATGACAGCTATGAGGGAAGCGGGTATCTTCTCCAGCTTTTTAGGCCAGAAAACAAGTATGGCCAGGGATATCACACCCACCAGCAGTGCCTGGGGGTTCAGGGTGGGGAAACACAGCACTATCTCCTTGACCTTGTCAACAGTTTCTATAGGGGAATTCTTGAAAGTCAGCCCGAAGAAATCTTTTATCTGCCCCAGCAGTATGGTCACGGCTATGCCAAAGGTGAAGCCGCTGGTGATAGTCCCCGGGATATATTTTATCAGTGCGCCGAAACGGCAAAAGCCCATGATGAGCATGATGACACCTGCCATTATAGTGGATATCACCAGACCCTCCATGCCCTCAGAGGCCACTATGCCTGCCACAATGGTGGCAAAGGCGGCGGTGGGGCCTGCTATCTGCACGCGGCTGCCCCCAAGGAAAGCCACGACAAATCCTGCGACTATAGCGGTGTAAAGTCCCTGCTCGGGTCCCACACCCGAAGCCAGCGCCAGCGCTATGGAAAGGGGAAGTGCGATTATCGCCACTATGACACCTGCGGTGACATCATTGAAGAACTGTGACTTTGAGTAGTTCTTCATGACTGAAAAAAGCTTTGGTTTTAGCTTCTGCTCGGTAGGCTTTGCTGCCTGAGATGACATTATCATTACCTCTTTTACTTAAATTTAGCAAACAACGTTCTTAATTATACTACTAAAAAATCGCTATTTCAAGTAAAAAAACGCAAAGAATAAAAAATCGTCGGGATAGCTATTTTTGTGTAAAATTGACCAAAAATAATGTTGACATTTCATCATTATGCTAAAGCTGATTTGACGTAAGCGGTAATACATGGTATAATCATATCAACACCGAACGGTTCGGGAGATAAAAAAGAATCCCAATACGAAAAAAAGCCATTCTGTATCATCAGCAATACACTTCAAAATGGGAGAAAAAGACGGGGGTAATTTAAATGATAAGACCATACATCATCATTGCAGCTGCGGTGCTGCTGCTGGCAGGCTGCGGCGCTGAGAACAGCAAAGCTTCGGGGGCGGCGGTGGATGATCCTGCAAAGACCGAAAGCTCTTCCATGAAAGAGGAAAACAGCACTTCTGCTGAGAACTACACCGAGGTGACAGCAGACATCGACCCTGACACCGCAGAGGTCAGCTACTTAGGCCCCGAAGGCACCTATACCCAGGAGGCCTGCGGAGTGTTCTTTGGGGGCAAGGGCAGCTATGTGCCCTATGAAACTGTCAGCGATGCGGTAGATGCCCTGGTAAAGGGTGAAAGCAGCTTTGCTGTCATACCCCAGGAGAACACCATAGGCGGGGCTGTTACGGATTATGTGGACATTCTCATCTCCACCGAGGAAGTATCTGTGGTGGGGGAGGTGGAGCTTTCCATAAACCAGAACCTGCTGGTGCTGCCCGATACGGAACTTTCCGACATAAAGACTGTATATTCCCACAAACAGGGCATAGCCCAGGGCAAGGAATGGCTTGAAGCCAACCTGCCCGATGCCGAGGTCATAGAGGTATCAAGTACCGCCGAGGGCGCAAAAATGGTGGCCGAGGGCAGCGACAAAAGCTGCGCTGCCATAGCCTCTGCGGCCTGTGCCGACGTTTACGGCCTTGAGGTCGAAGCTGCCGCCATTCAGAACAACGACAGCAACAAGACCCGCTTCTATGTGCTTACCACACAGCCTGCCCCCAATGCCCCCGCCGAGCGCACAGCCTTTATCGCCGAGGGCAGCGCAGGCTCGCTCCCGAAACTTCTCGGGGAACTGGAGGAGCAGGATATCACCCTGGTAGCCCTCCACGACCGCCCCCGCAAGACCGAGCTCGGCGAGTATGACTACGTGATAGAATGCGAAAACTGCCCCTACGAAAAATATCTCGTCCTCGAAAATACCACCGACCTCGACCTGCGCTTCCTGGGCTGCTTTGACGCAGCGTAAGAGCATAAAAGACACTTCTGCCCTTGTGGGCGGTTCTCATAAAGAAAATCATGTATTTTATTGGGGGAAACCTTTCTGAAGAAAGGTTATCCCCCAGCAGAACATATGATCTTCTTTATTAGAACCGTACACACGGGGCAGGAGTGTTTTTTTATGTTCATTCCCCGACTTGCAGGTGTCAAGCATATACCGAAAAAGACCGCCGTCGGAACTTGGACCGACAGCGGTCATATGTTTTATAAAGTCAGCGCAGTGCCGCAAATACCAGCACCGTCAGCAGCGTGAATGCCGAGCCTGCGGCGGTCATCGCCTTTGAGAAGATCTTCCGCTTGTCCTCCGCCATGGCTATTCCGAGGAACAGCGCTCCCGTTATCACCGTGGGGGTGATGTAGCGGAAATTCATGGTGCAGGTGAAAGGGTAATCCGCCGATGACTTGTAGAAAGTCACCATAAGCGACAGGTGGAAAGCCGCAATGAAAAAGTGCTTCATATCATGCTTTTTGATACACCAGTATATCATCAGTATGACAGCCGCCGCCACGATAGCCACATTCAGCCAGAACAGCATATATGCAAATACCACCGTGTATGGCCGGTCAAAGCGTCCCTCGTTGATGTATTCGCCGAAAAGCGAGTTTTTCAGCAGTGTCACCAGGGGATTGTATTCGTTGTACCCCGTTATTACTCCTGCATCATCCTGCCTTGCCCACTGTTCAAAGGGTGAAGCGAACTGTTTCGCCGAGAAGTCCGTAACACGCTCCGTAAAGGGCTTGTCGCCTATGTACTGAAGACTATCCTTGCTCATCTCCGAAACGTAGGTCAGTGGTATCTTCCACTTGATGAGGTTGCGTATGCCGAACCATAATCCCAGAGGAATGCACAATGCACCGAAAGCGCAGAACTGTCCGAAAAGCGCCTTGCCCTTCTCCTTGAAATTCTTTATGAACACAACGAGGAAGACCATAGCTATAGGCGGAGCAACTGTGGCCGCCGCCACCTTTGTCATCATGGCAAGACCCACGCAAAGGGCTATCTTGAGTATGTTTTTGAGGGTGGGGTCTTCCTTCCATTTAAGGGTGCTTACCACAGCCCCCATGGAAAGCGCCACCGAGAGAACATCGTTGTTTATGCTGCCCGAGAACATTATAAAGGCAGGGTGGAAGCTGACTATCATCAGCGGTATGTACAGCGCCTTGCCCTCCAGCCCGAAGTGACGCAGTATCTTGTAGGCCGAGATGATTATGCACATCGCATAGAACAGCGTCAGCATCTGCAGGCTTTCTCTTGCCTGATTGTGGCCTGCCTGCAGTATGTCCTCGTGGATATGTATCCACAAAGCGCTTATGGCATGGTGCAGGGGAGGGTGTACGAACTGCCAGCGTTCGCGGGGGTCAAAGTCGGGGAGAGAATGGTTGAACAGCAGATATTCCATATAAGCCGCGTGCCCCGATTCTCCGCCGAACTCATGTACGTCGTGCTGCCTTGTGTATACCGATGTTACCAGTATGTAGTGCAGCTTCATCATGAAGCCCAGCCCTATTATCAGCAGCGAGTTCATCTGCCTTGTGAATTTCTTCACATCAGCAAAGTAGTAAAGTATCAGCAGCAGCACACAGCCCCCTGCAAGGTACCACAGCCCCTTTACCTCCGACTGTGAGTACAGCTTAAGGGCGAAGTAGTCCGCCCCCGCAGCCGCAGCAAGGAATATGCCGAGCCGCACCTTGTCCATGGCGCCCGCGCGGTATCTCCTGTATCCGAAGAATGCCGCTGCGCCCAGCACCATGAAGCTTTCAAGTGTAAGTGCATTGTTTGGGATATTTCCCAGTGAGCCGAAGAAAAAGGGGTCAAGGAAAAGGCACAGTACCAGCGCTAGCAGGTACGGGTGCTTTCCTGCCGCCGTGATGACCTGCTTAGTCAGCTTTTCTCTGCTCATGGTACTCCTTCTCCGTGTTGACGTTCCATACCGCGCTCTTGTCGGTCCTGCCCGCAGCTATAGCGTTTGCAGTTTCAATGGCGGTCATCATCGAGTGATCCATGTTGTTGTAACGGTGCTGACCGTTTCTGCCTACGCACCACAGGTTCTCAAAGCCGTCCAGATATTTCTTCACCTTGTCGAATTCCTCATAGGTGTCAAAATAAGCGGGATATGCCTTCTTTACCTTCTCGCGGTGAGAATCAATGACAGCGTTCCTGCCGATAACGCCCATCTTGCGCAGTTCCTTTACAGCGAAAGAAACGCACTCTTCCTCACTCATGTTCCAGAAGCTGTCGCCCTCAGCGCAGAAGTATTCCAGGCCTATCCAGACACTTCCTGCGGGGTCCTTTACCATGTAAGGGGACCAGTTGTTGAATATCTGTATGCGTCCCAGCTTTACGCCCTTGTCCTGAACGTATATCCAGCAGTCGGGCACGATGTTGCCAAGGGTGCGCTTGTTGGTCAGGTTTTTGAGCCTCAGCTTGTCCACCAGCAGGCCTACGGTAACGAAATCACGGTAGGGAAGTCCGTTGGCGATACGGCGTATATCATCGGGCGCGGTCATGCCGTTGACCAGATCCTTCACAGGCATGGAGGAGATGACCTCGTCAGCCTCGAATACCTCATCGCCGCACTTTACAGCAGTTACCCTGCCGCCCTCGGTGACAAGCTCGGTAACTTCCTTGCCGAAGAGTATCCTGCCGCCCATATCGGTGACATGGCTGCCCACCATCTCCCACAGCTGACCGGGGCCGTACTTGGGATACCAGAACTGCTCTATCAGAGAGGTCTCGGTGTTCTTGTTGTTCTTCCTGCCAAGCACCTTTGATACCATGTCCTTAAGTATGGCCACGATAGAAAGGCCCTTTACACGCTGGGCTCCCCACTCGGCAGAGATCTCACGGGGGTGTCTGCCCCAGAGCTTCTCGGTGTAGCCCTCAAAGAACATGGAGTAAAGCACCTTGCCGAAGCGGTTGATATAGAAGTTCTCAAGATTTGTCTCAGGCAGCTTGTGTGCGCAGGATGACAGGTAGCTGAAGCCCGCCCTTGCAGTTGTCAGCAGACCCATGTTCTTAATGGTGTTCATGTTCATGGTAACGGGGTAATCGAAGAATGCTTTCTTGTAGTATATCCTGGATACCCTGTCACGTATCAGCATGACATTGTCTTCCGTTTCGGGGTCTCCGCCGCCCTTTACAAAGGGCTTTTCGTGACCCAGCACCCTGTCATCGAAGGCAGGCTTGCCCTGCAGGGGCATAAGGTCAGACCACCATTTCATTATGCGCTCGTCCTTGGAGAAAAAGCGGTGTCCGCCGATATCCATGCGGTTGCCGCCGTGGCGGACGGTCCGGGAGATACCGCCCAGAGTATTGTCGGCTTCAAGCAGGGTAACTTCAACATCGCCGTGCTTGAGCAGTTCGTAAGCGGCGGTAAGACCTGCGGGGCCTCCGCCGATGATAACTATCTTTTTCATTTTTGTTCCTCCGTTCTGTTATACAGCAGATATTTTCTGGCAAAGAAATTCCAGAAGAAAGCCAGACCTGTTGCCAGCACCTGGCCTACAAGGTAATATTTGTCCTCAGGCAGCAGCCCGCCGAAGAGTGATCTGTCTGCAAAGTATTTGTCAAACAGCCATATCAGCCCCTGGTTGATACCCAGCCCCACAACGCCTATGAGGGCAAAGGCCATGAACTCAGCCGCCTTGTTTTTCACCACGGCAGTAGAATTATCGAATACCCACAGGGTAGATATAACATAGTTGAATACCAGACCGCCCACAAAACCTATGGCATTTGCCAGGTTTGCGTTCATGTCGAAGACTTCTTTAAGCAGTACGAGCAATCCCCACTGAACGACAGTTGCACCGCCGCCCACAAAGACATAGCGGATAAATTGCCGCACACCGGAAAGGTTTTTCGTATTTTGCATTATTTCACCTCCATTTAAGTAGATCACCAAAATCGGCCGAAATTTCAATTTTTAAAATTCAAATCAGCGTTTTGTATAAAAGAGCAGGCACACATATGTATAATATGCATTATTGCCCGGGATTTTTTTATCAGAAAATGGAATATCTTCCCCCGCGCCCATAGCTCCGCCTGGTTTCAAACTTTACAATTTATTTACACAATTTCTTAATAAATATGTTAAAATCATTCCAATATATAACTTCAAAGGAGGATACTATGAAAACTGCTGTGATAAAAATGATAGCCAACCTTGTCCTGAAAGACGTCCATGCACTGAACAGCCTTGAGGGAGAGGCTTTCAGGGAGGGTCTTAGAAAATATAAGCAGAAACACAAGCGCACTTCCGCACCCCCTGCCAAAATACGCAAGGCCATGGATATCAGGGCCTGCAAGGTCGGCGGCGGAATATTTTACAGAGCCAAGGACAAGAACGTCCGCAGCAGCAAAAAGGTGCTGTTTATTCACGGCGGCGGCTTTATCGCCGAGGCCATGTACATTCACTGGTCCTTTTGCAGAAGCCTTGCTGCCGATACGGGCTGCGAGATATTCTTCCCCCAGTACCCCCTTGTCCCCGAAAGCAATGCCGAAAAAGCCAACGATATGCTTATGCGGGTCTATGAAAGGCTGCTGAAAGAATGCGCCCCCGAAGACCTTACCGTAATGGGCGACTCCGCAGGGGGCACCCTGGCGCTGTCCCTCTCCATGCTGGCACGGGACAAAGGCCTGCCTCTGCCAAAGAATATCATCCTCATCTCCCCCGGGTTCTCCATAGGTGAGATGACCGAAGCCGAGAAAAAGCGGGCGGCTTATTTGGAAAAGCAGGATTTCATTCTGAGCGGTTTCCCCATAGAAAAGGTAAAAGTCCTCTGGCGGGGAGACCTTGCCGAGGACGACTACAGGGCAAATGTTTCAGGCAGCAGTGTTGAAGGCCTTCCGCCTATCACCATGTTCTCAGGCACCCACGATACCCTCAATATCCCTGCCAGAAGATATGCTGAAAAACTGAAAAAAGCAGCCCACCCCCACATCTATATCGAGAAAAAAGGAGGCATACACGATTATGCCCTCAGCCCGAAAAACAAGCGTGAGTACGATATCATGATCTCAAAAATAATGGGCAGGTGATATCAGCGGGATATCTTAAGACCGTCTGCAAAGACGGTCTGTTTTTGCGGAGCTCCGGTGTTCATGGCCGTTAGCCGAGCCTGACCTCATTTATCATATCACATCTTTGCTGTAAAGTCAATGCTGTGTCAGTCAAAAAACTCGCCGCCGTAAAAATGTGCTCGTCAATACCCGCGTACATTGTTTCTTCGGGGGTTGAAATTCTGTGAAAAGTGTGGTATAATTATACGGTAAATTTTATTTCTATAACGGAGGTTGTAAAATTATGGGAATGTTCGATAAGCTGATAGCAAATCTTAAGGCTGAAAAGAAGACCATCGTCTTCACCGAAGGCAGTGATGCCCGCATACTCACCGCTGCTGACAGACTGCTGAAGGAAGGCCTCATGGGCGTTATCCTCTGCGGCAATGTTGACGAGGTAAAGGCTGCTGCCGCTGCAGGCAATTTCAATATCGACGGCGCTGAGATACTTGACCCCGCTACCTATCCCGAAATGGACGCTCTGGTAGCACAGATGGTCGAGCTGAGAAAGGGTAAGATGACCGAGGAAGAAGTAAGGGCTGCACTGGCAAAGTCCAACTACTTCGGCACAATGCTCGTCAAGGCAGGCAAGGCAGACGCTCTGCTGGGCGGCGCAACTTATTCCACTGCTGATACAGTAAGACCTGCACTGCAGATAATCAAGACCAAGAAGGGCTCCAACCTGGTAAGCTCCTCCTTCATACTCTTCCGCGAGAAGGACGGCAAGGAAGAGAAGATAGCAATGGGCGACTGCGCTATCAACCTGGGCTACACAGACAGACTTGACAAGGACGGCAACGTAGTTCTCTCCGCTGCAAGACAGCTGGCAGAGGTAGCAGTTGAAACTGCAAGAACAGCTGATTTCTTCGGTATCGACCCCAAGGTAGCTGTACTTAGCTTCTCCACCTACGGTTCAGGCAAGGGCGGCACAGTTCAGCTGAGCCACGATGCAGTTATCGAGGCAAGACAGCTTGCTCCCGATCTGGTCATCGACGGCGAGTTCCAGTTCGATGCAGCAGTTTCTGCTGAGGTTGCCAAGACCAAGTGTCCTGACAGCAAGGTAGCAGGCCAGGCAAACACCTTCATCTTCCCTCTGATCGAGGCAGGCAACATCGGCTACAAGATCGCACAGAGGCTGGGCGGATATGAAGCTTACGGTCCTATCCTCCAGGGTCTTAACGCACCTATCAACGACCTCTCCAGAGGCTGCAACGCTGATGAAGTCTACAAGATGGCTATCATCACCGCAGGCATGGCTTGAATTTGAACCATAATTATTGGCATGGAGGGTCGTTCTCTGTGCTGACATATTGTGCATGAAAAAAGGGTGGGAGCTTGCTCCCACCTTTTTTGGTTATCTCCCTTGCATGGCGGGGGGATATGTGGTATAATATCTGTAAGAATAATTTCTTCATCACAGGAGGTAACGCTGATGAGACTGCTATGCATTGACGGTAACAGCATAATGAACCGTGCATTCTACGGCATACGCATACTGACGAATTCCAAGGGCATATGCACCAATGCGCTCACGGGTTTTATGAATATATACCTTAAGGAGATAGAAGAGGTGCAGCCCGACTGCGTGGCTGTGGCCTTTGACCTGCGTGCGCCCACCTTCCGCCACAAGGCCAGTGCCGCCTACAAGGCCAACCGCAAGGGTATGCCCGATGAGCTTGCCCAGCAGATGCCCCTCATCAAAAAGCTGCTGAAGCTGCTGGGCATACAGACAGTCGAGTGCGAAGGCTATGAGGCCGACGATATCTTAGGCACCCTCTCAAAGGCCGCCGCCGACAGCGGCAACGAATGCTTTATCCTCACAGGTGACCGTGACAGCTTCCAGCTGGTATCCGATAAAGTCACTGTCCGCCTGGCAGGCACCAAGGAGACCAAGATATACACACCCGCCCGTATCATGGAGGAATACGGTGTCACCCCCCGCCAGATGATAGAGGTCAAGGCGCTCATGGGCGATACCTCGGATAACATCCCGGGTGTCAGGGGCATAGGCGAAAAGACCGCCCTTAACCTCATACAGCAGGCGGGCAGCGTTGAAAAACTCTATGCCGACCTTGACAGCTTCACTATCACCAAGGGCAACCGTGCCAAGCTTGAAGCTGGCTATCAGGACGCTGTTGACAGCCATTTCCTGGCAGAGATATGCCTTGAAGCCCCCGTGGAAAGGTCGGTGGAGCATTATAAGCTCACCGCCCCCGATGCCGATGCCGCCCGTGATATGCTCACCGAGCTGGAAATGCTCAGGCTCATGGATAGACTTAAGCTGACAGGTTCATCAGGCACCTCCGCCGAAGTGAGCGAGGAAAAAGCCCTTAAGCTGAAAGACCTGCCAAAATACGAATGCGGCCTCCCCCTGAACGATGAGGTCATCGCCCGCATGGCCGAGGGCACCAAAGCAGCCTTTATCTTCGATGAGAACAAGCTGCAGGTCTTCTTTGAGGATAAGGCCTACAGCATAGCCTTCGGTGACTGGGACTTCGACGGCATAGTCCTGCGCTTTTTCGAGAGCCCCTGCGAAAAGACAGCCTTTGAGGGCAAGCGTGCCCATAAGTTCGCCTTCGATAACGGCACCGCCCTCTGCGGACTTAAATTCTGCTGTGACCTTGCAGGCTACCTGCTCAATTCTCAGGCAGGGGAGTATACTGTGGAGAACCTCTGCCTTACCTATAAGGTGGCCTACCGCAGTGACCTTGCCGACTATGCCGACGTCTGCTCCCTGTTTCCTCTGGCCGAGAGCCTTGCCCTCCGCCTTGAGCAGACCGAGATGCTCACCCTCTTCAACGATGTGGAAATGCCCCTCTGCGAAGTGCTGGCTTCTATGGAGCATTACGGTGTCCGCGCCGACACCGACGGTATAAAGGAGTTCGGCAAGTGGCTTAAAAAGGATATCGAAGCCCTGACCGCACAGATATACGACCTGGCAGGAGGGGAGTTCAATATAGCCTCCCCCAAGCAGCTGGGCGAGGTGCTGTTCGAGAAGCTGGGGCTTCCCGCCAAGAAAAAGACCAAGTCAGGCTATTCCACCAATGCCGAGGTACTGGAGGAGCTGGCGGACAAGCACCCCATAGTCAGGCTGGTGCTGGAATACCGAACACTTACAAAGCTCAGCTCCACCTATGTTGACGGCCTGCTGAAAGAGGTCGAGCCCGACGGCAGGGTGCGCAGTGTCTTCAAACAGACCGAGACCCGCACAGGCCGCATAAGCTCCACCGAACCCAATATGCAGAATATCCCTGTCCGCAAGGAGATAGGCCGCAATATGCGCAAGTTCTTCATAGCGGGGGAGGGCTATACCTTCCTGGATGCCGACTACAGCCAGATAGAGCTTCGTGTGCTTGCGGCGGTATGCGGTGATGAGAATATGCAGAAGACCTTTGCCGAGGGCACCGATATCCATACCATGACCGCTTCCCAGGTCTTCGGCATACCCGCCGATATGGTGCTGCCCGAAATGCGTTCTGCCGCAAAGGCCGTAAACTTCGGCATAATCTACGGCATTGGGGCTTTCTCACTTTCCAAGGATATAGGTGTCAGCGTGGCAGAGGCCAAGCAGTATATCAAAAATTACCTCGATAACTTCCCCAAGGTCTCCGAGTTCATGGACAAGACCGTTGAGGACGGCATAAAGAACGGCTATGTTACTACCATATTCGGCCGCCGCAGGTATATCCCCGAGCTTTCTGCCACCAATAAGGTCATGCAGGCCTTCGGCAAACGTGCCGCCATGAATGCCCCCATACAGGGCGCCGCCGCAGATATCATCAAGATAGCTATGGTTAAGGTCTATAAAAGGCTCAAAGCCGAAAACCTCGATGCAAGGCTCATACTTCAGGTACACGATGAGCTCATCATCGAAGTCACCCCCGATGACAAGGAAAAAGCTTCCGCCGTGCTGAAAGAGGAAATGGAAAATGCCGTCAGGCTGGCGGTCCCCATGGAGGTCTCCGTAGGCGAGGGCGAAAGCTGGTACCTTGCCAAAGGCTGATAACTGAAAATGCAGAAATAAACAGGCTTGTGTATCAGGGCTTTTCCCGATACACAAGCTTTTTCTTTCCCCTGTTCAGAAAAGCATGGCACACAAACACCGCCCGCCATGTGAGCCATAGGGGCGGTGTTCAAACAGATCTATAGAAGAGGTCGTATAAGTCTTACTTTACAAAGGTGGTACCCTTGAATATATCGCCCATGCCGTCTTCCCATACCACACCGTAGCTGGTGATCTGGAGAGAGCCTGCGCCTGCGGTGTAGGTGGTGAAAGGTGTCTGTAAGCCGTCAACGCCTACAGTGTAGTTGCCGTTTGCGTCAAATGCAGAGGTGGTCTTGCGGCAGTTGAGGTAGCTGAGCTTGCCTGTGCTGTCCATGCTTCCTGTGAAGTCCCAGCTGTTGAACTCATTTGCATTCACAGCCCACTCGATATGTACGTTGTAGTTACCGTTGCCGTTATCGGTAACGTCCATGGTGGCAACTTTCTGGGAATTCTCAACGTAGTGGCCTGCGAAATTTGCAGTGCTTACAGCAGCAGCCTTGCTCTCGGGAGCCTTTACCTCTGCGGGCCTGCTTTCAGCCTTGGGGGCAGGCGCACCTTTAGCGTCCTGCTTTACAAAGGTGGTACCCTTGTAGATATCGCCCATGCCGTCCTCCCAAACCACACCGTAGCTTGTTATCTGCAAAGAGCCTGCGCCTGCGGTGTAGGTGGTGAAAGGTGTCTGCAAGCCGTCAACGCCTACAGTGTAGTTGCCCTTGTCGTCAAAGGCAGCGGTAGACTTGCGGCAGTTGAGGTAGCTGAGCTTGCCTGTGCTGTCCATATCGCCTGTGAAGTCCCAGCTGTTGTATTCGTTGGCAGTTACTGCCCACTCGATATGTACGCTGTAGTTACCGTTGCCGTTATCGGTAACGTCCATGGTGGCAACTTTCTGGGAATTCTCAACATAGTGGCCTGCGAAGTCTGCGGTATTTACGGTAGCAGCCTTGCTCTCGGCAGCCTTTGTTTCAGCGGGCTTGCTCTCAGCCTTTTCGGCAGGTGCTGTCTGCTGGGTGCTGCTTACGGTAACAACTGCGGGAGCTGCCTGTGCAGATCCGCTTGTCTGTGCAGGTGCCTGAGCCTGAACAGCGGGAGCAGGTGCCTGTGCAGCAGCGGCAGAGGTGGTGGTAGTGGTGGCCTGAGAGGCAGGTAATACGGTGCTGTTCTGTGCAGCGGGTGCCTTGGCGGCGGGAGCTGTCTTTATCTCGGGAGCAGCCTGCTCGTTCATTGCCGAAACTACTGTACCCACAGTCTCTGCATCGGGGCTGTTTACTACCAGATCTCCGCAGCTTGCGAACATCATCGCTGCCATAACTGCTGCACCTGCTGCCATTACACTAAATACGTTCTTTTTCATTGTAAATTCCTTCTTTCATAGATCTTGATTTTCTCGGTGGAACTTTCTTTTGTTCCCCCTGCTGTGTCTATATAATAACACATATACAGGCGCTGTTCAATATTCAGTATTTCCCGAAAACGTAGCAAAAGCTACACCCTCAGCCGAAGGTGTAGCTTTAGTTACATATAGCCCTGAGATCATAGCCCTTTATGCCCAGACTATGCCCTTGTCATTACATAATAGTCAGTGCCGCGGCCGCCGGATCCCTTTATCTCGCAGGCGCAGTCGCAGCTATTGAATTTTCTCAGTCGGTGCCCCCTGTTTCGGTGTAATTGTCCGCCCCTGTGATGACTTCATCGCCCGGCACCTTGCTGTCATCAGGGATAAAGGGCTTGTCTATGTCGTCTTTGCGGGCTTATCCCGCTGACGGCAGTATTATTTTATCAGGTGTTTATCCCTGTCAGGTATCTGACCGTGCTATGGTGTCAGATACCACAAATGCCGTTCCGACTATCATCACCGCCAGCGCAGCGGCAAATGTAAGGCTAAGGGCTTCGTGCAGTATCACAAAGGAAAGGAATGCCCCTATAAAGGGCGCCAGAGCATAGTAAGCACTGGTCTTTGCCGCCCCAAGGGTCTTCTGTGCCCTTATGTAAGTGAAAATACTGAGCCCGTAGGCCACGAACCCCAGCACCATTGCCGTTATGATGTGACGGACATCAGGAAGCTTCTCCCCGATGATAAAACCGATGATGAGCGAGCCCGTCCCCGAACCGAAGCCTTTTATCGTCACTATCTGGTAGGTGCTTTTCTCCGATATGCTCCTGGTGCAGTTGTTCTCAAGTCCCCAGCAGGCTGCCGCGCCCAGCACCAGCAGTGAACCCGCCGAAAAGGAAAAGCTTCCCTCGCCCCCGAAAGAAAGTATCATGCTCGAAAGGGTGACGAACCCTATGGCCGCCCATAGCTTCCTGCTGACCTTCTCCCTGAACAGCAGCAGGGCGATAAGTGCGGTGGCTGCTATCTCAAAGTTCCCCAGCAGCGAAGCATTGGCCGAGGTGCCCAGCTTTACCCCCCACATGAGCAGTATAGGCGCTATTATATCCAGCAGCACCATGCCCACAGTGTAGGGCATATCCTTTTTTTCAAGCCTGTCCGAAGCAGCCTCCTGCCTGTGGAAGAACAGGTACATAATGCCTACCCCCAGCCCTGCCCCCAGATACAGGAACGCTGCTGTAAAAGTTGGCTCAGTATCTTTCAGCAGCTGCTTTGAGCAGGGCACGTTAAGCCCGTAGAATACCGCTGCCGCCACCGCATAGCCTGCGGCTTTCAGCCTGCCGTTCATAGCTTTTTCGGGCAGACCAGCTGCGCGTAGGTATCAGTTTTGTCAAATACCCTGCCAAAACCGTACTCCGAGAAATTTTCTCCTATCTCATCAGCCGTATATACTCTGCCGTTTATCCTGTGGATATCCGGTGCTGTGTTCAATGCCTTGCGCACAGGCAGGGGAAGCCTGGGGTCAGCTATGTAAAGCCTGCCCACATAGCCCTCATCATACTTCTCAGCCTTTTTGTCGAATTTTATATCTCTTCTGCCGTTCATGTTTCCTCCTTGACATTTCCTGAAAATTGTGGTACTCTTTATAAGTTATCTGACACTTTGTTCTGTAACTATGATACCATATCTCACGGGTGTTCACAATAACCAGTTTCCCGTGAATGTACGATACCGAACAAGATCCCGAAAATGTACAAGAAATAAGGAGGCCTCCATGGACAGACGACGCAAGAAAACAAGGAACGCCATATTCACAGCATTTACCGCACTGCTGGAAAAAAAGACCTATTCAGCCCTGACAGTGCAGGATATAATCGACGAAGCCGATATCGGCAGAAGTACCTTCTATGCCCATTTTGAGACCAAGGACGAACTGCTGAAAGCCCTGTGCAAGGATATCTTCGACCACGTATTTCCCTCCGAGATAATGTCTGAGGAAAAACACGATTTTTCACACCACAGCAGTTTCAGTGACAGGATAACCCATATCCTCTACCATATCAGGGAAAAACAGCAGAATATAAAAGGCCTGTTCACAGGTGAGTGCGGCGAGATATTCATGGGCTGCCTTAAAGAATATCTCTTTCGGGTCTTCGATGACCGCCTGACCGAAGACAGCCCCGTACCCAGGTCCTACCGCCTTGACCACGCTGTAAGCAGCTTCGCTGAGACCCTGCGCTGGTGGCTCAGGGAACACAGCGAATATTCCCCCGAACAGATAAGCAGCTTCTATTTTGCCAGTGTACCTATCCCGAAGGACTGAACTTTCAGCCACGTAAAATATCCCGAAAAGGTCATGTATTGTCGGCATTACAAAATAACAGCCATTCTGTATCATCAGCACTGCAGATCGGAATTTGGAATATAAAATTATCGGGCGGACAGCGCAGTGCTGTCCGCCCGGTATCCATGCCGCCGAGGAAAGAACTGTAATGTTTTGCAACCCGGATCATTTATCCCTGTCCATGCACCATTTCGGTCTGCACGCTGAGGCAAGGTCGTCATATCGCTTCCTGTCAAAGCACCAGTTACACGCATATATCCAATCAATATTTCTGTCGTCCTGATAACATGGGTATGTATAGTTTATGTGCCTGCGGAATAATTCTTCCGACCAGTGTGCTGAAGTCCACTCTCTCCATTCGCAGCTGCCTACACGCATAAAAGCCATATCTCCGTATTTTATCCAGTCCTCATCAGAATAGCTGTCTGCAAATACAATACCGTGTTCTTTTTCTTCCTCAATACTTTCAATCGAGTGGTTGACTTTGCCTATCCGTTTCCAATAGACAAATTCATCGGTCTTTTCGATCTCTGCAACAATAACAATGCAGGAGAGATCCATATCCTCGGGACATGACAATATCGGAAGATTGAGCCTGTCTTTTTTCATAAGCCACCGCATGAACCGTGCATCGCCGTCATTATCGAACGAGCCTGTCCATGTGACAGCCAGATCATCAACTGGCGCTATCGGCTGCGGTATCTCGCCCCAACCATTTTCCCGATACCATTTTTTCATATACTCCTGCAGTGGGATACCGTCAATAACAAAGCATTCGTTCTTATAATTATCAGATACAGGTATCATCTTTATTTCAAGAGTATTCATCATACACCTCCGTTGTGATATCTTTGTAAGTATTATAAAGCATTGCCTTGAAAAAGTCAACCAAAAGAGTGAAAACGTAAGTACATCTAAGCAATGACATTTCAAAAGCAGCAAGCACGGTATCCCCGCATTACAATTTTTCAAAATTGAATGCTTCGATACATAGCTTGCAAGAGGTTTCCACCCCTTGAACCCCGAACATCAAAAAGGAAAAATAAACCGAGCTAAACAGCTCGAAAAAAAACAATAATTAAAGCTCAGATTCACACCCAGCAAGCTCGGTGTATTGTGTCCACAAGAACTGTGCAAACAATACACGATGCTTGCTGAGGGAAACTTCCCCATACCCCTGAGTAAACAAGAGCAAAAAACTGAAACGATCAGTCAGAAAAAATATGATGCCTACAAGGTAAAAAATCACACCCAGCAAGCTCTGCACATTGTAATACAGAAACCTGTAAAATCAATGTGCGGTAAGTGCTGTCAAGCTACCTCAATTGGAGTACAGAAATAGTATTGAAATGCTCCACACTGCAAAGAGTAGTCAGGCATTAGACTTTGGCTTGTAAAACAGGCAGAATAAAATGTAAAATTGACAGAGATATACTCTCCGATGATACCGGAAGATGTGTATGCGGAAATCTGCAACAGAGAATTATAAAAATACAGGACATGGATAAACACCTTGTCCTGTCACTATATATGCAATTATTATAATTTATCATGTCTTGATGATATTTCCGAAATAAGATATGTGAGTGAAGAAATCTTCAATGTTCAGCCAAATAATATGGGCTATACCGCCTGCGTCTGTAAATATAACTTTGCCCTCGTAAACATCTCCCTGAGCATCCCATGAAATAAGTTTCCACGGCGCATCGTCTGCATCAATATCATTACAGCTGCATATAGTCCCGAAATCTTCCAAAGACTCCTCTGTTTTGTATGCGGGAAATGCTTCTGCCAGCTGTGGGAACATTATAACATCAAGCACTTTGACTTTTATCCACGCATTGTAATCATCAGCAGATATTATTTCAGTAAACCTGCATTTTACGATAGCCGAATTTTCAAACTGATCTGCTGTTTCAAAACTGTCAAGATAAGCAGATACAGGCATATAGTCCATGTAGAACTCGCTGCCGATCTCTTCCTCAAAGGGCAGCATCACTCTAACCGTGCGTTCATCACCGACCTTAGGTATATTATTGCTCCCTATCTTTTTAACTTCTTCGGTGATACGCCATCGCTCCTGCGTCAAAGGCGGAACTTCATCAGTGAAGTCAGACCATTCCATACCAGGATAACTCCACCCCGAGAACCCTGTAGGAACAGTTCGTTTTATATCGTGATAGCTGTTACAGCACCTACATTTGAATTTCAAGACTGACATAATTTTCGCCCCCTCCTGTTTCATTCTATCATAGCACATACCACCTAAAAAGTCAATCAGAGTCATAGCGCAATGTACCGGGCAAAATCAACTATTTGCTGCGCTTTTCATAAGAATTATTACAATCCTTCCACAGAGCTGGACTCCGGTAGTTTTATCGGATATAATGGATTCACGATAAAACTTTTGGAGGTAACGATTATGTTGAAAACACCCGAATTGGCAATGCCGAGATCAAACAAAGTCACTACCGTATGCAACGGTAAGCGTGAGGTCTGGACAGACTATGAGGAAGCAAAAGCATATTTTCTTGAACTTATGATGTCCACCGACGGTGAGGAACACGACCGAGCAGAGTGCGTATACATTCAGCTTATGCACGGGCTTGACGAGTGCAGCGACGAGGACTGAAAGGAGTAGACCATGTTGAATAAGATCATGATGACAGGACGCATCACCACCGATCTGACCGTTATAACCGAGGATAATTACAGCTACTGCAAATTCAGCATCGCAGTAGACCAGCCAAAACGCAACGGCAGTGATACCGTTGAGACAGACACGTTCACCTGCCTTGCTTTTGATGATAATGCTAAATCCGTGAGTTTCCTCTACTCAAAAGGCGGACAGATAACATTTGTCGGTTCGCTCAGAAACGCTCACGACAAGACAGCAGTTATTATCGTGGAGGAACTGCACTTCCAGAATAGGTTTGCTGTTAAAGTGGACGTTGATTCGGGACAACTTTTCTGATGGCGACGGCGGTATGCTCTCAGGCGAACGGAAATGGTTTATAGCAGCTTTCGGTGACGGCATTCGTTCCGTTATTTATAAGAATGTAACAAGGCTCTCAGAGTGGTTCTGGGAGCCTTATCGCTTGTTTTTATTCTATGTTTCAAAAAAAGAATAACGTATCATCAAAAAGCGTTTTTTCTATTGCTTTTGCCATATTTTTGTGGTATTATTGCCCCTATTTGTAATTAGTGTTCATTAGTGTTCATTAAGGAGCATTTAGAACCCTATTTTACGGCATTTTTTGTGGTAGAAAACCTCAAAATGGCGCTATATCGTAAAATCGGAAAAATCGCAAATTTGAAGTTTTTTGGTAGAAACTTGGTAGACAGCCAACGGCTCAAAAGTTGGTAGAAACTTGGTAGAAAACCAAAATACAGCCTAAAAACGGTAGAATGCCTGTTGACAAAAAACTGAATAATGGGTAACAGCGGACGGTGTTTCATACAAGTGAAGCGCTGTCCGCTATTTTTATGCCCAAAATTGAATATCGTACTACGTTTCTCAGAAATGAGGAGCGTTTTTCTTTTTCAGAATGAAGTCAAGGAGGTCTTTCTATGCAGAAACCTATGAGAATAGTTGTGAACGACCACGGTGTACTCACCCTGCCGGCTTATGCGATCCTCGACAATATGCTTAATGTTCCCGAGAGGGACTACCGCACGTTTGAGGAAATGTGTTCTTTCTTTCCGAAGGACGAGCCGTCAACGGTCAGAAATGCTCTGACGGAGCTTAAAGACGAAAAGTACGTTATCATCATTCACGGCAACACCTATGCAGTGAACAAGCTGCGTATACCGAACATGAAGCTGAGATAACTGACAGGGTGATACAAATGGGCAAGAAAATAAAAAAGAGCAAGACCGTTTCATCATCGGTCTGCCGTGTACATAAATCGAAAAACTTTACTCTGCTGAGTAATTCGTTCCTGCGGTCATCAAACCTCAGTCTGGCTTCTGTCGGTCTGCTGGGCCGTGTAAGGCGGTATACAGATAATATCATCTTTGAAACTGAGATTACGTGGGTGTATCACATAGCACTCGCCTATACGAGCTTTGTACTTCTCCTTGAAACGTTTGAGCGACTCTATCGAATACTTCTTCCCCGACTTGACTTCGATCGGGAACATCTTGTATTTCAGCTTGCCATTCAATACTTGATCTTCAAACAGCCACCTGCGAAATGAGTCTGCTTCTTTGGCAGCATATTTTGGCGGTCTGTGCTTACTTTTGACCCTTTCTGATTGACTTTTTCTCCCTGCTGTGCTATAATAGGTGCATTCTCGGCAGAACGCTGATTTTCTGCAGATCTGTGGAAAATCTGAAATCATACAACAAGAGGATATCTATCTGAAAAAGAGGTTTATATGACTTTGTGGACAATTCAGCCTGTGTATTTATATGAGCAGATAATGAGGGACGGTTTTTACAGGTTTGACGAAAGCAGGATATCAAAGAATGCCTGGTTCTATTGCTGTCAGGTTGCTTATAATTGGCTCGCGGGTGAAATGAAAAAGAAGATAGGTGATCCTCCGACAGGCGTGAAATACCCGGTCTGGGCATGGTATAAACATTATTCCGAACATAAAAAGCCCGACTTGCGCAGGGCTGAATATGGCCGAAAAAGCGAGAAAATGGTCTGCATGGAGATAGATATCCCCGATGAGCAAGTCGTTTTGTCAGATGAAGAATTATGGCATTTTGTCCTGAATAATTCGTATCTGAGCAGGGCAGAAAATGAAACAGACTACAATAATGATATGCGGCAGTTCGAGGCTCTTCCGGAGTCGAAAAAACAAGCTGAGAAAGTCAGATCCTGGCAGACCATATTCGATATCGAACCTGTTGATACCGAATGGTTCAAAAAAGGAAGATCTGTTCAGGCAACGTTCTGGGAACTAAAAGCAGAGCAGATCAGAAAAGTGCAGTTTTTCAAAGCAAGATAAAAGCCGCCAAATAATTGACCGCCGTTCATATCAGCACTTGAACGGCGGTATTTTATGTGCAGTTTTATGGTGCTCAAGTAATATGAAAGCGAAAAAGACAAGCGTAAAGAAAAAACGCACATTTACATAAAACACCCATATTTCACCCCACAAAAAAAGCTCTCACAGCCGAAACTGTGAGAGCCTTATCATTAACTATTCTATCGGCTCAGACATACACGTTCACACGGATGTCACGCCAATTATGGAATTCACGCTTCACGGACTTAGCTTTGAAATACATCTCCACATCGCCCTGAAACAGCGTAAAATCGCCGATTTTGAGATAGTCGTGAATTACTTCTTTTCGTTGATTGCAGCCTGAGCAGCAGCCAGTCTTGCGATCGGCACTCTGAAAGGAGAGCAAGAAACGTAATCCAGACCGATCTTGTGGCAGAACTCTACAGATGTAGGATCGCCGCCGTGCTCACCGCAGATACCGCAGTGGAGAGAAGGATTAACAGGCTTGCCAAGCTTGATAGCCATTTCCATCAGCTTGCCGACACCTGTCTGGTCCAGCTTAGCGAAAGGATCGTTCTCGAAGATCTTCTTGTCGTAGTAAGCGCCCAGGAACTTGCCTGCGTCATCTCTGGAGAAGCCGTAGGTCATCTGAGTCAGGTCGTTAGTACCGAAGCAGAAGAAGTCAGCGTTAGCAGCGATCTCATCAGCGGTCAGAGCAGCTCTGGGTATCTCGATCATGGTACCAACTTCGTACTTCAGATCGGAACCTGCTTCTGCAATAACAGCGTCAGCGGTCTCAACTACAACCTTCTTAACGTACTTCAGCTCCTTAACGTCGCCAACCAGAGGGATCATGATCTCAGGCTTAACGTTCCAGTCGGAGTGCTTCTTCTGAACGTTGATAGCAGCCTTGATAACAGCAGCAGTCTGCATCTTGGCGATCTCAGGATAAGTAACAGCCAGACGGCAGCCACGGTGACCCATCATGGGGTTGAACTCGTGCAGACCAGCGATCAGAGCCTTGATGTCCTCAACAGACTTGCCCTGAGCGTCAGCCAGTGCCTTGATATCAGCTTCCTCAGTAGGAACGAACTCGTGGAGAGGAGGATCCAGGAATCTGATAGTAACAGGGCAGCCTTCCAGAGCCTCGTACAGAGCCTCGAAGTCAGCCTGCTGCATAGGCTCGATCTTAGCCAGAGCAGCTTCTCTCTCTTCAACAGTGTCAGCGCAGATCATCTCTCTGAATGCTGCAATTCTGTCAGCCTCGAAGAACATATGCTCGGTACGGCACAGACCGATACCCTCAGCGCCCAGCTCTCTTGCCTTCTTAGCGTCAGCAGGAGTATCAGCGTTGGTCCTTACCTTCAGAGTTCTGTACTTGTCAGCCCAAGCCATGATACGGCCGAACTCACCGGCGATCTGAGCATCAACAGTAGGAATGATACCATCATAGATGTTACCTGTAGTACCATCGATAGAGATGTAGTCGCCTTCAACGAAGGTCTTGCCGCCCAGGTCGAACTTCTTGTTAGCTTCGTCCATCTTGATGTCGCCGCAGCCGGATACGCAGCACTCGCCCATACCTCTTGCAACAACGGCAGCGTGAGAAGTCATACCGCCTCTGACTGTCAGGATACCCTGAGCAGCCTTCATGCCGGTGATGTCTTCAGGAGAAGTTTCCAGTCTTACCAGAACTACCTTCTCGCCTCTTTCAGCCCACTCAACAGCGTCGTCAGCTGTGAATACGATCTTACCGCAGGCAGCTCCGGGAGAAGCGCCCAGACCCTTGCCAACAGGCTCAGCAGCCTTCAGTGCCTTAGCATCGAACTGAGGGTGCAGCAGAGTATCCAGGTTTCTGGGGTCGATCATAGCAACAGCTTCCTGCTCGGTCTTCATGCCCTCGTCAACCAGGTCGCAAGCGATCTTCAGAGCAGCCTGAGCAGTTCTCTTACCGTTTCTTGTCTGCAGCATATAGAGCTTCTTGTTCTCAACAGTGAACTCCATGTCCTGCATATCGTGGTAGTGGTTCTCCAGAGTCTGGCAAACTTCCTTGAACTGAGCAAAAGCCTCAGGGAAGGTCTCAGCCATCTGCTGGATAGGCATAGGAGTACGAACGCCTGCAACAACGTCCTCACCCTGTGCATTGGTCAGGAATTCGCCCATCAGCTTCTTTTCGCCGGTAGCAGGATCTCTTGTGAATGCAACACCTGTGCCGCAGTCATCACCCATGTTACCGAAAGCCATGGACTGTACGTTAACAGCGGTACCCCAGCTGAAAGGAATATCGTTGTCACGTCTGTAAACGTTAGCTCTGGGGTTGTCCCAGGAACGGAATACAGCCTTGATAGCGCCCATCAGCTGCTCCTTGGGATCGTCGGGGAAGTCAACGCCGATCTTAGACTTGTATTCAGCCTTGAACTGGCCTGCCAGTACCTTCAGATCCTCAGCTGTCAGCTCAACGTCCTGAGTAACGCCCTTTTCTTCCTTCATCTTGTCGATCAGCTCTTCAAAGTACTTCTTGCCGACCTCCATAACAACGTCAGAATACATCTGGATAAATCTTCTGTAGCAGTCCCAAGCCCATCTGGGGTTATTGGACTTCTCAGCGATGGTGTTAACAACGGTCTCGTTCAGGCCGAGGTTAAGTATAGTATCCATCATGCCGGGCATGGAAGCTCTTGCGCCTGAACGTACAGATACGAGCAGGGGGTTCTCCTTGTCGCCGAACTTCTTGCCTGTGATGCCTTCCATCTTAACGATATACTCGTTGATCTCCTTCTGGATCTCCTCAGAGATACCGCCGTCCTCATAATACTGTGTGCAAGCCTCGGTAGTGATAGTGAAACCCTGGGGAACAGGAAGACCGATGTTGGTCATCTCAGCCAGGTTAGCGCCCTTACCGCCGAGCAGCTCTCTCATGTTGGCATTACCCTCAGAGAAGAGATAGCAATACTTAGTTGCCATAGGTTATCTACCTCCAAAAATTTTGAATTCCGTTTTATTGCACGGCACGCCGCCGACAATTACGGTCGTAAATATATTATAACAGATTTTCGCTAAAATTACCATAGTTTCAGCCCAATTTCAGCCGAAAAATATTCCACAATATTTTGGCGGCATTTCTATGCATTTTTCACAAATTGGTCTTGTTTATGGACATTTGCGATGTGTAACATCTGTCAGCACGCTCCCGTACCCTGAATTCTATCGCAGGTCGGGGGCAGATGCAACGGCGGGGGCAAGCCCCCGCCCTACAGTATCCCCACCGTATCCCCACCATATCCTCGTACCCTTTCCCTGCAAAAAATCGCGAGCGCAGTGAGCCGCCATAATTATGCATTATGCATTGTGATTTATGAATTACAATTTGTGATTTTGTGCTGATGTACAAATCTGCCAAGTAAACTGTGCAGGGGCTTGACAAGTACACTTGGCAGTGCTATAATGTGTCCATGCAAAGTAAACTTGGCAGAAGTACAACAAAACTGTGCAGAAAAGGAGAGGGATACTATGAATAAAGAAGATATACTGGCCATGAGCCGTAAAGAGAACGAGAATAAGGACCCCTACGGGCTGGAGGTCGCCTCCAGGGCAGGGCGCTATGGCGGGCTGGCTATGGCCGTAGTGGTGTTTATATTGTATATCTCAAGCTTTATTTTCAGGGGCGAGCTTGATTGGGGCATATGGTCGATCATGGCCGCAGCCTCCGCCGTAAGGTACCTGTACAGCGGCATAAAGCTCAGGCAAAAATATTTTGTCATTCTCGGTGCAGCCTGGTGCGTCATATTCGTACTCAGCTTTTTTGTGGGAATGTATAAGATAATCAAGGGGTGACACCGTGGATAAAGAGAAAATACTTGAAATGAGCCGCAGAGAAAATAAAAATACCGACCTTGTCCGCAAGGAGACAGAGGTCAGGGCGGCTGATATTGCGGGCGGTGCAGCCATACTGCTGTGTATCATTTTCAGGGCGGTGGAACAGGTGTTTTTTGACAGACCCTGCTTCGGGTACTATTGTATCTTCACTTCGTATCTGGCAGCAAGCTTTGTCTATCGGGCGGTAAAGCTGAAAGAGCGTAAGTATAAGGTATTCGCCGTCGTGTGGAGCTTTGCTGCGCTGCTGTCGCTGGCAATGTATATCGTGCAGCCGGTAAAAGGAAGCGGGGCGCTGTCGTGAACGACTCACTTATCCTGAAAAACCGCCTGAAAGAAGCCCGTGCTGAAAAAAGACTTTCCCAGGGCGACCTTGCGAAAATGGTAGGTGTTTCCAGAAACACCATAAGCTCCATTGAGACAGGCCAGTTCAACCCCACCGCCAAGCTAGCGCTGATACTCTGCATAGCCCTCGATAAAAAGTTTGAAGAACTGTTCTACTTCTGAAAAAAAAGCGGACACCGCAAAACAGCGATGTCCGCATTTTTTCTGTTCGATTGCAGGACGGGGGCTTGCTGTGGTTCTTATAATGCTTTGCCTGCAACAAACGGCGGGGGCAGCGAGCTACCATAATTATGAATTATGCATTATGAATTTAGAAACGCATCGTGTGAGCAGAACTATCAGTATCGGGAAGGCCGCCGCTGCCAGTATGCCTGTCTTCATGGTGGAGCCCTCCGCCACAAGACCTACCAGCGTGGGTCCCCCTGCACAGCCTATGTCCCCCGCCAGCGCCAGCAGCGAGAACATGAGCGTCCCGCCCCGCCGCATGGCCGCCGAAGCCTTGCTGAAAGTCCCCGGCCACATTATGCCCACCGAAAGCCCGCATATGCCGCAGCCTATCAGGTCGATGACAGGGCTTTTCACCAGGCTTATAGTAAGGTATGATATGACACACAGCACACCGCTGACGGTCATGAATTTGTCAAGGTCAAGACCCTCGCCTTTCTTGCCGTAAAATGCCCTCGCCGAACCCATAAGCACCGCGAACATCATGGGGCCCGCCAGGTCGCCCGCCGCTTTGCTGACACCCAGACCTTCCTCCGCGAAAAAGCTTGCCCATTGGCTGACGGCCAGCTCGCAGGCGCCCGCACAGGTCATCATGGCAAACAATACCCAGAAAATACGGCTTTTCAGCAGTTCGCCAAGACCCATGGCCTTTTCGTCCTCGGGTACGGGGTGAGAGATGGGCGCTTTTGCAAACAGCACCCCGTTCACCGCTGGTATCACAGCCCACAGCACAGCCAGTATCTTCCAGCGGGAGATCCCCCATATGCTGAAAAATACGGTGGATAACAGCACTACTCCCACCTGCCCCCAGCAGTAAAATGAATGCAGCAGGCTCATGGCGGTCTCCTTGTTGTCCGTGGGACAGCTTTCCATTATGGGGCTCACAAGCACCTCCAGCAGGCCGCCCCCCACTGCGTACACCGCCACAGCCGTCATTATGCCTGCGTAGGGCGGCATTATCTCGGGCAGTATCGTCAGCAGCACGAACCCCGCCGCCGCCAGAACATGGGCTGAAACTATGCTCGCCCGATAGCCTATCCTGTCCACGAAAAATGCGCTCAGCAGGTCAACGGTCAGCTGTATGCCGAAATTCACCGTGATGAGCATGGTGACTTCCGAAAGCTTCAGCCCGTACTGCCCCTGCAGCCTTATGAACAGCAGCGGCAGAAAATTGTTGACTATGGCCTGGACTATATATCCCACAAAGCAGGAACGCACAGTGTTTTTATATGTCACAGATTTTCCCCCGGCTTTCATATATTTATCAAAAAAGTGTATTATAATAACAAAGTATGCTTGCACAGCCATGTTTGCAGACATATGGCCGCGGGCATAAAAATCCCCCGAGGTACTCCCCCGGGGGGCGGTAAAACTACTTTGAGTTTCCAAGGTTCCACCTCATGGGCGCGATACGCTTTGCCCTGGTGTTGTCAAAGGTCCAGTTGTTGTAGGTCAGGGTCGGGTCGAAGTAACGGTAGTCGTTCTTCATCTTGCCCTTGTTGAAAAGCATAGCCTTCTCACTTCCGGGGGACCTCTGTATAACAGCACCTATGCGGTGGCGCTCTTTCTCGTACTCGATTATCTCCTTGGCGGTGGTCAGCCTTGAGTCGCATACATTATATATGCCCTCGTATCTGCCCTGAGGTATGTTGATTATACCGTTGATGAAATCTATCAGGTTGAATACGCAGCAGAAAGTGTATCCGTAGTCACCGTCACCAAAAACGTAGCCCACATTGTCCTTGGCGTCGTAAACGTGTGCATGGAGATTGTCGGTATGCTCAGCATCATATACAGGCGAAACTCTCGCTATGACAGGTATGCTATCAGCCTTCTTGAAAGCCTTTGCCATGAGCTTTTCGCTGGTCATCTTCATCTCGGCATAGTTGGTTATGCCTTTTTCTGCAATAGTTTCTCTGATGGGCTCACGGCCTTTCTGTATGCCGTAAACATCAGTGGTGCTAAGCAGTATGAAGGCCCTTACCCCTGCCTTTACTGCCGATGAATAAATATATTTGTCAGTGACCTTGCTCCGCTTTATCTCCGAATCGGTTATAAGCGGGTCGATGTCATTGTCTACCGAATTCGCAAGGTGTACGACCACATCTATGTGGTTGCTCTCGATTATCGCGCTCACAGTGTTCTTGTCTGTAATGTCACACTGTACGAACGTGTAATTGTCATCAGTGCCCACAAAGTCGTTGGACTTTGAGTCTACCGCGTAAACACGGTGCTTTTTGTGCAGCAGGCTTGAGGTCAGGTACTGACCTATCATGCCGCTGGCACCTGTGATCATAATGTTTGATGACATCCCTGTCACTCCTTCCAGAATGCGCCTCTGCAAACGTTACCACGAAAAGAAAGCCCGGGGCTTTCATATGTCCGTGCCATCACGGACTGATAGGCGCACTATCACCTTTCTTCCTGCTACTATTATAGCACACTTTTCGGTTTTTGCAAATACTTTTTGATAAAAAGATAAAAATTTAGATTTTCTTTATAATTTTGCTTGCTTAATTTTGTGAAGTGTGCTAAAATTAAAGGTAACAGAGGCTGAACTGTTAAAGAAAACGTCAAAAAATCACGTAAAATCGGCAATATTAATGCCTCGGCCGATACCCTCTGCCGCACCTCTGCGAGAGGGTCTGCGGAACAAAAAATCATCAAAAATCCTCGGTTTAGTAAAACTGAACCATTCGCATAAGGAGAATTTACATTGACCTATACAGATCTGATATTCCTGTTCGGTATGTTCCCTGCGGCGACGGTGCTGTCGCTGCTGGACAGAAGCTCCGAGTATAAAAATCTCATACTCATACTGACCTCGCTGCTGTTTTTCAGCTGGGGCAGACCCTTTGCGGTGTGCCTTATCTTCCTGTCACTGTTCGTGGACTGGGGCATAGGCCTGGCAGTGGGCAGCCTGAGGGCGAAGAGCCGTCCTGCCGCCCTGGCAATGACGGTCATAGATGCCGCCATGAACCTGGGGCTCATGCTCGTTTTCGGCCATAACTACCTCTTCGAGGGCAGGTCCCCGGGGCTGGAGGAAGTGATGCTGCCCGTGGGCATGGGGTACTATTCACTAAGGGGCTTCTCCTATGTGCAGGACGTTTTCCGCGGCAAGATACGGCCTGAGAGGAACGTCTTCTGCCTGATGACCTACATGGTGTCCTTCCACCTGATGTGCGCAGGCCCCGTGGTGCGCTACGGCGACATGGAAAGCCAGATACGCTCCCGCGAGGTGAACACCGACAAGCTGAACGCAGGCCTTAACCGCATGGTCTGGGGGCTTGGCAAGATAGTGCTGCTCTCCGAGGTCTTCGCCAAGATAATGGCGGCAGGCCTTAACGGCAATGAGATAACCACCCTGGGCTGCTGGCTGGGTATGCTGGCATTCTTTGCCAGGTATTACTTCCTGTTCACAGGTCTCTGCGATATGAGCAGGGGACTCAGCCTGGTGGGGGGCTTCGTGCTTCCCCTGAACTACCGTGACATCGAGCCCGATGAGCTTTTCACGGGCATGGTGAAAAGCTATAACACTACAGTTGTAGGCTTTTTTGCCGATCTGCTGGGTCTTCCCGAGAGCAAGTCAAAGGTGCGCACCGCAGTGGGTGCTGTTATCTGCGGGGGACTTATGGGGCTTTGGTACCACGTAAGTCTGGGCTGCCTGGTGATCGGTCTGGCAGCAGGTGCCCTGGTGGCAGCGGAACAGCTTTTCCTTAAGGATATACTGGCAAAACTGCCCGCAGCAGTAAAATATATCTACCTTGTGCTGACAGCCATGATCATCTTCGGCGGCCTGGAATTCAAGAGCTTTTACGGCTACCGCAAGTGGCTGCTGGGACTTGTGGGGGTAGGTACAAAGTACACCCTCAGCGTGGCCGTGAAGAATGCAGTCATGAACAATTATGTGCTGATACTCATAGCATTCTGCGTGGTGTGCGCACCTGTCCGCAGGCTGATAACAGGCGGCGCAGACAAGCTTTCTGCCAAAAACAGGCGGGCCTACAGCGCTGTCAGGGCAGTGAAGACCCTTGCTACCGCCGCAGTGCTGGTGATAAGTGCCATTACGCTGGCGGCTTCGGCTTCCGTCGTATGATGCCCCTTTATAAAGGTATGCCGTGCTTTGACATGATTTTTTTTGGAGGATAAAATGGATATAGATTTTACCAAAATGAAGATAGAAGGAGAGAAGTACCCCCTCCCCGATGAGTGCGAGGAAAACGACCGCGCCGTCAGATTTCTCGCCCTGGAAACAGGTGTGGGGCATTTCGATAATCTGAACCTGCTGGTGCTGGCAGTGCTGTTCATATTCATCTCGGTGGCCTTTCTGGCGGTAAACGGCGGAAAGATAAACACCGATGACGAAGAGCTGACCTTCAGCAAGGAGACCCTGATGACGGGGGAGTTCACCAAGAACCTTGAAGAACGCTATCTCCGTGACCTGCCCCTGCCCGAGGAGATGAAGTCGGCCAGGGAGCATATTGCTCTGCTTTACGGCTTTGGAAATAAGCTTTCCGAGAAGACCAGCGGCAACTATACCTCAGCCTCCGAGGAGAACTACGGAGATACCGACACCAACCCCTTTGACCGTGATGACGACAAGGACAAGCTCAGCGAGAATGCTGTTACCACCACCGCCGTTGTGACCGATAAGGACGGCAACACCGTCACCGAGGACGCAGCTGCCGAAACTGCCCCGGGCGGCGGTACCACCGCAGTTTCACGCCCCTTATCGACCCTCAGCACCACCACTACTACAGGCACCGATGAGGAGGAGACCACCACCACCAATAACGAGGCGCCCGTGGTAACTACCACCACCACCGTCGTCACCCAGAAAACGGAAACGAGTTCAGAAACTGTCAGCACAGCTGAACCTCCTACCGATACCCAGACCAGCGATACTGAGCCGCCTGTCACCGAACCCAGCGATACGGACACCGGTGCGCCCGATACCCAGCCCTCCGAGCCCGTTAGCTCCGAGGCACCTGCAGAATGATGAACAGCTTCCCCTATTCGGACGATAACAAGCGCTATCACAGCTACAGCTACTATCTCAAAAAGCGCTTCGGCAGGAAGGTCTACAAAGTCCCTCTCAACACCGATCTTGGCTGCCCCAACCGTGACGGCAGCAAGGGGGTGGGGGGCTGTGCGTTCTGCTCTGCTAAACTCAGCGGAGATTTCGCAGGGGACCCCCGCACCACCATTGAGGAGCAGTATGCGAATGTCCGTACCGTTATGGAGAAAAAGTGGGCGGACGGCCTGTGCATACCCTATTTTCAGGCGGGCAGCAACACCTATGCCCCCACGGAAAAGCTCCGTGAGATGTACGAGTGCGCCCTGGGACTTGAAAACGCAGTGGGGCTCAGCATAGCCACCCGTGCAGATTGTATCGACGAGGAAAAAGCCGCTATGCTGGGCGAATTTGCCAAGCGGACATACCTCACCGTCGAGCTTGGCCTGCAAACCGTCTTCGATAAGACCGCCCTTGCCATGAACCGCTGCCACACCTACGCAGATTTTCTCCATGGATATGAACTTCTGCGGAAAAACGGGGTGAACGTCTGCGTACACCTGATAAACGGCCTGCCGGGGGAGCCCCCCGACATGATGTGCGAGAGCGCCCGCAGGGTAGGTCAGCTGGATATCCATGCAGTAAAGCTGCACCTGCTGCATATACTGAAGAACACTCAGCTTGCCGCAATGTACGAGCAGGGACAGTTCCGTGCGCTGGAAATGGAAGAGTACATAAACATCATCTGCGACCAGCTTGAACTGCTGCCCCCGCACATCATCATAGAGCGCCTGACAGGCGACGGCGACAGGGAAGAGCTGATAGCCCCCCTCTGGAGCCGTGACAAGCGCCGCGTCCTCAACGGTATCGACATGGAGCTTGCCCGCCGTTCCTCCCAACAAGGGCTTTGTTTAATTCATAATTCATAATTGCGCGGAATACATGGCTGCGGCATTTGCTTTGTTTCCGCGGGCGGAAGTTTGTTTTTGACGTTTTATTTCATAGAGTGTAGTGTACAGATAAACTTAATTTTTTCAAAAGAATGAGCGTGAGCGACCATTTCGCCCACGCTTTTTTGTGTATAGAAGAAAGTTTTCCCCATGCCAACAATTCTAAAATCACAAACGACCAGACCGCCAAAAACAGCAAACCCTCGCTAATGCCAATAATTATGAATCAAAAAAAGCGAGGTTGTGCCGAGGAGGGAGCCGAAGAGGGTGGGGTAGCGCAGCTGACCCTCCATGCCTACACCAAGGACGAAAACGCAGAAGGCGCAGGATATCACCCAGAGCATATCCCCGAGAAAACCTGCCGCCCGAAAGCGTATGTGCCTGCGGAATGCCCCGTATATCAGGGAAAGCACCCCCAGTATCAGCCCCAGCACCACCCCCGAGGGCAGCGCCCCGAACTCCGCGGCCGCTTCAAATATGCTCATCTGAACAGCTTCCCGAAAAAGCCCAGCCTGCTCACTGCATCCCGCTGGCCGTATATCAGCGCAGTGACCTCGCCGTCTATGTTCATCTCGCCGTTCTCTACGCTCATCTCGCTGATGTGCAGCTTTTCGCCCTTCATGGTAAGCTCCCCCAGCTGGGTGTACAGCACCACCGTGTTCTCGTCAAAGCGCTCCACATCGTTCACCCCCGTCAGCATAAGCTTGCTGCGGTCCTCCATAATAGCATTGTGCCTGCCCTGTATCTCCGTCATGCAGAACCCTCCTTTCTTTACTAAAATTATGCGTTTTCACAGAATTTTATTACTTGCGGCGCTTAAAATTGCTGTCTTTAAAAAAAATGGGTACAGCCTATTGCAAAACTGTAAAATATGTGTTATAATTACTCTGTAAATTTGTACCCGAATAGTATTTCGGAGGAAAGACAATAAATTATAATGAACGATCCCGAAGGAGGAAAAACAAATGAAAAAGAAAGTAATTGCGGGCGTAGCTGCATTGCTCATGGTCGCTTCCTGCGTGCCTGCCAATACAGCATTCAACTTTGCGCCTGCAGCGACTATCACAGCTTCTGCGGCCGACAGCACTATCGATATAGGTGATCTCCAGGTCACGGTAGACAAGGAAAACAACGTATCTCTTTCAGTCTCCGACCTGATGAGTTATCTGGGCTTTGATGAGCATGAAACAGATGTTGTCGTTGACCTGAGCGGAGTAAAGGCAGACATTGAGGAGGCTGTAGGTTCACTTGAGGGAAGAAAGGTAACTCTTTCAGCCCCCACAGACAACAAAAAGCCACTGAAGACCTACGCAAACATCGCTAAGATAAAATTCGTTGACGACGTAGTTACCTGTGTCGGCAAGAACTTCGCGAAGGATTGTGTAAACCTTGAAAATGTAGACTTCGGCGATCACATTACCGAGATAGGTCAGAGCGCGTTCCAGGGCTGTACTCACCTGGTAGGTACTAACAGCAACGTGCTGGAGATGCCCAACATCGTTACTATCGGCAACTCTGCTTTCAAGGGCTGCTCGATCCTTGAAGAGCTGGCTTTCGGCGAGAACCTGGCAACTATCGACGCCTCTGCTTTTGAAAGTGCCAGCAATATCACAAACCTGAATTTACCTGCTTCAGTGGCAACTATAGGCGACAAGGCATTCACCAAGTGTTCACAGCTGCACACCGTCATCTTCAATGATGATAATACGCTGAGTTATATCGGTGTAAATGCGTTCCAGTCCTGCGCCCTGCTGAAGACCGTTACACTTAACGGCCTCAACTATAACACACTGCCTAACGGCACTGAGGATCTCATCGGCGGTTCAGGTATATTTTCCGGCTGCGCTACTCTGCAGAACTTCACATGGCCTGATGAGTGGGTACTCATTCCCGATAAATGTTTCCAGAGCTGTACTTCACTGAATGACTTCAATTTCGGTTCAGGTGTCGATGTCTCTCAGTGCGGCCAGATCGGAGCGTACGCTTTTGAAGGCTGTACTGCACTGCTCTCTATCGAGCTTCCCGATGCGAACTTTGAGATCGGCGGATACGCTTTCAATGGCTGTACAAAGCTTGAGAATGTGGTAGTTTCCGATACCCTCGCCCTGGTCGGTGCATATGCGTTCCAGGATTGCTGGGTACTCAATCTGTATCCCAGATCTACAGCTGATGTTCCCAAGAACAATACAGTGATACTGCCCGATACATGGCAGAGCATATCCAAGGCTTGCTTCAAGCACTGCGTAGGCCTTACTCACCTTGATCTCAGCCCCGCTACCAGTATAGACGAGGAAGCATTCATGAACTGCGTGGATCTTCCCGATGTAGTTCTTCCCGAAGCTGTCAAGACTATACCCAAGAAGTGCTTCCAGGGCTGCGTATCTCTTAAGGATGTAACAGTTTCCAGTGTGCTCGGTACCCTGGACGAGAGTGCTTTTGAAGGCTGTACTGTTCTGGATAGCCTGACACCTTCCGATATGAGCAAGCTTGACGGTACTCTCCAGTTCCCCGCTTCTCTCGGTGGTGTGCAGAAGAAGGCTTTCAAGGATTGCGAAAACATTAAATACATAAACTTTACTGACGATGCCAAGTTCTCCGTACTGGGCGCAAATGCATTCGAGGGCTGCAAGGGCCTGCTAGGTTCCAACGTAGGCGGCAACGCTAACCATACTATAGAGATGCCCGTAGGCGTTACAGTTATCCAGGAGGGTGCTTTCAAGGGCGCTGCTTCTCTGGAGAGGATCCAGTTCCTGGGCAACGTAACAAGTATAAATGCCAACGCATTTGAAGACTGCGTAAAGCTTGAAGATGTCGAGATGAACGATACCATCAAGCAGATAGGCGGCAGCGCATTCAAGGGCTGTACCGCACTCAAGCAGATGCCCAGAACTCCCGAGGGCAAGCCTGCATTCTCTCAGGTAGAGATACTGAATACATCGACCTTTGAGAACTGCACATCTCTGGAAAATGCATTCATTCCCAAGAACGTTTCTACCATAGACAGCAACGCTTTCAAAAAGTGTACTTCTATGACCGATGTTACCTGGGAGGAAGGCTCTGCACTCAAGGTCATCGGCGCCAGCGCCTTTGAAGGCTGCGAGAGCATGACAAGGTTCTCCTATGCTGACGGCGGCGACGTTACCGAGTTCCCCGGCTCACTGAAGAATATCTACGATAATGCCTTCTCCAAGACAGGTCTGCTGAATGTAAAGATAGGCACTCCTTCTGACGGTTCTGTTATCTACCTCGGCAAGAATATCCTGGCTGACAGCAAGCAGCTGGATACTCTGGATCTTTCCGAGTCAAACATAGTCGAGATACCCGAGGGCTGCTGCTCCAAGTGCGAGAACCTGAAGACAGTCTATGTTCCCGAGGAAACTCTCGTTAAGATAGGCAACAGCGCATTCTATCAGTGCCACTTCCTGCATACTCTGGGCAAGAAGAGCGACAAGGCAGGCGAGTATACCATACCCGATACCCTGTCCTTCATAGGCTCCAAGGCCTTTGAGGATAACTTCTCCATGCAGGTGCTGAATATCCCCGAGAGATCCACATGGCTCAGCCTCTCCATGCTGAACATCTACTATAAGGAAGAGGACGTTGAGAAGTACGGCTATACTCCTCTGGAATGGGTAAATGTTGACGAGAACAACCCCAACTACAAGAGCGTTGACGGTATCCTCTACAGCAAGGATATGACTACACTGATGTATCGTCCCGTTTATATGCAGGGCGACAGCTTCACCGTGCCCGATGTTGTTGAGAATATCGGAGAATACGGCCTGGCAGCTAACTCCTTCCTGACAAACGTTACCCTGAATGAGAACCTGAAGAGCCTGGGCGACCATGCCTTCAATGACTGCCATAACCTGGAGAGCGTTGACTTCGGCTCCAACGGCACAGTTGAGATCGGCAAGGACGTTATCAAGAAGGCCAAGGGCAAGACCGTGTTCTATGGTACAGCTAATTCTACCGCACAGGCATATGCTGAGAAGAACTCCTCAAAGGTAGATTTCGTTGACAACGCTAAGACAGCCGCTGAGCTGGCTATCTGCGATAAGGACGGCAACGTTATCGACGGCGAGATGATACTTGCATTCAAGTCCAAGAGTTACCAGTTCACTGTTAAGCAGACCACTGCAAGCGGCGATGAAGCTGCCGATACTCTGGTATGGAGCGTTGATGATCCCGAGATAGCTACTATCAACGATAAGGGCGTGCTTTCAGTAAAGGCTATGGGCGAAGTTACTGTTTCTATCAGAAATGCTAACAAGACCGCAAGCACCTCCGTTAAGATAACTATCAACGAGGAAGGCCCCGCAGCTGTTACTCTGGGCGATGTAAACGGCGACGGCGATGTCAACGTTACCGACGTTGTTCTTACTGCTGCCCATGTAAAGAGCATAAGGGCACTGAGCGATGAAGGCCTTAAGGCAGGCGATATCAACGGTGACGGCGATGTCAATGTAACTGACCTTGCTGCACTGGCTGCTCACGTTAAGGGTATAAGAGCTCTGCCTGCTAAGTAAATATCACGGTATTTGCTAATATATTCAATATCCCCCATTCCCTGCAAAAACGGGAATGGGGGATATTTTTGCGTTTCAGCAAGAATGTAAAAATATTCACATTTCAAATTTATTTGACATTTAATGCAACTTGTATAGAATTTTTTAAAAATTACCGAAAACTCTTGACATTTCAGAAGATATGATGTATAATGAGGCTATCGGAGTTTTGGAGAAATGCAAAATTCTGAACTGAGAGAATATGGATATGAAATTTTTTAAGGAGGAATTCTGAAATGAGATTCAAGAAGTTGTTTGCAGGTATGACAGCAGCAGCTCTGACAGCAGGCATGATCTCCATGCTTCCTGCAGCTGCAGTGGATATGCCCAACGGTGAGGCACTGAAGAAGGCCGATGGT
This sequence comes from Ruminococcus sp., assembly GCF_017464355.1. Classification (GTDB taxonomy): domain Bacteria; phylum Bacillota; class Clostridia; order Oscillospirales; family Ruminococcaceae; genus Hominimerdicola. The sequence goes on along the minus strand of NZ_JAFUAG010000033.1, from coordinate 18,228 downwards.
ACCGCTGTTACCGCTAAGGCAGCATTTGCTTCCGCAGGCTGGGCAGGCCAGGACTGGAGCTCTACCACTGAGGTAGTAAGAGGTGAAAACAAGATCCGTATCACCCCGAGAGATCAGGACGGTGCAGGCCAGGAGATCAAGGCCAGCGGCGCTACCGTATTCTGCCTTGACCTGGAGGGTATCTACGAGCAGTACCCCAACATGATGATAGAAGTTACCAAGGTAACTCTTCTGTCCAAGCAGTATGACGAGAACGGCGAGCTCATCACCAAGGAAGTTACCGACAAGGAAACAGGTGAGAAGAAGACCGAGCCTAAGCTGAAGTCTGTCGCACTGAAGGCACCTAACCTTGAAAAGCCCGAGAAGGACGCTGATACCACCCTGGATTACTCCAAGATCGTATACGGCGATATCGAAGGAAAGGGTAACTGGAGAGCAGAGATCTATAACGAGTACGGCTCTACCAAGAATGATAATCCTTTCGTAAAGGGCATGGACGCTATGGAGTATGACTACATAGATGTTACCTTCAACGTATGGGACGATACAAAGGCTGAAAAGGACGTTTTTGAGAACTACTCCGTTCCCACTACCCAGACCAACTATAACGATGCTAACAGAGAAACTGCTCTGTGCGGCTCCAACAGCCCCGAGGAGTATCCTGCAATGTTTACGTCCTGCTGGGATTCTTCCACTATCACAGGTATCACCTTCTTCTTCAAGGCAGACCCCAAGCAGTTTGAAGAGATAGGCTATTTCTGCGGTGCAGTAGGCACCAACGGCAACAAGAACGGCTGGTACTCCTTCCCCTTCACCACCGAAGGTCTTGTAAAGGACGATGAAGGCAACTACGTTGACACCAATGGTGACGGCTACGTTGATACCAACAGCGATAAGAGCAATCCTCAGGCCGCTACACCTGTAAAGATCACCGATGAGCTGTATGCAGTTACTATAGTTGACCCCGAGGGCTTCTACGGCCAGTTCGATACCTATGCACATATGTGGATGCAGAACTGGACCAAGGACGCTGACGGCAATGCAGCTGTTATCGAACTCGATCACATCGTTCTCAACCCCGCTGAGGAGAATGTTTACCTCAATGATAAGGTAAAGATGGACGGCACTGTTGAAAAGCAGACCTATACTGCTCCCAAGTGGGAAGATTTCAACGAGCCCGTTGACGAGCCCGATGATGATACCACAGGCGACCAGGATACCACCGGCGATCAGGACACCACAGGTGCAGATTATGAACTGGGCGATGTAAACGGCGACGGCGATATCAACGTTACCGACGTTGTTATCACTGCTGCTCATGTAAAGAGCATAAGAGCGCTGGACACCAAGGGCTTCAAGGCCGCTGACGTTAACGGCGATGACGATGTCAACGTTACCGACCTCACAGCACTGGCTGCTCATGTTAAGAATATCAGACCTCTCACTGCCAAGGAAGCTGAAGAGCCCGCAGAGGTTGAGAACCTGCCTTACGACGCATTCCTCATGTTCACCAACTCCTCCTGGGGCTGGAGCAACTGGAACGGTCACAGCACCTCTGCTGCTGACAAGGGCGCTTACGGTATCGACGCTATACTGGACGGCGACGGCGAGTACACCGTTTCCATAACCCCCGAGTCACTGGAAAAAGCTGACCCTGTTTGTGAGGCTGATGCTGAACTGGGTATCCACGATGCAGGCATCTACCGTGATGAGGCTACAGGCGAGATAATTCCCAGCGAAGGCGCTACAGTATTCTGCGTGGATATCATAGGTATCTGCGACGGCACTACGACATTTGACGGCGAAGAGACCAAGAAGGGCACCCAGAAGAAGTTCACCGATGCTGACCCCACCACCGATATGCTGGGCAAGGGCAGATACACAGGCCAGGAACTGAAGGTAAAGGTAACTTCAATCAAGGCTGACGGCGTTGAGATCGAGTTCGATGAGTCCAAGTTTGTTTACGGCAATATCGAGGACAGCAACAACTGCTACCGTATCGAGATCTACAACGAATACGGCAACACCAAGGAAGATCCCGGCATCGACTTTGCTAACCTCAAGTTCAGCAAGGAACTGTCTGTGACCTTCACTATCGAGGGTCTGACAAAGGGCTAAGCCATACAAAAATCGCTGATACAGGCGCTTTCATGTCAGGGCGCTGATATAGCATCTTTCGTCATAGTATCTCTGATGCAGTTCAGGGATACTATGACTTTTTTACTTTTCGGCGGTGTCATGTTATAATGACCACAACATCAAAGAAAGGAGAAAACCGAAATGAAAAAGTTCACTGTTTCATATCTGTATAGCGGATCCTTACGGAGCCTCGTCCTCGAATCGGAAGAGACTTATTTTGTGCTGCATACAGATAAAGCGGCTGAACATTTCGGGATCTCCTGTTTCTGAGTATATTGATCCTTGTAAGTGAAACACCGTCTGTTTGCAGCAGACGGTGTTTTTATTATGCCCGTGTGTTGAAATTGGCATACAACCTCGGCTAAGAACCGAGGTCTTGGGAGTTCAAATCTCCCCACGGATATACGGCGGATCCGTCTAATTGGACAGGGCAGGAGACTTTCGATCTCCGGATATGGGTTCGAGCCCCGTATCCGTCATAAGTAGCTTACAAAGCTACTTGACATTTCACTGTATCGGTGATATAATCAGTTACAACAACAGGGGAGCAATAAACTCCCGAATTACTTTACGAAAGGGTGAGAATGATGAACTCTGCTAAGAACATTTCTGTTATCAGATGGTTTGAGTATCAGTATAGCTTTAGCTTTAGTTTTGACCAGTGTGGTCAAGGCTTTGTTGTACTGCATACTAAACCCGATGATCTTTCAGGTTCAAGATAGAGTTTATTTGCCATCTTCTGATAGAACATTACGTCTGTATGTAGTGCGAACTCATACGGACGTTTTTTATTTCTATCGGAAGGTGGTATTATTATGACTTCGGAAATGCCGGTCATTGATATGACAGCGACAGGCTCTAACATAAAAGCTCTTATAAAAGAAAAAGGTCTGAAAGTGGCTGAAATTCAGAACATTCTGGGATTCAACACACCTCAGTCCATATTCAAGTGGATGAGAGGGGAGTCAATGCCCTCCATCGACAATCTGGTGATACTGGCTCATATTTTAAATGTCACCATTGATGAGATAATAATCCTGAACTGAATGTCCCGAAATATCGGGACACATGCCCTTGTAGCTCAGCTGGTAGAGCGCAGGTCTGAAGAACCCGGCGCCGCAAGTTCGATCCTTGCCGAGGGCATTATGATTCCGTTTCGTCTAGTGGTAGGACATCGGTTTCTGACACCGAAAAGGGGAGTTCAAATCTCTCAGCGGAAATATGACTGTGTAGCCAAGCGGAAAGGCAGTCGGCTGCAACCCGACGAGCGTAGGTTCGACCCCTATCACAGTCTTTTGCTAAATGCCTTTGTAGCTCAGTTGGTAGAGCGTATGCCTGAAGAGCATAGCGTCGCAAGTTCGATCCTTGCCGGAGGCACTATGATTCCGTTTCGTCTAACAGGCAGGACAACAGACTTTGACTCTGTAAGTGGGAGTTCGACCCTCTCAGCGGAAGCTATAGGAGAATAGTTCAATGGCAGAATAACGGTCTCCAAAACCGCCGATCTCAGTTCGACTCTGAGTTCTCCTGTCTATACCGCAGGTTTATTGAAATCTGTATCAGGTCATGTTATAATATCATTAAAGAATTCAAGAAAGGAAGTTCACCATGAAAAACACAGTATTTACATCCTCATATTCATATAGTTATTCAAGCGTTGTTCAGAAGGATAAGGCTCGTTCAGCTGTGCGTGAATGTTGATACTGTTTTCAGAGTTTTCAGCATATACCGTTTGGCTTTCGGGTCAGGCGGTATTTTTTATTAGGGAGAGTCACCCAGCGGCGAGGGCAGCGGTCCGTAAAACCGTGACATCTGAAACACCGAAGGTTCGAGTCCTTCCTCTCCCACCATTAAGGGCAGGTACAGAGAATCGGCAAACTCGGCGGTCTGTAAAACCGTTGCTTTATGCGTAGTGGGGTCGGCACCCACCCTGCCCACCATATTATACGGTCACATAAGCCTAATCGGTAAGGCAGCGGTTTGCTAAACCGTGAGTGATCGGGTATTCCCGATGTCCGAGTTCAAGTCTCGGTGTGGCCGCTATATGCCGTGTATGTTGGCTGGCTCAACAAACTGTCCTGAAAACAGCATACCGTAAAACGGTACGAGGGTTCGATCCCCTCACACGGCGCTGAAATAAACTTCAAAAAAGATGCTATACCCACTTTATTCAGTGCGTTGTATAGCATAGGTGAGCTTTAGCTCAATATAGTGTTGCGTTTTGTGACATTATTATACTCACAAAAAAGCTTTGCATATCGCTCCCAAAACCTATCGGTCTATATTTTCGCTCAGCATGAATAATCTGCCATTCTCCGCACAAACTATTCCCACAAACCAGAACAGGAGGAAAAAACATGAAAGCAACAGGAATAGTCAGACGCATAGATGACCTCGGCAGGGTGGTGATACCCAAGGAGATACGCCGCACCATGAGGATACGGGAGGGCGACCCGTTAGAGATATACACCAACCCCGACGGTGAGGTGATCTTCAAGAAATACTCGCCTATAAACGAGTTTTCCGACGGGGCTTTGCAGGCGGCGGAGGTCATTGCGAAGCTGGGCGGGGCGCCTGCGGTAATATTTGATAAGGACCATGTGGTGGCGGTATCGGGGGTCTCCAAAAAGGAATATTCCCAGCGCAGGCTATCACGGGCGCTGGAGGAAATGCTGGAGTCACGGGGCAGTTACGAGTTCCGCAGCGGCACCGAAGAATTCAGGCCTGTGGAGGGACTCAATGCCCATGCCCTGGCTGTGTCGCCCATAATCTCGGGGGGCGATATCACGGGGGCGGTGGCCTTTCTCGGGGGGAACGATGAGCGCCATGTGACCGATGACCAGGCTATGCTTTGCAAGGCGGCAGCCATGTTTCTCGGCAAGCAGGTGGAACAGTGAGATGAGCAGGCTTGTTGGGTAGGGGGCTTGCCCCCGCCAATATGTGAAGAACCCTACGCGGAGAAGCAGGTGCATATCAGCGCAGAAAGTGCATTACCACTCTACCGCCGAGGGAGAGGGCGCAGTATCTAAATAAAACTGCAAATGTTCGTGGAGGGTCAAGCGCAGGAACTGCGGGAACACCCCACCCCCTTGCCCCTCCCGAGGGAGGGGAGGCGGGAACGCGCCGCTTTGCAATTTGACATGAGGACGCACCAACTGCGGGGGAGAATTGTGCATTTTCACAAAGTTTTTTTATCTGCCCCCTGCGGCGGGTGACAAAATCCGCTGACGGTGGTATAATTATTTCTATATCAACGTTTGCGAAAGGGGTACTTTTTATGAGGATAAAAGCTATACTGCCTGCACTGACAGCTATGGTCATGCTGGCGGGCTGCGGGAATGCCGTAGGGGTAAATGATGAGCCGGGGGCGGGCAAGAATGAAGCTTCCGTAACGGCGGAGGAGGATAATGCGGCAGAAAAGGCAGCGGCGGAAACTCAGGGGGATAACGATGAGGGCAAGGCAGCGGAAGCTCCTGACGAGAGCGAAAAGCCCGCAGAGGAGCAGCCCGAGCAGGAAAAGAAAACGGGCAAGACCGTGGTGCATTTCGCCTGCGCAGGGGATAACCTGATACACGATAACATCTACGTTGAGGCTCAGCAGGAGGACGGCAGCTACGATTTCAGCAAATGCTATGCCCCCTGCAAGAAGCTCATCGAGGGCACGGACGTGGCGGTGCTGAACCAGGAAACGCTGGTCAACGATGCCTTTGAGCCTTCGACCTTCCCCATGTTCTCCACCCCCACAGAGGTGGGCGATGCAGTGGTGGACTTCGGTTTCAATGTCATATCCATGTCAAATAACCATGTGCTTGACAAGGGGTCGGAGGGGCTAATTTCTTCCCTGGACTACTGGGACAGCAAGGACGTGGTGCATTACGGCGCATACCGTGATGAAGCCGATGCCGAGAACATCAGGACCATGGAGGTCAACGGTGTGACCTTTGCCTTTCTGGGATATATGGAGCATACCAACGGTATCTTCCTTTCAGATGATGAACCGGGTGAGGTAGTGTATATCGAGGAGCGTGACAGGATAGAACAGCAGGTGCGTGCTGCCAATGAGCTGGCTGATGTGGTGGTGGTATCCTGCCACTACGGCACCGAGGTGCTGAATGACCTGAACAGTATGCAGCTTGAATTCACGCCCCAGCTGGTAGAATGGGGAGCAGACCTCATCATCGGCACCCAGGCACACGCATTGTCCACCTGTGAATTTCTGGATAAGCCCGATGGGGGCAAGGCCTTTGTATATTATGGCCTGGGAAATTTCCTGAATACCATGTATGACGCAGATAATCCTGACGGACAGTACGGCCGTGCCATTATAGGCATATTCGGCAAGCTTGACATAGTAAAAGACTATGACAACGGCGGGGAGATCAGCTTTGAGAACGTAAAGGCCATACCTGTCATATCTCATTATGAGGGTGAGAGTTGGGAATCCATGTGGTATAACTGTGCGGTATACCCTTATGGTGACTACAGTGACGAGATGTTCTCCCGTCACATGATGTATCAGCGTGCAGGAGTGAACCGCAATGTATTACAGAACTACATCAACTATATCCCCGAGGAATTTTTAGCCTACGAATAGGGTTAATCCATAATTCATAATTATTGGCAGGGGCGAAAAAATAGCAGTTCGAGAAGAGAATGCCAAGGAAATAAAGCGCGCGGTCAAGCCTCGCGCCAGCAGGCTTGCGGGAGTTTGAGGGCAGAGCCCTCAATCACCAAGGAGCGATCCAAAATCACAAGCAAAAGGAAAAAGCGAAACAAACGAAAAGCGATAAGAACAGCGACTTCCCGCCCATGACAAAAAGCGGGCGGTCGCCAACTAACGAGCGTGGACTGAGAACAGACCACGCTCGTTTTATGTGCGTATAACGACCGCCCGCTATGACCCAGCCGAACAGCGAAGCGTTTTCGGCGGTCGTGGCAGAGTAACCAGAGATTGAACAGCAAACATTCGTGAAAAGGGGAAACGCAAATCCTGCGGGGACACCCCACACCACCGAGGGGGAGTCGGGTAGGGTGGGGGCTTGCCCCCACCAATATGTGAGAAACCCACGCAGAAAAACAGTTGCATATCAGCGCAGGTACTGTGGGGACACCCCCCTGCCCCCTCCCGAGGGAGGGGGAGAGCGCAAGTCTTGCGGGGATAAGACAAACCGCCATGCTTTTTTTGCGGGGGATACTGGAAAAACGGGAAGAACTGTGGTATACTGGTAAAAAACATAAGGGAGGTCTTAGGGTGCAGAATTTGTTTGAAAAGCAGGACAGCCTGAATATGCCTGTGGAATGCTTCATCTTTGATTCGTCACGGGAGGTGTTCCCCGTAAAGCCCCACTGGCATTATTTTGCTGAATTCATTTATATGCAAAAAGGCTCCGCTGTGATCACTGCGGAGGGGGAGAGCTATACCGTGAACGAGGGCGAATTCATGCTGCTGCACCCGTCGGCTGTGCATTCGATATTTCCCGAGAACGAGGAACTTCCCGTGTATGCAGTGCTTAAGTTCGATCTTGTGAAATTCCGCAGCCACAGCTCATATTCGCCTGCGCCTGCGGAGATATTCAGGGCAGCAAGGGGCAGGGGTATGCAGATACACTTTGATAGATCCGCCGCAGAGGAAATGCGCTGCGGGGAGATATTCAGCGAATGCGCAGCGGAGATGAATGACCACCTTTTCGGCCGTGATATGGTGCTGAGGGCGGAGATATACAGGCTGCTGTACTACATAATAAGAAAATGGACGGCGGCAGGGCTGAACATCAGCGAGGTGCCCCACGGGGGCGACAGCTACGGTATAGAGAACATAACCGAATATATAGACAGCAGACTTGGAGAGAATATAAAAGTCACGGAGATAGCGGCGAGGTGCCACATGAGTTATTCAAACTTTGCATTGCGTTTCAAGGAGCTTTACGGCATGACCTGCAAAGAATATATAGAGCGCATGAGGATATTCAAGGCGGAGGAATACCTGTTATTCACTGAGCTGGGTCTGGGAGAGATAAGCAGGAAGACAGGGTTTTCGGATCAGAGCCACTTCATCAAAAGCTTCAGGAAACTTCGGGGCATGACGCCCAAGCAATACAGGGATAATAATTCATAATTATTGGCAGGGGCGAAAAATAGCAGTTCTATCGGAGAATGCCAAGGAGGCGAGCTTTGGGTCAAGCCTTTCGCGAAAGGCTTGCGGGAGTTTGAGGGCAGAGCCCTCAATCACCAAGGAGCAAAACCAAAATCACAAGCAAAAGGAAAAAGCGAAACAAACGAAAAGCGATAAGAACAGTGACTTCCGAGCGTGGACTGAGAACAGACCACGCTCGTTTTATGAGCGTATAACGACCGCCCGCTATGACCCAGCCGAACAGCGAAGCGTTTTCGGCGGTCGTGGCAGAGTACCTATAGATAGAACAGCAAACATTCGTGAAAAGGGTAAACGCAAATCCTGCGGGGACACCCCCCCCCCCCACCCCCCACCCTAGGGAGGGGGAGCGCAGTTCTAAGTAAAACTGCAAATGTCCGTGGAGGGGGAAACGCAGGCACTGCTGGGACACCCCACCATCGAGGGCAGGCGCTGATACTTCGTGGACGGGCATTACCGCAATAATTGGCAGGCCGCAATTTGTGAGTAGTCCTAAAATCCGCAAAAATTGTAAAAATCTCTTAAATATAATAAAAATGTTGCGGGATAAGAGAAAATATGGTATCATGATAATGCAACAAAAATCTTATGACCAAGCAGGAGGTATAAACATGAATAACTTTGATTTTTATAGCCCCACTAAGTTCGTCTTCGGTGAGGGAAGAGAAAACGAGGTCGGCACTTATGTGAAAGAGTTCGGCGGGACCAAGGTGCTGATACACTACGGCGGCGGCTCGGCTGTGCGCTCGGGTCTGGTGGATATCGTCAAGAAGTCCCTCGATGAACAGGGTATCGGCTACTGCGAGCTGGGCGGCGTTCAGCCTAATCCCCGTGATACACTGGTATATGAGGGTATCGAACTTGCCCGCAGGGAGAATATAGATTTTATACTGGCAGTGGGCGGAGGTTCTGTAATAGATTCTGCCAAAGCGATAGCTATGGGTGTACCCTATGACGGAGATTTCTGGGATTTTTACAGCGGAAAGCGGGCGACACGGGCGCTCCCTGTCGGTACAGTGCTGACTATCGCAGCCGCAGGCAGCGAAGGCTCGGGCGATTCGGTCATCACTAAAGTAGATGGTATGCTCAAACGCGGCTCAGGCTCAGATGTTATCCGCCCCAGATTTTCTGTGATGGATCCTGCGCTTACCCAGACTCTTCCTGCTTATCAGACGGCTTGCGGAGCCACCGACATCATGGCTCATGTATTTGAACGCTATTTTACAAACACTACAGAAGTCGAGGTCACTGACAGACTTTGCGAAGCACTGCTGCTGACAATGATAAAGGAAACTCCCAGAGTTATCGAAGACCCCGATAACTACCAGGCAAGGGCTAATATCATGTGGGCGGGTACTGTGGCACACACCAACATCGTAGGCGTCGGCAGAGATCAGGACTGGAACAGCCATGGTATCGAACACGAGCTTTCTGCGCTTTATGACTGCGCCCACGGTGCAGGTCTTGCGGTCATCATGCCCGCATGGATGGAATTTGTCTGCGAACACCACGACGGCAACGTTATGCGCCTGTGCCAGATGGCTACAAGGGTGTTCGGCTGCGAGATGGATTTTGAAGACCCGAAGGTAACAGCAAAGGCGGGCATACGCTGTTTCAGGAAATTCCTTAAGAGCATAGGTATGCCTATAAACTTCGACGAACTGGGCGCAAAGGAAGAAGATATACCCGTGCTGGTGGAAAAGTTCGGCCTGGGCGACGGAAGAACAGGGGGCTTTGTGAGCCTTTCAAGCGAGGATATAGCTGAGATATACCGCATAGCGGCTAAGGCTGAATTGTGACCCGTCTGCGGGAATACAGCGACAGACACATTATATAAAGGAGTGAATAACATGAAGATACTTTTCATAGGCGGAACAGGAACTATCAGCATGGCTATCACAAAGCTGCTGGCAGAACAGGGACATGAGCTTTACCTGCTCAACCGCGGCAGCAGGAACGAGGGTCTGCCCGAGGGGATAAAGTTCATCACCACCGATATAAACGACGAGGAGAAGACCGCAAAGCTGCTTGAAGGCATGGAGTTTGACTGCGTGGGCGAGTTCATCGGTTTCGTGCCTGCACAGCTCGAAAGAGATTACCGCCTGTTCAAGGGCAAGACAAAGCAGTTTATCTACATAAGCTCGGCCTCGGCCTACAAAAAGCCCCCTGAGGGCTATGTCATCACCGAGGAGACACCCCTTGAAAATCCCTACTGGGAATATTCCCGCAACAAGAAAGCCTGTGAGGAGTACCTTTTCGGGCTGTATAAGAATGAGGGCTTCCCTGTGACAGTAGTCAGACCCTCCCATACCTACGATGAGCGCAGCGTGCCTATGGGCGTACACGGCAACGGTGGCAGCTGGCAGGTGGTAAAGCGCATAAAAGAAGGCAAGCCTGTCATGATCCACGGTGACGGCAGTTCACTCTGGACCATAACCCATAACAGCGACTTTGCCAAGGCCTATGTGGGACTTATAGGCAACCCAAAAGCTATCGGTGAGGTCTTCCACATAACCTCAGACGAAAGCGTCAGCTGGAATGAGATATACAAGGCCGTGGCAGATGCCCTGGGCAAGGAACTCAAACCTTACTATGTGGCTTCGCAGACCCTGGCCGACCTGAGCGACTACGACTTCACAGGCAGCCTTATAGGCGATAAGTCCAACTCGGTGGTCTTCGATAACTCAAAGGTCAAGGCGCTGGTGCCCGACTTTGAATGCACCGTCACCGCAAGAGAGGGCATTCGCAGAACGGTGGAATATATCCTTGACCACCCGGAATACCAGAACGATGACCCCGAATTCGATGCTTGGTGCGATAAGGTGATCGAAGCAATGGAAAAAATGAAGGAGGGCTTTTAATGGTAGATGTAAAAGGCCGCTGGGCGCTGGTAACAGGCGCCGCAAGGGGCATAGGCAGGGGAGCAGCAGTTTTCATGGCAAAGCAGGGCTGCAACCTTATCCTCCATGGCAGAACTAAGGAACACTGCGAGGGTGTGCTTGAAGAGGTAAAAGCCCTGGGGGTGGAAGCCTATGCCGTAGGCGCAGAGTTTTCCGATATCGCCCAGGTGGAGGCTATGCTGGCGGAGATAGACGAAAAGGGTACACCTGTTGACATCGTCCTCAACAATGCAGGCATACAGATAGCCTACCGCACCGACTATCTCAAAACGCCCCCCGAGGATTACGAGATGAGTTTCCGTATAAACACCATAGCTCCCATGATGATAATGTACCATTTTCTGCCCAAAATGCAGGAGCGGGGCTTTGGCAGGATAGTCAACACCACCAGCGGCATAAGGCTTGAGCCTGAGCAGGCAGGGTATTCCGCCAGCAAGGCGGCGCTGGATAAAGTCACCATGGACTTAGCTTCAAAATATGAGGGTACGGACATCTGCATAAACATCACCGACCCGGGCTGGTGCAGAACAGACCTTGGGGGCGCCCATGCGCCCAATGCGCCCGAAAGCTCGCTGCCGGGGGTAGTGGTAGGTGCCTTTGTGGACGATAAGCGTTCGGGGAGGAATTTATCAGCGGGACACTTTTACGGCATGACCTTAGAAGAAGCTGTAAAGAAAGCCGAGAGTGATTTCCCTGTATACACGGGATCGGTCGCTTTTTAATTCATAATTATTGGCAGGGGCGAAAGATTTGCAGTTCGAGATAAGAATGCCAAGGAAATAAAGCGCGCGGTCAAGCCTCGCGCCAGCAGGCTTGCGGGAGTTTGAGGGCAGAGCCCTCAATCACCAAGGAGCAAAACCAAAATGCAAAACAAACAATAAGAGCGAGACAAACGTCAAAAAAGGCGATAAGAACAGCGACTTCCCGCCATGACAAAAAGCGGGCGGCCGCCAACTAACGAGCGTGGACTGAGAACAGACCACGCTCGTTTTATGTGCGTATAACGACCGCCCGCTATGACCCAGCCGAACAGCGAAGCGTTTTCGGCGGTCGCGGCAGAGTACCTATAGATAGAACAGCAAACGTCCGTGAAAAGGGGAAAGCGCAAATCCTGCGGGAACAAGACGAACCGCCCGCCAGGTAGGGTGGGGGCTTGCCCCCACCAATATGTGAGAGGGAACCCACGCAGAGAAACAGGTGCATATCAGCGCAGAACTGCGGAGACACCCTCACCCCCCCTCCCGAGGAGGGGGAGTACGCCGCACCGACAAAGTGAGACAGTCCCCCGCCGACAAATTGAGATATTACCCCGGAACGAGTTGTGACGTCGCAACTGCGAAAAACGGGTTTGTAAAAACTTCACAAAGGCAAAACGGCAAAATAATGACTAATTATTGAATTTTTTGAACCTTAAGAAATCTTAAGATTAACATTAAGAGAAAATAATAAAATCGGCTCTGTAATTAAGGATTATTTAATGATTTGTATGTTATAATATAACACGTCGGAGGGAAAGAGCGCCTTCCGATATCCCGAATGGGAGAAGGAAAAACAACATGGGCAGATAAACAAGATCGAGCCCGAACCAGAAAATGGAAAGGATAATCAGAATGAAGACAACAACACAGATCAACACAAGTACGATCGAAAGAAAATTCCCCGAGTGGGCAAAGGTAGACCGCACCATAAACGGCGTGGATATCTACAACATGAATATTTTTGACAATATCATGACCTTCAACCAGGACAACCTTGACGGCGCTGCCTTTGACTACTTCGGCAGGATCATAACCTACGGCGAGCTGCCTGCCCTCCGTGAAGCTTATGCGAGAGGCCTTAAGCTGGCAGGTGTCAAGGAGGGCGACGTTGTTACCCTGTGTATGCCCGTAAGCATTGAGAACCTTATGCTGCTGTTCGCCTGCAACCTGGTAAAGGCTATCAGCAATAACGTGAACTTCCTCTTCCTTAAGAATGACTTTGAGCTTTATACAAAGGATAAGCACTCTGAGGTCATAGTTACACTGGACGCTTTCCTGCCCTACTTTGTTGACCACCTGAATGACGGCGGCATAAAGAAGGTCATCGTCATGAACCTTGATGACTTCCTGCCCGAGGATAAAAAGGGTATGTTCCTTGATACCTCCGAAATGCCCGAGCAGATGCAGGAGGTCTTCGATATACAGCAGATAATGGAATGCCTGCAGAACCTGGATAAGGTAAAGGGCGTTGAGTTCATCAAGCTGGAAGACCTGAGAAAGGCAGGAGAGGAAAGCGATATCCCCCTGGACCTGGGTCCCACTGACCTTGACCGTGATATAAGCTATTTCTACACCAGCGGCACTACCAGCAGACCCAAGTGCGTGGTCTACAAGGAGTATTCGCTGAATGCATACGTTGAGATGCACGCAGGCCTCGACACCCAGAACTATGTGGGCGAGAGAAACTTCCAGTGCATACCCCTGACCCATATGACAGGCGAGAGAGTGTGCGCTGTAATGCCCCTGGCAAGAGGCGGCACGCTGGTACCCAGACCTATATATAACAAGTATACCTTTGCAAGAGACCTCTCCGAGACCCAGTGCAACTGCGTGGTGGCTACTGCAAGCTTCTACCTGATGAGCGTAAGACAGGGCGTGCTGGCACCTGATGCCCTGGAATGCCTGAAGCGTCCCGCATCGGGCGGCGAGGCTGTAAATGTCAGCGCAGTGCGCAAGATAGACAAGTGGCTGAGAGATAACGGCTGCAGCGTGAGATATTCACTGGGCGGCGGCGCCAGCGAAGAGGGCGGCGTAACACTGGTAACATATTTCATGGACGAAGAGACCAAGACCAACGAAACAGGCAAGCCCCTGGAGCCCCACGTTCATGTAAAGCTGGTGGACGACGAGGGCAACCTTGTGACAGAGAACGAAGTTCTGGCAAACCTGCACGCTACCAGCCCCGCATCGGCTGACCGTTACCTGGATAACCCCGAGGCTACTGCCGAGCGCTGGTACTATGATGAAGAGGGTACCAAGTGGGGCGTTACAGGCGATATCGCTGTAAGGCACGCTGACGGCTCCTACACTATCATGGGCAGAGCTTCAGACTCCTACGTTGACGAGAACGGCAAGCGCGTATACCTGTTCATGATAGAAAGCTCCCTGGATGAGAACGACCCCATAAACGAGTGGGAGATAAGCGCTTTCAAGAACGAGCGCGGCGGCTATGATGTGGTAGGCCAGATCATACTCGACCCCGAGCAGGCTGAGCCCAGCCCCGAGCTGGTGGAATATATCTGCGCCAAGTATCACCTGAGCGCTGTGAAGTTCTACAAGGAGTTCGAGATAGGCGAGATAACCGCCAAGAGAGATTACATACTGCTGACCCACGATTACGACGGCTACTATGCACCTCTCAGCCGCAACCACATGATGCTGGTGGATTATTCCGAAACCGGCGAGACCGTAAGGATAAGGATAAGAAAAGATCACAAGATCGAAGTAAATGAAAAGAAAGAGAAAGAGGAGGAAAAGTAAAATGAGAGCAACAAAAGCTTTGGCGGCTCTGGTGGCAGCAGCAATGCTGGCCAGCACCGCAGGTGTGGCAGCCTTTGCCGAGGAAAAGGATGAGGGCGCCGCAAAGAAGACCTACAACTATGTGGCACTGGGCGACAGTATCGCTGCGGGCTACGGCCTGAACAAGGCAGGGGGACTTCAAAACGACCCCGCCCTCATCATAACCGACCAGCTGCTGGAAAACCCTGTGCAGGGCGCTTATCCTGCTATATTCACAAGCTACCTGAAAGAGCTTGGCCTGGAAAAGGGCTGCGAGGTGCAGGGCACTAACCTGGCTTCCACAGCTTTCCGCGCTCAGGATATCGAGAAGGTTATCAAGCAGGAGGGCTACAAGGGCGAGTTCGCTGCCTACATACTGGATACTTTCCTGGCACCCGGCACCAGCGATGTGCTGATACCTTACCACGATTACTACAACAAGTACCTCAGCGAGGCTGACCTTGTGAGCATACAGCTGGGCGGAAACGACATCGTCATGAGCATACTGCCCGAAATGCAGAGCCATGAGAACCCCGTTATCAGGGCGGTGGGTATGTCCCTGACACTGACCCTGTTCGGCGCTGATACTGAGCTTTGCATGGGCGCAGGCCTGCAGATACTCAGCGAGAACAAGGACAGCATAACCACTGAGACCTTCCTTGAGGCTGCAAACTACATGAAGAACGTAGGCGAAAGGGCTGATGAGCTGGTAACAGAGTCCGCAAACAATGTAAAGGGCGTTGTTGAGGCAGTTCAGGAGGTGAACGGCGAGACCGACATCGCACTGCTGGGTATGTTCAACCCCTACCGCACCGAGAGCGAGTCTAAGGAAGTTGAGCAGGATATATTCTCTGTAGTCGGCCCCCTGTTCACAGAGGCTTCCAACACTGCCGCAGAGAACGAAGACCAGGTAGACGCTGAGGGTCAGCCTACCGAGGAATACATAGAGACCGTAAACGAAAAGGTTGAGCAGGCAGAGGAACTGAAGGACGCTATGGATCAGTTCAGCAATAATGCAAAGCTTGATTACATAATGGGTCAGCTGGAACAGTATGACACCAACGAGGAACTGGCTCACCTTATCTCTGTAATGAAGGACACCCAGGCACTGCCCGATGAGGCTGCACTGAGAGAGGCCTTTGCAAAGTTCGGCAGTATCGAAGACCTTAAGGGCATACTGAACATACTGGGCAGCGGCGAGAACATCAGCGAACTTCCCGACTTTGCAGCAGCCCTGGAGGAAATGCGCAACTCCGCAGCCTATGCAGCAGCAAAGCGGATGGCACAGCAGGTAGCTGGCCCTATAGCTATGCAGATGGCAGGCAAGAACGTTGACCCCCAGATAAAGTCCCTGAACGAGAAGCTGGAAGTCATCGCTGAGGAAACAGGTGCTACCTTTGTTGACGTATACGGTATTTCCCCTGAAACTGACTTTGACCCCCACCCCGATGCCAACGGCCACAAGGAGATAGCTGACATCATGTTCAGCAAACTGGCTGACATGGCAGGCGAGAGAATGGGCGATGACGAGGTAGTCACCGATGAGGAAGATATCACCACTGACGATGATGAGATCACTACCTCCGACGAAACACCCACCGATGCCGAGGAAACTACCACCGAAGAAGATGACAGAGTTCTTGGCGATGTAAACGGCGACGGCATTGTAAATGTTACCGACGTTGTTATCACTGCGGCTCATGTAAAGAGCATAAGGGCTATAAAGGACGAGGATCAGAAGTATGCTGACATAGACGGCAACGACGAGATAAATGTTACCGACCTGGTGGCTATCGCAGCCCATGTTAAGAGCATAAGACCTCTTCCTCAGTAAGCAGGCCTTGCTTGATGTGATATTCCGACACCCCCTATAAATATACCACAATATACCACAAAGACCCCGAAGCAAAGCGCTTCGGGGTCTTTGGCATTTTCGTTACTGTACATCGTCAGGGATACACAGCAATATCGGATTTGGACATTTATATGCTCTCCGTCAGAAAAAGCTCCATTTGCTGAGAAAGTACCCCGGTATGACCACTATGAGGAAGAATGCCCAGCTTATCAGGGTAAAGGTGCGTATGAACTTTCCGCCGCAGCCGGGGTATTCGCGGACGTATATGCGGTAGTTTATCACTGAGGCCAGTGACCCGATGAGGGAGCAGAGCCCTGCGGTATCAGCACCGTAGATGAGACCTGCAAAGTTATCCGTAAAGGGGTAAAGCACTATGGAGGCGGGCACGTTGGAAATTATCTGGCTGAGGCCGATAGCCCACCAGTATTCGTGACCTGCCACAGCCTTGTCCAGCAGCAGGGAGATATCCTTGTTGGCCGCTACCGAGGAGGAGAATATGAAAAAGCAGAGAAAGGTGAAGATAAGCACATAGTCCACCTTGGCGAAAAGCCCCCTGTCCACTGCGGCTATCACCCCAAGCACAAGTATCAGGGCGATGTACCAGTAGGCCGTGCGGCTGACGATGGTGAAGATTATGACCCCGAAGAGCAGCAGGTATGCTATGCGCTTCACCCTGTTCTCGGGGAGCCACTGCTGTGATGAGGCCGAGGGGTCTGCGTTTATGGGCTCGCTGAGATCTTTGCGGTAAAGCACCAGCACGAATATGACCAGCAGCACCGCCGACATGGCGCACAGGGGCAGCATATGCAGCATGAAGTTTTCTGCCGTGGTGCCCGAACGTCCGTAGAGGAACAGGTTCTGGGGACTGCCGAAGGGCGTCAGCAGGGAACCCCTTATGGCGGCTATGTTCTCCATGGTTATAACGGGGAGTATATATTTCTCCTTGTCCGCCCCGCGGAAGATGATGATAGTCAGGGGCACGAAGATCATCAGTGAAACATCATTGGTGACGAACATGGAGGTGAAGAACACCCCGAATATGAGAAACAGGGATATGCCCGTCATCTTTTTCAGCCGTGAGGCCAGGGACACCAGCGGCCGCAGCACGTTCTCCTGCTTGAAACCCTCCAGCACGCACAGCATCATCAGCAGGGTGCCCAGGGTACGCCAGTCGATATCCCCCAGCAGCCGTTTGCCCGGGGGCGTTATGAACAGCGAGGCTGCCGCCGCCAGCACCGATATGGTGAGCATAAGCTCCTTTTTAAGAAATGCTTTTATTTTTTTCATTTTACTTCCCTTGTCCGCAGTCGGTATAGTTTTGACCGCCGCAAATGATTATAGCACAAAGTCATGAAAAATGCAACCCGCGCAGTATATCCGCGATAGCCCGATCCGATCGTGTATCATCAGCGATACGGTCCAATATCGGAAGTCCATTAAATATCAGCGGTATGGGGGCGTTCTGCGGAGAAACGGACTTTTTGCTGTCCCTCCTTTTTTTTACATAATGTTATGTTACAATAGATCATAGACACCAAAAATAGAAAAACAACTCTCAATATGATATAATGTTAAGTGCTAACAAAAACAAAAATATCATGAAAAGAGAGTTGTTCCATGAATAGTATAGCACAAGAAGCACGGTTT
>NZ_JAFUAG010000032.1 GCF_017464355.1 Ruminococcus sp. | reverse complement strand
TACATCTACTTTTACAATCACCAGCGAATTCAACTCAAAACAAAACTGACTCCGCTTGAATTGCGAAGCCAGTTCGTAGCTTGATTTAATTTACCATAGGGGCTTTTTTGTGCTGTACGCACAATGTGGGGCGGGTCACTTCGGCCGTGCTTTTTGTTTAATACTGACAAGATATCTGTGGGAAGTTTGTGCAGTATCACCCCATAAAAATTCCGTGTCAGAAACGTATATAATACAGAAAACGCTGACAAGCTGCGGGAAACAAAGAACTATGTACTATAAAAAGGAACACAAGGAGATATGATGAGAGGACGAGGAGCAAATGCCGCCAAAGGCTTCCTGAAAGCGGTGCTGACCGTGGCTGCGGCGCTGGTATTTCCGGTGGTGGCCACAGTGGTCATCATACTGGGGAAAATGGCATACAACAACCACAAGGCCGAGCATGATTACAAGACAGGAGTCCGCGAGGACGGCAGGCTGGTGATAGCGTTACTGCGGGAGGGCAGCCCCGATCCCTCCAACGAATTTGTGCTTATTGATGACGGCATACTCACCAAATCGGAGGAGCTCAGTATGTATACAGGCACCAGCACCGAGGTCTTCGGGCGGGTGTATGAGGCAAAGGCTGCGGGCGAAACGGACATTTTCGTGCGGTACGGCTCGGGCGGCGTTTTCGACAGATACCATGCCGTGGTGGACGATGAGCTGAACATCACCTACACCTGCGAGAGCCTCAGCAGCGAGGACTACATAACTCAGAAGAGCCAAGAGGTCTGGGCGAAAAGCGAGCATGGCGCCCCCACAGAAGTCCGTATCAGTGAAACGGGAGGCGAGGACGGCAGGAAGATAAGCTGGGTACTCAAAAACGAAGGCGAGCGCTTCAGCCTTTCAAAAGAAGACGGCAGGCAGCACGGCAAGGGCGAATACGAGATAAGCCGTGAGGACTATTACTTCCTGCTGGGAGAAGACCTTTATGCAGAGCTGCAAAAGCCCCAAAAGCGCCTTTTCGCCTATGATGAGGTATGCTTTGCTACACAGCTGTTCTTTGAGGACGGCACAACACTCAGTTCAGAAAACTATGTCTATCAGCTTCACGGCAAGCTGAACGATATATTCACAAAATACAGGGAGAAAACAACATGAAAAACAAAAATCTGAAAAGGACCATATGCACTGCACTGGCAGGGCTCATGCTGACACTTACCGCCTGCGGCGAGGTGAAAGGCAGCGATACTTCCGACACGGGCAATACTGCAAACAGCACTGCGTCATCACAGACGGCCGAAAAGCCCGCAAAAGATATCCCCGAGCCTGTGGATATCAGCGTGAAGCCCCTTTCAAACGTGGTGATGACAGAGAACGAAAACGAGCCTGATGATGACTTCAACGAAAACTACTGCAATTATGCGGCAGAGCTTTTCAAGGCAAGCTGCACTGAGGAACTCAAAGAGGGCAAGAACGTGCTGATATCCCCCGAAAGCGTCATGATGGCGCTGGGCATGACAGCAAATGGTGCTAAGGGCGAAACCCTTTCATCTATGGAAGCTGCCCTGGGCGGCACTCCCATCGACAAGCTGAATAATGCTTTGCAGTACCGCATGACCCGCTTCAACCACTGCGAAAGTGTCAGTTTCAACGTGGCGAACTCTCTCTGGGCAAATGAAAACAGAGTGACCATGCAGCAGGAGTTCTGCGACAAGCTGAAAGAATTCTACAATGCAGAGAGCTACACTGCCCCCTTTGATAATACCACCCTTGACGACATAAACGGCTGGGTCAGCAACAACACCAAGGGCATGATACCCGAGATACTTGATGAGATACCCCCTGAGGCTGTTATCTATCTGGTGAACGCAATTGCCTTTGAGGGCGAATGGAACGAGGGTTATACCGACGAGCAGATAGTCGAGGACGCAGACTTCACGAATTCAAAGGGTGAGATCGAAAAGGTGAACATGATGTACTCCGAGGAGGGCTACTATATCGCGGAGGACGGCGTGACAGGCTTCATCAAGCCGTATATGGGGTATGAATACGGCTTTATGGCACTCCTGCCCGAGGAGGGCACAGACCTCGCAGACTTTGCCGCTTCTCTTGACGGCGACAAGCTGAGAAAGTACTATGAAACAGCAAGTGGAGTTGCAGATGTGTGCATACCCGAATTTTCCTTTGACTATGACAACGAGCTTTCAGACGAGCTTACCGCCATGGGCATGGGTCTGCCTTTCTCTGACAATGCAGATTTTTCGGATATGGGCAAAGCTGCCGAGGGTCAGCTGAAGATAGGCCGTGTGCTGCACAAGACCCACATCGAGTTAGACCGCGAGGGCACCAGAGCCGCCGCCGCCACCGCCGTTGAAATGTTCACTGAAGGCGCTATTGAGATAGAAGAACCAAAGCGTGTCTATCTGGACCGCCCCTTTGCCTATGCCATAGTCGATATGGAAAACGGCACCCCCATTTTCATCGGCGGGGTCAATACAATTCATAATTCATAATTCATAATTGTTGACAGGGGCGCAGGTTTTGTGTTCTTGTAGGGCGGGGGCTTGCCCCCGCCGCGTTGACTCCACCTGCCGAAATAAAAAAGCGTGCGTTCACGGATTTTTTCGTGAACGCACGTTTTTACGTTTTAACAGCAAAGCAATAATGCCTGCCAATAATTATGAATCAGCAAAGCTTCCTGTGTAAAGCTGGAAGTATTTGCCCTTTTTGTCGATGAGTTCATCGTGAGTGCCACGTTCGATTATCCTGCCCTGTTCAAGTACCATGATACAGTCGGAGTTCTTTACTGTGGACAATCTGTGGGCGATGACGAAGGTCGTTCTGCCGTGCATGAGAGCGTCCATGCCTGCCTGCACCAGCTTTTCGGTGCGGGTGTCGATGGAGGAGGTAGCTTCGTCCAGTATAAGCACGGGAGGGTCTGCCACAGCCGCCCTTGCTATGGCCAGCAGCTGGCGCTGCCCCTGGCTGAGGTTTCCGCCGTCACCTGTAAGCACGGTGTCGTAGCCATGCTCAAGCTTTTCGATAAAGCCCGAGGCGTTGGCAAGCTTGGCCGCGGCTATGCATTCCTCATCGGTGGCATCAAGGTTGCCGTAGCGGATATTGTCCATTACCGTACCTGTGAACAGGTGGGTATCCTGCAAAACTATGCCCAGGGTCTTTCTGAGGGCGGGCTTTTTGATCTTGGTGATGTTTATGCCGTCATACCTTATCTTGCCGTCCTGTATATCGTAGAAACGGTTTATCAGGTTGGTTATGGTGGTCTTGCCTGCGCCCGTGGAGCCTACAAAGGCTATCTTCTGGCCGGGCTTTGCGAACAGCTTCACATCATGCAGAACTATCTTTTCATCGTTGTAGCCAAAGTCTACACCGTCAAACACTATCTCGCCCTTCATCTGTGTGTAGGTGACAGTGCCGTCCTCCTTATGAGGGTGCTTCCATGCCCAGGTGCCTGTGCGCTCGCTGCATTCTTCCAGTTCGCCATTTGCGCCGAACCTTGCATTCACGAACTCCACATAGCCCTCATCGGTCTCGGGTATCTGGTCAAGGAGGTCCATAACTCTGCCCGCACCTGCCGTTGCCATGATGATGAAGGTCATCTGCTGGCTTATCTGAGTGATGGGCATGGTGAAGTTCTTGTTAAGTGTCAGGAAAGCTACCAGCTTGCCCAGGGTTATGCCGCCGATGTTCCTTATCATCAGCACGGCGCCCAGCACTGCACACAGCACATAGCTGATGTTGCCTATGTTGCCGTTTATGGGCATGAGTATGTTTGCGAACTTGTTTGCGTTGTTGGCGCTGTCACGGAGCTTGTCGTTTATCTCCCTGAAATCTGCCTGCGCCTTGTCCTCGTGGCAGAAGACCTTGACTACCTTCTGGCCGTCCAGCATTTCCTCGATGAAGCCGTTGACCTCACCCAGGTCCTTCTGCTGGGCTGCAAAATACTTGCCCGAGCTGGCTGATATCTTAGCGGTGACTATCATCATGACCACTGCCATGAAGATAGAAAGCAGTGTGAGGAAGCCGTTGAGGGCTATCATGGAAAAAAGTGTCACCACAAGCGAAACGGTGGAGTTTATCAGCTGAGGTATGCTCTGGGCGATGAACTGACGGAGAGTGTCAACGTCGTTGGTATACACCGACATGATATCGCCGTGAGCGTGGGTGTCAAAGTATTTTATGGGCAGGCTCTCCATGTTGTCGAAAAGGGAGTTCCTGAAATTTCTCAGGGTGCCCTGGCCTACGTTTACCATGATACGGTTGTAGGCATAGGCCGAGGAAAGTCCCACCACATAGATGACAGCCAGCTTTACCAGCGCACCTGCCAGGGGTTTGTAATCGGGAGAGAAAGCGTCGCCAAGCTCAGCCTTCTGCTTGAGCATGGGGGCAACGTAGTCGTCCACCAGTGACTGTATGAACACCATGCCCTTAAGGGTGGTTATGGCCTGTACGATTATGCATATCACCACTATGATGAAATGCACCAGGTAATCCTTAAACATAAATCTCAGCACTCGTCCCAGCACCCTGAAGGTATCCTTGCTCATCTGGGGACGGGGTGCGGTCTTATCCATACGGGGCATTTACTCTCCCTCCTTTCCTGTTTTAACTGCCTTGCCCTCGGCATTCTCCGGGCGGTCGAAATCTCCGCCGCCGCCTGCCTGGGAGGTATATATATCTGCATAAGTTTCGTTATTTTCCAGCAGCTCCTCATGGGTGCCGATGCCTGTTATCCTGCCGTCCTCGATGACCAGTATGCGGTCGGCCTTTTCAACGCTGGATATACGCTGGGCGATTATCAGCTTGGTGGTGCCGGGTATCTTCTCGGCGAAGGCTTCCTTTATCCTGGCGTCGGTGGCGGTGTCAACGGCGCTGGTGGAGTCGTCCAGTATCAGCACCCTGGGGCGCTTCATCAAAGCTCTTGCAATACAGAGCCTCTGCTTCTGGCCGCCTGAAACGTTAGCGCCGCCCCGCTCGATGTGGGTCTCGTACTTATCGGGCATACGCTCGATGAACTCATCGGCGCAGGCTGCCTTGCAGGCCTCGATACATTCTTCCACAGTGGCCTCGGGGTTGCCCCAGCGCAGGTTCTCGATTATACTGCCCGAGAACAGCACGTTCTTCTGCAAAACGACAGATACGTTATCTCTCAGGAATTCCATATCGTAGTCCCGCACATCTACTCCCCCGACCTTTACGCTGCCCTTGGTGACATCGTAAAGTCTGCTGATAAGATTTACCAGCGAGGTCTTGCCGCAGCCAGTGGGGCCGATGATACCGATAGTTTCCCCCGACTTTATGTGCAGGTCGATATCATGCAGCACATCCTTGTTCTCGCCCTTGAAGTAGGCAAAGCTTACATTGTCAAAGTCGATGGAGCCGTCCTTCATCTCCTTTATGGGGTCAGCCTTGTCTGCCAGGTCGGGGACTTCGTCCAGCACCTCGCTGATACGCTTTATGCTCGCGGTGGACATGGATATCATAACAAAGATGAACGAGAGCATCATCAGTGAGATGAATGCGCTGAATATGTAGGAGAACAGACTGGTCAGCTCGCCTGTTGAAAGGCTGCCGCCGACTATCATGTGGGCGCCCAGCCAGCTTATGGCGATTATGGCAGAATAGCTCACCAGCATCATTACGGGGTTGTTGAGGGCAACTATGCTCTCAGCCTTGACGAACATATTGTACAGGTTGCCCGAGGCCCTGCGGAACTTCTTCTTCTCGTAGTCTTCACGGACATAGGCCTTTACCACGCGTATAGCCGAAACATTCTCCTGCACGCTGGCATTGAGTTCATCGTACTTGTGGAAGGCTTCGCTGAAGGTCTTCATAGCAAACCTTACCACCAGTCCCAGCGCCACTGCCAGTACCACCAGCGCCACCAGGAACATACTGCTCATGCGGGGGCTTACCATAAAGCTCATGACCATGCTGCTTATGAGCATGAAAGGCGCACGCACAGCTATGCGTATGCACATCTGGAAAGCGTTCTGTATGTTGGTGACATCTGTGGTCATTCTTGTGACAAGGCCTGCGGTGGAGAACTTGTCTATGTTTGCAAAGGAGAATGTCTGTATCCTGCGGTATATCTCCTCACGCAGGTTGCAGGCAAATCCCGTGGAAGCCCTGGCACCGTGTATTCCCGACATTATGCCCGAGAACAGGCTGACCATGGCGGCCACTGCCATAAGTCCGCCGTAAAGACCTACGGCTTTCATGTCACCTTTTTCTATGCCCTTGTCGATTATCCTTGCCATTATGTAGGGCAGCAGCACCTCCATAACGACCTCAAGCATGGCATAGAAAGGGGTCAGTATGGTATCTTTCTTATACTGCTTTATCTGAGCAAGTATTTTCTGCATCTCATTGCTCCTCCTTACCTGTGTTCTTTAGATTTTCGGCCATACGTATCAGCAGCCCGTGGAGATTTTCCAGCTCCTCCTCTGTAAAGCCTTTAAAGGCATGATCCTCGATACTGCTCATGCAGCTCTCTATCTCTGCCTTATGAGAAAGTGCCTTCTCGGTGACGATAAGTCCCCGCCTGCGCTCATCGGTATCACAGCCCTCCAGCGTCAGGTAGCCCTTTGACCTCAGCTTCTTCACCAGCCCCGATACCGTCGCCGCGGATATATGCATATCCCGCTGTATGTCCGAGGGGTACACAGGTGCAGGGTGGTAGATTATGTACATCAGCACATGGCTCTGCGCCGCTGTGATGTCCTTGTCGGCCAGCCTTGCATTTATTATGCACTCGATTTTCTGGTGAGCGTACTTCGATGCCCTGATGACCTCAGCCTGTTTCGACTTTCTCACTAAATATTCGCCTCCTTATAGTTAGTTTGCTAAATATAAGCGTACTATGATAGTATACACCCCAAAAAGCCAAATGTAAAGCACTTTTTTGTTAAAAATCTATTTTTATGCGTTCAGCGCATGACCCCCACCCCGTGCAGCACAGGTTTGTGCAAAATAACAAAGCGCAGACGGCATGGGCAGGTCTTGCAAGGATAAAATACATGATCATCTTTACAAGAACCGCCCTGATCGTCTGCGCTTTATTATTTCGCCATTATCAGTGCGTTTTCGGTGGGAGAATCGTAGAAATTTTTTCTGAGGCCTGCCTTTTGAAAGCCCAGGCTTTCGTAGAGGGCTATGGCTGCGGCGTTGGACTCACGGACCTCCAGCACCCAGCGTCCGGCCTCGGTGAGTTCCTGTGCCGCATGGGCGAGCATGGTTTTTGCTATGCCCTGTCTGCGGTATTCGGGCAGCACGCAGATGTTGTTTATCTCCGCCTCCCCTGCCACGCACCAGACACTGAGGAAGCCTGCGGCCACACCGTCGGCATAGGCTATTACCGTATGGTCATGGGGATTTTTCAGCTGCGCCGCCAGGGTGCTCTCGCTCCAGGCCTCTTTAAGGCACTTGGCGGAAAGCTCTGCGGCGGCGGCGGTGTTTTCTGCGGACAGGGGGACTATTTTCAGCATGGCTTGTCACCTATGAGCAGATAGCTGCCCTCACTGCGCAGCACCTTGACTCTGACGTTCTCAAAGCCTGCCAGCCTTGCGCTTTCCCGCAGGGTGCGGGGCGGGGTGCCCTCGCCGCTGTCGCTGTCGAAATCAAAGGCGCACAGCAGCTGCCCGCCTGCTTTAAGTACACGGAGTATCTCGGCAAAGGCAGCCATTTTGTCCTCCCAGAGGGTCGTGGTATCCACGGTGGTAACGCAGTCGAAGAACTCATCGTGGTAGGGCAGCTCATCTATTTTGGTCAGCCCCATTAGGGCTATCTCGTCAATGCTCCTCTCACGGTCAGCGGAAGATATATCCACCCCATAAAGTGCCAGCCGCTTATCGCTGAGCTTTTGCAGCATGGCATCACCGCCCAGGCCTATATCCAGCAGCCTGCCCTGCCTCGGGGCATTCACGAACTGCTTTACCGCCGCATATTTCTCGTTCTCGGTCTGCTTGCCGTTCCAGGCATTTTTCAGCTTTTTAGCGTATTCCCGAAACATATGCTCACCTGCTTTCCAGAAGCTCCTTAACTGCACCTATGAGTTTGTCCATCTCCTCATCGGTGCCTATGGTTATGCGAAGCCACTTGTCGATGACGGGTTTCTTGAAATAACGGAT
Organism: Ruminococcus sp.; assembly: GCF_017464355.1. GTDB lineage: Bacteria > Bacillota > Clostridia > Oscillospirales > Ruminococcaceae > Hominimerdicola. Next base: position 40,056 of record NZ_JAFUAG010000032.1, on the reverse strand, counting down.
AAATATGCCCTTTTCGCGGGTGTAGCTGAATATCTCCTCCGCAGGGACATCAGGGTGATTGACGAACAGGAAGTTCGTTTCGCTGTCGGTGACATTGAAGCCCATGCCGCGGAAAGCCTCGGCTGAACGGTCACGGGTGGCCTTTATCTGCTCCACCTTCTCACGGAAGTACGCTTCATCTTTCAGGCTGGCAATAGCTGTTTCGATAGCCAGCTGGTCAAGGGGATAGCTGTTGTAGCTGTCCTTGACGGCCTGCATATAGCTTATCAGCTCAGGCTGGGCGAAAGCCATGCCTATGCGCATACCTGCCAGCGACCTTGACTTTGAAAAAGTCTGGGTGACGATGAGGTTGTCGTATTCCTTTATGAGTTCAACGCAGCTGTATCTGCCGAAATCCACATAAGCTTCATCTATGATGACTATGACATCGCGGTTGTGCTCCAGCAGGTCAACTATGAATTCCTTGCCCACACCTATGGCTGTGGGGGCGTTGGGGTTGGGTATGACCACGCCGCCGTTTTCAGCGTAGTAGTCCTTTACATTGATAAGGAAACTGCCGTCCACGGGTCTGGTCTCATAGGGTATTTTCAGCAGCTCGCACCACACGGGGTAAAAGCTGTAGGTTATATCGGGGTAGAGTATAGGCTTGTCAGAATTGAAGAAAGCCCTGAATGCCGTAGCCAGCACATCGTCCGAGCCATTGCCGCAGAAGACGTTCTCGGGTGCAAGCCCATAGCGTTCAGCCAGAGCCGCCTTGAGAGGCACCGCATCTGCCGAGGGATATTTTTTCAGGTCGAAGATATCCTTCTTCGCCAGCACCTCAGCCACCCCAGGGGCGGGAGGATAGGGGTTCTCGTTGGCATTGAGCTTGATTATGTTCTCGTTCTTTGGCTGCTCACCTGCCACATAGGGCTCGATATTTATAAGATTTTTTCTCCACAGTTTTTCACTCATGACAGATCTTCTCCTTACATTATACAAATGGTGTTATTATCTCGGTCGTTCATCTCAGCGGTGAACAGTATGCTGCCCGCTGTCCTACTCTCAAAGGGTGTCAGGGTCATTCCCCCCGACGAAAGGGCTTTTTCTATCATCAGCTTTGTAAGATGAGGTACAGTTTCCTCCGCCAGAGCCTTTTCTGTTTCCAGCCAGATGACCTCACTGTTCTCCTCCCCGTCAGAACGGGGCTCGCCCTCCACATACTCGGCGGTGAACACGGCATACCAGTCCTTAGGATTGAACCTCATGCCGATGAGCCTGCCTGCTTTAACGGTTATACCTGTTTCCTCACGGTATTCTCTTGCAAGGGCTTCCTCGGGCATTTCGCCCTTATTTATATATCCTCCGGGGATTATCAGCATACCCTTGCCCTTGCCGTAGGTATGCCTTGCCAGCAGCACCTTGCCGTCCTTTATGCAGACCCCTGCCACTGAGCGCCCCCAGTCGGTATTATCTATCTCTGTCATATGCGCCCCCTGCCTTTCTTTCCAAATTATTATATCACAGCTTGACGCTCTCTGTCAAATTTAGCGTGGTAAAGCATTACCATGCTATCAACATAAAAGAGTATACCACGATTTCCCCCATATGTCAAGGGAACGAATGTAAAATTTGACGAAAGCGTCCCTCCGCCCACAGGGCAATATAACCAAATGGGGTTAATATTTTCACATTTCGCCGAAAATTTTGCGAAAATGCCCTGATCATCGGCGGGGCAGAATAGTGATGTCTTTTATACAAAATGACTATACTTGCTAAAAAACTAACATATTTTCAGAGCATTTTGTGCATTGTTACGATTTATCCAAGGGGGCACTATGGGGAATTTGTATAAATATCACCTTGAAAAAAATGCGAAAATCATGTACAATCAAATTGACGGAAAATAAGAAAATGCCCCCATAAAGGGGCGGACGATCGGTTATAGGAAATAAGGACGGAGGGTATATTTATGTTAAAGAAGATAATGGCAATGGCTTGCGCACTGTGCATGACCACAGCAGTTTTTGCTTCCTGCGGTGATACTTCCGAGGGCGGCGACAGCACCACAACTACTACCACAAAGGCAGCTGAAACTGAGGCTCCTGCTGAGACAGAGGCCCCTGAGGAGACCGAAGCTCCCGCTGAGAGCGAGGAACCTGCCGAGACAGAGGCTCCCGACCTGAGCGATGAGCCTTACATCGACGAGATCACAGGTCTTGAGTGCTTTGAGCCCGATGCTGATTTCGTTCCCGTTACCGAGTTCGAGGGCTATGACGCGTTCCTGATGTACGCTTCCAACCCCGAGTGGTTCTGGAGGAACATGGCAGGTCAGGGTTATCCCGAGGACCAGAGGGGTGACGGTGCTTACGGTATAGATGCCGACATCACAGGCGACGGCACTTACACTGTTGCTATCACCAAGGATTCCATGTGCGCTGATGACGCTGTTACAGGCGCTACCAACGTAGGCAACGGCGTACTGGTAGATGAAGATTTCGGCGTGGTATTCCCTGCTACAGGCCCTGCTGTATTCTGTGTTGATATCACAGGTATCTGCGACGGCACCACCACTGCTGACGGTGAGGCTACCAAATCGGGCGACCAGAAGAAGTTCTCTGACGGCGACGACTACGGCACCAACAAGATGACCAGAGGCAAGTACACAGGTCAGGAGATCACTGTTACCCTTGACTCTATCAAGGCTGACGGCGAAGAAGTTGAGTTCGACCCCGACAAGATCGTTTACGGCAATATCGAGTCCAACAACAACTGCTACAGAATTGAGATCTACAACGACTACGGCAAGACCAAGGAAGATCCCGGCATCGACAAGGACAAGCTCATGTTCGCTAAGAGCCTGGAAGTTACCTTCACTATCAGCGGCCTTGATAAGGAAGACGCATAATAGTTTTGTATGATATGAATGCGGAAAGCACAGTGCTTTCCGCATTTTTTGTTTTGCCGTGAAAATGAAAAATGCCTGCCCTCTGTAACAGAGGACAGACAATTATAAGATCCAAATTTGGTTGTGTATTATCGGCAATACACATCGAAATTGGGGGTTATTTATTTGATATCAATGAACTCGGTCTTGTCTTCGTTTTCGCAGGTGTAGGGCTCACGGTCCTTTACCCTTTTGAAGACGCTCCTCCCAATGGAAAAGCTGCCTGTGATGTTCAGTATGCCCGCAGCCAGCAGGCAGACACCCAGCACCCTCAATGTGGCAGTTGCCAGCAGCAGAGGATTTATCAGCAGAAGCACACCCAGCAGCGCCGTAAGCACCCCTGGCAGGAATGCCCTGAGCCATTTGGCTTCGCCGCGGCTTTTGACATACAAGGCTTCCTGTATGTTGACAACACCGCTGATGAGCATATAGCAGCCGAATATCAGCGCTATGACCTTTGGTATGAAATCGGGTCTTACCATGATGAACACACCTGCAGTCACGAAGATGATCCCCGAGACCAGCCCTGTGGCATTTTCAGGGTCGGACTTGTGGGCGATAAAGTACCTCATCAGAGCTATGGCACCGTATACCGCCATTATGCCGCCCACTATCAGCCCCACCACACGGGTGAAGAAATGGGGGTCGTAGATAAGTGCGATACCCATTACCACGCAGAATGCCGAAAGCACCCAGTAATTTCGCATTGCTTTTTTCAGGGTCTCCATGGTCAGCCCTCCTTGGAAGCTTCTTCCTCTTTCCTCAGCTTTACCGCCTTTATTACCTTCATTCGCGAGAATTCCTCTCTGTCCTTTTCCTCCAGCGAGTCGGAAATGAACTTGACGGTATCGGTATAGCGGGGGATTATAATGTTCTGCAGCGCATTGGCACGGCGCTGGGTCTTCTTTATAGCCACTGAAAGTCTGTAAATGCTGTTCTCGACCTCCGCCAGCGTAACAGTCAGGCGCTTTACCTTTTCAAAGGCTATGAACGCTCTGTCCAGCTGAGAATTTGTTCTCGAAAAACCGTAGCAGACATCTGTGGGGGTATCGTGGAAAATGACCTCGGGCAGCTCAACACCCATAACGCTCTTGGAAGAAAGCTCGATGCCGTTTTCCACAGGCATACATTCCGCATAGGGCATTATAACACCCATGGACATATTTGCCAGCTTGAGCATCTCGTAGGCTTCCTTATAAGTCTCCTCGATAGAGCTTCTCAGCTCCTTGGCCTTTTCCACCAGTGTCATTATCTCACGGATAAGTATGTTCCTCTTTCTGTCCAGCAGCTCATAGCCCAGTGCTGCCAGCTGAAGATTTTTCTTGGTCGCCATAAGGTTTCCCTTGGTGGGGAACACCTGCTGATCTGCCATTTTCTCACCTCTCTCCCATAGTATGGTCAGGCTTCATTGTCTTTATCACGAAAACTGCTCCGCAGCCTTTTCGGGCTGATAGAACTTATCCAGATGCTCATCGTCCACACGGTCAAGCTCAGTCCTCGGCAGAGTGGAGAGCAGAGCCCAGCCCAGGTCAAGGGTCTCCTCTATGGAACGGTTGGTCTCAAAGCCCTGGTCTATGAAATTAGCCTCGAACAAGTCACCGAACTTAAGGTAAGCCTTGTCGATAGCGGTAAGTTCCTCCTCACCGATGACCGATGCCAGCGACCTTGCGTCCTGCACCTTAGCGTAGGAGGCGAACAGCTGGTTGGCGCACATCTGGTGGTCTTCTCTGGTGTAGCCCTCGCCTATGCCGTCCTTCATAAGTCTTGAAAGGCTGGGCAGTATGGCAACACCCGGGTAAACACCTGTCTGGTCCAGGTTGCGGTCAAGCACTATCTGTCCCTCGGTGATATAGCCTGTCAGGTCGGGGACAGGGTGGGTGATATCGTCGTTGGGCATGGTAAGTATGGGTATCTGTGTAACAGAACCCTCAGCCCCCTTGACGATGCCTGCTCTCTCATAGATAGCCGCAAGGTCTGAATACAGGTAGCCGGGATAGCCCTTTCTGCCAGGTATCTCGCCCTTTGAAGACGAGAACTCACGCAATGCCTCAGCATAGGAGGTCATATCTGTAAGTATTACCAGGATATGCATATTCTTTTCAAAGGCCAGGTATTCAGCACAGGTCAGTGCGCACCTGGGGGTAAGTATACGCTCGATGATAGGGTCGTTGGAAAGGTTCAGGAACATGGCAACTCTCTGGAGAACGCCTGTTTCCTCAAAGCTTCTGCGGAAGTAATCTGCAACGTCATTGGTAACGCCCATGGCGCCGAAGACGACTGCGAAATCCTGCCCTGCCTCATCAGCTATCTTGGCCTGACGAACTATCTGCACAGCCAGCTTGTTGTGGGAAAGACCCGAGCCCGAGAAAATGGGCAGCTTCTGGCCGCGTATCAGGGTCATCAGGGCATCTATGGAAGATATGCCTGTATTTATATAGTTTCTTGGGTACACACGGGAAACGGGGTTCAGGGGGTTGCCGTTGATATCGCGGCTCTCCTCTGCCACTATCTCGCCCAGGCCGTCGATAGGCTTTCCTGCGCCGTTGAAGATACGTCCCAGCATCTCACCCGACAGGGGCAGCTCCATAGGTCTGCCTTCAAAGCTGGTGGTAGTGTTCTTCAGCGAGAGCCCCTTAGTGCCCTCGAACACCTGCAGCACTGCCTTGTCCTCATATACCTCGACCACTCTTGCCAGACGGTGGGTGCCGTTGTCCAGTTCGATATCGGCTATCTCATCGTAGCTTATATCCTTGCATTTATCCAGCACGACCAGCGGTCCGTTGATCTCGCTCAAACCCATATATTTGATATTCAATCAGACCACCTCCGCATTCTTGTACCACTCGTTCATCTCACGCTCGTAATCATCGAACATACTCAGCTTGTCATTGGGGATATCATACTTTATCTTGATGAGCTTGTCAGCCCAGCCGTTTTTCATGATATCGTCCACTGCGACACCTCTGCCCAGAGCCTCCCTGGAAAGCTCGTAAAATCTCAGTATCGCCTTCATCATGCGGTACTGCTTTTCAAGCGGTACATAGGTATCGTCCTTATGATAAGCGTTCTGCTGGAGGAAGCCTACACGCACCACCCTTGCCACTTCTATGAGCAGCTTCTGGTCATCGGGCAGCACATCGGTACCCATGAGCTTTACTATCTCCATAAGGCTGTTTTCTTCCACCAGTATATTTGATATCTGCTGTCTGACCTCCATAAAATCGGGTGCGACGTTGTTTTTGTAATAAGCGCTCAGGTCATCGATATACTCTGAGTAGCTGGTGTTCCAGTTTATAGCGGGATAATGTCTTGCATAAGCCAGTGCCTTATCCAGCGCCCAGAAGCATCTTACGAAACGCTTGGTATTCTGTGTAACAGGTTCAGAGAAGTCAGAGCCCTGGGGAGATACCGCACCTATGATAGTAACGGATCCCTCAGCGCCGCCGAGAGTCTTCACATAGCCTGCCCTCTCATAGAACTCGGATATACGGGAAGGCAGATATGCAGGAAAGCCTTCCTCTGCGGGCATTTCTTCCAGACGGCCCGATATCTCACGCAGAGCCTCAGCCCAGCGGGAGGTCGAGTCAGCCATAATAGCTATATGGTAGCCCATATCCCTGTAATACTCAGCCAGAGTTATACCTGTGTAGATAGAAGCCTCTCTCGCTGCCACAGGCATATTGGAGGTATTTGCTATCATGGTCGTTCTGTCTGTCAGGGGGCGCTGGGTCTTGGGGTCGATCAGCTCAGAGAATTCCTCCAGTACCTGGGTCATCTCGTTGCCGCGCTCACCGCAGCCGACGTACACGATTATATCCGCATCGCACCACTTTGCTATCTGGTGCTGGTTCATGGTCTTGCCTGTACCGAAGCCCCCGGGGATAGCCGCTGTGCCGCCCTTAGCCACGGGCACCACAGTATCAATGATACGCTGGCCTGTTATCAGCGGCCTTGACATGGGCATTCTTGCAGCACAGGGACGGGGCGTTCTGATAGGCCATTTCTGGCAGAGGGTAAGCTCCTCTTCCCTGCCGTATTCGTCCTTTATCCTGCATACCACATCATTTACGGTATACTTGCCCGTCACCGCCGTCCAGATGACCTCGCCGCCCTTTGAAAGGGGCGAGAGCATACATTTATGGGTGATAAGTGCTGTTTCGGGGCAGGTAGCATATATCTCGCCCGGGCGCAGCATATCGCCCCGCTTGACTGTCATCGTTACCTCGAACTTGCGCTCGGTATCCAGGGAGGGTACATTGGCGCCCTCGGATATGAACGCACCGCTTATCTCCTCCAGCCTTTTCAGGGGTCTTTCGATACCGTCGTACATATTATCAAGTATGCCCGGGCCGAGAGTTGCCGCCATAGGCGCACCTGTGCCGTACACAGGTTCACCGGGCTTAAGGCCTGTAGTAGTCTCGTATACCTGCAGTGTGGTCTCCTTGGCGCTGACACGAATGACCTCGCCTATCAGCTTTTTGTTGCCCACAAAGACCATTTCCTGCATGGAAAAGCTTTTGGTATCACGGACCGTTACGACAGGTCCGTTTACCGAATATATTTTATCCATTGTTTCCGTACTCATTTTATTCACGCCCTTTAAGTGAACTCTACCAAAGCCCGACGGGCGTTCGGTATACCGCAGGGTCAGCCCCGCAGATGTTTGTGTTTCATTTACAGCAGAAGCCCTCAGCCCGCTACTTTATGGTGAGCCCTGCCTTGCCTGCAAAGCCGCTTTTCTGTCTGCTGTACTCGTTGTCAAAGGTACAATCCAGCGCCAGGTTATCCTCGGGGAATACTACCATAAGTCCCCCCAGCAGGATATTTGCGCTTTCTGCCACGGTAAATCTGCCGCCGCAGGTAAGTTTATCGGCATACTTCATATCAGCGGCCGCCAGGCGCACCTCGCCCTTTTTATCGGGATAGGCCTCAGCGCACTCATTCACCCGCTTTACCAGCAGCTTCTCATAATCCGCTGTCTGTCTGAACTCATTCAGCTTGCCGCGGACATTTGCGAACACCTTGTCAATAACGGCTTCTCTGGCAGTCAGCACGTTTCTGCGGCTGTCCAGCCTGCCTGCGGATTCTGCTCTGCGGGCAGCCTCGCTGTGCTGCTTGTCTGCCTTTTTCCTGCTGCTGCTCACAAGTCTTTCAGCCTCGCTCTTCGCCTGGGCTATGACCTCGGCGCAGTGTGCCTCGGTCTCCTTTATCATCTCAGCAGCCTTCTCGGCAGCCTCATCAAAGACCGCCTGCTTGAATTTTTCCAGCTTTTGTGTCTGATCAGTCATCGTTGTCCTCCGATCGGTTTTAAAGCTTTATGCCTACGGCCTCAGCCAGATACTTCGATATTGTATCGGAGATATTTGCCGTGGCGTGTCTGTCGGGTATCTCAACTACAAGGGGCGTGGCACGGTTAAGCTTATAATCCGTGACCTTTTCGGGGCACTGCTTGAGGGCCAGCTCTGTCATCAGTACTATGCCCACATTTTCCAGCTCCATGGCTTCGTCCAGCGCCTTCGACACCTCTTCGGGAGTGTGTACCACCCTGCCCTCGATACCTGCCAGTCTCATACCCATAAGGGTATCTATGTTATCGCTTAGCAGATAGAATTTCATAGTATTAGCCGCCGACTGCGTTTATGATAAGGATAGCGATCAGCAGACCGTACAGTGCGATACCTTCACCCAGTACGACGAAGATCAGCGCCTTAACGAAGTTCTGGGGATCCTCGGAGGTAGCACCGATAGCTGCAGGTGCGCCCGAACCAACTGCGATACCGCCGCCGATACAAGCCATACCAACTGCCAGGCCTGCTGCGATGTAGCCTATGCCTGCGCCTGTGGAAACTGCCTGTGCGATAGTGTCGCCCTCAGCAGCTGCGAAGGATACCAGATGACCGAAAGGTATTATAAGCGCTGCCAGCATAACGCCTGCAAAGGTGCAGAGGTTAGCGATGAATGCAGCCCTGGGAGACTTCTGGCCTGTCTTTATCTTTTTGCCCATAACAGCAAAGGGTACCAGCAGCAGGGCTACTATTGCAAGGGGAAGTAAAAATAATTTCAACATAATGATGACCTCCAAAAATTAAATATTGATATCGCTGTCAAAGCTTACATTGACAGGTTCAAAAGCCTTACCGTCACTCTCATAGAAACGCGAGAACATCTCGTAGAATTCCAGACGGATTATCTGTATGGCAACTATCATACCCTCCATAGCCATAACGAACAGGTTGCCTATGATGAGGGTAACGGGCTTGACGCCTGTTGCGGACATATCCAGCAGTGTCATTACCACCAGCATCATGCCTGCGTGGGAAAGCACGAAGCCGCCCACTCTCAGGAAGGACATGGTGTTTGACACATAGCTCAGCACGAACTCGAACATCTCAAAGAAGTTCTCTACTATGAAGCCGCCTATGGTCATATCCTCTTCTTCCTCAGACAGCCTCCACTTTTTGTACTTCAACGCAATGGAGAAGGGCACCCTGCAGAATATGCACAGTGCAGGTATGGCTATGAGCAATGCGAACACCGCACCGCTTGCCAGCTCCACCTTTATTATGTACTTGCATACTATCAGCGTTACCAGTGAGCCGTAGAAGACCAGGCCTGCTATGCCGTTGGCGCCGAAGACCGCTTTCTCGTAATTCTTTTCCTTGAAGCCTATGAAGATATTCATGAGCATAGCCACAACTATCAGCGTGATACCGATAGCCACCGCCGACAGCAGTATGAAGCTGGTGGAGTGGAATATCTTAAGGGGCAGGAAATCTATGCCCAGGCTCTCATACACGGGGTCGAGCAGTTCCTCAAAGCCGAATACCGAGCCGTACAGTGTACCGAAGACCATACTTGAAAGTCCGCAGCGGGTAACTATGCCCCCTGCCTGCTTGCTCAGCTTTTTGCCGACCAGCAGTCCTCCCAGGAACAGCAGGAAGCCCTGTCCCAGGTCGCCGAACATTATGCCGAAGAGCAATGTATAGGTTATAGCCACGAAGGCTGTGGGGTTGAAGCCGTTGTACTTGGGCAGGCCGTACATCTCCACCAGCATACCGAAGGGTCTGGTGAACCAGCCGTTTTTAAGCACGGTAGGCGGTGTGATGTTCGCGTCCGCATCGGCGGGCAGCAGCACTACCTCCACCTCGTCCATATCCTTGAACCCCTCCGTGAACTTATCGGCCTGCTTTTTGGGAACGAAGCCCTTGATATAGAACTTCTCCTTCACAGCCCCGACCTTGCGGCGCAGCTCAAATATATCATACCGCTTTTTCAGGGCGGTGTAGGCTTCCAGCACGGTCTGGTCGTGCTTTTCGGCCAGCTGACTTATCTCCTTGTCCAGCACCTCTATCTGGGCTTTCTTTTCGGTTATCTGACCGTCCAGCTTTTTCAGCGCCTCATCGGTGTTGCCCGTTACATACTCGGGCAGCCTTATCCTCTCAAAGAACATGGAACGGAAGATGCTGTCCACCAGTTCCTTGTCCCCCTCTGCACAGAAGTACATACCCCAGCAGAAATCCCTGGTAGTTTCAAAGGGCACGAAGAAGAATGTCTGATCGTAGTATTGCAGCTTCGCCAGATTATCCGCAGGCATACGCCCTATGCGGCAGGCGGTATGCTTGCAGGCGAATATCTTGCTGAAATCGCTGTTCATGCCCCGCAGGTGATCCACCTGCAGCACTGCGCCCTCCAGCTCGGACACCTCTGCGGCAAGCCGCTGTTTTTCCTTGCTCTTTTCCTCTATCTCGCCGTCGATATTATCTGACAGCTCGTTGAACTGCTCGGCAGTCCAGCCCTTGAAGCGTGTACCCTTTGTTTCCGTCAGCTGTATACCCATTTCGGTAGCCAGCGAGGCAAATTCTTTCAGGGGCACACCAAAGGGGTTCTTTTCATTGAGCAGCTTTATAGTCGAATTTGCTTCGTTCTTGAAAGCAGGCTCGATATGAAAGCACCCGCTGTCGCAGCAGCGTATGAGGGTCTCGTCCAGATCCTCGAACCTGCCTATGATATTGACAAGCGCCATTTTTTCAATCGCCATATTCCAGTGATCGCTCTCCTTTCGCAAAAGCTATCAGAGCGTGATGAGCTGAGCTTCTATAGCCGCAGCCTCAACGCCGTATCTGATGCCCTCTATTATATGGACCAGATTTGATACATCTATATCACACAGCTGTATGAACGCATACAGCGCCACGGGAGCATGGGTGCTGCCCGTAAGGTAATGCCGCAGCCTGCGTATCTTCACGCTGTTTATCTCCACCTCGATATTATCCGTATCGGGTGAGTTCTTGCCGTAGATGGTATGGTTAACCATATCCATCATAGTCTCGGCGTCAGCGGCCTCATACAGCCTTTCCATATTCGTTTTGCCTATGCCGTAGAATTTCAGCGACCTGCGCTTTATCTCCTCGGGGGCATACCCGAAGTAGGCTTTCATACGGTAAGCATTTATGATATTGCGGCAGTCTATCTCACGGAGTATCATGGTCTTCAGTTCGTCTGAGACCCCTCCTGTGAATTCCTTGTCTGCCTGCTCCAGCAGTTCTTCGTAATAATCCGTGCGCAGCCTCAGCTCACACTCGGTATAATCCGCATTGCCGTCCTCACGGACAGGTATCTTTTTCAGCACCTTACCGTAGCGGGTGCCCTTCAGCCCTGCCACCAGCTCATCATAGGTCTGGGAATTGCTCAGCTCCATGACGGGTATGCTCAGGTACTTTATAAGGTATCCGGGCAGGTCGGAAAGATATGTCCTGTCCAGCGATGAGTTTATGCGGTTTATTATGGAAAGTATGCACTCTATCTCGCTGCGCCTTATGAGGAACCCGAAGAAAGGCTCCTTATCCAGCCCCTGGAATTTGCAGAGGCGTATGTATGTCTCAAAATTCTCTCTGTACAGCAGTTCTTCAAGATAACCTCGGTGGATAGTGTTCGGATCCACCTCAGTGAAAGCTTCCCTGAAACGTGCCGACCTTGCAATGAACTCCGCCGCCTCGGAAACTGTTCTCAGCGCCGCCATCTCGCGGTAATCCTCCTCGGTGAACAGCTGGGCATATTTAGCCCTTATCTTTGCTGTGGTGGCATTGGAACTGAAATTATCCATCATGTCGGACACCCCCTTTCGCTATGCACGCACATCAGCCTGTTATTGCAGCTACTATGTCGTTTTCCCACTTTTCGTGGTCATTCTCATAGGCCTCCGCCAGGGCTTTCAGCTGTGCCTGCTCGCTCTCCTTAAGGGCGCTGTCGGCAGCAGGTGCGCCGTCGTTCTCCAGCATTTTCCTGCGGTAATCCTCCGCCTCTTTCCTGGCGCTCTCGCGTATCTCCTCCGCCTGCTTTTCGCATTCGGCGAGCATCTCGCTGCGCTTCTGCATAGCCTGCTCAAGCTTCTCCTCGGCAAGTCTGTCTGTTTCCAGTATCTCGCTGATTATATCCAAACCGATCGCTCCTTTCGGCTGTTAAAATTCACCATATCTTAAACCTTTAAGTGCCAATATTTGTACGCTCGGTCATTTTCCCGATATACATACTCATTTTACAACCTTTTTGAAAAAAATTCAAGGCGCGCCCCCCTTTTTCCGCAATTTTAACAATAGAAAAGTTAACCATTGATTTATTTCGTTCACATTCAACATATCTGCGTTCGGCAAAAGCCTCCGTAACAGTGCAATACTGCGTATACCGCCCTGTTATCGGGACTTCATTGATAATAAATTCAAAAAAATGCGCTTGACAAACGGGGGAAAAAGTGGTATAGTTGTATGTGTTGTGAATACACTTGTTTGCCGGAGGTGAACTTTTCGTGGAAGAAAACGAGTCGGGACTGGTCATTGTCAGCGCTGATGTGCTGCCTGACATAGTGCTTAAGGTGCTTGCCGCAAAGCGTATGCGGGCAAGGGGCGAGGTATCTACCTCAACTGAGGCCTGCAGGGCTGTGGGCATTTCGAGGAGCGCCTACTATAAATATAAGGACTCCGTTTTCAATTATGAGGAACGGCTGACCAACAACATCGTTTCGGTCTACTGCACCCTCAGGGACGAAAAGGGCGTGCTGTCCTCCATAATATCCAAGCTTTACGAGCTGGGAACGAATATACTGACCATAAATCAGAATATCCCTGTGGACTCGGTGGCGACGGTGACTTTTTCGGTGCGGTTCGACAGAGATGCACTGAACACCCAGCGGCTGACGGAAGAGCTTTCAAAGGTCGCAGGTGTGGTGGACGCGAAGATAATCTCGGGTGAATGAGATATCAAGAAATACTAATTGGGAAGAGGATCATTTATGAGTAAGAATGTAGCTGTCATCGGATACGGTGTAGTAGGCTCGGGTACTGTCGAGCTGTTTATGAAGAACAAGGATTCTATCAACAAGAAGATAGGCAGGGAATGTGATATCAAGTATATCCTTGATCTCAGGGATTTCCCCGACTCTCCTTTTGCTGACAGGATAATCCACGACTTTGACACCATACTGAACGATGACGAGATAGAGGTAGTCGCTGAGGTAGTAGGCGGCACCACCTTTGCATATGAGTACACCAAGAAGCTGCTGGCCAAGGGGAAGAGCGTTGTTACTTCCAACAAGGCACTGGTAGCAGCTTACGGCGCTGAGCTTCTGCAGCTGGCACAGGATAACGGCTGCAGCTACCTGTTCGAGGCAAGCGTAGGCGGCGGCATACCTATAATCAGACCTCTGTACAAGTGCCTGGCAGGCAACGAGATACAGCAGATCTCGGGTATACTCAACGGTACTACCAACTTTATCCTCTCCAAGATGATAAAGGATCAGATGAGCTTTGAAGATGCGCTGAAGCTGGCTCAGCAGCTGGGCTATGCCGAGGCTGACCCCACCGCTGACGTTGAGGGTGAGGACGCCTGCAGAAAGATCTGCATACTGGGTTCACTGGTATACGGCAAGCACATCTACCCCGAAATGGTACACAAGTCGGGTATAACCCGCATAACTCTCGATGACGTTGAGTATGCTGACAACGCAGGCTATGTCATCAAGCTGATAGCTTCCGTGAAGAGACTGGAGGACGACAGCCTCAGCGCTATCGTTTGCCCCAGACTTGTTCCCAAGACCAATATGCTGGCAAGTGTTGACGATGTTTACAACGCAGTAAGCGTTACAGGTGACGGTGTGGGTGATGTACTGTTCTACGGCCAGGGCGCAGGCAAGCTGCCTACCGCTTCGGCTGTTGTAGGCGATATCATCGACTGCCTCAGACACAACGGCAGATCCCTGGGGATCCACTGGGAGGAGTCAAAGAAGGACGAGAAGTTCGTAGTGAGATACAAGGATATCAACTGCTCCATGTATGTTCGTCTTAAGGGCGACGATGTTCAGGCGCTGAAACCCTCTATCTCCGAGATGTTCGGCAAGCTCATGTATATCGAGCGTGCTAACCGTCCCGATGATGAGCTGGCATTCATCACACCCAACATGGTGGAGAGCGATATCGACGCTAACCTGGCTATACTCTCACACTCCGCTGAGATAGCAAGCAAGATCAGAATGTTCTGAAAATAATATGAGCCGCAGAACTCAGTGTTCTGCGGCTTTTTTCATGCAGCCTTTTTCTTTCTGATGATATGTATCACGATCGCCGCCGAGAACAGCAGCATGGCCGCCCCGATGACCGTAAGGCCTATGCCCCCTGTCAGCTTGTCGGCGGCAGCACCCTCCACATAATAGTTATAGCCGTTTTCGGGGTCGTAGTGTATGGTCACGCTCTCGCCTTTCCTGAAGCCGCCCTGTTCAAGAACTATCTCGCGGACAGACAGGTTCTCGTCCTTTACCTCGATATAAGTCCTCAGACTTGAAGAACGTTTCCGTCTGCTGATACCCGACGGACGCTTTTCGACCCTTACCACATCGCCCTCGGTCAGGGCAGTGCAGTAAGACCTTTGGTCAAGGTCTGTCTTGGCCATGCGTATGCCGCCTATGGTAAGCCCCAGGGACAAAAGCATCTCTATGGCGAGGAGTATGTATGCCGCCCCCTGCGAGCTATGGTTTTCTTCGGTCTTTCTTTTCTTTTTTCTTGGCATTTTCTGTCACCTCATTCATTTCCGAGTATAGTATATCACCGCCGCCGGGGCTTGTCAAGCTTTATTTGACATCACCCCGAAAACGTGGTATGATAGAGGTGATACCATTTGAAAGGACGATATCATGGAATACACCGACTTCACCTTTGAGTCGCTGGGGGACGGCATAGAGATATGCATTTCCGAGGAACACCGTTTCGGCACGGACGCTTTCCTGCTGGCGGATTTTTCTCAGGCCAGGCGCAAGGATATGTGTGCGGACTTCTGCACGGGCAGCGGCATAATAGCTATGCTTCTGTATAAAAATTTTAAACCAAAACTCACCTATGCCCTGGAGATACAGGAGAAGGCTCACGAGCAGCTGAAGGTATCTCTGGAGAGGTCGAAGATAGACAGCATAGTGCCTGTATTGGGCGATCTGAAAGAATGGCGGGCGGAGAAGGAGCTTGACCTCATCACCTGCAACCCGCCCTACAAGATAAACAATACAGGCGAGAAAAATGAAAGCGAAGCGGTATCCATTGCCAGACACGAGATGATGTGTACGGTGGAGGACGTTTGTGCGGCGGCAAAGCGCAGCCTGAAATTCGGTGGGAGGCTCTGTCTGTGCAACCGCCCCGAAAGGCTCTGCGATATCATGACCGCCATGAGGGAAAACGGCATTGAGCCCAAGCGGCTGAGGACAGTCCACAAGAACCCGAACTGTCCCCCATGGCTGATACTGGTGGAGGGCCGCAAGGGCGGCAGGAACTTTTTGCAGATAGAAAAGCCCCTGTATGTGCGTTCGGCAGACGGCGGGCTTTCGGCGGAGATGGAGCGCATTTATCATCTTGATGAAGCAGGTGGACAGAATGGGTGAACTGAGAAAAGCTGATATCAGCGAATACCCCGACCTCACCCCTTTGGCGGAGGCTGTGCCCCTGGGGCGGCAGTACCCCCTCTCCATGACGGAGGGGAACCAGACAGGCGACATCTTCACCGACGGACGGGGAGTGCTTTTTTGGCATTACTGCGGCTTCGCCTTTATGGCGGGGGAATATGACAGCGCTTTCGCAGAAGAGGTATGCCGACTTATGAAGACAGATAACAGGCGGCTATTGCTGTTTGCCGATGAGGAGCAGGCGGCACTGTTCGGCGGATATGAGGGGCTAGTCACCGAAAGGCGGCTGTTCTTTGAGTACCCCTTGGACAAGCCTGTGCCGCAGTATCCTCTGCCGGAGGGCTTTGAGATGAGCCTGCTCATGCCCCGGCTGATACCTCAGCTCACAGGGCGGATAGTGCCTGCGTTCTCCTGGGAGGAGGACAGGCAGTTCCTGGACAAAGGTGTGGGCTTTTGCGTGACGTATGGGGGAAGACCCTGTGCCTGGGCATTCACGGCGGCTGTGGGAGGACATGAAGCCTACATAGGTGTGGAATGCGCAGAGGACTTCCGCCGAAAGGGGCTGGCCGCCGCTGCCGCTGCCATGACCGCAGCCTGCGTAAAGGAACACGGCAGAAAACCCGTATGGGCCTGCCACGAGGGCAACAAGGCCTCGGCGGGGCTGGCAGAAAAGCTGGGCTTCGTAAAAACAGGCGAATGCTTTGTGCTGCACAAGGCCTGAATTTCTTAGGGAGGAAATCATGAAGATACTTGGAATTGAGAGCAGCTGCGACGAAACAGCCATATCCGTCACCGAGGACGGAAGAAAGGTGCTGTCAAACATCGTGGCTTCACAGATAGATGAACACAGACTTTACGGCGGTGTGGTGCCTGAGATAGCTTCCCGCCGCCACGCTGAGAATATCTCATGGGTGGCAAAGGCCGCCCTTGAAGAAGCGGGCTGCACCATGGACGACATAGACGCTGTAGCCGTGACCTATGCCCCCGGGCTGATAGGGGCGCTGCTGGTGGGGGTAAGCTTTGCAAAGGGTCTGGCCATGAGCGCCAAAAAGCCCCTTGTTCCCGTACACCACATTGCGGGGCACATAGCCTCAAACTACATATCCCACCCCGACCTTGAACCGCCTTACCTCTGTCTGGTGGCTTCGGGGGGGCATTCCCATATAGTGGAAGTCAGGGACTACACCCACTACCATGTGGTAGGCAGAACAAGAGATGATGCCGCAGGCGAATGCTTCGACAAGGTGGCAAGGACACTGGGCTATGAATACCCGGGCGGAAAGTTCATCGATGCCGCCGCAAAGCTCGGGGATCCCAAGGCATACGCTCTGCCAAAGCCAAGGGTGCAGGGCAGCAAGTATGACCTGAGCTTTTCGGGGCTGAAAACTGCGGTGATAAACCTCGTCCACAACGCACAGCAGAAAGGCGAAGAGATAGACCGCGAGGGCATGGCAGCTTCATTCCAGGCGACAGTGGCCAAGACCCTGGTGGAAAAGACCATGCTGGCCGCCGAGGATCTGGGCTACAAGACCATAGGTCTGGCGGGAGGTGTTTCAGCCAACTCGGGAGTAAGAGAGCTGCTGGAAAAAGAATGCGCCAAGCGGGGCTACAAGGTATATATGCCCGAGCTTAAATACTGCGGCGATAACGGCGCCATGATCTCCTGTCAGGGGTACTATGATCTTCTCGCAGGCAAGCGTGCCGATGAGAGCCTCAACGGCATAGCCACCCTTTCCCTTGACGCTATATCGGAATAAAAAAACTGCCCTCGCAAACACGAGGGCAGGTATTGTATATTTGCCCCGCAGACGGAGTCGGACCGTCTGCTCCGCCGTGTGGAGGCGGTGTTTTACCGTTTGAACTATACGGGGCTCGGGCTGCAGGCAGCTTCTCCCGCTTGGAGGACGGGTGTTTTGATATAAACTACCATACACATTATAACATTCAGCTGAGGCAAAGTCAAGCCGCAGCGGAGGTGATGACATGAGAGAATACACAGACTTCGACGGGTTGAAAAAATACATTCCCGTTATGTCCGATACAGAAGTACACAGGGTCGGGCTGAACAGGCTGAGCTGCGGGCAGGCGGCAGAACAGGGCTGGCATTACAGGCGAAAGTCCAAAAAACGCATGAGGATAACAGGCTACACGGGGACTTCTGAGGAAGTTACCATACCCGCTGAGATAGGCGGCTTTGCAGTAAACGACATAGGCAGCCTGGCCTTTGCGGGAAGTTCGGTAAAAAGCATAGCTGTCCCCGAAACGGTGAAAAAGCTGGGGGCGGGGTGCTTTGCAAACAGCAGGCTGGAAAGCATAGTCTTCGCAAACGGTGTAAAAGACATACCCGAAAGGGCTTTTGCAGATTGCAGGTGCCTTAAGCAGGCAGAACTGCCCTTTACCCTTAAAACAATAGGCAGGGAGGCCTTTGCGGGCTGCTCTGCCCTCAGCCATATAGATATCCCCCGTTTCTGCCTGACAGTATCGGAAAGAGCCTTTGCCCGCACAAGGCTCAGTTCTTTCACCCTGCCTGTAAGCCCGCACCTTATGGACGGCACTGCCTTTGAGGACACCCCACTGGAGGACAACTTCGACATCATCGCAAGCAGGCTCGATAACTGCATAAGGATACTAAGGCTCAGCCCTTCCCGTTCCTGCCCGAGGATAAGATCTCCAAAGGGGACAACAATAGTCTTCGGCAGAAATTCCATTCCCGCAGATATATCTTTTGACCTTGACCTGAGAGAATGCAGGTACGTTGAGATAGACAGGCACAGCTTTGGATATAAGCGATGGCTGGCTTACGCAAATATTCTTTTGCCTCAGGGTCACAGACCTGTGCGCCTGCCTGAGTATGTGACCACGAACCGCTATGATAAAAGGCTTTTCTGCCTGCGCAAAGCAAGAGTGCCTGTTATTGAGACCACGCTTCCCGTGGCGGTGCTTAACGAGAGGTGCATAGACAACCTTTTTCTGCGTGAGCTGCGGCTGAACGCTGTCGCACTCCCTGATGAAGATGATGAGCCTATGGAAATATTCGGCAAAATATGCTATTCCCTTGAAAAAGTCAGCTGGGTAGAGGGCGGCAGGCGATACACCAAGTATATCCCCGACTGCGGCCTGGATATAGAGCAAAAGCGATCACTGCTGAAAGCCTTTGTGCTTAAAAGGACAGATAACGGCTGCACCCTCTTTGACCGTTCGGTGGTGGACAGGTTCTTCGCAAACATTCCCCAAAAGGATAAACCGAAACTCAGCCTGCTCGAACGGACGATCATAGCCCTCGATGTACTGCGCAGCGACCCGAAAGAGGACGAGGACAGCCTTGATATCTACACCCGCTTCCTCGATGGCAAAAAAATAAAGATACTCAAAAAAGCCCATAACCTCCCCGAAAAATACGCAGCACTCCTGCAAAAATACTACTCGGGAGAAAAATTATCATAACCAAAAAACATGAGCGCCCATAGGGGGTGCTTAACAAAGAAGTCTGTATGTTCTACTGGGGGAGACCCTTTTGAAAAAGGGTTATCCCCCAGACCCCCTTCCTAAAACTTTTTACATTTTTGGGGCGAAAGGGTGCTGTTCTATAGTAGTGCGGCTTATGTCCGCAAATCATGGTCTACTGTAGAATGGCACCCTTTCGCCCCAAAATATAAAAGTCTTTGGAAAGGGGTTCGGGGGATAACCTTTCTTCAGAAAGGTTTCCCCCGATAAAATATGCAGATTTTTTTGTTAAGCACTACTTACGAGCGCTCATGCTTTTTCGTTGAGATATTTTACTGCGGCTGTGGCTGCCACTGCGCCGTCGGCGGCGGCAGTGACGAGCTGGCGGACTTCCTTTACGCGGTTGTCCCCTGCCACGAAGATACCTGCTGTCCTGGTCAGGCAGTCTTCCTTTGCATTGGCGTAGCCTTTGTCGTCAAGGTCTATGACAGCGGCAAAGTTCTGATTCTCGGGGACTCTGCCCACTGCCACGAACAGCCCGCTGACCTCTACGGTCTGCACGGTGCCGTCCTTGGCCTTTACCTCAATGCTCTCCAGCCTTTTATCGGCATTCAGCTTAGTTATCTCGCTGTTGAGCAGCAGCTCCACATTATCCCTGGCTTTCAGCCTTTCAAGGTCAGCCTCTGCTCCGCGGAATTTATCAAGGCGGTGTATCAGGTAGACCTTCTCTGCGATGTCAGCCAGGTACAGGGCATCTTCAAGGGCTGTCCTTGTGCCCCCTGCCACTGCCACCGTCTTTTTGCGGAAGAATGCGCCGTCGCAGGTGGCGCAGTAGCTGACACCTCTGCCTACCAGTTCATCTTCGCGGTCAATGCCCAGCTTGCGCTTGTCCGAGCCTGTAGCGATTATGACCGCCCCTGCCTCATAGCTGCCCGAGGGTGTGCCGACTATCTTGTCAGCGCCCTTGTCCTCTATAGAGACAGCCTTTTCAAACACGAACTCAGCACCAAGCTCCTTAGCCTGCTCATAAAGCTTTGTGGCAAAATCAAACCCTGAGATATGGGGTGCCACGGGGTAGTTCTCTATCTTGTGGGCATTGATTATCTGTCCGCCGTAGCTTGCAGCTTCAAGCACAAGGACGGTCTTGTTGGCGCGCCTGCCGTAGATAGCGGCCGTCATGCCCGCAGGGCCTGCGCCTATGACAAGTATATCGTATCTCATCTCATCACCTCAGCAGACCTTCGATATCAGCTCTGGGGCGAAGACCTACCGACCTGTTGACTTCCTCACCGTTCTTGAAAACTACCACGCAGGGTATGGAGAAGACCTCGTATTTCTCGGCAAGCTCGTCCTCGTCATCAATGTTTATGCTGACTACCTTTATGTCATCACGTTCATCGGCTATGGCGTCCATAGTGGGCGCCAGCATTTTGCAGGGGCCGCACCAGTCTGCATTGAAATCCACCAGCACGGGCTTGTCGGATTTCAGTACCTCATTCTCAAAATTTTCCTGTGTTACCTTTATTACTGCCATTTTTGGTCACTCCTTTTCTGAATTTGCTATGTTTGTCAACACTTTCATTATCAGTCCGCCCAGCTGGGCACCCTCTTCGGGGGTAAGGCCTATGCAGCACTTCATCTGCTCAGGTACGTTCAGCGCCTTGTCTTTCAGGGCTGAGCCTGCCTCTGTCAGCCCGATATTCAGGCTGCGCTCATCGGTCTCGCTGCGTGTTCTGGTGATATAGCCCTTGCTCTCCAGCTTTTTCAGCAGAGGTGTCAGGGTGCTGGGGTCAAGCATAAGTGCGTCCCCCATTTCTCTTACCGAGCAATGCTCCTGCTCCCAGAGATACATCATTACCACATACTGGGTATAGGTAAGGTCCAGTTCATCAAGAAAGGGTCCGTATCTCCTGGTGACCTCCTTAGCACAGAGGTAAAGGGGAAAGCACAGCTGATTTTTCAGCCTTATGGACTCATATTTATCGCTCATAGATATTTCTTTATATCCTCCTCGATATCCTTGGGTGCGGCGGTGGGTGCGTATCTGCCTACCACATTGCCCTCACGGTCTACCAGGAACTTTGTGAAGTTCCACCTGATATCCCCAGCCTTGGTGCAGCTTTTACTGAGCTTCTCTATGCTCTTCATGATAGCCTTATTCTTGAGCCCGTCAACATTTTCCTCGGGCAGCTGCGCTTTGAGGAATGTGTATAAAGGCGACTCGTTCTCGCCGTTTACTTCTATCTTCGCCAGCTGGTCGAACCTGGTCTTATACTTTGCCGTGCAGAACTCATGTATCTCGGCATCATCGCCGGGTGCCTGGTTGCCGAACTGGTTGCAGGGGAGATCCAGCACTTCAAGACCCTGAGCGTTGTAAGCTTCGTACAGCTTTTCAAGGCCCTCATACTGGGGTGTGAAGCCGCAGCCCGTAGCAGTGTTCACGATGAGCAGCACCTTGCCCTTAAGCTCTGCAAGATCCAGCTCGCCCTCTTTTCTCTTCTTCAACTTGTAGTCGTAGATAGACATATCGTATTCCTCCTTTTGATATTTTAACGTGGTTTTGTTTGTGTACGATTAGTTTTTATACAAATCGTTTGTGTACAAACTAAATATAGCATACTTTCCTCACCTTGTCAAGAGAGTTTACAATTTGTTTACAATTACAGAGCCCACTTCCCTGCCCCGCATAGTATTCCCGCCCTGCACAGGGCTATTCAGGGGCGCTTCTATTGACAGAAAGTAAAAAATGTGGTATGATGTACCCACGATGAGGGGACGGCACCCATAACAAAAAACAGTACATCGTGACAACAGAATGCACCGCCTTACAAGGGCGGAGAACAATTGAATAGTCTGAGGTTACAAGGGGAGGACACCCATGAAAAAAAACATCATTGTAACAGACGCAAACGGGAACGTAATAGGCAGCACCTACCCTAAACGGGCTGAGGGGCTGGTAAAGAACGGTCGGGCAGAGTATGTCAGCGACTGTGAGATACGTCTGGTAACTGCTCACGCTCCGACCGAAGAGATAAAAACGGAGGACGACATAATGAGCAAGATAATTAGTTTTGACCCGAGAAAATTCGGTTTTGACAAAAGCTGCCGCCTGAACGCAGGCCAGCGCGCCTTCATGACCACTACCCTGGGCAACACCGAGGTCTGGGAGATAGGCGACCACGATAAACACAGGACACAGATAATCAGCAAGATGAAGCTTCAGCGGTATACCGATTATACCTTCCGCTTTGCCATGACAGGCGGGCACAATGAGGACGGCACCGAGGTATCCCAGGTGAACATCTATCCCGAGAACAGGTGGGACGACAGGCTGACCTTTGCACTGGAGAAGAGCCGCTTTGAACCCGTCATCAGCAAGCGGGACAAGACAGGGCTGCTGAGAGTTTTTGAGCTGCCCTTCAACACAGCCAATGCTGAGGACTGGAGCATAATAATCACACAGGAGAGGGCACCTGCACGGTTCTTTGCGCCCCTTGACCCCACAGCCTACTCCATGCTGGAGAACATGAGCTATCAGCAGTGGCTGAATGAGAACAGCAGAAGACGGGGCTTGTTCGGCAAGGACAGCCGCGATACGGGCTTCAGGTTTGAAATGCCCGACCTGACCATCGGCGGCGGGGCTTTTAAAAAGCTCATCGACATGGGCAAGCAGGGCTTCGATGTGGACAAGATAATCGACAAGGCAAGGCAGGGCTTTGATATTGAGAAAGTCATCGACCAGGTAAAGCAGGGCATCGACCCTGACGGCAGCGTTTTCGGCAGCGAGAGCAAGCCTGACTACGTTGACAACGGTGAGGAGGACAATTTCAAGACCTTTACCACAGGCAAAAACGGACAGGAGCTGGACTTCGCTGACCTTGACCTGGACGAAAGCGGCTTTGCTGACAAACTGGTGCAGATAGGCAGTGCCTGCAACGTAAAGCTCAGGGGCAGTGTGATAACCCCCTGTGACGACCGCAGCTTCATGATGATAGGCAATACCTCGACCGCCTGCAATTTTGAGGTGCAGAGCGTGGGCATGACAGCCTATGCCCTTTCCATGCTGCTGGCCAAGGTGGGGGACGGCTGCACTGTAAAGCTGAAAAATGTTAAAGTCACCGATGATGGTGTGGAAATGATGATAAACACCGACAGCTGCAGCGGTGCAAAGCTGGAAATGGACGATGTGACCCTGCCCAAGCAGGCTCTCGACCTGATATATTCCAGGTTTGGCAGAGGCTGCGAGATATCGGCCAACAACATCTCCACCACATTCACTCCCCCGAAGGAGGAAAAGGCGCCCGAAAAGTCGGCCGAGCCTGCGCCCGAGAAGGATATCCCCCCGAAGTCGGAAAGCGGCGGATACTTCTTCAAGGATATGCTCAGAAGCACCTTTGAAAATGCAGCCGAGGGCTTCAACACCTTCGGTGAGATGATGAGAAAGGCCGAGGAGGATATCAACGATGTCATCGGCGGTATCGTAAACGACAAGCCCGCGGACAAGGACTCCGACGAGGATAAAGACTAAGCTTGCAAAAGCCCGAAGAAATATCTTCGGGCTTTTTTGATACACATGAAAAAAGGCACCTCTGTCTTGATGACAGAAGTGCCTTTGAACTTATACAGGTTAGTTTGCAAGACCCGACTTTTCGATACCTTCAACGAAGTATCTCTGCAGGAATACATACATTATCAGTATAGGTGTTATAGACAGCAGACAACCTGCTTCCAGCCAAACGATTATCTGACGAACAGATACCGACTGACCGTCGAACAGCTGCTGTATCAGGTTTGTATTCAGATTCTTCAGCATCAGTGCAACGGTGTCGTTGTTGGTGAAGAATGAGCTGGATACATAGTAGTCGTTCCAGTACCATACGATGGAGAACAGGAAAACTGTCAGGAAGGACTGCCTTGCGTTAGGTATCATTATCTTTACATAGGTGTAAAGAGGTGAGCAGCCGTCCAGATATGCTGCATCTTCAAGCTCCTTGGGGAGTCCTCTGAAGAACTGACGGAAGATGAAGATGAACAGACCTGCTCTTATGCCGTTTGCGAACAGTGCGGGCAGATACATGGTCCAGGGGCTGTTTATCAGCGAGGTGGACTTGCCCAGTGTCAGCAGGCTGGCCAGGAACTTGGGAGGATATGCATACTGCATATACAGAGGAATAGTTGTGATCTGGGGAGGCACGATTATCATCATGATGACTATGCCGAACAGGAGGTTCTTGCCCTTGAACTTAAATCTTGCGAAGCCGTAGCCTGTTATGGAGCAGGTAGCCACCTGGAGTATGGAAGCTACCAGGTTGAGGATAATGGTGTTGACAAGGGTCTTGTCGAACTTCATTACGCCCCAGGTCTGCTTAACGTTATCAAGAGTAAAGTTCTTGGGGATCCAGATGATAGAAGGGTCATTCATCTGCTCAGAGGGTCTGAACGCTGTTGAGAGCATGAATATCAGAGGATAGAGTATGATGAAGCACAGGCCGAAGAGTATGAGAAATCTGAACACGGGCCATACAGCACCGATGACTTTCTGTCTTCTGTTGTACTTTATCTGCTCGGGAGTCAGGAACTTTTCAAGACCTATCTCCTTCATGCGCTTTTCACGCGCCTTGATCGCAGCCTTACGTTCTTTTTCAAACTGCTTTTCTTCTTTTTTAGTCGCCACTTCTATCCCCCCTTTACTCTACTTCGTAGTAGATGACCTTGTTCAGTATGGCAACTATGATAGCCAGGCAAACGCCTATGATGAGGAAGTATGCCCATGCCATTGCCGCTGAATATCCGTGATCCCAGTTGGTAGACTTGTTGAGAACTATGGTCATTACCTTGTTTGCGGGGTCTACGAAAGAGTCAACTACTGTATAAACTACGCTTGCGAGTATCATAGGGCTGATAGTGGGAAGAGTTATCTTCCAGAAGAATTCCCATGATGTAGCGCCCTCCATCTGCGCTGCCTCCTTGGAAGCAGGCGAGATGCCCTGCAGGGCTGCCAGTATCAGGAGTATCTGAATACCCGAGTTCCACACCAGGTTGAAGATGTCGGTAGTCAGCGAATTGATAATGCTCGACAGTCTGTCACTGATGTTGTAGATACCCAGGAAGTTCAGCAGCTGGTCAACGAGGTTAGCCTCGAACATGGTGCTGAACTGTTCAGAACCGCCTGAGTAGCCGCCTGTGCTCATGTTGCCGTTGATGATGTCCATTACAGGACCTGTAGCGATGATAACAGGCAGGAAGAATACTGCTCTTGCGAAAGTTCTGCCTTTGAACTTCTGGTTAAGTACCAGTGCGATGAATATGGAGAAGATGATTATCAGAGGTGTTCTCAGGGCGGTGTTCTTGAGCATATCCACCAGCGCCAGTGAATAATCCTGGTCCTTACGGAAGGCATTCACGTAGTTCTTGAAACCTATGTATTTCATCTCCATGCCGCCGGGCTGTACCTTGGTCTCATTGAACGAGTAGATAAGCGATACGACCAGAGGCATCAGGAAGAAGTATATGGTACCCAGCGCCCACAGGGCAATAAAGCCGTAGCCGTAGAGTCCCTTCCTCTTCTCATATGAAAGTCTGTGCTTTTTCTCAGCCTTTGCACCTGTATTGACGGAAGCAGTCTTTTTACTATCGCTCATTATCTCAAACCTCCTTCAATACAATTTTCAATGCTGACAGCCTTGCCGTCAACCGACGCGGTAGCGTCCTTCTTGTTGATAACAACTACAACGTCCTTCTGACCGTCCTTGGAGTATGTTGTAGTGAATTCATTGCCGTCAGCGCTTACTTCGTAATTGCTGATAGTGTAGCCGGTAACACCGCTGAGCAGCTCCTCAGATGCCTTGAACTGGTTAGCAGCGGCATCTGTCCAGCCTCTGTAGTTGGTATAATACAGGTCGTTATACTCTGTATCCTGGAGGACATCGCTGTCAGCATAAGTGAAGTCGTAGTGTATCTGCGAGCCCGAAGCGAGAGCCAGCATAAAGGTCTCGTCAGTATTGGAGCTCTTGTTGATAGCGTTTGATGCGTAGGGCACATAGCCGTGCAGCACCATCTGATAGAACGGGATATCAAAGTCAGTAAGATCAAATCCGCTGGAGGAAACAGGCACGCCTGTAACTGTAGATACATAAGGCAGAACGTAAGCGTTGGCTTCATCTGCTATCAGGGAGCCTATGCTGTTCTGAGCCTTGCTGTACTCATCTACCAGCAGGTTCATGGTCTTGTTTCTGGAGTAGGTATCCTTTCTGGTATAATCTCCCACAAGTCTGGTGGAGAAGTAACCGAAGCCTGCCTTATCTACCTTTTCATCGCCGTAGCTCTCTATCATTTCCTCAAAGGTCTTTGAGTACTTGCTGGGTGAGAGCAGTGCGGGTGCGACGCCCTTCTGCTGAACACCGAATGAAAGGCTGTAGGAAGACTGTCTTGAATAAGCGTTGGAAATTCTGATAGCTGTGCTTGTCAGCGTCCAGTAGCCTGCGCTGGACTTCTTCATGGTGAAGTTGTTCATCGAAGGATAAACGTCAACATTTTCAGTAGCCAGGAAATCCTTGAAATCGCCGTTTCCGCCCAGGGTGCCCGAGGGGCTCACCGATGTGGAGATATTGCCCTTGATAGCGGAGTTAGTCCAGTCATTGTAGTTAACAGCGAAGCTGTCAACGCCCTTGCCCTTGAGCTCATCTACTATCTCGCCTGCCTGGTCGAAGCCTGTTATCTCAGTCTTCAGGTTAAAGGGCAGACCCAGTATGGAGGTCCTCTTCAGCACGCCGCCGTACATATCCATATACAGCTTGTTATCGGAGGTATCCTGCTGTTTCAGGCCTTTTTCCTTTATCAGGTAGTTTCTGTATACCTCAGCGCAGTCAGCATAGTTTACCATGCCGCCGTCCTTGGAAGCTACAGGGTAGTAATGTATACCGAAGCGCTCAGTCTTTATGCCGTCCTTCTCGAAGACGTTCAGCTTGTTGGCGGAGTCGCCGCTCATGAAGAACGCATCGGAGGAACGGGTCTCGAACTCGAAGTAGCAGTTGTTGTACACCTGCTTGTTCTGTCCGCTTACCTGAGCCCTTGTGTACACATTGGAGTCACCGTCGGTAACTACTGCAACGATACCGCCGTCACCGTAAACAGTGCTGAGTACGGGCAGGTAAGCCTGCTCGATAACTCTGGGCGCGGTCAGAGGCACCATGGTGTAATCTCTGCCGTATACCTGCTGAACGTAGTCGGGGTAGTTGCCCTTGCCGTTATTGTAGTTGATAACTGCGCCGCTGCCGTCGGGGATTATCATGTAGCCCTGTGTGGGGTTGCCCTCATAGTCCACCGAGGGAGTTGCTGCGAAGTAGGGACAAAGCTGAAGCTTTGTAAGTATCTTTCCGTCAACAGTAGAGATGTTAGCCTCCTCGACCTCAGCGCTGTTTACGTATACATACAGGCTGTCCTCACACAGCTCGTAATGTACCTTCAGCTTAACGCCCTCGGACTTGTAGTCATATGTGATGACCGCGCCCTTGTCGTTGGTCTGCCAGGAAACTCTTGCCTTGTTGGAGTAAACAGGTGCAGCGGACTCAGTCCTCTTCTCCTGTCTCAGGTCGCCGACCTTGATAGCGCAGCTGGAAGCGATCTGCTTTCTCAGCGCTGTTTTCATCATGTCGCCCTTTTCGGGGTCAACCACGATATCATCGGCATAAACATTAATAGGTGAAGTCCACCAGTATTTGTCTGTGCTCTTTACATAAAGGCCCAGTCTTTCGTTCTCTTCATCTCCGTAGAGTATGAAGTTGTCGTTCTCGCTGAGCTTCTGCGCCATAGCGGCAGCCTGCTCATTGGAGATCTTATCGGGGAGCTTATCCTCGTCCTCCGAGGTGCTCTCGTCCTCTGCGACCTCCTCAACTGTTTCCTCGACCGCAGCAGTTTCCTCTTCGACATCAGCCGAAGTAACTGCCATAGAACCCAGAGGCGTCAGCATTGCAAGACACAAACCAAAGACAACAGCCTTTTTATAATTTTTGTTTGCCATTTTTACACCACCGTTTCTAATTAGCCTCGGATCCTATACGCGATCTCAGTGTAGATCTGATAGATGAATACGTAAACCTGCTGGAACAGTGAGAGCAGCAGTATTGCCAGGAACAGTATCAGCAGCATGGCTACCAGTGTCAGCACCATGGAGATCAGCGTTTTGCTGAATGAATACTGGTGGCAGGCTCTCATCGCCTGTATCATCAGAACTATGGACCAGCCAAAGCCCAGATAGGTCAGTGCAGTTATCCAGATGGATTCTTCCTGCACCAGGAAATTCGAGAAGATGACCTTTATTATTGTGCATACGATGTAAGGCACCAGAGAATAAGCGGAGTATATGCTTATCTTCCTGAAGGTACCCTCACCCTCGAGGAGTGTGCATATGGACCAGTTGCCCACGCACCAGGTAAAGTAGTATACCACCGACTGAACTATCAGCGGTACCACATTGAAAATCTTGACATAGTTGTTATTGAACTGGAAGCCTGTCATCTGTCTGTCAGCCACCATTGCGACGAACAGGAAGAAAACTATTATCAGGGCGATCTTCATGGAACCCTGCTTCTTCCATCTGAGGTCTTCAAAGCCCTCAACAGGGTGGAAGATACAATGCTTCAGCCAGCCTACAGGTGTAAATTCATACATAGCTTATCTTCCCTCCCTCTTTTTTTTCTTGCCGAACCTGCCCTTTATCAGGTAAATGCCCTTCTTATGGAGCTTGGACAGAACGAACAGGAACACTACCAGCACCAGTAAAACAACAACGATAGCAGTGAAGTTCTTCTTCAGGAATTCTTCTCTTGCATACTTGAATGCTCTGTCGTAGTCGTCCTGGTCATAAGCGGTCTCGAAATAATCAAGAGCCTTGCTGTACTCGCCCTCATTCAGTGCAGCCTTGCCGAGGCCTACATAAGCCATAGGATAACCGCCGTCTCTTGCGATAACGTTCTCCCAGATAGGCTTAGCCTCAGAGTATCTGCCCTGGTCGTAAAGCTCAACTGCTTCGTGCATAAGTGCGCCGAAGGTAGTTTCGGAATAGATAGTGATATCGTTCTTTGAACCGTCTATAACGTAGATGTTATTGTTGTAAGCTTCAACAGCGTTGGGGTTGGAGAAGCTTCCTCTCTGGTCGTTGGTAGAGTTCTTTGTACCGAAGATGCAAAGGAGCTTTGCGTTTCTGTCGTACTGGAAAACACGTCCTGTAGAGAAGTCAAGAACATTTATCAGGCCATTGTCAGACACGCAGATATCGGTAAGTCTGGTGGAGTAGGTCTGGTTCTGGCTGGGGTCGTACTCAGAGGCGATATCGCCGAACTTGTACTCATTACCCGTTGAGTTGTCCCAGATGTTATAGCCTGCGGGGTTCAGCTTCTTTACCGCGTCAGTGGTGGTGTTTGCCGCCTCGGTAACGGTATAGATGAAGCCGCCCTCATCGATATCGAAGTTTGCATACTCAACAGGTACGTTTCTTGTCATACCTGAGATCTGCTCGTTTGATGCGAACTTTCTCCAGAGCTTCTGGGCGATAACGGAAGCCGTTACCTCAACTCGGTTCGCACCGTAGTAGCCCTGGAACTTGCCCGATCTGTTGAACTGCACCGCACCCTGGTTAACAGAGGTACAAACTGCATAAACGTTCTCAGCGAAGTCAGCGACTACCTTTGAGGGGTTAAAGGTCTCGACCGTGTACAGGTCGGTATCGGGTCTGGTGTATTCCTGCACCAGCTTAAGTTCATTCTCAGACTCGACCGAAGCCTTTATCACTCTTGAATTCTCATAGTCTGCAATGTAGATGTAAAGGGGCTTGTCGTCATAAAGACTTCTCTTTACATATATTCCCGAGGGAGCAGCGAAGTGGCTGCCGTCAGAAAGCTCGTTATAAGCGCCGATGAGGTTCAGCTCATCGTCCAGGCGCAGGATACGGTTGTTATCCGTATCTGCTATCCAGAATTCCTTTTCGTCGGGGTCAAAATACATATCCTTGGCATTTGACAGTCTTGCCGAAGCTTTCTCACCCAGGAACAGGGAGTCTGCGGGGTCGGAAAGTCTGCTGAGGCCCATCTCGTAGCCTGTAACTGTTTTGTCGATACGGTAAGCGTTCTGAGAAGGTATCGAGTCGTTCCAGGTATCGTAGATGTAGGATCTGTAGGGCTCTGCTGCGAAGGCATCCAGCGTCATCGACATTGCAGCGACAGCTGCCAGACCTGCGCAGAGAATTTTCTTAAAAGAATTTTTTATTCTCAACACTACTTATCACCTTTTTCCTTTTCTGATCTGATGTCGGATGCTTATCAATCCTTCATACCGGAGTTCGCCATGGTCTCCATAACGTTACCCTGGGCAACGAGGAATACCAGCAGCGGAGGAATGAGCAGTACAACGCTCGATGCGAAGGTAACACCCTGACGGGCAAGACCTGCCGCTGAGATCTGCTGTACGACTGTAGGTAGTGTTTTCAGTTCTTCGGAGTATGTCAGTGCGCCGCCCTGCATATTCCATGCGCCCTGGAATGCGAAGATTATCAGGGTCATCAGTGCGGGCTTGGAGTTGGGCACGACTATCTGCCAGCATATCCTGAACAGACCTGCGCCGTCCACCTTTGCAGCCTCGACCATGGAGTCGTGTATGGTGGACATCGACTGTCTCATCAGGTACAGACCTATGGAGGTTGAGATGCTGGGGAGTATGAGCGCCCAATAGGTATCTATCATGTGCAGCTTTGCCATTACCATGAACTGCATGATCCATGTAGCGTTGGAAGCGAACAGCAGGGCAAGTACGATGATCTGGTTTATGATCTTGTCACCGGGGAACTTGCACTTTGAAAGTACGAATGCCGCACAGCAGCAAACGAACAGGTTCGCAGCACAGATAACTATTGTAATAAAGAAGCTGTTGAAGATATATCTCGACAGCGGCACCTGCCAGGAGTTAGCCGCAACTCTGAACATATCCGAGAAGTTTCTTCCCGTGGGATTTATGACGTAAAGCTTGGGAGGGAACACGAACAGTTCCTCAACAGGCTTCAGCGACTGTATCACGGAGTAGTACAGCGGGAATACCATGAATGCACCCAGAAGTACCAGGAAAATAAAAATGCAGACGTCACCGGCACGAGAACCGTTGATAGGCTTTTTCTTGTCGGAAACCTTGAGCTTTTCGATAGACTGCACTTTTTTCTTTCTTCTAGCCATTTGTAATATTCCCCCCTTTTAATCAAGATACTTGCCAAGGATCCAGTTAACGCCCTTATTGGCAAGAAGCATCGCAGCGAACAGCACAAAGCATATCGCAGACGAATAGCCCATCTCATAACGTATCCAGCCGTAGTCGGTAGCGTGGTTCATTATGGTATGTGCAGCGTAGTCGGTGGAAGGCAGACCTACCAGGTTCTGGCCGACCATACCAACTGTGAACGAAGTGGATATCTGCATAACAGCAGCGAACAGCAGCTGGGGTCCCATAGAGGGGATAGTGATCTTGAAAAGTTCCTGCCATCTGTTCTTGATACCTTCGATAGCGCCTGCCTCGTACATGGACTTGTCGATGTTCTGGAAGCCTGCACGGATAGCAAGGAAGCCTGCACCCATGGACATCCACAGCTGAACGATGATAACGACTGTCAGTATGTATCTTGTATCAGTGATCCACTGTGCAGGAGATTTCAGGATACCCAGGTCCATCAGCACAGCGTTCAGGTAACCGTAGGAGTCGCCCGAGAGGATCAGCTGCCAGGTAACGTATACCGAAGTAGTCATCGAAGGTGCGTAGAATACGAATGTGAAGAAAGTTTTCAGGAAAGCGTTCATCTCGTTTATCAGCCACGCGATAAGGAAGCTGAGAACGTAGGAGAACGGACCTGTGAATATCGCGAATATCAGGGTGTTCCTGACAGCGATAAGGAACACGTCGTCGTTGACGAACAGTGTGTAGAAGTTGGACAGACCTACCCACTTGGGCATCTGTATCATGTTAAAGTTGGTAAAGCCCATAGGCAGGGACATTACAACGGGTACTACCGTAAAGAGTATGAAGAATATCATGAAAGGAACGAGCATAAAATAGCAACCCTTATTGACCTTCATCATATGCCAGGTATAAGCCCATTTGCCCTGTTTGTTCATAGGGGCATCTGATCTTTTAGCCATAAAACACTCTCCTTTCCTTATTCTAAGCCGAGGTCTTCACGCTTACGTGTGATCTCGTCGTTGATATCCTTGTTGTACCAGAACAGGGTATCTCTTGCATTCTCGTTGTCGTTTACGACGCTTCTGAATGCGTTCATGACGTTTCTGGTAACGCCGTAGGAAGCGGGTATGATCGGTATCTCTACCTGAGAATTCATCTGGTCGAGGAGCAGATCTGCTTCCTTGGTAGTCCATGACAGACCTCTGAGTGCTTCCTGGTTTGCAGTAGCATATCTGCCCATAGGTCCGAGTACGGATTCGATGTTGTTGCCGTACTTCATCTGGGTATCAGCACTTGTGAACCACTTGATGAAGTCCCATGCAGCCTCGGGATCGGGAGCCTTCTTGAAGATAACGCAGCACTGACCCTCGGAGTTAGCCGCA
Organism: Ruminococcus sp.; assembly: GCF_017464355.1. Classification (GTDB taxonomy): domain Bacteria; phylum Bacillota; class Clostridia; order Oscillospirales; family Ruminococcaceae; genus Hominimerdicola. The sequence goes on along the minus strand of NZ_JAFUAG010000032.1, from coordinate 7,157 downwards.
TGGTTCAGGTTGCCGTTCTCATCGAAGGTGCCGGGAACTGCTCTGAAGGACCAGCAGCCCTTGATCTCGGGTGCTGCAGCTGTCAGCTGGTTGTAGAAGGTGTAGTCATTTACCAGCACAGGCATATCGCCCTGTCTGAATCTGGTGAATGCATCGTACTGCTGCTGGAAGCTGTAAGTTGTATAGAACTTTGTCCAGGTATCAAAAGCGTTGATAGCAGGCTGCTGATCGAAGGTAGTCTTTGTCTGATCCTCGGTATAGTAGTTCAGACCCTGCTGCAGCAGCATCATAGCGAAGGTATTACCGTTCTCTGTAACGGCAGATACTATCGTAACGCCCGCAGTAGCTGTAGCGGGCAGCCTCAGGCCGACCTCAAGGTAGTTTCTCTGGAGAGTGGGCAGGCAGTTGATTATCCTGTCCCAGGATACCAGGTCATATTCGGGGTCGATATCATACTCTGCAAGAATATCCGATCTGTAGAACAGCATGGGGAAATTCTGTGTGCAGGGCAGGCCGTATACGCCGTCATTGTAAGTATACAGTGTCATGAGATTGGGAGCGAACCTCTTGGTCATCTCCTCGTAGTCATCAAACTGTGTCAGGTCCACCAGGGTATCTCTTACCGCCAGCTGAATGGGGTAGTCACCGCCCAGGAAGAGCGCCATATCAGGGCCCTTGCCCGAGAAGGTAGCCTCGGTAATACCGCCCTGTACCAGTTTGAGGTTGATCTTGGAGTCGCTGTTTGCGTTATAGTCGCTGTCGATGAGTTCCTTGATAACAACGGCGTTATCACGGCCGAGGGTTATCCAGCACTCCTGAGCTGTAGCGTCCTCATCGTTGGAGAGGGAGTTGTAATCCTCAAAGAACGAACCTATGAACGACTGGAAGCCGTGTCCCACAGTGCCGAAGAACGAAGTGCTGCAATCCGAGAATGAAACATCATTCGTGCATATCTCGATCTTGTCCACCTCGAGGGGCTGCATCCTGTAAGTATTAATAAAGGTCGATACCGCAGTAACGTTATCCTTGATCTGTCCCATCATTTCGGGGATTATATCAGGCTTCTTAACACATTTATCAAGTACGATCGCCATTTTTTCAAGAGTCTCGGCCTCTGTTCCGCCCGAACCCGAGAGCTGCTCGATCCTTTCCTTCTCCTGTCTGAGCAGTGCTGCGTTATACTCAAAATCACCGATGATATCAGGTATAGCCACATCTATCATGTAGTTGTTATATTCATCGGGAGAAGGACCTGTGATCTGTCTGATCTGGCGGTAGTAGCTGTTGATATCGAATACGACATCGTCCAGCTCGCCCATGATCTCACCGATCTCACCGGGGACTGCTTCAAGAGTCAGGGTATTGGTGCCTGCCTGCAGGAAGTAGTACATGGGGTTGCCCGCCTTGTTTGAAGGTGAAACTACGCCCCAGTCGGTGTCGTAGTAGAACTTTACCTGCTCCGACTCCTTATTGGGAACTTCACCGTTTATGGATATCCTTCTGTTGGAATACATACCTCTCATCTGGTCCTGTCTTCCGAAGATGCCTATCTTGTAGAAGCCTGACTCAGGGACGCTGAACTCCCAGGTAACAGCCTGTGTAGACTGGTTCCAGTTGTTGCCGCCGCCGATGGTATTGTATCTTGTCTTGGTGGGGCTGTAGCCCTTTGAGCTTGAAGTCATGTAAGAGGTCTTATCCGAGGTAGGATACAGAGTTCTCGATGACTTGTAGGTCGCGGTCTCGCCCTCCAGTATTATCTTCTGATTTCTGGTAGCGCCCAGGTCGTTCGATGAAGGCGCATCATACTCCTTGGGCTCTTTATAATTGTATACAGTTATGTCACCCAGTACGAACTGTGCCTTGTCCGAGTCGAGAGTCAGAACGTGCTTGCCTTCTGTCATATAGAACTGCAGGGGCTCGTTATAAAGACCGTCAACGTCAGCCACAGGCTTGTTCATCTGCCACATGGGGAACTCTACCTGTCCGGGCCTCATATCGTTGCCCTTGGCATCTTCACCGATATCACCGTCATTGACCCACACCTTGTCAAGTGTGATACGCTGTGCGGTACCGTAGGGGCTCTCACCGTCTATGAGCAGAGAGAACTCGATATCGTTGGTCGTGCCGGGCAGTGCGTAGTAGGACATTTTCAGGTTATACCTGCCGTCCTGAGGTATATCCACCTCATACGATACAGAACCCTGCTGATTTGCCCAGTACAGGACATCGTCCACGCCCTCGAAGCTGGTCTCGGTGCCGAGAGAAAGATCATCGCTCACCGAACCGGGTACGTAATCGGAGCCTTTTATGACTATCTCGTCGATATCAGGTCTCGCGGTGTCTTCATACTTCTCCAGATATTTGCTGTAAGAAGTCTGACGAATACTGTCGGTACCTGTAACAGCTTCGGCTTCGTCCCGGGTGCCTAGAGAGTCATCTGCATCTGCAAAAGCCGTCGGAACAAAGCAGCCAACACTCAAGCTGAGTGCAACAGCAGAGCAAATAACACGCCTAAACATTGTGTTTTTCACTATTGAATCCACCCTTTCTAAATAAAGTGCTGTGTAAAAGCCTGAGATCCTCACTGCTTTTGCCGACCGCCTATGTGTCACTGAAAAACCAACAGATCTCAATTTATCAAAGCCCGCAGGCTAAGAAACAAAACTAATCCTCCGAGGGATAGAGCATTATGCCGCCCTTTTCCTCATCAAGCTCGACCCTTACCTTGCCGCCGCCTTTTATGCCAAGGCTCTGCATATAGTCCTTGGGAAGCTGCAGTCTGCCGGACCTGTCAAGCACCGCCAGCTCCTCATGGGTCGCTTCCTCCGAGGTCATTACCTCGCCCATCTCACCGAGTTCCTCAGCATAAGACCTTTTCCTGATTATCTCCGAGCTTGTCCTGCCGTCCCTTATAGCCACCACTCTGTCGATATGGTCAGCCAGCTTAAGGTCATGGGTGACGATGACCACCGTCACGCCCTCGCTCTTGTTCAGCTCCTTGAAGATATCAAGTATCATCGCAGAGGTCTTCGTATCCACCGAGCCCGTAGGCTCGTCTGCCAGCAGGAGTTTGGGGTCATTTGCCATGGCGATCGCTATGGCCACCCTTTGCTGTTCACCGCCCGACATCTGGTCGAGCCTGCTGTTCTTCCTCTTTTCAAGCCCCACCTTGCGCAGCAGCTCCAGCGCTCTCGCGCGTCTGCCCTTTCTGCCCTTGAGCAGCATGGGCAGCTCAACATTCTGCACCGCTGTCAGGTAAGGCACCAGATTTCTCGCATTGTTCTGCCACACGAAGCCCACGGTGTCCCGCTTGTACTCCATGTAGTCCTTATCGGTGAATTTCAGCAGATTTTTGCCGTCCACCGTCAAGCTTCCCGCCGAGGGTCTGTCAAGTCCCCCCAGCATATTCAGCAGCGTTGATTTACCGCTGCCCGAATTTCCCACTATAGCCATGAGCTCGCCTTTTTTCACATCAAGGTCAAGCCCTTGCAGCGCCACCGCTTCAACATCAGAAGTTTTGTATATCTTCACGAGGTTTTCACAGCGTATCATGTATTCATCATCGGCACGGGTTACAATAGTATCATTATCAGCCAACTATCTCACCGTCCTCAAGAGTATACACTTTATCCGCCACGTCCATCATACTGGGGTCGTGGGTAGTCATGATTATAGTCATATTCTGCTTCGCCACCAGCTCTTTAAAAAGCTTGACGATATGCAGTGCGGTGTTGGTATCCAGTTCAGCTGTAGGCTCATCGGCAAAGATAAGCCTTGGCTCATGGGCGATAGCCCTTGCTATGGCCACCCTTTGCTGCTCACCGCCCGACATCTCGCCGGGCCTGTGACCCATACGCTTGTCAAGCCCCACCGCAGCCAGGCATTCCTTCGCCCTGGCATCGCGCTTGTCATAAGGGTACTTTGCCAGCCTCAGGCCGAAGCCCACATTCTCGAAGGCGGTCATGCCCGACATCAGCGCCACCGACTGGAAAACGAAAGCCATATCGTATCTTCGCAGGTTATCCCTGGCGCCCTCGGAAAGCTTGGTTATATCCTTTCCGTCGAACAGCACCTTGCCTTTGGTGGGCTTATCCAGCGCGCCCAGTATATTTATCAGAGTGGTCTTGCCGCTGCCCGAGCGTCCCCTCAGGATAGTCAGCTTGCCTTTCTCTATCTCGATATTCACATTTTTCAGTGCAGATACCACGCTGCCGTCACCTATCTTGAAGTCACGGTAGAGCGCCTCTGTTCTCAGTATCACGTCCATGGGGCTCTTCCTCCCTCCTGCGGAGTGAAATAATTAACGCTTTGTGCAATTTTCACATTTTGTGATATATTAAATATTGCTTTGCAATATCGTGAATTTGCTGTACAATATGTTCAAAAAATCAATTTGTTTAAAGTTGATTTTGCTAGATTTTTTATCGAAAATACCCAAAAGGGCATACTGTGCTATCATTTATTATAACAATTAACTATCAATTTGTCAAGCTAACTAAAACGTTTAAGTGACCTTATTTTTGGTACATTTTCACTGTTTCGTCGCACTGCACAACTCTGTGCGGCGATTTTTGTTCACTTTGCAGAAGAAAATAGCAAAAAACGGGAAGTTGTAACGTTTTCATCTTTTTAATTCACATTTATTTTTCATTTTGTTTTGTGTAATATCACAATAAATTTTTATCTGTCAATATTCACACGAAAAGTCTGATTAACTTGTTGAAAATCTCCAATATAGAGGGCTATCCTGTCCGTTTTATCCATTTCTTTCAACGGCAGGTGTATATTTCGCAAGGCCGCATACGGCGCATTTTACGACTTTTTCCTCCTGCAATATATAAATGCCCGCAGACGTTTGTTGACGTTTACGGGCATTTGATTTTTGAACCTTTCACAGCATTGCTGTCACATAAGCACCAGTGCGATGCCGCCTATTATCACCAGCACACCCAGCACGGCGATAATAGCGCCTGTGTTGCGGCTCTTGTTTGTGTCGGCAGATGTATCTTCCTCCTCGTCGGGGGCTTCATTATCGGCATTTTCGTCCACCAGGTAATATTCCGAGGGCTTGTCGGGGTTATACTTTATTTTCAGCATATCCCCTTTTTCGTAGCCGTCATCGGGTATCATCTGGGTGAACTTCTCGCCGTCCACGGTATAGCCTATCTTCCACTCAACGAACTCCCTGTCCTCACCGCCGTTGAGGTCGGGCATGGTGGTCTTTTTCTTTTGCAGCACCTTGGCTTCGCATTCAACATAGTTATCTTCCTCTATGACAGTTTCGGTGCCCAGGGTAGGCATGAAGCTGTAGCCCTTTGCCACCTTTACTGCCAGATAGATGAGCAGCACACCCGTCACGATGAGTATTATGCCCACCACTCTCCCTGCGCCGCTGAACAGGCCGTCAAAGGGATTTTTCTCCTCCTCTGCCATAAGCAGAAGCTTTGTCATATCCATATCATTCACTCCTTGAGCATGGGATTCTCATAGCCGTGCTTTTTATAGTTTGCATTCAGCATGGATATGAGCTTCGGGTTCTTCACGCCTATAACATCCATGTGGGGCTTTTCGGCGCCCTCACGGTAAAGCAGCAGCGACTCTTTTATCACCTTGCCCTGCACATACTTGTAGCTGTACTTGTTCGCGGGGTCGATGCCGCTTCTGTTTTTCAGCCCCACCCTCAGCAGACCCTCGGGGGTGAAGATATCGCACTGTATGGGCAGGCAGAACACAGCCACCAGATAGAACACTATCAGCAGCACCAGCGAGATGTTCCCGCCCAGATAGCTGAAAGTCACGCCCAGAGTCAGGAACAGCACCCACAGCAGCTCATACAGCCCTACGGTCACTGCCAGCTCCTCAGTCTTCCTCATGAGCAGGTACAGCTTTATGTCCAGATATATCTCTGCGGCCGCGCCCACTGCCAGCACTGCCGTCATTATCTTGTCGATAGTATCCATGATCTATTCCCTCACATAAGCCAGTTCAAGGTCGCCGTCCACAAAGCCGAAGCCCACTGCACGGAAGCTTTTGAGCATATCTGCGAACCTGCCCTTTTCCAGGTAGGTCTGCACCATTTCGCGGACGTCCTCGTGTATCTCTTCCCAGCCGCATTCCTTTTCCCGATAATAGAGGTCTTCCCCCGAGGAATACACCTCAAAGCAAGCCCACTCATCGTCACCTGCGTCAAATCTGTCGGAGGCTATGAGCTGTACCGTCCAGCCGTTATTCTCCTCCTCATATATATTGAAATTTACAGCCGCCGTGGTATCGGGCAGACCGTTTTCCAGTTTTTCGTCCAGCCACGCTGCGAAATCCTCGTACATAGTATTCTCCTTTCTTATCAGAGCAGCCACTGCTCATCACCGTCGGGGAGCCTGTTGCCCTCCTCATCGGTGGGATATTCCTGCTGCTCTTCTTCGGGCCCGGCTTTTTTCTTCCTGCCAAGCATGACCCACAGGCATACGCACCCGCCTGCCAGGTCGGCCCCTGCAAGAGGGAGCCCTTTGTTTATGGTAAAATAGGCTGTCATAAGCTCCAGACCCTCGGCAGCTGTCACTGCAAGTCCTGCCAGTGAGCAAAGCACCCACAGCCTGTATTTTTCACGGCATTTGCTGCACAGCGCAGCCAGTCCGCTGCCTGCAAGAAGTATCGCTGCAAAAGTCAGCCACTCCCCCACTCTCTGCGGGCGGACGGCATACAGTGTCAGCACCAGCCCCATGGTACCATTCAGCGCCATGCTGCACACAAATGTATGCAGGGGCGTTTTTTTCCGCGAGGCCGTTAGCAGTGCCGCCATTATGCAGAGGCCTGCGGTGCTGCTTTCAATGCCGAATAGCAGCTGTCCGCCGACAGCCCTGTCGCCCAGCATGAGCAGCAGCCCTGCCCCAAGGCCTGCAGCAGCATATTCGATATACGTCCTCACAGCCCTCACCTCTTTCAGACCACATACAGTTATTATACCACATCGGCGCCTTTTGGTCAAGATATGCGGCTTTTCTGAAAAAAAAGCCTCAGTGTTATGTTACAATAGATCATAGACACCAAAAATAGAAAAACAACTCTCAATATGATATAATGTTAAGTGCTAACAAAAACAAAAATATCATGAAAAGAGAGTTGTTCCATGAATAGTATAGCACAAGAAGCACGGTTTC
>NZ_JAFUAG010000031.1 GCF_017464355.1 Ruminococcus sp. | reverse complement strand
TTTTTTACCCTCATCGCCAAACTCCGCGCTCTCGCCTGAGGCCTTCGCTTCGCTCTTTTCGGGCTTTAGGAGGTCTTGCCCTCCCTGACAGCTTAATTATTATAGCACGATTTTCCTCGATTGTCAAGTAAAATGATTTTCGTGGTTTTATGATTTTTTTATCTATTTTTCACAATGCAAACACATTGGTCTGCAAAAAACAAATATCCCGTACATAAAAATGCACGGGATACTTTATAATTATAGGGATTTGAGGTGGATCTGCTCGTCTTGCTGCTCTTTTCTGTTCTGCACATTCATTGTCTTTTTGTTTATCACCGCTGTATTTCATGAGTATATGATACCACTTTCAGCCCGTATTTTCAAGCCTTTTTGCCCGAACTGCGATATTTTTGTCCCGAAATGTGTATATTCCGCCGAAAACAGCACATCATATCTGCATAAACACCTGTGGAGGTTTCGATATGAGAAAGAAAACAATATCTGTTATAACTATATTTGCGGCTATCGCCCTTTTGCTGACCCTTGCGGGGCTGATAGTACGGGCTGTACCCAGGGAAACGCCCACTGTTTCCTCGGTGGGTTCCTACGGCAATGAAGTTCGTGCCATTCAGGAAAGGCTTAAGGAGAGGGGGCTGTTCAACTCAAATGTCACGGGATATTACGGCGAGATCACCCGCAACGCTGTCCTTGCCTTCCAGCGGCAGCAGGGCATTTCTCAGACGGGTACTGCGGGGCCTGTTACCCTTAAGGCTCTCGGCATATCTGTTGGCGCGGTACCTGCTGCGACCCAGGCAAATGTAGATCTGCTGGCGCGTATCATTTCTGCGGAAGCCAGAGGCGAGCCCTACGCAGGGCAGGTGGCTGTGGGAGCTGTTATACTCAACCGTATCGAACACCCCTCTTTTCCCGATACGCTGGCAGGGGTGATCTACCAGGACGGTGCTTTCACCGCCATTGTTGACGGCCAGTTCAACGAGCCTGTATCACCCTCAGCCTACAACGCTGCCAGAGATGCCCTCAACGGCTGGGACCCCACGGGCGGCTGCATATACTATTATAATCCCGATAAGACCTCAAACAAGTTCATGTGGTCAAGGCAGACTGTCACCGTTATAGGCGGCCACAGGTTCTGCGTATAAAAGAAAAGCGGAGCAGGCAAGGATGGAATAGCCTGTTCCGCATTTTCAGGTAGGTCAGTAAAACGGCGCTGCCGTTTCAAAGATGAATATCAAATACTTGTAAGCTTATTTTCAGAGGGAAGCTCCGCTTCCCTGCTGCAATGCTGTTTAAAGATAGCTTTCCTGCTCGAAGTCGTCGCTCTCGCTCTCATCAGAAAGCCTTGCGCATATAACAGCACCTGCAGCTATCTCTGCGGCGCCCAGCACCCCTGCCAGCCAGATGACCTCCGTCCTCATCATAAGGAACATGGCCAATACGGGCAGCAGTATGCCTGTCAACACCAGTGCAGCTGTGAACAGCTTTGCTTTTTTCTCTGTCGTTCTTTCTTTCAATTTTATCTCTCCGTTCCTGCGCTTTTGTTCTGTTTGCAGAGCTGTCCTCCGCTTTCACGGAGGACTTCTGCTGTATATTAGTATTGTCCGATAAGCTTATTATTCTGCTGTCTGTCCGCCGATACCATTGACATAGAAATAGTCATTGGCATCTATCTTGAAGTTTACTTTGAACAGGCCGTCAACGTTTTCGCCGTTGTACTGTATCTGGTTTATCTCAAAGGTGAACTCGGGGGAAGCTTCCATCTGCTGCAGGTCCTTTTCCGGATCAAAGTGGAAAGCGAATACACAGCACATCGTTGAGCTGTCATCGGGGTCTATCCAGCTGATACCGCTTGTCAGGTCATCTGCTTCCAGGTAATCGAACATAGCCTCTACGTCACCGTAAATGAGGTTCATGGGCTCATCTGTATCTACAAAGGCACTGCCGTCCTTGTTCTTTACATTTATCTGAATAACGTACTCGCCTTCTTCAGGGATATATGCGAGTCTTCCCAGCTCAAGGTCATAGCCTTCAAAGCCTTCGGTAACAGTGCCTGCGTCGTGTACGTTCAGGTCGAAGGAATTTTCACCGTCTGCCCGGTCATCAATGACATATTCAACACCCTGGTCCGTGGTCGCAGAATCCTTGACCCACTCTACTACGATACCGTCAAAGCGCTCATCGAGGCCGTCCTCGTTGTAGAACCATGATATCAGCCATACAAGGCCGTTTTCGTCTTTTCTTACCTCATCTATTGTAGCCTCACGGTATACATCGAAGGTCAGATCTCCGAAGGCTGCTTCATCGTATACACTTCCGGAGTTCTCGTCTCTGGTGAAGATAGTCAGCTTTTCATTGTTGAAAGCGCACCAGTTATTTATCGTGTCAATGCCGTTGACGTTTGACATATTTGCCAGCATGGACTTGTAGTAGTCGTCGAAATCATGCTCCATGTAGCCATTCTCGTAGTCTTCGCAGTAGTCTGCGGGAACGCTCTCATCAAGGACATGACCGGGCTTACTCATATTTCTGTAGAGGTTGAGCTCATTATCCCAGCGGTACATAACCAGGCTGTTGTCCATTACCAAGGTATCATTGCCGAAGCTGCTCTTCTTTGCGGCCAGCAGAACTGCTGCGCCGTCCTCGGCTGCCTGCACGCCGTCTTCTGCGGGCTGCATGATGTGTACCTGATCAAGTGCCATGCCTGTGGTATCTTTGAAGATAGTGCAGTTGCCTTCACCATTGCCCTTGGCGGAGCAGAGGTAGTCGATGTAATCCACACCGTCGATAGTAGTCCGTGCTGAGCTTTCAACTATAACTTCACCGATGAAGTCAGAACTGTCTACCAGTGCTATCATCTCAGGGCTGGCTTCCAGGCGCCACATACCCATTGCGTCATCGGGGAGCTCCTCAATATCATCGGGACCCTCCTCAGGTTCCTCCTTGGGAGCCTCAGTTTCCTCGGGGATACTATCCTCTGCGTCTGTCGTAAGGGAAGTGCCTGCTGAACCGGGTGTAACATCAGATCCGCCGCTCATGTGGTTCACTGCGAAGATGCCTCCGCCTACTACCAGCACTGCGCACGCAGCAGCTATCAGTCCGCCCCTGTTGCTTCTTATCTTTGCCTGTCCTTCTGTGTTTCTCATAATGATGTCCTCCTTGCTGTTGTCTTCGATAACTGTCATGTTTATGTTGTCCTTGCGAGAGATCTCTGCTGTATAGTCTTTCTCTGCAGCTGCGATTATCTCATCGAATATTCTCTTTTTTGTCTCTTCGTTATATCTCTTCACGCCTTCAGAATAACGCATATCTCTCACCCTCCTTTAGTTCTTTTTTCAGCTTTTTGAGCGCTCGGTACATTTTGGATTTTACCGTTGACTCAGCCAGCCCCAGTTTTTTTGCTGTTTCTCCTATCGTGCAGTCGTGACCGAAATGCAGGAGGAATATCCTGTATGTCACCTCATCTGACTCCTGCAGGCTCTCCAGTATTTCCTGATAAGTAAAACTTTCGTCCTGCTGAAGCTGTTCCAGAGCCTTCTCATCGATTATCTCGACTCCGTCATCAAGGCTCTCGGAATTCCTCCTGCGTGAATAATAGTCAGCCAACCCATGCTTTGCACTTCGCAAGAGATAATGTTTCGGGTCCAGCACCCTGTCGCCCGAGAGCATTTTCTTGTAGAAAGCCAGGTAAACGCTTTGCAGGATATCCTCGGCGGTCTCCCGCGAGTCGGATTTTAAAATAAGGAATTTGTATATGTAGTCATAGGTGCTGTTATATATCTTTTCAAAGCGTTCTCTGACATCATTCTCGTTCACGGCTCTCACCTCCTCCTTTCTGAAAGACATTGTTCTTTCACACTAATAGACCTTCGGATATCAAAAAAAGTTTCACTCACCTAAAACTTTTTCAGCCGTCCGATCCATCAGTGCTTTCGCCTCTCATCTACTTAGACGTTTCAGAAAGCTAAAAAGTTTTATATTTTTACATTTTTTCTATCCGTTTCTATTCGTTTTGTGTCTTCACCCCAATAGACGTTCTGTTTTCTCAAAAAGTTTCACTTCCGAAAAAATTTTTTCTGTCTTCGGAGTTCTTTGTCCTTTCACCCCAATAGACGTTCCGTTTTCTCTAAAAGTTTCACTTCCGAAAAAATTTTTTTCTGTCTTCGGAGTTCTTTGTCCTTTCACCCCAATAGACGTTCTGTTTTCTCAAAAAGTTTCACACAGCAAAAAAAATAACAGTTATTTTCAGGACATCATTATCCTGCTTACATTATACAACATCTTCCCCACTATGGCAAGCCTGTACGCACAAAAAGACACCCCCGCGCTGCGGCAGAGGTGTCTGCATATGTTATTCATTCTTTTTCCTGCCAGTTCATGCGGAAATAATTCTCGCGGTACTGCTTAGGGGTCAGCCCCGTGTGCTTGCGGAAGCAGGCTATGAAATGGCTGTGGGAACTGAAATTGAGATAGTTGCCGATATCAAGGGGAGTATACTCACTGAATTTCAGCATATTCTCCGCCGCCTGTATGCGCCTTGACATGATGTACTCGGATATAGTCACCCCGACCTCCTGCTTGAACAGCTTGGAGAGGTACTGAGGTGTCAGCCCCAGCTTGTCGGCTATCTCCTGCACCCGCACACCATTGTATATATTATCGTAGATGATATCCAGGCACATTAAAACGTGCTTTGAGTAGGCATTGCCCGAATTTATCTTCTGCATACGCTTGGCATACTCTATGAACACCTCACGGTGTATCTGCTCCAGCTGCTCGGTGGTGGTGCTGACATCGAGGCGGTTGATGAAGATATCGCTCATGGTATAGCTGGTCTCGGTGGGCATACCCTTCTCGATGCAGAACCTGGCTATCAGGGCAATAGTTATGGTCAGGTGGTATTTTACGTTGCGCACAGGGTCCATGCTGAGTTTGCCGTAGCCCTCAACAGCCAGGGGGGTGTAAAGTTCCTTTACCCTTTCTATATTTCCCGCTGCCACGGCTGAATAGAACTCCAGCTCCTTCTCATAGGGAGAATGGGTCTCCCCTGTTTCCTGCTGCATAAACTCCCTGTGTGAAAGCTCCTTATTTATCCCCATAAAGAGCACCTCCTTCACAGTAGTCATCTGATCACTCGTATTATACCACATTTTGTCCTCCTTGTCAAAGGTTTAATATTACATTTCTGATATTGCTTTTTCTTATAGCCATTTTTGCCGGTATCATTTATCTCTATATACGAAAACGGCGGACTCTCGCCCGCCGCCTCGTAAAACCGGAATATAAAAATGAAGGATATTAAGCTTGGTAAATTACCCCTTTTCCCTCGGGCGCCCCTGGTCTTTTATCAGCCCTCGGTCTGCTCCTGAGCTTCCTTGATGAGATAGTCAAGAGCCTTTTCGTTCTCGGCAACTATCGCGGTCCAGGTGTTGGTCTCAGAAGGATTCATAGTACCCTTGATGATACCGTCGGTCAGGTTGGAAAGGTCGCTGGATACGCCCTGTGCGAATTCAAATACAGGATGCTCAGCAGCACGGGTATAGATCTCGTCACGCATCTCAAGCATCTCGTCTGTCCAGCCGTAATCGTTCTTGTACTGGTCAAGAGTTATCTGGTGTGCAGCTGCGTCAGTTTCTGCGTATCTGGTGCAATCCAGCCATGCAGCAACACCCTCGGGGTTCTTAGCATTCTTGGCTATGCAGAAGCCGTGTATTCTCGAAGGAACATACATAGCGTCAGTATCCTTGGCGCAGGGTACGGGAACGAACATTACCTCACCTGCGGACAGATCGCCGTAGGGCGCAGTAACGCTGGGTGCGTCCTCGATAGCCCACAGGCCTATGGGATAGAACAGTGTTTCGCCCGAAGCTATGCCTGTGCCGAACACATCGCCCCTTACCTTCCAGTCATGGAGGTGCTTGGGGTAAACTACCTCATTCTTCTGCAGATCATACATCATGTTCTGCGCCTTAGCCAGTTCAGGTGCGTTTATGTTGTTGACGATCTTGCCGTCCTCCATGCCTACCAGAGGCTTGCCTGAGCTTTCTGTCAGCGCGTTCTCGTAATACCAGCCGTCCATAGCCCACTTGTCAGACTCAGCGTCAGTGAACTCTATGCACATCTCGGAGAGCTTGTCCCAGTTCCACTCGCCGTTGTAGTACAGCTCAGCGGGGTCTTCAAGGCCGTTATCCTCGATGACATTCTTGTTGTAGATCCAGATATAGCTGGGGTCAACACGGGATACAGCCACATAATGGCTGCCCTTGTACATGAACTGGTCATTTGCTTCCTTCATGTCCGCCCACAGAGGTGAATCGAAGTCGATATAATCGTCCAGGGGCTCGATCATGTTCTTGATAGCGCCCTTGGGGAAAACGTCCATATCGTCAGCGCCGATGAAATCGGGTGAATCACCTGACATTATCAGCTTGGCCAGGTCATCGAACTTGGTCTCCCATGTGGTCTGTATATAATTGATCTTGCCGTTGTACTTGGTCTGGAACAGTGCCAGGTCAACACCTATCTCCTTATCTGCCGAAGCAGTGGGGTTGATGTCGTAGAAAGAGAACCAGTCGATCTCGTTGTTCTCCAGCTCTCTTACATCGGTCATATCATCAGCAAGTCTGTTGACGATATCCTGCTGGCTCTCCTCCAGCTTCTTCTCAGGCATGGAAGACTCATCAGATGTGCTTGTCTTTCCGCCGTCGGAAGCATTGCTGTCATTGCCTGAACCGCAGGCTGCCATTCCCAGTGCCAGGGCAAGTGCAAGCAGCCCTGCAGCTGTACGCTTAAATGTACTCATAAGAAATATCCCTCCGTGAAGACCCAAATGACATTACTTTCTCTTCTTAGCTGCAACTGCACCTGCTGCGCCCAGTGCCATCAGTGCGAATATAGTACCTGCTGCTGCGCCGGTGTTCTGGTTGGTGTTGTCAGAAGTTGTATCTGCTGCTGCGGAAGAAGCTGCTGTAGTTGAAGCAGTAGTTGCAGACTTGGCAGCAGTAGAGGAAGCTGCCTTGCTCTCGGTCTTGCTTTCTTCCTTGCTCTCGGTCTTGGACTCGTCCTTGCTCTCGGTCTTGGACTCGTCAGCCTTGCTCTCAGGCTGGCTTTCGGCCTGGCTCTCGGGCTCTGCTGCTGCAGGTGCGCCGAAGTCGATAGTCATGGAAAGTGTACCGCCCTTGAAAGCGCCCTCCTGATCCCAGCCTGCAACCTCAGGTCTTGCAGCCAGGGTAACTTCGCCTGTTTCCTCATCAACTTCATCGGTAGGTCTGATGTGGATACGGAAGCCGCTTTCCTTATCAGCCTCTGCAAGAGTAATAGCGTTCACAGAATCAAGTACGATCTCCTCGCCGTCGTTGGTAACGAACTTAGCATCGGAAATAGTTACATCATAGGGATAGCCTTCCTCGGGCAGGTTGCATACCATAACGCCCATGTCGCCCAGGGTGCCCTTGCCTTCCATAGTGGTATCGGTCAGTACCTCATTGATAGAGTAGCTTATCTCTATCTTGCCATCGTCAGTGATACCGCACCATTCGCCCTGGTTCCACTTCCACTGCTGGCTCATGTAATAGCCCATAGCGCCTACGCTGTACCAGCCGTCGTTCTTGTCAGTTTCAGTTTCGCTGGGATAAACAAGGTCGCTCAGCTTGGTAGCAGAAGCGGTCATTGCCATCATAGAACCTGCGAGCGCTGCTGCGGACATAGCCGCAATGATCTTCTTTACATTCATGATAAAATTCCTCCATTATTCGACCTGCTGACACCTCAGCATGGTCTGTTATTTCCGCAGGGCATTCAGCTTGCCCTCAGCTTGACTATAGTATACTTCACGTTTGAGATTTTTTATATCATATTTTTAATTTAGATATTCAAAATCTAACATGAAATGTAATCGTTTTAACAAAAAGAGCTTTTGCACGTTCAAATGCCTGCATTTCGGGAATTTCTGCCATTTTTAACGTTTGGTAAATTGCCTTTGTGAAAGTCCTGCCGTTCACATTTTGGTGTTTTTGATATATAATGGAAAGCGGCATTCATGATATGCAGAGTTTGTTACATTCTCATACAAATTCACATAATATTTTCCACCCGACCCCTTGACTTTTATGGCATGACATGATATAATGGATAACGTTGTGAGACACAACATCATAGAAATGCAGGTATGGCGGAATTGGCAGACGCGCTAGCTTCAGGTGCTAGTGATCGCAAGGTCGTGGAAGTTCAAGTCTTCTTACCTGCACCATAAAAAGCCCGTTTTCTTAAGCGGGCTTTTTTCTGTTATAAGGAGAACATGGTGACTATAATAGTATACGACGACAGCTATAAAGCGGCGCTCATCGAAATGGTCTCAGCATCACGGATAGCCATGGGGCTTGACGGGGCTGTCAGGGAGGATATGTACGATATCAAAGCGAACTATCTCGACAAGGGCGATATGTTCTTTTTGGGAGTTGATGAAAAAGGCGGGCTGCTTGGCTGCCTCGGTTATTCACGGACAGAGGTGCCGACGGAAGCTTTTCTCCACAGGTTTTATGTTAAGGCAGAGCGCAAGCGCAGGGGCATAGGCACTACCCTGCTGAAATATGCTGAGGAGCATATGCGCGGTAACGGCATACTCATATCAAAGGTACACTTAGGCGGGGACGAAAAGGTCTGGCATGAGTCCTACAGCTTCTACCCGAAGCACGGGTATGTGCTGTATGCGCCCGGGTACATGAAAAAATATCTGTGAGAACTGCGGGCTGTTAAAACTTTTTTAAGGGCAGGAACATCTTATATACGGGATATCTTTTGTCTTCATAAAATTTTTCCAAAATCCTATAACCTTTTGGAAAACCGAGCGTCTAATTTTTGCAGGCGGAAAACAAAGCCTGCGGGACGAAAAATATTTTTCCGAAAAACTTATAACCTTTTGGAAAACCAAACGTCTAATCAATGTAAGCGGTGAGAATTCCACCTGACGCTTATCAAGATGCATCATTGATACGAGAATTGGAGACAGAAAATGGATATTGATTTCGACGAGCTGATGAAACGTCTGCTGACGCAGATGCAGCAAGAGAGTGCCATGACTGCCGAGGAAAAGAAGACCCAGCTTGAAACACTGACTGAAAAAATGATCACGGAGGGCATTATAAATGAAGAAGAGTGAACTTATCTACATAGTAGAGGAAGCTAAGAACGGCAGCAAGAAGGCCTTTGAAACACTTTACAACGAGTATTCCGACAGAGTATATTTCTTTGTACTGAAAAATGTAGGGCGTGAAGATGTGGCTGAGGATATCACCCACGATACCTTCCTTAAATCCATGGAGAAGATACACACCCTGGAGAAGCCCGAGAATTACCTGACCTGGATACACAGCATAGCTTACAACAAGTGTGCTGATATGTTCCGCAGCGAGAGCCGCAGCACTTACTTCGACAGCGAGGAGGAGCAGGAGGCTGTCATGGACAACCTGGCCCTCAACGAGCCTGTTATGGTGCCCGAAGATCATGCCACCAACAGAGATACCGCAAGACAGCTGATGTCTATAATAGACGGCCTTAAGCCTGATATGAAGTCTGCGGTGATAATGTATTACTACGATGACATGAGTGCCGCTGAGGTCGGCAAGGCACTGGGGCTCAACCAGAACGCTGTAAAGCAGAAGCTTTTCCAGGCCCGCAAAAAGCTGAGAGCCGAGATAGAAAAGCTTCAGCAGCAGGGCGTGGCAATGTGCGCTGTACCTATGGGAAGAATGCTGCACAAGTGCGTATCTCCCAAGTATGCAGCAGCAGCTAAGGTAAGCTCCTCCGCAGCAGTAAGCGGCGGACTTGTGGCAGGCAAGGCGGCAGCAGCTGCCGCAGCTGTTCTGCTGATAATTGGCATTCCCGTGGGGCTGCACTTTATGGACAGCAACAAAAACGGCAGCACAGGCGACACCAGGATACTTGACAGCAGCGCAAATCTTACTGTGAGCCACACTAATGACTCCAGCCTGACAGCTGACATCACCGACTCTGATGGCGAGGTACTGGAAACTATCGAGAGCAGACCCGATGAAACTGTCAGTGCGGCTAAAAAAGATGAGGACTCCTCAAAGTCCTCTGACAGCAAGGCATCAGCAGACAGCAAGGCTGACTCATCATCTTCAAAAGCAAGCACCTCCGGCAACGGCAAGTCGCTGAACATGGACCTCGATGCCCTGCGTGCTGACGCTGTGGCAAGAGCCAAGAAGGAAGCTGCCGATGAAGAGGCCGCCAAGAAGGAAGCCGCCGATAAAGAGGCTGCCAAGAGCAAGGCTGACAGCAGCAAAAGTTCAGGTGCAAATATAGTCACCACTGAGAACCGCACCGAGAACACCACCACCTCTGCACCCGATGACAGCTCAAAGCCCGAGGAGAAGAAGGAAACACTTCCCGTGGAAATGAGTGTAGATAAAATGCTGACCATGAGCCCTTCCGCTCTGATAGAACTTTCCAACAACGACTTTGAACTTGTTCCGCTGACCGGTACACAGAGCCAGTCCTACGGTATCAAATGCAAGGCATTCCCTTCATATGTATTCTATGCACCGAATTACATTGAAGACGGCGCTGTCGATGGGGGCTACACCACCGAACTGAACGGTCAGACCTGCACCATATTCTTTGCAGGCAGCATTTCTCAGATAGAGATAGCCGACGGCACTGAGATAGGCGGTATCTCCACGGGTATGACCTATGAACAGATAAAGGCTGTCAAAGGCGGTACACTTACTGTAAGAAATGAGAACTCCTTTATTTCGGTTTGCTCGGAGGTCGAGCTTGACGGCCATAACTACTATCTGGCATACGACCTGACAGAAGAACAGACAGATCGGATATATGCGTATATGGCAGATACCAAGCCTGATTTCAACATAATGGATCCTGCATATGTTGACCTGTCGGATCTGGGCATCGACCCTGTATGCACCTGCATAATAGGTTTTTCTGACGGCTTCAGATACGGCCGCTCGAATAATTATTGATAAGCATATCACGGAGAGAAATATATATGAAAAAAGCCCGTCAAGCTGCGCATGGCAGTCAGGCGGGCTGTCGTTTTATTCAGATGTTTATTGCCCCTGGCAGAATGACCTCGGCGGTGAACTGCTTTTCGTCAAAGGAAAACTCTGCCTTGCCGCCGTTTTTTTCGGCGCATTCTTTTACATTCATAACACCGAAGCCGTGGTTGCGCTTGTTGGGCTTTGAGGTCACAAGCTTGCTGTCCCTGAGCTGTATGGGCTCAGGGATATCATTGACCACCGTTATCATCAGGCTTGGCCCTGCGGCGGCGGTGCGCACCCTTACCCTGCCCGCCTCGCACTTGGCGGCGGCAGTGAAGGCATTATCCAGTATATTCGAGAATATAGTGCAGATATCCATGTCGGAGATATCCATATATTCGGGAAGATGACCCTCCCATTCAAGGCTTACGTTTTCGTGGCGGGACATAAGATCCCCCGTTATGGCATTGACAAGCTCGCTGCCCGTTGATACTGTGGGGCGCAGGTTTTCCGTCCTGTTTTCCATGCTTGAAAGATACTCTTCTGCTTCATCGTATTTTCCGTCGTCCAGCAGGGTCCTCAGACACAACACATGGTTGTTTATGTCGTGGCGGAATTTTCTGGTCTCTTTCTCTCTCTCCAGCATACCCTCATAGTAGGCTTTCTGAGATTCCTTTATCTTTTCATTTACATGATTGCTGTTCTCATAATATTTTTTTGAAGCATTGGTATATATGATAATAGCAAAAAGTACGCTCAATACGACTGTCATCAGAATATAGCCGGGAATGCCTTCACTGAAGCTTTTGGATCCTAACTTTCCGGAGGCCCCCAGGAAATACATTGCTATAATAACAAGCGGAAGAACGACAAAATACAGGCTGCTGCTTTCTTTGATATCTACCTTGTCATCACCTTTTCTTTTTCTGAAATATACGATAATAACGGTTATGAGCGTATAAAGTGCCAATGAGAGCAGCATAGCCGTGTGTTTCAGGAATAAGTCCCCTAAGAGTTCCTGATATGACATCCCCAGTATATTCGCCGCTATAAACGTAAAGATATCATCAAACACATTTATACACCAGTATACCGCAAAGCTGACTATCAGCTTTTTTCTGCCCTCCAATGTCAGTGAAATAGTAATGGCATTTGACATAAGATACAGCAGCTGAATAAGAGCCGATAACCCCGTGTTATGCTTTGTCAGTTGGGCTGCGACTATAAATGCTGCTGTAAATGCCAGCGCTGCCGCAGGGGCTTTCCAGTTCTTTTTGGGCTTGTAGCCGAATATCCCCACTTCGATGACGAACAGCTTTATAAAATCAAGTGTATAGGCAAGTATCCTATTCAATACTATATTGTCAAGAATCATATCCATTACGCTCTTCTCCTATATCACACGGGCATTTTTTCTGACATGGTCAAGATAAGCTTCTTTAAATGCGGAAAGGTTCCTGCGGCTGACACTAAGGGGCTTTTGCAGCCCTGCCAGCGTAACAGTGGCACCCTCTATCTTAGCCACCTGCCCCAGAGATACCATATAAGATCTATGTATCTTGAAAAATCCATGTCCCGACAGCTCTTCCTCCCACTGGTTGAGCTGTTTTTTGCTGTCGTAGACATTGCCTGCGTTATCATAGATATATGTGCCGTCGCCGTAAGCTTCGATGTAAAGCACATCTGAGGTCAGCACCTCGTATATCCTCCCCCGCTGCTCGATTATAAGCTTGTCCTGCGAGGAAAGCTCTTTTTCGGCTTCATTCATGGCTTCATTAAGTTCCCTTTCGTCCACGGGCTTTGGCAGAAAACGAAAAGCCTTCACCTTGAAAGCGTCCCGCACGAATTCCTCATGGCTGGTCAGGAATATCATCAGCGAATCCAACCCCGCAGACCTCAGCTTTGCAGCTGTTTCCATACCGTCAAGTCGGGGCATCTCTATATCAAGAAAAATTATATCGAAGCTCTCCTTTGAATTCAAAAGCTCGCTGCCGTCGGAAAATTCTGTGATCTTTATATTACCCGAACGGGCAGCTATCTTCTGCCGAAGAAGGCTGCGCATAGGTTTTTCGTCATCACATATTGCTATCTTCATGTTTATCTCCTCCGTATATATTATATCATATATTTTAACAATTGTAAAGATATGCTCAGATAGATCATTCACATTTTCCCTGCACAGAAAAAAGCTGCAAAGCGCAGGTGCGCCTTACAGCCATCAGTCAGGTCATATTCTATCCGATATATTCATGATATTCCAGCGAGAAGACAGTACAGCCTGCTTCTTCCAGTTTAGCCGCGATATTTTCCACATACCAGGATATATCCGTAAAGTCACCGCAGAGCAGTTTTCTGTTTATATCAATGCTCACCATGACCTCTTTGGTATTTTTTACCAGCAAGACGATACCCCTGTCAGAGTAACGGTGATAAAGCCTGACACCGCAAAGCTCGCCGCATTCCTGCTTACTTTTTATGACAGAAAACAGCTGTTCAACAGGTATCTTCTCCTCCTGATAGCCGAACATATCATCATCGTGCAGGGGCAGATATTCCTTTACCTCGTCCCGCCAGCCCCAGCCTGCATTATTGAAGGCGGCAATGATATCCGTGATATTTTCCGAATACAGGCTGAGATCCATTGTAAAATATGCTTCTCTTGACATAGTCTGCACCTCACATCTTTGATATATCTTTATTGGCAATTATAACACACCTCCCCCGAAAAATCAATAACCTCTGCTGAGACACACAAATACCGTTCAGCCGATTTGATCTACCGTTCACCGTGAATTTGTTGATAGTTACGGCAAAACGTGGTATAACGTAATCACAGCAGAAAACAACATGAAAGGAAAGATCAACATGAAAAGAATTATGCTGACGATACGCGACCTGGCTATTCTGGGTCTGTTTACCATACTGCCCCTTGCCGTGGGCATGGCAGTATGCAAGGTAGTTACGGGGAGCTTTGAATTCACCTTCAGGTACCTTACCATGGCACTGACACTTGCAGGCGCTCTGCTTGCCCTTGTGCTTTTCAGAAAGAAAAGCGATGTGGATATACCCAAAGAGGGCAAGGCTCCCGCTAAGCTGTATATCTGGTTTACACTTGCAGGCGCCATGGTGCCTCTGGTAAATGCCATGTTCCTGCTTTACGGCGCCGCTGATGAGGAGATACCCTTTGATCTCACCAAGCAGCTGAATGCCATGCTGCTGGCGCCTATAGCCGAAGAACTTATCTGCCGCTGCCTTATGACCCACATCATCAAGCGTGGTTCAGAGTCAAAGATACTGGGTGTGCTGACAGCGGTCATCACCACTGCTGCATGGATCATTCCCCACAGCTACAGCACCGCAAGTGCTATCCTCCGTCTGACTGTCTCAGGCCTCATAGCCAGCCTTATCTACCAGAAGACAGGCTGCCTCAGGCTGTGCATTTTAAATCATGCAGCAAGCAACATCATGACCACCGTGATACTGCTGACAGCAAGACCTTTCAGCAGCCCCCTGCCGCTGGCTGCCGCCATAGCCGCAGCTGTCATAGTATTCGCCTGCCTGATACGGGAGATAGTCAAGCTTTTCAAAAATAACAAAGAGAACGGCAATGTACAGATCAGGGTCGTTCCCGTTACACAGTAAAGGAGAGTTACATCATGAAAAATTTTAAAAGCGCTGTTGGATATTCCATTTTGATGATGTTGTTGGGCATACTGCCTCTGTTAGGGGCTGTATGTGTCAGTATGGCAGACCCTTCCCTTGAATCCTATGCCATTCCCTTCTGCTACCTTATCGGCGGACTTATCTGCATACTTGCCAACAAAAAGCTGCTGAAGGTCGATACCGCAAGCTCCTTCAGCAAGCCCGTCCCCCTGACCTTTGCCCTGATAACCATTGCAGGGCTCGCCTGGTCCCTGGCAGATGTTTTCATTGCCAACCGACACACCTTTGAAACAGGCACCCTTGACGGCAGCTTCAAGGAGATATACATCATGGTGACTACCGTATGCATAAACCCCCTGGCAGAGGAACTCATCTTCCGCCTGGGCGCCATGACCGTACTGCTCATCGCCGCAGGCAAGAGCAATAAGAAAAAAGCTGCTGCCCTTATCATCACCGTCCTGCCCTGGATCGGCCTGCACTTCCCCAGGACTTCTGCCCGCGCCATTGACCTTATCCTTGTGGGTATCATCATCAGCCTTATCTATATCCTTTCCAAGAACGTAGTCTACTGCCTGGCTTTCCACATCTCTGCCAACCTTGTTACCATGGCAGCCGCCCCCTTTGCAAAGACTATACTTGCCAACGGATACCTGATGTATGTGGGCATTGCCCTGGTGGCCGTATGCCTGCCCCTTGCCCTTGTTAAAATGCACAGCAGAGGCAAATGCGTGTCTTTCCAGCCCATGTCTTCCCTGCTGAAAGCATAGGCTCATACAAAAAAAACACTCCCTCAGCGGGAGTGTTTTTATTTTATCCCAGTTTGGTTGTGTATTGTTTCCCCCGCCGAAGACGGGGGAAACAATACGAAAAAAAACCATTCTGTATCATCAGCAATACACTTCAAAATTGGGAGTTTATTTTCAGCTTCTGACTTCTTTGCGGGCATTCTCGTTGCCTGCGGTTATCAGCTTCATGAAGCCTTTGTTTTTTCTGAGGGCATTTACGATGATGACACCAAGTATGCTCACGCAGACGAATTCCCCAAGAGCCACACTGCCTGCGCTGAGCCAGTAAGGCAGACCGTAGACATATTTAAGCTCCGCAGCGACTATCAGGCCGTTGGTCAGGACAGGGAAAAGTGAAACGACGAACAGGTTCGTCTTATTGCGCAGAGCATATATCAGCACAGCGGCGATGACCGTTGCCACAGTGCCGCAGCCCACGTCGATAAAGCCCAGGGGGCTCCAGAGATTGACGATGAAGCAGCCCAGCGTCATAGAAATGATATAGTCCTTATTGAAATAGCACAGCAGCATGAGCATTTCAGATACACGAAACTGCACATCTCCGTAGGCCAGGGGTGAACAGAGAATCGTAGCCGCAACGTAAACGGCCGTCATGACACCTATATTGGTGATCCTGCGTGAATTGAACATTTCCATATAATAACCCCCAAAAAGCCGAGCAGCCTGCCGCTCGGGAACGACAGGCTATCTCAGATAGTTGTTTATCATATTTACAAGCTTTTGCACGTTTTCTTGATTTTGCTTTCTTGCACGGAACTCAGTGCCCATATTTGAATTGCTCACTATGGTGACACCTGTCCGTCCGTCGGGCAACAGGCCCATGGTAACGGTGATGCTCTCTCCCCAGGTCCACAAATTCATACTATTGCTCATGTTGATGATATAATAGAAGTTGTCCGCCCTGTCAATGGAGAAACCACACTGCTGTCCCGCCTGACAAACCACACCGAACACATAGTTCAGCTCATAGCTGTAGGCAAGATCAGCACGAAAGCTTTTATCAACTGCCATAGCTTTCTAATTAGGCCTTGCCAACAGAACCGAACAGTTCCATCTTCTCCTTGACCTTAGCCTTGATAGCCTCGAAGCCGGGAGCCAGCAGCTTTCTGGGGTCGAAGCCCTTGCCCTGCTTGTCCTTGCCTGCCTCAACGTAGCCTCTGGTAGCCTCAGCGAATACCAGCTGGCACTCAGTATTAACGTTGATCTTAGCTACGCCCAGGGAGATAGCCTTCTTGATCTGGTCATCGGGGATACCTGTACCGCCGTGCAGTACCAGAGGAACTTCACCGATAGAACCTGTCAGCTTCTTGTTGATAGCGTCCAGAGTCTCAAAGCTCAGGCCTTCCCAGTTCTCGGGATATACGCCGTGGATATTGCCGATACCTGCAGCCAGGAAGTCAACGCCCAGCTTAGCGATCATCTCGCACTCAACAGGATCTGCGCACTCGCCCTTACCGATAACGCCGTCCTCTTCACCGCCGATAGCGCCAACCTCAGCCTCGATGGAAAGACCCAGGCCGTGAGCTACGTTTACCAGCTCAGTGGTCTTTGCAACGTTCTCCTCGATGGGGAAATGAGAACCGTCGAACATGATAGAAGTGAAGCCTGCCTTGATGCACTTGTAGCAGCCCTCATATGTACCGTGGTCCAGGTGCAGTGCAACAGGAACAGTGATACCCAGGCTCTTGTCCATAGCAGCTACCATAGCAGCAACGGTCTCAAAGCCAGTCATGTACTTGCCTGCGCCCTCAGATACACCGAGGATAACGGGCGAATTCAGCTCCTGAGCAGTCAGCAGAACAGCCTTTGTCCATTCCAGGTTGTTGATATTGAACTGACCTACTGCGTACTTGCCTGCGCGAGCCTTATCCAGCATTTCCTTAGCATTAACTAACATTTTGAATACCTCCAGATATTTTGAATTTGACAGCCCTGACTTCACACCGCGGTATTAACATAGACCCTGCCGCCATATTCCGTCAAAGCAAATATTTTGCCTTAACTATTATACATCATATCAGTACAGATTTCAAGGGGATTTGCCCGATTTAACATTCTGTCTATATTTTCTTAATAGAAGTTAGAAGTAACTAACGCCATGTCCATAGACAGTACAGAACCTACAGCCGCACCAGCTTCTCAGCACCTGATGCTTTCTGCACACGGGGAACCCGTTCAGCTGAGGGTCGTCATCGTCTGCCTCAGCCAGCCATTCCAGCCTTTCGTTTTCGTCCACAAGCTCCTCGGTCATCGCCCTGATGAAGCTTTCAAAGGTATCGAGCTGCGGCATGAGCAGTTCCTCATTAGGCTCATACTCCAGCTTTTCCCACCACAGCTTTTCCCTTGCAGCGGCTATGCACCTGAGCATGAACACCTGCTGTGAAGCAAAGTCGGCCTTTGTCCAGGGCATTTCGGTGATATCGAAGCCTACTGTGCCCAGCCCCACAACGTTCTGGTCATGCTGCGCCAGCCATACCACCTGTTCCTTTTCGCTGTCCTTTTCCGCCAGCGCCGAGCCTGCCAGCACCAGCACATCCAGCAGCACATCGGTGCCTCCGTTTGACATACTCAGCCATTCTTCCGCAGGCTGCTTGTCATTAAGTCTGATAATATTTCCCATTTTAAACCTCGTACATCTTTATGACCTTGCGTGCGACCTCAAGCTTGGTGCAGCGCAGATCCATGGCCTGCTTTTCAATGTAGCGGTGCGCCTGTTGTTCGGTGAAGCCCAGGTACTTCATCAGCGCCAGCTTTGCACGGTTTACAGTGCGTATCTCCTCCAGCTTCTTCTGGAGTTTTATGTTCTCTGACCGCACGCCCAGCATACGCTTTCTTGCGGCGGCGGTAAACCTCATAGCACGGTAGAAAAGGTCGCGGTTTAAGGGCTTTGAGATGACCATAGCACCGTAGTCCTCCACCTTGTCAGCGATATCATCGGATATATCGTTCTTCACCAGCAGCACACACATGGAGTCGGAGGAGGAGTACACGAACTCTGCCAGGTCAGCCCCGTGTTCATCGCTGAGGGGGCAGTTGACCACCAGCATATCAAAGTCCTGCTCCGAAACAGACCGCCTTGCCTCGCGGCCTGTGGATACTGTTGAGAACTTCACTCCGGGAAAAATCTCTTTCAGCTGATTGATCAGCGCCGAAACGTGCTTGTCAGATGAAGCTGCTATCAGTATTCTGTCCAAAATTTTCCCCTCCTTTATTTATTTCAGATATTTGTCAAGTATATCCCCGATAGTTTTGGGTGTAACGGGGACCTCCGTATCGGGGAACGGAGCTTCGATACGGGTCTTCTTGTCCTCGGAATATATGATGATACGGTGGCAGCTGTCCACTTTTATGTACCAATAGAACATTCTGTCCCCGTGCAGGAACTTCCGCCTGCCCTTTTTGGCCGTCAAAATCTTGTGAGGTCCTGCTGGGTGTTCGGCATGAAATGTCCCTGCGCACCCATACTGCACCTGCGGTCAAGGGGCAGCAGATACATCACAGCCATGAATAGCACGGGCATCAGCTGTAACAGCAGCACCGAAACAAAGCAGCCCAGGTGTGTTATTATAAGGCTTGAGACAATACCTATGACCGCACACGCCCCCAGAAAGGCAGCGCATATATTGAACTCTTTTTTGCTGACAGACCACGCTTTACGCAGACTTATCCTCGTCAGCAGCGCCACCACAAGGGAAGCTATCAGCATAACTCCGACAATACATACAAGTATCACAGTTAAGACCAACCACAGCAGCGGGTTGCTGTCCCTGATAAAAACCAATGAAAATCCGGGATCTTGCTCAACCTTCGTGCCCACTGTCATTAACTGAAATTCCATAAAAACGCTCACAGCAGTTGTGCTTAAAAATTGCAGGAAACCTGCTGCTGCCATGAATATCCCCACTCTTGCCTTTGATACTGTCGGGGCTTGCTGAGCTTGAAAATTTTCGTACATATTGTTCTCCCTATATCACTACATCGTATAGAAATATCTTACTGTCTCAAACATCTCTTTATCTTCGCATTCGGCATATTCCTTAGCCTCCTGCCATTTTTCGCTGAGGACATGGGCTATGAGGTTCTCGGGCAGCCTGTCGCTCAGGAAAGTGCTTGCCCTTGCGGCCTCGATGGCCTCGTTGAGGTCAGCGGGCAGCTTCTCGGTAAGCTCGGCTATGTTATCGGGAGAAAGGTCAGTGGCGGAGCAAAGCTCAGCACCGTTTAGCGCACCCTCCAGCGCCGCATAGATGACCAGTCCCAGAGCAAAATAGGGGTTACAGGTATTATCGGGGGAACGGAGTATCATAGCGTTCTCCTCAGAGTCTATCATAGGCACACGGATAAGCTGGGCGAAGTTCTCATGGGACCAGGTTATGTACTTGGGCGCCCTTGAATTTCCCAGCCTGCTGTAGGAGCTTGCAGTGGAATTCAGGAAGAGGGTTATCTCACGCACGCGGTCAAGTATGCCCGCTATCATGGACTTAGCCTCGCTGCCCAGATCATCTCTGCGGGGCACGAAGATGTTCTCGGTGCCTTTCATGCAGAGCAGCATTATATGCAGCCCCGAGCCGGGTCTGTCACAGAGGGGCTTGGGCATGAATGTGGCATAAAGGCCGTTCCTGTCTGCCACGGATTTTACCACGTTCTTGAAAGTAACCAGATTATCTGCCGCATTAAGGGGATTTGAATACTGGAAATCTATCTCGTTCTGCCCGGGGCCGCTTTCATGGCGGGAACCCTCGGGGTAAATATCCATCTGCTCCAGGGTCAGGCAGATATCACGCCTGAGATTTTCGCCCTTGTCTGCGGGAGCGATATCGCAGTAGCCTGCGTAGTCGTGGGGTATCTTGGTGATGTGACCGCTGTCGTTCTTCTCAAAGACATAGAACTCGCAGGAGGTACCTATCTGGAAGTTATAGCCCTTACCTCTTGCATACTCTACCGCATTTTTCAGGAAAGTTCTTCCGTCCCCCTCGAAGACGGTGCCATCTGTGTATTTTATTGTACAGAAAAATCTCACCACCCTGCCCTGCTGGGGTCTCCACGGGAGCAGTGCAAGGGTATCGGGGTCGGGGAAAAGCAGCAGGTCGGTGCTTGAAAAGTTCATGAAGCCGCTTAGCTTTGAAGCGTCGAACAGCAGACCTTTCCTGAATATCTTGGGCAGCTCCGAGGCAGGCACGGATATGCTTTTGAGCGCCCCGAAGATGTCGCAGAACATCATCTTTACAAATTTAACATCATTTTCCTCCACAAACTGGAGAACTTCTCTTTCTGTGTACTTCATATTACTGACCTCCTATGCATACCCCAGCAGGTGCAGACCCAGTGCTGCCGCCGCAAAAGGTATGGCGCAAAAAACTATCGTCGCTGCCTTATATCCCCTGACCGTTTCCCCTGATCTTTTCTTTACGAGCCATGCCCCCAGCAAGACCTCGCCTGCTATGAGCAGACCCCCTGCTATCCGCAGGACATAGAGCCTGTCTGCTATAAGGTCGGCATACACGCTGACCTCAATGGCAAGACCGTTGGTTATATCACGTTTATCCGCCTTGCCGAAGCGCTTCACCGCGCCTTTTATCTTTGTTTTACCGTCCTTGTCGGGGTACCAGTTCTTATCTGTCCGCAGAAATATCAGCTGTCCGTCCTTGGTATGGGCAATACTGAAATATTCCACCCCTGTGGGCAGAAAACGGCAGAAAGTATTTCTCATCTCAAAAGAACTTTCCTCATCGACCTCTGTAATATTCCCGCTGACACGGCTGTAGGCGGGAGCATTCTCCATATCCTCAAAGGAACACTCATTCCGCACCAGCAGCCCCAGCGCCCCGCTTATAAGGCACCACAGCGACACCACCAGTGCGGCGGCCGCCCATATCCTCGGGTGACGGGCTATCTTATCTATTATATTTTCGTTATCGGCCATTATCTCTTTCCCTCCGCCGAAAGGCTTTCAGCGGCTGTACGTTTTTGCCCCCGTACACAGGGCAAGTCTTACACCCTAACATTATACCACACTTTTCTCTGCAATTCAAGTACAAAAAAACACAGACACCGCGTCCCATAGAGGCGCCGATGCCTGTGCTGATATCATATTAGTAGTTCTGCTCGCAGACGTAAGCGCCTGTGGAGATGTTATAAGCTACACTGTAGCCGTGTGCGCCGTCTTCGGTGAAGAAGTAGTAGTAAGCGTAGCCGTTCTCTTCTGTTCTGAACTGGCTGCCTGTGATATCGCCGTTGATATCACCTGCAACTGCGCTTCTTACTGTGTTCTCCAGATCGGAGATATCCACCTCGGCCTGGCTGCTGGAATCGTCTGCCTGAGAAGATGAAGAACTATCCGAAGCAGTGGGATTCTGGTCAGCAAGGTTTGCTGTGCTGCTGTCTGTATCAGCCTGGGAAGAGCTGCTCTCACCGTTATCGGTGATGTCTGTGCCGCTTTCGGAGCTTGACTCGCTGTCCGCAGAAGATACTGAGCTTTCCTCCGTCGGTGCTATGCTGGACTGCTCGGGAGTGCTTTCAACGGGTGCGGCCTGCTGCTGGTCATCGGTGACCTCAGGCTGGCTCTCTTCAGTGTCCGCGGGAGCTGTCTGGGCGGGCTTTGCAGCCACAGTGCTGTTTGCGCCGTCGTTCTGTCCCTTCTTGCCGAAAAGCTTCATGCCCATGAGTATGGCTGCTATCACCACGATGAGTATGCCCACGGTTATTACCGCGGTGATTATGAACAGGCGCTTTCTCGCAGCGTTCTCCTCGTAATCGTCATAGGCCTCATCGTCATCATCGTAATCGTCATAATCATCAAAGCCGCTGCCCGAGAAAACATCATCTGCTCCCGCATCGGCTATAACGCCCTTTTCTTCGCCGTTCTCGGGAAGAACAAAACGTTTGGTCCTGTCATCTTCGGGCTTTGAGAAGACCTTTGTCCTGTCGTCATCAAGGGCATTGTCCTCAGTTTCTGTCATCCTACCGTCCTCATCTATGAGCAGGTTGTGGCAGTACTTGCAAAGCACAGCCTCCCCCGAAAGCTCTTTCCCGCAGTACGGGCACATCTTCTTTTTCATTTATAACCATTCCCCTCAGTAAAATTATTCACACTAAGCGGGAGTTCTTCGGCTAAAGAACCTCCACTCTATTATGATATCATAAAAAATCGCAAAAATCAACCACTTTTTGCAAAAAAATCCACAATTTTCACATCAACGTCATAATGTACAAAAAAATCGACTTTTTCGTGGCGATTTCGCAAAACAGCCCAAGGTTTGCGTTGGCTTTTATCAGCTCTTTCTTCTTCTGACCTGAATGCCGCCCAGGTTCGAGCCTATGCTCTCGCTGAGGTTTCTTTCGGGTCTTTTATTGGACTGTTTCTTGTTTTTGCCGCCTTTTTTCCTGTCGGGCTTAGGTGCTGCGGGCTTGGAGGGGTCAAGCATGGTCAGGGAAACTCTGCCTCTCTGCATATCCACATCGAGTACCCACACCTTTACCACATCGCCGACCTTGACGACCTCCAGGGGGTGCTTGATGAACTTGTCGCAGATCTGGGAGATATGCACAAGGCCGTCCTCGTGTACGCCGATATCCACAAATGCACCGAAATCAATAACATTGCGGACAGTGCCCATAAGCTCCATACCCGGGGTAAGGTCCTTCAGCTCCATGACATCGCCGCTTCTCATCAGGGGAGGAGGCAGCTCATCTCTGGGGTCACGGCCGGGCTTTTCCAGTTCCTTTACAATATCTGTCAGGGTAGGCAGACCTGTATCAAGCTCCTTAGCCAGTGCAGCAAGGTCCTGTCCCTTCATAGCCTCGGTGAGCTTTTCGGTGTTGCCCACTTCGCTCTCGTCGATGCCGCACTTTTCCAGCAGTGCCTTGGCAGCGGCATAGCTTTCGGGGTGTATGCCTGTGTTGTCAAAAGGGTTCTTAGCCTCGGGCACACGCAGGAAGCCTGCGCACTGCTCGTAAGCCTTGGCGCCCAGCTTCTTGACCTTGAGCAGCTGCTTGCGGTCGGTGAAAGCGCCGTTTTCCTCACGGTAGAGGACTATGTTCTTTGCCACCGCAGAATTTATGCCTGCGATGTATGAAAGCAGTGAATAGGAAGCAGTGTTCACATCAACGCCCACGGAGTTAACGCAGTCCTCCACCACACCTTTCAGGGCATCGTCCATGCGCGCCTTGGGCATATCATGCTGATACTGGCCTACACCTATGGCCTTGGGGTCTATCTTTACAAGCTCAGCCAGGGGGTCCTGCAGACGTCTTGCAATGGAAACGGCAGAACGGAGCGAAACATCGTAATCAGGGAATTCCTCTGCTGCCAGCTTTGAAGCGGAGTAAACAGAAGCACCTGCTTCGGATACCACCATGTAGCTTACACTGCCCTCCATGCCGCGTATCATGTCGGCAGTGAACTCCTCTGTTTCACGGGAGGCTGTGCCGTTGCCGATAGCGATGGTGGTGACTTTGTACTTCTTTATCATGCCGCTGAGGAGCTTTTTGGCCTCTTCTTTGCGGCGCTCGCTCTGGGTCAGGTAGACTATGGCGGTGTCAAGCACCTTGCCTGTTTCATCTACCACGGCGCACTTGCAGCCGTGGGCATATCCCGGGTCAAGACCCAGGGTAACTGTATTCTTCACTGGAGGTGCCATGAGCAGCTGACGGAGGTTAGATGAGAACACCTTTATAGCGCCCTCCTGAGCATTCTGGGAAAGCTCGGCACGTATCTCACGCTCAACGCTGGGTGCGATGAGTCTGCTGAAACTGTCATCGCAGGCAGCAGCCACCAGCTTGCCGCAGGGGGTGTCGTTCTTCACATACTGCTTTCTGCATATCTCCTCGCCTGTGCCCTCGGGGATATCTATGCTGACTTTCAGCGCACCCTCCTTCTCGCCTCTGTCAAGGGCGAGTACACGGTGGCCTGCGGTCTTGGAAACATTCTCGCTGTACTCAAAGTAGTTCTTGTAAACCACGTCAGCTTCCTCGGAGGAAGCAGCGGAGGATATCTTGCCCGACTTATTGTAGGCTTCACGTAGAGCCTTTCTCAGTTCAGCGTTGTCGGAAACGTCCTCTGCGATTATATCCATAGCGCCCTGAACAGCCGCAGCTGCGTCGGCAACACCCTTTTCTTCGTCAACATAGGCAGCGGCCTCTGCCTCGGGGTCGGTGGAAGCTTCCTGCGCCATGATGAGTTCAGCCAGAGGTTCAAGGCCTTTCTCCCTTGCCACGGAAGCACGGGTCTTCCTCTTGGGCTTGTAGGGGCGGTAGATATCCTCTACCTCCACAAGGGTAACAGCCTTTTCGATAGCTGCTGCTATCTCATCGGTCATCTTCTCCTGCTCGGTTATGGCATTGATCACTTCTTCCTTACGCTTTTCCAGATTGCGCAGATAGGTCAGCCTGTCGAACAGCTCGCGTATCACCTGGTCGTCCAGTGAACCTGTTACCTCCTTACGGTAACGGGAGATAAAGGGTATGGTCATGCCCTCGTCCAGCAGCGCCACGGTGTTGTCTACCTGTTCAGGTCTGATATTCAGTTCCTGCGCCAGCATTTTATTGATATCCATTTATATAAAACTCCTCTCAAATTTTACCTGTGTCATGGGGCATTTTCAGCCCTGAAAGCGCCCATTGCCGTTTTCAGCGGAACACATCTTGAAATTTAATTATAGCACATTCCGAAAAAATTTGCAAGCAGAAAATCTTCCGCAGGTCAATTTTTTGTGCCGCAGCAGCAAACATATCTGCCGCCGCCACAATTTCGGCGCTTATGATTGACAATTTGTGATAGATGTGTTATAATTACAGTTAACGTAGAATATTAACTATGTAAATTGCACAGTTGAAACTATTCTGACAGCGGTAAAAATATTTTAAGAAAGGAAGTTGATGAAATGAGATTTGATCTTACAGGCAGAGCGCTGGCCGTACTCAGTGCGGCAGCTATGGCGGTGTCGGCGGCAGGGCTTTCGGCTTTTGCTGAGGGCAGCGGCAAACAGACCGTGGCTGAAATGGTAGAGGCCATGTCCACCAAACAGAAGCTGGAGCAGATGATGCTGATAACCCTGCGCAGCTGGCCAAGTGAGGGTGAAGAAAGCAAGACGAATGTCACGAGCCTGAACGAAGAGCAGAAGGAATTCCTGAAAGAACACAACTTCGGCGGCATATGTATGTTTGCCCCCAACATCGAAAGCTCAGCCCAGTGCATAGAGCTGACCTCGCAGATGCAGCAGGCTGCCCTGGACAGCGAGTGCGGCATACCCCTGCTGATATGCGCCGACCAGGAAGGCGGCATGATATACCGCCTTACCACAGGCACACCCACCTGCGGCAACATGGCGCTGGGCGCTGCGGGCGAACCCGATCTTGTCAGAGAGAATGCCGAGATACTGGGCAGCGAGATGAAGTCTATAGGTATAAACACCGACTTTGCCCCTGTGGTAGATGTAAACAACAACCCCTCGAACCCCATTATAAATGTTCGCTCATTTTCCTCCGACCCTGAGCTTGTAAGCAAAATGGGTACTGAGTTCATCAAGGGTCTGCAGAATGTTGGGGTCATCAGCACCTCAAAGCACTTCCCCGGACACGGTGACACCGATGTGGACAGCCACACAGGTCTGCCCATGATAGACAAAAGCTACGATGAACTGAAAAAGCTGGAACTGGTGCCCTACCCCGCCATGATAGAGAACGGCACCGACATGATAATGACCGCCCACATACAGTTCCCGCAGATAGAGAAAGGCAAGTACACCTCCAAGTCCAGCGGCGAGGAGATAGGTATACCCGCCACCCTTTCAAAGACTATCATCACCGATATCCTCAGGAAAGACCTGGGCTATGACGGTGTGGTCACTACCGACTCCATGGTGATGGACGCTATCAAGGAAAACTTTGACCCTGTAGATGCGGCCACCCTTGCTTTGAATGCCGATGTGGACTTCCTGCTGGAGCCCATGTTCATTGAGAACAGCGAGGATATGGAGAAAATGGAAAAATACATCGACGATGTTGCCCGCCAGGTGGAAGACGGCAAGATACCCGAGGACACCATTGACAAGTCTGTAACAAGGATACTTACCATGAAGCAGGAGCGCGGCATACTCGATTACGAAAAGCCCGACACCGACACTGCCCTGAAGACAGTGGGTTCTGCCGAACACAGGGAGAGGGCGCTGGAGATAGCCGAGAAGGCTGTCACCCTGGTGAAGAATGATGACGACCTGCTGCCCCTTGACCTGGGCGAAAAGGGCAGGATAGCATATTTCTTCCCCTACAGCAACGTGGAAAAGCCCATGACCTTCGCCCTTGAAAGGCTGAAAAAGGAAGGCATAGTTGCTGATGGTGTCACCGCTGACTGCATCTGGCACAGGGATCACGAAGCGGCTGAGTTTGAAGATAACATCAAGCAGAGCGACGTAGTCATACTGGCCTTTGAGATGTACAGCGCCGCAAACCTCGACAAGACCAACGAGGCAAGAGGCTGGCAGGCAAAATTTGCCGATGACCTCATTGAACTTGCCCACAGGAACGGCAAGAAGGTCGTGCTGGTAAGCGCAAATATCCCCTATGACACTGCCAGGTTCCCCAAGGCAGATGCCATTCTTGCCGCTTACTGCTCCAACGGGATGGAGGAACTTCCAGTGGACGGAAAGGAAAACCCCGCTTACGGTGTGAACTACCCCGCAGCATTCATTACTGCCTTAGGCGGTAATTCCCCCACAGGCAAGCTGCCCGTTGATGTTTACGAGCTGGACGAGAACGCAAAGTACACCGACAAGATAGCATACCCTCTCGGCTACGGCCTTAACTACAAGGATAAGGAAGATGAGTCCTCGGTACCCGAGGAAAGCTCCTCCAGGCCCGAGAGTTCTTCCTCCAGACCTGAAAGTTCTTCAAAGCCTGATAGTTCTTCATCAAAGGCTGAAAACTCTTCGCCCTCAAAGCTTGACAGTGCTTCAAAGGCAAATTCAAGCACCGCCCCAAAGACTACATCTAACCCCAACACAGGTGCCGCAGCACCTATGTTTGCTGTGACCGCCCTGGCAGCGGCAGCAGCAGTTGTCATTCGCAGGCGCAGATAATGAATTCGGATAGATAAAACAAAGACCGCAGCCCCACGGAGCTGCGGTCTTTATCATGTGTAAAGTGATCTGCTTTATTTGGTCTTTTCAAGGTACTCCTTGTAAGCCTTGTTGAATGTGTCAAGCTCGGAAGTGATAGTAGGCTTGTAGGTCTCGCAGAGCTGGGTCCAGGTGTACTGGGAGCCGTCGTCCTTCTCGACCATTACCCACCTATACATCAGGGCATTTACAGCCTCAAGAGTATCGTTGTTGGCCGCATCGTTATCGGAAAGCACGGTGGAGATACCATAGCCGGGGTCATAAAGCTGTACGAACTTATCGGAAACGGTGTCCACATAAGCGGCATCGTACATCTCGTCTGTCCAGTAGGGGTTGGTCTCATCGAACTTAGCCTTTTCGGTGGCGGTGTACTCAGGGTCAACGTATACTATCCTTGCGCACTCCATCCAGGTCTTCATAGCTTCCTTCTTGGTGGAGCCGTTTACCCACATATAGGCATTGATGTCGATAGTGGTGTAGCGGGTATCGCTGTTGGGATCCTTAGGCATAGGCACCATGCCCCAGTGGTCGTCCTCCTTGGGAGTATGGCTGTCGATAGAAGCCCAGGGACCCATTGCATAGAACAGGCAGTTGGACTTGAAGCAGTCAGAGGTCTGGCCTATCCAGCCGTCCAGATACAGGTCGTTCTTCTTGATATCATACAGGAACTGTGCTGCCCTTGCCAGGTCAGCGTCGCCCAGACGCTGCTCATACTGGCCTGTGCTTTCATCATAGTAGATGATAGTCTTGCCTGTGGAGTGGAAGATGAAAGGTGCGAACCAGCCGTTTACACCGTATCTGTCCTCACCGTCGGGAGCCTGGCTGACATACTCGAACATCATGTCATACCAGTCGTTCCAGTCCCAGCCGCCGTCCTGATAGATCTCATAGGGGTCATCAAGGCCTGCCGCCTCGATAACGTCCTTATCATAAGCCAGCACCGAGCTGGGCAGGTAGTTGATAGGCGCAACAAAGTGCTTGCCGTTCATGGTGTACTGCTCAGCCATGCCTTTGACATCGCTCCACAGAGGCTGGTCGAAATCCACCAGTTCATCTATGGGCTGGAACATTTCCTTGACACAGTTGCAGGGGAAAGTCATGCCGCTTTCATACCAGAACATATCAGGGGGATTGTTAGCCATAAGCTCGCTGGCCAGCTTCTCATATTTCTCGATAGATGAGCAGCTCTCATAGGTTATCTTGCCGCCCTTGGACTCGAACAGAGTCAGGTCGGTACGCTTCTCGGGTACACGTCTGGTAGGGTTGATATCGAAGTAGGAGAGCCATTTCAGCTCACCGTCGGCACCCTCGGGGATAGCCTCTATCTCATCGGTATCCTCTACCTCGACCTTCTGCTCGTAATTGGCCAGAACTTCTTCATCAGTAAGCTCCTTGCTGCTGTCACCGTCAGTGCTGCTGCCGCAGCCTGCTGCTGCACACATGGAAGCCACTGCGATAGTGAAAGCCAGGATCTTCTTTATCTTATTCATGTGAACATACCTCCGATCTTAATGATCTCACCTTTATTTCCGTATTCTCAGATACACCCTGTTTTCTTAAATCCACACCTTGTTTTGTCACCACCATGATAACATATTTTTTCAACCTTTGGAATGTTTTTTTGTTCCCATTTTACAAATACTGTTATCGAAAACGTTTATATCCGAAAAAATGCCCTTATCAAAATGTTCATCTTGTTCCCGCTTTTGTGCAGTTTATTTTAGATAATGGTCAATTTTCGGAAAAACAGGGCTTGAAATTTATCATTTTGTGTGTTATACTAACATTATGACAGTGAAACTATCTGTTCTCAGCAGCTGAATTTTCTGCGGGGCAGAGAGCATTCGCAGGGGGGCAGTTTCCCCCGAAATACAGCTAAAGGAGAAGCAGATGAGCATTAAGATATGGGGGGCTTTCGACAACCGCACCGAGCATGAGAGCTTCCATATAGATATAAAGGGCGAGCCCTGTTATATGCTGGTACATTTCCGCAACCCCGTGGAGATAAACCTGAAAGGCGAAAGGATAGTCACCGAGGCTGATGCCTGCATAATCTTCCCGCCTGATGCACCTGTGGATTACAAGGCGCTGCGGGGCGGGTTCACCAACGATTATGTAAAATTCACCTACGAGGGCGAACAGCTGCTGGAGAACAGCGGGCTTCCCCTGAACGAGCTTTTCTATGTTACGCCCAGCTGGCTGTTCATAGAAAGGATATCGCGGATAACCTGGTGGCTGACGGACGTCATGAACGACCACACCGAGGAAATGGCCGAGGCGCTCAGATCTGCCATAGACGAACTTGCCCTGAACAGGGCAGACATCAGCCCCAAGGCCAGGCGGGACAACCTGACCGCCCAGCGGCTGCGGCAGATACGGGCAGAGATAAGCACCGCCCCGGGAGAATGGACAGTTGAGCGCATGGCGGAAGCTTTCTACATGACCCGCAGCCATTTCAGCGTGCTTTACAAAAAGCTCTTCGGTATCTCCCCCGGGGACGACCTCCATGAACTGACCATGGTGCAGGCCTCGGCGCTGCTGCGGGGCAGCAGGATGAGCGTGGAAGAGATCTCAAAAAAATGCGGCTACAGCAGCTGCGAGAACTTCATCAGGAGTTTCAGAAAACGCTACGGCACCACCCCCCTGCGCTACCGCAATTCATTCGATGAAACAAAATAGACAGCACAAGAACGCCCCTGAACGCTGCACAGCATTCAGGGGCTGAATTATTATTCTTTCATGCAGATCTCTGCGATAGCGTTGGCGTACATATTCAGGTTGAGCCTGAAAGTTTCCATGGAGATATGCTCGTCGTCGCCGTGCATATTGTTGTTCTCCCAGGGGAACTCAGCGCCGAAAGCCACGGCGCCCTCGGTGTTATGGACGTAGGTGACACCGCCCTCGGCAATGCAGTAGCCCTTTTCGCCCTTGACCCTTTCGTAGACCCTCAGCAGTGCCTGCACGAACTCGCTGTTCTCGTCAACGTAATGGGGCTCCATGCCCTCAAAGGTATCAATGGTGAAGCCTGCTTTCTCCACGGCACCCTCAATTATGCCCTTTATCTCCGCCAGGGTGCGGTCTATGGGGAATCGTATATCTATGCCGCCGCAGAGCTTTCCGCCCTCGGTCTTAAGCACTGTCAGGGCGCAGGTCATTTTTCCCGATATCTTGTCCTCAAAGCCCAGGCCGCAGCTGCTGCCGTCGAACTCACCGTGGGGGAACAGCTTTTTAAGTCCCCCGAGGAGCGTGCTGCTGCCCTCGTATCCTGCCAGGAACTTTGTTATGGAGTTCTCTCCGTTCTCGGGACGGGAGCCGTGAGCCGACTGACCTGTTATCAGCACTTTCCTGCCGTCAGCGCAGGTCACGCTGCACCTGTCGGGTATGGCATTGAGAGCCATGCCTGCATTTATGGAAGATATCTCGCTGTCCTCATAGGGTGCGGAGAATGTCAGGTGTATCATGCCTTTCTCGCAGTTAAGCACAGGGAAGGAGCCGTCCGGGGTAAACACCATGGGCGGGAACTTCTCGCACTTTTCGTAGTATGCCATATCGTTGCAGCCGTTCTCCTCGTTGCCCCCGAAGATGACACGGAAGTTCCTCATGGGCAGACCCATTTCCCGTATGGCCTTTACCGCCCAGATAACTGCGGTGGCAGGGCCTTTGTCGTCGATAGTGCCCCGTCCGTAGAGGACACCGTCCTTCTCGGTGAGTTTAAAGGGGTCATAGCTCCAGCCGCTGCTGACAGGCACGGTATCCAGGTGGGCAAGTATGCCCAGCACAGGCTCACCCTCTGCGGAGAAGTCGCCTCTTACCGCATAGTTGTCAAAATTCCTGGTGGCCATGCCCAGTTCCCTGAGCTTGCCCTCGCCCCAGGCCAGCGCCTTTGCCGAGCCCTCGCCAAAGGGCTTTACCTCTGCATTTTCATCGCCTATGCTCTCAATGGCGATAATCTCTGCCAGGTCGGCCAGTATCTCGTCCATGTGAGCTTCAAAATACTCCGCAAATCTTGCGGAAAGCTGCTGTTTATCCATATCAGATCTTGCCTTTCTATCTTCGGGGAGATCTCCTCTCCCGAAATTTCAAAGCGGAGCTGCCCCCGCCTTATGTTCTGTATGATGTTTACTTTATTTCCCAGGCCTTGCCCTTGGGGTGCTTGGCAGGCTGCTTTTTGCCTGTCAGTGTCAGCACCATTATCTGGGAGGGGTTGTTCACCCTCACCTTGCCCAGGCCTGATGTGACCGCCATGACGGCATTGCCCAGCTTGTACAGCCCCTTGGTGTATTTCGGGAAGAGCCTGCGTTCAGGCGAGAAAAGTCCCCCGATAAGCGGCAGCCTTACCACGCCGCCGTGTACATGGCCTGAGAACACAAAGTCTGCTCCCCACTGCTCATAGGCTTCAAAAAACAGCGGGTTGTGAGCGATGAGCAGGTTGCAGAAGCTGTCATCGGGTCTGCCCAGGTAGCGGGAGATTATGTCCCCGTCGGGCACAGGCAGGTGACAGTAGCTGCCGTCCTTATTGATGAAGTATTTCAAAGGCAGCTGCAGCCCATAGATGTTTATCCTTTCGCCCCCGCTGCAGACCACTGCCATCTCATTTTTCAGTGTATGCACCCCAAGGCTTTTCAGCTTGTGGAAAAGTGCCTGCTGCAATTCGGGGTCGTCAAGCTCGTGATTTCCTGCGGCATAGTAGGTGGGCGCGATGTCGTTAAGGGCTTTCATCAGCCTTACCTTGCCACCCAGCTCTTTCTCGTCGCGGCTGTAAAGATCCCCCGCCAGTATGA
Source organism: Ruminococcus sp. (assembly GCF_017464355.1). Classification (GTDB taxonomy): domain Bacteria; phylum Bacillota; class Clostridia; order Oscillospirales; family Ruminococcaceae; genus Hominimerdicola. The sequence goes on along the minus strand of NZ_JAFUAG010000031.1, from coordinate 39,492 downwards.
TGAAGTCAGGCGAGGCTGCCTTTACCGAGTCCAGCAGAAAACAATATTCCTTGCCGAACTTCTTGCGGTGCAGGTCAGCCAGCAGAAGTATCTTCTTGCCCTCAAAGGCCTCGGGAAGCTTTCTGCTGTACATAGTTCCCTCTTCCACCAGCAGCTGTCTGTTGCCCAGCAGGGCATTGAGTCCCCCAAGGCCTGCGGCAGCCGCCAGCATAGCAGTTATCCATTTCATGATATACCCCTGTCTATATTTATTCTCATCTTGCCAGGTAAGCTTTCAGCTTATCCATAGCCCAGTTTGCGTGCTTATAGCCATGCTCGTAAAGCAGCCTGAGCTTGCGCTCATCGCCCTCTATCCTGTTTACCCCGAAAGTAGTTTTCGGTGTGAACACAAAGACCTTTCCCTGCCTTGAAAGCTCCATTATCTCTTCAACACAGCGGTTGTATCTTTCAGCACGGGTGGCCATGGCGCGGGCAAACTCAGGGTGAGAAGCATAGCGCTTCATACACAGCTTTGTCATGGAGTCTGTCTGCTTGCGGTAGTCCCTGGGTCTTGTCAGTATGACGATGTTCTTGTCGCAGCCCATCTCAATGGCCTTTTTATAGGGTATGGAATCGGCAATGCCCCCGTCAAGGTACTTTTTGCCCTCCACCTCTATCTCGGGGAAAAGCATGGGCAGGGCACAGCTTGCCCGCAGCTTCATCCACTTTCTGTCCTTTTCGTCCACGGGAAGATACTCAGCCCTGCCCGTTTCCACGTTGGTACACACCGCATAGAATTCGCCCTTGTACTCACCTAAGGTGTCATAATCAAAGGGCAGCAGCTTGTTGGGTATGGTGTCGTAGTCGTAGTCAAGGTTGTAGTAGCACCTGTTCTTCGGGTCAAGCAGGTGCTTTATGCCCATGTATTCGGGGGTGGGCATGAACTCGGTAGCCAGGCGGAAATTCCTGCCGTGCTGCTTTGAAGCGTAGCTTACACCGAAAGCCGCCCCTGCGGACACACCGAATATCTTGTCCGCCATGATATCATTTTCCAGCAGCGCATCAAGTATACCGCAGGAGTAGACCGTCCTGCTGGCGCCGCCCTCTAAGGTAAGTCCCAGCATGATATCACCTTATCCCACTGCGGGCTCTGCTGCGGACTCCTCTGCATTCTCAGCAGAAGCTGCGTCCTCTATGACATATTCTCTGCCCATTTCATCAAGAGCCTTGGTAAGCTCTTCCATGGTATCCTGAGTAGCGTTGTCGTCCTCGATGAGGGCTACAACGTCCTTGTTCATCTTCTCCATGGAGAAAGTATCTACTAGGTCTTCAAGGCTTATCTCACTGCCCTTGTAGAGGTATGTGGAGCCCGATACCTTCACGTTATCGAATACCTTCTCTGCCTCGGAGGCTGTGCTTTCCTCCTCTGCGGAAACTGTTACGGACCTTTCGGGACTGCCGTCACCGCTGCCCTCGTCCTTGCCGCCTCCGCCGAAGCCAAAGCCGCTGCCGCCGAAAAGACCCAGCACCTTAGCCAGCAGCAGTGCCAGTATCAGTATAAGTATCAGCACTATGATAGTTGCCATTCTGCCGTTCTTTTTCTTCTTCTGGTTTTTCTTCTGCTTTTCAGCGTCCTCACGGTACATCTTCTCGACCTCTTTTTCAATGCTCATCAAATCGTCCTCCCGTTTTTGTATTCTCCCAATTTTGAAGTGTATTGCTGATGATACAGAATGGCTTTTTTTCGTATTGTTTCCCCGCATTAGGCGGAGGGAACAATACACGACCAAATTGGGATCTTGTATTAAGACCTTTCGCAGGTCATCTTGCCGTATTTATATAGGTGCAGTAAAAATTGCCGTAGCTTTTGCCGACCCTGCCCACAGCCTCCGTGACCGTGGAAACATCTCTGTACAAAGCACTGCCGCCGTCGTAGACAAAGGCGCACAGCACCACATCTTCCCTTTCGATGCCTGCCTTGCCCAGGGCTGCCACCAAAGCTGTATATACCTCATTCTCCGAGGATACATCTGCCGTACCCAGCACCTTGCTGCCGTTGGTGATAGTCAGTTCTTTGCCCGCTTCGTAACGCAGGTTCAGCGTAAGGGTCAGCCCCTCGCCGAAATCATCAAGCGCCTGCTGGTTCGCCAGGGCATTCTTGTCTATGCGGTCAAGCTTTTCCTGCGCCGCCTTAAGTTCGCTGTCCGTCTGTTCCCGCAGACTTTCCAGCTGCGCCGCAGCTTCCTCCTGCACCTGAGATACCCTGCTGTCCGCCTCTTCCCTCACCCTGGTATTGGACTCCTGCACATTTATCATCACCCAGAAAAGCATGATGAATATAACGTCCAGCAAGGCGGTCAGTTCAATGACGATACCCTTATTCTTCCTCATCTGTGTCGTCACCCAGAAATAGTTCCTTGAAAAGCTCCAGCCCCTTTTTGCCGCTTGGCACCGTGGGCTTATGCTCACTGTTCACTTTCACCCTGATATCGGGCTTAGGCTTGCTTTCCTGCTTTTCGGGAAGTATGTACTCGCTTTCGTCAGATTCTTCCTCCAAAGGCTCATCTTCGGGCTTCATGCGAAAATTTCTTGTCAGGTACAGCTCAACGCTCTTCTCGTTGTCCTCTATCTTTGAAGACACCACACCGTCCAGGAACTTGAAGATTATGGCAAACACCAGCCCCCAGAAAGTAGAGGTCAGCGCCCCGTAGAAATTTCCCGTAACGTTGGTGTTATCCGACACCAGACCCAGCAGTGATATGACAGTGCCAAGTATGCCCAGCAGGGGGAATATGCCTGTCAGGTTCACAAACAGCGAATACAGCCTGCCCGTGTGGTTGCGCATGGCCACCACGTCCTGCTCACGCAGCCCGTTTATATCTTTGTCAGCCTGCCGCCTTGATATGCCGCCGTCGGGCACAAAGACGGTAAGGTGTAATTTTTTGTACAGTTTATCTGCCGAGCGCCTGAGCATCTTATACACCACAGCGGTAAAAGCCGCCGCCAGGAAAATAAGTATGTCGTAGCCCCACAGGTTCATAAATATCACAGATATGAGCTTCATTCCACCGCACTCCAGATAACATTCTAGCGGCACACTGCCGCAATTTATATGATAACACATTTTCCTACAAATTGCAAGAACTTTTCGTCATTTCACACAAAAAAGGCCTGCATTTTACCTGTCCGTGATACGGCAGAACAAAAAATATCCCCCGCAGAGGGGGGATATCCGTTAATCTTCTTTTGTTTCAAACTGGCTCTCATGCCTTGTGAAGAAGTCTGTTCTCGGGGGCAGGAACTTAAGCTTGTGGTTTTCGCCCACAAAGTAAGTCAGCGGCTCAAAGATATGCTCCCAGCTCCACATTTCTTCACCCACCTGCAAATACTCTCTCACCTTTTCAGTGCCGAAAGGTGCCATGGGGTGAAGCAGTACAGCGGCTGTCTTTATCATGTAGAACAGGTCTGCCAGCGCCTGAGAAAGTTCCTCAGCGGGGGTGTCCTCCTTGATAGTCTTAGCCATGAGCTTACTGCCGTTTCTGATGTAGCTGTCCAGCACATAGGTACACTGGTGGAAAGCGAATTTCGACATATGGCGCTCATAATCAAGCACCGCCTTTTTGCCGTCAGCAAGCACCTGCTCGCTTGGTGTATTTGAGGGCATAACGCCGTCAAAGTGCTTCTGTGTAGTGTAGAAAGCAGTTCTCACCATGCGGTTATACACGTTTGAAAGCAGAAGACCGTCCTTTACAACGGGGTCTGCATCATCGGGCTTAGCGTCGGGGTTGTAGGGCTTCGGCATAAAGCTGACAGATCTCTGACCCAGCCCCAGACCCAGCCAGTGCATCCTCAGCTGTTCGGGGGTGTAGTAGTTCAGCAGGTCATCAGCCATCGGCGGCTTTACCGCACCCGAACTTGAAGCCTTCTTATCAAGGAACAGTATGTGGTGGTTAGCTATGATGACAGGCAGCTGCATCTCTCCCTCAGCGGGGTCGGCAGTCTTTTCAGCCGCCGCCTGCTGTGCTATCCACATGGCAGGCTCGGCAATGCCGTAGAAATAGATGTTGTCCTGTCCGATGAACTGGTAAACGCCGCTTTCCTTACTGCACCAGTAGTTCTTCCACTCGTCACGGCTCCTGCCCTGCTGTTCAAGGTAGGTCTGTGTGAACGATACAGGTGCCCACAGCGACTCAGGCCATACCCACACGGTCAGACCGTCAACGCCGTCCATCACAGGTGCAGGCACGCCCCACTCGATGTTGCCTGTCAGTCTGAAAGGCACGAGTGTCTTGCCTGTACGGTAGCGTATGCCGTTATTTGCCAGCACCTTGCAGGCTTCATCGCAGTCGCTCAGGGTCTTGAACTCAATGGTGAAAGAGGGCTTTTTCTTCTCTTCCAGATACTCGTGTGCGGGCATGGTGTCTTTCAGCGAGAGATACTTCTCCTCGAACTCACGCTTGATGTAGATAACAGGAGGCTTCAAGAACTCCTCTATAGTCTTCCAGACCACAGGGCGGACGTCCTTGCGCTTTTTCAGCATCTCTATCCAGTTTTTCAGCAGTTCTTCGTAGTCCCTCAGCTTGAAATACCAGTTGGTGACAGGTCGCATGGTGGGCTTTTCACCTGTCAGAGTGCTTACAGGGTCTATGAGGTTCTCAGGCATATACTGATGTCCCAGATCGCACTCGTCTGCATAGCCCTTTTCGGAAGTACAGCCCTCAACGGGACACTTGCCGATGACCTGTCTGCCGTTAAGGAAACAGCCCGCTTTCTCGTCATAGAACTGCATGGTGCTTATCTGTTCCAGCTGACCCTTTTCGTGCAGTGAACGAATGAACCAGTCGGTGACATCAGCGTGTATCTCCTTGCTTCTGCCCAGACCCGAAGCCGCAAATATGTCGGGTGAGATGCCGTAGTCATCGAGGGTCTTCTGCTGTTTGTCGTGGTTGCGCTGAACGAAATCTTCCAGCGAACCCTCAAACTCGCCCGCTTCGACTTTCTTGCGCCAGCCCTCAGCTATAGGCGAGCCGTAGCAGTCGGTACCGCCCACGAACACAACGTTCTCCTTGCCTATCCTGTCACGCAGAAATCTTGCGAAGGTATCAGCAAACACGAACATTCCGCCAACGTGACCGAAATGCAGTTCCTTGTTGCCGTAAGGCATACCGCCCGTAATTACCGCCCTCTTTGGAAATTCGGGGCGAGGTATCTCAAAGGGCTTGCCGCCCTCTTTGTTTTTTGCCATTTTAATTCATCTCTTTCGTATGTATTTTTATTGACCGTCTTTCAGCTTCGGTCTGTCGTATTCGTATCATTTATCATATTGTGTGCTTTTTCGATCTCTTCATCGAATATCACAGTAACAGGGTCTTTCTTCTTGTCGGATACCCCGGTTATGATAAGAAGATCTGAAGGATAGCTTCCGTTACCGTCCCCCTGCCAGCTGAAACGATAACTCTCATGTTCATATCTGTCGGTAGCCGTAAGCAGACCCCATGAGGTCAGATAACTTTCTGTTTTTCTTATGACAAAAAGTATCATCAGGATAAAATAAACTAAAAAAGCAAGCAGAAAACTGCCTAATGTGACAGTAAATAAAGATATGCCTTTATTAAGTTCTGCCGATAAAAGATGTATAAACCAATCAGCTGTAAGAATAATAAGTCCCGACATCAGGAATATCATCAAAGCCCCTTTTCCCTTGCTGACATAAGAAACTTTGCACCTGACTATATCGGCATTGCTTTCCTTGAACTTTCTTGCAAGGCTCTTGTTCCTGATGATCTTTAGATATGGAAGAAAATACATTGTAAATGTTTGAAATACAGAAGGCTGCTTCTACCGGCATGATCACCGTTCTTGTCATATGTTCGACCTCATTTTTTGATCTTGAATTTCATCCACACCAAAGCATTTCAATCAGCGGCAGGAGCCGTCTTCGGCATATTCTTCGCCGTCGTCACCCTGGACCTTTGCACCAAGAAGCTTTGCAAGTCCCACAAAGGGTATGATATCATCTTTGCTCACCGCACGGAAAGAGGGTGTTTCACCCATAAAATGCATTATGACCTTGCCGCCGTCTGCCTTGGTGTATATGACACATTCTCCCAGGCTGCTCCTCATCTCGCCGAAAGGGGTCTTCGCCACGGCAGTGTAGTCTTCCTCCACCGCAAAGCCCGCAGGCAGGTCAAGAGCCGATATCTCCTCAAAGGTGACAGGGTCAACATCATCGACCCAGAATTCTTCCCGTGTGATATGCAATTCGTATGCCATAAAAACCTCCTTGATGTTCTTACCTTGACAAGAGCCCTTTGACCCTTGCTTTCCGCCAAAGCAGCGAAGCTTCCGCCCCTGCCAACAATCATGGATCATGAATTATGAATTTAGAAAGCCTTGCCCTTACGATATCCTCGCCCAGCACATGGCTGACCTCGTGGATATCGGGAGCATTTGCTCTGCCTGTCAGGGCGATACGCAGCATATTGGTGATATGCACGATACTGCCCTTGAACTTCTCGGGCTCTTTCTTGAAGTCCTTGGGCTTCACCGCAAAGCCCAGCTCCTCGGTGATAGCCTTTACTTTATCGAACCATGCCGAACTGTCGTCAGCGTGGTCGTAGCTTTCAAGGTACTTTGCAAAGAACTCCTGCTGCACAGCTTCGTCAGCCTGTTCGTTCATGTCGTCCTCGGCCTTGAAAGTTTCATCATAGTAGAAGCTCATGAAATCGCAGGCCTGCTTCCAGTTCTCTATGTCCTTGCGGGGCTTCTTGCCGTTCTTGCCTACGTTAAGGGCGGCCAGTGTCCTGTCCTTGTACTTTGTCAGAAGCTCTGCGAAGTCCTTGTTGTATTCCTCGCACCATGCCAGCCAGTTGTCGTAAACTGTCTGTGCGTCCATGCGGGAGATAGTATCCTTGGCGATATCCCTCAGCTTGTCCATATCCACCAGTGCGCCCGATATAGACATCTTCTCTATGCTGTAGGGGAAGTCCAGATACGAAGCCTCGGGGTTTGCCGCACGCCATTCCTCGTAGTTGGAGTTGAGCAGCGTCAGCAGGAACTCCCATACCACGTCACGGCTTATGCCCTCCTGCTGGTAATATGCCAGCGCCAGCTCGGGGTCCTTTCTCTTGGAAAGCTTGCGCTTCTTCTGCTTGGTAGGGTCTTCCTCGTCAGCCTCTATCTTCATGAGGGTGGCAGTGTGGCAGTAGACAGGCTGCTCCCAGCCCAGCACTGAAAACAGCTCAACGTGCATGGGCAGCGAGCTTATCCATTCCTCACCGCGTATAACGTGGGTGGAGCGCATAAGGTGGTCGTCCACCACATGGGCAAAGTGATAGGTGGGTATGCCGTCGCTCTTCAGCAGCACGAAGTCGATGAAGTTGCGGGGCATCTCAATGGCACCGCGTACAGCGTCTTTTACCAGTATCTTGTCCTCGTTCATCTCGCCCTTGTATCTCAGCACCCAGGGCTTGCCTGCTTCAATGTCGGCCTTTATCTCTTCAAGGGAAAGGCTCCTGCTCTTCTCGGCATACCTGCCGTAGATACCGGGGTCTTCCTTATTTGCCATCTGCTCGTCACGGATAGCCTGTATCTCCTCCTCGGTCAGGAAGCAGGGGTATGCCAGCCCGCGCTCTACCAGCTTCTTGGCAAACACATGATATATGCCTGCACGCTGACGCTGTCTGTAAGGGCCGTAAGCGCCGTTGTCGCCCTCAGCTGTGGCACCCTCATCAAAATGCACGCCAAAATATTCCATGGCATTTATAAGGGTATCCACCGCACCCTCGACCTCGCGCTTCTGGTCGGTATCCTCTATCCTGAGATAGAACACGCCCCCTGACTGGTGGGCTATCCTCTCGGCGATTATGGCATTGTAAAGATTTCCCAGGTGAACAAAGCCCGTAGGTGAAGGGCCTATCCTGGTCACGAAAGCCCCCTCGGGCAGCTGGCGGGGAGGATATTTCTTCTCCATATCCTCAGGCTGCAGTGTCACATCAGGGAAAAGCAGCTGTGCAAGTGCGTTGTGATCCATGTTATCATATCCTTTTCTATAAAGTCGCTCTGCCCTCGGGCAGATAAAATACCTTATTATTATAGCACACTCGGCGATGATTTTCAATAGCTAATTTATAAATTCACAAGTCTTTCGGGAGCATGGGCATACCTCACGGTTTTTGCGACACTGAATAAAATTTCCGACAGCTGTATAAAAAATGCTTGACTTTTTTGGAACAAAGTGGTATAATTTCCATGAAAGGAGCTGATAGCATGGCCACTGAAATTGCTAAGGAACAAAAACGCTACACCCTCGGGGAGGAGATATTCAATTCCGTCAGCCACGGCATAGGCGGCGGGCTCTCCATTGCGGGAACAGTGGTGCTGGTAGTGTTTGCAGCTGTCTGCTCCAATGCCTGGGGCGTGGTCAGCAGCGCGATATACGGAGCTTCCCTCATCATACTCTACACCATGTCCACCCTGTACCACGCTATCACCAACCGCAGGGCAAAGGGCTTTTTCAGGATAATGGATCACAACACCATATTCTTCCTGATAGCGGGCACCTACACCCCTATCACCCTGGTGCCACTGAGGGGGGCTTTCGGCTGGGTGCTGTTCGGGGTCATCTGGGCGGCAGCGGTGCTGGGCATAGTGCTGAATTCCATCGACCTGGAAAAATTCCGCAAGCCATCGGTGGTCTGCTACATACTTATGGGCTGGGCAGTGGTCTTCGCGGTGAAGCCCATGCTGCGCACAGTGAACAGGCTCTCTCTGCTGTTCCTGCTCATCGGCGGGCTTTTCTACACCTTCGGGGTCATCTTCTACGTCATGAAGAAAAAGAAGTACTTCCACTCCATATGGCACCTATTCACCATAGGGGGCAGCGTCTTCCACTGGTTCGCCATACTTTTTATAATGATAAGAAACGGCAGGTGACTTACCTGCCCCGCCCGCAGGCTTTCAGTGGTCTGCGGGTTATTTTATGCCTTTTTTATGGAAGATATTGTTATATCACAAAACATATTAACGACATTAAGTGTTTTTCATTTTCTTATCCGCCAGATAAGTTAATACGGCTGTAATATTTTAAACACAAAATTTTCACCGAGCGATAGTATAATTAATCAAGTAATTTAGACAAGTGTATAAAAACTTGATTATTGTAAAAAATTCGTATCAATGTACAAAAATTTGATTAGTGTAAAAATTCCTGCACTGCTTGCAGGTGTTGAAAGGTCGGTAAAATGAAAAAGCTTTATATATTCGATCTGGACGGCACGCTGGTCGATTCGCTGTATGACCTGGCGGACGCAGTTAACACCGTGCTGAAAGCCCATGGCTTTGACGGACATGAATATGAAAAATACAAATACTTCGTGGGAAACGGCACCCTTAAGCTCATAGAAAGGGCGCTGCCCGAGGACAGCCGCAGCCCCGAGATGATAAATTCACTGCACGCTGAGTTTACGGTGCAGTATGAGGCTCACCTTGCGGACAAAACAAAGGCCTACGCGGGCATAAAGGAGCTTATCTCAGCCCTGAAAAGCAGGCGCGCCAAGCTGGCAGTGGCTTCAAACAAGCCTGATAAATTCACAAAGATAATAGTTGAACAGACTTTCGGCAAGGGCACCTTTGATGTGGTGCTGGGCAAGCGCGAGGGCGTGCCCACCAAGCCTGCTCCGCAGATAATGGAGGATATACTCAAGGCGGCAGGTGTTAAGGCGGAGGACAGCATACATTCGGGAGACTCGAATGTAGATGTGGCCACAGCCCATAATGCGGGCATTGCCTGCATAGGCTGTACCTGGGGCTTCCGCACCGAGGAGGAGCTTGCCGAAGCGGGGGCGGATATGACAGCACACCGTCCCGAAGATATACTTATTCTCACAGAAAAGCTGTGATACGGAGGAAAGCAAAATGGTATCAATGAACGATTTCTATAAACAGTTCTGCCGTGAAGAGGTGGACGAGAAAGGCACCCTGAAAAGCTTTGAGCTGGTGCTTAAAGACGATTTCAACTTCGGCTATGACGTGCTTGATGAGATAGCGAAGATGTATCCTCAGAAGAAAATGCTGCACTGGGTAAACGACCACGGCGGCGAAAGGGTCTTCACCTATGAGGAGATGAGCAGGCTGACAAACCAGTGCGCCAACATGATGCTCGCCCACGGTGTAAAGAAAGGCGATATGCTGCTGGCAGTGCTGAAAAGGCACTATGAGTTCTGGATACTGGCCTACGGTCTCATCAAGATAGGCTGTGTGCTGATACCCGCCACCAGCCAGCTGATGCCCAAGGACTACATCTATCGTTTCAATGCGGCTAAGGTGAAATATGTATGCGCCACCGTCTTTGATGAAGTGGCTGACCGTATCGACGAGGCCTGCAAAAAGTATGACGGCATTGCAGAGAAGTTCATCTGCCGAGGCAAGAAAGAAGGCTGGACGGACTTCATGGAAGAGCTGTCCAAATATCCCGACACTTTAGAAAGACAGCCCCTGACCAAGGACGACTATATGCTGGCATATTTCAGCTCGGGCACCACAGGCCAGCCAAAAATGGCCATACACGCAAACTCCTATGCGGCAGGTTCTATCACCACTGCAAAGCACTGGCACCACGTTGATGAGAACAGCATTCACCTGACAGTTTCCGAGTCGGGCTGGGCAAAGTGCGCCTGGGGCAAAATGTTCGGCCAGCTTACCTGCGGGGCTGAGGAATTCATCTATGATATGGACAGATTTCACCCCGACAAGATGCTGAAAGTTTTACAGGACTACAATATAACCTCCTTCTGCGCACCCCCGACCATGTACCGCTTCTTTATAAAGGAGGGGCTGGGCAGCTACGACCTTTCGGGGATAAAGTACAGCTGTATCGCAGGCGAGGCACTGAATGCAGAGGTCTTCAACCGCTGGAAGGAATACACAGGCCTTGACCTCATGGAAGGCTTCGGCCAGACCGAGGGCGTGGTCATGGTGGCAAATTTCTACGGAATGAAGCCCAAGCCCGGTTCCATGGGCAAGCCCTCGCCCCTGTATGATGTGGATATAATCCGCAAGGACGGCACCAGCTGTGACACAGGTGAAACAGGCGAGATAATCGTCAGGGCAGAAAGAGGCAGGCACCCCGCACTGTTCCGTGAATACTACGGCAACAAGGAGCTTACCGACAACGCATGGCGGGGCGGTGTATACCACACAGGCGATACCGCTTACCGTGACGAGGACGGATATTTCTGGTATGTGGGAAGGACCGATGACCTTATCAAGGCCTCGGGCTACCGCATAGGACCCTTTGAGATAGAGAGCATACTCATGGAGCACCCCGCTGTTATGGAGGTGGCTGTCACCGCCGCCGATGACGAGATACGCGGCAAGGTGGTTAAGGCGACTATCGTGCTGGCCAGGGGCTACACGGGTTCTCCCGAGCTGGTGAAAGAGCTGCAGAACTATGTGAAGAAGTCCACGGCGCCTTACAAATATCCCCGTATAATCGAATTTGTGGAGGAACTGCCCAAGACCGACAGCGGCAAGATACGCAGGGTGGCTATCAGGGACAGCGACCACAAAAAGTACGAGGAAGCCAAGAACGCTAACAAATAAGTACATTTTTACGGACAGCAGATATTTTTCATCTGCTGCCCGTTTTTTTGCGGGAGCAGGAACGTTTACATCATTTTACAGCTGTAAGTTAGTTTTAGCAAACAGATATAAAATTTCAGGGCGGCGCATGGATATCTTTATTTGATTTGCCGTTGATTTTTTTTGGTCATCATGCTATAATATCATATAGTTAGTTAATACTAACCGATATTTACAGACCATATCCCGCACAAACAAAACGGGGTATATAAACCAAAAGATGTAAAGGAGATACAGACATGAGTAAAACGGCAGTTGAATTCAAAGATGTGCTGAAGACCTACGGCAAGGGGGACGGTTTGCAGACCGCTGTAGACCATGTGAGCTTCACTATCGATGAGGGTGAGTTCGTAGTGATACTGGGACAGTCGGGCGCAGGCAAATCCACGGTGCTGAATATGCTCGGGGGAATGGACGTGCCTACCTCGGGGCAGGTCATCGTGGACGGACAGGAGATATCCTCCTTCGGGGACAAGCAGCTTTCCCGCTACCGTGCGGAAACTATCGGGTTCATTTTCCAGTTCTACAACCTTATCCCCGGGCTCACCGCCTACGAGAACGTGGCACTGGTAAAGGATATCAAGAAGAATGCCCTTGACCCCGATGAAATGCTGGACAGAGTGGGGCTTTCCGACCAGAAGCGCAAGTTCCCCACACAGATGTCGGGCGGACAGCAGCAGCGTGTTTCCATAGCAAGGGCGCTGGCCAAGGACCCGAAGATAATCCTGGGCGATGAACCTACAGGTGCGCTGGATTCAGAAACAGGCAAGATAGTCATCGACCTTCTGCAGAAGCTTTCCACCGAGGGCGGACACACGGTCATTCTCGTTACACATAACGCAGATATCGCCAAGTGCGCCAACAAGGTCATACACATGAGAAACGGAAAGATAAAATCTATCAAGACCAACGATAAGCCCCTTTCTGTCAACGATATCGAGTGGTAAGGGGGGCGGGATAAATGCTTTTGAAAAAAATGCTTCGGGATATCAAGGAGAACTTTGCACAGTTCTTCTCCATATTCCTCCTGTCCGCTGTGGCCATGTGGTGCTACACGGGCTTTCAGGCCAATGTCATAGGCGGAAAGAAAGCCAGAGCCGAGTTTGAAGAGAATACAAACTTCGCTGACGGCTGGATATACGGTGCGCAGTTCGATGAGGACAGCGTGAAAAAGGTCGAGGAGATAGACAAGGTCAAAGAAGTGCAGCTGAGGACGGAGGTCCTCGGCAAGGCGGACGAAAAGTACAACACCGCCGAGATATGGTGCTATTTTCAGGACGAGCTGAAAGTCACCAGGCCTTACAATGTGGGCGGTGCAGACTTTGACCCCGATGACGAGGACGGCATCTGGCTGCTTAACAGATTTGCGGATACCTGGAAGCTTAAGGTGGGCGACAAATTCACCGTACACGTTATGGGGCTCGATATCGAAAAAGAGATAAAGGGCTTTGTGAATATCCCCGAAAGAGAGTTCATGTGCGCCTCCACCGATACGGACACAGACTTCCACAACATAGGCTATGTGTATCTTTCCTCAAAGGTTTTGCCCGAGGAAATGAGGGTCTATAACGAGATGATATTCACCTGCGAGGGCGACCCCCTTAAGCTGGACGATGCCATTGATGATGCCCTGGACGGGGGCTATGCTTTCATCGGTGACAGAAAATCGCTGGACGGCTACAACCGCCTCACCGATGAGCTTTCCCAGCACGACGGCTTCTCCTACATATTCTCCTTCGTGTTCGTGGCCATTGCACTGCTGGTCATAGTGACCACCATGAAGCGTATGGTGGCTCAGCAGCGCACCCAGATAGGCACCCTAAATGCCCTGGGCATGAAGAACCGCAAGATAATGCTCCACTACATGAGTTTCAGCATGGTGGTATCAGCACTGGGCAGTATCGCAGGCCTGGCGCTGGGCGTGGTAACTTTCGGCAGGATAATGGTGGATATGTTCGGCAAATTCTACCCCGTGCCCGGCTGGGAACCCGACTACAATTACAAGAGCTTTGTGCTGGCGGCTGCCATAGTCCTCATATGTGCGCTGGCTGCATATTTCAGCTGCCGCCGTATACTTAAGATACACCCCTCGGAGGCTCTGCGGCCTGCAACAGCCAAAAGCTCAAAGCCCACTATATTTGAGAAGCTGCCTTTCTGGAACAAGCTGAGCTTCAATGCCAGGTACAACCTGCGTGACATAGCCCGATCAAAGATGAGGGCTTTCATGGGCATTTTCGGCACCTGCGTGGGCATGATGCTGATGAACCTTGGTCTTGGTGCTTATGATACGCTGGACTATGTAAAGAACTGGTATTTCAAGGACCTGCAGAACTATCAGTATCAGGTGCTGTTCACCGACAGCTGCACCCCTGAGCAGGCCGAGGAAGTGGCCGAGGAAACAGGGGGCGAGCTGGTGGGCATGGATCTTATCTCCATTGCGGCAAAAGACCATCCTGTATCAGATGACATAATCAGTGCAAAGCTGGCTGTCACCGAGGGCAAGGGACTTTATTGCGTCAGCGACCGCGAACTTGAACTTGCGCCCATTAAAGCAGGCACCGTCGCCCTGACCATGAAGCAGGCTGACAGGCTGGGACTTACGGCGGGGGACGATGTCTACTGGAAGACCCAGAGCGAGAACGAGTGGCACTGCAGCGAGATAGGCATGGTATCCCGCCACCCCTCCATAACAGGCATAACCATGCTGCGGGAGGACTACGAGGACATGGGGCTTGATTTCAGGGCGAATATGCTGGTGGCCAAAAGCGGCTGCGACGGCCTTGACAGCAGAGAATACATCTCGGCGGTACACGATATAGACGACCTGGAAAAAGCCTTCGACAAGAACATGGAGGTCATGGACATACTGGTGTGGTTCATGGTGTTCTTCTCGGCAATGCTTATAATCATAGTGCTGTACAATTCGGGAAATCTCTCCTTCAACGAGAGAGAAAAAGAGTTCGCCACCCTTAAGGTCATGGGCTTCAAAAGCTCAGCTATCAGGCGGCTCATCTCCACCCAGAACCTGTGGCTCTCGATCATAGGCGTGCTGCTTGGTCTGCCTCTGGGTCAGATACCCCTGCAGGCCATGATGGACTCCAACGGCGATTCCGTAGACTGGCCCTGCTACATAGCACCCCTCACCTACGTTGAGGCAGGCATTTTCGTAATGCTGGTATCCGTACTGGTGGGCTTCATGTTTGCAAGGCGCATAAAGCGCATTGACATGGTAGAAGTACTCAAGGGTCTTGAATGACCTGATAAACATATGGCAACAGGCACACTTCCCTTTCGTGGGAAATGTCCATACAAAAACTTTGCCCCCGTGTGCAGCACAGCACGCGGGGGCATTTTCATTCATTAATTCAGGCAGAAAAATAGCCGCCCCACGGGTGAAGGACGGCTAAGGGGAAAGCAGCAGCATCTGCCGCTTTGAAAAGCACCCCGGGAGGATATCGGCCGACGGGGCACCTTTCGGATAATATGAAAGTGTTTCCGATGAATGCTTATTCTTTGACAGCTCCTGATACCAGACCGCTGTAGATGTACTTCTGCAAAAACAGAAAGATGAGCAGCGTAGGTATTATACAGAGGATTATGCCTGCAAACACTACCTCCCACTGTATCTTGGTGGAGCTTATGTACTTGTACAGCACGGTGGATACCACCAGCAGGCGCTCGTCCTGCATATACAGCTGGGGGGTGTAGAAATCGTTGTAGATACTTACAAATTTGATTATCAGCACGGTGGCTATGGCAGGCTTGAGGTTTGGCAGTATTATGGAGAAATATATCCTCGGGTAGCTTGCCCCGTCCATGATACCGCTTTCGTCCAGCGAAACAGGTATCTGGCTGAGGAACTGCATGAATATGTATATGGATATTATATCCGTGCCCACATAGAGTATTATGGGTGCGGCCATGGTGTTGTAAAGGCCCATTTTGCTGATTATCTGGAAGACCGTTACCTGCATGGAGATGTTGGGCAGCAGTGTGGCCAGCAGGAAGGCACCCTTTATCAGGCGGGTCATCTTGCTGTTAAAGCGCTGTATTATGAAAGCTGTCATAGTACCTGTAAGTATGGTGCCTATGCAGGAAACTATGATAATTATCGCAGTGTTCATAAGACCCAGCATTACCTTGCCTTCAAAAAATGCGGTCTTGAAATTGTCAAGGGCAAAGGACTTCGGCAGTTCAAACACACCTGTGTTGGCAAACTCCTTGCCGTCCTTGAAAGCGCCCAGCAGTATGACGATAATGGGTATCAGCACCACAAGGCAGCCTGCGATAAGCACCGCGTAGGCCAGCACCTTAAGCACTATCCGTGAGATGTAGAGGGGCTTCTTCTGTTTTTCGCCGTTCATCACGCCGCCTCCTTTTTAGATGACTTTTCAGGTCTTTCATCGCTCTCGCGGAAGAAATATTTCTGCACCAGCGTAACGATGATTATTATCACCAGCAGCACCACCGCCATGGCGCAGGCCAGACCTACCTGCTTTTTCTTGAAAGCAGTTTCAATGGTCTTTATAACGAAGGTCGAGCTGCCGTAGTTGCCCCCTGTGATGATGTAGGGTATCTCAAATACGGATATAGCGCCCTTTACCGCCAGTATAAGCTGCAGCGAAACTATGGGCTTTATGCTGGGGAAGACTATATACCTAAACTGCTGCCAGGGGTTGGCACCGTCCAGGTCGGAGGCCTCGTAGAGGTCGGGGCTTATGGATTGAATGGCGCCTATGTACATGATGATATCGAAGCCGATGTATCTCCAGATCGACACGAACACCAGACAGCAGTTCACAAGGAAAGTATTGGCAGGGTCGAACCAGCGCACAGGTTCAGCGCCGAAAAGCATGAGCACGCTGTTGAGGGTGCCCTCCTGGGTAAGAGGCGGGTTGCCCTTGGTAAAAAATCTCAGGAAGATTATGCTGACCGCCACACCGTTCATCAGGTAGGGGAAGAACAGCACACCCTTGAAAAAGCCCTTTGCCCTTATCTTCGAGCAAAGTATGGAAGCCACCAGCAAAGCTATTATCTGCTGGAGGAATGAACCTGCCAGATAGTACAGGCTGTTTTTGAAGGTTATGAAATAATCGGGGTTCGTAAAGATAGTCTTGTAATTATCGATACCCACGAACTTAGGGTCAACACCAAACTGGTCGCGTTCCTGAAAGCTGTAACCCACCATGTTCACAGCGGGAACAAAGGTGAAAAGCAGCAGCAGCGCCAGAGGTATTATAAGAAACAGTATGGAAACATAAAGCTTCTGACCCTCATAGGTCTTCAGCCACTGGCTGAAGCTTATAGGTTTTCCGTCTTTGGTCTTCATGGTCTACTCCTTCTAAAGAATGACAGCGGGCGGTCGGTGTGACCGTCCGCTGCGTGGTAAAATTGGAAAATAAGGTGGAATACCTCGTTACATTATCCCAGTATCTCGTCCCTGGCAGCAGCCCACTTCTCGTTCTCGGCCTTGATGATGGACTCGAACTCTTCCTCGCCCTTGCCTGCGAAAGCAGCCTCGGCCAGCTTGATCTTGAAGTTGTCGGTATCGCCGCTGGAAACGCCTACGCCTGACTTAGTGTCTATCTCATCGAACTTGCCCACCAGCTCATCGGGAGTGGAGGCCTTCTCAAAGAACTCAGCGTTTGTGAACTCGGAGAGGTTCTCAGGCAGTGCAGAATCCTTTCTTGCGGGGATCATGCCTTCCTTCTCGGCAAAGCCGGACTCGCCTACGAACCACATAACGTACTTCTTGGCCAGGTCGGTGTTGTCGCTGTGCTTGCTGACACCTACGCAGTAATCGGAAGCTGTTTCAGCATACTGCTTGCCGTCGGGGGCAGTAAAGGGTACGGGCATATAGCCGATATCTTCGGGGTTTTCAGCCTGCTCCTGGAACTGTGCGATAGCCCATGAACCCATTACCATGGTGCCTATCTTGCCCTCGCCCATCCATACCTTGGAGGACTCCCACTCGGTGGTCATGTGGTCTTCTTCGATAACGGAGGGTGTGCTGAACAGGTCGAACAGCAGCTTGTAAACGGGATAGTAGCCGCCGTCCTCAGCAAAGAGGTCAAGCTTGTCTGTCAGCAGCTTGTTCTCATACTCAGGGTCGCCTGTAGCGGAAAGCACCAGGCTCTGCCACTGGGTGATGGTCCAGCTGGCATCGGCATACTGGGTGTAGTAAGGTATAGCGTCGGTCTTGTCAGCTATCAGCTGCAGGTCAGCCAGGAACTCATCGGGGGTCTTGGGAGTAGAGGTTATGCCTGCATCGCTCCAGACCTTCTTGTTGTACAGCACTCCGACTGCATTTCCGCCGTAGGCTATGCCGTATACGTTTTTGTCAGCGTCCATTTTTCTGTCAGCCCAGCGGTAGGTCTCGCTCAGCTCATCATAGGTGCCCAGGGGCTCAAAGAAGTTGCCCAGGTCCTTCAGTTCAACATCATCGGGTATCATCAGTACATCGCCGTAGTCATCAGTGCCCATTCTTGTGGCGATAGTGCCTGTGTAGTCCTGATAAGCCACATACTGCACGTCGCAGTCGTTGGCCTCCTCAAAGGACTTTGTCATCTCATCGAGGCTGCCGTCGTCCACACGGTCGGTACGGTGGGTAACTACCTCAAGCACGGGCTTGCCGTCAGCGGACTTCTTCTCGGTCTTTTCCCCTGAGCTTGTACTGCCGCCCTCACTGCCGCAGCCTGCAAAAGCTGCCATAACGCCCATGGAAACCACGCCTGCCAGCAGTGCCGACATTATTCTCTTCTTGTTCATAGTGATATCCTCCATTCATTCTCTTGATTAAAATTTAATCTAGCTTAAGATTTATTTATCTTGATTTAGAGTATATCACCCTCGTAAAATTAAGTCAATAGTTTATTTAAAATTCGCCGCCTAAGAGGTTAAATTTTGTTGCATAGGCTAATTTATCACAAGCTATATTGTACTTTTTGCACAAAGAATGTATTCGTTTACAGTTATTTTTGCCCAAATTAAGGCAAAAAAAATGGCATTGCCCTCAGACAATGCCCTCATAATAAGCTTGATCCCAATTTGGTTGTGTATTGTTTCTCCTGTATCATCAGTAATACACTTCAAAATCGGGAGTAAGCTTATTTATTTTTCTTTGCGCTTTCCTTAATTATAAGCTCGCCGCTTATCTTTACCACAACTTTATCGCTGTCAGGAGACTCCAGCCTCCGCAGCAGCACCCGCACTGCCTCAGCAGCCATTTTATCCGAATTGACATTTATAGTAGTTATGGAAGGCTTTGACACCTCCGAGATAAGGTAGTTATCATACCCCACCACCGAGATATCCTCAGGGACCTTAAGCCCCATTTCCTCCAGCTGACGAATGGTGTGGAAAGCTGCTTCATCGCAGTTGCACACAAAAGCCGTAGGCAGCTTCTCAGGGAAAGCTATGCGTATGAACCCCCGCCTGTCACGGTCGTCCAGGGTCCATTCCTTGCGCACCTCAAGGCCGTTGTCTATCATGGCTTTCATGTAGCCCATGTACCTGTCGAAGATACTGCTGGTAGCCTTCATGGTGCCTATATAGCCTATCTCAGTATGTCCCAGGTCGCAGAGATACGAGGTCAGCTCATATCCGCCGCCGTAGCCGTCAGTGGTGACAGAATCCAGCTCCAGCCCATGTATATAGTAGTCAAGCAGCAGCAGATTTGGCATATTGCGCACCAGCTCCGCCGCATACTCACGGCTCAGCTGTCCCAGTGATACCACCGAAGACGCAGTGCCGTCCATGACCAGCTTTGGCATTACCAGCTTGTCCTCTTCCTCCTCGGATATCTGCTCTATAAGGCAATAATAGCCCTTTTCGCTGAATTTCTTCACCAGGTCGTTATACAGCGCCCAGTAAAAGGAACCATTGGGGTTCATGAACCTTTCGGGTATGACCACCCCTACGATGTGGTTGTTCCTGATATTCGCAGCCCTTGAAGAAACGTAGCCCATTTCCTCAGCCAGCGACTTTATCTTTTTTCGCAGTTCATCGCTGACGCCTTTTTTGTCCGTCAGCGCCTTTGATACTGTGACTATACTGGTATCGCAGGCCTTTGCGATATCCCCCAGTGTTACTCCTTTAGCCGTTGTTATCACCTCTTGCTGAATAAATTCTTCCTTCCCGTTCAAGTATAACACATTCTTGCGAAATTGTAAAGTCACCGCCGCAAAATTTGGTCTTTTTCCTGAAAACAGCGCAAAAAGCGGTACGGAAGTTGATTCCGTACCGCATGAAAATATCATTTGGGATAGCAGTAGCAGAGGGAGTACACCGTGGTGGTGTTCTTCTGGCAGCCTGCGTGTACCTGATCGAGGTATCCGCTGAAATTGCTTGTGCCGAAGGCGCTCACGCAGTCGTTGTAGGAGAATTTTGCGTAGTAATGGCCGTTGGCACTGCCGTACTCAAAGGGGCTGACCTTTGCCCAGCCTGCACCGCCGCTCCAGCTTTGCAGGATAAGCTCTATCTGCTTCTGGTTGTTGTTTTGGTATTCAAGGTAGAAATATCCGCCGTACTTAATGTTTGCCGCATCGAAGCTTCCGCCGTTCTTAGTGGTCATGACAGAAACGGGCTGGCCCCAGGGGCTTGCGGTGTTCTCACCCCAGAAGAGGGAAACATAGGGGTCTCCGCTTGATGAGGAGCTGCCAGACGATGAACTGCTGCTTGAAGATGACGAGCTGCTCGAAGATGACGAGCTGGTTGAAGACGAACCTCCCGTGAATACCGAGCATTTCTTGGAGGTCTTCTTAATGCCGTTGGTGCCGTTTATAAGGGTGTTGCCCCAGGAGGTCAGTGAGGTGCCTGCCCAGTCGTTGGCTATATCGAGATATCCCAGGTCAGAGCCGTTGCCTTTCCAGGACCAGCCCAGGTAGCCCACATTTTTCTGGGTGCAGTAGCTCATGATAGTGGCTTCGTCCACATCGCCGCCCGTGTGCTGTCCGCCGAATTCGCCTATGACCACAGGCACGCCTATGCCCAGGGCATTGTCGATATTTTTCTTAACCGTGCTTGCGTTGCCGCCTGCGTACTCATACATATGTATGGAGAACACAGTATTCTTCTTACTGTCGGCATTGAATACCGACTTGCCGTAATCCTTGATGGAATCGGGGTACTGTCCCCAGCCTGCACAGTCAACCATTATCATGTTTTCTATGCCTGCGTTCCTTATGTTCTTCACTGCGGACTTGTTGCCCTCAGCCCAGGAATAGCCGTTCCAGCTGCCGTACCACTCGTTGGCGATGTTGAGTATGACATACTGCTCGTTGCCCTGCAGAACGCTCTTGTTCTCTATCCAGTAGTTTACTGCCGCATTCAGGTCGGAGGTGCTGTCCCTGCCCGTAGCATCGTGGACTTCCAGTATGCACACCAGGTCGTTCTTCTTGCACTCATTTACTATGCTCTGCAGGTCGCTCTTTGAGGTCTTCGACCACTGCTGACCGTCAGCCACTACCACCCTTACGGTGTTAGCACCATTATCAGCCGCACCCTTTAACGAAGTGGAGGTGTAGGAGCTGTACCAGGCATGGGGTATGTTCACCCCGCGCATAACAAAGGTGTTTCCATTGGCATCCTTAATGTCGGTGCCGCTGACGTAAAAGCCCTTTGAAGCCGCATCTGCGGGGATCTCGGGGACAGTGACAGAAAGCATCAGCACGCCCAGCATAGCTGCCGCGGAACGTTTCAATACTTTAGCGAATGACTTCTTATGATCCATTTTCAATACGTCCTTTCAAACAGGTTAATATTCCCCAAGCGCATCTGAAATATTTCATTGAATTTACTCTACCACAATAATTAAATTTAGTCAATACGAAATTAAAATGTAAACGTATACGGCAAGTAATTTTTGTATGCTTCACCAGATTTTCCCCTGGCGCTTTCTACATATCATACAATTATATTAGCTAATGTAAATAATATATAGATAAAATTTCCCAGAGTCCCTTTCCTGTTCATATCCTGTCGTCAGGCAAAAAAAAGCCGTCCACCGCCTGTCATCAGCGGAGAACGGCAATGTTCATATTACATTATCCTGTCAGGACAGCTTTGCCCCTGTGCCTGCACAGCGTCCCTCATCGGAAAGCTTCTGTGCCTCAGCCAGTACCCTGGCTGTCAGTTCATCGTCAGGCTCCAGCTGACTTTCTATCCTCGCAAATATCTCGCTCATCTTAAAATTACCCCTCTGTCTTATTCTGCAAAAGCCCCCTGGCCTTGCTGAGCCTCATGCTGACGGCGCTGACACCAATGCCAAGTATATCGGCGGTCTCCCTCAGGTCCATACCAAGAAAATGGTGGAGATACACCGCTTCCCTCAGTTTGGGCGGAAGCTCCCTCACTGCCGCATAGACTTCCCTGTCCCCGGGGTCACAGACTATCTGCAGCTCCTCCAGCTCGGTGGTCTTGTCCACATATCTGCTCCATTTCCCGAAATTGTACCGCCTGCATATGTTCACCGCCGTGCGTATCAGCCAGGCACGCTTCTGCTCCTCTATATCGAACTCGGGCTTTTTCTGGTAGTACAGCAAAAAGACCTCCTGAAACACATCGTCAGCCTCGCTCCTGCTATTCAACTGGGTGACAGCTATGCCGTAAACGGTGCGCTTGTATCTGTTGATAGTTTCTTCAAGCTCCCGAATATCAGGCTCTTCGTTCTGCACAGCTTCACCTCCGTTGGTCTTCTACAAAAAATACCCCTCAGCCAAAGCCAAGGGGCATTAGTGGTGCAGGTAAGAAGACTTGAACTTCCACGACCTTGCGATCACTAGCACCTGAGGGTAGTGTAACGATAGTGTTGGATAACGCCAGATAAATGCGCCGTTATTTTACTCTATTTTAGCATAGCTTAGGAGATTTTTCAACTACAATATGATCACACATTCCCCAAAATGATCGGATCCAGCAGCACCCAATCAAACACCTCTATCCCCAGCAAACTGAGCAGCAGCGGCAGCACCAGCACCGTCGTGCTCGCAAGAAGCGTTGCGACCAGACTTTTCAGTTTTTTGGACAGAAAGTAAATTATCAGCATTGCGTTTAGCAAGGCGATAAACCTTGAAGCAGAAATGATGATCAAGTATCCTTTTATGCTCATGCCGAACTGCTTCAAATGCTCCATTGAGTAAGCGGGCGCATTGATACCTCTCGTTCCGTAGGCGCTGAGAACGTTGTAAAAATACGGCGCATAGGTCAAAAGAAAAACAGCCGTAACGATGATAGCGCCTATCCCGAACTTGTACAGAAAAATATCATACCGCCCACGCTTCGAGGTGTTCAGCAGCACGCTTGCGCCCGTCTGATATTCGATGGAATAAACGTATGTCAGGCAGCATATCAGCATCGCCATAGCCGTTATCGCAAGGGTCTTATCCTTGTTTTCTGCGCTTTCGCCGCCGGTAAGCAGCTGATAGCCCGAGTCGTAGACAAACTCTCCGTTCTCAGTGTGGCTCAGGTACTTGGCGTGTTCTTTAACTTGTTCAAATGCCATCTGAGGCGCAAGGATTTCCTGATATTTCATCATAACGAATAATCCGTCGCCCTCGGTACTTGCAAGCTCCTCCTGCATATCGTTCTGCGCCTTGCCAAATTTCTTGCTCTCAGCTTTTATTTCGGATATCTTTTTGTCGGTAAGCTCGCCCTCCCAGCGAAGCATATATTGTTTGTAGTATACCTCGTCGGCATTGGCGAAACTCTCGCTCATAGGCTCGTAGCTGGCATAGGTGAAAACCGCAAAGGCAATCAGGATAAACAGCGCCTTGCCGCCAATAAATATCTTGTAGCACTCCTGCAAAAACAGGCTTGTGCTTCGTCCCTTGAAAATGTTTAGCTTTTCAAGGGATATTCTTTTTGTGCGGCTTTTTATCACTTTCTGCTTGCCGTATATGAGTACAGATATTATTGAAAATGCTGTTAGCAAAACAGCCGCCGAGATCACAAAAACGAACTTGTAATTTACGGGTGTACCAAACATATTCAGATTAAGATATTCCGCAAACAGATCTTCGGTATTGGCGTATGCAATGATATTGACATACTTGATAGGCGAAAGATAGCTTGCGCTTTGTATTGTGTAGTAAAGTACAGCTTCAAGTGCAAGGGTCACTCCAAGTATCCCATAGACCTTTATCGCTGTATTAGAAATGACCGTAACAAGATAAATAAGTCCTGAAATAACACAGTAAACGATCAGCTTCGCAAGCAAGAACAGTCCGATATATTCCAGAACGGTTATCTTCAAGTTGCTGCCGTTAAAGTCATACACCGACTGTAGCTGCCTCGACAGATCGCCGAAGCCATAGCGAAAATATGAAACAGTAAAATTCACCGCATAGAGCATTACTTCCGCAACAAATGCCGCCGTAAAGCAGGTGAACAGCTTTGCGATCCCCAAATGAGTTCTGCCCTTGAATGTCGTGCGTGACAGAAGGATCTGGTCAAGTTCCTTTTCTCTTGTGACTATGGTTACGACCACCGTCATTATCATCAGCAGCCCGATCAGATCGGTGGCAAGAAAACCCGTTGCCTGCTGAATGCCTTTAGAGGGCGCAGGGGTCAGCTTCGAGCCTTTGAGGTGTGCAAAATCACCGGGAGTTTTTTCTATATTTTTGTAGCTGAAGGTGTCCGGCTCGGCAAACAGAGAAATGCTTGTCATCTTCTTAGCGGTATCGTCAATATTTTGCAGATACTCGTCATATTTGGCGCAGGCTTCGACCTCTTTTAAAATATCGTTTGTAAGCTCCTGCTCTGCAAACTCGTTGTTTGTGTACTGCAAATAGCTCCTCTTGTACTCCTGCATAAGCTGTTCAGCATCTATATTTGGATATTCTTTCAGCTCATCGGTGATGTCCATACCAAAAGACATATCCTCAAACAGTCTTAGCTTGACAGCCTTTTCGGATATCTTTTCATAAGCCTCATCAGCAGTCATTCCCTCAAAATCGGCATACATTGCTTTGTACTGAGTGGCGGTGTAAAACTCGCTTTTCTGATTGTCATTGACCCACAGCAGCACACCGTTCAGAACGGTCAGAGCGACAAATATCCCGATAGTGGTTTTCTTGCAGAAAGCTTTTATCAGCTCGTTCACATATATTCGCACAGTATCACCTCAATCGAAATAGTAGAGGTACAAATCCTCCAGATCTGGCTTGCAGACCTCGTACTCATAACCTTTGGGAGCGTTATCTGAGATGACTCTGACAAAGATATGCTGTTCGTCCTTTGAGATGTTGCCGACTTTGTATTTGTCCGAAATTTCGGACAGCTGCGTTTCGCTTGCAGTAATGTTGAACACATTTCCGCTTATCTTATCGCAAAGTTCATGTGGCTTTCCCGCGCCGATTATCTCGCCCTGTTTTAGCAGCAGGACCTCCTTTGCGATAAATTCGATATCTGAAACAACGTGAGTTGCAATGATAACTATTTTCTCGAATGCTATCTCTGCGATGAGATTTCGTATGCGGATGCGCTCCTTCGGGTCAAGGCCCGCTGTCGGCTCGTCAAGGATTATTATCTTAGGGTCGGCAAGCATAGCCTGTGCGATAAGCGCACGCTGCTTCATTCCTCCTGAGAAGCCGCCCAGCCTTTTTGAACGTGCGCTATCTAAATTTACAAGCCCGATCAACCGCTCAATATCTTCCTTTGCTTCACGCTTTTTCATGCCCTTTAGAGCCGCCATGTAGTAGAGAAAACGTTCCAGAGTGAAGTTAGGATATAGTCCCTGCTGCTGGGGCATGAAGCCAAGTATTTTGCGGAAATCCTCGTCCATATCGGAGGTGTTCATGCCGTCGAATTTCACCGTACCGGAGGTGGGTTTGAGGTTGTCGGTGATGATATTCATGAGCGTTGATTTGCCTGCGCCGTTGGGGCCGAGCAGACCGTATACTCCGGGAGTGAAATCGTAGGTAAAATCATTGAGAGCGGTGAAGGCGCCGTATTGCTTGGTTATTTTATAAAGAGATAAGTATGTATTTCCGTTATCATTCATAACTATTCTCCATCAAATATCTTTTATAATGATTTTTTAAGCTCAGTTTAAAGGCAACTTTGCGATCACCTAAAAAACTTCATATTGTTCATTTTAATTATTTTTCAATTTCAGAAATGGCTTTTTTTTCATAAGATAATGTGCCATTCTTATCATCAATTATTTGCAGAATCACGGTATCATTACTGATAGCTGAAATGACATAGTTATTATCGAGTGTTGTAACTTCTTTTGATTGTTCATTAAACAAATAAGCTGATGGGTTATCTTCATCATGATTACAAAAATATACATATCCGTCATGAATTTGAGCATCATTAATATCGATGATCCCATTTATTATATTTTCATTGCCGTCTTTATCGAGATATGTGATCTTGTCTTCTTCAGAATAGTAATAGCAGTTCTTTGAAATTGCCATTGGTGATGAAAGCATTGATTCAGAAATACTTTTTTCTGAAATGTCAAACTGCCAATAAATAGTATCATATTCATTAACTACCGCTGTCATTGCCTCACTTTGTGGGACTCCATTATCTTTAGCATATTTCTCAACCAATTCCATGTAAGGAAGATTCTCTTTTGAATTTGAGATTCTGAAAATAACTTTATTATCCCACACACCTATTATATCTGAACTGCAGACATAACCTTTTACGATATCTCCGTAATTCTTTGTTTTACCGCTTTTCAAATTATAGGTCACAAACTTCTCGGCATGTTCAAGTTCATTATAATCCTTGTCAAAAGGCTTATATTCCATACACATATATATTGTATCCCC
Source organism: Ruminococcus sp. (assembly GCF_017464355.1). Classification (GTDB taxonomy): domain Bacteria; phylum Bacillota; class Clostridia; order Oscillospirales; family Ruminococcaceae; genus Hominimerdicola. The sequence continues at coordinate 13,090 of NZ_JAFUAG010000031.1, read as the reverse complement.
ATAAAGAACCATATTGTTATAAGAACTATAATCAAGCTTTTTAAATTCTGTAACCAATTTTTCATTCGCACCATTTATATCGCTCTGCCATAGTTGAGTGTCATTAATATAAATATCTTTATCTTGGTAAATGTCAGAACGCTTTAAATAGTACAGCTTATCACCATATAAAAAAGGGTGATTCTCCTTACCATAGGAAGTACAGCCGCTATCAACTTGATGCATACAGGTAGGGTCATCGCATACAGGCGCTTGCTCCATTGTAGAGAAGTCCAAAAAACTCAGCGAGCTATATGTATTTGTTATAAACATTCCATTTTTTTCTGGTTCGACAAGATTGTTTGACGACACAATTCTCCAATCAGATTTAGATGCTTCATTGTTTTTGCATGCGGATAAACTAAGTATAATGACTGCTGCTGTTATTATACTAATAGCTCTCTTCATCATATTCCCCCAGTTGTTTATTGATTTCGTCTAAAACCATCTGCAAACCTGCTTCATCAAGCTGCTTATTAAAATCTGTTAGATATGAATCCATATCATCGCTTGCTGGATTAAATTCCATTATTTTGCTAACAACATTATTGTATGTATCGGCAATATTTGAGCCATCAAAGAGAAAACCAACATCTTCTAAATATTCTGCTTCTTCATACAAGTCATAATAGTCAAACGAAATGATCTCATCATTCTGTTGGTAACATTGATATGAGATTAAAGGGTTATTAAAGGTAATGTCTACAGAACTGCTGATATTGTTCTCATCAACATCATTCATTTCAACTATTCCGTCTTTGAGTACATACTGCTCACCTTCAATACCAAAAGTGATTATATTATTTATTTCCTTATTGAAAACAACATTGAGTAAAGCATCAACCGCTAAATCTTTGTTTGCGGATTTCGAGTAAACACCGATTGCATTTGTCGGGGTACATATGTAATTATTTATTTGGTTATAAATCTTTGTTATTCCTGTATTGTCATTCCGTATTATTTCTCCATTTGTTCCTTTATCTTGCACGTCATATCCAGACGCCATAAAATCCGAATCGGAATTAATCGTAATATAGTTATCATCTGCAAGAGCCTTCAAAATATCGTAGTAAGCCTTTGTTTCAGGCTGTTCAAACACATTAATTACATTCCCGTCAGAAATTGCTATTCCGCTAACTATATAATTTGCCGTTAAAATATCCTCAGTAAAAAAGGAACGATAAAAATTAACGCTTTTTCCGGTTTTATCGTATAATGTTTTATATGCTTGTGAAGATTCAGATAATGATTGGCCAAACGTTTTCGGATCGATCCCGCTTTCAGTTAAAAGATCATTGTATATTGCTATTCCATAATCAGAATAGAGTGTAGAGTAGCTGTTGTCAACACCATATATTTTTCCCTGATATTTATATGAATCCCAATATTTTTGCGGAAGTAGTTTGTAATAATCGGAATACTTTTCGTCAGTAATATAATCGTCCAAAGGCTCATATATACCTTTTTCAGACAAATAATAATAGCTGTTAGAAACGGCATCTGCTCCTAAACACACTCCAAAATTGCAGAGTATATCGAAATTTTCACCGCTATTAACCATATTTTCAATGACATCTAGGTATGTACTATCAGGAGTATTTGCCGAAAAAGCATCTATTTCCTTAAAACAAATTACATAATCATAATTGTTATTATACAGATAATCATTTAATTCTAACTCATACCTCTCATATGAATCGGTTAACCATGTCAATACGGCTTTATTAGGATAGTTCTCTTTGCAATAGTCATATTTTTCATCATATGAACGTAAATAATAATCCACTTGTTCATCTTCAGTATCGTCTACTATAATTGTTACAGGTTTTTCTGAGTTTTTAGAATTTTCTGTTTTATCATTACTTGATGGTTCTTCTGTTTGGCTTTGAGAACAGCCAGTCAAAAGAAATATAGATAGGATTAATATTGTAAGTTTCTTCATAATAACGCCCTCCAAATAATAAAAACACAACAAAAGAATGTGTGGCATTCTCTCGTTGTGTTTCAAGACAATGCTTATTTATCAATATAAGGCAGCCTCTAAAAGTCTCATTTACACAGTGACTTTATAGGGGTTTAAACCAGCAATATTTGAATAATTATGGCTTTTAGAGGCTGCCAGAAGATTATACAATTAGATTAATCCTTTATTCTTCCATTCAGCATCGGTAATAGTTTTAGAGGAAGAAGAAACTCCATGAGTGGTGGATATAGAATCCCATGTACTTCCAGAGGGCTTACTAACTGGAGTTGTACACCCCCCAGGTCCACCATTGCCATTTCCAACTGGAACATAAACTCCGTTATGCTTATATGTAGCAGAAACAGAAACAGTTGTTGCTACTGAATTGCTTGAAATAGAAGTAGAAACGTATATGCTGTTTCCTGATCTTTCAGCACTGCAAGTAGTGCTATACCCAGAAATGGTTTTAGTAATGTTGATGGTAGCAGCACTTGCATTTAAAGCTGACATTGACACCATCATCATAACAGCAGCACCCATAGCTGCAATTCTCTTATTAAGTTTCATAATGAAACCCTCCTTCATAATTATAATACGTTCATCATAAGATGTAACGCAACATTCCCAGACTAAAGTCTGTATTCTTAAAATCCGCTTAAAAGCAACAACTGAGCCAGTCCCGATACTTGACCGCGCCAAGTATACAGTACTGTATACTTTCAAATCATATGTATCATCACATTCCTTCCTGCATAAAGCGTTTTCAATTCAGCAAGAAGCTGTTCTGCTGTAAACTGTTATCGTCTCATAATTGTTGCCGCTGTAGACCTTTGCAACGGTTTTAAGACGATATGTGCCACTATTTAATGACGATTTTGAATTGCTATACATTGCATACCATGTATTAAATGTTTTGCTCCAGCTTGTCACATTAGTCCATGAATTGCCATTTTTCTTTTGCAACGTCTGCGTAATAACAATCTTCGTTGCCAAGCTTGTATCTCCCCGTACTACGCTTTTACAGGTGGCTGTATTGTTTGAAATTGACATGTCAGATGATATTTTATCAGTATAGCTATATTCATCAACAAATTCAATATCAATGGGTGTTTCTTCTTCGGGTAAAGCATATGCAGAGATACCCATTCCTAATGACATAACAAACGACAGCAAAATAGCCAATATGCGTTTCATCATTTCCCCCCTTTTATAAAAAAATAGAGTGCAGAGTGGGAATAGTTATCCCTCTCTACACTCTATGACGACACTTCTTGTCAATTTGTTAGGTCAAGATTTAACTTTTGTAGACTTGCACAATTTCAGAGTATATTCTTTGTCCAAGTTGCTTGTGATTTCAAATATGTATCTTCCATTATCCCATATATACGTTATTCCACTTTTGTTTGTGATGACCATATATTGTTCGCCATCGCTGTCTGTATATTCATTAAATTCACTGCGTTCATTATCGTAGGTTTGTTCATATGCCGCCTTTGTATATTGAGTAAAGAAAACATATTCATCATTTCTGAAATATGAAATATCAATAGAGTTATCTGTTTTCTCTTTGTCCATTTCTTCAAAGCCGTCGGGCAGCTCGGATATAAAGTATTCTTCTTCAATAGTTGTGGGATAACCTATGTCTGTTTCACTCTCTGTGGTCACAACATTATGATCTGAGAAAATGTTCGTAATAAAATCGAAGATTGCTTCACGAATTGCTTTTACACTTAATGCCGAAGCAGACATAACAATAAACGCAATAATTATGCAGGCTGCCCTGCGTCCTGTTGAACTTATCAGCTTGAAATACGGCCTTCGCTGACGTTTAATAAGCTTTGCCATTTCCTTGTTATGCTTAGTACCAAAAATGTGTTCACATCCGTATCTTTCTTCAAGGGAACTCATATAGTCTTCAAATTCATCGTCATATGTTTCTTCAAGTGCCCGTAGAAATAGATCATTGCATTCCATTATGAGTCCTCCTTTTCTAACAGTTTTTTTAGATTTTCTTTAGCGGCAAAGGCTCTTGCTCTCGCTGCGCCCTGACTTATACCAAGTATTTGGGAAATCTCTTTATAATTAAGATTTAATATGCACCTTAAATACAGTATATCCTTATTGGTTTGACTAAGCTGACTAATGCAAGATCTCCACGCAATAATATCAAATTCCGAATAACTGTCTTCCAAATAATAATTCTCATCATTATATTCTTCGGTGTTCAGATTGATTTTTTCTTTCTTCAAAGCATCCTTTGCTGTGTTTCTAATACTTATGACGATATATTTGAGCTGTTTGTTAGATTCTAATTTGTTAACAGTCTGAAAATTTTTTGCAATGGATAAAAAGGTTTCCGATACGCATTCCTCTGCAAGTGAATTGTTATTCAAGCAGTCCATTGCAACGAGATATGCCTTGTTCTTGTATTTGTTATACAGCTTTTCAAAAGCCTTTTTATCCTCCTCATCATCGATGAGTTCCATATATATCATCGGTATCATAGGTGTCACTTCCCCGATAGTTGTTATTATGTGATTATACCATTTTTTACAGAAAAATACAAGCATTTTGGCACAAACGGTCGTTTTTTAGCCCCAAATGGTAAAATCAGCTCAATTCGTCATATCCTGGACTGCCCACCAAGCCTCTCTGAACTTCCTCAGCTCGCTGAAATGCCAGTACCAATAATAAAGCAGCTCCATAGCCTCATGCTTTTGTTTCTTGACAGCATCCTGAGTCATAAGCTCAAAATTGGCAATATTCTCGATGGTCATCTCCTCATAGCCGTAAGCCCCGAAGAAGCTTCCGATTATCTGCTGTTGTTTAGGTGATAGCTTATCAAACAACAGCTTCAGCCTCTCGGCACATCCCTTCACATAAGCAGCGTGGTCTGGCTGGGGTTCTTTTGAAATAAGTTTCGGATTTTCAAGATATTCCTCGCCGTACTCATCGTTGAGCGTAAGCATAATACTCTCAGTCTTGAACGAAAACCGCAGATACCTTGCCACAAGCTGTTTACTGATACCAAGCTCGTTTGCAATGCTCTCATCAGTCATTCCGTCCCTGTGCATTTTCCTACACTTGCTGATAGCCAATAAATCCTTATGCGCTATGGCAACAGGCGTTATGAATTGTTCAACGTGCCGTACCATCGCAAGCCGCAGATAGGGATAAATGTGCGATGTAAAGCTGCCCTTGTTCGGGTCATAACTGTGCTTGTAAACAGTCTCTATAAGCTCTACAGAGCCAACCTGAAACAGCTCGTCCTCCAGGTCCTCATTGCTTAGCCCGAACTTTTTCATAACGTCATTGACAATCGACTTGATGAATTTATCAAGCTGTAAATAAATCTCGCCCAGCGCAGCCTTGTCTCCGTTTTCAAAGCGCAAAACCAATTCTTCATTTGTCATTCTTTTTACCGGGTCGTCCTTTCTTCGGCGGCGCTATCCCGCACAGCTTGTACAGACTTGCAGAGTTTAACTGCTGTTCAAATTCCTCGTTCGTAAATTCGGGCGATGTCATAGCTGTGTGGTAAAGCGCCTCTGCTTTAGCTAAAAGTGTTCGTTTCTCAGCTTCTGTAACAGCCCCTCGCTGACAGCTCTTTGTAAGCCTTGCAATGCACCGCTGATAGCTCTGATACTTTGGGTTATCGGCATTTTTCTCCTTCGGCTTTTTCTTGGCAAATGCCATTTGATTACACGTCCTATTCGGATTCTCGGGTGAGGGCATATCGCAGTATTTGGTCTTGTAGCCGCCGTTCACAATGAAAAAACTGTTGCAATTCAGGCACCTGCGTATCTGATGCCCCACCATCAACCCCTTGAAAAAATCGACCTTCAGCAGCGATTGCAGCCGTTCGGCGTGGTAATACTCGGCAATTATATATTCTCCGCTGCCCTCTGCTGTCTCCATTGGGATAAGGTTCATATCAAGATTGTCTGTAAAGCTATAGCTCATATATGGATCATTGATAGGATTTGCGATCTTCTTGTACGCATTCGGTGCAGTGATAAAATCATAGTATGCCGCCGCATAATTTTCGGGGTCACACTTTTTGAGGTGCATAATATTGTCTGTAACAAAATAATAAATGGTCTTGTTGAAATCGTAAATGTCATTAATTATGGGATCAAGAATATGGGCTGTTTCAACATATCCTTTCCACGTTTCGGAAGTGAGCATATCGTCTGAAATGATGTTGAACTGTTCAAGCATTTCAACATATTTAGGGTCTGCAAGGACTTGAAATATTTTATGCCGTAAAATCATACCGCACAGCTTCAGCAGAGTATCATTCAGCCTTTGCCACTCCTCTTTGCCGGGCGGAGTATATTCAAGCCCAGGTTCGTTAGGCAGTTTGTCAGCATCAAATTCAGCTTTGTCCCAATTACCTATCATATCCATAGCCCACTGAGCAGACTTTTCACCAAACTCTTTATCAAGTATCAGCTCGGCAGACTGATACAGCCCGTAGATCTCCTCGTACTCCTTTGGGGTTATGTTCAGACAGCTCGCAGAAAGCTCGCCCAGCATAAATTCCTGACCGTTGACCTCGATCATATCTCCTTTTACCCAAAATACACAATCTGAAAACATAAAGCACCTCCCGAAACCTATTTCTAACCATTATATCATACTCCGCCGTACTAAATCAATAGACTAAATGTAAAATGTCCCACAAGTCAAAAATTAAATGTCCGGTGATTTTATACCTTTTTTCAAAATCGGAACATATATATAGTGGAAGGCAAAATTGCCCCGAGCGTAGCGTTCGGGGCTATTAATATTGTATAAGGAGTTGATATGATGAAGAAACTCATCACAAAGTCCTGCGAGGAGATCATGACAACAATCTACAAGCCAACACAGTTCGCTGTCGAAGGCTTGATAGCACAAGGTCTATTCATACTTGCAGGCTCGCCAAAGGTAGGCAAGTCGTGGTTTTCGTTGGAGCTGTGTCTGTCTATAGCGAAAGGAGAAAAGCTGCTTGACCGCCAGACTCAACAAGGCTCGGCATTATACTTCTGCCTGGAGGACAGCTACCAGCGAATCCAAAGCCGGCTCTACGAACTGACTGATGAGCCGTCGGACAAGTTGTTCTTTGCTCTTAAAGCTGACACCATCGGCAATGGTCTGGAGGAACAGATCATCAAGTTCAAGTCCGAGCATGATGACCTGCGACTCGTTGTCATCGACACCTTACAGATGGTGCGTAACGAAACAGAGTCGAGCTACGGCAGCGACTACGCTGAGATCGTTCCGCTGAAAAATCTGGCGGAGCAGCTTGGGATAACGGTAGTTCTTGTTCACCACCTGCGCAAGGCTGCGGACAGCGACCCGTTCAATATGATCTCCGGCAGCACAGGTCTAAGCGGTGCGACTGACGGTCAGCTGGTGCTGAAAAAAGATAAGAGAGGTGGTATGCAAGCTGTGCTCTATGTCACCGGGCGTGACATAGAAGATCAGGAGCTGTCGCTGACTAAGCAGAGTGCAAAGTGGGTGCTTGCCGACGAGCATACGGACAAGCCACCGGATACTTTTCCTTTCGCTGTGCATGACTTGATGACAGAGTTGTGTGCGTTCAAAGGCTCGGCAACGGAGCTGTGCGGTCTGCTGAAAGCAAAGTTTGGAGGTGAATATTTTGCCAACCGACTAACACGAGATCTGTTCCGCAAGGCTTATGAGCTGCGTGACTTGGGCGTGACCTTTGAGCCGAAGCGCAGTAACGGGCAGAGACTTCTGCTGCTGCGCTATGATAAAAATAGTGACAGTAGTGACGGTAAAATACTGATGCCCAAGCAGCCTCAAACTGCTGACCCTGCCGTCACTCCAGACAGCACGAACTGTTCAGAAACCGTTGAAAATGCGGCATCTGCGGTTGATGATGTCAGTACAAGCGCAGACATTTTTACTGACCCTGCGCCCACAGTTGCTGTCCCTGCTGACGGTGCTGCCGACCCTGAGTATGTTCTCATCGACGGCAAGCAAGTACCTATCGTGAGGTTCTCTATTGATGACCTAATCAACCGCAGCGCCGCCAAAATCAGAGCGCAGATTTATCAGGAGCGTGGTATCCTTGTGCCGGAGTTCAGAAACAAAACGTGAGGCGATGTGTGCCCTCCCACAGCCGAGGTCGGGTAGTTTAACCACCGCCGTCCTGAAAACGCCACACAGGGCATTTGTCGGCGTTTGTGGGCGAGATACGGCAAAAGAATTTTTAACAGAAGGAAGATGATAAAAATGGAGTAAAAAAACGGCAGTCGGCATATTGCACAGACCGCCCTATGCGAGAGTACCTATGGCGTAGGGAGAAAAGGATCGCAGGTTAAAGTTCAGGCGTCGAAGCCGCCTGAACGTTCACAGCGACCGGCAAAGCCGACCGCAAATTGGGGCTTTTCGGCAAGGTATTGTGTAATATTTTTAGGGGTTGCGGTTTTGGAATGTGTTACTGTGACAGGGTAACTTGCCGAAATCATGACCGAAATATCAGCATAAAAGAGAAATCGAACAGTATTAAAGGAGGCGTTTTATGGCAAACAAGGAAAAGCAGGCGGTGTGGCTCTACCCCGAAACCAAAGAGCTAATGGTCAGTCATTTGTCGGAGGCGAATGCTAAATCTCAGAGCGAATTTATTGAAAAGGCAATCAAGTTTTATGCGGGATATCTCGATTGCAGTTCGGATAATGTTACAGAGTATCTCAACTCGGTGGTATCATCCGTAATGGATGGTATCGTCAAAGGCTCGGAACAACGTATCAGCAGAGCACTGTTCAAGTTAGCAGTTGAGTCTGCAATACAGTCTCACATACTTGCGGCAGTATCAGATGTTGACGAGAGCGATGTGGGCAAGCTGTACGGAATGTGCGTGGACGATGTCCGTAAGATAAATGGCATCATTGATTTCCGCCGAGCCTACAAATATCAGAAGGAGGAGTAATCTTGGAGAAGATCAGAACGGGAATATATGTGTTGAGCGGTGTGCTTGCTGAGTGTGACGACTACTGCACGCAGCACAACATCAGCCGCTCGGAGTTGATAGAGCAGTCGCTTAAACTATTCCTTGCAACAAGGACTATCAAAGATAAGTCAGATGTACTTGTGCCGGAACTTGCAGAGTGCATAGCGCAGGCATCAGACAACGGCATAACCAAAATATCAAAAGGCTTGTTTAGATATGCTGTCGAGGTTGAAATGCTGATCGCTATCCTTGCTGACACATTTGAGGTCAGCATGAATGAACTGAAAGACATCAGGCGTGAAGCGGTGAACAATGTTCGCAGGACGAGAGGTAAGATAAATCTTGACGATTTAATAACTCGGAACTACCAAGAGGGTATATATGATGATGAGTCCTAAGAATAGGGAGTCACACAAAGTTTTTCTAACGTCGGTAAACACGATGGTAGGTTTTAACTCAAGGTTAAGTTGATACCGAGTTCCCGAATTTGGAATTCGGTATGACGGGATAGGATATCCCGTCATCATGGGGCGGTAAAACACCATGTCATAGGTGTTTCTAAAACGGCAGCACCTAAGGGTACGGTGTTTCACCGACCCCTTAAAAAAATGAAAGGACGATTTAAAAATGAACAATTCAAAATCCACAAGCAATAAAAAATCAATAATGACGAACAGGAGTGTGACAAATTTATGGCAAGAAAAAGCGAAATGCCTAAGATCAATTCGGTAACGTTCAGATTTAACGGTGACAAAAAGACGTTCGATTTTTTTATGGAGGGGCTGATACGCAGCTACCTTGATTCGAACAGAGTGCCCAAATTAGCGCAGAGTGATTCTGTTGGTAAGGTAGAAATTTCTGAAAAAACGGCGTGAAAGCTGGATATGTGAATTCTTTTGTGGTATGGTTTGTCGTGACAGAGAGCAGGGTGCTGCTGACAACCATACCAATTTTTATACGAGGAGTGATCAAATGAAAAGAGCATGGATTTATTTCAGACTTTCAAAAGACGAGGATCAGGAATTGAACAGCCTGCAGAACCAGCGGCGTATCATCACAGACTATGCCAATCAGAACGAATACGAAATAGTCGGAGAGAGCTTCGATGATAACGTGACCGGCTTGACCTTTGAACGTGACGGAATCATAAAAATAGAAGATGCGGTTGACAAAGGGATCATAGATACTGTGCTTGTAAAGGATCTGAGCCGCCTAGGCAGACATAGGACTCAGACTGCGCTGTTCCTTGACTACCTCACCGAGAATAACGTAAACGTGGTATCGGTCACTGAGGGTATCGACAGCTTCAATGAAAATGACGATCTGATAATCGGCTTCAAGCAGATCATAAACGACCTGTACTGCAAAGACATCTCTCGTAAGGTCAGCGCCGGAGTTCGTCAGAAGCAAAAGGACAAAGGCTTGATCGAAACGCTGCCGATGGGATATTACAAGGATAAGAATACGAACAAGGTCTGCATTGACGAGGAAGCCGCCGAGATAATCAGAGAGATATTCGACCTCTACATCGAGGGGTACGGCACAACTACAATTGCAAAGAAGCTGAATGAGCGGGGGATAAAATCTCCCGAATTTTATATGCGCCGCAGGATAGCCGACTGGAAGCCGAGCATAAGCAAAAAGTATCTGTGGGTGCAGACTGCAATCAAGCGCATTCTCACCAATGAGCTTTATATCGGCATAATGGTCAATCACAAGACTGTGTCTAGCAAGATACGCAAATCAAAGACTACCGTTCCCACTGAGGAACAGTTCAGACATCCAAATTTTTGCGAAGCAATAATTGCGGAAAGCGTGTGGAATCAAGCGCAGTTCCTGCTTGCACAGAGAGCCGAGATAAGACCGAGGGCGTCGGGCGGCAGAAAGATACACCGCTACTCGGGTATAATAAAATGTGCCGAGTGCGGTGCGAGCCTTATCGCACGAACTCGCAAATGGAAAGACACCGAATACGTTGAGTACACCTGCAACAGCAACCACCGATACGGTAAGCAATACTGCACCGCGCATCTTGTAAGGGAAAGTCAGCTTGACGAGTTGATTACTGACGAGGTACGCAGCCTACAGGAATGTATACTTGCCGAAGCTGACAAATACGATAATATTGTGCGAGAGTGGAACAGGAAGAAACCCATTTACGAGAGACAGATATCGCAGTACGAAACCACGATCATAGGTCTTAGCCGCGAGATAGAGGGGCTGGTCATCGACAGAATGAACGATCGTGAACACAGCGAGTTGTACAACAAGATGATAGCGGACAGAGAAAAGCAGATAGCCGAGCTACGCCAAAAGATTGACGAATGCAGAGAGTTCGACCGAGTGAGCAAAGAACGGCGCAAAAGTCTGCAAAAGACCTCCGAGGTCATAGCAGAGATTATGGAGGAAGGACACATCAGCGACACGCACCTGCGAATGCTGGTACGGCAAGTGACTATCCATCAGAACGAGGACAAGAGCCTTGACATTGAGTTTGAAATGAACGGGAATTGGAATGGGTCGGTAGCGGTTTATGTGAGTCCCGATGATGATTAAACGGAAAAGCCGCAGGAGAAAACTCTGCGGCTTTGATATTTTATTCGATTCGTAAATTCTTAATCGTAAGTTTTCCCGGAGCAGTAACACTTTTGCGATGAATAACAAATTTTATTTCAGGCACATCTTCCCAAAATGATAAATATTCGCAAAATTGTACTAAAGGTATTTTAAAGTTCTTTTCATCATCATTTAAATAAATTTCATACCTTATGTCAACATCACCAAGTTTTAATTCAACATCTACACAACTTATTCCAGTCTCGGCATATGCTTCAAAGCACAAATTTCTTTTGTTAATAAAATGACTGGTGAAATTTCTTCTTCCATTGAAGAAAACTATACTTGACAACTTACTGTCAGTTTTTGAAAAGTCAATGGCTACATTGACCATATTAGAGGATGATTCTTTTTTTATAATTTTGCATCCATCATGCTCAAGATCACCGATGCAATAACTACGGGAAAATAACATATTAAAGTATCTGGAATTATCAATGGTAGCATTTAAAAAAGTATCTCGTGCTGTCTCCCATACATTTTGATTGACAGTTATTCCAAATAAATCATATAACGTATCTTTGAATTCATTAAGTGAAGCCTTTGACATCTCATCACAAGTACCTAATTTTATTCCAACTTTATTTTTATTTACTACGCCTCTGATATCAGCAAAATCGAAACCTGCTAAAAGTAAATTTAAACTGTCTGCCTTTTTTAACCATGCAGCACCCATCTCATTTAAACAAACTGTGCTTGAATAATAATTATCTGAAAGAAAGAAAATAACATAAATCTCATCGTTAAGTGCTTTATTCAAATAATCATATATATCTTCGCTGTTAGGTATTTTTGTTGATGGAACAGATGTACAGATAATATCCTCACTTTTAAGCCCAATGGTAAACATAAAGTTCACAAAAGCGGTTACAACATTTTTATCTTGAGTTGAATGACTTAAGAAAAGCCTTTTATTACCCATATATTCATTCCTCCCATTTAAAATCCCAGAATATAAAAAACTCTATACAAACAAAAAAGCCCGTAAATACGAGCTTTTAGTGGTGCAGGTAAGAGGACTTGAACCTCCACGGGGTTGCCCCCACTAGCACCTGAAGCTAGCGCGTCTGCCTATTCCGCCATACCTGCATATAAGAATTTGAAACTTTTACTCGGCTCAAATCCGAAAGCCGAGGTGGGTACTGTTACCGTACTGATCCACATTTTCCGCAGTGGCTTGGCTCAGTATAATAAATACACTGTCGTTACGTCAGCCGAAGCTAGCGCGTCTGCCAATTCCGCCATACCTGCATTTTTGTTTTTCGTTTTGCAACGTAATATATTATAGCACATCAGCAACCATTTGTCAAGTGGTTTTTGAATTTTTCTCCCGGGTCTGTTGTACACTTGTCAATGATCTTGGACACTAACCCTCAAAAAAATAAGATGTTAAGCAAATAATTGCAAATTTCCCTCTTGGAGGAGCCGTAGGCGACGGAGAGAGGGAAATTTGCGGCTCACCACATTACAGACAGGTGATCTTCAAGCACCTCGTTTGGGGATCTGAACTT
>NZ_JAFUAG010000030.1 GCF_017464355.1 Ruminococcus sp. | reverse complement strand
GCCGAGGACGAAAAAGGCCTCTGTCGGTGGGGCGCCGACAAAGGCCTTTTTGTCTTGTTCAGTTGTACCCGCCTGCACCCTGCAAGTATGTGTAGTTTGTGCGGCTGACAGTGTTGCGGACGGTGTGTGTTCTTGTTTTTTGAACTGCTGACCGACCGCCGAAAACGCTTCGCTGTTCGGCTGGTGATCGCGGGCGGTCGTTATCCGCATCGGATTTTGTTATGGGGTACAACAACGCTCATGCTCGGAAGTATGCACCCGCCCGCTTTTTTTCCTTGGCATTCCGCCCACAACTCTCTCGTTTTCGTAAACGACCCGCCGCCCCGCCTGTGACAGCGAGCGACCGTAGGGAGCGTAAGCGGCCGATATGGGCCCGTCCGGCCGCCTGAACATACCTTCCGCCCACAACTCTCCCGTTTTCGTAAACGACCCGCCGCCCCGCCTGTGACAGCGAGCGACCGTAGGGAGCGTAAGCGGCCGATATGGGCCCGTCCGGCCGAGGACTTTAGTTGGTCTGCAGCTTCCATTCACCATGGGAATTCAACGCATATATGTTGCCCGTCGAAAGATCCCATGCCAGCGATGCCTCCGCTACTGTCCTGCCGCCAATGTTCACAAGGTATTCCAGCTCGCTCGCATCGTCTATGGCAAACTCTATCCTGCTTATCGCTTCTTCTTCATCTGTTCCCAGAAACTGTTCCCTCAGAATTACCATTACTTCTCTCTCCTCTCTCAGCTGATTTTTTGCCGCGCAGGTCAGTCACGGGGCAGCCCTGACCCTCGCTGTGCTCTTGAAAAACGTTTTTCACTATCAGCTGTTTCGGATCAAAAGTTGTACGTTTTTGTACAACCTTTAATGAAATATGTTATGGTAAAATTATAAATCGTTTTATTGCACGATCATTCCCCGAAACTTATGTGCAGTTCGCTCAGCTCCCCAGCCCGAAGCTTACTGTCAGCGCCGTGTCAACTGCCGTCATCGCTCCCTTGTCCAGCTGACCCATTTTCTCTTTCAGCCTGCGCTTGTCAAGGGTGCGTATCTGCTCTAAAAGCACCACCGATTCCCGTGAAAGACCACACCCCGTCCCTAACGAGATGTGCGTGGGCAGCCGTGCCTTGTCCTGCCTGCTGGTTATCGCCGCCGCTATCACCGTGGGCGAATGGCGGTTGCCTATGTCGTTCTGCACTATCAGCACAGGCCGCAGCCCGCCCTGCTCAGAACCCACCACAGGGCTCAGGTCTGCATAGTATATGTCACCTCTGTGTACGATCACCGTAAAACACTCCTTGTCCGTGTATTTTTTTTCTGTGGATATTATTCCCGTCCCGCTGAAGAAAATTCACCCTGTAAAAATTTTCCCGCGGAATTTCGCTTTCGGTGATATATACTATGCCGCCCCCTGCCCGAAGGTTCAGCCTGAAAGAAACCTGAGCGCTGTTGAGTTTCTGTTGACAGACCCTGAATTCTGTGGTATAATTGCCGCATAAAACTGTATTTGAGGAGGCAGCTATGATTTTTTATGAAATTTCAGAAGAAGATAAAGAATTGATAAAGCTCGCTTTATCAAAGCTGGAAACCAATTATGACAGAGAAAAGTATAACCATACAGTAGGTGCAGCGGTAAGGTGCAAAAACGGCCGCATTTATTCAGGTGTCGACTGCAACGGTATACATGGCTCCTGCGCAGAGTATATCACTATCGGTATCGCCGTTTCTGCGGGAGAACGTGATTTTGACACTATTGTTGCGGTCCATAGGGATCATCCCAATAAATTGATCTCGCCGTGCGGCAACTGCAGACAAATGCTCATCGAGTATTGTCCCGATATCAAGGTGATTCTTAATGATAATGAGAACAATGTAGTCAAGGTAGGGATAAAAGATCTGCTGCCCTTCGCCTGTTTATAAAAGGAGAGTTCACGAACTGTCGCAGTATAAAAATGTCTGCTGAGGTATCTTCCTTTATCCTTTATACCATAGCCGTGCCGCAGTGAAAGCCCGCAGAAATCCCGCCCCGAAACTATGGATAGCCGCTTCTGAACCCCATATATAAAATGATATGCCGCATATAAAATGCCGCATGAACCCCCGATTTTGAAAAAAATACTTGACTTTTCCGATATACTGTGATATAATAATTAAGCTGAATGTGTAAATTCAGTCCCTCATAAATATCTATCAATGCGGCAGTGCTGGAACTGGCAGACAGGCACGTTTGAGGGGCGTGTGTCCTAGACGTACGGGTTCAAGTCCCGTTTGCCGCACCAAAACGAAACCTCGTAAACACGGCGTTTGCGAGGTTTTTTTATGCCCAAAAATGCCCTCTGTCCATTGCTTGTCCATTACGCTTATTTCGCAGAGCTTTGTATATCTTTTGAGTAGTTTGTGTTGGTTGTCATTGTTATGCCGGGCGGGTCTGTGGGTTCGTCATCGTGTTTCTTCTTGAAATCAAGGACATTAGCGATAGCATCTCCTGCCCTCGCCTGAGCCTGCTGAAATACGTGGCAGTAAATGGAAGTTGTAGTCCCCTTGCCAAATAGTAACACACTTTCATATGATTGATAAATAACGTAAATACGCCTTAAAACAGGCTTCTCTTGTCTATCAGAGGTTCGTCGAGCAGTTTGTAGTAGATGTAGATCTCACGGGGCTGCTCCTCAACATAGGCATCAAGGGTGATATACTCGATAAGCTCCAGACACATCTCACGGATAAGCTCCTGCACATCGGTGTACTTTCTCAGACGCTCCATGAATAGAGCTACATCTTCTTCGTCCTGCCTGATCGTTGAGAACTTTTCTTCGAGGTCTGCAACTTCTGCCGACAGTTCTTTCTGTTCGGTCTCGTACTTCGCTATCAGCTTCATCGCAACGTCCTCTGATACCTTGCCAAGAACTTTGTCCTCATAGATGTTCTGGATCAGCGTGTCAAGCTCCTGCAAGCGGTATCTGCCCTCTGTGAGCTTATTGGTGTCAACGGAATACTGCTCCTCGTGGTGTTTTGCTTTGCGAGCGAGGAACTCTGCTTTAGCCTTTTCCTCGTCCTCTACCACAAGCTGTGCAAGACTGCGAATATCTTCAAGAACGATACGTTCCATGTCTTTCATCTTGATATAGTGACTCGGACAATAGCGTTTTCCGTATTTCAGATATGATGTGCAGTTGAAGTTGTGACGATAGAATTCACGAGAACCGCCACGCTGATGACGGGTGTTGTTCCAACACAGCCTTACTTTATTTCCGCAATCCTGACAATAAATAAGTCCGCTGAGGTTAGCAACATAGCCGTCCGAGTTTCGCTTGCCCTGCGATACAGACTGCTCCATTTCACGCACCCTTTCCCAAAGCTCCTGTGAAACAATAGCTTCATGCGTATTCTTCACAACGATCATATCTTCCTCATCATTTTTGATGACCTTATGATTCTTATAGCTGACCGTTCTGGTGCGGAGCTGAACAAGATGTCCGAGGTAGGTGTAGTTGTGGAGTATCTGCCTTACCGTTTCGGGACTCCACATATGTCTTGTTCTGCGAGGATTTGGTTTGCCGAGCTTTGCATAGTAATAGTCCGAGGGGATCGGTACGCCGTCCTCATTGAGCTTGTCAGCAATATGATGCGGAGATATTCCACTTGCCCGCATTTCAAATATATTGCGGACGATAGGTGCGGCATCGTGATCGATCACAGGCAGATGATTCGGATCATCGCCTTTCGTATACCCGAACGGAGCGCAGGTCGTGCGATACTTGCCTGCCTTTGCATTGGCTTCAATGACAGCCTTGATCTTCTTACTCGTAGAAGCGGCGTGCCATTCGTTGAATAGGTTGACGATCGGCATCATGTCAAGTGCTGAGGTATCCTTGCTGGCAGTATCCACATTATCGTTGAGAGCGATGAAGCGGATATTATAACTCGGAAAAATGTAATCCACATATCTGCCGACCTCGATATAGTTTCTTCCGAAACGGCTGAGGTCCCTTGCTCACACAAAATAGATGACAACCCCTCCAAGTCCCGAAAATACGGTTTTTTAAGAGCCATTTTACAGAAATTTTTATACTGCAAAACCATAGATGACAAATCGGATTTTTAAGCAAAAAACACCCCGAAACTATATAAAAAGTCCAATTAATAGTAAAAATGATTAAACAAAAAGGTATCTTGGTAAAAAAACGAGATACCTTTTCTCTTGTTAAATAGGTCAATTAACGATATAAGATTGCGAGATATTCAAAGTGTACCGAGGGCATTTCAGAGTTAAAATGCTGACAAGGCATCTTGTTTTAAGTGAGTACGAAGGTCGCTGCATTGTAGCGCAGGTAAATCGAGTAGCTGTATATTTCAGAAATATTGTCCCAGAGTATTGACATTTGTCCCAGTGTATGATATAATACAAATGGAGGAGTGTTGCATAGTGAAAAAGCAGAATATATTAAACCTTATTAGGTATCATGTGGAGAGAAATGAAAATGCATTCCGTAATGAAGCAATAGGCATAGCAAGATATTTTGATAGCATTGGTGATGACCAACTGGCTGAATACATTATGAGTATGATTGCACAAGCGAATCAGTACGTTCCTCAAGGATCTGATTTTGAAAGTGACTATTTAAAACAAGTGGATACTCGGAATCTTGCTCCGCTGAATCTGCCGACAGCTATTTCAGAAGATATTAAAGGAGTAATTAATGCAATCAGGCATAATATCGGAATTAACAAATTTATGTTTGAAGGAATGCCGGGTACAGGAAAAACTGAAGCAGTTAAGCAAATTGCCAGATTGTCAGATAAATCATTATTCAGCGTGAATTTTGATAATTTGATTGATAGTAAGCTTGGCCAAACAAATAAAAATATATCAAAGGTATTTAACGAGATCAACTCTTTGCCTTATCCCGGAAATGTGATAATACTATTTGATGAAATTGACGTAATTGCGCTTGATCGAATAAGCTCAAACGATGTTCGGGAAATGGGAAGAGTTACATCTACAATACTGAGAGAATTAGACAGATTATCAGATTTAAACAAGGAGATAGTAATAATAGCTACTACAAATCTTTTCAAGAACTTCGATAAAGCTCTTATAAGACGCTTTGATGCGACTATCAATTTTAATAGATACACAAAGGAAGATTTGATAGAAATTGCCGAATCCTATTTAAACTCCTTTATCAAAAACTTTAAGGGTGTATCTAAAGATGTACGCTTGTTTAAGAAAATCCTCAATACCGCTGATGAATTGCCTTATCCCGGAGAATTAAAAAACTTGATAAAAACTTCACTTGCATTTAGTGATACTGAATACGAATATGACTATCTAAGAAGACTATATAGTAGGTTGATCAATAATCTTGATGATATAACTATAAACCAGCTATCTGACCAAGGCTTCACCGTAAGAGAAATCGAAAAACTGAAGGGTGAGTCAAAGAGTTCTGTGGCTAGGAAGATAAACAAGGAGGACTAAATCAATGAATGATGTGCTGGAACTGAAAGGAAAAAGATTTGTTCAAGCATCAAAACCTAGTGGCAATGGTGGTGCTTCAATGAACGGCAAGGTTACAGTAACGATCGATAAGATCAATAGCATTGTTGAAAAGCTGAAAAGCATTAAACTGTTCTGGCAAAATGAAAAAAGGCCATTCAGTGGTATTCTAATTAGCGTTCACTATAATAAAATAGTAGCTAAGTCAAACCGTATAGCAGCGTTGTTAAA
Source organism: Ruminococcus sp. (assembly GCF_017464355.1). Classification (GTDB taxonomy): domain Bacteria; phylum Bacillota; class Clostridia; order Oscillospirales; family Ruminococcaceae; genus Hominimerdicola. The sequence continues at coordinate 97,789 of NZ_JAFUAG010000030.1, read as the reverse complement.
AGGGGCAGATTCAAACTATGCTATTGTGGGTGCTAAGTTTAATGATAAGAAAGATAAACATATTATAACATATTATATTGATATGGTTGACCTTGATAATACCATTAGCCTTCTTAGCATAGCTAATCAAATAATGAACGACAGCTCACTTAATTCTATAGATCAGACTCGTTTTAACGATAGTGCATTGATAAATAGAATAAGATTCGATAAATATGCTATTAGTAAATCCACTTTTAAACAGGTGATTGCTGATGTATCATATATAGACGATTTCATTGATTATGACAGAGAAGTATTGAGTTCAAACATAACACAAAGTATCATCACGTTGTATGATACAGGTGTGGATACTAAAAGACTATTAAGTGGTTTTGGTATTGATGTTTTATCCAGTCGTATCCTTGATAATTTAACAGTTTTTCTCGACGAGAATCAATTGAGAACGTTAATTGAAAAGGCTCCGTATTTGGTGGCAATGGCAACAGAGAACCTTTCATCTTTGTCTCCAGATGATTTTAAAATTGACGCAGATACGGGGATGATGTATATTCCTTCCCCCGGAATAGAACCTACTATTGGTGTTATCGATACATTGTTTGATGATACGGTTTATTTTCACGACTGGGTCGAGTATCATGATATGACAGATGAAAACCTAAAAAAAACAACGGATGATAAAAGACACGGGACAGCAGTAACTTCAATAATAGTTGACGGACCGACATTGAATCCTTGGTTGGACGATGGGTGCGGAAGATTTAGAGTGCGTCATTTTGGCGTATCCTTAAAAGCAGGATTCTCATCCTTTACTATCATTAAACTTATAAAACAGATTATTTCAGATAACAGAGATATTAAGGTTTGGAACTTATCACTTGGAAGTGACAAGGAAATAAGCGATAATTATATTTCTGCTGAAGCTGCTGTTCTGGATCAGCTCCAGAACGAATATGATATTATCTTTGTTATTGCAGGAACAAACAGGAATAATGACAGTATTACAAAGATAGGATCTCCTGCTGATTCTATCAACAGTATGGTGGTTAACTCAGTCACTAAGGATAAGCTTTCACCTAACTATGCCAGAAAAGGGTTGGCGTTGAGCTTTTTTGCCAAGCCTGACGTTAGCTATTACGGAGGAAGCAAAGAGCAATTTATTCGTGTTTGTGAACCTTTTAATTATGCCGATGTTTCCGGAACATCATATGCAGCACCATGGATCGCACGCAAGCTTTCTTATCTGATCGATGTTATCGGATTAAACAGAGAACTGGCTAAAGCGATGATAATTGATTCTGCCCGAGGTTGGGACACTCAGCCGACTCCTGAAATGATTGCTCTGTATGGGCATGGAATAGTTCCGATCAGGATAGAAGATATAATTAAATCACAAGATGATGAAATAAAGTTCTTGGTTACTGATATAAGTGAAAAGTGGAATACATACAATTATCACTTCCCCATACCAATGAAAGATGATCATTATCCTTATATTTCCAAGGCAACGATGTGTTATTTCCCCGTATGTAACAGATCGCAGGGTGTCGACTATACAAACACAGAGCTGAACCTGAAATTTGGCAGAATAAAAGATGATGGAACTATTTACGCTATTAATGATGATAAGCAAAATTCAATTCAGGATACTTTAGGTGAAAACAGTTACTTGTACGAAGGAGAAGCAAGAAAGCTATTTAGGAAATGGGATAATGTCAAGTATATCTCCGAGAATGCTAAAAAAGCCAAAAAGACCAAGTCATCATATAAGAATAAGAATTGGGGAATGGAGGTCAAAACCAGCAACCGTTTAGATCCTAAAGATGGTGTAGGTCTTAGGTTTGGCGTAGTAGTGACTGTTAAGGCCATTGATGGGATCAACCGAATAGATGAGTTTATAAGGAATTGCAATCTTAATGGGTGGCTTGTTAATGCTATTGAGATTCAGAACAGAATCGATATACATCAGAAAGTCAACGAGGAGATTGAATTCGACTAATATGCTCTTATGTATTGTTTCTTAAATATATGAGTTATGTGGTTTATAATACATTGTTTGAAATCTAGAATTTTTAAAGGAGGACAATGAAATGTGGGTTAGAAATCGATATACAGGACCGGGCGGAGGATTATATACTGGACCAGGTGGAGGAATGTATACTGGACCTGGTGGTGGTGCATATACAGGTCCTGGTGGAGGATTATACACAGGTCCCGGCGGTGGGCTTTACACAGGACCTGGCGGTGGATTATATACAGGCCCCGGAGGTGGACTTTACACAGGACCTAGTGGAGGATTATACACAGGGCCTGATGATAATCCGTATATGAGTAACTGGCCGCCAAGAGAGTATTTGTTAAGGGCTTTAAGGGATGCTGGGATGACAAATATAATTCAGCTTTTAATAAATAATGGATTTTAGATTATTGTCAACAGAAATCATTCCCAATCTAATTAGTATATAGAGAGAGTAAATTGTTAACTTAGGCTCTGTTAATACATACGTTTGAAAAGCATAATGCATAATAATCAACCATAGTTATGACAGAGCCTATACTAAATTAACTAAAACAGTTAAAAATAATTAGATTTAAAGAATGTTCTTGGTAAAATACATACCATATATCTCATACTAATTAAAAGAATGTAAAGATGATATATTAGAACTGTTATCTGTAAATAAATGTAAATACTTAAGGAGGATGCATTAATATGAGAGATGCAAACAAAAACGAAATTGATAGGTTTAAAAAAGAATTCTGTTATAATGAAAAAAGACGTATAGAAATGAGTAATTATTTTTCAATTGAAATGGATTCTTTTGAAGAATTACTTCCAGGAAAAGAGATACATAGCTACGCTTGTGGGAACAGAAGGATAACTACATCATTTATTATTTTTAAGGTAACGGATGAGACTAATAATATATTATATAATCCTATTTTTTCTGAATCTGTAGGAAGAAAACTGGCGAAGGCCTGGGGTATCCCTGTAAAATCCAAAATGAATCTTTTTGCTGATGAAAACAGGCACGATAACACTGCTGATATTACAAATTCATATAAAATTAATAAAAAAGAAAATGAGGATAATCGTAATCTTAGAAAATTGATTATATTATCAAGATCTATGATTATATTACATAGTATTGAACCTAGACCAATGGACAAAGCTTTTAAGGAGATATATGATAAACTTGAATCTAATAAAGGTTGGAAAGTTTATGCCAGTGAGATTAAGAGTATCAACACAGCTATTTCTAGTTATATTAATTCAAAAAGGAATAAAGAAAGCGAAAACTTCAGCAATATAAATGACTATATTAAATATATCGAAAGCAACTTTAACAAAAGACTAATCCATTTTGATTTTTCTAATTTAAGAAGGATTTTTCTTAATAACTATCCAGATGCAGATTTATTCTTTTAAATATATACTTAACTTAGCTATAATAACATCTTCCAGTAGTAAGATAATACCTTATTACATATAGATTTGAAATACTATCCGTAATTTAGAATATATAATAACTTAATCAAAATGACGTTATTAAAAAAACAGGTTAGGAGTGCTTATGAACAATTTATTATATTTTACAACTGATGTAGTCAATTTAAGTAGTTCGCTTAGCTTAGTTAAAACATCTTTTTTAACAGCTGCGGTTTTTGCAGCCTTTGTAACTTCAGCTACGAATCTTATAATTGCTATAATTAACGAAAGTAGATTAAACTAAACCTTTCAATAGTATCATTTAAAAATGAAATTACACAAAAATATCAAAACGTCAGCTTTGATATTATAAAGCAAATAATTAATAGTTTCCCGTCAGATAATGTTAACTTGAATCTGGTAGTAGTCCATGATAATTATTTGGATCTGCCTATGATGATAGAATTCTGTATTACAAATAATATTTCGATGGATATAATGTTTAATATTAGTAATAACTCTGATGAACATAAGTATTTATCAATTATAGAGAATAATATAATGAAAAACTCACCATATATTGAAATGAATGGTGTTCCCAAGTTAGTAATATATAAAAGTGAGAAATGTATAATCAGCATTAAACATCCTTGGTTCAGCTCGCTTATAACACGAAAAATATGTAATGATTGCCCCGAAAAATGCAAAGAACATGTTTGCGCTGTTCGTGTTTATCCAGATAAAAGCGTTTCTCCATGCTTAAGCAGTCAATATGAATTTAAAAATGGCGGCTTGAAAGATAATATAATATCAGCATACAATGCTATATCAGACTGATAACAATCATAAAACAATTCTGTCTAAATGGATAAAGCCATACATAACTTATATTTTTGCAATCTTTTATGCTCGGATGCCCGGATCTGGTGCTTTTCACGAAATGTGAGAACACCGAGTCCGGGCTTTTTTGTTGCAATAACCTGGATACATATTAAAAAGGACGGAGGTGAAACAATGGCAGGAAACTATGACGGTATCAAGACGAGGCGGTTCGGTGTCGAGATCGAGATGACAGGCATCACGCGTTGTGCGGCAGCAAAGGCTATCCAAAAGGTGCTGGGCGGTTCTATCGATCATGAGGGTGGGACTTATGATAAATACACTGTCGGTGATGAGAAAGGCAGAAGGTGGCAAATAGTGAGTGACAGCAGTATCTATGCCCGAAAGAAAAACGGAGATCCCGCCTCAGACTACTATAAGGTTGAGATGAACTCACCTATCCTTGAATTTGATGACCTTGACCTGCTGCAGGAGGCCATACGAGCTTTGCGTAAGGAAGGAGCAATTACCGGTCCGCAGTATGACTGCGGTACTCACATTCACATTGACGCTGCCGACTACACCCCACAGCAGATACGGAACCTTGTTAATCTGTGGTCGTGCAAGGAAGACTACCTGTGGGATGCTCTTCAGGTATCCTCGGCTCGCTCAAACTACTGCAAGAAGATCAACAGGACTTTTGTTGAGCAGCTTAACAGAAAGAAACCCAAAACTATGGAAGGTATCAAACGGCTGTGGTACGCCGAAACTGACAGCAGCCCTTACCAGCATTACAACCCTACCCGTTACCATGCTTTGAATCTGCACAGCTTTTTTCAGCATGGTCACTATGAGATCAGAGCCTGCAATGCCTCGCTCCATGCGGGCGAGGTCAAGGCACAGATACTTCTTGCACTTGCTATCAGCAACGCCGCAGTTACAAGAACAAAATGCTCTCCGGCTGTATCGCATTCAGATAATATGCGGTACAGCTTTCGTGTTCTTCTGCTGAATTTGGGTTTTATCGGGGACGAGTACAAGAACTACCGTTCTCACCTGCTCAAGCACCTTTCGGGCAATATCGCATGGCGGCACCCCGAAGATGCCATCGCCCAGCGAGAAAGGATCAAGGCCGAGCGTGAAGCCGCCCGTAACGAGCGTGTGCGAGCCGTGTCGCAAAATGAGAGCGAGGTCGGGGAAACACTCGATGAGGAACAGAACGGCGCTGTGGGCGATTTGTCGAGCAGTTCCGAGGAAGAGATAGCCGAGGAAACTGCGGTCACAATGAATATGTAAAGGAAGTGAGAGAGTGAAAAAGAAAAGCGAATACAGGCTGCCGACCAAGCCTATGCTGTATATTGCATACGGCAGCAATATCAATCTGCCGCAGATGTCGTTCAGATGTCCGCACTCGAAGGCGGTCGGAACGGCAACGGTTAAGGGCTGGGAACCGGAGTTCAGAGGTGTGGCGACGATCGTGCCAAAGCCAAATACTGAGGTTCCTGTTCTTTTATGGAAACTTGACCCGAGGGATATACCTGCACTCAACAGATATGAGGGTTTCCCGTGAGGGCATTATAGGAAACAGGTCGTTTACGGGAACGTGTACCGAATTTGCCGGAAGCTGTATCAGTGTGCTGTCATAGAAGTAAAGCTTATTTCGGCCCTCTTCATCGCTGATATCCATTTTCTGAACGCAGATATCCCTGTGCCTTTCCTGCGCCCTCTCCCTGAATGCCGAAGGCGTCACCTGACCCTTTCTGAAAAGTACAAAGGCTGCTTTCCCGAAGGCGTACTGCACCACAAGGGCTTTGCTGTCCGCCTTTAAAATATCCGGCATTTTATGGTCAACATTACCGTTTTCGTCTATCAGACGCGGTATCTCTATGATACGTCCGCCGTGAGATATACAGGGTGCGCTTCCGTGGGTATCTGTCATGTTGATGATATATGCTCTCTTTCCGCCTGTTTCTTCCAGCTTTTTTTAATATCCTTGCTCTGGTTTTTTCTTTGTCCTGCACGCAGCTGAATTTCCGGTTCTTAAAATCTATATATACACCCGGGGCCAGGATATAGTCAAAGAACTCAAAACAGTTCGGGTCATCTATGGGCGAAAGTACTATCCCGCGCTCATTTTCAAGTATGAACCTGCCTGCTATCTCGCCCAGCGCACCCTTGCAGATGTTGTGGTACAGCACAGCCTGCATATGAACAGCCCGTTTTTTTTACTGTTTATTACATCGTTCAGGTAGTCTTTCATACATTGTACTCCTTCTCTTATACGGCAGCATAAGCCGCAGCGGTTTTACTTTCCCATTCTCTCTATCCCACAATGCCGCTGATAATGTAGGAAACTACACCCACGGCCAAAGATGCTCCAAGTAATGACAGAGATCTGGTATGCAGTAATTCAAGGCTGATACCCATTGAAAAGATATTTATTATCGTCATCACTCCGAATATTATCGTTCCCCATACACAAGCTTTGTTCAGCAGTTTTGTTATGAGAAAGACTATGAAACTCATACTGTTTCCCAGGTCATTGCCAAATCGTCTTATACCAAAGTCGGTAATGCTCTTGGCAGAATTCAGTTTGCATTTTATCGGGTATGCGTCTTTATATTTTATGTGGCTCATGTTTTCTTCACCTCGTTTATATATTCTCTTTTTACCAGCTGCCTATTTCAAGCATGAGTTGTGTGCCGTATAGGATCTCATCAGCGTATTCCAGTTCCATGAAAACACTGCGCAGGGCTCTGTATCTTGAAATGTCAGTCAGTACCGTGCTTTTTATCTGTATATCTTCGTCTGATGCATATGGGCCGTATTCTGTTTCGGTACCCTTGGTGCGTCCGAATTCATAGCGGATATCGATATGTTCGTTGTATTCTTCCAGGATGTATCCGAAATATGTCAGTACGTCCAGCACCCCTGCTGCCGTTATAGCCGCATTGTCAGGATAGAAGAGATATTCGGGCACAAGATATCCAAGTATCTCAGCCCAGTCACAGAAGGGAACTGTATCGCCCTCGTCGTGATATATCGGGTAGGAATGTATACCCTGCAGATAGTCAGGCTCCCGGGTCCCAAGATACTTATCACGGATATCGTATATATCATCCTCGGAGAAGATATGAACTGCAAGCTCTCTTTCATAGTCAGTTACTGAATAAACGCTGTTTAAATCAGACACGGGCAGGAGCTCGTCAGTAACATCAGGTGATACCTTGAATACGATCTCTTCATGGCTGTATACCCCAAGCTCGGTATCATTGTACTTGTCCAGGTATTCGCAGAAACGGAATTTCTCTTTTATATCCGATAAGCTGTATACCTCTGTCATGGGATACAGCGTCCTGTCTGCGTGCAGGAAGGAAGTATAACAAAGCAAAAGCTTGTCGTCTGTCTTTTTTGGCTCGACAGCAAGAAGCGCATCGATGAAAAGTGACAGCATTACTCCGACGTCCTCGTGTCTCTCGGCAGGTATATCCTTGCAGATCTTGAAATAACAGCGGATCAGTTTGTCCCTGTCACATACCGCGATAAGGTCTCTTAATGTTTTCATAACAACACTCCTTAGTCATATTTTTTTTCCAGATCTTGATATGTATCGCTGATGATACAGAATGGCTGTTCTTTCGTACTGCTTTCCCAGCCTTTTTGGGGGAACAATACACAAACGGATCGGGATCATTTTTTTCATCTGCTCACATTCTTACCGTGGAGCAGCACCTTTTTATGCAAACATTATAGCACGGCCGTCAGATATATTACAACCGAAAATTATATTAAATTTAATCGAAAAACTTATTTTCGATTAAATTTGATATATTTTGTTGACTTCTCAGTTTTCCCATGCTATAATCAATACTGACAGGAGGCGAAGAGATGTCAGGCAAAAATAAATCACGAAAAAGACTGCTCAGTATAATGCAGTATCTGGCTGATAATGTGGAAAACGGCGAAAGGATAGATATCGAAAAGATCATCAGCTATCTTAACGATGATGAATTTTCCCATGAACCCATAATCCGTGAAGACCTTAAAGTGCTTGCTGAAATGAAAAAGGGCGTCATCTATGAATCAAGGGGCAGTTCCCGAAATAAGCATTTTTACTACGACCGCCTTATTACTGACGGCGAACTCATGCTGATATTCAATATCATATGTTCGGCCTGCTATCTGACCAAGGATAAAGCCATAGAACTCATACAGCATTTGTGCAATGCAATGTCGGTAAGCAAATTCAATGAACTTGATATGGAAACAGATATCGCTCTGCGCAACAAGACATTCAATGATAGATGTATCGAAAATATCGAGGTGATCTCTGAGGCGATAAGCAAAGGGAAAAAGATAAGCTTCAGCTATGCGGGATATGATGAAGAAGGACGATACTGGTATCTGCTGAATGTCAGGGGCAATAAATATGAGAAGGTCATGGTCGAAACCAAAGAACATATTTCATCAGAATACATTGAGGATCATATATATACTGTTTCGCCCTGTAAAATTGTGTGGGACAATTCACAGTGCTACCTGATATGCATAATATCCGACGGGAACAGCAGGACCATAAAGAATTTCAGAGCTGATAAAATATATGAGATCTCAATGGAAGCTGAGGACAGTGACAGGTTTGATACCTCAAGCGATTTCTATGATCCCGACAGAGGGATATTTGACGCAGAAAAATATCTCAGATCGATCTTTGAAATGTTCATCTCAAAAAATGCAAGACTGACAGAGGTGACCTTTGTGGTCAAAAAAAGGCTTATCGGTGCAATGTACGATAAATTCGGCCCGAACATAAAGCCTGCCGAATACGATGATACGCATTTTATATTCAAAGCACAGATACAGGAAGCACCGACATTTTACAGCTGGGCAGCAAAGTACACTCCGCAGGAGCTGCGTATTCTCGCCCCCGATGAGATCGTGGTAAATTATCGTGAACATCTTAAGCGCATATTGGAGGCATACTGAAAACGGTGTGACGGTACCTGTTCTGAAGACTGTTCATTCTGTCTGACTTTACACCCCCTGCGTCAGCAATAAACGCAGGGGGTATCTTGTGCGGTATTGTCAGAGTTATCTGCAAAATTCCTTTCGCTGTCAAGAATAAAAAAGAAGTCAGCGGTCCTTACAGAATTATGCAAAGTGACAAATCCGTTCGCACCCCCTTGACAAAGGTAGGAGAACGGTGTATTCTTATATAAGAGAACACTGTTCACCGAATGGAGATGATAAAATGCCCAGAGATAAGACCGAGAGCCACGAACGTATCATAGCGGCGGCCAAGGAAGAGTTCCTGACCTGCGGCTTTGAGAATGCCTCCATGCGGCGGATAGCTGCAAATGCAGCCATAACAGCCTCGGGGCTTTACAAGCACTTCCCCTGTAAGGAGGATATGTTTGCCCACCTGGTCAGACCCGTCCTTGAAGAATTCGGTGAAATGTATTACCGTAAGGAGCAGGAGGAGCAGGACGCTATCACTGAGATAGGTGCGGCAGCGGCTTTCCTGAATGAGGACGCTGTTTTCGCCATGGAATTCATCTATGACCATTTTGATGAGTTCAAGCTGCTGGTCTGCTGTTCTCAGGGGACGAGGTATGAGAACTACGCCCATACCCTGGCTGAAATGGAGGAGAAAAGCTCACTGAAGCATATCGAGGCGCTGCGACGGCGAGGGGATAAGGTCCCCGACTTTGACAGGCGTGAATTCCACCTGCTGGTGTCCTCGAATGTGGAGGCTGTGCTGCAGCCTATACGGCACGATTTCACCAGAGAAGCGGCCATGCACTACGCAAAGACCATAAACACATTCTTCTCAAAGGGCTGGAGGTGGCTATGCGGAATGGAATAAAATTATCGGCATTTATGCCGATATTTATTTGGCTAAAGTTAGACGAAACTAACTATTTTGGAGGTATCTGTATGACCTGGCTGACTGACAACATAATGTCCATAGTGCTGCTGCTGGTTCTTGCAGCCATAGTATTCTTTATACTGAGGAACAAGATAAAGGCAAAGGGCTCGGGGGGCTGCGGGTGCGGCTGTTCGGGGTGCTCGGGGTGCAGCAGCTGCGGAACAAACAGCAAAAAGCAGACAAAGTCTGTAAAATAGAATTGGAGGAAAAATATGAAACTGACAGAATCAAAAGCAGAGATGCGGGGGAAGATACTCTCCGTAAGCGGCGATGACCATTTCATGAACCGCATAACCTCAATAGGTATCACCGAGGGCACAGCTTTCCAGACGGTGAGAAATGACAGGCGTATGCCCCTGCTGATCTATCTTCGGGAGACGCTTATCTCCCTTAACAGGGCAGATGCCGAAAGGATAGAGGTGGAAGCAGTATGAGCACGGCGATAGCACTTCTGGGACAGCCCAATTCGGGCAAATCGACCATATACAACAACCTGACGGGCGCAAGGCAGCACGTAGGCAACTGGGCGGGCAAGACCGTCGAGAAGAACGAGGGCAGCTACACCTACGGAGGAAAGAAATTCTCTGTTACCGACCTGCCGGGCAGCTACGGCCTTTCGGGAAATTCCGATGAAGAGGTCATCACCACCGACTACATCAAGTCAGGCAAAAGCGAACTTACCGTGGTGCTGGTGGACGCTTCTCAGCTGGAGAGAAGTATGTTCATGCTGGCGGAGTTTGCAAGGCTTGATAAGCCCGCCATGCTGGTGCTGAACATGATAGATGTGGCAAAGGGTCTTGGCAAGGAGATAGACACCGAAGCCCTGGAAAAGAAGCTGGGTATCCCCGTGCTGCCTTTCAATGCCACCGATACAAAGGATTATGACAGGCTGAAAAAACTCATCGCCGAGGAACTTAAAGCTCCTCACAAGCTGAAAGTCCCCGCCCCTGAAACCAAGAGCGATGTCAAGGCTGACAGCAAGGCGAAATTCGAGTGGGTCAGGAATATCATCGAGGGCGTCACTAAGACTAAGGACACGGTATACAAAATGTCAAAGTTCGACCGCCTGATGACAAGACCCATACTGGGCAAGGTTATCTGCATAGGCGTGGTGCTGCTGGCATTCCTGGTAGCTATGATAATAATGATACCCTTTATGAATATCGGCAAGATGATACCCGGCGCCCTACATGACCCTGTGGACAAACTGCTGACAGGCTGGAACGTTCACCCCTGGATAGTTTCGGTGTTCAGCACCATGCTGCCAAACGTACTGTTCTTTGTCATCTCCATGGCAAGCTTTGTTTTCGGCGTGAACGTGGTCTTCGGTTTTCTGGAGGAAACAGGCTTTCTGGCCAGGGCGGCATACCAGTTTGACGGCCTGCTCTCCAAGCTGGGGCTGCAGGGCAAGGCTATCTGTCCCATGCTCATGGGCTTCGGCTGTACCATAGGCGGCGCCTGCGGAACAAGGGTCATGGACAACTGGAGCCAGAGAATGCTGGCCATGTCCATTGTCTGGGCCATACCCTGTGCGTCTATCTGGTCTATAATCCCCGTTGTCTCGGGTATGTTCTTCTCCTGGTGGCAGACTATGCTGGTCTGCGTGGGCATACTTTTGTATGTGGTCATCACCATGATAGTAGTATCAAAGATATTCAGCAAAAAGCTTGCCCCGAAGGAGACTCGCAGCGGTATGATAATGGAGCTTCCCCCATACCACAAGGCACACTGGAAGCACATCTTCAAGGAGGCTTTCTTCAAGGCCTGGGATATCTTCAAGCGTGCCCTTGGCACAGTTACACTGGTGTCGGTGATCTTCTATGTGCTGTCATTCAGCAGTGACGGTGATGTCAGCCACAGCCTGCTCTACCGTGTGGGAACTTTCATCGAGCCTGTCACAAAATTCTTCGGTATGGGCTGGCAGACCTTCATGGCATTTTTCAGCGGCGCTTTTGCAAAGGAAGCCGTCCTCGGTACCCTCAACGCTGTGTTCATGAACGGCAACTCCCTTATGGAGGCCACTTTCTATGCCAAGACAGCAGCCACCGATACAGCACTTCTCGGCGGCGCCATGACAGCAGCTATCTCCCCCGCAGAAGCCCTCGCGTTCATGTTCGCGACCACCTTCAACATACCCTGCCTCATGGCACTCTCTACCACCTATAAAGAGTCCCATTCCCTTAAATGGACAGTCAGGGTCGCAGTTTTCTACTTCTGCAATGCAATGGTGCTGTCCTGCATCGTGTACCATATAGCAGAGCTGTTTATGTAAACACCTGTACGTCGATGAAAAAATAGCTGTTCATTCGCATTGCTCCCACTTCGGTGAGAAATGGTATGCAGTTTAATATTTTGATATGCCCTTGCTGTTTTTCGGCAAGGGCATTTTCATATCATTGCCTTTCCGACAAAAGACGTCATCCACCGCTATCATGACGTGCCGCCATGGGGCGAAGTCTTTGAAAACGCGAAAACACGGGCGTTCTCGGCTAAAAACTTATGATTGAGATCATGCGGGATATATGCTATACTGATATTGACCTCATGAGACAGCAGGGGAGCAGCTATTCGGAAAGCTGCTCCCGAAAGGATAGATATACAATATCAGGAGGATGAAATTATGATCAATATTATTACAGAACTTGCAGGCCGTGAGACCGAGATCGACAAAGTCAAATACGTATATATGGAGCTGCCCGAGTCGGAGCCCGATGATCTTGCTGCGGCACTTGCCGCAAGGATATTCTTTGATACGAGAATGTTCAGCAGCTTTAGCAGCAGCCTTGACATGAACCGTAAGCTGTGCCGTGAAGATGATCACGGTGTATGCATTTATCAGGTCTGGCGGCTGACACAGGCACCGGGCTATAAAATGGATCTTGATCATCTCAGGGTGATAATGTTCGCTGTACTTTCTTATCAGATACGCAGGCCCCTTGACCTGGCGTCGCTGGACTGGGACGAGTCTTCTCCTATAAAGAGTAAACAGAACTTCCTGACAGATACGAAAAAACTTCCGAACCGCCCTTACAGGCTGTTTCGGAAGTTTTTGTGCTTTCATCAATTGTCGTTTTTGCAGGCGTAGTATATCTCTTCAAGCTGTTCATTGGCAGCTGTCCTTGCGATGATAGCTTTGAGCAGTTTGTCCATCTGTGAGCCTTCGGTATAGTCAGCGGGGGCGAAGAACTTTATGCGGCGCTCATTTATCATTCTGCGGACCTTGGTCTTGTCGCAGGTCTCGCTGTTGTATACACCGATAGAGTGTCCGCCGTAGCTGTTCACAAGCTTCATGCAGGGGATATCCGTATCGCTGTCACCGATGTACACCATGTTCCTGAAAGGTATGCGAATATCCTCGGGCTCAAAATAATCATTTACCCCGGGGTCGTTCACATCAAGCACGCCCTTTGATATACGGAACAGGAACTGGGTCTTGTTGGTGTAGTTGACTACTTGTGCAGGCCACACCGCCACCCCTCTTTCATTGTAGAAAAACGAGCTGGCATATATCCTTTCAAAGGCGCCTGCGCGGGCGGGTGCTGTGCCTTCTATCATTTCTTTCAGCCCTGATGAGATTATGTAATGCTCAACTATCACACCATTTTCCTCACCAAATCTGCGTATGCGTTCAAACCAGTCCTCCACCCCGGGGAACAGTGTTACCTTTGAACCGTAGTCCTCCAGCTTGCTCCTGCTGAATATCTCTCTGCCCTCGGCCTCCTGCTTCATCTTGAACATATAGGCCAGGTTTGAATCCATATCCGCCTCTTCGGAAAGCCTGTTGCAGTCAGCCCAGAAAGAAGCTACATCGCCGTCGTATACCTTCTGTATATACCCCTGCGCCTGCATATCATCGGGGGACAGGGTCTTGTCAAAATCATAGCAGACCGCAAGAACGGGTCTGTCCTCTTTGGTTTTTCTGTTATACATCATCTTCACCGCCGTTTACTATATGAATTATCCGTGCCTGAGTTTGTTATGCATATCCCTATACAAAAGTATAGCATATTTGAGATATGCCGTCAAGCTGTTTCTTCCGCCCGCCACGGGGCAGGGTGACAGTTTTTGGGGGCTGTATTTCTCTGAAGAAAACCATAAAAAACATATCGGCAGGCACCTGCAAAAACTGCGGCACCTGCCGATATTTTATAATATATAGGAGGAGAAAAACGATATTGCTCTATTTTGCAAAAGCCTTACGGTATGGGTCTGAGGGTGTCTATCATGGAGAAAAGCTGCCGCTTGGAGTTTGCCACGAAAGGCTTGCGGATAATAGACGGTATCTCCTTTTTGACAGCTACCCCCTTTATCAGCCTGACCAGAGAGTAGCCCTTTATGGTGCGGTATATCTCCTTAAGCTCAGCAGGGGAGTCGGTGCCGAAGTAATCCTTGAGAATGGTATCCCACAGCAGGGCATACTGCTGTTTTGAGATGTCGTTCTCGTTGACCTTCCAGTTGGTCTTGGCCGCCGTAACATATACCAGGTACATGGAGGCCAGGTCTATTATAGGGTGCCCCAGACCTGCGTCATCTATGTCGATGAGCATTATCCCGCCGTTCTGCAGCATGAGGTTCCCCGGGTGGAAGTCGTGGTGTATAAAGGTGTTCCTGTAGGGTATGTCCTCTATGAGCTTTGTTACCCTTTCGGCCTGCTGCTTGTTATACACCCCCAGCTCTATGCACTTTTTCACCTCGTCCCTGATGAGGGTCCTGCCGTCGCGGAGGGCGCCTTTCTCAAACTCGGTGCTGTGGAGCTTTTTAAGCGTGGCCGCTATGAGGTGGCCGTATTCCTCGGTCTTTTCGGGCTCGGCGGCGATGACGTTGTTAAGGCTCACGGCATTTATCATCTCGTATACCACACCGTAGTCCGCTCCCACCTTTACCATATCAAAGGCTATCATGGTAGGCACGCCCTGAACGAAAGCATTTCTCGTGGTCTCGCGGCTTTTCTGTATTCTTTCGGGACTGTAGCGCCTGCCGTCATAGACCTTTACAATGGTCTCGTCGTCCAGCTGATACACTGCGCCGTTGCTGCCCTTGCCGATGAGTCTGCAGCCCTCAACAGAGATCTCACGCATAGGCTTTTTGGTTGATTTGCCGTTCATAGTCACGCCTCCTTAACCATATTTTTGTATATATTTATGATAGCACAATTTTACACATAGGTCAAGTACCGCAGGATAAAATTTGTTTGCCGAAAAGGCAAATGCACCTGCCGCAGTTCACACATGGGGCGGTTTCAATTTGTCATGGTGCGTTCTTCCCGAAAACAGCCAATTTCCGCCGCCGCCTTAAAGGTTTGAACCACCCCTTGACGGCGCCAGTAAAGTGTGCTATCATATCTCATAAGATAAAGCCGGCGGCTCTGACAGGAGGTAATGATATGAGGGAAATAAACATAGTTCCTGCAAACAGCAATGCGCAGGAATGCGTAAAGAATGTGATGAGATATCTGGCGGAGATATGCTGTGAGAAAACGCTGACAGGCCAGCACACCCAGACCAGGGCGCAGGAGGAGCTTCATCACATAAAGGCGGTAACAGGGAAGGAGCCTGCACTGCTGGGCTTTGAGCTGCTGAGCTATTCGCCCAACATAAACTATACCGACACCGACGAGGAATGCATGACCGAGGTGGAGGCCAACTACGGCACACTCAGGCAGGCCTGGCAGTGGGCGGAGAGGGGAGGTCTTGTGACCTTTACCTGGCACTGGTTCTCGCCACTGGGGGGACGTTCAAAGGCTTTCTTCACCGAGAACACCGATTTCGACCCCGCCCGTGCCGTCATAAGCGGCACCCCCGAGAACAGGGCGCTGATATCCGATATGGACTATATGGCGGGGCTGCTGCGGCCTTTCTGCGACAAGGGCATACCCATACTCTGGCGGCCTTTCCATGAATGCGAGGGTACATGGTTCTGGTGGGGCTCCAAGGGCGGCGAAACTGTGGTGAAGCTGTGGCGGCTGATGTTTGAGCGCTTTACAAAAGTCCACGGCCTTGATGACCTGATCTGGGTATGGAACGGCACAAAAAAAGAATGCTACCCGGGGGACGATGTGGTGGATATCATCTCCCGCGATATGTACCCCTAGCCCCATTCCCACACCGCCCACGAAGCCGAGTACGAGGAGCTGATCTCCCTGACGGAAGCCCCAAAGCTCGCCCTGATAGGCGAGATAGGCAGTCTGCCCGATGTGGACAGCATAGCTGATAAAAAGCTGGGCTGGGCAAGCTTTATGACCTGGTCGAAGATATTCTGCCTTGATGAGCATTTCACTTCCTTCGACTACCTGAAAAAGACCTACCAAAGCCCCAATGCCGTTACGCTGGAAGACCTGCCGAAGCTTTACTGAAATAATACCGGACCGACCTCAGGTGAGCGAACATAAAGCCTGAGGTCGGTGTTTTTATGCCCTTATCCCAATTTGGTTGTGTATTGATCCCCCCGCCGAAGGCGGAGAAATCAATACGAAAAAAGCCATTCTGTATCATCAGCAATACATATCAAAATCGGGAGATGCCCTTTTGTGGGACGTCGTTAAATTGCATAAATATGAAAGATAAAGTTTGTTCATGTTTTTTTGCAAAATATGTGAGATAACGCATTCTCTGTGGTATAATGTATGTAACACATTCAGCCTTTGCAGGGAGGTGAGGAACATGAACATCATAGCAGTGGACGACGACCGTGCCAATGTGATAATGCTGCAGAAAATACTGGACAAGCTTGACAAAAGCAGCGACCACAGGTACTACACCGACCCGCTGAAAGTTCTTGAAGAGCTGGACAAGCCCATAGAAACGGCCTTTGTGGATATCGGCCTGCCCCACATGAACGGCTTGGAGCTGGCGGAGCGCATAACTGCCCGCTATCCGCTGTGCAACGTGATCTTCCTGACCGCCCACAGCGAATATGCCCTGCGAGCCTTTGAGATGCACGCCAGCGGCTACATAATGAAGCCCTTCGATTACGGTAAGATAGAAGATGCCCTGACCCACCTGCGCTTCCGCACGCCATATTTCGGCAGCAGGCCGCTGCAGGTGCAGTGCTTCGGGAGCTTTGAGGTCTTCGTGAACGGCGAGCCTGTGAAGTTCGGGCGGCAGAAGAGCAAGGAGCTGCTGGCCTACCTGATAGACCGCCGCGGGGCACTGTGCAGCATGGACATGATGATAGGCAACGTGGAGCCCGACCGCCCCGATGACGAGGCCTCACGCAGCAGGATAAGGGTGTATATAGGCGACCTGAAAGTCACCTTTTTAAGGCTTGGGATAGATGACCTCATCGTGCGTTCCTCGGGGACTTTTGCCGTTGACCCTGCCCTGCTGGACTGCGACTACTACCGCTACCTCAGCGGCGACCCCTATGCTATCTCCCGATATTCGGGGGAATACATGACCCAGTACAGCTTTGCTGAGGAGACCAGAGCTTTCCTTGAAATGAAATATTACGGCGGCTTTCACGGCGATGAATAGGGGGCTCTCCCGTGGGGGGCTTGTGTCCTCGGCTGTACATTGCCTGTGCGGAAGAATTAATTATAGAATATAAACAAAATAACTTTGTGAATTTCATACAGAAACACAAGGTCAACAATGCGCATTTTGCAGCGCTTTTGTTGCGGAGGGTGTGCTATACTGTAAACAGAACACAGGACAGCAAACTCAGTGATGAACTGATAAGAAATATTACATATCGTGATACGGCTATATTTTTACGGAGGTGTAACTTATGAAAAAGAAACTTGAAGACGAACTCAGAAACAACATTATCACACCAAATGAAAATGAGGACAGCGAGCTTTCGCTGAATGAGCTTGATGATGTCAGCGGCGGTCTGATCGATGACGGCCTGCGGGCTGCAAAAGCGACTGCCCGTATCAGGTCGATCTACTCAATGCCTGCAAACAGTTATTCCATGCTCAATGCCCGGCAGGACGAGCTAGATCCCGAAGACCCGACAGGCAATGACGCATTTAACAAATAGCAGGAGATGTCTGATATGGATAAACGACCTGATGATGAGATAAGAGATAACACCGCTGTCTCTGAAAATTGACGATACGCTTGTTTTACATGATTTCTATTCGCTTTCGGGAGGTACGAATGAAACACCTGCAGGCGGCGCTGTTTCTCTCAGACGAAATGCGGATAACAACGGGGAAAGCCCTGCAAACAAAGGCAGGATATAGTTTGCGGTATGCATAAACGACCCCCGTATCACCAACGATGAAGAATATACCAAAGTATGCTGAAAAACTACGATCTCAGACCTGCGCTTTTCCATGGGATGACCCCTGAAGAAGTTGAAAACGGGTGCGCCTTTATGTGGTGGTATGTACATCTTCCGAAGTAAGGGGCAGTATCGTATGTTCGGAAGCTTTTTGCTATAGAAAAGGAGGACAGGACTATGATGGATATAGAAAAGTATATCAAGGATCTGCCTGCTGAATTGCAGGAAAAGGCAAGACAGTGCAGGGATATGCGTGAACTGAACGAGCTTATAGCAGATAATGACATAGAGCTAAGTGAAGATGTCCTGGAGGCTGTTTCGGGGGGACTTTTCGGCTGTAACGTCAGCAGCAAAGGCGCTGAAACAGGGTATTTCTGCAAGGTGTGCCATACAAGGCTCATGGATAATATGTCGGCACGGAACGTCATGGGGGGCAGCCCCGCCGACAACAGCGGTGTCAGCGGAAAGTGGTGTCCTTTGTGCCTTAAGTACATGACCGAATACGACACCAGGACCATACAGTGATATGTATTACAGACTTTCACCTGAAATTGCCCTGCGCAGCTGGCAGTTCGTGCCGAGGGCATATTATGTCAGGAACAGACCCTATGCCAAAGGCCTTAACGAAGAGGAATGGACGCTGCTGCAAAGCTGTGACGGCAGCTGCGATATCCCCGAAAGCCCCCTGACCGCTGACCTTGAAAAGCGGGGGCTGATAGTGCGCTGCAAAAAGGGCGAGGGCTGCGCTGAGTGGTCAAAGCCGAAGGCCTATGAGCACAGGTATTTCCCGAAGATCAATTTTATGATAACAGGCAGGTGCAACTACAACTGCCTGCACTGCTTCAATGCGGCAGACAACGCCCCTCTCATGACCGAGTGGGGCTGTGCTGATGCCCTTGAACTTCTCGATGAAGCCCGTGACTGCGGCATAAACGCTTTCACCATAACAGGCGGGGAGCCTATGCTGCACCCGAATTTCATGGAGATAGTCAGGGGGATATACGAGCGGGGAATGTTCCTGGAGGAGCTTAACACCAACGGGTATTTCATCACCGAGAAGATACTTGATGAGCTGGCGGGAATGGGTTGCAGACCTCTGATGAAAATATCCTTTGACGGCCTTGGCTGCCACGACTGGCTGAGGGGGCACAAGGGCGCTGAGGAAAGGACTCTGGCGGCTATGGAGCTTTGTGTGAAAAAGGGTTTTCGGGTCATGTCCCAGACCCAGGTCCACCGCCGTGACCTCCATGTGCTTATGGATACGGCGAGAAGGCTCAATGATATAGGGGTGGATACCCTCAGGCTCATACGCACCACCGAAGTCCCCCGCTGGGCGGAAAATGCCCCCGACAGCTGCCTTGACCCGGAAGAATACTATCAGGCCATGCTGGACTTTGCAGATGACTACAAAAACAGCGGCTTGAAAATGGAGCTTATCATCTGGCAGTTCATGAAGCTGTACCCGTGCAGCAAAAGCTATTCCCTTGAAGCGGTGCTTTGCCCCGACGGGAACTTCAAGCCCACCGACCCTGTCTGCAAAGGCATAAGGGGCATGGTGGGGGTAACGTCCTCGGGGAAGATAGTGCCCTGCCTGCAAATGTCGGGGTACCTGGAGGAATACGGCATAGACTTTGGCAGCCTGCACGAAAAACCCCTGAGAGAATTCCTAAGCGGGGGAGGCTACCTTAAGACCGTCTGCCTGAACCTGCACAAAATGCAGCAGGCGAACCGAAAGTGCCGTGAATGCCGATTTTTCAGTTACTGCAACGGCGGCTGTCCCGCCCTGGGCAATCTCTATTCGGGGGAATTCACAGGGGCGGATATCTCAAAATGCCTGTTCTACGAAAATGGCTGGCACCACAAAGTTTCCGCTGCTATGGAGGGCTGGAAGAACCTTACCCCTCTGCCCCTGTAGTGGGATCGATGTTTTGCACAGAATAAAAAGGCCGACAGTTTTTTGCTGTCGGCCTTTGCTTTTCAACGGTTCCCGATAGGTATTGCTGATGATAAAAATGTCTGTCATAAATAACGCTCCCTCGCAGAAGACGGGGGAGCGTTACACGGCTTGACAGTTCTTTGCTTTATCAGAGGGTTTTCAGCAGATAAACTATAGCGTCCTTGTTTGGCAGAACTACGGGGCGCAGCAGCTTTTCCATTATCTGGGGGGCATAGGCATGGGCTGAGGTCATATCCGAGCCGCATACCAGCACCGTATTGAATGCAAACAGCAGGCCCATCTTGTCGAAGTAGGCTTTCAGCTCATCGGGGTCGGTCATGCCTGTGTACTTTGCAAAAAACAGCTTGCCCACCTGCTCCACCATATCCACGGGCATACCCTGAGAAGCTTCGGTGGTCGCCTGATCGGTGCGGGCGCCTGCTATCATGTCACGGTAAATGGCCGCCAGGTCAAAGGCTCTGGGGCCTACGGTGACTTCTGCCATATCTATGAGCAGCAGCTCGCCGTCCTGCAGCATGATGTTCCCCGGGTGCAGGTCGTTGTGCAGCAGGGTGTCGCATTCTGGCATGGCATCAACTATCCCGCGGAGAACACTGCGCTCCTCCTCGCTGCACCACCTGTCAAGGTTATCTATCCTGTGTCTGAGCAGGTCCCGCACATCGGGTATGGCGCCTTTGGGTATATGGGTGGAATGCAGTTCCTTAGCCAGTGCTACATATCTTTCCACATACTCGTCCATATGCTCAGGGTCTCCCGAGATAGCGTGACCCAGTGTATCGGAGCGCAGCATCTCGAACACCACCCCGTAATACTCGCCGCAGCGGACGGTATCGTAGGGTATCACTGAGGGCACACCGTTTATCAGGGCTGTCCTTGCAAAGGCCTGTTCACGCTTTACCGCATCAAGGCTCTGGCTGCGGTATACCTTGACTATCTTGTCATCATCAAGGCGGTACACCGTACCGTTGCCGCCCTTGCCCACGACCTCGCAGCCCTCAACGGATATCTCCCTCAGCTTCTTCTGAACGTCCAGCAGCTCGGTAAAGCCCGTGGTCTCAAATATCTCATATACCTCCGAGGAAACGTTTAT
Source organism: Ruminococcus sp. (assembly GCF_017464355.1). Lineage (GTDB taxonomy): Bacteria > Bacillota > Clostridia > Oscillospirales > Ruminococcaceae > Hominimerdicola. Next base: position 76,338 of record NZ_JAFUAG010000030.1, on the reverse strand, counting down.
CACAGGCAGCGGCCTGCCCACAGCCTTGCGCAGCTTCATCAGCACACGCAGTCCCGCACTGGAGATGTATTCAAGCTCCGCCGCGTCAACTATGGTGTTCTCCGCCTTGTCAGCCCTCGCCGCGAATATGTCAGCCTCGGTCTGCGCCGCATTGTTGGTGTCTATCCTGCCCTCAAGAAAAATGGTGAGGGTGCCGTTCTCGCTGGTAGTCCTCATTATAATTTACTCCTTTTTCCTATATCTTATCCCCTTCGGGAATAATTAATGATAACATATTTGTCACAAATTGTCAATGAGTGTGGTTAACATTTTCATGATTCAGTAAGATATATACAACCTCCCCCGACGCAGCATATTCAACATGACGAAAAAAAGGCCGACAGCAAACTGTCGGTCAGAAAACATTATCACATATCACTGAACAATTCCCCCCGCGAAGCCCTGTAAAGGCTCAGCAGCAGGCTTTTGCTGGAGTAATAGGAGCCCAGCAGCTCCACCAGGAAGAATTCGGCAACATTGTTTCCAAGATTTTTCCTTACCTGCTCAACGTTGGCCATGACCACATCGGGGGGCATTTTCACACCGTTTATCACGAAATATTCGGGCATCTCCAGGGTGCCGCCCACCTTGCCCAGCTCTTCCGCTGACATTTCTTCCTCAGTGCGCTTTTCATTTTTGCTGTTATCAGAATTCATAGTTATCCTCCTCAAAATCTGTATTGATGTTCTGTTAGTTTAATTCTCTTCTATGTCTTAATAATATCATACAGCCCCGAGGTTTTCAATTTCCAATATTTCCTCAAAATGTAACTTAAGCAACAGGCAGGGGAGCAGGTGTAGCTTTTGATACAAAGTGGCATAAAATTGCCTGCCACCGCAGAAAAAAAGCCCTTATCCGCGGGATAGGGGCTCGGTTTGTTATTGCAGTAGGAGGAGAGCGTTTTTGCTATTCCTCATACACTTTCATTATAGCCTCCAGCTCGGTATCACTGAACCAGTCGCAGTCGTTTCGGTCGAATATGCCGAACAGCTCGTTGCCCGAGATGTAGTAGCCGTTGTCCCACCATACGCAGGGTATGCCCAGGCTTTTGGCGGTCTCAAGATAGTGTGTCACCCACCCGGCTATCTCCTCATCGTTGAAGTCCTTGTTCACCGCACCGTATTCGGTGATGATGACGGGTATGCCCTTGTCGAGGAAAGCGTCCTTAAGGTCGTAGAACATATTGTCTATCTCGCTGTCGTGGCTGCCGTCCCATTCAAAAAGCTCCCAGTCGGCATTGGCATTGTAGGTGAATGCATAGGGTGTGTAGGCGTGTATGGAGAAAGCAATGTTGTCGTCATCGGGTATGGCAACATCGTTTATGGCGGCCTTTACTGCGGAGGAAGCAAAGGTAGTCACCAGCAGGAGCCTGGTTTCGTTGTTGCCCCCTGTCGAACGCACTGCGTCCACAAAGGTCTGGTTGAGCCTGTCAAGACAGCGCCTGCCCTCATCGGTGCCGCCGTTCCATTCATTGGTTCCGCCCTTGACACGGGGCTCGTTCAGCCCCTCGAATATCAGGTGGTCGCCGTAATCCTTAAAGCGCTCGGCTATCTGCGCCCACAGGGCATATACCTCATCGCTGACCGCATCTATGTGGGCATTGTCGGGTATGCGCCAGTCCTCCTCGTGGTGGGAATTTATGATGACATACATATCGTTGTCATAGGCATAGTTCACCACCTCCTGCACTCGGCCGAACCATTCTTCGTCCACGGTGTAGTCAGGGGCATCTCCCAGGTGTCCGCCCCAGGTTATGGGTATGCGTATGAGGTCGAAGCCCCCTGCCTTTATCTCGTCCACCATTTCCTTGGTGGTGGCAGGGTTCCCCCAGGAGGTCTCCGAGGCCAGCCCCGCAGCGCCTGTGGCGTCAAGGGAGTTTCCCAGGTTCCAGCCCGTTTTCATCTCGGCCACCAGTTCGGTGGGGGTAAGGCCACGCATATCGCCCTTTCTTTCAAGGTCGGGCTTTTCCGCGGGAACTTCGGCGGGGGCTTCTGTTTCGGCAGTGCTTTCAGACTTTGCGGCAGAAGAGCTGTCCTCGGTCTTTCCGCTTCCGCAGGAGGTCATCACTGCCGCTGACATAGCCAGCGCCGTAAGCAGAGCCGTCAGCTTATGTATCCTCATATCATTCACCCTTTCTGTATCTCAGGACGTTCCAGCTGTGCTTTTTAAGCAGGGTCTTCCCCTCGGCAGGAACTTCAGCAGGCACCACATTTTCAGGCTCAGCCGAAGAGTTTGCCGCTTTCATGTCATCGTGGTCAAGGACTATATGCTGATAAAGCTTATAGCCCTCGGGCAGGCTGATGTCAGGCTCGCAGTCCTCATCAAGAGAACGGTTCACAGCAAACACCGTGATACCGCCGTCATCGTTCTTCACCGCCGCAGTGGTCACGAAAGGTATGTTTTTCAGCTTATCTGTGTCGTAGGAAGGTGCCTCCACCTCTGCTGAAAGGGCAGTGCCCCTGCCGTAAAGGGAAGCGTGCATGAACGGATAGAAAATGGTCTGCAGCCAGCAGCCCTCCTCCTCGGTCATGATAGGCGCTATGACGTTCACCAGCTGTGCCAGGCAGGCTATCTTCACCCTGTCGGAGTTGTTTATCAGGGTTATGAGCAGTGTGCCTACCACCAGTGCGTCCTCGAAATCATATATGTCCTCCAGCAGGCGGGGGGCATAGGACCAGCGGGGTATCTGCTTGTCCTGCTCGTTGCTGTGGAACCAGATGTTCCACTCGTCAAAGGAGAGGTTTATGGTCTTGTCGCTGTGCTTTTCCGCCTTTATCTCATCGCAGATATCTGCCACGGTCTTTATGAACTCGTTCATGTTCACCGCCTGCCCCAGGTAGGAGGGCGTGTCGTTCTCGGGGTTGCCGTAGTAGTTGTGCAGTGATATGTAGTCGATGTGGTCGTAGCATTCTCTCAGCACCGTGCGCTCCCATTCCCCGAAGGTAGGCATATTCTTGTGGGAGCTTCCGCAGGCCACCAGCTCGATGTCGGGGTCTGTCCACTTCATGACCTTTGCGGCCTCGCAGGCTTTCCTCGCATACTCTTGTGCGGTCAGGTGGCATATCTGCCATGGGCCGTCCATTTCGTTGCCAAGGCACCACAGCTTTATGCCGAAGGGCTTTTCAAAGCCGTTTTTGCGGCGCTTCTGCGCATAAAAGGTGTCCGTGTCCAGGTTGCAGTATTCCACCAGCTGACGGGCTTCATCGGGGCCGCGTGTGCCCAGGTTCACTGCCATCATTATGTCGGTGTCCGCCCGCTTTGCCCATTCCTGGAATTCGTCTATGCCCACCTCGTTGGTCTCCACCGCAGCCCAGGCCAGGTCAAGCTTTCTGGGACGCAGTGCCTTGTCCCCCGTGCCGTCCTCCCAGTTGTAGCCCGATACAAAGTTTCCCCCCGGGTAGCGCACCACAGGCACACCCAGCTTTTTCACCAGCTCCAGCACGTCCTTGCGGAAGCCCATGTCATCGGCGGTCCTATGGCCCGGCTGATATATGCCCCCGTACACCCCCCGCCCCAGATGCTCGATAAACGAGCCGTAGAGCCTGGGGTCTATCTGTGAGATGATGTTGTTTTCGCTTACTGATATCTTTGCTTTCATAAGTTACCTCCGTGTATCGTTTTGCGGGAAAGCCCCGCCCTGTCTTTGATACAATTGTACTCCATTCCTGCCCCGACTTCAATAGACTATAATGCAATAACACTAACATATCGTGCAAAAGCGGGAATTTCTGCAAAATGTGCCTTGACTTGCCATGCAGGATATGTTAGTATATTTACAGAATATACAGCTGTCTCACAGAACATTCATTTTTACCTGTATTTTGGGGCAGATGAAAGGCGGGCACCCTATGAAGATAAATAACGTGGGCTATAACCATTTCCATGATGCGGACTTTTTTATCAGCAGACCCGAGGGCTCGGGAGACTATCTCATGCTGCTGCTGAAAACAGCAGGTGTGTTTGAGATCGGCGGGAAAGAGGTGCCTGCCGAAAGCGGCTCGGCTATGCTTTACCGCCCCGATACGCCCCAGTTCTATCGGGGGGCAGGGGTGCAGTTCGGCAACGACTGGTTCCATTTTGTCCCCGAAAGCCGTGAGGACGAGCAGTTCATCGCAGCACTGGGCATACCCTTTGACAGCCCCGTAAAGCTGGAGAGTATCAGCGAACTTTCGGTGCTGGTCAGCATGATGTGCCACGAGAAGTATTCCGATAACATCTACAAGACCGATTCCGCCGACCTGCTGATAAAGCTGTTCCTGCTCAAACTCAGCGAGAAGATAAATATGTCCGCCAAAGGTGCAGGGGGCAGCCGCTGGGAGAAAATGTCTGTACTGCGCACCAAGATATACAACGACCCCGCAAATAACTGGACCATAGACGGCCTGGCCCATGAGCTGACCATGAGCAGGTCGTCCTTTCAGCATGAATACAGGCGGCTGTTCGGGGTGACACCCATGAACGATGTCATAACCGCACGGGTGGAATATGCCAAATATCTGCTGACCTCAACGGACTACACCGTTACGCATATCGCAAGGATATGCGGCTATTCCTCGGACATACATTTTATGCGGCAGTTCCGCCAGAGAACAGGCAGGCGCCCCTCGGAGCTGAGGAAATAAAAAGCAGTGCAGGAGGCAGGTGTCACATGACCCTGCTTTCCGCACTGCTTGTCTTTTTGGTATCTCAGCTAGAATTTCCTCACAGTTTTCCGCCTGTGCTTTTCGGTGTACATACGGCTGTCGGCTTCGTTTTTCAGCTCGCTCAGTGATGTCTCTGCCGTGGGCTTTACTATGACATAGCCGCAGCTGCAGCCTACCTTGTACTGCTCATCATGCTCGGCATTATAGGCGGCCACTCTGCCGTATATCTCCTTGATGTAGTTGTCGGGGGCTTTCTCGTCATCGAATACCCCAAGTACCATGAACTCATCGCCGCCTGTACGCACACAGATGCTGTCCTCGGGGAAGACCTCCAGCAAGGTCCTGCTGCATACTGATATGGCCTTGTCGCCCTCTTCGTGGCCGTAGGCATCGTTGATGACCTTGAGCCCGTCCACATCGGCACATATCACCGAGAAATACCTGCCCTCGGCAATGGCTCTGTTCAGCAGTTCATGCTCATATTTCTTCATGCCCCGCCTGTTGTACAGGCCAGTCAGGGCATCGTGGAGGTTCAGGGCTTCCAGTTCATCAAGGGCTCTTTCCAGCTTGTTGTTCATGTAAAAGCTGCCCACATTGTTGCTGACGGTGGTCAGCCAGGTAGCCAGCAGGCTGTCATCAAGCTCCATATCCGTAAGCACGCCTGCCATGTAGCCCAGGAAAAATTTCTTGAAATACAGGGGCGCAAAGGCATAGCACACGGGTGCTTCGCTGTCATCTATGCCGTAGGGCAGCAGCAGCTTGGTAGGGAAACGATAGCCCACAGGCACACCATGTCCCATCTGAAAAAGCGATACCATGTGTTCGGGCAGCTTCCAGGGGGACTCCTCGCTGTCCAGGTCTATCTTTTCCGCTGAATTTTCAAGGTCATCGCTTATGCAGACATAAAGCTCCTTCAGCTTGAAGAATTTTGCGGTATCATAAAGGCTGTCAAACAGGTGTACAGACTCGGTCACGCTGGAATGCGCCAGGTCCATGAACAGCAGGAACCTTGTGAACTCCTTGAAGTCCTGATAATAGAAATACCTCTGGTTATAGGATATCTCATCAGGTCTTACCAAAGGTTTGCACCCGCAGGACTGGCCTGTCATCAGCACCGACTCAACATAGGTGACATCGTCTATCTCCTCGCCTGCGGCCATTTTCAGCAGCAGCTCAACTGCCACACTGCCTGACTCATAAGTCGCACGGCGGACAGTGGTGGGCGTGGGGGAATAGTCCCTGCAATCCTTGATGGCGTCAAAGCCCGTGACAATGATATCATCGGGTATCTTAAGGCCGTGAGCCTTTATGGTATCCATGCAGAAAAAAGCCATGGTGTCGTTGGCACAAACTATAGCTTCCGGCAGTTCATCACGGGAAAGTATCTCCTCGGTGCAGCCGATAGCTTTCTGCCAGAACTCACCGTAGAATATCCTGTCCTCCTCCACGGGGATACCGTGTTTTTCGAGGGTAGCCTTGTAAGCCGCAAGGCGCTCCTCCGACTGGATATTATCCTCTTTGAAACCGCCGATGAAATCTATCCTGGTCAGCCCGTGGACGGTTATGAGATGTTCAACCACAGAAGACATAGCAAAGCTGTTGCTGAGGACTATACGTTTGCCCGCGGTATGCTGCAGGTCGTCCACATTTATAAGAGGGACGTTGTGAGCCTTGGCTTTTTCGCAGATCTCAAAGAAAGCCGCTTCACCGAGGATAGACTCACCGAAGATGACGATACCGTCAATATTATCATAATCTATGAGTTTGTAGACAGACATCTCGCCGTTCATGAGGTCATCGGGGATAACGATACCCATATCTATCGGGGGTTTTCTTGTAGGGTTATAGAAGGCCAGGAGATTTATGCCGAGTTCCCTGCACTTATCTTTAATGCCACGGACTACGTCCATTTCATATTCGAGGTCGAAGCCTGTGACACAGACTGCTATAGTTTTTCTTTTCACCGCAATACCTCCTCATTGGAATGAGGTCATTTTACCCATGCCCGACATAGTTACGCCGAGTGTGTAATATTATATCATGGAATTTGTTTAATTTCAAGTAGTTAATATGAAAAAATTAACATAATAAGCGAAAGAAAAAAGCGAGGCAGCGGAAACTGCCAAGGCAGAGAGCTTTGGGTCAAGCCTTTCGCGAAAGGCTTGCGAGGAGTTTGAGGGGCGGAGTCCCTCAATCACCAAGGCACAAAACCAAAATCACCAGCAAAGCAAAAAAGCGAAACAACAAAAAAGCGATAAGAACAGTAACTTCCCGCCAATGACAAATAGCGGGCGGTCGCCAAATTCGCTGGGCGAACAAAGTACCCGCACACACAAAGCCAGGTTGGAACAACGACCGCCCGCGTCAACCAGCCGAACAGCGAAGCGCTTTCGGCGGTCGCAGCGCAGTCCCTACAGACAGAATGCCTTTTAACGCAGCAGGGTGTACCGCAGGAATGTCCACGTTAACACAAGTTCCTGCGCAAACGCCCCACCCCAACCCCTCCCAAGGGAGGGGCAGTTGCCCCTGTCGGGGCGCAATTTTCGTCGCTTCGCCGAAAATTGCACGCGGGCGGTCGTTGTACGCACATAGCTTGCAGTGGGGCATGGTTTTATGTACGCTCGGAAGTTGGCGACCGCCCGCTTTTTTCGGAGGTTTGCTTTGCTTTTATGGTTTGCTGTGCATTTTGGTTTTGTGCCTTGGTGATCGAGGGCTCTGCCCTCAAGCTCCCGCAAGCCTGCTGGCGCGAGGCTTGACCGCACGCTCTTTTTCCTTGGCAGTTTACTCTGCTTTTGCTTTGTGACAAAACTGTCACTTTTAAATTCACTGTAATGTCATTTGCGTTGTTTATAATAAACTCAACAAATGAAACGGAGGACAATATCATGGAAATTCTTAAGGTCGAAAATCTCGTTAAGGAATACGGCGAAGGCGATACTAAGGTGAAAGCCCTAGACGGTGTCTCTTTCTCGGTGGAAAAAGGTGAGTTCGTTTCCGTTATAGGCCCCTCGGGCAGCGGTAAATCTACTCTCCTGCATATACTGGGCGGTGTCGATAAGCCTACCTCAGGCAGGGTAATGATAGACGGTACCGATATCTGCGCCCTGGGCGAAGATAAGCTGGCAGTTTTCAGGCGCAGACAAATAGGCCTTGTTTATCAGTTCTACAACCTTATGCCTGTGCTGAATGTGGACGAGAACATCGCTCTCCCTCATCTGCTGGACGGCAGAAAGCTGGACAAGACCAGGCTTGATAACATAGTTGAGCATTTAGGCCTTACCGAAAGGCGGGAAAATCTTCCCTCTCAGCTCTCGGGCGGTCAGCAGCAGCGTGTTTCTATCGGACGTGCCCTTTACAGCCGTCCTGCCATACTGCTGGCTGATGAGCCTACAGGCAACCTGGACAGAAAAACAGGCGATGAGATAACTGCTCTGCTGAAAGAATCGAACCGTATGCAGAAACAGACCCTTATCCTCATAACCCACGATGAGCGCCTGGCCATGCAGGCTGACAGAGTCTTCTACCTCGAAGACGGCAGGCTGATAAAAAATGAAACTGTAAGAACAAGAGTTTAACTGACGGAGAGATACAACATGAACAACATAGTTTTCAAGGTGACAAAAAAATACATGAAGCTCAACCGCCGCCGCACGGCCATTGCTTTCATGGGCATTACCCTTATGGTGGTCATGATGACCTGCGTTTTCGTGGGCAGGGAAACTGTTATGAAATACCTTGACAAGGTGGCTTCCCTTGACAAGGGCAGCTGGCACATGACCGCCTATGAGGTGGACACTGAAACTGCAAAGACCATAGCTTCCCGCGATTATGTCGAAAAGGCAGGGCTTTCCGAGCAGCTGTACTGCATGGACTTCCCTCAGTCAGGGGAGCCTGAGCTGGTGCCTTTCCTGAACATCAAGGCTTACTCAGCTGACAGCTTCGGCATGGCGAATATAGCTTTGGCCGAAGGCAGATACCCCGAAAACTCGGGAGAGATAATAATTTCCGAATATGCCCTGGAACAGGGCGCTGACATCAGGGTAGGCGACAAGATAAGCGGCGAGCTTTTCAAGCGCATACTGACATCCAAGTGCGATAAGGGCGTCACGGAGTTCCCCCATGAGAATGTGACCTTACCCGCAGGCGAAAGCGCTGAGATACCTGTATCCTTCGCTTACTACGGCGAAACAGAGTCCTTCTCCGAGAGCAGGGAGCCCACAGGTCTTTCGGGAGATTACACAGTAGTGGGCATAATGAAGAGCCCCTCCTACGAGGTACACGGCGGCGGCAGCTACGCAGCCCTGACCTTCCTTGATGAGGCCCGCACTGATAAGGTGAATATGATGATACGTCTTGACACCGATAAGGTATCGGGCACACAGGAGGTCGTCAATGACATTTATTCGGTATCGGGTGAAGAGCATAACTGCGAATACAACAGTATGCTGCTGGCATTCTCGGCCATGTCGGGGGACTCCAACATCAACACCATAGTTCTTTTCATGGAGGTCTTCTTCACGCTGTTCACCATGGCAGCCTCAGTGATACTTATATATAATGTATTCAATATGTCCTTTGCGGAGAGGACAAGATATCTGGGTATGCTTTCCTCCGTAGGTGCTACCCGCCGCCAGAAAAGGCAGAGCATATATTTCGAGAGCTTTGCGCTGCTGCTGCCTGCCCTGCCCGCAGGGGTCATCCTGGGCATGGGTACGGTATACGGTGCCACCCAGCTGCTCAAACCCAGATTTGACACCATGCTTTCCATCGGCGGCTCCATGATATCGGGCGATGTACCCATGACACTTTCCTTCGGCATATCCGAGATAGTGATAATACTGGTGATGTGTACGGTAACGGTGCTGATCTCCGCACTGATACCTGCCATAAAGATAAGCAGGATACCTCCTGTAGAGAGCGTAAAGGGTGCAGCTGAAAACTACACCAAAAAGAAGAAGCGTTTCAAAACAAGAAAAAGTCTGCTGGAAAAGGGCAAGCCCGAGCTTATGCTGGCTGTCAATTCCACAGGCCGCACCAGGCACCTGACCAGGAGCATAATACGCAGCATTGCGGTATTTGCCACACTTATCATGGTGACGCTGTACGGTGCGCACTCCATCATCAAGGTGGTGGAAGCCAAGACAGAAGAAGACGGCTGGGCACCTGTGACCGACGGTTACGACTATGCAGTGGCAGCAGAGGTCAACGATGGCGCATTTGACTATGCAAAGGAGACCCTTGCGGCTGACAAGAGCGTTACCGACACCAGGGAGATACTTGATACTTTCTTATCGGTAAACCTGAGCTATGATGACATAAGCGATGAGCTTATGGAAGGCTTTGCAGCTATATGGGGCCAGTACGATGACAACGACCCTGCTGACTACAGAGAGTATGTAAAGGAAGCATACTTCAACGAACTGAACGTTTATATACTCATGGTGGAGGACGAGGAGTTTGAACACATCGCAGCGAACTGCGGCGGAGATATGTCCCTGGCGAAGGCGGGCTCTGAGCCTGCTGCGCTGGTATACAACGAGGTATTCCTTGACACAGACAGATATGCAAGCGGTAATGAATGCAAAGGCTACAAGTATGTAAATGTAAGAGACAGCATACTCAAAGCGGACACTGGTGAAAGCGTTGACCTGCTGAGCTTCGACCCTGACAAGGGTGAGGACCTGAAGATACCCGTAAAGATAGCGGGCATGGCAGACAGCGGCGACATAGCAGACAGGTATATAATAAAGCCTTCCTCCGTATACCTGTTTGTAAACGAGGCGGCTAAGGAAGAGATCATCAGCAGCCCCTACGCACAGCCCTCAGGCCTGATACTTTTTGCTGACAAGGACGAGAACTCCGTAAAGCAGCTGAATGAAACATTCATGGCATATTCAAATGCTGAGAACGAGATCGATAACATACGCCTGATAAGCAAAAACGCCTTCCATCAGGTAGCCAGCATAAAGCAGATAATAAGCGATATCATAAAGATACTTGCATACTGCTTCACGGCGCTGATATCACTGGTATGCCTTTTGAACCTTTACAACTCTATCCGCGGCCGTGCGGCAGAGCGCAGCAAGGAAACAGCAGTGCTGCGTTCCATGGGCATGACCGACAGGCAGTTCACAAAAATGCACGACCTTGAGAACCTGATGCTCCTGGGCAGGGGACTTCTCATAGCGGCTGTCATCTGCACCGTACTGTGTGCGGGGCTGAGGTATGTGGTGGTAGGCTATTTCGGCAATGTAAGGACACCCTCCCCCGTACTGCTGGCCGCAGGCATAGCACTGATAACTGCGCTGATAAGTGCTGTGATGACCAGGGTATGCAACCGCAGCAGCAGGGAAGACATAATCAGCGAGATAAGGCGGGAAACCGTGTGATAGACCGTTCTGCAAAGGCGTATCGGCTTGACAATAAAATAAAAGTATGATACAATAAAGTTAAAATATTGAAATAATCTAAACAGTCCCGCGAGTCGGGGCTGTTCCGGACGGTGTTATTATGAAGATACTTCTGGTCGAAGATGACCCTATCATTCAGGAGGGGCTTAAGCTTGCCCTTACCTCCGAGGGCTGCAGCTTCAACGCTGCGTCCTCTGTGGCGGAAGCAAAAAGCCTTTTGAATGATGATTATGATATCTGTATATTAGATGTTATGCTCCCCGACGGCACAGGCTATGATGTCTGCGCCGAGATACGCAAGCGGGGCGATACCCCCGTCATCTTCCTGACGGCCTGCGATGATGAGCTGCACACTGTCCTGGCACTGGAAAACGGTGCTGATGACTACATAGCAAAGCCCTTCCGTATGCGGGAGCTTATGGCGAGGATAAAGGCTGTCCTGCGCCGCACAGGCCGCAGGACCGAAAGCGAAGATGTGGTAAAGGTGGGCAGCAATGATGTGAATATACGCACAGGCAAGGTCTTCCGCGGCGGCACGGAGATAATACTTACCGCCATGGAATACAAGCTGCTGTTGATATTCATAAACAACCGCGGGGCAGTGCTTTCCCGCCAGCAGCTGCTGCACAATATCTGGGACGTGGCAGGTGATTACGTCACCGACAACACCTTGACGGTATATGTGAAGCGCCTGCGTGAAAAGCTGGAAGACGGCGACGAGGTCATACAGACCGTCCGCGGGCTGGGGTACAGGCTGAAATGAGTACACGAAGCTATGTACGGATAGGTGCCGCTGCAGCGGCGGCGGTGCTGTGCCTGATACTGCACACACCTGTGGGCTGCTGCATAGTCCTCGGGGGGCTGGGGGCTTTCCTCGTGGGGGAGGGCATAGTCACGGATATCCGCCGCAAGCGCAGGCTGACGGAGCTTATCGACTACATCACCCGTGTGCAGGACGACCTTACTCTTTCCGCCCCCGAATGCTCCGATGAGGGGCTGACGGGCATACTGCAAAGCGAGATATACAAGGTGGTGGCTCTTCTGAGAGAGCAGTATTCCGCCGAGAAAAATCAGAAAGAGTATATGTCGGATATGCTGTCTGACATATCCCACCAGATAAAGACCCCCCTGACGGCCATACAGCTCATGACCGAGCTGCTGGAACAGCCTGACCTGGAAGAGGACAAACGGCTTCAGTATGCCGAGAAGATAGACTCCCAGGTGGGGCGGATAACCTGGCTGATACGCAACCTGCTGACGCTCTCGCAGCTTGAAGCGGGCGTGCTGAAAATGAAGCTCGATGATGTGAACATAGGCGGGCTCATGGAAGACATACGGTCTTCGCTGGAGATAATGGCGGAGGTCAAGGGCGTATCACTGGAGGTAAAAGTACCCGACACCGAATTAAAGGCCGACAGGCACTGGCTGCGGGAGGCTTTGATGAACGTCATCAAGAACTGTATCGAGCATACGGACGAGGGCGGCTATGTACGGGTGACAGGCACAGAGAACAACCTGTGTACCGAGCTTACCATAGAGGACAACGGCAGCGGTATAAGCGAAAAGGATCTTCCGCACATATTTGAGCGATTTTATAAAGCAGACAATTCCTCGCCCCAGAGCGTTGGCATAGGGCTGGCGCTGGCGAAGAATATAATAAGTGCCCACAGCGGTATCATTGAAGTTGAAAGCGAAAAGGGCAGGGGCACTAAATTCAGGGTAAAGATATATGCGATGTAAAAAGCAGATATCCGTAAAATATAAAGAACTTTCAAAAAAAGGAGATATCATCATGAACAGACATATCATTATCAGGGCGATCGTAGCAGTTATATGGGTAGTTGTAGGTATTGTGGCACTGGTCAGAGGACAGACAGCTGAGGGTGTCATCTCGCTGGCGGCAGGCGCTGCCTTTGGGTTCAGCTCATTCTCTATGATGAAAAAAATGTAAGGTGATATCATGGCAAAGCTGCTTGAACTGGCTGAACTGAAAGCCTGGTATGACCCCAAGAAACAAGTCCTCAAAGGACTTGACCTTGAACTGGACGAACACAGCGTCGTGGGACTTATAGGCCTTAACGGCGCTGGCAAGACCACCCTTATGAACGTCCTCTGCGGCCTGCACGAAGGCTTCTCCTGCACGGCAAAGAGATTTGACGGCAGCGACCTTGACTTTAAGGACAAAAACTTCAAGGCGCAGAGATATATCGTATTCTCGGAAGATGAGTCTTTCGGGTATTTCTCCTTCGATGAGTATGTGACCTATGTATTCGGCTGCTACGGCAAGACCCCGGATAAGGCATATATCGACGGGCTGGTGGAAAAATTCGGCTTCGGGGAGTATCGGGGCACTCTCATAAAAGACCTCTCCCTGGGCAACCGCAGAAAGGCTTACCTCATCACGGGCTTCGCCCTTAAGCTGCCCCTGCTGCTGCTGGACGAACCTGTCAACGGCCTGGACTTCAACAGCACCGAAGCCCTCTATGCACTCATAGCAGGATATAAGGAGTTCGGTACGGTGCTGTTTTCTTCCCATATACTGGAAAGCGTCACCCTGACCTCGGACAAGGTGCTGGTGCTGGAAAACGGCGTTATCGCAAAGACTTATTCGGGCAGCGATATAACTGCCGAAAATATCAGGGCTTCCCTTGAAAAAGAGGACGTGGTGAAAGATGTTTAAAATGCTGTCCCGCAAGCTGCTGGGTGAAAATTACAGCAGCGCCCTGAAAAACCTGTTCATCTCGGTATTTATAGCCTACGGGCTTTATTCCATAGGCAAGCAGATACCCCTTTCGGAAAAAGTGCTGGTGCTGACGGTCATAGTCTTTTCGGGCACACTGGTCATACAGTCCCTGGGTTCTGCCGATAACGCAAAGCTGCTGCGGGGGCTTTTTGCCATGCCCTGCGATGAGCGCCGCACCCTCGGGGAATACACGGCGGTCATGGGGGCTTATATACTGACCTCAAAGGTATCACTGCTGGCTGTGCTTTTCTTCTCGTTCACCAAAATGAACACTTATCGGTGGGTGCTTTTCCTGCTGGCCTTTTTGTATGCCGTTTTCGGTGGGATGGCCGCTTTCGGGAACTTTAAGAAAAGGCCGTTCATCTCGGCGCTGTATGTGGCCGCGGGGGTGGCTATGGCATTTTTGCTTCCCCATGGCAAGGCCGCTGTCATAGCCCTGGGTGCTGCGGATATCATCTGTGCGGGCACACTGTTTCTGCTTAAAATGGAAAACTTCCGCATTGACCCCGCCGCGGGCAGGGCAAGGAAAGTCCGCCAAAACAGCAAGCCCTCAATGCTCATACCCCGCTATCTGGGGAGGTATCTGCTGGAACACAAAAGCTATATTTTCTCCACTGTGTTCATCATCGGGTTTGCAGTGTTCTTCGCTATAAATGCGGAAAATATGGGGCTTAAATTCGCCTGCGGAATGGGCATGGCGGCTATCTCCATAAATTCCCCCGTTTCAACTATGGTCAGCGCCAACAGAGGCCTTGACCGCAAGCTGGACGCACTTCCCGCCAAGACGGAAAGATTTTTCATACCCTTCGGCGTGACGCTCTTCTGCTTTTACCTTGTGTGCTTCGGGCTGTTCCTGGCAGCTTTCCGCGTAGCGGGGGGCACAGGGGGCATAAGGTACATCATCATGGCACCCGTGTTCGCGGCTGAGGGCGCTTTCCTCACTTCGTTCCTGGAAAACAGATATCCCATAAAGACCTGGAAGACCGAGGCCGACCTGACACATAATCCCAGAAAATATATCCTCCCCATAGCCCTGATGATAGAAGCGGCTCTGGTCGGGTACATATTACCCTGATATCAGAAACATACACAATGCCCCGAGCAGTAGAAATGCCCGCGGGCATTTCTTTTTGGGGCGGCTGTAAGAAAAGGGAACAGGAAAATTTACCGAATTAAACATTCTGTCTAAATGGGGCGCTCTATTTTTGTCAGATCATTATCCCTTTTGTCGTTGACACGAACGGGTCATTATGCTATAATTAAAACGTTTAAGACGGACTTGCCGTTAAGCAGGCAGGTCAGTGGCCTCTGTAAGGGAAAGCTCCGCCTGAAAACAAAAAAATTCAACAAAGAAAAGGATGGACAAAAAAATGAACTTAATGAAAAAGATCTCCGCGATCTCTGCCGCAGCTGTAATGCTGGCTGCACCCGCCGCACAGATGATGCCCGCTTTCAGCTTTGCTGCAAATGCCGAGACCATCGCTGCAGAAGAGGACAGCACAGACTTCCTGCTGGACTGCTCGAGCAGGTGGGGCTACGACCAGTTCTCCAACGACGCAAAGGGCAAGAGCATGAGGGCGCTTTACAACAAGATATGGGACGAGTCTGTAAGGCTCTGGAATTCCACGGACGAGAACCTGCTGGCAGGCACCGACCTGGCTGAAACAGGCCTCAGGATCTCCCTCAGCGAACTGGATATCTCCCAGTCCGATGCTGAAAAGGTAGTACGCATTTTCAGGAACGACAACCCCATTTTTTACTGGATATCGGGCAACGTTTATTTTGAGGACGGCAAGTACATCTACACCGTTGAGAGAGCTCAGGCTAAGGGCGCCACAAGGGCTGAGGAACAGAAGAACATCGAAAATTACGTCAAGAAGACCTATGACGACGCCTGGGGCTCATACATGACCTATTATGCATTTGCCCACAGCGTACATGAAAAGATAATCAACAAGACCGATTACAAGGGCGACGGCAGTTCGGATTACAGGGATTATTCCATTTACGGCCCTGTCATCAACCACACCGCCACCAGCGAGGGTCTGGCAAGAGTTTACCAGCTGGTGCTGAACTATGCTGACGTGGCAAACGCATATTTCCTCGGCAAGTGGAACGGCCACGACGAAGCCTTCAACATGATAAAGCTCGATGATGAGAAGTGGTACTACTGCGACCTGGGTGCCAGCGCGGTCTATCCCGAGAGAAATGTAAACAACAACAGCAAGGTATACTTTGCTATGGGCAGCACCAAGTTCTCCTCTGAGAGAGCGGTATATTTCGACGGCAACGATGAGGGCGATCCACACCGCTACCAGGCCGGGACACCTTCTCCTGCCACAGAGGAATATCCCAACACCCTCAGGCGCATTATCTACAAGGGCGATGCCAACATGGACGAAGAGGTCAACGTTACCGACGTTAACATCATCGCAGCCCATGTAAAGAACATCAGGGCAGTATCCGCTTACGGCGCATATGCTGCTGATGCCAACAATGACGGCGAGATAGATGTTACTGACGTTGTGCTGACAGCGGCTCAGGTAAAGGGCCTTAAGGTGATACCCGGCAATGATGGGCCCAGGGTAAAGTAAATCCCAATTTGGTTGTGTATTGTTTCCCCCGCCGCAGGCGGGGGAAACAATACGAAAAAAAGCCATTCTGTATCATCAGCAATACACTTCAAAATTGGGAGTGAAGTAATAATTCTGAGATATGATGATAAAGCACACTTGCTCAGGCAGGTGTGCTTTTTTGTTCAATCATTTATCCCCGAAATATAAAATATTAAAATTTTGTCGCTTTAGTTAATGACAATTCATAAAATTTATGATATAATCAATATTATAGTCCCAAGAAAAAATCAGATCCCAATTTGGGCGTGTGTCGTTCACACTGCCCAAGTCTTGGGAACGATACGAAAAACAGCCTTTTTGTATCATGAGCAATACACTGCAAAATTGGGAAAAATCTAAAGTAAAGGAAATGATGATATGAAAAACAGGATCTTCGCCGCCGTAGCCGCTATGGTGCTGGTGTTCTCAATGTCAGCCTGCGGCAGCAAGGAGGAGCCCGCTAAGGAAAAATCCACCGAAAAAACGGCTGCAACTACCACGGTAGTGTCCCTGGAAGAACCCGAGACCACCACCGCCGCCCCCGAGGAAAAGCCCGCTGAGACCGAAGCCCCCGCCGAGGACGAGGAGCCTACCCCCGAGGAGGAAAAGGCAGTTTCTCTGGAATACTGGACAGAGGGCTCTGAGGTGGCAAAGTCGCTGGTAGAGTACGTTGAAGCCGTGACCGACCCCGACTCGGATAAGTTCATACCCGAGGAAGAAAGGATAGTCGTTTCAGACCTGGACGGCACCCTCATCGGTGAGCTTTACCCCACCTACTTCGACCACTGCATTTTCGTACACAGGGCGCTGTATGATGACACCTACGACGCTCCCGAGGATATGAAGGAGTTCGCAAGAGAGGTGGAGAAGTCCCTGGAAGAAACAGGCAAGCTCCCCGATAACTGCGAGACCACCCACGCAAAGTTCGCAGCAGAGGCCTACAAGGGCATGACTGTTGACGAGCTAAAGGATTATGCCAAGGAGTACCTTAAGACCGAAGCAAGCGGCTTTGAGAACCTGACCAGGGGCGACGCTTACTATAAGCCCATGAAGTCGCTGGTGGATTATCTTGAAGCAAACGGCTTCACCTTCTATGTGGTAAGCGGTACCGACAGAACACTGGTGCGTGCTATATGTGAGGAAATGTTCGGCATACCCGCAAACCATGTCATAGGCACAGATACCACCATGGTGGCAGAGGGTCAGGGCGATACCGACGGCCTTGACTATATGTACCGGCCCGATGACGAAGTAGTCTTCGGCGGTGAGTATATCACCAAGAACCTCAAGATGAACAAGGTAGCAGTTATCGCCCAGGAGATAGGCATGGTGCCCGTGCTGGCGCTGGGCAACAGTTCAGGCGACCTTTCCATGGCGGAATATGTCACCCTGAACGATAAATACGAGGGCAGAGCATATCTGCTGCTGTGCGATGATACCGAGCGTGAATACGGCAAGCCCGAAACCGCAGAAAAGCTTAAGACCACCTGCGATGAGCTGGGCTTCTATACCGTGTCCATGAGAGATGACTTTGCCACCATATACGGCGAAGATGTTACCCTTTCAGATGAGGGCGACAAGAACGAGATACAGTAAGAACAAACAAAAACAGCGGCCGCCCGTTATGGGTAGTTCTCATAAAGAAGCTTATATGTTCTTCTGGGGGAAAACCTTTTGAAAAAGGGTTATCCCCCAGACCCCCTTCCTAAAACTTTTTACGTTTGGGGGCGAAAGGGTGCCATTCTGCGATAGAACGCAGTGTTCGGATATCTGCCATACTCCGATAGTACAGCACCCTTTCGCCCCCAAATATAAAAGTCTTTGGAAAGGGGCTTGGGGGACAACCTTTCTTCAGAAAGGTTTCCCCCAATAAATACATAAGCTTCTTTATGAGAACCGCCATAACAGGCAGCCGCTGTTTTTTTGTCAGAGGGCGTCAGCCGCCCAGCCTTATCATCTCATCAATGCAGACCTTTGCTTTAGCTATCAGCTCATCGTCCATTTCTATCTCAGCCGCTTCATATGCCTTGTCGCCGCCTATGGCCTTTACAGTGTTGTATACGTCCATAAGGGTGGTGGCTTTCATGTTCTGGCAGATAAGCCGCTTCGACAGGTCGTAAAATCTCTTCTCGGGATATTTGTACTGCAAATGCTCCCTGATAGATACCTCTGTACCGATGATGAATTCCTTAGCGTCACTCTTAGCCGCATATTCCATTATGCCCGAGGTCGAACCCGCATAGTCCGCCTGCCTTGTTACCGCAGGCCTGCACTCAGGGTGTACCAGCAGCAGTGCATTCGGGTGAGCCTTCTTCGCTTCCTCGACCTCAGCCTCGGTTATGGCCGCGTGTACGGGACAGCCGCCGTTGAGCAGCATAACGTCCTTATCGGGACAGGCGTCTTTTACAAAGGTGCCAAGGTTTATATCGGGGATAAAAAGTATCTTCTGCGCTTCCATGTTCTTCACTATCTTAAGGGCGGAAGATGATGTGACGCACACATCGCATACGGTCTTTAGGGCAGCTGTGGTGTTTATGTAGCATACCACCTTGCGGTCAGGCTCCTTGTCTTTCAGCGCCTGTATCATCTCGGGCTCCATCTGCTCAGCCATGGGACAGCCTGCGTCCTTGTGTGCCAGAAATACCCGCTTGTCAGGGGAGAGCATTTTGGCAGTTTCTGCCATAAAGTGTACCCCGCACATGAGTATGTTCCTGTTCTGCACCTTTGCCGCCTCAACGCTCAGCTTGTAGCTGTCGCCCGTTATATCAGCGACCTCGATTATCTCCGCCGCCTGATAGCTGTGGGCAAGTATGCATATGTTATATTCCTTTTTCAGCCTGAGTATCTCGTCCTGAATATCTCTAATCATATCAATCACCTGTCTTTTTCATTTCGGGTGTACGTTCTTTAAGTATTATCGCGGAATGGTCGGAGAGCAAGGACTCTTTTCTATTGCCCTTGTCCGCTATATCCTTCGGGTCAACGGTCATTTCATATTTATTGAAATATTTCTGATAGTCTTCCAAGTTTTTGAAACGACTATTTCTATATGCCAATACATAATCGATTCTTTCGCCAAATAAATGTGTGGGAGAATTATTACTATTGCCTGTCGCTAACCAATAATCCTCCAGACCCAATGCCATCAGATCATGCATTTTGCGTTTGTTGATCTTATTTGGCAAAAAAGCGTTGAAGTCGCCTATATAGTATATCGTTTTTGCTTTAGCCTCTTTAAACTTATTATGAAGACCAATAAGGCTCTCATAATAAACGGGACATTCTTTCTCATCAGGAGGAACATGGACACCGCATATGATTTCCGATTTTTTATTTTTGGGGTTTAGTGCAAGTATCCTGTTTCTAAAGCCTGTTCCATTAAAGGCGAATTTTATTTCAACATTATTCGTATATGTTTCATTATATTCATATTTACCTTCCATGAATATTGCCAGAGTTTGAAAATGCGTTTTTGGGGCTGTTTTATACGGCAAAAGGCATTCATATTTATTATCGTTCAAGTCCAGCCACCTGTTGACATTCTCTTGTATTTTCCAAGCAAGATCATTTGGTACTTCATGCAAAAAAATCAAGTCTTGTTCTTTTGCTGCATATCTTTTTTTGATAAGACACTTGATCTCTTTTGAACACTCATTTTGAATATTTTCTTTTTCTCGGCGTATTTCTTGTATTTCTTCATCGCTCTTGCCAGACTTTTTAAGGGCTTCCTCGTCAAACTCTGTCCAGTTCCTCGTTCTCAAAAACTGATTAACATTCCACGATGTTATCATCGCTTATATCCTAGCAACTCCGCTTTCTCTTGCAGCCTTGCCCACAGCTTCTGCAACTGCCACGGGAACAGCTCTGTCAAATGCGTCAGGCAGAATGAACTCGGGGCACAGCTTGTCCTCGGGCACGCAGGAAGCTATAGCGTAAGCCGCAGCCAGCTTCATCTCCTCGTTGATGTCGCTCGCCCTTACTGCCAGCGCACCCTTGAATATGCCGGGGAATGCTACCACATTGTTTATCTGGTTGGGGAAGTCAGACCTGCCTGTACCTACGATGTAAGCACCTGCCTCCTTGGCAACATCGGGCATTATCTCGGGAACAGGGTTGGACATGGCAAAGATGAAAGGCTTGTCGTTCATGCTCTTTACCATGTCGGCAGTTACCAGGTCGGGCTTTGAAACGCCTACAAATACGTCAGCGCCCTTCATAGCGTCAGCCAGACCGCCCCTCAGATGTTCACGGTTGGTTATCTTTGCCATTTCAGCCTGTGCAGGGTTCTTTATGTCGTCGCCCTCACAGATTATGCCCTTGGAGTTGAGCATGATTATGTCCTTTACACCCAGGCTCAGCAGGAACTTTGCTATAGCACAGCCCGCAGCGCCCGCACCGCTCATGACAACTTTCAGCGAACCTATATCTCTGCCTGTCAGCTTGCAGGCATTGAGCATTGCAGCACCCACAACTATGGCAGTGCCGTGCTGGTCATCGTGGAATACGGGGATATCAACACGCTCCTTCAGCTTTGCCTCTATCTCAAAGCACCTGGGCGCAGCGATATCCTCCAGGTTTATTCCGCCGAAGCTGCCTGCTATCATGGCTACGGTGTTTACTATCTCATCAACGTCATTGCTCCTTACGCAAAGGGGGAAAGCGTCCACATCGGCAAACTCCTTGAACAGAGCGCACTTGCCCTCCATAACAGGCATACCTGCCTCAGGGCCTATGTTGCCAAGTCCCAGTACCGCAGAACCGTCGGTTATAACAGCCACCAGATTTGCACGTCTTGTGTAAACATAGCTAAGGTCGGGGTCTTTCTCGATCTCCAGACAGGGCTGTGCAACACCTGGGGTGTAAGCCAGCGTCAGGTCACGGGCATTGTTTATCTTTGCCCTTGAGATGACTTCTATCTTGCCCTTCCACTGTTCATGCAGCTGTAAAGATTCTTCCATAACGTTCATGTCAAAAAACTTCCTTTCAGATACCCCCGCCTCAGCAGGAGGATAAATTACGATACGCAGTAAAAAACTGCACTCTCCTTTATTATACTATATCCCGCCGTGGAATTTGTTATCTGTTTGTGAATTTACATTCCCTGCTGTTCGATGAGCTGCTCCATAAGAACATCGTGCTTCCCCTTGCTGCGCTCGGTGAGCCTGCGGTACTGTTCTATGAGCAGGCTTTCCTGCCTGATGACAATGATTTCATAAATACCAACCTCTCCTCGGGCAGAAAGGTGTCATTCACTGCCTTTTATGAGGTGCCCAAAGACAGCCGGGACATCGAGCTTGAATACAGTGCAAACTTCTGGACAGACGAAAAGGTCATAATACAGGTAAAATAGCATATTCCAAAGGACAGCTCTGCGGGCTGTCCTTTTTTGCAAATGCACCCGAAAATATGCCCTTCCCCCGATCTTTCCGTAAAAAACGCTGCAACAGCGCCCACC
This sequence comes from Ruminococcus sp., assembly GCF_017464355.1. Lineage (GTDB taxonomy): Bacteria > Bacillota > Clostridia > Oscillospirales > Ruminococcaceae > Hominimerdicola. The sequence goes on along the minus strand of NZ_JAFUAG010000030.1, from coordinate 54,433 downwards.
AACTGTATATAACCCACAAATATCCCCACGACGATTTGTGCAGTATGGCATTACGGGGACACTTTTGTGAAATTTTCTCAAAAATACTTGCAAATATTCAAGAAATGTGGTATAATTATACGGTCGGTATGTACCGAACGAATTCTTTATTTGGAGGTTCACAACAATGATCGGTGATCTGCATTGTCACACGACCCTTTCGGACGGCTCTCTCGGCATCGAGGAGGTCATCGCGCAGGCAAAGCGCATGGGGCTGGATTTTCTTGCCATAACCGACCACGACACGCTGTCCTCATCGAGCCGCGCGCAGATACTGGGCGACCGCTACGGGGTGAAGATGATCTCTGCGGTGGAGCTTTCGGCGTGGGATAAGAAGCGTAATGAGAAAGTGCATATCCTCTGCTATGCACCCCAGAAGCCCAACAGACTTGAGGGGCTGTGCCTGAAATCCTGCAATATCAGGACAGAGTGCGCAAAGGAAATGATAGATAAGATAATAGACATCTACCCCATACCCCGCGAAGCGGTGATGAAGTATACAAAGGGGTCGAAGAGCATATATAAGTCCCATATAATGCGGGCGCTGATAAGCTATGGCTATGCCACGGAGTTTTACGGCTCGGTCAATGACAAACTTTTCTCCTACCCCCACGGCCGGTGCCTGGTGACAAGGGAATATCCCGACGTAAATTTTGTGCTTGACCTGATACATTCCTCCAAGGGCGTGGCAGTGCTGGCGCACCCCCATATGTTCGGGAATATAGAGCTTATGAAAGAGCTGGTGGCAGCGGGCAAGCTGGACGGCATAGAGTGCTTCCATTTTTCCGCCACTGATTCACAGCAGCAGGCCTTGAAAAAATATGCCGAAGAGAATGAGCTGCTGGTAACAGGCGGTTCGGACTTCCATGGGCTGTATAATTCTACCATGACGCACATAGGCAAATTCACCACAGACGAGGAAAACCTGGAGAAGCTTTTCAAGCTGATAAGCAAGAATGCGAAAGCCGCGAAGAAAGCAGGCGAAGCCGCATTCAACCAGCCGAAGGAAATGGATTAAAACGGCGAAAGCAAGCCCCTGAAAAACTATAAGAACGTTCGGGCGGTCACCCCAAAAAAGCGGGAGGCCGCTTTCTTGATAAAGGCAGGGGTCACGGCACCTCTGGGCGCCATAGGCTGTGTGCTGTGCTGCAAGCGCAGAAAGCGTGAAGAACGGCAAAATAAAACGGGCTGTCACTCAGCCCGTTTTTCTTGTATGCCGCCTTGACAAAAGTTCAGCGCTGTGATAAGATAAAATGCGTGACCCGTGGGCGGTCACATATCTGACGATACTGCGAAATATATTATACAGGTGAGATCAATGAAGAAAATACCATACTCCGTCAGGGTCATGGCAGTGTTCACCGCAGCAGTGATACTGCTCTGCCTGCTGTGTACTGTCATCTTCGGCAGAACAGTGACCCTCAGCTATTTTTGCAGCCCCGACACAGACTACTCCTTTGAGATAGAAGATGATGTCCTTGAGATCGTGTCCGTCCGCCGTGAGGGCAATAGGCTGTATGTAAAGCTCAGGCAGGTCAAAGCGAGCAGCAGTTCCTGTATCGGGGTGTTGTGCGAACACGATCAGAGCGAAGAAGATCAGATGATAAACAATTTTGACGTTGTATACCTGCACCCTTTCGGGGTGCTTACAGGGGGAACATATTTTGGCGAATGCAGCTGCGACCCGCTGTACTTCGCCGCCGAGATACTCATTTTCCTGGCAGCCTTTTTCCTGACAGCAAGGGCTTACCGTCGGAGCGTCAGGAAAGATCTCTGCCGCTACAGGAACATTATCCTGCTGGGCATGATGATATTCCTGCTGTTCAACATTATCGTGCAGATATACCTTACAGTTGAAAACCTTGCAGCGGGCCGCGGCTTCATGTCCCTGTACAACATCTTCAGCACCACCGCCGCACTGGCCCGCACCTTCTCTTTGCTGGTAATGCCTGCGGCCTTTATCACCTCAGTGCTGGTGACGTTCAGCCATATCATACTCATGCGCCGTGAGGGTGTTACCTGGCGGAATATGCTGGGCACCGTACTGGGGCTGGTCATCTGCGCAGGCACAGTGTTCTCCATGTTCATCTACGGGATATTCAGGGTTCTCGGCGTCGATGTCAACTATGCCCCGAGCAAATGGAACCTTGCGGAACGGATCACCGAGGATATTTTTTCCCTTTTCATCACCTATCTGGAATGCGTGCTGCTTGGCACCATCATATCCTCCCTCAGGGCAGCCCGCCATGTTCCTGCTTTTGATAAGGACTATATCCTTATCCTGGGCTGCCAGATAAGAAAAGACGGCGGCCTGACAAAGCTGCTGCAGTCCCGCACCGACAGAGCCCTTGAATTTGCCCGAATGCAGAAGCAGGCCACAGGCAGGGATATCACCTTTGTGCCCTCAGGAGGCAAGGGCGATGACGAGGTCATGGCCGAGGGCGAAGCCATTGCCAATTACCTGCGTGAACAGGGTATCCCTGGGGAACGCATACTGACCGAGAACAAGTCGGTGAACACCTACGAGAACATCACCCTCTCACAAAAGCTCATCGAAGAAAAAGGCGGCGGAAAAGCTGCCTTCTCCACCACCAACTACCATGTGTTCCGTGCAGGCTGTATAGCCGACCGCGCAGGCTTTCCCATGGAGGGCATAGGCGCTAAGACCAAAGCCTATTTCTGGATAAATGCCTTTATCCGTGAATTCATCGCCGCCCTCAGCTCCGAAAAGCGCACCCACCTGAAAATGCTGCTGCTGCTCATACTGGTAATACTCCCCATGGAACTTCTGATACACTACTCAGACTGCCACTGAAACACTTCGGGGGATGACCTTGACGAAAAAGGTCATCCCCCTATCTTTTTATCAGAAAAGCACACCCTTGAAGCACACCATCGGTTCCCCCGTATTGTGGTCAAGGCTGTGGAAAGCGTCCCCTCTGCAGAACTTGTTATGTTCGCATTCACGGCACTTTTCGCTGCTCAGCCAGTGCTTCTGTCTGAAAGGCGAGAACTTCTCCAGCCACACCCTGCTGAACCTGTCCCGCAGTATGTTCCCCTGCACGAACTCAGGCCTGCGCTCAATGTCAAGGCAGGCGATAATGTCGCCGCAGGCGGTAATGCTGGCGGTCTGCAGCCCCGCCGTACACAGGAAGTACCAGTCCCTCACCTCATGCTCGTATTCAAGCCCCAGATAATGGCTGCACCCGTAGCACACAGGCTCGCCCGCCATGCGCTTGTTCCTTATGAACTCCATGAGCCTGCGCTGGTCATCGTCCCTCAGCAGAAGCTCGGGGTATCTCAGCGCCCGTCCCATGGGCTCTATCCCGATGACCCGCCATGAGTCGATATCCATTTTGTCGAATATCTCAAACAGCTCATCAAGCTCACCTATGTTCCGGTGGGTCACCACCGTCGTCACCTGTATGTGCCTGAAACCGCCCTCGTCTATGAGAGCCTGTATGCCCTCCATGGCCTTGCGGTACCCGCCCTCCGTCCTGCGGAAAGCGTCGTGGGTGGCCTCAAGTCCGTCAATGCTCACTGAGATAGTCCCCATGCCCGCCTGCCTCAGCCTGCGGGCGATCTTTTTGTCTATCAGGGTGCCGTTGCTGGTCATGCCCCACCTGAACCCCAGTGAAGCCGCATAGCCCATTATCTCAAAGAAGTCCTTGCGCAGCAGCGGCTCGCCCCCCGTTATGCAGAGCATCTTGCCCTCCACCCCAAGGTCAGCCTTTACTCCGTCCAGAAACTCCCTGTACTGCTCAAAGGTCAGTTCCTCGCTCTGTACCTCCCCGCAGCTGCTGCCGCAGTGCAGACACCTCTCGTTGCACCGCACGGTCAGCTCTAAAAACAGGTTTCTCAGCTGCGGCTTTCGGGTCAGCTCCTGCCTGTATTCGGCCATGGCACGCAGATGTTCCTGCTTCATTCCCACATCAAGCATGGCAGCCCCCTATTCAAGCCACTCAGGGGGGCCGTATACCGTGGGTATCTCTTCGTCTTCGGGAGCATAGCTGCTGTCCTCTGCAAGGCTCTCTTCCTCGCTGGCGTCTATGGGATCAAAGTCCTCAGGCGGACCGTAAACGTCCTGTACAGGCTCGTCTTCGGGGGAATAGCTGTCTGCCGCACTTGTCACAGCCATGCTTTCCTCCGCACTCTCCTCCGCCGAAGACTTGTCAAAGTCCTTAGGCGGGCCGTATACCGTCTGCACCTCATCATCAAAAGGCCCGTTGCACCCGCTTAGTCCTGCCGCAGCCGCCGTCAGCACCGCCGCGATGAATGCTGTTTTTTTGCTCTTTTTCATATTATCATCTCCCTGTTTTCAGCCCCGTTTTTTCCTGACATATATGTACTCAATGTCCCCGTCCGCAAAGGCGGTGCCTATGCCCCCGTATCTTCTCAGGACGTCCTTGTGTACACCCTCCCTCAGATACTTCTTTATGAGCTTCACCGCCGTGCCGAGGGCTGCTTCATCTTCAAGGGCGCCGCTTGCGGGCATCATATGCATTTTCTCCGACCGATAAACAGTCCCGCAGGCCCAGTCATCATCGTCCTTGTCAAAGCCCTCCGTCACACAGAAATATATGCCGAAACCGTCCTCCGCAGGGGGGAACAGGTCAAAATAAACTCCGCCCTCGTCGGGTATGTCCTTTTCAAGCTCGCTGTCCAGCCAGCGTGAAAACTTCTCAAAGCTCTCTGCCGCTTTGGCCGACTTCTTCCCACCCGAGACCAGCTGCCTTGAAAACACAAATTCGCCCTCAGCATTCCTGCTGTACTCGTTTATGACCTTGAGGTCAGCCGTTATCCCGTAAAGCTTCTCCGAGAACCTTGTGCCCTCCCACCGCGGCCTTGAGGGTATGGGCTCCCTGTCCGTATGCGTCACATAGTAATATGAGTGGCAGATCATGTCCGCACCCTCATCATCGGGGTACTCGTATACCTCCCCGTGTGCAAAGCCAAAGGGCTCCATTTCAGCATAAAAGAGTATGCGACCCTTTTCGTCACGGCGGAACTTCTTCATCTTGAAAGAGCTTATGCGCCTGCTCACATCGCCCTTGTATACCGCCTCCAGGTCTACAGCCCAGCAGGCACCCTCATATTCAACGAAGAAATAAGTCTCCTCACTGCCGAACTGGTTCACCATTTTGAAGTACAGGGGCCTGTCAGCCGCATCGTAACCTATCTCGCAGTAAGCACCCTTCTCGGGCACGGACTTAAGCACCCGCCCCCTCTTTGCACCGCCCACGACCCTGTGCAGTATCAGGCTGGGGCATACTATGCCGAGGTCGCTTGCCCGCGTGGTGTAAGCCTTTCGTACAGCCCCGCCGTAAGCGCCGTCTATTATCTCATCAAGATGTTCCTCTGCATAGCCCAGCAAAGGGTAACAGCTCCTTATCTCGCTGTCCAGCATATCCATGACCTTTTCTTCGTCCGTCATATCTGCTCTCTCCGTTTCCTGAGTTTCAGCTTTGCCGAAGAAACACCGCCTATTTCTCCTGGGGAAACTTCATGCCCCATATCTCCCTGCACCTGTCCATCAGCCTCATGACCTGCAGGGTGTCACTATGAGGACACAGAGGGCTCTCCTTCAGCCCGTTTGCCAGGCAGCGCTCAGCTTCCCTTATCTCGTACTCGTACCCGTTTATCTCAGGGGGGAACACCCTCTCCTCCACAGGCTGGCTGTCAAGGTCGTACAGCGTGCATTCCGATGAACAGAAGAACCAGTCGCCCATGGTTATGCTGCCCTTGTCACCTGACACTACAGCATTGTTGCGGTTCTGTACCTCAAATCCCGAGGTCGTTGCCGCAAAAGCACCGTCCTCATAAGTCAGGGTGATCTCGTGGCTCAGGTCAACACCGTCACGGCCTATGTGGGCATGGGTGATGATCTCTTTCGGCTCACCCATAAGGGCAGTGGCAAAGGTCAGGGGATAAACTCCCAGGTCAAGTAAAGCACCGCCGCCGCATTCAGACTTGAAAAGACGGTCGTTCTTGTCGTAGGGGATAAAGTTGTTGAAATCCGCCTTGATGAATTCAACCTTGCCTATGCGCCCCTCGTCTATCCACTGCTTTACTTTGAGGAAAGTCGGGCGGAACTTCATCCACATGGCCTCCATGAAGAATAACCCCTTCTCCTCAGCCAGTGCCACCATCTCCTCCGCCTGAGAAGTGTTCAGCGCAATGGATTTTTCGCAAAGTACGTTCCTGCCCGCATTCAGGCAAAGCAGAGAATTTGCATAATGCTCGCTCATGGGTGTGGCAATGTAAACAATGTCCACAGCTTCGTCAGCTGCCAGCTCCTCGTAGCTGCCGTAAGCCTTTTCAAACCCGAACTCTGCCGCTAAGACCTCAGCCTTTTCAAGCGACCGCGAAGCCACCGCCGCCAGCACAGAATTCTCCGTCCCCCTGAGCGCCTCAGCAAAAGTATGAGCTATCTTCCCCGTACCAATGATACCCCAGCGTGTCATAATAAAAAACTCCTTTCAGAACAGTAATAAAAAACAGCGAACTCCCGCCCCTGCCAATAACTATGAATTATGAATTATTATACCATACCCGCCCCCCCTTGTAAAGAATTACAGCCTCCTTTTAGGCTTATCATACAACTGCGGGAGCATAGCCTTGTAAATACTGCACAATGTATTCCCGCCAAACTATACCCAAAAAGTCTGCATTATGATATTTTCCTGAAATCGAAGCCCGCAGGTCTTGCAATTGAGGTTAGTTTGTGCTATAATGATACTGACGCGAGAAGCGCTTAAATTCATGTATAATAAGGAAAGAAGTGTTCTGAAATGACAAAAATCACTATCTTCAGCGGCTTCCTGGGTGCAGGCAAGACCACGCTGATAAAAAAGCTCATAGCTGAAGGCTATCAGGGCGAAAAACTGGTGCTTATCGAGAATGAGTTCGGCCAGATAGGTATAGACGGCGGCTTCCTGCAGGACGCAGGCGTTGAGATCACCGAGATGAATTCGGGCTGTATCTGCTGCTCACTGGTGGGCGACTTCGGCGAAGCACTCAAGCAGGTGCTTGAGACCTATAAGCCCGACCGCATACTCATCGAACCCTCAGGTGTTGGCAAGCTCAGCGACGTTATAAAGGCCGTGCAGAATATCAATGCCGAAGATGTGGTGCTTGACGGCTTTACCACCGTCGTTGACGCCAATAAGTGCAGGATGTACCAGAAGAATTTCGGTGAGTTCTTCAATAACCAGATAACCTACGCAAGCTGCCTTATCCTCAGCCATACCGCAGGCCTCTCCCAGGAAAGACTTGACGATGTGGTAGAAAGGCTCCGCAGCCTGAACAGCGCTGCCCCCATAGTTACTACCGAGTGGGATCAGCTGACAGGCAAGCAGCTCACCGATGCCATGACTCAGAAGAATACCCTTGATGATGAGCTGAAGGCTCTGCTTGAACAGGAGCAGGAACATCATCACCACCACCACGACCACGATGATGATGAGCATGAACATCACCACCACCATGACCACGATGATGATGAGCATGAACATCATCACCACCACGACCACGATGATGATGAGCATGAACATCATCACCACCACGATCACGACCATGACCACGGCGAAGGCTGTACCTGCGGCTGCCATGACCATGACCACGATCATCACCACCACCACGCTGATGAAGTCTTCACCAGCTGGGGCAGGGAAACTACCAAGAAATATACCGCCGAAGAGATACAGGCTGCCCTCGAAGCCCTGGAGGACGAGAAGAAGTACGGCCTCGTGCTGAGAGCAAAGGGTATCGTTGAAAGCCCCGACGGCAGCTGGATACACTATGACTACGTTCCCGGTGTGCCCGATGTCAGAACAGGCTCCGCAAGCACTATCGGCAGACTTTGCGTCATCGGCGCCGAGCTTAAGGAAGACGCAGTAGCCGAGCTTTTCGGTGTGCAGTAATAACTAATGCATAAATGCAGCGGCCTGCCCCCACGGGCGGGTCTGCCTGTAATTGACAGCTCCCGATTTGGTTGTGTGTTGCTTTCCACACTTGTATCATAGGCTTACACAGCGAGAACAGGAGATGGGCAATATTTTTAGCAGGACCTTTCGTCCGTAAGACCATAAGCTGATAAAGGAGGGTACAGCATGGATAATGAGAAGAATTACCGTATCAACAGAAGTGTTCTCTACGGAGAAGGCTACTACGACAGCGAGCAGCCTACCGACCGCTTCGAGAACGAGGGCAAAAAGTATGTCTTCACAGATGACCTCAAAGGCAGGATATTCTATGATGTGACAGTCACATTCAAAAAGGACGGCAAGGACGCACGCTTTGCGGGCATCTGGCGCAGCCATATCTTCACCGAGGAAGAGATAGCCGTGCTGTGCGGGGGCGGCAAAGTCACCTTTGAACTGGCCGAGGGCAGCCTCATCTATAAGATAACAGGCGGCCTGAAAGAAGCCGTCAAGGAGGTAGACCCGTTCTCTATCCCCTATAATTCCTCCTATAAACTGTATAACGCAGTGGACTATGAGTTCGTCGCCGATGACCTCCCGCAGGAGTTCGTACCCGAGGTCATTAACTTCGATGACGACAGACAGCCCGCTGATATTTACGCTATGCATGAGGGCGAACTGCTTAAACTCAACTTCGACCGCAGAGCCGTTCCCGATGAGAAACAGCTCCGGTCATTGCTGGACGGGGGAGTTATCGAACTGGAGAACGCTGTCCTCTCTGAAAACGGCAAGGCCGCTGAATACGCAGGCTACGTCCTCAGAGAAACAGTTAAGGACGGCGCAGGCTATGTCATTGAAAATATGGACGGCAGCCTGACCGTGTACGATACCTCCACGGCACTTTTCAGGCTCTACGAAAGGTCTGTGACAGGCGGCCTGCCAGAGACCAAGCTTTTCAGCATGGCCTACCCCGAGGGCATGGACTACAATAAAATAGCCTGCAAGATCTTCGGACGTGAACGCATTGACGACCTGACCGCCGCAGGGCTCACCGATGAGGATATCAGTAACATCACCCACGATGCACTGTATAATAACATCTGCTTCAGGTCGGTGTGGAGAAACCATATCTTCACCCCCGATGAGATAAGAGCCCTGAGCAGGGGAGAGAGCATAAGCTTCGAGTACGTTGACGACAGCGGCAGTATAGTACGTGTAGCAGGCGGACTTGAGGTCAGCGGACTTCACTGCATGGTAGAAACAGCGAACGGCCTTGTAAGACTTGAAGCTGACTATATCGCAGCCCCCTCAAAGATGAAAGCGGGTGCAGGACATCTGCCTGTGTATGACCAGCCTTATAAGTATTACTGCGATATGGAGTTCATACCTGACGGCGGCATGGCAAGCTATGTTCCCGAGCCTGTACTGGAGGACGACTTTGTATCCTACGACCCTGACAGGTTTTCTTAATTCATAATTCATAATTGCGCGGCAGACATTGCTGGGAACATAGCAAAGTCCCGCACAGCGCAGAGCGTAAAACAGCAAACCACCGCCGCATAAGCGCCAAAGTCACAGCGGAGCCCCCGCTGTACATTTATCAAGGAGAGTAAAAAAACATGAATGAAGATAATTTCATACCCGTCTACCTGTTTACGGGATTTCTGGAGGGCGGCAAGACCTCCTTTATCCAAAAGACCCTGGGTGATAAAAGATTCAATAACGGTGACAGAACTCTGCTGCTGGTCTGTGAAGAGGGTATAGAAGAGTACGATACCAAGGACTTCGAGAAAAGCCATATCTACCTGAGGACCATAGAGGATAAGGCGGACTTCACCCCCGAGAACCTCCAGCGGCTCTATGATGAGATAAACGGCCAGAGAGTCATGATAGAGTATAACGGTATGTGGACAATGAATGACCTCTTTGCCGCACTTCCCGATGACTGGGCTATCTACCAGATAATGAACTTCACCGATGCGAACACATTCTTGAACTATAACCAGAATATGCGTTCCCTGGTGGTGGATAAGCTCCAGAACTGCGAGCTGACCGTCTTCAACCGCTTCGATAAGAAGACTATGGATAAAATGGAGTTCCATAAGATAGTCAGAGGTGTCAGCCGCCGTACCGAGATAGCCTATGAGTATACCGACGGTACCTCCGAGTACGACGACATCGAAGACCCCCTGCCTTTCGATATCAACGCAGATACTATCGTTGTTGAGGACAGAGACTATGCCCTGTGGTACCGTGATATCAACGAGGAACCCGATAAGTATAACGGCAAGCGCATTCAGCTGAAAGCTATGGCCGCCTATAACCCACAGTTCCCCAAGGGAACTATCGGCCTGGGCAGGCAGATAATGACCTGCTGCGTGGAGGATATAACCTTCTGCTGGCTGGCAAGCCTGTGGGATAAGCCCATAGATGCCTCCCAACCCAAATGGGTCAACGTCACCTTCAAGGTGCAGATGATGAAGCATAAGCTCTATAAAGGCAAAGGCCCCGTCCTGGTGGTCGAGTCCATGACCGATGCCCAGCCCCCCGCCCAGCCCGTGGCTACTTTCTATTAAGCATTATAAGAACGAACTGCCCCGCGCAGTTCGTTTTTGTTTATCCCAATTTGGTTGTGTATTGTTCCCCCGCCGAAGGCGGGGGAACAATACGAAAGAACAGCCATTTTGTATCATAAGCAATACACATCAAAATTGGGAGTTTGTTTATCCCCGAATTTTGATGATACACAATGGCTGATTTTTTTTGTATTGCCCCCTTTGCCTTGGTTCAGGTATCTTCTTCGTCATCCCCCTTATAACTCTCGCAGCCCTGGCAGTTACCCTCTATGTAAATAAGACCCGCAGTGCGTATGTATAAAAAACTACCGCCCGATGTCCTCCACATCGGGCGGTCTTTTCATAGCTGTTCCTCAAAACATCTGCAAACATACCTACGCAGCTCCTCGCCGCTGAGGGCTATGCCAAGGTCACGGGCAGTTTCGTTCCAGCTGGGCAGACGTCTGTCTGTCTGCTCAAAATAGCGGTGCTGCACCACCATTTTCACGATCTCACCCTTAAGTCCGTCCCTGCGCTCCTCCAGCCTCCTCCTGCGAAGCGTCAGGTCGGCCAGCGCCACAGTTTCCCGCCTGAGTTCTGCCCGCAGCAGCGGCAGCCTCCGCGAATGCTCCCTCTCTGCCCTGATGATACGTGCGAGCAGCTCCTCTATCCGCCTGCGGGTGCGGTTCTCCCTCAGGCAAAGGCTGCGGTAGCTCCCGAATTCTCTGGCAAGCACGCAGGCTCTGTTCCCGTGGCGGGCGCTTTCGTCCCTGTTGTACTTCCTTGCAGCCTCACCCTTGGGTACCCTCATCAGCTCTGCTATGTAGTCGTAGATGTCCATGGTGTCAAGTATGTCTTTTTCTTTGCTGTTTCTGTTCATTTCATCCTCCTGAGTTCTCTGCTGCTCAGCGGGGGCGCGCTTGCAGCGGTCGGCCGAAGTCCCGTTTGGTCAGGCGGTACCTCAGCTAAGAATTATCGTGGGCACGAATGTTCTTATCAGGTAGCAACTATATTATACATCAAACATATGTTCTTGTCAAGAACATATGTTCGCAAATTTTAAATTCAGCGTTTTGCACAGCCTGACCGCCCGGCCCTTGGGCAGTTTTGCGCAGCAAGCGGTAAACAGTGAATAGTGAATAGCGAAGATGTTCGCTGCGCGCACATATTTTTAATACATCTCCCGAAAGGGTGAAACCTCGCTGTCCCAATTTGGCCGTGTATTGCTCCCCCTCCGCCAAAGACGCAAAAGCCCCGCAGCGGTCATCTGCCTCTGCGGGGTAAACTTGTATCTCAGTGTATTGTTCAGCTGTTCACATTTATAAGACCCTCAACTATGTTCAGTACCAGCATAGCCAGATAGATAAGCAGCACAGGGTTGGTCATCTCGGTTTTCAGCACAGCACCTCTGGCAGGCAGAGCCTCCCTGCTATCGTTCCTGAAATAGCTGTACTTTGTAAAAGCTATGTATATGCCTATTACCGCGACGATGACCTGCACTATGCTCGTCACCTCGTCAACATAGGGCAGCTCCAGCCCGTTGCCCAGCTCAGCCATGCTGACTACCATGTTGTTGAGCATATGCACGATGAATGAGGGCACTATGGAACGGCTGCTCACCGCCAGACTTGCATAGGCAAGACCCACCACAAAGGCCGCAGCCGCCTGGGGGATATTCCCGTGCATAAGCCCGAAGCACAGCGCTGAAATGAAAATGGCAGGTATCTCCCCGTATTTGGTGAGAGCCCCAAGTATCATGCCCCTGAAGACGATCTCCTCCACCAGGGGCGCTGCTATGCACACATATAAAAACTGGAATACCACCGCCGCCGTCGAGGGGGTCTTTATGGTGAAATCAGCCTCGGGTATGGTAACACCCGCCGACTCCATGGCGGAAGTAAAAAAGTTCACCGCCAGTGAGACCACCATGTTCATTATAAAGCAGGCAGGGAAGAAGTAAAGCCCCTTCTTAGCCCCGTCTTTCGTAGGCCTGAGGAAGCCATCAAATCCGAACCCCAGCACCAGCCACCCCAGCAGCAGGGTGCATATCAGCCCCGTTCCCGTCACCGTGGAATTCAGTATCATGCTGAAGGCCGTTGAGGTCACAGTTTCCTTGTAGTCCTCCCGCAGCCCCTTTATGGCAGCGTTCAGCCCCGCCAGCTTCCCCGTGAAACGGTAATATGCCCCTATGTAAAAGCCGTAGGTGAAAATGGTGGTCAGCAGCCTGTAGGTTATCAGCATGGCACCCAGCTTTATGCAGTCATAGGTGATGTTCCGCCTTATATCAGCCCCGTCCTTTGGGGGAGCAAAATAGTTCTCCAAGTTCAAGCAAGTATCACTCCTAAAAAAGCGTTCCACATGATTATACCACATTTCAGAGGAAAAGTAAAGCACCGTTAATACTTTCATCATAAACGATATTTTCCGCACCGAATATGTCCGCGAATTTAACAGACTCCTCCCTCTGTACACATCATCTTCATAAATGATATTTCCCACACCGAATATTTCCGTACCATGAACATACCCACCCCGCCGTTCACAAAAAATACAAAGCCGTATTCCTGAGTACGTATATTTAAAAAGTGTAAACAAATCATAGATATTTTGTGTAACCCCTTGCATTTTTCGGCACATGAGGTATAATATATTTAGCACTCAAAGCAAGGGAGTGCTAAATATTTGCAGAAAATATCTAAGGAGCTGAAAACTAATGGAAACCAAACAGTTCAAAGCAGAGTCGAAAAGACTTCTGGATATGATGATAAACTCTATCTATACTCATAAGGAGATATTCCTCAGAGAAGTCATCTCCAATGCCAGTGACGCTATCGACAAGCTTTACTTCAAGTCCCTGACAGATACAAGCGTCGGCCTTAACAAGGACGATTTCGCCATAACCGTATCCGCCGATAAAGAGGCCGGGACTCTCATAGTAGAGGATAACGGCATAGGCATGACCGAGGAGGAACTGGAGAATAACCTGGGCACTATCGCTCAGTCAGGCTCTCTCGCTTTCAAGACAGATAACGACCTTGGTGAAGATGTGGATATCATCGGCCAGTTCGGTGTGGGCTTCTATTCTACCTTTATGGTGGCTAAGGAAGTTCAGGTGCTGACCAAGGCCTACGGCAGCGACAAGGCCTACCTGTGGAAGTCCAACGGCGTTGACGGCTACACTGTCGAGCCCGCCGAAAAGGAGACCGCAGGTACCAAGATAACCATGTTCCTCAAGGACGATACCGAGGACGACAAGTATTCCGAGTACTGCGAGGAATACCGCATAAGACAGCTGATAAAGAAGTATTCCGACTATATCCGCTTCCCCATTAAAATGGAGGTGGAGCATAAGAACTATGCCGAGGAGGGCGAGGAGCCCACTTCCACTATGGAGGTCGAAACTCTCAACAGCATGACCCCCATATGGAAGAAGAACAAGAACGAGCTGACCGAGGAGGAGTACAACAGCTTCTACTCCGAAAAGTTCTTTGATTATCAGGAGCCCATTACCCATATCCATTCCCATAACGAGGGCATTGCCACCTACGATGCACTGCTCTATATCCCCTCAAAGGCACCCTTCGATTTCTATTCCAAGGACTACGAAAAGGGTCTCCAGCTCTACTCCAGCGGTGTGCTGATAATGGATAAGTGCGGCGACCTCCTGCCTGACTGGTTCGGCTTTGTAAAGGGCGTAGTTGACAGCGAGGACCTCTCCCTGAACATCTCCCGTGAAATGCTCCAGCAGGACAGACAGGTGAAGATAATCGCCAAGAACGTTGAGAAGTCCGTAAAGAACGAGTTGGCAAAGCTGCTGAAAAACGACCGCGAGAAGTATGAGAAGTTCTTCGATGTCTTCGGCCTGCAGTTCAAGTTCGGCATTTACCAGAGCTACGGCGCAGCTATCGACACCCTTAAGGATCTGCTGATGTTCAAGTCTACCTTTGAGGACGGCAAGAACGTTACCCTTAAAGAGTATGTTTCCCGTATGAAGGAGGATCAGCAGTACATCTACTATGCCTGCGGCGAGACCAAGGAGCGCATAGACAAGCTGCCCCAGATCGAGAAGATAAAGGACAAGGGCTACGAAGTCCTCTACATGACCCAGGACGTCGATGAGTTCTGCGTAAAGGTCATGATAAACTATGACGGCAAGAACTTCAAGTCTATCAGCGACGCAGATATCGACCTCGATACCGAGGAGGAAAAGGAAGAGGCCAGGAAGCTTGACGAGGAGAACAAGGATATGTTCACCTTTATGGCTGATTCTATCGCAGGCAAGGTAACTACCGTCCGCCTCTCCAAAAAGCTGAAATCCCACCCCGTATGCCTGTCCAGCGACGGCGGCATGATCTCTATCGAAATGGAAAAGGTGCTAAACGCCATGCCCCAGAACGACACCAACCGTGTCAAGGCTGACAAGGCCCTTGAGATAAACCCCAACCACGAGATATTCGGCAAGCTCAAGACCCTCTATGCCGAGGATAAGGATACCCTGAAGGAGTACACCAAGCTCCTCTACGACCAGGCTCTCCTCATCGAAGGCCTCAGCATAGAAGACCCCGTAGAGTTCGCAAACCTCGTCTGCAAGCTGATGACCAAGTAAACCGTCAGTCCTGTCAGACCCATACTGATAAAAACTCAGCCCCCGCGTGCAATAAAGCATACGGGGGTTTTATGTTCGTTCTGACTTATTGACATCTTAGCCGAAATGTGCTACAATTGTCATTGGGTTAGTCTTGACTAATTCAAATCACCAATATCTTTCAGGAGGTACACTATGTTCTTGACCATATTTCTTGCAATAGTATTCTGCGCAGCCATTACCATGCTGCTCATCTCAGCTGTCACCATGATACAGAATGAGAAGTTCCTGTCCTCAGCCCCAAAAGAAGCCCTCGAACTGCTTAAGCCCCGCCCCGATGAACCCTTCGGCGGCGCCAGAAAAATGGGCTGGGTAATAATGGGCATGAGCATTCTCATTATCCTCGGCATAGGCGCCGTTTCTATCTGGGACGGTTTCAGGTGCGGCTATGGTTTCCGTCAGTTCTTCACCCGCTTTGTGCTTATCTTCACTATCTATAAGCTCTACGATATGACCTTCTTCGACGGCTTCCTGCTCTGCAAGGCTCGCTTTTTCCAGTTCTATTACCCCGAGGTCGCCCCCGTCTACAATAACAGAAAATACGGCTATAACCTCAAAAGCCAGCTGCTCAAACTCCTGGTCATCTTCCCCGCAGCCTCCGCCCTTGCCGCCTGGCTCTGCACCCTTTTCAAATGATAAAGACACAAGGCGGGTCTTGCAAAGCTGCTGATGTATTTTATTGGGGGGACCCTTTCTTCAGAAAGTTTTCCCCCGGCAGAATACATAAGCAACTCTACAAGACCCGCCTTTGCGGCTTTACCATATGCTGACGCTTTGTTTGCCGAACTCGGCGAAGCGTTTTTCAAGCAGAGCCATATCAAAGGTGTTGTCGCCTTTCATGGGGTCGGCAGCATACACCACACCTTTGCCGAGGTCGTAGCCTGTCAGCAGCACGCAATGCTCGTTGCTGCGCCACTGCACTGTCTTTCCCTCAGGGGTCAGCCAGCTGTCGGTCAGCTGACTTTCCGCCAGGCCGCCGCTGGTTATCCATATCATCACAGGCTGACCCTTGTCGATGTACTCGCTGAAAAGCACCCGCAGCTCAGTGCCTGTCATATCATGGGCACGCTCCGCAGAACCCATATCTGCCAGATAAGAGTTTGCCGCCGTTACTATGCAGGGCGCATAGCACCCGTATGAATAAGAAGTTTCGGGCTCTCCCGCAAACTCATGCACAAAGTCCGCCCCGTAAAGTTCACCATCACTGTAATAGAAATACTGCTTTGGCAGATATTCCCGTGAAAGCGTCACCTTGTCAGCAGCATAGCCCTTGTACCTCAGCAGTGCGGCCAGCGAAGTCACCTCGCAGCCCGTAGGCAGCTCAGGCAGCTGCAATACGCACTCCACGTCCAGCTTTTTAGCATTGGCAGAAACAGGCGGCTCCTCCACAGGTACCTCCTGCCCCAGCGGCCTTATCCCCTTGACCTGCGCCGCTAAGCGCATGAGGTCGGTTACAGTGACCTCGCCGTCACCGTCAGTGTCCGCCGCAGAAAAGCTTTCGCCCTCCAGCGCCCTTATACCCTTGACGTGGGCAGCTGTCACCATAACATCTGTTACATTCACTTCATCGTCGCCGTTAACGTCACCTAATAAAGCAGCCGCAGCCGTCAGTGCATACACCCCTGCTGACAGTGCGGCTATCATTATTTTGGTTAAATGATTTAAACCCATAGTGCTCCCCTTACAAATTTCTTTATTTTTGCACTGTAGACATTATACTACTTGCTTAAATAAATGTCAAGGGATTGACAGTTTTCTTGCCGTTGCGGCAACTTTTTTTGCCCGAACAAGCATAATCAATAAAATTTGCCGCCCATTGCTGTTATTATTCTGGTCAATCTGCATTGACATTAATTGTTAAATGATATACGTTAACGCTGTCAGCCAAAATATTTAACGAAAACAGATACCCTGCCCCTGCCACCGCCCCCACAAATACATCTGCTAAAATATGGAAGTCATCACCGCTTTTTACACACGCTTTTCGCATAACGTACTTCTTATTCTCATTACCCCGTCATTGACAAATTGTATATAAAGTGTTATAATGGTTAAAAATGCAACACCCCTATTTCAAGGGCTTTCAAAGCTATCAAAAGGACGAAAAGAATTGAGAAGACTAAAAAACCGACACCTCATCGACAGCTCCGTATGTGCAGTGAGGGGCATAGTATGGTGCCTGAAAAACGAGCGCAACTACCGCGACTATACCGTGATCGGCGGCATCTGCCTGATACTTAACATTCTGTTGAAAAGCAGTAAAACGGAATTCCTCATCTGGCTGATAACTGCCACCGCCACCTTTTCCTCGGAATACCTCAACACCGTCATAGAACATATAATAGACAACTACCATAACGAGATAACCGAGGTCAACAAGCGCATAAAAGATATCGGCTCTTCTGCCGTTTTCATCTTCGGTATGACATTTCTCATATCCCAGGGGGTCATTCTTATCCCCAAGATAATAGAGGTGTTCAGATGATACAGCTGGCAGAGATGTACGTCACTCTCATGGGGCTGATAATGGCGGGCATAATGAACATGATATTCACCAAGACCCCCTACTTCAAAAAAAGCCACCCGCCCATGGACGGCGGAAGAAATTTCCGTGACGGCAGACGTATCTTCGGTGATAACAAAAGCTGGAAAGGCTTCTGGGGAATGACAGTGTGCTGCGGTATCTCCCAGACGGCCTGGGGGCTCATCAGCAGACTTTCCCCCACACTGACCGCACGTAACAGACTATATCAGGTAAGCGAGAATACCCTGCTCTATAACCTGGCCATAGGTCTGCTGTTCGGGTTTGTGTATGTGCTGTTTGAACTTCCCAACAGCTTTATCAAGCGCAGACTTGACATCACCCCCGGGAAGACCGCAAAGGGCGGACTTGGTGTGCTTTTTTTCATCATCGACCAGATAGACTCACTGCTGGGAGTTACCCTGTGTCTTGCGATAATATGCGGCTTCAGCTTTTGGGAATACTGGGCATACATACTTGTAGGCGGGCTGACACATATAGTAATAAACCTCAGCCTGTACGCATTGCGTATCCGAAGAAACGTTTAGGATAATTCATAATTGTTGGCAGGGGCGAAAGATCGCAGTTCAAGCGGAAACTGCCAAGGAAATAAAGCGCGCGGTCAAGCCTCGCGCCAGCAGGCTTGCGGGGAGTCCAACATCAGCAAAGCTGATGAAAGGGCAGAGCCCTCAATCACCAAGGCACAAACCCAAGATCACAAGCAAACAAAAAGAGCAAAGCAACCAGATAAGCGATAAGAACAACAAACTCCCCGCCAATAAAACCGCGGGCGGTCGCAAAATTTGTTGGGCGAACAAATTCCCCGTACAAACAAAAGCAAGAGGGAACAACGACCGCTCGCGCCCCCCAGCCGAACAGCGAAGCGCTTTCGGCGGTCGATACCCAGTCCCACCGATAAGAGCAGCAAACCATGATAATACGCCAAATACCCAGTCCCACCGATAAGAACAGCAAACTACGATAATCTGCCAAATACCCAACCCAAGTCAGTAAAAATGCAAAACAGCGTAAAGATAAAAAAATCAAAAAGGAGAGGACAAAAATGCTTAAACGACTTAACATCTACTTCAAGGAAATGTACCCCCTGCTGCCCAGACTGATACTGGGTATAATAGTTTTCGGGGAGATCTACTTCATAGTCCTGCTGAACCACGGCGTCACTAAATTCAATATCGGTATCCCCGAATTCGTAGGCGCCTTCACAGTTTTCAGCTTCCTCTGCTGGCTCAGGATAGCAGATGACTTCAAGGACTATGAGCTTGACTGCCGCCTGTTCGCCCACAGACCCCTCCCCTCGGGCAGGGTAACTAAAAAGGACCTGGCTATCTTCTGCGGCTGCCTTATTGCCCTTACCGCCGTGCTGAACCTGGTGTTCATGAATAACTTCCCGTTCTTCCTGTTCCTCTATATCTACGGCACACTTATGTCCCTGTGGTTCTTCAGCAAAAAGAAGATACAGAAAAGCCTTCCCCTCGCCCTCGTTACCCATAACCCCGTGCAGATGATAATGAATATCTATATCATCTCCTTCGCTATCATCAAGTATGACCTTAAAATAGTCACTTTACAGAATATCATGGCCGTCATGACCCTCTACTTCCCCGCGCTTATCTGGGAAGTCACCAGAAAGATCCGTGCCCCCAAGGACGAGACCGAGTACGTTACCTACTCAAAACTCTTCGGCTATAAAAAAGCCGCTACCTTCGCCCTTGTCGTTACTATCCTCGATATCATCACTAACTTTATCCTCGTCTGGAACCTCTCCAAGATATCCGTAGCCGCACTGTTCATAAACGTCTGCTGGATGACCTGGAAGTTCATCGAATTCATGGGCGACCCCAATAAGTTCAAGATCGTCGATAAGGTGGAAAGATATACCTATATCCAGGAAAGTATCATGCTCATCACCGTGGCAGCCTATATCCTCTCTATACGCTTCGGCTTTAAACTGCCATGATAGTCGATAATTCAAATTTCC
Organism: Ruminococcus sp.; assembly: GCF_017464355.1. Lineage (GTDB taxonomy): Bacteria > Bacillota > Clostridia > Oscillospirales > Ruminococcaceae > Hominimerdicola. The sequence continues at coordinate 34,752 of NZ_JAFUAG010000030.1, read as the reverse complement.
GAAGCTGCGAAACAGGCGCTAAGGCAAGGCGCCTGTTCGATATGGCGGAAAATGGCCTGAATGTCCCGCGCTTTTTCTGCGTGCAGTCCCCCGAGGATATCGCAGCCGCAAAGGCCGATACCGAGGGGCTGTATTCGGTGCGCTCTTCCGCCCACTGCGAGGACGGCAGGGAATTCTCCTTCGCAGGACAGTTCGATACCTACCTCAACGTCAAAGGCAGCGACCTTGAGTACTATGTCCGCAAATGCCTTGACAGCCGTGCCTCCGCCGAAGCCTATGCCGCCAACACAGGCGCTGCTGCCGATATCGGCATGACCGTCATAGTCCAGCAGATGATACAGGCTGAACTCTCAGGGGTGCTGTTCACCTCAAATCCCCAGGGCATTCTCAGCGAAGCCGTCATCGCCGTGGGCAGGGGCACAGGCAATAACGTGGTCGAGGACAGGACAGATGTCACCCAGTATTACTACGATATGCATGATGACAAATTTTGCTATGAGCGTCAGGGAGATTCCCCCCTGCTCAGCGAAAAGCTTTTAGCCGACCTCATCGCCGCCGCCCGCCGTATAAACGAGGTCTTCGGCGAAAGACAGGATATCGAGTTCGCCATAAAAGATGATGAGGTCTTCATACTCCAGTCCCGCCCCATAACCACCCTTGATGCTTCAAACCCCACCGTCCTTGACAGCAGCAATATCTCCGAAAGCTACCCCGGCATATCCTCACCCCTGACTATCAGCTTTGTAAAGGAAGTCTACTATATGGTCTTCCGCAGCAGTGTCCGCCGTACCACCAAAAACGACGGCACCGCCGAAAGGATAGATGCCTCCCTCCACAGCATGACCGACAGCGTCAACGGACGTATCTATTACCGTATCAGCAACTGGTACGATGTCATCAGCCTGCTGCCTTTCTCAAAAAAGATAATTCCCGTCTGGCAGGAAATGCTGGGCGTGCAGGATAAACAGGTCTCCCGCACAGGGGATAAGGTCAGCGGCCTTACCAAAATGCGGGTGATGATAAGCTTCTTCCAGCTGCTTTTTACCAACTGCAAGAAAATGGAAAAGCTTGAAGCCTACTTCGACGGTGTATACAAGGACTACTCCGAGAAGATATCGAATACCTCCGACCCCGCAAAGCTGACAAAGTTCTATTCCGAGCTTTGCGACGCACTGGCAGGGGAGTGGGATATCACCCTGGCCAACGATATGTATACCTTCATCTTCACAGGTCTGCTGAAAAAGCGGCTGGTGAAAAAATACGGCGAAAAGGGCGCCGAGCTTACCAATAAATACATCGCAGGCAGCAAGGGCATAAAGAGCATGGAGCCCGTGCGCAAGCTGTATGAGATGAAAAAGCGCTTTGAGGAAAAAGGTCTGCTCACAAAGCTGGCAGAAGTTTCCTCAGCGGAAGACCTGGCCGGGCTTACCAAGGCTTTCCCCGAGGGCGGAAAACTCATCGAAGATTATATAGCCGATTACGGCGACCGCTGCCCCGAGGAACTTAAGCTTGAAACTCAGACCTACCGCGTGGCGCCCTGGCGCCTGTGCGGCAATATCGCAGCAGCCTCTCCCGTCAGGGAGGATACAGGGGGCGAACAGGTAAAGGGCTTCATGACAAAGGCCTTCGCCAAACGGGCAGCCGCAGGCATAAGGCTCCGTGAAAGCTCCCGCATGAGCCGCGGCAGGATATTCGGCCTTATGCGGCAGATAGTCCGCAGCTGCGGCGAGGCTTTCGTATCTCAGCAAAGGCTCACAAATACCGAGGACGTTTTTTACCTTACCATGGAAGAACTCTTCTCCGCCGCCGAAAACACCGCCCTCCCCCTTATGGAAACAGTCACCTCACGGCGGAAGAAATGGGCAGGCTTCAAAAAACTGCCCCTCTATACCCGCCTTGTCTTCGCAGATGACCCCTTTGATAAGGTGCTTACAGATTTCGGCACAGGCAGCTCCGCCTCAGGGGAGCTCAGCGGCATACCCTGCTCTGAGGGCATTGCCGAGGGTGAGGTGGTGCTGGTAGAACAGCCCTCCCCCGATATAGATACCAAAGGCAGGATAATCGCTGCCCGCATGACCGACCCCGGCTGGGTCTTCATGATAACAGGCGCCGCAGGCATACTTTCCGAGAAAGGCTCACTGCTGTCCCATACCGCCATAATCTCCCGCGAGCTGGGCAAACCCTCGGTGGTGGGCGTCAGGGACCTTTTCGATAAGCTGCATAACGGCGACTACATACGCATAAACGGTTCCACAGGAGAAATAAACATACTAAGAAGAAAGCAGGCGAACCCGCAATGATGAGCATAGCTGCATATCTCGAAAGAGATGCTTCACAGTGGGCGGATAAAGATTTCATCACCTACAAAAACACAACACACACTTTCAAAGATCTCGCAAAGGACGTAAAAGCCGCCGCAGGGTACCTCTGTGACAGGCTGGGCAGGAACAGCACCGTGGCCATATACGCTGAAAATTCCTATGAGTGGACGGTCATCTACCTGGCCATGACAGCCTATGTGGGCACCTTTATGCCCATTGACAAAGAATGGGTCGAGCATGACCTGAGAAACACCCTCAGCTTCATCGCCCCCGATGCCCTCATATACTCAGCGGCAACGGCAGAAAAGGCAGAGAAGATAAAAGCCGATCACCCGAACATACAGTTCATTCCCATAGAAGAGGTATTTTCAAATTCGGCAGACTTTGAAAATGCCCCGCTTATCCCCAGGGAAGACCCCGATGAAACAGCTATCATCTTCTTCTCATCGGGCACCACAGGCAGGCCGAAGGCTATCCCCCTGACCCAGGGCAATATCCTCAACAATGCCGATACCCTTTTCAGCCGCACCCCCATGAGCAATGCCGACCTTTCGGTGCTGTATCTGCCCCTTTCCCATGTCTATGCAGGCATATCGAATTTTCTCTACTCCCTGCTCTCGGGAATGCGCCTTTATATCAGCGATGATATCAAAAACAGCATGGCCGATATGATGCGCCTGCGCCCCACAGCGGTCTGCACCGTGCCGCTGGTGCTAAAGCGGGCAAGGCAGAACATGACCCCCGAGCTTATGGATATGATGAAGAATATCCGCTGGCTCTACTCAGGGGGAAGCGGCCTTGATGCCGAGCTGAAACAGTGGTACCGCGACAGGGGAGTCACCCTGCTGGATACCTACGGCAGTACAGAAACTTCCGCCATAGTGGCCACCGACCTCCCCGATGAGGAGGAACCCCGCTGCTGCGGCACCGTGTTTGAAACGGTGGAGGTAAAGATACTTTCCCCCGACAGCGAGGGCTGCGGCGAGATACTCATAAGGGGAAAAAGCGTCACCAAGGGCTACCTTAATAACCCCGATAACGCAAAATGGTTCGATGATGAGGGCTACTACCATTCAGGTGATATCGGCCGCCTTGACGACAAAAACAGGCTGTACGTCAAAGGCCGCATAAAGCGCCTGCTGGATATGCCCAACGGCAAAAACGTCTTTGCCGATGAGCTGGAAGAACTCATAGCCGCACAAACGGGCGTGCAGAAAGCCAGAGTCTACCTTGAAGAGGGCGATATCACCGCCCGCATTTTCACCGACATGGCCGAGGAGGAGGGCGCAAAGCTGGTGGAGAAGATAAACTCCCTGCTGCCCCGCTTCAAGCATATCAGAAGATACTATCTCAGCCCGACAGGGAGCGTGACGAAATGACATACAAAGCCATACGTTTTTCAGCGGATAACAAGTCCGCCATGGATAAATTCCTCAGCCTGCCCCGCAAGCTTTACCGCCGTGATGAATTGGTGCAGGATACCGCAGCGGAAAAAGCACTGCTCACAGGCACCCATACCCTCAGCAAGTATTTCGAGGTCTATCCCATTCTCGTTTTAGATGAAAATGAAGACCCCGCCGCCAGGTGCGTCATCACCGTCTACCCCGACAGAGAATGCGCATATTTCGGCTTTTTTGAGTGCGTTGACGATATCTTCGCCGTGAAAGCCCTTATGTCGAGGGCGGAAAGCCTTGCCGCCAAACTTGGCAGAAACAGCCTTGTAGGCCCCGTAGACTGCTCCTTCTGGATACGCTACCGCCTTAAGACCAACCACTTCGGCACCCCCTACACAGGCGAGCCCTATAATAAATATTATTACGACAGCCTACTGAAAGCCTGCGGCTACGGGGTCTGCGGTGAGTATATCTCCAATAAGTTCCCCGCCGTCCCCAAGGGGCTGAAGAACGAGCTTTTCGGGCAGAAGCTGGCTGAGTTTGAGAAAATGGGTCTTACCCTTGAAGAAAGCACCCCAAAGACCTTTGACCGCTGCTTAAGAGATGTCTACTCCCTCATGATAGACCTCTACAGCGATTTCCAGACCTATACCGAGATAACCGAGGAGGAGTTCTGTCAGCTGTTCTCCCCCCTCAAAAAGGTCATCGACGGCTCCATGGTGCGCATGGCCTATCACGAGGGCAGAGCCGTGGGATTTTTCGTGTCCGTCCCCGATTTCGGCAATGCGGCAGGCGGAGATATCACCCCACGCAAGCTTATGAAGATAATGAAGATAAAGCGCAAGCCCCGCCGCTACATCATGATGTACATGGGCGCCGACCCCGCCTACCACGGCCTGGGCAAAGCCATGTCCGAGTCCATAAGACAGACCCTCACCGAAAACGGCGCCGAGTCCGTCAGCGCTCTTATCCGCAAGGGCAAGGTCAACAGCGGCTACTACGCAGGCCTTGTCCAGTACAGATATGAGTATAAGCTCTACGAAAAAACTCTGTAACGAATATCTTTTCGCCCCTCGGGTGCCCTGCGGCCTTCGGGGGCGATGTGTTTTTTTTGAATGCACATCGGGTCAGGTCAAATCACAATAATTGAAATATGTATTCAATTCTTTGCAACTTTTCGGTTTCCCCTCGACAAATCTGCGCTTATGTGTTATACTGTTCTTACAGAATTTTCACCACGGGAGGTAAATCATGAGCGAACAGAGAAGACCACTGGTAACACACATATACACCGCAGACCCCTCTGCCCATGTGTTTGACGGAAAGATCTATATCTACCCGTCCCACGATATCGAGCATACAGGCAAGGACAGCATGGAGGGCGATGAGTATGCCATGGAGGACTACCACGTTCTTTCCATGGACAGCCCCGAGGCAGATTGCGTCGATAACGGCGAAGCACTGCATATGAGGGACGTAAAGTGGGTGAGCAAGCAGATGTGGGCCCCCGACCTGGCCTACAGTGACGGCGCATATCACCTGATATTCCCCGCCCGCGATAAGGAGGGTATCTTCCGTATAGGCGCCGCCCACAGCGACAGCCCCGTCGGCCCCTTCAAGGCAGATGACGACTACATTCAGGGCACCTGCTCCATCGACCCCTGCGTTTTTGTTGACGACGACGGCAAGGTCTATGTATACTACGGCGGACTCTGGGGCGGCCAGCTTGAAAAGTGGCGCACAGGCAAGTTCGACCCCGAGGGAAAAGAGCCCGCAGATGACGAGCCCGCCCTCACACCTTTCTGCGCCAGACTCAACAGCGGCTGCACCGAGCTTGTCACCAAGCCCATAAACGTCCGTATACTTGATGAGAACGGCAATGACATCATCAAGTCCGATGAGGACAGACGTTACTTCGAGGGTCCCTGGGTACACAAGTACAACGGTAAATACTACCTGTCCTACTCCACAGGCACCACCCATTATCTGGTATATGCCATCTCCGATTCCCCCATGGGACCTTTCACCTACGGCGGCAGGATAATGGAACCCGTCCTGGGCTGGACTACCCACCACTCCATAGTCGAGTATGAGGGCAAGTGGTATATCTTCTACCACGACAGCGAGCTTTCAGGCGGCAAAAACCACCTGCGCAACGTAAAGTATACTGAGCTTCACTATGACCCCGACGGCAGTATCGTTACCATCGACCCCTACAAATAATATGCGGCATATAAAAAGGACTTCCGCCTCAGACGGAAGTCCTTTTTTGTATATACGGGTCCGGCTCCGTACCGTTCTGCGGCCGACGCTATTTCAGCAAACGTCTGCAATATTCCGCAGAATAGTAAAAACTGCCCACCATCTCTGCGCCCTTTTCCAGTACCTCAAAGGCATCGCCCAGCCTCCCGCAGGAGAACACCACTGCCCCGATGCCCCTGCTTTTCAGCGCATCTGCATTGTCCTTGTCGTAGGCTTTGGCCGAAAGGGATATCCGCTTTATGCCGTACCTTTCGCAGACCTCAAAGGCCTTGTCACGCTTCTCCGCCTTTTCTTCGGGGTCATCGCAGTCAGCCAGAAAATATATCATCTCACAGGGACATTTCTGCTTTTTCCACAGCTTTATGTCCCCCTCCCTCTGCAAGCGTATGTATGCCCGCTTTTCAAGGCCTGTCTTTTTCAAGACCCCAGCAATGTCTGCAAACAGCGCCTCTTTCAGGTCAGCAGGGGGCAGACCAACGTCAATTATCACCTTTGCCCCGTCATAACCCGTTATCAGCCCCGCGGCCTCCTCAAAGTCCCCCATGGTAAAGACCCCGTCCAGCCTGCTTTTTTTCAGTGCCTCCGCAGGAAGTTCCTTCCTCGGGTAGTCCTCAGCCCTTAGCCCCAGCAGACTCAGGTTCTTCTCCGTCCACCCGTTTATGCAGACAGCCCTGCCGTCCTCCGCAGCCCTTACGTCCGCCTCGAACAGCCTGCAGCCTTCCTCCAGCCGCCTTGCCAGTTCGTCAGTGCTGTTGGGCGCCTTCAGCCTGTGGCCTATGCCGCCCAGACCTACCTCGAATATCTGTCCCTCTTCAAAGCTCCTGCGGACGTTCCTCTTCTGCGCATACTTTTTCAGAAATCTCTCCAGCTCCCTGTAAATGCCCCCTCGCTTAAGCCCCGATACTCTCGGCGCCCGCCTTTTCATGGCCTTTTCCAGAAGTCCCACAGCGGTCTCGGCTTTTATGCCCTCCGCAGGTATGAACAGGTCGCTCTGCCCTGTCTTCTTCCCCCAGAAGTCCAGCTTGTCGTTCCAGATAAGCCCCACACAGGGTATCCCCAGAGAATACGCCGTTATGCAGGCGTGCATCCTCACCGCTATCATGCCCGAGAATTCGCTGATGTTCCGCACCAGCCTGTCAGCCCCCGCAGGCGCCGCAAGCTTCTCGCCCCGCCCCGCTTTCGCTATGAGCTTCTCAGCAAATTCCTCATCAGACCTTCCGCCGTTAGTAAATACCTTCCACTGAAGCCCCCTGTCGTCCAGCAGCTTCATCACCCCGCACCAGAAATCCAGCATATATCCCTCATCGATGTCAGGCCGCCCGTAATCAGGGAAAAGTCCGCCCCGTGCCACATTCAGCCCGATGACTTCTTCCTCGCCCCGTTCAAAGCCGTATATCCGTCCCGCCCACACAGCAGGGTCGTATACCCCCTTTATCCGCAGCCCTTTGCGGCTTATGTACTTTTCTTTCAGCAGCTTCACATCGTCCCTTACACTTATGCCCTCCACGCATGGCAGGTTTATGGCCTCTTTCAGCTTAAGACACCTCTCGTCCTCCCCGTCAAAGCCCTCAACGCCCACCGCATTCATGAACACAGGTATGCCGTACTTCTGCGCCTCTTCAATGATACTGCAGGTGTGCAGGTAGAAATCCTCCTGCCTGAACTTTATCATTCCGCCCCCTGCAAATACCACCGCGTCCGCAAACTGTATCTGCCATAGATCCCCGCAGTCCACCTTATACCGAAGAACTTCATTGTCCTCCCCCAGCGCCCTGCGCACCAGATACTCCGTGCAGTCCGCAATTATCCCGTCCCCGTAATTCCTGTTCACTATGCAGACCAGCAATATTTTCAACCCATGCTTTTTCACACCATCACCTCTTGTATTTATTTTAAATGGGAGCTTGCCCCCGCCATTGTCTTACCACAAACCCCTCGTCCGCAAGGCAGGGTGTGCCTTATACAAGGGTAGGGTGGGGGCTTGCCCCCACCATTTCCCACACAAACTTCCGCTTATGCCCCGCATTCTCACATACTTTCGCTATATGCCCCTGTTCTCCACGACTTTTGTCATTAACGATTATTTTAAATGGGGGCTTCGCCCCCATACCCCCCCTGCGCACCAAGACCCTCACGCAGTAACTTGACCGTCGTTCGCTCATTCGCTCGTACCTCGCTCATTCGTTCACTATGGTCAAGGCGTGCTCGGGTCTTGGCTTGCCGTGGTTCTGACAATGCTTTGCCTGCAACGATTTGCCATTCTCACAAACTTTCGCCAAAAATTATTTTAAAACCGGGGACACCCCAACCGTGTCGGGCGTGGGCTTGCCCCCGCCGCATTGTCCTCACACCGCCGTATTCTCCCACAAACTTCCGCTTATGCCCCGCATTCTCGCCAACTTTCGCCATATATCCCCCATTCTCACAAACTTTCGTCATTAACGATTATCAAAATGGGGGCTTCGCCCCCATACCCCCACGCTCGACTTTTGCGCCTGTGGCAGCTTTGGCTTTGCGTTCACTCTGCTCCCTACGGTCGCGGCGCTCACTCCAAGCCAAAAGGCGCAAAAGCACTTCGCTGTTTGCCATTCTCATAATGATTTGCGTACTACCAAAAACGGCGGACGCAAGCCCCGCCCCAAAAAAAGCGAGCGCAGCGAGCCACCACAATTATGAATTATGAATTAGCCTTTTGGTATTGACATAAATATCCGAAACCCCTTTTCCGAGGGCGTAAAACTTATCTTTCCTCCAAGACTTTCCGCCCGCTCCCTCATGTTCCCAAGACCAATGCCCGTTTCCTCAATGTCGCTGCAGACACCGTTGTCCTCGACCACCAGCCTGTAAAACCCCGGGTGCTCCTGCACCGATATGCCTATCCTGTCCCCCGAGGAATGCTTCACCGCATTTGAAAGCCCCTCCTTGATGACCCCAAGTATGCAAAGCTTCACCCTGCCATCGGCTCTGTCGTCCATGTCGTAATCAAACTTCACCGTGAACCGCCCGTCCACCGCCGCAATGCTTTCCTCAATGCTCCGTTTCAGGTCTATGGAATCATCGTGCAGGTCGTGAACGCTCTGCCTTATGCTGGTCATAGCCGTGTCCAGTGTTCCTTTCAGACTTTCCAGCGGCTCCCGCATGGCCTCGTCCTTGTTTATTATCATCAGCGCCCCCGCCTGTAATAAGGACCTCGTCAGCATATGCCCCACATTGTCGTGTATCTCGCGGGCTATGCGGTTGCGCTCCTTCAGGGTCGCTATATGTATCTCACTGTCCTGTGCGCGGGAAATTGCATCGTTGCGGACCTTCAGCTGCATATTCTTCTCCGTTACCTCGTCCCGCAGATCTTTCAGCTTGTCCACCGTCTGCTCCAGCTTCGATACCTTCATGTACAGCATGACCGACACCGCACATTCCACACATACAGCCGTCAGCCCCGCCGCTTTCATCTCCGCCACTGAACCCAGCACACCCAGCCCCGTAAGCACCAGCCACCACTTCTTCTCCCAAAGCGCGTCATACAATAATAAGGGCAGCATGAAGAACATCTCGGGCAGCACAGCACATAGCCCCGCACAGCCCGCCAGCATAACTGCTTTCACCCTGCTGTCCCCGATGACCTGCACCAGCGCCGAGACCGTCACAGCTATCAGAAAAGCTGCCACAGGCGCAGCAAAGCTGTCCGCCCCCGAAAAACTCAGCAGACAGATGAGCAGTAAAGCCAGCTTTTCAATAAGCCTGTCCACAGCGACCCCTCCCGTACAGAAAAATTATCCACTACTATTTTACACGATTACCCCGACCATGTCAATATAATTCACAATGCATATTTTTAAGCAGAAGTAAAAAACGCGAGCGCAGCGAGCCACCTCAATTATGAATTCAGAATTAAAAAAGCGCAGGGCAGGGAAGCCTCGCAGCAGGCCATGCAGCGCCGCTGTCACCGCAGCGCTGCAAGCCCGTGGCGGTGCGCTGAGGATACGAAGCTTCTCTGCCCTGCGCTTTTGGCAGGGAAGTTGGGCGGGGCTAAGCCGCATCGGGGAGCAGCTCTCTGTCCTTGAAGAACAGCGAGATGCACCAGACAGCCGAGATAGCCACAAGGGTGTAAACTATCCTTGAGAGAAAAGCTGCCTGTCCGCCAAAGATAAAGGCCACCAGATCAAATTCAAAAATACCCAGCAGACCCCAGTTGATACCGCCGACGATCAGTAAAGCAAGCGCGATCCTGTCCAGCATAACGATCATTCCTTTCTTGCCGGCACTTTTGTGCCGTTTCTGAACATAGTATTGCCTCAAAATCAGGGTATATTCAACAATACAACAGCAATTTTTGGCAACCCGAAAAACTTTTTATAACATCAGTCTTATGAAAATGTGAATAAACGAAACAAATGACCAACGTTCAATAGTTAATAAAACTAAGGAATTTAAAAGGTTTTTACCATACCTAACAATTTTTTGGCCGTTCTATAAATATAAAAAATTGAAAATTGTGCATATTGCCGAAATTTGCGAATTTTCGAAAAAATCCCGAAACACCCCTTGACTTTTAGAGCAAAACCCGTTATAATATAGATGGTGTTAAGGAAATCGAATAATTTGATCGAATTAACATCCGTTTTGTTGTCTCCTTTCTTTTGTTCTACACATAGTTTTTTTGTTTTATTTTCCGCAGGTCACCGTTGACCTGCTATTTTTTTTGCCTGTTTAAAATAAGCGCAGCGAGCCGCCTCGATTATGAATTGTGGTTATCCCGCTGACACACCACAAAAACAGCGGCTATACAGAACTTAAGGTTTTTGGCGTATATCTTCCCCCGCCGCAGGCGGGGGAAAGATATACAACGCACAATTATCCTTTTGTTTACCGCATTTTTATAGCAATCCGCCTTAAAATTCAGACAAAATCCAGTCACAAGATCCATAGATCCGAGCTTTTGCGACTGGATTTTGTGAATTTAAATAGTTGGATCGCTATAGTTGGTGTGCTAAAGAGATAGTCAGATCATGAATTAATCTTGCATTCTTCGCAGGTCTGTGCTATAATTATACCATGGAAATTCAGTCGGAAAGCAGGCGGTAAAGTGAATATAAAAGTTATCCGTGCCACCGAGACCTGGCAGCAGGCAGGAGCCTATTACGTCCGTATACAGGGCATGGCCCGTCAGCATAATATCACCCTCCGCCGTGAGTTCGACGACCACGATACACCCGAAACAAAGTATATCGTCCTTACCGATGATGACTTCCCCGTGGCTACCTGCCGTATCTATCCGGCGGACTCTTCTTCCGCCATGATCGGCCGCGTGGTGGTCCTCCCCGAATACCGCGGCAAAGGCCTAGGCAGACTTACCGTCACCGAAGCAGAAAACTGGCTCCGTCAGCTGGGCTATAAAAAAGCCCTCATCGAAAGCCGTACCACCGCCGTCGATTTCTATAAGAAACTCGGCTACCTTGTTACCGATAATACCCTTATCCACGGCGATACCTTCGATTGTATCCCCATGGAACACTTACTCTGATGATATATGAGGTAATCCATGAAAATAATAGTCACCGATGACGATAAACTCGTCGCCCTCTCCCTTAAAACTATCCTTGAAAGTACAGGCCGTATCACCGTTGAAGCTATGGCTTCGGGCGGGAAAGAAGCTGTCGCCCTCTACGATAAGCTTTCCCCCGATGTCATGCTCATGGATATCCGCATGGAAGGCATGACAGGCCTTGAAGCAGGTGAGCTTATCCTTGCCGCCCACCCCGACGCTAAAATTCTCTACCTCACTACCTTCAATGACGATGAGTATATCGTAAAAGCCCTCAGCATGGGCGCTAAAGGCTATATGCTCAAACAGGATTTTGAAGGCATTGCCGCCGCCCTGGAAGCCGTCGCCAATGGCCAGAGCGTCTTTGGTGAAAAAATAGTCACCCGCCTGCCCGAGCTTATGAGCCGTAAGGAAGAATTTGACTTCGCCGCCCACGGCATAAGCGAAAAGGAAAAAGATATCATGGAAGCCGTAGCCCGCGGCCTCAGCAATAAAGAAATATCCGCCGAACTCTACCTCAGTGAAGGCACCGTCCGCAACTACATCAGCACCCTGCTGGATAAACTCTCCCTCCGCGACCGTACCCAGCTGGCAGTCTATTATTATACGGAGGTCAAAAAATGAACATACAAATATTCGGAAAATCAAAAAGCTTCGACACAAAAAAAGCCGAGCGCTATTTTAAAGAGCGCGGCATAAAGTTTCAGGCGGTGGATCTGGTCAGCAAGGGCATGAGCAAGGGCGAGCTTGACTCGGTGCTTAAGGCCGTAGGTGACATCGAAAAACTCATCGACCCGAAAGCAAAGGGCAGTAACGCAGACCTCCTGAAATACCTGGGTACTGCGGAAGAAAAGCGTGAAAAACTCCTGGAAGACCCCACTCTCCTGGCCGCCCCCATAGTCCGCAACGGCAGGCAAGCCACCGTAGGCTATTGCCCCGACATCTGGAAGACCTGGGAATAAAACCAAGACCCACCAAGCGTGAGCGAAACATCGCCCACGCTTTTTTATTTGTATTTAAAATGTGGACACAGCCCCAATACCCCCACGCTCACAAATGATTGTCTGCCACAAACCTGTTGTAGGGCGGGGGCTTGCCCCCGCCGCATTATCATCACCCCACCGAATTCTCTCCAACTTTCGCCATATATCCCCCATTCTCACATACTTTCGCCATTAAAAATTATTTAAAATGGGGGCTTCGCCCCCATACCCCCACGCGACTGCGTCGGCGTTTGCGCACCAAGACCCTCACGCAGTAACTTGACCGTCGTTCGCTCATTCGCTCGTACCTCGCTCATTCGTTCACTATGGTCAAGGCGTGCTCGGGTCTTGGCTTGCCGTGGTACTGACAATGCTTTGCGTGCAACGACTTGCCATTCCGACAAACTCCCGCCCCTTGCAACGGGTAGGGTGGGGGCTTGCCCCCACCATCGTTTTACCACAAAACCATCGTTCACTTGGCTTGCCGTGGTGCAGACAATGCCTTGCTTGCAACGATCGGCCATTCTCGCAAACATCTGCCTGCCACAAACGGCGGGGGCAAGCCCCCGCTCTACAATATCCCCCGCCCAAAAATGCGAGCGCAGCGAGCCACCACAATTATGAATTAAAATTCCTGCATTCTGTGCGCCGAAAAGCGCAACTTGTGCAGGAACTCTTGCTTTTCGCCCGATAACACGGTATAATAAAAACCAGGATAAGCGCTTATCATAAAACAGGAGGCGATGAAGATGAAAATACGGCTGATGGTCAGTGAAGAAAAATATGCAGAGATATATAAACAGCTGACCGCCAAAGGCTTCGAGATAGATGACGGAGCCGACCTTATACTCAGCGAGAAAAACGTGTATGTAAAATATCTCATAGGCAGACGGGGCGAGGAGATGTTCCGCCTTGATGTGAAAAACGTGACCCACATCGAAAGCTTTGCCCATGATATCATAGCATACAGCGGCGGAGAAGAGTATAAACTCTCCGAACGTCTTCGCCGTCTCGAGGAGATACTTGACCCCAAGGATTTTATCAGAGTAAGCAATTCAGCCATAGTGGCGGTGTCACATATAAAAAGTATCCGCCCCGCGTTCACCCAGAAATTCCTGCTGACCATGACCGACGGCAGCAAGGTGGACGTCACCAGAACTTACTACTACATATTCAAAGAATTCTTGGGAATATAAAGAAAGGAGAAATTATTATGGTAGTTGCATCAGGAATAATCATAGTCATATTGATGGCGATCTTAGTGCCCGCAGTTACAGTGGTGATCTACCTCGTGTTCTACCGCAGAAAGATAAACAAGCGGCTGGCCGAGGGCAATTTAGGCGGAAAGCCCATGATGTCGCCTATCGCATTTTTTACCAGAACTTTTATCTGCGTAACAGCAGTTGCGTTCGTTATTATTGTAAATCTTATCTTTGCGCTTTCGCCGAACACCAAAGGCAGAAACGACGGTTTTGCGGGAACAAGAACCCTCGCCATAAAGGCGCTGCCTGATTTCTACCTTGAGGACAGCCCCTTTGAAGGCTACACCCCGGGGGCAGATATAAAAGGCTATGATAAATATGAGATGACAGACGGACTTGTTACTTTTTATTACTATAAGATCAGAGGAAATATGCAGGGTGTCCTGCCAAGGCTGATGATATGCCCCGTGTGCGATACTTTCGACGAGTACCCCATGGTATCCTTCCGTGCGAAATTTGATGGCGGCTTCAATGAACTTGGTGCCAGCGGCTCATCAGATAACGGCGCACTCTACGCCGTCGATTGTGACGGCTATGAGGGCGATCTTATCTTCAATGTGTACTACTTTACCCCAAACCAGGAAGATATGGTAAATGCCCCGGGGCAGCTGTATGACGAAACCTTTCAAGACAAAGCCGAGATATTCGGCACTTTCAATATCGACCTCAGATACCCCGAACCCGAAGAATAACACAAACAGCCGCCGCACCACTGCGACGGCTGTCTGCTTTATATGGAAGGATAACTCGTACTCTACTTTGTGTTCCCGCCGATGAATTCCAGAGGGTCTATCCAGCTGTTGTCCCGCTTAAGACCAAAGTGCAGGTGTGAAAGCTCTGCGGCCTCGCATTCGGCCGTGTCGCCCACCGTGCCTATTACCTGCCCTGCATTCACCTTGTCCCCCGCAGCAACGTTCAGCGCCTTTGAAAGTGAATAGTAGTACCCCGTTATGCCGCTGCCGTGGTCGATGATGACACAGCAGCCCCACAGTGGGTCTTCCTTTACTTCACTGACTACACCCTTGTTCATGGCCTTAACAGGTGTGCCCACATCTGCCTTTATATCCACCCCGTCATGGGTGCGCCATACCCCCAGGGTCTCGTCCTTCACCAGCTCGCCTCCCGAGAACGGTTTGATGATGTCCCCGTTTACAGGCATGATGTTTGGCTGGGTCTTTATATCCTCCGATACCATCGAAGAGCTTTCCTCCCTCTTTGAAGAACTCTCGCTCCTCTCCCTCACCGAGGAAGAACTCTCCGTCTTCGGCACATCGTCGGTCTTGTTGTCAGCCTGCTCCACAGCCCTGGGCGCGTCCATGACAATGGTCTTGTTCAGCTCCTCCACCGCCTTGTTGTAGGCCGCAGCCCCCGTCCCCGCCAGAGCTATCAGGCAGGCACCCATGGTGATGTATACCCCCTTGGCGCCAAGCTTCTTCCCTAATTTCGATTCCGTGATAAAATTGCTCATTCCTATCTTCCTTTCTGTTTCTTCCGTCCTCATTCCTGAGTCCCGTCAAATCTATTCTTGCCCCGTAAAAATGAAAATATACGCTCCGTTCCATTTTTTGAAATCTCCGCTGTTCATTGCCTTGATAAACTTCCGCGTTACCGCAATTTGAAATTCTTAAAGTAAATTGCGGCTAACGTCTTGCAAAAATGCGAGGATTATGTTATAATTAAACGAAAATACTTTTTAACGAAAGGAAGTTCGGCAAAATGAATATAGGTGATAAACTGTTGTTCCTGAGAAACCGCAGCGGCTGCTCCCAGGAGAATCTCGCAGATGCCCTCGATGTCAGCAGACAGACCGTTTCCAAATGGGAACTTGGCCAGTCCCTCCCCGATGCAGAGAAGATAGTAGCTATCAGTAACTTTTTCAGCGTCACCACAGATTTCCTGCTCAGGGATACCTCTCCTGTACAGATAGAAAAAAATCTTGACCGCATAGTTATTGAGTTTGCAAACTCCGCCTCCGACCTGGATAAGATATCCAAGGACCTGGTCGATATCGCCCGTGACGGTATCATCGACGAGGAAGAGCGCCTGCGCCTCTTTGAAATGGTCAAGACCGTTGATAACATCATACCCGTTATCAGCGAGATAAAAACTCTGCTGAATATGTAAGCAATGGCTGTCTATAAGTCCTATGAGGGCAAAGCCGAGATACTTGCCCTCTATGATGAACAGCTCAGCCGCCTCGGCAGAGAATTCAGGGATATCTATGTCGGTACCTCCTTCGGTGTCGCCCATGTGGTCGAAACAGGCAATTTTAACGGTATACCCCTGCTTCTGTTCCACGGGGGAAATTCCACCACTGCCTGCACACTGCTGACCTGCGGCTTCCTCATGCGGGATTTTCATATCTATGCCGCAGATATCACAGGCCGCCCGGGCAAAAGCGATGAGGTCAGCCTTTCGGCGAGAAACCTTGACTACGGTACCTGGGCAGGGGATATCATCACCGCCCTGGGCTTTGATAGCATGGCCTGCTTCGCAGGTTCTTTCGGCGCAGGGGTGCTGGCTAAAGCCATGTGCGTCTGCCCCGAAAAAATAAAGTGCGCCGTGCTGTATGTCCCCGCAGGCATAAGCAATGCCCCCGCCGTGAAAAACGCTTCCATGATGTACCCGCTGATGAGGTATAAAGCTACCCGCGACGAAGAATGGCTGAAAAAAGTCTTCGCCTCCCTGTCAGCAGGGAAGTGCGAGGTGTCTGAGGATATGCTGCGTACCGCAGGGCTAAGTATACTGCACACTAAGGTGAAGGCCGCCATGCCCTCAAACGTCCCCGAAAAACTCATGAAAAACTGTAAATCTCCCACCCTCGTCATGGCAGCGGAGCTTGACTGCCTCTTCCCGGGGCGTGCAGTGATAGTCAGGGCAAGAAAAATGCTGCCCTTCTGCCGTACCTACCTGCTGGAAGACCGCGGCCACCTCAATGAGCTGACCGATAAGGAAAAACGTATCATCATCGGCTTTTTGCTGAAATATTCAGGCAGGGTCGATACCGATGAGGGCTGAGAGCCGAAAAATAACAAGATTGGAAAGATCAAAATGCGTGAGATAAATGTAAAAGAAGTTGAAGAACTGGTAAGAGAACTCTGCATAAAAGCAAACCTCTACCTCCCCGCCGATATGGAAAGCTGTATCAAGGCAGGCAGAGAGCGTGAGGAGTCTCCCGTGGGCAGAAATGTCTTCGATGATATCATAGATAACATCAATGTCGCCCGTGACGAAACTATCCCTATCTGTCAGGATACAGGCATGGCCGTCATCTTTATGGAGGTCGGCCAGGACGTACACTTTGTGGGCGGCTCCATAAATGAAGCTATAAACACAGGAGTCTCCCGCGGCTATATCGACGGCCGCCTGCGCTGCTCCATAGTCAGTGACCCCCTTGAAAGGGTCAACACAGGGGATAACACTCCCCCCGTCGTACACCTTAAGTATACCGAGGGCGATAAGGTGCATATCATGGTAGCCCCCAAGGGCTTCGGCAGCGAGAATATGTCACAGCTCAAAATGATGACCCCCTCTGTCACCCGTGAAGAGATAGTAGATTGGGTCGTAAGTGTCTGCGCTAAGGCAGGCTCAAACCCCTGTCCCCCTATCGTCATAGGTGTCGGCATAGGCGGCGATTTCGAGAAGTGTGCCTATCTCGCCAAGAAAGCTCTCTGCCGCCCCGTAAGTCAGCGCAATCCCAAGCAGCTCTATGCCGACCTTGAAGCAGAAATGCTTGAAAAGATAAACCGCCTCGGTATCGGCCCCCAGGGCTTCGGCGGTACCCAGACCTGCCTTGCAGTAAACATCGAGCAGGCTCCCACCCATATAGCAGGCCTGCCCGTTTCGGTAAACGTAGGCTGCCACGTCACCCGCCACGCAGAAGGGGAGATCTAATAACAAAAAAGCAAAGCACTCTGCAAAAAAAACGCAGGGTGCCTTTTTGTATAGCAAACTTCCAAAAAACTGCCAAGGCACCAAGCTTTGGCTCAAGCCTTTCACGAAAGGCTTGCGGAGAGTTCGAGAGGCAGAGCCTCTCGATCACCAAGGCGCAAAACCAAAATGCACAGCAAACGATAAGAGCGAAGCAAACAAAGAAGCGACAAGAACAGCTAACGTCCGACAATGACAAAACGCGGGCGGGCGCAGAGTTCGTTGGGCGAACGCCCCTCCGCACAAACAAAATAGAAAGGGAACAACGACCGCCCGCGTCCCCCAGCCGAACAGCGCAGCGCTTTCGGCGGTCGTCCCGCACTCCCCAAAAACAGCCCCCTCCCCAAAAGAACAAGCCCGCACACAAAAAGAGCGTGAACTCAAAGTTCACGCTCTCTGTTTATTTTACCGTGTCAGACGTTCTTGCTGAGAACAACAGCCTGCCTGCCCAGTGCATTGTATGTCTTCATGAAGAAATCATAGGAAACACGCTCAACAACACCGTTGTTGCTGCCGTCAAAGTTCTCAACGTTCGCAAGTATGAACTGATCCGTGGTGTCATCATAGCCTACCAGAACAGTGGTGTGCTGCCTGCCGTACCATACAAAGTTGTAGGTGCCGCTGCCGGGGTTGGTGTACTGACCGCCCTCTTTCAGGGTCTGGGTGCAAACCGCATAAGGCTCTATCTCCGAGTACCAGATTATGGGGTTGAGGCCCTTGTCCAGCTCAGCCTTCAGCCCGTCAAGGTCAAGGCCGCCCGATATCTGTGTGTTGCCAAGGTCAAGCTTCGATGGGTCGAACTTGGTCTTGTTCACATTCTCACCTGTGTAGTAGTCAGTGTAAAGGTTTATGGTGTAATTATCCCTTACACCTATGTACTTCATGTACTGGTTGGCCGACTGCGCTACCACAGGCGCATAACAGCCGTAGCCCACACTGCCTTCCATGCGGTAAGGCGAACCCCAGAAACAGTAGTTGGGGTCAACATCTATGGTGCCGTTCACAAAAGCCTTCTCAGGCATATAGTAGTCTATCAGCGTGTTCTTGCTGACATTTATGCCGAACTGATAGTTCATTACCGATGCCAGCGAGGTCTCTTCGCAGCCCAGTACCGCAGGCGAACCGCCAAGCCAGCCGTCCTGGTTTATTACCATAAGCCCGCTGTCCGAATAGTTGCCGAAGTTGGCTGTGGGCACATAACCTCTCAGGGTACCGCCGCCGCCGGGTACGAATACCCTCGTCCAGCCGCCGCCGGGTATGTCGGTCTGGGTCAGTATGTCACCTGCATTTACCCACCTGAGCTGGGCGGAAGATGTGCTTGTTTCCGCATAAATGTAGGTGCCTGTCACGCACTTGATAAGTCCGTCTGTCACAGGCTTCATGACAGCTTCGTTACCATAGGTGAAATTGCCGTTCATATCCTTCTGGTATGCGCGTATCAATACTTTTATCACCGACCTCTGGGGCAGGTTGCCCAGCGTACACTGTGTACCCGTCACATAGGACTCTACTAACTTGCCGCCAACTGTGGTGTATACATGGTAGCCCTGGGCGCCGCTGACAGCATTCCAGTATACCGTTACACTGTTGTTGTCACTGTAGTAGAAATTGCCCAGATCATATGTGGGCGCAGGCAGCCCATTGCTTATAGGTGCAGGCTCAGGCTCTGGTGTAGGTGTTGGTGTCGGTGTGGGTGTAGGCTCGGGTGTCGGTGTAGGTGTGGGTGTAGGCTCCTTGCCGCCTATCATGATGAACTCCATGCCCTGGCCTTCTCCTACCGAGTTGTAAGGCACAGCCATGAGCTTCAGGGTGCCCGTTACCACCGAAGCCGTAGTAAAGGAAGCGCTGTGTACGTCAGTCAGCAGATAAAGCTTGCCGTCCTCAGCCGTCCTGCTCAGATCGTAAATGTGGTATCCCGATACGAGATCCACTTCGTCCCAGGTGGCCGTCAGCCTGCCGTCATCCTCACAATCGACCTTTATCGCACCTGTCAGATCCCCGGGCTTTATCTTAAGCTCGTAGCCTGTGCTGTCACCGTAGTCGTTTACTCTGTCACCCTCCTCGGTCTTTACCAGCCTTACGGGTGTTATGGTTATCTTCAGCTTGCCGTCCCTGAACAGGTCGTAGGGTATGTTCACCGAGGTCCCTGTGGTCGTCAGGCTCTTGTTCTCCTTGCCGTCAGTAAACTCCACCAGATACTTCTCCATGCCCGAAACAGCATTCCAGCTGACGGTCTTGGTGTTCTTGTCTACGTTGAATTCTATGTACTTCACATTTGTCTGCTTAGCTCTGGGGTTCTTTACCACAGGCAGGTCTGTGTAGTAGTTTATGTCCCTTATGCCCTTTACATGAGCCCCCAGCAGGTTAACGTCTGTAACGTTGATATCATCGTCTGCATTTATGTCAGCCGCTGCCAGTTCCTTTTTCTCCAGACCCTTTATGTTCTTGACATAAGCCGCAACTTTCATAAGGTCGGTCACATTTATGTCCCCGTCCCCGTTGACATCGCCTATGTCATATTCAGCTGTTGTTTCAGCATCAGTGGTGTCGTCATCACCTGTGGTGACTTCATCGTCCTTTTCAGAAACATCTGCCGCCGCCGAAGTGTCTTTCTGTTCGCCTTTGTTGTCCGTACTGTCCGCAAATGCACCTACGCTCAGCTGTCCCGCAGCCAGCGCAAAGGATACCGCCGCAGCCAGTAATCTCTTTGATCTCATTTTAAAACCTCCATCTTTCTTTCCGTCAGCCGTGTCCCACGGACCGACTTTCTCCATTAAGTCAGCGCCTGCAGAAAACAAGACCGTCCCCGTGCGCCGCCGACATTCTCCGTCCTGCCCGTCCTGCAATGCAGGCATAAGCAGAAAAAATTTCTCCCAAGCAGTGCAGGCATTCGTATGCCTCACCGCTCCCCTTTATTATAACACTTTCATTTCCCCCTGTCAACCCGAAGATCTCCCCAAACAGCCCGTATTTCCCCCATTTAACAAACTATTCATTCTTGCCGATGCCCAAAGCCCCCCTCACCTTTTCAGAAATTCAGCCGCAGACCGCCGAAGAATAAAAGAACATAACTGCTATGGCGGTTCGGATTTTGCCCAGGCTGTTCTGTTATCTGAATATCATGATGATCCGCCTTAGTGATTTCGTTAATGCTCGGGTATCACCGACATTACAAGTATGCTTGATGATGTGGCAAGGTCAAGCAGCCCGTGGCTTATCATCAAAGGAAGGGGACTGCGCTTCTTACGGTAATACAGGCAGAATATCACTGTCAGCGGCAGGAACATCAGGAACCTGTACACCATATATCTCACATCGAATATCGTCGGTATGAAGCAGTGCTGCAGTGCATAGAAGAATGCGGGAACGATCACCGCCGCATATTTGTTCTCGATACGCGCCGTACCGCAGCCGAGATACAGTCCGTCCTCCGCAAGTGCTGCGGTGATGGGAAGCAGAAGTAAATTCGCCATGGCAAAGAACGGCGGTATAGGCGCTATAAGTCGTACCGATACCTCGGGCCGGATCGTGCCGTAGCATACGAGCCCTGACAGAAACATTCCCGCCATACCAACAGCCGCAAACGCAATGATAAGAAATATATCGTTCGCCCTGAACTGCCCCTTGCGGTAGTTTATCAGCTGTGAATAAGTCATTCCGCGTGACTTAGCCGCCGCGGTCAGTATATATATCGTAATGATATTTGTAATGGAAGCTATGACCGACCAGCTGCTGATGTCGCTGTTCATACGCAGCGCCTTGAATACATAGAACATCAGAAATACGATACACCGCAGCGGCAGAAGATATTCAAGCTTTACCTTATCTTTCATGTTTACCTCCCGATACAAAACACTCTGAGGCGTGTTTTATCATCCGCATGGCCTTATCCTCCGATATGTCAAGCACCCCCGAGGCGATCATGACAGCCAGACCGTGGGAGTATACTATAGTGCTGCGTATACATTCCTGCGCCCTTTTATAGGAGAGTCCCGTCTGCCTTGCTATTCCCGCCGCCATATCCTTATCACCGAAGCTGATATCGTTCCCGGTGATATCGAGCCCTTCGATCCCCAGGGGCTTGCTTATGCGGCTTTCACCGATGTACAGGAACCTGAACAGATTGGGCTCATTTTTCGCCATAGCTATATATGCCCTGCCCATTTCCTCAAATGCGTCCACCGCATTG
The DNA here is from genome assembly GCF_017464355.1 of Ruminococcus sp. Taxonomy (GTDB): domain Bacteria; phylum Bacillota; class Clostridia; order Oscillospirales; family Ruminococcaceae; genus Hominimerdicola. The sequence continues at coordinate 12,869 of NZ_JAFUAG010000030.1, read as the reverse complement.
TCAGCACAGGATGAGATCTTCTTCTCCGCATATTCCCGAGCGTATACAGTAAGCGCCCGCCTGAGTCCCTCCATATTCTCAAAGTGCCATGCTATCGGCTGTGTGGAACAGCCTGCTTCTGCGGCAAGGGTCTTGATATTTATCGACGGGTATCCGTCCCTGATAAGCATTCTCAGTGCCGCTTCAAGTATCATATCCTTTGTAATACTGACTTTTCGTGCCATATGCCCTCCTATAACATAAATTCGTTTATATAAATCTGTTTATATTATATCATATGGTCCGTTTCTTGTCAAGAGTTTGTCAGGGTCAATTTCCGACTATAGCAATCCAACTTTTTAAATTCACAAAATCCAGTCGCAAAAGCTGGGATTTATGGGTTTTGTGACTGGATTTTGTCTGAATTTTAAGGCGGATTGCTATAGAATTGACAAGTGTACATTTGAGAAAAGCTTTTTTGCTGAACACACTTGACACGATCAGATGAATATGATATAATATCAGTGATAGCTATCGCTGATAACAATGGGAGAGGTGAAGCAAATGCCGAAGGACAAGACTGCAAGTCATATTAAGATCGATCTGGCAATGAAGGCAGAATTTCTCGAAAAGGGATTTGCAGGCGCATCGATCCGCAGTATAGGAAATCGTGCCGGAATGACATCTGCCGCTCTGTATCGTCATTATACGAACAAGGAGGATATGTTTTCTTCTCTTGTGGAGCCTTTGATAAACGATATGGATATGTGGGCGAAAAGACACAAGTCCGTAAAATATTCCCTTGTGGACAGTCAGGCTGACACAGGTGTTTTTTTCGGAGAATCCTTTATTGATATGATAACAGAGGTCGTACTTCCGCAGAAAGACAGACTGATCCTGTTGATGAATTGCTCGCAAGGAACAAAATATGAAAACTTTCTCCATGATTTCGTAGAGAAAAATCAGAAAGACCTGACAAATGCTTTGGTGTATATGAGAAAGCACGGATATCCTGCAAGAGAAATGAGTGAGGAGGAGATACATATGCTGCTGAGTGCTTATCTGACGGCGATCATTGAACCGATCATACATGGATATCCGCAGGAAAAGATCAAAAGCTATCTTTTAAGCGTAAATGAATTCTTTATGCCGGGATGGAAGAATATAATGGGATTATCATGAAAGAGCCGTAAGGCTCTTTTTATTTTGGATAGCTATCAAATTCAGGTTAGCGATAACTAACCTATTTTCAGGAAAAAGGAGTTTTTATAATGAAAGAAAAGTTGAACGGAAAAGACCTTATCAATATCGGTATCTTCTCAGCGATCTACTTCGTGATCGTTTTCATCACGGCTATGCTCGGTATGGTGCCGATACTTTACCCCATGCTGACGGTGATATGTCCGTTGGTCGGCGGTGTTGTATATATGCTGTTTCTTACGAGAGTAAAAAAATTCGGTATGATATGGATCATGAGCATACTCATGGGTATTCTTATGCTCATATCGGGCATGAGCTGGTATGCTCTGGCAATAGGCGTTTTCTCAGGTCTTATAGCCGACCTTATCTTCAAAAGCGGAAATTATGGTAGTTCAGTCAAAGGTGTGGTATCCCATGCTGTGTTCTCCTTGTGGATATTCGGTAACTTCCTGCTGTTTTATCTGAACCACGATAGCTATATGAAGACCCGTGAAGAAATGGTAGGCAAGGAATATGTTGACAAGCTCAACTCTCTGCTCCCCATGTGGAGCTGGGTGATCCTGTTGGCGGCAACGCTTATCTTCGGACTGATAGGCGGTATGATCGGAAAAGCAATGCTGAAAAAGCATCTTTCCAAAGCAGGTATCGCCTGATGGCACAATTGTTGTCCGCTGACCTCACCAACAGAGGTCTTGTGCTTGATCCGAGGAGCAAGCTAGCCCTTATGCTTTCGATAGTTTTCTTTACTATGGGCGGAGTCGGTTCTGATATAAAAGCAGTTATTCTGATCTCAAAGCTGTTAGGGCTTGTCCCCATCATACTTTTACTGACCGCAAAACAGTGGAAAAGGGCGCTTGCCTATGGCGGAGCATATGCGGTGCTGACGCTTGTATCGCTTGAACTGTTGCCCGTGCTGAACGGCGGTATCAAGATCATTTTAACAATTTGCTGTATCGGAGTATTGCGGTTCATGCCGGGACTTATCATGGGAGCATATATTCTTTCGAGTACGACCGTCAGCGAATTTATTGCAGCATTTCATCGTATGCATATCCCACAGCAGATAACGATCCCTCTGTCGGTGATGTTCCGCTTTTTCCCTACTGTTATGGAGGAAATGCAAGCTATCAACTCTGCTATGAAAATGCGTGATATCCGTCTTTTCGGCAAAAACGCAGGCAAGCTGATCGAATATCGGCTCATACCCATGCTGGTATGTTCGGTCAATATCGGACAGGAGCTTTCGGCGGCGGCTCTCACAAGAGGTCTTTCCAATAAAAAAAAACGTACAAATATATGCCGCATAGGTTTTCATTTGCAGGATATTGCGGCTTTTGTTACAGCATTGTTACCTGCCGCCGTAATGATATGCAATAGGTTCGGGGTGATCGCATGAGCAGTACAGTCATAAGCTTTCAAAATGTATCATTTCGCTATACAAATTGCGAAAGCCGTTCACTGTCAGATGTCACTCTTGATATCAAAAAGGGAGAATGTGTTTTGCTCTGCGGCGCTTCGGGATGCGGAAAAACAACGGTCACACGTCTGATAAACGGTCTTATCCCTCATTACTGCGAGGGTGAGCTTTCGGGCAGTGTCAATGTATGCGGAATGGACATAAAAACCACGCCGATAGAAACTGTATCAGAACAGGTCGGGAGTATCTTTCAGAATCCGAGGTCACAGTTTTTCTGTGTAGACACGGAAAGCGAGATCGTATTCGGCTGTGAGAATATGTCGCTGCCCGAGGAAGAGATCAGGCGGAGACTTGAACGGACGGTCGAACGGTTTGCCCTGCAAGCTCTGCAAAGCAGGAGCATCTTTGAGCTTTCAGGCGGAGAAAAGCAGAAGATCGCCTGTGCAGGCGTTCACTGTATGTATCCCGATATTATTGTGATGGACGAGCCGACATCAAACCTCGACCTTGACGCTATTGATGGGCTGCGCAACATAATAGCCGAATGGAAGGCTGACGGAAAAACGATCGTAATAGCGGAGCACCGTCTGGAATGGCTGAAGGGACTGTGTGACAGGGCGATACTTCTTAAAAGCGGAGGCATATCTCTTGAAATTACGGGGGATGAACTTTTTGCAAGGTCAAAGCCGGAAATGAATGCCATTGGTCTGCGCTCCTGTGCAGACCTGCCCGATCATCTTGATTTACCCTGTGGTTTTTTTGCCAAGGACGGAAGAGGGGCAGTGGGAAAAGCTCTGCACCTCGACAACTTCCGTTACAGCTATCGCAGCAAAACAGCGCTTGATATTAAGAGCCTTGACATACCCGTAGGCTCTGTAACGGCTGTGGTCGGACATAATGGTGCAGGAAAGTCTACCTTTGTCAAATGCCTGTGCGGACTGCAAAAGCGTTTCAAGGGTACTGTCACGACAGACGGTAAAAAATACCGCCCCCGACAAATGCTTAAGATCTGCTGCATGGTCATGCAGGACGTAAATCACCAGCTTTTTGCCGAGACTGTCCTTGAAGAAGTAATGCTCGGAATGGAAACGGAGAATGAAGAGCAAGCGCTTGATCTGCTGAAAAAGCTCGATCTGTTTGAGCTGCGTGACCGTCACCCAATGTCTCTGTCGGGCGGACAGAAACAGCGTACCGCCATTGCATCGGCGATACTTGCAGGAAAAAGAATACTTATCTTCGATGAGCCGACAAGCGGTCTTGACTATAACAGTATGGTACAGACCGCCAAACTGATAGGCTCACTTGACAAAGATATCACCGTGCTGATCGTCACTCACGATATGGAGCTGATCGAACGGTGCTGCACACATATTTTACATATTGAAAACGGAAGGATAGATGAGGTACTGTTATGAAAGAAAAAAAGAAAACTGATATTATGAAAATAATAAACGGCTATGCAGGCGGTCATCGACACCTGATAACTGTCGGACGGATCCTTGCGGCAGTCAGTGCATTTATGGGACTTGTGCCGTTTTACGACCTTTGGAGGATCATACGCATTGCAGTAAAAGGTGAAGAATTGTCACAGATAAAACATATTGCGTGGCAGGCTGTCGGCATTACTTTACTGACGCTTTTGATATACATTGTGGCTCTGTTTTGTACGCATATTGCGGCATTTCATGTACAGGCAAGCATGAGAAGCGGTCTTATGCGCAGGATACTTACACTGCCGCTCGGAGTATTTGATGAGGACGGAACAGGTAAGATCAGACGTATTGTGAATGATTCTACCGCAGCCACCGAAACCTATATTGCCCATAATTTGCCGGACAAGGCAGTTGCTGCCGCTACACCTGTGGGTCTGCTCGTCCTGTTGGCAGTGTTCGACTGGAAGCTGGGACTGATCTGTGTGATACCTGCACTGATCGGATTTGGCTTTATGATGAGCATGATGGGCAAGGGAATGCAGGAGAAAATGGCGGAGTACCAGAACGCCCTCGAAAATATGAGCAGTGAAGCAACGGAATATGTTCGTGGTGTGCCCGTGGTAAAGGTTTTCGGGCAGTCGGTGCATTCGTTCAGACGATTTAAAGATATGATAGACAACTTCGGGAAATGGGCAACGGAATACACCCTGATGCTCCGTATGCCTATGACGGCATTCATGACCTGTATCAATGCGGTCTTTGCCTTTCTTGTGCTGGGTGCATTCATCTTGGCAAAAGGCGGCGTAACGCAGGATATAATACTGAATGTGATGTATTACATCATCGTCACACCGCTGCTGACTGTTACACTTACCAAGATCGCCTACTCGGGAGAGCAGGAAATGGTCGTGGTCGATGCGCTTGAACGCATAGATCACATCATGAAGATCGAACCTCTTGCAGACAAAACAGGAACAGCAGAGCCGAAGGATAATTCCGTTACTCTCGAAAATGTCAGCTTTCGGTATAAAGATGCACAGACAGATGCGGTACACGGCTTGAATATCAGCATTGCAGGCGGAGAGCATATCGCTCTGGTAGGTCCGTCAGGCGGCGGTAAAACAACAACTGCCGAGCTTGTTGCACGCTTCTTTGATGTTTCCGAGGGGTGCATAAAGATCGGCGGCATTGATATTCGTAAGCTTGACCAGAAGAAGATGATGGAAAGAGTATCATTTGTATTTCAGGACAGCAGGCTGCTTAAAACCAGTATCCTCGATAACGTTCGGCTTGCCAGACCCGATGCCGATGAGGAAGAGGTGACAGCCGCACTGAAAGCCGCACAGTGTGAGGATATCATTGACAAGCTGCCCAACGGGATACATACCGTTGTGGGAGACAAAGGCGTATATCTTTCGGGCGGTGAGCAGCAGCGTATTTCCATTGCAAGGGCTATACTAAAAAATGCGCCGATACTGATCCTTGACGAAGCCACGGCATTTGCCGACCCGGATAACGAGACTAAGGTGCAGAACGCTATCGCCGAGCTTGCAAAGGGCAAGACAGTCATTATGATAGCACACAGATTATCCACTGTGAAGAACTGTGACTGTATCTATGTGATGAAGGACGGTGCTGTCTGCGAAAGAGGCACACATCAGGAGCTTATGAGCAAAAACGGACAGTATAAAAGTATGTATGAAGAATACAGCCGTTCGGTCAACTGGAAGGTAGGTGCGTAAAATGAAGATCACAGAAAAATTACAGCATAAATTCGCACTCTCCCCTCAGGGTGCGATAGATATGGAAAAGGCTTGTTTAAGCGTGACTGTTACAAATCTTGCTCTGATCATGCCCGCAGGCGTGCTTTACAGCTTGATAAAGGATCTGCTGAATGACACGCTGTCAAGCGCCCGTATACCCTTTTACATCATCGCCTCTGCTGCGATACTCGCACTTATCGCATTAACAAATTTTATCCAGTATAACGCCACGTTCCTGTCAACATACAGAGAAAGCGGTATCCGCAGGACAAAGCTGGCGGAACGGCTGCGCAAACTGCCGCTGTCTTATTTCGGGAAGAAAAATATAGCCGATCTCACGACCACGATCATGTCAGACTGCGCACAGATAGAAACAGCGTCCAGTCACTGGATACCCGAGTTTATCGGCGCTATGATATCCACGGCACTTGTGGGGTTGGGTATGTTTGTATTTTTTGATCACCGGATAGTCCTTGCCAGCTTCTGGGTCATTCCTGCGGCATTTCTGACCGTATGGGGTTCTTCAAAATATCAGCAGACTGCCGTAAAGAAAAATAACAGCGTTAAAATGGAACTGTCCGACGGCATACAGGAGTGCCTTGAATCTATCCGTGACCTGCGCTCCAACAACGCACAGGACAGATACATGGAAACGCTTGACAGAAAGATAAAGAATGTTGAAAAACAGGCATTTTTTACCGAGCTGAAGCTTGCAGTCTGCGTAAACTCGGGAGCGATCATTCTGAAGCTCGGCATTGCGACTACCGCACTTGTCGGCGGTATACTTCTTGCTAAGGGCGAGATCGACCTGCTGACATTTTTCATGTTTCTTATGCTTGTATCAAGGCTGTACGATCCGATGCAGATAACCCTGCAAAATTTTGCGGCAATTATTGCCACGACTGTTCAGTGTGAGCGTCTTGACGAGGTCCTTTCTCATGAGATACAAACCGGGGCAGATACCATGCATTGTGACGGCTATGACATTGTGTTCGACCACGTTTCATTTTCATACAACGATGATGTATCCGTTTTAAATGATGTTTCCTTTACAGCAAAGCAGGGTGAAGTTACGGCGCTGATCGGACCTTCGGGCGGCGGAAAAACCACAGTTTCCCTTCTTGCCGCAAGGTTCTGGGACGTTACGGGCGGAAAGATCACGCTGGGCGGTGCGGATATATCACAGATCGACCCCGAAACGCTGTTTTCTGCGTATTCTATAGTTTTTCAGGACGTAACGCTGTTTAACCAGAGTGTAAGGGATAATATCAGGATCGGTAAAAAGAATGCGTCTGATGAAGAGATCATGCGTGCGGCTAAGCTTGCCAACTGTGATGAATTTGTATCACGTCTCCCACAGGGCTATGATACTGTGATCGGGGAAAACGGCAGCGAGCTTTCGGGCGGCGAAAGGCAGCGGATCTCAATTGCAAGAGCTTTTCTCAAAGATTCACCTATCATATTGCTTGACGAGGCGTCTGCAAGCCTTGATGTGGAAAACGAGACAGCTATACAGACTGCCCTTTCCAAGCTGATCGAGAATAAAACCGTCATTATCATCGCTCACAGAATGCGTACAGTGTCGGGAGCAGACAAGATAGTGGTGCTGTCCGACGGTACTGTAAAGGAATCCGGCAAACCCGACGATCTGTTAAAGCAGGGCGGTATTTTTGCAAGAATGGTACAGGCTCAGACAGAGGGAGAAAAATGGACGATCTCATGATACTTCTTCTCTGCCATTTATTTGCTGACTATGTATCATATTCATGAAAAACTGCGAAGAACATAATGTACAATTACACATCCTACAGTCAGAGAATACCCAATTGATCCATAGCAAGAGTACAGCACCCTCTCGGAGCATTTCTGAAAGGGTGCTGTTTTCATCAGCTTGTATTCCGCACAGAATCTGTGTCCACGACTCCGCAGGCTCGGACGGCTCTGAGGGGAGTTTTCGTTCGTCTTAGGGGGCAAGCAGAGGTCGGCTCGGCAATGCCGTGTTCCGCTTCATACTCCCTGACACGGCGTTAAAGCGTATCACCCTCACGCACATAGTCAAGCATAGCTTTAAGCTGAGGGCGGTCTTTAGCAAATTGCAAAGCATTTTGCGTGCTCACTGAAATCTTCTCGGAGAAGATGCGGTCAACCTGATAGTCGTACATGATCTCCTGCTGTCTTGCTGTCTCCTGATGCTCCGTGGAAACACGGATATAACCTATTCTACTCATAAAAATTCCTTTCTTTATTCAAGCTGACTTTTCTTTCTCTTGGCATCCTGTTCGTTCTGTAAGTAGCGGTCGAGCGTCTTTTGGCTCTGCCGCTTTTTCTGTATCTGCTGGGCAAGCCTGTCCGCTTCTTTCTTTGAGGTATCGTATTTGGCTGACTGCTCATTGTACTGCTCCTGAATCTTCTCCAATTGCTTCTGCTCTGCCCGACCGCCCATGAAAATACCCTTCTACTTTACTACCGACGTTTTTGAGAAAATGCTCATGATTTTCCGAAAAGTTTACAGTTTTTTCATGGCGATTCTCCCTCTTGCATAGTTGGGGCACGGGCTTTCTGCCCCTGATGACGGTGATTTCAGAGGGCGGATTTCTCGGAAATGGGATTGCTTTTTGGGGGAAGGTATGATATAATTTAGAGGTAGGAGTAAGCACTCGGCTTGCTCGTGTAAATCGGAATATAAAATATATAGGTGAAATCAAGTGAAAAATCATAATATTGGTGAATTGATATTCAGCATATTCTTTGCCATTATTTCAATAGTTGGTTGTATATTATTGTTGATGGGAACATTTGGAAAATCAAATATTTCGTCGAAATGTTCGGCTTTATGCTTTGCAGTATCTTTTGGTTCATTTGCATTGTATCTTCTAAAAAAGAAAAATAAAATATGTTTTTTCTTCTTTATTTTATCCTTTCTATGCGTATTTTTAGTATGCAAATTCTGATTTATCTTAGCACCAAAAACTGAATATACTTACCCAATGCAGAGCAACACCAGCTCTGCATTTTTTATGCCCATTTGAAAATTCCCCATAACAATTTCACGATAAGAAAAGTTTTATGACGCACGGGGCTTCATGCGCACTGCGAATAGACTTTCACCCCGAAAGTGCGCTATAATTTTAGTGTGGGCTGGAAGTTCGGCTCGACTAAAATTTCAGAATGGTGGTGATGATATGCAGGACATTGTGACCGAAACTATAAATACCATGCTCAAAGGCACATCGGCACAAGGCAGGAGAATGAAAATCAATTGCCGTGTCAAGAAGTCCGTTCCTGTCCCCTATGAGGAGTGGCAGAGGACACCCAACGCTCATGAGCCTATCATCTCACAAGAGTTGTGGGACAAAGCACAGATACACAAACAGGCGGGGGCATTAGACCCCGCCTTACAAAACGACATATGTCCTATATCTCAGAAAACACAAGCTCATCTCTGTAAGCTGCTGTGAACGAAAGCTCACCTTTTCAGACATTCAGCCGCAGACCGCCGCCTGAAAGTTCCGCTGAATATCACTGACATTATCAGCTCGGATATGAGCAGCGTCAGCACCGCGACCGAAACTATGGTCATTACAAGCTTGCCCATATCAGAAGACGGCATTATGCCCAGGTCGTACATGACCATGTAGATCATATAAGTGACGGTGAAGTATGAGACCACCGCCGCCGTCACCTGGGTGATGAGCAGCAGCTTCAGAAAATTCAGCATATAAATACCGCGCATTTCCCTGAAACTCATGCCCATGGACATCATTATCGCCGCAGAACGCTGCTTTACAGTCACACAGAATGAGATCTGTGCTGTTATGTTCAGTATGGCCGCCGCAGTAACAAGCGCCGTCGCAAGACTGATTATCTTTCTCATGAAAAGCTGCTGTTTGAACAGGTAGGTGTAATTTCCCAGTGCTGTGCCGTAGGCAACACCTTATCAACGATTATTTGGGTTATGTTTGGACGGTTGGTTTTACGAAAATAAACGAAAGGAGGAATACAAATGATTGATATCGTTCAGGGCAACGCTGCAACTCCCGATAAACTATTGACCGAAACAGCACAGAAAATAATAAACACGACCACAAAATACTGCGGAGGAACAGGGCATCTAGTTGTGCCGGAGGTCATTTTTTAATGATCGTTGCTGTAAAGCTGTTGGCATGTAACGATAATATCATTCCGCTTTGTGGCATAGATTTCGATTGTTCCTATGTTTCATCTGATACCATAAAATAAAACGCAACTGGTTATATGCAAATATGACCAGTTTTGCTATAATAAGAAAAAACAGAAATGAGGTACTCATAATGGAAGAAAGATATCAGCTCAACAAGGAACTTGCACAGATGCTCAAAGGCGGCGTGATCATGGATGTTACCACTCCTGAACAGGCGGTTATCGCACAGGAAGCAGGTGCGTGTGCAGTTATGGCTCTGGAACGTATCCCTGCGGATATCAGGGCTGCCGGCGGCGTGTCAAGAATGAGCGATCCTGCTATGATCCGTTCAATACAGGAAGCTGTGACTATTCCGGTCATGGCGAAGTGCCGTATCGGTCATTTTGTTGAAGCACAAATACTGGAAGCAATCGAGATCGACTATATTGATGAAAGCGAGGTGCTTTCGCCTGCCGATGATGTTTTCCATGTGGATAAGCGAAAATTCAAAGTGCCGTTCGTCTGCGGCGCCAGAGATCTTGGTGAAGCCCTTCGCCGTATTGCCGAGGGAGCATCTATGATAAGAACAAAGGGCGAGCCTGGTACCGGCGACATCGTGCAGGCAGTTCGTCATATGAGAATGATGAATACACAGATCCGTCATGCTGTATCGCTCAGTGAGGACGAACTTTATGAAGAAGCAAAGAAACTTCAAGTGCCGTATGAGCTGCTGAAACAGGTTCACGATACGGGCAGACTTCCGGTCGTAAATTTCGCCGCCGGCGGTGTTGCGACACCTGCCGATGCCGCACTGATGATGCAGCTCGGTGCAGAAGGTGTGTTTGTTGGATCGGGCATCTTCAAATCCGGCGATCCCGTAAAACGTGCGAGTGCGATCGTACAGGCTGTTACGAATTATAATGATGCAAAATTGATCGCTGAACTTTCATCTGGACTTGGTGAAGCTATGGTCGGTATCAATGAGAGCGAGATCAAGCTCATTATGGAAGAAAGAGGTAAATAATGCGGATAGGTGTACTTGCAGTACAGGGAGCTTTTGCAGAGCATTCCGCAAAGGTATGTCAGCTTGGTGCTGAGGCTGTGGAGATACGCAAGAGACATGACATTCAGACGGAACTTGACGGTCTGATCCTACCGGGCGGTGAAAGTACAGCGATGCGGAAACTTCTGACAGAGCTTGACCTGCTTGAACCGTTAAAGGAAATGATACAGAATGGTTTGCCTGTTTTTGGGACTTGTGCCGGTATGATCCTCCTTGCAAAAGAAATATCAGGCGGCGGTACTCCTTGCTTTGGAACATTGGATATATCTGTGCATCGGAATGCTTACGGCAGACAGCTCGGCAGCTTTCGCTGTGTCGATATATTTGCAGGGAAAGAAATCGAAATGCCATTTATCCGCGCACCGTATGCAACGAATGTGCGTGATAATGTCACAGTTCTTGCTTCACACGATAACAGGATCGTTGCAGTCAGACAAGATAATCAGCTTGCAACCGCTTTCCATCCGGAACTGACCGAGGATTTTACAGTTTATGAATATTTCTTTCAAACGATTGCCAAACGCCTAAGAAAGTAGTATAATCAAAGTAAGAGGTGGGGAAAATGCATATCCGAATTGACCGTGAAAGCAGCGTGCCGGCTTATATGCAGGTCTACAATGAACTGCGCAATAGAATCATATCGGGAGCATTTGTACATGGTGCAAAACTCCCCTCAAAACGAGAGCTTGCAAGAGATTGTCTTGTCAGTCTCCCGACGATAGAACACGCTTATCAACTGCTTTGCGATGAAGGGTTCTGTGAAATGCGTCTGCGAAGCGGTTGCTATGTGAAATACGCTGTCGAGAGCTTCTTCCCTGTTTCTGCAACAGAGGAGACGATCTTTCAAATAGACAGGGATCATATTCTGCATAACGACAATATTCCGTTTTCCTCGGTAGCATCAATGCTGAGAAAAGTGATCCTTGATTACGGGGAACGGATACTGATGAAATCTCCAAAGGGTGGTTGTTCACAGCTTCGTGATGCGATATGCCGCTATCTTTCAAGATGCAGAAATATCAATGTATCCAGAGAACAGGTCATTATTGGTTCGGGGGCTGAATACCTGTACGGGATCTGTATCCAGATGCTTGGCAGAGGAAAGACCGTTGCGTTGGAATCGCCCTCTTACGAAAAAATAGAAGCAGTCTATAAGGCAAACGGCGCTGTTTGTGATATGCTTGAAATGGACGGAGAGGGTATCCGTACTGATGAACTCATCAGAACAAGTGCAGAGATCCTCCATGTCACGCCTTTCAACAGCTTTCCAAGTGGCGTAACTGCTTCTGCTAAGCGCAGACAGGTCTATCTGGAATGGGCGTATCAGAGGAATGCGGTCATTATTGAGGATGACTATGATTCTGAATACACTCTGAACGGAACAGCACCGCAGACATTGTTTGCACAGTCGGAAAACGATCATGTCATATACATCAACACCTTCTCAAAGACTATCGCTCCCTCACTTCGTGTTGCCTATATGCTTCTGCCTGAGAAACTGCTGCCTCTATATGAACAGACTGTCGGATTTTATTCCTGCACAGTCCCTATGCTTGAACAGTTCTTTCTTGCTGAATGGCTCGACAGCGGTGAATTTGAACGGACGATCAATCGAGTCAGGAATACTAAAAAAATATGATTTAAATGAGAGCTGCCTACAAGATTGGCTTCAAGGACGGTGCGACTATGATGCAGTAGATTCAGGACTGATATGATCACAGCATAAGGAAAAGGGCAATGTCCTCCGTGAGTGGAAGGCATTGCCCTTATTTCCTTTAGAAAAAATAAGTTCAATTGTTTTTGCAGCCATTGAAGGCAATACAGATCATCAAATAAAGTGTCTGCTTTGTACTGC
>NZ_JAFUAG010000029.1 GCF_017464355.1 Ruminococcus sp. | reverse complement strand
TTTTTGTACATGGACCATTAGCTCAGTTGGTCAGAGCAACCGGCTCATAACCGGTGGGTCCGGGGTTCGAGTCCCTGATGGTCCACTTTCTTCATAGGGGTATAGCTCAGCTGGTAGAGCAGCGGTCTCCAAAACCGCGTGCCGAGGGTTCGATTCCTTCTGCCCCTGCCACAAAAAAGCCCGCATACACGCTGTTTGCGGGCTTTTTTGTTTTTTTGACATCGGCAAAAAAAGCGTTTTTGACAACTATTTGACAACTAAAGTTATTCCAATTTATTTTGACTTATTATTCGATGCTCAAAGTTATATCAAATTATGCTTTTTATGATTTGGTATAACTTTTTTTGTGCCATTTTAATTCTCACCTCTCGACACGCGGTTTTGAGGACTTATTTAATTATACCTTTCCTTGAAATATAAATATATGAATGTGATAATATTAAATCTTATCTGTGCTATCCTAGTTAATCCCTTATCATTTTACAGTGCTTGAAAGATTTCCAAGGATATGCTATAATATATTTATATTTTATCCCACATATAGTTTATATTATAAATGTTTAAAGGGCTTGTTCCATAGTGGAGCAAGCCCTTATATCATTTCATCAATAAATTCTCCCTCAACAGCCACAATAGCCCCTATGTCGATCACCTTCCCCGAAAGCTCTTTATCCTTATCATAAAAGATAAAGGTTCGCATTGTACTGTCAATTCTCTTGACCTCACTTGTGTAACGCTCAAAGCTGCCGCCTTCTTTTGTCTTATCGGGGACAAAGTAAGTGACTGTAACCTCCGGTCGGTATCCTTCATCAATTAAAGAGTTAAGAAGCACAAATCTACGGTCAAGCTCGTCCTTAACATCATCGGGCAGATCAAGCATATCATCTGTCAGTCTGCCCGTTTCGGCTATTATGTCATCGTAGCCTGTTAATGCCGCAAAAGGGGCAAATTGTGCAGCCCTGTCATAAAGGCTCATGTGCTTGCGCCCTGCCGATTGATGATGCGGCAGATCAATTATGTCTTTGTAAGGGAAATTCTCGTCCATGCTATCACCTCTCAATCTGCCTTATGACCGCCTATCTGACCGTTTCGCTCAATAGTTGTTCCACCGTCAAGGAAATTCATGCCCTTCAGAATGGCATTTTTACCGTATTTTTCCTGTATTTTAAGTGTAGCCTGCTGCAAGCGATGCTCCTTTTCCTCGGCTGCCCTCGCCCTGTCTATCTTTTCGGCTTGCTCCGTAGGGTCGCTGAAAAAGTCAAGCTGGACAGGCTGTTCTTCTGGAATATCACGTTCAAAGATAACATTCTCTGCCACAACATACATTCTGCGCAGCAGCAGATCGGGGTCAACAATACGGTCATAAAGCCGAAGCACAGCCTCACAAAGTAAAGTAGTCGAGCTTGTGTAGTGGTCTATATTCTCTGTACCGTGTGCGTGTTTCGGTACAAAATCAATAGAATAGTTTAGCAAAACAAGAATAGTTGGAGATGATATTGTACGAACAGACAAAATGGCAGGTCTTGATTTGTGCATAAAGTAGAACTGTTTGAGCAAAGAGGTGTTTCTGCTTAAAAAAACGCCTCTTTTTGTAGTGTCTTATGAAAGGGGGATGATTTCCCGGTAGAAAACTCTCGCCAAGTATCTATCGGCTGACGCCAATGAAATCATTACCTTTACCTCAAATAATCAAGGGAGGCTGATATGTCAAACATCTTTCAGGACATCAAAGACAGGGTAGATCTCAAAGACCTCGTTCGCTATTACGGTCTGGAGGTGGACCGAGGCGGCTTCGCCTGCTGCCCGTTTCACAATGAGCGCAACCCCTCTTTTAAAGTCTATGAAGATCATTACCATTGCTTTGGCTGTGGTGAACACGGAGACCATGTTGATTTCGTTCAGAAAATATATGGACTCTCAAATATTGAAGCTGCAAAGAAAATCAGTCATGATTTGGGGCTGGGACTTGATGACGGTGAACTCGCCATTCCCGTGAAACCGAGATTGCTCAAACCCCAAAAGGACGAAGCTTTTCTATTTTGGCTCGATGAATCGGTGCATACGCTGATCGAATACAGGAAGCTGCTGAAATATTGGGAGAAGATCTACGCCCCCCGCAGCCCGGTAGATAAGGTCAATGAGCGTTATCTTGAAAGCATAAACAAACGGAACTATACAGAATATTATCTCGATAAGCTGCTGTATGGAACAGACAATGAAAAGCGTGAGTGCTATGATATGGGCAGGGACTATCCTTTGAACATAAAAAAACGGCTTGAACAGCTTGATGCTGTCAGCCGGAAAGCGCCAAAACACGCTATGTAAAATATGGAGGACTAAAAAATGATAAAGTTTATTATAGGTACAATGGTCGGCAGTACTGTCGGCTTCTTCACCGCATCGCTGCTCGCAGCAGCCAAGAGGGGTGACGATTATGAGGTTTGAGAATAGAGATACCGAGGTTTTCATGTACCTTGTAAAGACCTTTGTTGCCGACAGGGACAAGTATCTGCTCCCTGTAAACGAGCATTACAAACTGAACCCAAACAAAACGTTGCTCGGATATTATGACGATGAGTATGTGTATCTGATACCGAGTGTGCTTATCGGACTTTGCGACGATCATCTCACCAAGGTCGGCAAGCCCCGCATAAATATTCAGAACGCACTCAACACTCTGTTCAGAGCTAACCTCATCAAAGTCGGCTGGGTAATGCGCAAGGATATGAGATACCGCCCGGAAAAACGTATCGGCGGTAAGCGTAGGAGGTACATCACCTTTATAAGAAAGGAACTGAAAAGCAGGAGGGGGACAATAGATGCCTAACAAAAGGATAAAAAGCGAAATGATACTCGCAGGAGTGAGCATAAATGCTCTTGCTGAACATCTCGGCAAAAGCGAGCAGGAGACCGTTGAGCTGCTGAATACCGAGCTCGGCATTATGCAGAACTACAGGGTAATGCTCGCGGTCGCAGAACTTGCAAGAAGAAGGGAGTGGGCATAATGGATACACAGGAATTTACAAGAGAGCTGGCAGCCCGAAGAGGCATATCCGAGCAGACAGCCTACCACTACATAAATACTGTTATGGACACTATCCGGCAGGTACTTGCCGAGGGTGAGGAAATAAGGATAGGCAGCTTCGGCAAGTTTACTGTTGTCACCGATCTGGAGGGCAACAAGACTGCTATGCTCTGTTCGGGCAAGTCGCTGCGGCAGGCTTTGACAGCAGGGGAGGGGATAGTATAAAACGAAAAGGAGATACCCTCCCTGCAAAAATCTATACTATATATAAAGGAAGGGGTTTATAGATAGCCAATCTAATACTTAAAAATACAAGCTGTTTTGATCTCCTGCCCACAATTAAGAATAATTCCATTTCACTTGTGTTGATAGACCCTCCCTATGATATTTCAAGGCAAACGAATTTTGCAAACGGAGAGCCAAAAGGAAAAGATACTGATCGTTTCAGAATATCAATGGAGTTTGGGGAGTGGGATACAAGATTTCAAGGAATAGATAGGGTACTGCAAGAGAGCTATCGTTTGTTAAAGACTGGAGGCACACTCATCTGCTTTTATGATTTATGGAAGATAACACTTTTAAGGCAGAGCCTTGAACAAAACGATTTCAAGCAGATACGATATATCGAATGGGTCAAAACAAATCCTGTGCCTATCAATAGTAAAATAAACTATCTGACTAATGCGAGAGAAGCAGCAATACTTGGAGTTAAAGGCAGCAAGCCTACGTTCCATTCAGAGTATGATAGTGGAATATACAGATTACCTATCTGTCACGATAAAGATAGGTTTCACCCGACACAAAAGCCCTATGCTCTGATAGAAGCTCTTATCTTAAAGCATAGTAACAAAGGAGATACCGTACTTGATTGTTTCAGCGGATCAGGGACAACAGCTATAGCCTGTCTTAATAACAATAGGGATTTTATAGGTTGTGAAATTTCCGAAGAATATTATAACAAAAGTCTTGAACGGATAGAAAAGGAAGGGATAATAGTCAAATGGCAGACAGAAGAAAAAGAGAAATAGTTGATGCTATAACCGCCCTGCTCACGGAGCTCATAGAGCAGGACGAGCGTACTATAAGGCAGGCAGAGGTCAAGCAGGAGAGTGAGCCTGTCGAAATGCTGACCGTCAAGGAATGTGCGGATCAGATCAAAGGGCTGACCGAAAACACCGTCCGCCAGCTCGTCAAGCAGGACAAGCTGCCGCACATAAGAAGCGGGAGAGGTGAGCGCGGCAAGATACTTATCAAAAAGTCCGACCTTTATGAATGTATAAACCAAATGACTGCATCTGACTTTAAGTGAAAAAGTCACCAATTCTCGAATAACACCTTTGTTCGATTCGTAGAATTTGCGGGAGTTTCGGAAAGACCTCTTGACTTGCGGTTCATTCTGATATATAATGATTATAGTGAATTTAGCACATTAAAGTGTGAAAGCGAATTCACAAAAATAAATCTGCTCCGAGTGTTAGAGTGCTGCGAACACTCTGAATACCCGAAGCAGATAGTCCGAACACTTCCGAATGGGAAATGATACGAACTGTGACAAGATTATTGTATCATATTTCTCCATTCGGGTCAAGGGTATTTTGACAATTTCATAAGAATGGAGGAATTTTGATGGCTAACATCAGAAAAAGAGGCAAGAGCTATCAGATAACTGTTAGCTGCGGTTATGATGCAAACGGTAAGAAAATCGCTCATATGATGACTTGGACACCAGACCCCGATATGGGCGTAAGGGCGATCAACAAAGAACTGAACATAGTCGCTGCGGAGTTTGAGAAGAAATTCAAAAACGGGCAGAGCCTTGACAGCAAAATGAGGCTTTCTGAATACGTCGAGAATTACTGGCTGAAGCGCAAGGAGAAGGAGGTCGAGCCTACCACCTATATCCGGTATAAAGGAATGCTCAAAAGAATACTTCCTGCTCTCGGTCATTACCGCTTGGAGAACATTCAGCCTGGCGCTATCTATGCTTTCTATGATGATCTCTATGAGGAAAAGCGGGAGGATATAAAGTACAAGCCGACAGACCTCTGCAAGCAGATATGCAAGAATGATTACACCAGACCGGAGTTTGCCGAGAAATGCGGTATAGGGCTGACAGCTACGGATTCGATCAGGGCGGGGAGAAACCTTAATGAGAAAAATGCAAAGGCTGTGTCAAAGGCGCTGCGTTTCCCGCTTGAGGACTTATTTATACCGCTTGAAAAACAGCTTTCGGCAAGGACGATACTTCACCACCATAGGGTACTTTCGGATATATTGCAGAACGCTGTGTATGACGGGCTAATAATAGTAAACCCTTGTTCAAGGGTAAGAGCACCGAGAGTTCAGCAGAAGGAAGCAA
The DNA here is from genome assembly GCF_017464355.1 of Ruminococcus sp. GTDB lineage: Bacteria > Bacillota > Clostridia > Oscillospirales > Ruminococcaceae > Hominimerdicola. Next base: position 71,878 of record NZ_JAFUAG010000029.1, on the reverse strand, counting down.
GATACCTTGATGAGGAACAGGCAATGCAGCTTCTTATCAAGGTCAATGAAAAGGCGGACAAGCCCTTCGATGTGCTTATACCTTTATTATTACTGACAGGTATGCGCCGAGGTGAAGCCTGCGGGCTTGAATGGCAGGATATAGACTTTGAGAAAAATCTGATACACATTATGCGCAGCAGCTTGTATCTGCCTGAAAAGGGAGTATTTGAGAGTACACCCAAAACTATATCCTCAAAGAGAGTTATCCACATCGACGCAGACTTGGCTATGCTGCTCCGGTATCACAAGAGGTGGCAGGAGGAACAGGCGGCAAAGCTGGGCTCGGAATGGCACAACAGCGGGCGAGTGATAACTACCAATTACGGCAAGCCTATAAATCCGGGAACGGTAACAGCATGGTTTTACAAGTTTGTGGCGGAGAACGATCTGCCGGACATCTGCCTGCACTCCCTGCGTCACACCTGTGCGACACTTTTGCTTGCAGCACATACTCCGATCTCGGCGGTAGCACAGAGGTTAGGACATTCAACGTCGGCAACAACGAGCAGGATATATATTCATGCGATACAGAGTGCCGAAGCGCAGGCTGCGGAGACATTGCACAACATACTGCCGCTGCCGAGTGCGGACAGCTTAAAGAAGGAAGCATAAAACAAAAATAGCCTGCAAGCACCGAGATGGTACTTGCAGGCTATGAATATTTTAACTTATGGATATTGACAACCGGAAGGAGTCTTAGTATAATGAGAACAGAGCTTTTTTGGGACTTATGTGACTAATTATTTGGAATGTGAAATCCTTTGCTAAAGGTTGTTATATCTTTGGCTACAGTCTGGTTTCTGACAACTATTTGACAACTAAAACCGCAAAAAGAGGCAAAATCATACACCAAGTTATAACAAGACAGGTTGTAAAACCCCCGTAAAATCGGCACTTTCAAGAGGTTATAATATACGGCGCGAACAGATGTTCTTAACTCCAAAACCGCGTGTCCCGAGTTCGATCCTTGGTGCCCCTGCTTTCATTCCCGCAAGAATTTGCGGGATTTTTTATTTTGGAAAAAGTCGGATTTGTAGGGTAGAATGTCTTTAAAACAATGTATAAATTCAGCACCAAAAATGATAAAATAATTACAATATGCAAAGGCGCAGAAGATGACCGCATCGGTCTTTCTGCGTTTTTTTATTATATGCAGTTGTTTGATCGCACGCAAAATATCCGATAAAACCCTATAAATTTCCTACTAATTGGGCTTTTACGGTATTTTATCTATTGACAAATACCTTTTTTGTATGGTAATATATGTTAGAAGCAAGGACGCTGTAAATGATTACGGCGCCCTTATTTTTTTCGGGAGGTGACTGCGGTGAAGCGGCTTTACAGAGTGCTGGTTTTTGATAACAGCAATGGTTCCTATGACAAGCTGAAAAAGCTGGCTGTGTGGAACGAGACGGGCTTTGAACTCATCGGCAGGTCATCTGATATGAAGGACCTCAGTGAGATATGCGCTGCTAGCAGGGCAGAGCTGGTAGTCTGTTTCAACCGCCCGCCAATTATCAGCGCTGAGGCCGTTATAGCTGCGGTGAAGTCGGCGGACAGCGAGGTAGTCTGCATTGCGGCAAGTCCCAGGGACGACTTTGAAAATATGCGTAAATGCTTCATTGCAGGCGCCATTGATTACCTGACAGAGCCCGTCAGCGAAGGCAGGCTGCGGGAGGCGCTGACAAGGGCTTGCGAGCAGATCGGCCGCAGTTTCGTGACGGGGGAATATGCCCAGGCTTTGCAGGAATATCTGGAGGGCATAAAATGCAGCGACGAAAGCTTTCTCTCGCGGCTGTCTGCATTTTTGCAGGAATGTGAGAGCATCACCGTCACCACCGAGTATGCAGCGGATCATTTCGGCTTCAACAAGGACTATTTCGGCAGACTTTTCAAGCAGAAAATGTCCATGACTTTCGGGGATTTTTACAAGAATTTCCGCATGGTGTATGCTGAAAAACTGCTGGCCTCGGGCAGGTATAAGGTCTACGAGGTAAGCGCCCTGCTGGGGTTCTCCTCGGTGGATTATTTTACCTCGGTCTTCAAGAAGATAACAGGGAAGACACCTTCGGAAATCAAGAGACAATAGTCGGATATGTTAAATAAAAAGTCGGATTATTGTGGTAGTATAAAATCGAAATGTGAGATATAATAAATTAAAGATATACTTGTGATACAGAGTTTATGCAAAGAAAGCATACCTCTGAAAACGCACTATATCCCATCTTAAATAAATCGGGCATAAGGGGAAGGCTGCAAAATTGCCGACCCCTTTTGTCCGTTGTCTGTATTTTAGGGTAAAAATATGTACATCAGAAAATATCTGCAAAAAGTCGGAAAATTATAGGATATAATAAATTGACTTTTTCCCCGTAATACTGTAGAATAGTTACCAGTGAAGGCAATGACGCCGAGACGATCCCCTTGGGGGAAGTGTACGTCATTGCTTTTTATTTTGCAGATTTTTTTCAGGAGGTAGAATAAAATGTCATCATATGTAGACGAAATAATTGAACAGGTCATCAAGCAGAACCCCAGCGAGCCTGAGTTCCACCAGGCTGTAAGAGAGGTACTGGAGTCTATCAGAGTTGTAATTGAGGCTAACGAGGAGAAGTTCCGCAGAGATGCGCTGCTGGAAAGACTTGTAAACCCCGAAAGACAGATCAAGTTCCGCGTGCCCTGGATCGATGATAACGGCGATGTTCATGTAAACACAGGCTACCGTGTACAGTTCAACTCGGCTATCGGCCCCTACAAGGGCGGTCTCAGACTGCACCCCTCTGTAAACCTGGGTATCATCAAGTTCCTGGGCTTTGAGCAGATCTTCAAGAACAGCCTGACAGGCCTGCCTATCGGCGGCGGCAAGGGCGGTTCCGACTTCGACCCCAAGGGCAAGTCCGACAGAGAAGTTATGCGTTTCTGCCAGGCTTTCATGACCGAGCTTTGCAAGTACATCGGCGCTGACACTGACGTCCCCGCAGGCGATATCGGCACAGGCGGACGTGAGATAGGCTATATGTTCGGCCAGTACAAGAAGATCAGAGGCCTCTTCGAGGGCGTGCTGACAGGCAAGGGCCTGACCTACGGCGGTTCTCTCGCAAGAACTGAGGCTACAGGCTACGGTCTGCTTTACATCGTTGAGGAGCTGTTCAAGTCCCACGGCGCTGACATCGCAGGCAAGACAGCAGTAGTATCGGGCGCAGGCAACGTGGCTATCTACGCTATCGAGAAAGCACAGCAGCTGGGCGCAAAGGTAGTTACCTGCTCTGATTCCACAGGCTGGGTATACGACCCCGAGGGTATAGATGTTGCAGCTCTGAAGCAGATCAAGGAAGTTGATAGAGCAAGACTCACCGAGTACAAGAAGTACAGACCCAATGCTGAGTACCACGAGGGCAGAGGTGTATGGGCTATCAAGGCTGACATCGCACTTCCCTGCGCAACTCAGAACGAGCTTGATATCGAAGACGCAAAGCAGCTGGTCGCAAACGGCGTAACAGCAGTTTGCGAGGGCGCAAATATGCCTACCACCGAGGAAGCTACCAAGTATCTGCAGGAGAACGGTGTATGGTTCATACCCGGCAAGGCTGCTAACGCAGGCGGCGTTGCAACTTCCGCACTGGAAATGTCCCAGAACAGCGAGCGCCTGAGTTGGACATTTGAAGAGGTAGACTCAAAGCTCAAGGGCATCATGGTGAACCTCTATCACAACATCGACGATGCTGCTAAGAAGTACGGCTTTGAGGGCAACTACGTTGTAGGCGCAAACATCGCAGGCTTTGAGAAAGTGCTTGACGCGATGAATGCACAGGGCATCGTATAAATTGGAGATGAAAGCATGAAAAATACCGAAAAGACAGGCTTTCTGCCTACGGTACCCTTTCAGGGCGAACACCCTGAAATGCAGATAGCATGGGTACCCTCGGCGGAAGATAAGGCGGGCGAAAATGTTTTCGCTATGAACACCGAAACCTGGGATTGACCTCTATATCAGCACGGCAGCACCGTTTATGCGATGCTGCCTAGTGCTGTTTTCGGGAATTTTTCGTGCTTGAAAGGAGTTTCGTTATGAAAAAAATACTAGTCTGCCGTGAAACAGATCCTCGGGAGACCCGTGTGGCGCTGATACCCGAGGATATCAAGCGGCTCATCGGCATGGGCTACGAGGTGAAGGTCGTCCGCGGGGCGGGGGAAAAAAGCGGTTTTTCCGATGAAAGCTACGAAAAAGCCGGGGCAACACCGGTCGGCTCAAATGAGGAGGGCTACAGCGGCAGCGAGATGATCCTGCGTATCATGAAGCCCGAGTCTGCGGCGGGGATACCCGCCGGGGCGCTGCACCTCAGCTACCTTGACCCTTTCAACGAAAAGGGTCTCTTAAACGATTTCGCTAAGGCGGGAGTTCAGGCAGTGTCGCTGGAAATGATACCCAGAACGACTTTAGCCCAGAAAATGGACGTTCAGTCCTCCCAGACCTCTCTGGCGGGTTACACCGCAGTGGTCAATGCCGCAGCGAAACTTCCGAAAATTTTGCCTATGATGGTGACACCCTCGGGTACGATACAGCCTGCAAGGGTCTTCATAATCGGTGTTGGCGTGGCAGGACTTCAGGCCATAGCCACCGCAAAAAGGCTTGGCGCAAGGGTAGATGCCTTCGACACACGGCCTGTGGTGGAAGAGCAGGTAAAGTCCCTGGGAGCCAGCTTTGTGAAGATCGACCTGGGCGAAATGGGGCAGACAGACCAGGGCTATGCCAAGGAACTGACCCCCGAGCAGATCGCGAAACAGCAGGAGGCTCAGGCGAAGGTCTGCGAGCGTTCGGACATCGTTATCACCACCGCAAAGGTTTTCGGAAGAAAGGCACCCCGCCTCATCGGCAAGGACGTCCTTGACAGAATGAAAAAGGGCGCAGTAGTGGTGGATATGGCCGTATCTACGGGCGGAAACGTTGAGGGCAGCAAGCTGTTCGAGGACGTTGTCACCGAAAACGGTGTGACTATCATGTGCGGCGATATGCTGGAAAGACAGGTGCCCTACGACGCTTCGAAAATGCTTTCGGGCAATTTCACAGCTTTCCTGACCCATTTTTATGACAAGGAGAGCAAGGAGCTTGTAGTGGACCTGAACGACGAAATAATGCGCGGCTGTCTGCTCACACAGGACGGAAAGATCATACACGAAAGGTTCAAAGACCAATAATTATTGCGCACAGCATTTCATTAAACGTTTTCGTTAATTTTACAGGAGGGAAAGAAAAATGGCAATAGGAGAAATTTTGCTGCTTGTCTTCGTGTTTGTCATCGCAGGATTTCTGGGCGTTGAGCTTATCTCAAAGGTACCGTCACAGCTGCATACGCCCCTTATGTCGGGCACAAACGCGATCTCCGGCATTACTATAGTCGGTGCTGTCTCTGCCACAGCAGTTGCACTGCACACCGAGGGCATGGTAAGCAATATTTGCGGTTTCGCAGCTATCGTTCTGGCGACCATAAACGTTATCGGAGGTTATCTGGTAACTGACAGAATGCTGGGAATGTTCAAAAAGAAGGGAGATGACAAGAAGTGACCTTCGACAATATCCGCACGATATGTACAACAATATTATACATGGTGTCATCGGTTCTTTTCATCAGGGGCATCAAGCTGCTGGGCAAGGCTGACACCGCAAGAAAGGGCAACCTGCTGTCATCTGTTGGTATGCTCATCGCCGTGGTAACGGTGCTTTTCGAGAAGGAAGTTACTTCTACACTGACCTTCGGGCCTGCGCAGAATGCCTATATATGGGCTATAGCGGCTATCGTCCTGGGCGGTGTGATAGGTGCTGTATGGGCTAAGAAAGTCGAGATGACAGGTATGCCCCAGCTGGTCGCACTGTTCAACGGCTTCGGCGGACTTTCCAGCCTGCTGGTCGCCCTGACCCAGTACATGACCGACAAGAATATAAATATATTCTCATCAATAGCCCTTGGCCTGACCATTGCCATAGGCGCCATAGCTTTTACAGGTTCTATTGTGGCCTGGGGCAAGCTCAGCGGAAAAATGTTCAAGAAGAACGTGACTATCCCCGCTAAAAACGCAATAAATGGTCTGCTGGCAGCTATTGGCATCGCAGGCGTGGTAATTTATGCCATGAGCATTGCAGGCGCAGTTGACGCAAGCGTGGGCAAGATCGGAGTCATCATCGTGACAGGTGCATATCTTGTACTTGGCTTCACCATGGTGGTGGCTATCGGCGGCGGCGATATGCCTGTAATAATCTCTCTGCTGAATGCGTTTTCAGGCCTTGCAGCAGCCTTTGCGGGACTTTCCATAAGCAACAGCGTACTGGTGGTCTCGGGCTGTCTGGTCGGCACCAGCGGACTTATCCTGACGTTAATAATGTGTAAGGCCATGAACCGCACGCTGTACAGCCTGCTCTTCGGAAGCTTCGGCGGTACAAAAAAAGGTACAGCAGGCGAGCAGAAGGAGCCCAAGTCCATGTCTGTTGAGGACGCTTATCTGGTGCTTGAAGCCGCAAGCTCGGTAGTTTTCATTCCCGGTTACGGCATGGCTGTTGCCCAGGCGCAGCACGCCGTCAAGGAGCTTTGTGACAAGCTTGAGGCCAACGGTGCAGAGGTCAGCTTTGCGATACACCCTGTTGCAGGCCGTATGCCCGGCCACATGAACGTGCTGCTGGCCGAGGCGAATGTCCCCTACGAACAGCTTAAGACCGCTGACGAGATGAACCCCCAGATGTCCAACACGGACGTTGCCATCGTCATCGGCGCAAACGATGTCGTTAACCCCTCGGCGCTGACCGATGAAACGTCTCCGCTTTACGGAATGCCCATAATAAATGCCTTTGAGGCTCGCACGGTATTCGTCCTGAAGCGCGGCAAGGGCGCTGGTTTCTCGGGCGTGGAGAACCCGCTGTTCACCAACGACAACACTGTGATGATCTACGGCGACGCCAAGCAGACCGTGGCGCAGCTGGTGAGTGAGTTTGAGGAATAATTGATCTCGGGGACTGCAAAGTCCCCGTTTTGCTACGGAGGTGAGGGCATGGCAGAAAAGCTTCCCGATATCGTCATAAAAAATGCCCTGTTAACTGCGGGAAAAACCGACATCGAGATCACTGACGGCTTTATCACAAGGGTCGGTGCTTCGGCGGAAAAAGGCGTCCGCTGCACCCTTGACGGGGCGGGTCTTTCGGTGGAGGCTGGGCAGATATTTTTTTGCAGGGACAGCTTTTCCTTTAACGGCGAAGACCTGTTGTTTTCGGGATATTCCACCGTTATTTTCCGACAGACGGCTATGTCGCCCCCTGTCTCGGAGCTTTTCAAAACTGCCATGAGCGCCCCTTTGAATTTCGCGGTGATATCCGCCTGCAAGCGCAGTGAACTGCCCTATGATGACGGCACTTTGTCTGCGGCGCAGGCTGATCTTATCGCAGGGCATATCGGTTCGCTGGAGGTTGGCATGGCGGCGGATATTTTCTTCCGTGACAGCAATGGCCGTGTTGAAAAGATCATCAAGGGCGGCAAGCTTATCTTCGACAGAAGCCTGACCGACCGCCATGATATCATCTACACCATGGCAGGACCCCTGCACAGCACCTTTTTTACCACAAGGTCCGCAGCTGAGGGCTACATCGGACAGAAGCTCAGGGGTGAACGCAGGATAACTGCGATAGTATAAAAAAATTACAGCCGATGTTTTTTCACATCGGCTGTTTTTGCATCTATTCGCTGTACAGCGGGGCGAGCTGTATGTCCTTGCCTGCTATGAGCTTTTTTACCTCATCTTCACGGTCGAGGTGCATAAGGTATACCCTGACACCCTCGGCGGCAAGCTTTTCAAATGTGGGCAGAACATCTTCCAGATAAAGGTGAACACTGCTCCTGAAAGTTGCGGCTTCGGTGTAAAGCACGGTGTCTTCCAAAAGCAGGGGCAGGAAAGGTGCCAGTGTGGCGGTATCACCTGTATAGACCACATTTTTGCCGTCCACATTCAGCTGATAGCCGAAGCATTTTCCCGCAAGGGTGCTTGCATGGACAGTGGGTACTGCCTTTGTCAGCCAGCTTTTTTCAAGCTTTTCAGCGGTGGTCAGCTCGTACCATTCAGGCTCGCAGCCCTCTATCCTGTTGAGCAGAAGTTCCAGATCCGCCCGTACTTCCTCCGAGGGTGCGACTATGACAGCCCGTTTTTTCATTCCGCTTGCAAACCACACGAACTGCAGCATCATGCCCACTCCGCCTGCATGGTCGCCGTGGGTGTGGGTGACAAGTATGTAAATTTTGCCGAATTTCTCCCAGTCCATTTTCTTGACAGCCTGAAAGGCCGAAGCGGGGCAGTCGATGATGACAAGGTCGCCGTCACTGATAAAAAAGGCTGAATTATGGTTGTCTGCAAAGGCTGAGCCCCTGCCGAAAAATCTAAGTGGCATGGTTACACCTCTTTCTTGTTGAGTTTGTTTTTTCTGTAAAAATATTCCTGGGCGAATTCCTGCTTTGTCACAATAAAGTCAGGCTCGCTGCCGTAGCAGTAGTAGCAGCAGTTTTTGGTGGAAAGCACAATGCATTTACCCCTGCCCCGATAGTTGTATTCCGTCTGGGCAGAAACAAGGTTCTCTGCCTTTACCCTTACGGGAAAGCTGTCGGGAGAATTTCTTACGGCCTGCTGTTCCGTGTCATCGAGGTAAAGCACATATCCCCCGCTGCTGTGTTCAAGCCTGCCTTTCCCCAGTGGAACAAAGCCTTTCTCGTTGGGCAGGGCTTCCACCGTGACGATGTTGTCGGCAAGATATCCGTCCGCCTCTATCTCCTTTTCGGTCTCCCTGCGTTCCCACCTGTACCAGTCGGGTATGTGCAGAAGCTTCCCGCTTTCCTGTTCTCTGAGCTGTCCGTATTCGGTCATCTCCCAAGTCTTTCCGCAGGCCCGGCAGGAAAGCTTCGTCCCTGCGGCGGCCATGCTGCCCTCGGCTTTGCAGCTGATACATTTATAAAGGGGAAGCTGCAGCCCCTCCGCCCTTTTGGGGTAATTTATGGAGATATGCTCTTGCAGCTGATAGCTGTACTCATCGTACTTAAGACGTTTTTCTATCTCCGCCTGTATCACCTCGGCGGAGGTGCGCTTAACTTCCTCGGCGGTGAAGACCTGTTCTATCTCAGCGGATATCTTCGACCTGCGTTCATGGGCTTCGTCCCAGAAAGGGTTTGCAAGGTAGCTGCCGTGAGCCGATATGACCGCCACGGGCAACCCGAAATGCTTTGCCAGCCTGCCTATGTCATTGGATATGCAGGAGGTAACACCTGCATCGCAGTGCCGTGATTCGGGGAAGATGACCACAGGCTGTTTCAGGGTGAAGAGAGCATATTTCACATTGTTTAGCACTGCCGTATCAGCGACGTACCTGCGCTTGCCAATGCAGCCCCCCCGACGGTAAAGCCAGTTCCCGAAAGCGGCAAAGCCCTCCATATCAGAGATATAGTTCGCCCTGTGCGGGAACAGCGCCCGCGGGGCAATGTAGTAATCCGAAAAGCCCTGATGGGTGGCAAAGACCAGATAGGGCGGCTCAAGGCCTTTCATTCTGATACGGCTGACTTTCCTGAGCCCCTGTTTTCTTGTGAGTATGTATGATACAGCCCACAGCAGCGGGGTCAGGAAGATATTCTGTTTCACAGGCCTGCGCTTCATATCAAAGGGGGTCATATCCCGCTTTTTGTTTTTCAGTGACATATCAGTTCTCTTTTTCCATCTGCCTGTACAGCTGATCTCTCAGCCTGTCGATGTCTTTCTTTTTGCCGAGGTCATCGGAGAATGCCGTGGCGCCCCCCGCAGCTGTGCCCTCGATCAGGGCATCTCTGTAGTTCACGGGTATGGCGCTGTCCCAATTCTCCTGCATGATGACGCTGGCCATAAAGCCTGCCACCATGGAATCTCCTGCGCCCACGGAATTTTTCACCACACCCTCGCATACACCGCAGCTGTAGGTACGGCCGTTTTCGTCCAGCAGGAAAGCACCGTCCCCAGCCATGGAAACAAGCACGTTGGCAGCACCCATTTCCTGCAATTTTTTTGCATATTTTTCAATGTCTGCAAGACCTTCAAGCTTTGCCCCGAACATCTCGCCCAGCTCGATATTATTGGGCTTTATCAGGAAAGGCCGGTATTTCAGCACGTTCAGCAGCAGAGCCCCTGCGGCGTCCACCACAAAGCGTATGCCCCTGCCCTGAAGCCTTTTGAGTATCTTCTCGTAAATGTCCGCGGGCAGAGTTTTCGGTATGCTGCCCGCAAGGATAAGGGTGTCCCCCTCGGTCAGCCTGTCAAGCTTTGCAAACAGCTTTTCAAGGGAAACGCTGTCTATATCGGGTCCCTGACCGTTCAGCTCGGTCTCCTGCCCCGATTTTATCTTCACGTTTATGCGGGAATTTCCCTTTTCAAGCCTGATGAAATCAGCTCCCACCCCGAGGGCTTCAACACCCTTTTCGATGGCCTCCCCCGTGAAGCCTGCGGTAAAGCCCAGCGCCACGGACTTTATGCCCATGCGCTCCAGCATGACCGAAACGTTTATGCCCTTGCCCCCGAAGAACATCATCTCCCTGTCGGCACGGTTTATCTCCCCCAGCTTCATCTCGTCTGTGTGTACCACATAGTCAATGGCGGGGTTGAAGGTAACTGTGTATACCATATCATCATATCCTCCCGAAAAAATATACTGCTATAATTTTACAACACTTTCGTGCCGTTGTCAATCAATACCATATTTTTGCCGCGGGGGCTCCTCGGGGCTTGACAAACCCTGCAAGAAATGTTACACTATAAGTTGATAAATTACGGGCTTTCGCCCCATGTAAGGAGTAATAACTATGATAGATATCAAGCTGATTAGAACAGAGCCTGAACTGGTCAAGGAGAATATACGCAAGAAGTTCCAGGACGAAAAGCTGGTGCTGGTGGACGAGGTAGCTGAGTTCGATAAGGAGTACAGGGCTGCCAGGACAAGAGCTGACGAGCTGAGAAACCAGAGAAATGTAAAGAGCAAGCAGATAGGCGCTCTCATGGGCAAGGGTCAGAAGGAAGAGGCTGAAAAGGTAAAGGCTGAGGTAACAGCTATGGCTCAGGAGCTGGCTGACCTTGAAGTAAAGGAAGAAGAGCTGGAAGGCAAGATCAGAGAGAGAATGCTGGTGATACCCAACATCATCGACGAGAGCGTGCCCATAGGCAAGGACGACAGCGAGAATGTTGAGATAGAAAAGTTCGGTGAGCCTGTGGTGCCTGATTTTGAGGTGCCCTACCACGTTGATATAATGGAGACCTTCGACGGCATTGACCTGGACGCCGCAAGAGAGACCTCGGGCAACGGCTTCTACTATCTTAAGGGCGATATCGCAAGACTGCATTCGGCTATACTTTCCTATGCAAGAGATTTCATGATAGACAGGGGCTTTACCTACTATGTTCCTCCTTTCATGATAAGATCCAGCGTTGTTACAGGCGTTATGAGCTTCGCTGAGATGGAGAACATGATGTACAAGATCGAGGGCGAGGACCTGTACCTGATAGGCACCTCCGAGCATTCGATGATAGGCAAGTTCATAAAGACCACCCTGCCTGAGGCACAGCTGCCCCAGACCCTGACCAGCTATTCGCCCTGCTTCCGTAAAGAGGTAGGCGCTCACGGTATCGAGGAGAGAGGTGTATACCGTATACACCAGTTCGAGAAGCAGGAGATGATAGTTGTCTGCAAGCCTGAGGACAGCAAGGCATGGTATGACAAGCTGTGGCAGAACTCTGTAGACTTCTTCCGTTCGCTGGATATCCCCGTAAGAACACTGGAGTGCTGTTCGGGCGACCTGGCTGACCTTAAGGTGAAGAGCTGCGACGTCGAGGCATGGAGCCCCAGACAGAAGAAGTATTTCGAGGTAGGTTCCTGCTCCAACCTGGGCGACGCTCAGGCAAGAAGGCTCCAGATAAGAGTCAAGGGCGAGGACGGCAGCAAGTACTTCGCACATACCTTGAACAACACCGTTGTTGCACCCCCCAGAATGCTCATAGCTTTCCTGGAGAACAACCTCAACGGCGACGGCACAGTATCTATCCCCGAACCCCTGAGAATGTACATGGGCGGCAAGGACAAGCTGGTGCCCACCAAGTAATATAACGAACAGGTCATTGACTCGCTGCACTATGTACGGTGGTGCGGCGAGTTTTTTGAGGAAATGTAAAACAAGCTGCCGCAGCAGGCAGCAAAGATATCTATGTACTAGGAGCAGACCACATGGAAAATTTTGATATCATCGTTATAGGCGCAGGCCATGCGGGCTGCGAAGCGGCTCTGGCAGGAGCAAGAATGGGACTTAAGACAGCCCTTTTCACCATAACCCTGGACGGGCTTGCCAATATGCCCTGCAACCCCTCCATAGGCGGAACAGCCAAAGGACACCTCGTAAGAGAGATAGATGCCCTGGGCGGAGAAATGGGCAGGGCGGCCGACAAGACCCTGATACAGAGCAGAATGCTCAACCGCGGCAAAGGCCCCGCTGTGCATAGCCTGAGAGCCCAGATAGACAGGGTGGCTTACCATAACCTGATGAAAAAAACTATCGAGGCCACGGACGGCCTCTACCTGAAACAGGCGGAGATAACCTACCTTATTTTTAAAGAGGACGGCAGGACCGTATGCGGGGTGAGGACACATCTCGGTGTGGAGTACGGCTGCAAAGCTGTCATCATCGCCAGCGGTACTTACTTGAACGGTGAGATACACGTTGGAACTACCACCTATGCCAGCGGCCCCGACTCGGTGCTGCCTGCACGGAAGCTTTCCGACAGCCTGAAGGCAGCAGGCATGACACTGCGCCGCTTTAAAACAGGTACCCCCGCCAGAGTACACAGACGTTCCATAAACTTTGATAAGCTGGAAGTGCAGCACGGAGATGAGGATATACAGCCCTTCTCCTTTACCAATGAGGTGCTGCCCGAAAATAAGGTGGACTGCTATGTGGCATATACCAATGCCGATACCCATAAGGTCATTATGGATAACATTCACCTGTCACCTATCTATTCGGGACGTATACACGCTATAGGCCCCAGATACTGCCCTTCTATCGAGGATAAGATAATGAGGTTTTCCGATAAGCCCAGACATCAGCTTTTTATTGAGCCGATGGGACTTGATACGGACGAATTCTACCTGCAGGGCATGAGCTCTTCACTGCCCGTTGATGTGCAGCTGAAATTCCTGCGGACTATCGAGGGTCTTGAAAATGTGGAGATAATGCGCAATGCCTATGCCATAGAATATGACTGCTGCGACCCCACCGACCTGCTGCCAACACTGGAATTCAAGGAGTTCCATGGGGTGTACGGCGCAGGACAGTTCAACGGTACCTCGGGCTATGAGGAGGCCGCCGCCCAGGGTCTGGCAGCAGGCATAAACGCTGCGCTGAAATTAAAGGGCGAGGAGCCTATGGTGCTTGACCGCGCCAGCAGCTATATAGGTACTCTCATAGACGACCTGTGTACCAAAGGCGTTTCAGATCCCTACAGAATGCTCACCAGCAGGAGCGAATACAGACTTCTGCTGAGACAGGATAACGCTGACCTGCGCCTGACGGAAACAGGCCATAGGGTCGGGCTGGTAGATGATGAGAGATATGCAGCTTTCCTTAAGAAGAAAGAGCAGATAGAGGCGGAGATAAAGCGTATCTCAGGCATAAATATAGCACCCTCGGATAAGCTGAACGAGTACCTGGTATCACAGGGTACAGACCCTATCAATAACGGCTTCAAGCTGACCCAGCTGATACGCAGACCACAGCTGAGCTATAAGGGGCTGGCATTCATCGACCCCGAAAGACCCGAGCTGCCCGATGATGTATGTGAGCAGGTGGAACTCATGGTGAAATATGAGGGCTACATCAAAATACAGCTGGAGCAGGTTGAAGCCATGCGCAAGCTGGAGAGCAGGCGCATACCCGAGGATATCGACTATTCAAAGGTAGGCTCACTGAGACTTGAAGCGGCGGAGAAACTGGCGAAGATAAGACCATTGTCCGTAGGGCAGGCAAGCCGTATCAGCGGAGTGAACCCTGCGGATATAAATGTGCTGCTGGTATATCTGGAAGTAAACGGAAAAGCATAGCCCAAACAGAATGCCAAGGAAGAGAGCTTTGGGTCAAGCCTTTCGCGAAAGGCTTGCGGAGAGTTTGAGAGGCAGAGCCTCTCAATCACCAGGGAGCAACCCAAGATGACCGGCAAACAATAAAAGCGAAACAAACAAATAAGCGATAAGAACAGCGAACAACTTTCGGCGGTCGCAAACGCAGAAACAGCGATAAAACCGGCAAAAAAAGGGAAATCAAATGAACGAAAACCTGAATGCAGATAACTCGTGGCTGAATGAAAACGAAAGCTACCTGAAAAATAAAAAGCGCCGCAGAAAAATGACGATCATATTCGTCGCCGCACTGTGGCTCATAGGAATAGCCGTGTTCTTCTACCTGAAAAATAACGACGAACTGGCATATATGTACGGCATAGACAGTTACTACGATGCACTCAATAAAGGCAGCAGCTATTGCAGAGATATGATGAAGCAGGAGCTCACTGACGACGCGGCGGAGGGACTGAGCAGCAAGGGTATATCAGGCTATTCCCAGTGGATAGATATACTCCAGCAGCTGGATGCAAGGATAATGGAGGATAAGTACGGCGAAGGCTTCAAGGTGGCTTACCGGATAGAAAAGACCGAACCCCTCACCGAGAAAGAGCTGGATGACTACAGAAAAAATATCGCAATAAAAGGCGATTATGACAAAGCCTACCGCCTGACCATGAAGGAACACTTCAAAGGCCCCAAGGGCGAAGGCTTTGAGAAACAGAATATAATAGTTGCCCGCAAGAACGGGGAACGCTGGGTATTCCAGGAGGAAAGACAGGTGGAGCTGGGCAATGATATCCGCTTCCTTTATACTGTAGATGCCCATTATGACAGAATAAACAGTATCTCTGCTGACCCATCTTCGCTGGACAGCTACGATTTTCCTGAGAATACAGCGCTGATGTACGCGGAAGAGACAGGTGCGCTGGCCGAAGAGTTCGGCGAGGGCTTTCAGGTGACGTTTTCCCTGGACAGCATATCGACTATGTCCCCCGAGGAACTGGCCTATGTGGCTGAATATGCAGGGATAGATGAGGATGACTTCATAAAAGGCTATAAGGCAGAGGTGGTAGAACACTTTACCTCAGATAAAGGAGAAAATACAAGCAAAAATACAATGCTTGTCCCCTTTGAAGATGAAGAGAACTTCCTGGTCTATGATAAGCGGTATGTTGATATGTACGAGTAAGGCAAATATTTCAAGGAGAATGCTATGTCAACTATATGTGCAATTTCTACCCCCATGGCTGAGGGCGGTATATCTGTTATAAGGATAAGCGGCGAGAATGCCGTGAGCATCGCAGAAAAGGTGTTCAAGCCCTTTACCTGCGAAAGCGTGGGCAGCATGGCAGGCTATACCTGCGCCTACGGACAGATACATGACGGCGGCAAGACCGTGGACGACGGCGTGCTGACCGTGTTCAGAGCCCCCCATTCATATACGGGCGAGGACGTCTGCGAGATATCCTGCCACGGCGGTATCTATGTTACCAAACGTGTGCTGAGGCTCTGCCTTGACAACGGCTGTGAGCCCGCCCAGGCAGGGGAGTTCACTAAAAGGGCTATGCTGAACGGCAAGCTTTCCCTTACCCAGGCGGAAGCTGTCATGGATACCATAGCAGCCCAGGGCGAGTACGCTCTGGCCTCAGCTAACCTTACCAGACAGGGCAGCCTGTTCGGCAGGATACATGAGGTCAGCGACAAGCTGGTGAAGCTGCTGGGCGAGCTGGCTGCCTGGGTGGATTACCCCGAGGAAGACCTGCCCGCCGTGGAGGAAACCGCCCTGAGAGAAAGCCTTGAAAATGCCGTCAGCGTCACTGATAAGCTGCTGGCAGACTGCGACAACGGTATGCTCATAAAGCACGGCATAGATACCGTCATTGCAGGCAGGCCCAATGTGGGCAAAAGCACACTGATGAACCTGCTGCTGGGCTATGACAGATCCATAGTCACCGAGGTGGCAGGCACCACCCGTGATGTCATAGAGGAAAGCGCCAAGCTGGGCGAGCTGATCTTCCGCCTTTCGGATACCGCAGGCATACGGGATACCGATGACAGGGTGGAAAAGATAGGTGTTGAAATGGCCGAGAAAAGACTTGATGAGTGTATGTTCGTCATTGAGGTCTTCGACACCTCCGTCAAGCCCGATGAGGACGACATCGCCCTGCTGGAAAAGGTGAAGAGCCTGGGCAAGCGCACGCTGATAGTGCTGAATAAATCAGACCTTGAAAGCGCTGTGGAGGAAAGCTTCTTCAAAAAATACAGCGATGATATAGTTTATATCTCGGCTAAGAACCGCGATGACAGAGCGCAGATACAAAAGGCGGCGGAGAAGATATTCACCCCCGAGAACTACGATGCCCACAGCACTATCTTCGCCAATGAAAGACAGCGTGCCTGCCTTGACAAGGCGAACAGGAACCTGAAAGCCGCCCTGGAAGCCCTCGGTATGGGCGAAACTTTAGACGCGGTGACGGTAATGATAGACTATGCGGCAAATTCACTGCTGGAGCTGACAGGTGAAAAGGCCACCGAAGCGGTGGTCAGCGAGGTGTTCTCGAAATTCTGCGTTGGTAAATAAGGTGAGAAGGAATAATAATGGTATTCGGCAGTAGGGTACTGCTTGAAGGATATATGGAATTTTCTGGAGGTATAATTATGGATAAGACAAAGATACCCGCGGGCAAAAAGCTTGTAAGCCCCGCAGACAAAATGACCTACATGGGCAGGATAGACTTTTCCGAGCCCGAAGCCCCTGTGTTCATCTGGGCAGGTTCGTGGGTGAGAATGAGATTTACGGGAACTTCCGTGAGTGCCGCTGTGTTCAACAAGCGGTTCTTCAACGATATGTCCCTGGGTTTTCTCATCGACGGCAAGGAGTGCCGTGCGGATTTCGGCAAGGAAGATGAGTGGGAAGGCGAATACATTGTCCCCCTGGCGGAAGGCCTTGAGGAGGGCGAGCATGACATACTGCTCTTCAAAAGACAGGACGCTTCCCATTACTACAAGTTCCTGGGCTTCATCATAGATGAAAATGCCGAGGTGCTGGAAGCCCCCGCACTTCCCGCAAGGAAGATAGAATGCTTCGGCGATTCGGTATCGGCGGGAGCTGTGGTGGAAGCCATGGACAACGTGGGCAAGTCCGACCCCGAGGATACAAAGGGCATCTACGATAACGCATGGCACAGCTATGCTGCCATCACCGCCAGGAACCTGGGGGCGCAGCTGCACGATACTGCCCAGGGGGGCATAGCTATCTTCGATAACACAGGCTGGTACCATGCACCGAACTTCATCGGCATGGAAACAGCTTACGACAAGCTGTGCTATTTCCCCGAGGGCGAAAAGGGCTACACCGACTGGGACTTTGCAAAGTATGTTCCCAACGTGGTCATCTTCGCGGTGGGACAGAACGACCAGCACAACGAGGCTGAGGGCGACCCCGATATCAACGACGCCGCTTTCCGCACCCGCTGGAAGGAGAGGTACAAGGATATCATAAAGTCTCTGAGGGAAAAATACCCCAAGGCATATTTCGTGCTGACCCTGACCGTCCTCAACCATGACCCCGAGTGGGACAAGGTCATAGATGAGATAGCAAACGAGCTGAACGACGAGAGGATAAGCCACTTTATGTTCACCCGTTCGGGCAGGGCTACCCCGGGGCACCCCAGGCTCAGCGAACAGTATGAAATGGCAGGGGAGCTGACAGCCTACCTTTCAAATATGGGCGATAAGCTCTGGGAATAAGATCTCTGTGATATGATCATGAGCGTGAGCGAAAGTTTCGCCCGCGCTCATGTTGTTTTCGGAGGGATATCGGCTTAAAAAAATCAGGCGGAGTTTAATGGTATTTTGTGAAAAACGACTAAATTTTATATCTGACAAAAAAACTTGGAAAAAGCCCTTGAAAGTTAAGGCGAAAATGTTGTATAATACAAAAGAGTAGACTTTGTGTAATGTATACATAAGTCGGAAAGGAGCAGGCGATGGATAAGGACGAAACTGTTGCCCTCGGGGAAACAACGGAAGAAAAAGGCAGTAACGCAGATCTCGACGGCGCAGGGGACCTCATTATGGCAGCGAACCTCAATGAGCATGAGGAAGCTCAGGAAGACGGATATGACGGCTATGAGGAAGCTGAAGAGCCTGAGGGATACGGTGAAACGGAAGAGCCCGAAACTGTGCAGGAAGAAGAACCTCTTCCCGATGATGACGATGTGCCCGCCGAGAAAAGCACGGCTGTCACCACAAAGCGCAGACCGAGATTGTTCAGACCCATACTTTTCGTGATAATCGTTTGTTTCTGTGTCATCGCGGCGGCGGATATAATCTCCCAGCAGAACGAGATAGAACAGCTCGAGCAGGAGACCGTCATGATGAACAACAAGATAGAGGAGACCAAGCAGAAGAACGATGAGTACACTGCACTTCTCGAAGCAGACGAGGACGAGTTCATGGAAAGGGTGGCCGTTGAACAGCTGGGGTATTCCTATCCCAATGAGAGGCGCTATTATATAGTGAACAAGTCAGAGGAAAATAAAGGCTGACCCTGAGGGGAGCCTGTTTGTATAAAAATCTAAAGTGAGGAAGTAAAATCTAAATGCAGCTGGAAGTTGGAAAGATCTATGAGGGAAAAGTAACAGGTATCACAAAGTTCGGTGCTTTTGTGGAACTGGACAAGGATACCACGGGTATGGTGCATATCTCGGAGGTGGCAAATACTTTCGTAAGTGAGATAAAGGACCATATCCACGAGGGGGAAACTGTAAAGGTCAAGGTGCTGAGCATGGGCGAGGACGGCAAGATATCCCTGTCCATAAAGAAGGCACTGCCCGCACCTCCCAGAAAGCAGGGAGACCGCCAGGGCGGCGGCAGACAGGGCGGAAGGCCCCAGCAGGGCAGACAGGGAGGGGCAAGACCTGCTTTCCAGAGGACCCGCGATGACAGACCTCCCCAGGACCTGAGCAAGAACCCGCCCCCCATATATGACCCGAACCAGAATTCGGGCAATGCGGATTTTGAGGATATGCTCAGCAAGTTCAAGGCATCGAGCGATGAGAAATTCTCTGACCTGAAAAGGATAACCGATAATAAAAGACGCTCACCCTCCCGCAGAAAGTGAGCTGAGGGCTTAGTATGGAAAAATTCAAGAAAGCGTTCGCGTTCATATTCTTTATGCTGGCAGGTATAGTGCTGGGGGCTTTCATAGCTTACATATGCGCAGGCAAGGCTTATGTTGACTGGCTCAGCTGGGGCAGGGATATAGGGATAGAGAATGTGGCGGTAGACCTGTATGTCATAAAGTTCAGCCTGGGACTTATGATACACGCTACCATTTCACAGATATTCACCATAACGCTGGCGCTCATAATGTTTGCGAAGGTCGGCAAGAGCATATGAGGAAGATCTTTGCGGCAGGGCTGGCTGTGCTTATGCTGGGGCTTGCGGGTTGCGGCAAGGCAGAGGACAAGGCAGGCGGCGCTCTGATAAAGCAGGCACGGGAGGAGTATGCTTCCCTTGACAGCGCCCGTGTGGTCATGACAGACATGAACACAGGGGAAGAGGCGCAGAGCTTCACTTTCAAGTATGATGAAAAGGATACGCTGATATTCTCCTATTACGGGAAAAGCGAGAACAACGAGTATGCCCAGTATAACAATGGGCTTGAATGCTTTACCTATGAGAACGGCGAGGTCAGCCATACCACAAAGGGCGATACTGACTTTGTCAGGTATACAAGAAAAATGCCCCACCCCCAGGCGGCTGAGGGCCTGCTGATATACAGCCCCGAGAACATCACCGAGGCTAAGGAAGAAACGGTGCCCGAGGGCATAAAAGTCACCCATGTGTACGATGTGCAGAAGATAGGCGCTAAGGTCGAGGAAGGCACAGTGACGGGCTTCCGTGCGGAGTATCTGTTTGACGGTGACGGAAAGCTCATGTATTTCGATGAGATCACCGAGGCCGAAAACAACGGCAGTGAGAACACCTATGATTACAGGGTGGAGATAACCGAGGAAAACGGTGTCAGCCTGGTGGAGAATACGGTGGAGCAGTTTATGAAGGAATAAAATTCAGGCGGAGGTTTTTCCGCCTGTTTTTGTAAGGTGTGATAATATGAAAAATCTGAACGAAGCTGCGGTCATGACCGAGCAGGAGCAGACTACGGCTCAGAGCAGGGACAGGACTATCGTGCGCACCAGTATGGTGGGCATAGGCGCCAACCTGCTGCTGGCAGGATTTAAAGCTGTGGTCGGTGCGATAAGCGGCTCCATCGCTATAGTGCTGGACGCTGTCAACAACCTGAGCGACGCGGCGTCTTCGGTGATAACCATTGCGGGCACCAAGCTGGCGGCCAGGCACCCCGATAAGAAACACCCCTGGGGCTACGGCAGGATAGAGTACCTGACAGCTATGGTCATCTCGCTGATAGTGCTTTACGCAGGTGTCACTTCGCTGGTGGAATCGGTGAAGAAGATACTTGCCCCCCAGACCCCCGATTACTCCATGCCCACGCTGATAATAGTGGGGGCGGCAGTAGTGGTGAAGATAGTGCTGGGACGTTATGTTAAAGGTGTGGGCGAAAAGGTCAACTCCGATTCGCTGATAAATTCGGGCACCGATGCCATGATGGACTCGGTCATATCTGCGGCTACCCTGGGTGCGGCCATACTGTACCTGCTCATCGGGGTGAGCCTTGAGGCGTTTCTGGCGGGGGTCATCTCCATAGTCATAATAAAGTCGGGCATCGAGATGCTGGGCGGCACCCTCTCGGAGATACTGGGAGAAAGGGTCAGCCCGCAAAAAGTGTCTGAGGTCATGGAGGCTGTTTCGGAATGCCCGGGGGTCATAGGTGCCTATGACCTGGTGCTGCACGACTACGGCCCCGACAGCACCAACGGCTCGGTGCATATCGAGATAGCCGATACCCATACCGCCCACGAGATAGATGCCCTGATACATGATGTTACCGCAAGGGTCTATCAGAAGACGGGCGTCATACTCACAGCGGTGAGCATTTATGCCATGAACACCCGGGAGCCTGAGATAGTTTCCATGAGAAAGCAGGTATGTGATATAGTAATGGCGCATAAGAACATAATACAGGTACACGGCTTTTATGCCGACCCTGAAAAGAAGTCCATGCACTTTGACATGGTGGTGAGCTTTGATGAGGAGGACAGACTTGCCCTTTTCAGAAAAGCCCTTGAAGAGGTAAGAACAGGTTTTCCCGATTACGATGTTACAGCATCACTGGATACGGACTACAGCCTGACATGATATAACAGCAAAGAGAGGAATAATCAAATGATAAACGAATACGCAAGAGAGATCAACGGAAAGACCTACGTTTTTCAGTGTGAGGACGCCGTAAGCGGCAGCATTTTTGCAAAAAAACTGGCTGAGGCTCTGGAGTCGGCACCCCCCGAGGGCATTGACGATAAGACCAAGCTGCAGTTCGGTTTCAGTGAGCTGCGCTTCCGTGAAGAGGGCGGCCGCATGATGGTGCTTGCTCCCGACTATGACTCTTTAAATCCCATTGCTGTCAGGACCAACGACCTGACAAAGGTATTTGAGCTTGAAAACGACATAACCTACACCGCAAACGCTGCTCATCAGAACGGCGTAACAGGGGCAAAGCCCATTACCCTTTTTGAAAATATCTTTGTTGAGCCCGACGCGCTCAAGGCAGATAAGAAAGTAATGGTAAGGCGGGACGCCGAGAATGGTTCTGCCTGGGTGATACTGGCAGCCGAACTGAACGAGGACGATGATATCATCATCAAGGACGAGCCCAGGCTGGTGGAGATGCCTGCCTATGTGCTGGTGAAGGATCATCACGTTGCGATACAGTGTACTGTTCTGCCCGAGGGCAGCATGGCGCTGATAGAGGACAATACTATCACCGACCTGGATAACACAGGCGCCGAGCTGCTGGGGGACCGTGACTTTGTCATCACCTACTACAGGATATTCAGGGGCAGAAGATTTTTCTACACCTGCTATGAGGATCAGGTGAAGTATATAGAAAAGGTATTCAAGGTGCTGGCCGAAGTTCCCGAGGAGGAGCTTGAAAAGAACATCAAGATAGTTATGAGCTTCGGTGTGGTCATACTTAAGCAGACAGAGGGCGGTATAAGGCTGCTGACACCTGCCCACAAGGCAGAAGACCCCATGACCACCGCCACCGAGGATCTGACCGATATGCTGCTCATAGAGTCGGTGCAGGAGGAAATGGTAAAGCTCTATAAAAAGGACGCTGTGCCTGTAAGCGAGATAGACAACATAGTTATCGAAAAGGGTGCCCTTGAGGCTGAGTATGCCATGGTGACAAAGGTCGAGTATGACGGCAAGGCCTACTGCGTTATAAGGACGATAACCTATGATGAGGAGGGCAACCCCGTATGCCCCGAAAAGGCTGACTCCGAAGAAAAGCCTGCATTCACGCTTATGAAAGAGGGACGCATGGCCATGGCAGCAGTGCTTTCCATGCCTGTGGGCTACTGTGCTGTGTTCAAAAACGGCGAAATGGAATACCTGACAGACGAAGAAGGCAATGACATCAGCACCGAAGGCCTGTCATAAGGCAGACCTTACTGAAAGGAGCCCCTTATGCTGATAACCTACACCGAAGAGATAAACGGCATAAACTACACTTTTTCTGCGGAGGAAGCCCTGAGACCCTTTGCCGAACCTCTGCTGGAAGCCATAGAGTATATACCCACCGAGAGGATAACCGACGGCTTCCGCATAAGGGCAGGGTTCTCGACCTTTCTGCTGAGCGAGCATGGCAAGGGCTACGACATAGCTGCCCCCGATTACACCGATGACCCCCTCACTGCCCTGAACACAGACCTGACCCTGGCGCTGCACATACAGTACAGGCAGGTGCTGCTGCTCCACAAGTACGGGGTGGTAGGCAAGGCTGTGCATTTTTATGACAAGCTGGCGGTGGCAAAGGGTGCCCTGGAAAAACCGAATATCTCCATGCAGCGCTTTGGCGACCTGGGCGGTTCGGGCTGGTCGGTGCAGAATTTTGTCTACGATGAAAAGGGCAGCGCCAGGCTGGTGGACGCAGAAGACTACGAGGGCGTATATGCCTACGAGCTGCTTACCCGTCGCCCCGAGCTGATAGATGTGCTGTGCCTGCCTGACGGCTATATAGCAGTTTTCAAGGGCGAAGAGCTTGTACAGCTGCTGGACGATGAGAACAACGAGCTGATACAGCACAGAGAACATTGATAGAATTTCCCCGCAGGGCAGTGCCTTGCGGGAAATTTTTCTGCCCTGCGGGCGGGAAACAATACGCAAAAAAGTCATTCTGTATCATCAGCAATACACTTCAAAATTGGGAGAAAAATTTTTTTAAGTCTGCAAGGATATGGTCTGCACAGGAGTATTATATACAGAAAACCAAAAACACCCGAGGCTGCACCCCCCGCAGCTCAGGGAAAGGAGGGGGTGGTTTTGACCATGGCAATGGCTATTGAACGTTCGGGCGGCTTTGATGCTGTCTACGATGAATATTTCGATATGGTGTACAGGATATGCTATGTGTATTTCCACGGTCAGGCCGCTGATGCGGAGGACGCTGTGCAGACGGTATTCATGAAATATCTGGAAGCAGGCGCACCTCCCGAAACAGGCGAGCATACCAAGGCATGGCTGATAGTTACAGCGCAGAACACCTGCAAGTCCATGCTGAGAAGACATCACCGCAGGGACACAGACCTTGAAAGCGCAGCCCATTTAGGCAGCGCCCCGCAGTACGGCGAGGTCATGGACGCTGTCATGCGGCTGCCCGAGAAGGAGCGTATGGCGGTGTACCTTAATCTATACGAGGGCTACACTGCCGCAGAAACCGCAGAGCTTATGGGCTGCAGGGAAAACACGGTATATTCATACATACACCGAGCCAGAAAAAAACTTAAGAAAGAGTTAGGAGAGTGAGACTATGACAGACAGACAGCTTGATGAAAAGCTTGAAGCGGCTTTCGGTAATATACGGGCGGACACTGCTGTCAAGGCTCGCATACGGAAAGGCTTAACGGGTGATAGTATGGAGAACAGAAAGATAACCGTAACGGAAAATGAAACTGTAAACAACGTTGTGAACAAAGAAGGCAAAGCAGCAGTAAACCGCAGCGGACGCATAGTCGCAGCGGCGGCAGCAGCCATAGTCGCAGTGGGCGGCGGCGCTTACCTGCTGAAGGACGGCTTTGACAAGGTGGACACCAGCCCTGTAGTCGCAGGGCGTGAAACGACCTCGGACGAGGACACCGCCGCAGAAGGATACACTATAGAGGGTCTTGAGGAATTTTTCGACCCCTCGGGCTATACGCTGTATGACAAGTTCGGCAAGGACGCTGATATCTGGAAGCTCAGCAGCGGCAGCTTCCTGGTCAGGGAGGTAAGCGGCGAGGGCGCAGAGTACTATCAGTACGACGGACAGTTGTTCCACTACTTCCTCTATGACGGCACCAAAAACGCAGTGGTCAAAGAAATACAGACCCTCGGTTCGGGCATAAAAGTATATGATGATTGCTTTGCAGTATGGAGCAATTACTCACAGGAAGATGAGAACGGCTACCCCGTGCTTGACTGCGATATATATGACCTGGACCTTGAGCCCATACGTGAGGACGTAATGGTATCTCTCGGTAAGGACGGCAGGGGCTATCCGCTGGTGAATGAAGATAAGACCATAAGCACCTGGATAGGGACTTCAGACCCCGAAACAGGCAGCGAGTTATACCGCCTTATCGATGAAGACGGTACAGAAGTATTCAGCACTGACGAGGGCGGGCACGAATTTTTGCTTGCTTCACCCGAGATCGCATCGGACAGAAGCACAGCATGGGTCGTTCTGTATGGCGATGAGGGAACCAGCCTTTATGTCAAGGGGCTTAAGGAAGGCTATGACACATACCGCTGCAGCCTGGCACTTCCCGAAATGGATCCGCCTGAGCTGTTTTCCATGGGCGGAGATATCTGCACCCTTACAGGGGATACTCCCGAGATCGTGAAGCTCACCTCCGACGGCAGTGCCGTGTCTTCCGATCTCACAGGTGAAAACTTCACAGATGTTGACAGTGCCTATGTAACACCTGACTGCAACTACCTGTTTACTCTTGATGATAAATACAGCAATGATTCAGGCAGCTGTGAGCTTAAGGTATATGACATAAGCTCAGACATGGAGCTCATATACAGTGAGGTAGTAGATGGTTTGAATCTTGGGGAGTTCAGCGGTGACGGCATGGACCTTATCTATGATGAGGTCACGGGAGATGTCTGCATAAGCGGCTTCTTTGATCCCTCCATTGTCCCGGGGGGCAGAGCAGACAAGGTCATCACCTTCAATGTGGCGAAGGAGGAATTTACTAACTTCGGCATAAAGGGCTCTGAGCAGACAGAGAACGACAGCGCAGAAAATCTCATCATACCCGATGTAACAGGCATGACAGAGGATAAAGCTATAGCTGAACTGGAAAAAGCAGGCTTTTCCAACGTGGTGATGAGAGAAAGGCTCTATGAAAAGCTCGAAGATGGCCTCGCCATAATGACCGAGCCCGAAGCAGGCAAGGCTGCGGCGGCAGATGAGGAGATAACCATATATATCAGCAAGGGTCCCCTGGCAACTCTGGTGACAGTGCCCAACGTTGTAGGCCTGGACGAGGAAAAGGCTGTTGATATGCTGACAGAGAGTGGTCTGACTGCCAATATACAGGTGATGCCCCATGAGGGTGACGCAGGCAAGGTCATAGAGCAGTCTGTGGCGCCCGACAGTCTGGTCAAGTCCGAAACTGTAGTTATCATTTACGTTCCCGAAGACGACAGCGCCGCCGACTCTCTGCTCATAGATCTTGATATGCCTGAGGGTATCCACGGTGCTTACACCGTTGATATCTGCAAGGACGATGAAGTCTTCAGGTCCATGGCATTTGAAAACGGCGAAGATGTTGCAGGCGGGCAGTATCGGATAGAAGTCGAGGGCGAGGGTCAGGAAAGGATCACTGTCAATATCAGGAATGATGAAACAGGAAGAGAAGTTGAATATGCAGTGTTCGATATCGACCATGAAAACAACGAGTCGGCACTGGTGGGCAGCTTTGATAAGGAGGGTCTGCTGGCTATAACCCCCAGGGAAGAAGCTGCCGTGTCTGAAGCGGCCCGCAGCTGAAAATAATGATATAGCGTCACTATCAGCCGTACAGCTGTCCCCTCGCCCCTCGGCGGGGGGACTTTTTCGCCCTGTGACAAAAAAGTGCTTTACAAAAGGGCAAAACTGTGCTATAATAACTATTGTATATATAGGTCAGCTGTTTGAGAACAGCTGTTATACATGGAAAGGAGATCTGTATGGCAGGAGGAATTTTTGACTCCCATTGTCATTACGATGACGCAGCTTTTGATGAGGACAGATATGAGCTGCTGGACAGGCTGCTGAAAAACGAGGGACACCCCGTTGACAGAATGCTCCATGCGGCCACCGACGAGAAGTCTTCCCTGTTCGGTATCGAAACTGCAAAAAGGTATGAGAATTATTATACCTCCATAGGCTTCCACCCCGAGAATGTCGATGAAGTCCCCGAAAATTATATGGAGGTGCTGGGCAGGCTCTATGAGCAGGCAGCACTTATCCACAAGCTGGGGGCTATCGGTGAGATAGGGCTGGATTACCACTATGAGGGCTACGATAAAGAAAAGCAGATAAAGCTTTTCAAGGATCAGGTCAGGTTTGCGGTGTGTAAATCGCTGCCTGTCATAGTACACTGCCGTGATGCCACGGAGGATTGCATGAAGATACTGAGCGAGTTTCGGCCTGAGGGCGTCATGCACTGCTTTTCGGGCTCGGCGGAGACCGCTGAGGAAGTGGTCAGGCTGGGTATGTACATCGGGTTCACGGGGGCGCTGGCTTTCAAGAACAACAAGAAGTCAAAGCGTGCCTGCGAGGCCGTCCCCCCGGACAGGCTGCTGCTGGAGACCGACTGCCCCTACATGGCGCCGCCCCCTTACAGAGGTGAGCGCAGCGACAGCTCCATGATAGCGGAGACCGCAAAGGTCATGGCGGAGATAAAGGGCGTTTCGGCGGAGGAGATACTGCGTATCACCAACGAGAATGCCTGCAGGCTCTTCGGCATAAACCGCGACGAGGAAGCGATATTTTTGAGTACACTCTAGATACACCGCAGGTGTATCGTACACCGAAAGGGTATCGTGAAATAACTGAACTTTGGAGATGAAAGAATTGGCGGAAACACTTTATTTGGTGATACCGTGCTATAACGAGGAGGAAATGCTCCCCATCACAGCGAAAGAGCTGATGAAGAAAATGGACGAGCTCATGTCCTCGGGCAGGATAAGCCACAGGAGCAAGGTGATGTTCGTGGACGACGGTTCAAAGGACAACACCTGGGAGATCATCGAGAAGCTCCACGGCCTTAAGCAGAGCGATATATTCACGGGCATAAAGCTGTCCCGCAACAAGGGCCACCAGAATGCCCTGCTGGCAGGACTTATGACCGCAAGGAACTATGCGGATATACTCATATCCATGGACGCAGACCTGCAGGACGATATCAATGCCATTGACGGTATGCTGGATAAGCGTGCCGAGGGCTGTGAGATAGTCTACGGGGTGAGGTCATCGAGAGAGACCGATACTGCTTTCAAGAGGACTACCGCAAGGTCATACTACAAGATACTTGAGATGATGGGCGTAGAGATAACCTACGACCACGCAGACTACAGGCTCATGAGCAAGCGTGCGGTGGACGCACTGGCGGAATTCAAGGAGGTCAATCTCTTCCTGAGAGGCATGGTGCCCATGGTGGGCTTCAAGAGCGATATAGTAACCTACGAGAGGAATGAGCGTGTGGCAGGGGAGTCAAAGTACCCCCTGAGAAAGATGATAGCCTTTGCGGTGGAGGGCATAACCTCCCTTTCGGTAAAGCCCATAAGGTTCATCACCGCCCTGGGCGTGTTCATTTTTGTGGTATCTGTGATAATGCTGATATACTTCCTTATCGACAAGGCTTTCGGCAACACCGAAAGAGGCTGGGCTTCCACCATAGTTTCGATATGGGCTATAGGCGGCCTGCAAATGCTGGCGATAGGTGTCATCGGCGAATATATAGGCAAGATCTATCTGGAAACTAAGGCAAGACCTAAGTTCATCGTAGATATAAATCTGGAAGAGAAGTAATTTCTTCCGCAGTAAAAAAAGGAGTAGAAAGATATGGCAAACCAGAATTTGAAGATATCGGGACAGGTATCCAACGAGAAGATCGACAACACCGCGCTGGTAGAGGCGATCGCAGATATGAGAAAGGAATTCACCCACGAGGCTCAGAATAAGGTCATCAACACTGCACTGAGATGCACTTTCCTTGTACCTGCTGTTATTGAGAAGAACCAGGAGCTGGTAGCTGACGGCGACAACCACGTACAGTTCCAGGATAAGCAGACTGCAAAGTTCCTGCTGATAAACAAGCCCGTTAAGGACGAGAACGGCAACGACAAGACCCTGACCTATTTCCCTATCTTCACAAGCAGGGAAGAGCTGGCAAAGATCACCACAGACCAGAAGTATGTGCCTTTCGCCATGAAGTTCAGCGATGTGGCTAACCTGACCGAGAACACCCCCAACGTTGAGGGCTTTGTTCTTGACCCCTTCACCAGAGAGCATAACCTGCCTTTCACCAAGCCCATGCTGGAGTCTATCAAGCAGACCCTCATCAAGTACAGAGCTGATAGGGAGGCTGCAAAGGCAGCTGAGGCTAACGGCGAAGCTAAGCCTGATATAACTGTTTCTTCAACTGACGAGCAGTAATATACGTAAATTACTATGGTCGGGACAGCAGCACTGTTCCGACCCTTTTAGTGAGGTGGGTATAATGAGATATATCTATTGTCCCGTTTGCGGCAGCAAGCTTACGGAAAGGCCTGCGGGAGATGAGGGCATGGTGCCCTACTGCGAGGGCTGCAAAAAACTCTGGTTCGATACCTTTCCCAGCTGTTCCATAGTGCTGGTGGCCAATGAGTTTGATGAGATAGTACAGCTGCGGCAGGATTATATGTCGGATAAGTATACCTCTTTTGTTTCGGGGTATATCACCCCCGGGGAAAATGCCGAGCAGACGGCGCTGAGGGAGGTCAGGGAGGAGATCGGTATTTCCCTTGACAGCCTTGACTATGCAGGCACCTACTGGTTCGAGCAGCAGGGGCTGCTCATGCACGGCTTCATAT
This sequence comes from Ruminococcus sp., assembly GCF_017464355.1. GTDB lineage: Bacteria > Bacillota > Clostridia > Oscillospirales > Ruminococcaceae > Hominimerdicola. The sequence continues at coordinate 42,439 of NZ_JAFUAG010000029.1, read as the reverse complement.
CACGGACGAAAAAACAGCCGCTGGTGCTTTCAAGCGAAGTGGACTGGGCTGAATGGACCCCCGCGGAAAGGGTGATAGATACTATCTTCCCCGATGCCCCGGGCAATGCGGCCTATGCCATATATATGAAGTTCATGAAAGAGTATTACGGCAAAAAGTAAACTGACCCATTGGAGATGAGATGAATGGCGCTTGACGGAGTTTTCCTGAGCGAGATAAAAAAGGAACTTATGCCCCTGGTGGGCGGCAGAGTGGATAAGATACACCAGCCCTCAAAAGGGGAGCTGCTGCTGGCCATACGCACCTATGAGGGGCTGAAAAAGCTGATAATAAACACCGTATCGGGCACGGCAAGGCTGCACCTGACCACTGCGGATATCGAGAACCCCAAGCAGCCGCCCATGTTCTGTATGCTGATGAGGAAGCACCTGTCCTCCGCTAAACTGGTGGACATAAGGCAGCCCGACTACGAGCGTGTCATCATGCTGGACTTTGACGCCGCCAACGAACTGGGCGATATTGTCAGGCTGACCATTACGGTGGAACTTATGGGCAGGCGCTCAAATCTTCTGCTGATGGATAAGGACGGAAAAATAATCGACAGCATAAAGCGCATATCCTCAGAGACCTCCGAAACACCCGTACTTCCGGGGGTCATATACACCCTGCCTCAGGGTGACGGCAGGATATCCCTGACGGAATGCACCCGTGAGGAGTTTGAGGAAAAGCTGGCCGAGTCTGCAAAGGCTGAGCTTTCCAAGGGCATTATGAAGACCTTTCAGGGCATATCGCCCGTATTTGCCAGAGAGTGCGCCTTCTTCACCTCCCACTCCGCTGAGGTCATAGTGGGGGAGATGACCGATGACCATAAGGACAGGCTCTGGTTCTACATCAAAAAGATACGCACCCAGCTGGAAAACGGCGAGAACAGGTACACCCTCCTTAAGACCACGGGGGGCGAGCTGAAAGATTTCTGCTTCTGCAATATCGACCAGTACGGCGGACTTATGGTGACAAAGCAGTTTGATACACCCTCGCAGCTGCTGGACTATTTCTATGCGGAAAGAGACAGCCTCTCCCGCACCCGCCAGAAAGCCCAGGACCTTTTCAGGCTGCTGGCAAATACTATAGACCGCACCGAGTCCAGGGTGAAGAACCAGCAGCTCGAACTGAAAGACTGCGCCAGGCGCGAACAGCTGAAACAGTACGGCGACCTTATCACCGCCAACCTCTATCAGCTGGAAAAAGGCATGACCGAGGCTAAGCTTGTAAACTTCTACGATGAAGGCCAGCCCGAGGTCACGGTAAAGCTTGATAAGCGCCTGACCCCCGTGCAGAACGCCCAGAAGTATTTCAAGGAGTACCGCAAGCTGGATACCGCCGAGAAAGTCCTCAACGACCTGATAGCCAAAGGCGAGGAGGAAGCCAGGTACCTGGATACCGTGCTGGATGCCCTTACCCGTGCCCGCACCGAGGGCGATATAGCTGCCCTCAGACAGGAGCTGACCGAGCAGGGCTATATCAGCCGCGGCAGATCGAAAGGTAAGCCCCCAAAAGCTCTGCCACCCATGAGGTTCCGTTCCAGCGAGGGCTTTGAGATAAGGGTGGGCAGAAATAATGCCCAGAACGACAGGCTGACCTGCAAGGACTCCAGAAAGACCGATGTCTGGCTCCACGCTAAAGATATAACAGGCTGCCATGTGATAATCAGCTGCCCCGATAAAGGCGAGGCCGCTAAGTTCACCCCCGATGAGCTGCCCCCAGACCGTACTATCGAAGAGGCCGCTGTCATCGCCGCCTATTACTCCAAAGCTAAAACTTCTTCAAGAGCCGACGTGGACTATACTTTCGTTAAGTTCGTAAAGAAACCCGCAGGCTCAAAACCCGGTATGGTAATTTTTACCCATAACTATACCATAACCGTTAAACCCGACGAAGACCTCGTGCAAAGCCTCGAAGTAAAGCAGTAACAAAAACAGCCCCTGCTTGGGGTAGTGGTGTTCACAGAAAAACTTATGTATTTACTGGGGGAGACCCTTTTGAAAAAGGGTCGTCCCCCAGACCCCCTCCCTAAAACTTTTTACGTTTGGGGGCGAAAGGGTGCCATTCTGCGATAGAACGCAGAGTTCGGACATTCGCCATACTCCGATAGTACGGCGCCCTTTCGCCCCCAAATATAAAAGTCTTTGGAAAGGGGTTTGGGGGATAACCTTTCTTCAGAAAGGTTTCCCCCAATAAAATACACGAATTTCTCTGTGAACACCACCCCTCAAGCGGGGGCTGTTTTTTGTTACTGCTTTACATCGCCGCGGATAATGCCGCGGCCGTTGGTGCTGATGTAGACTCTGCCGAAGGTTTTGGGGTCGCCCGAGATGACGTTGTTTACGTTGCCCCACTTGTGGGCGTCGTCGTTTATGCGTTTCCAGGTGGCGCCTTTATCCCGGGACATATACACACCGAAGCCCTGTTCGTTGGCCTGGCCGAGCATATAGATAGTCATGTAATCGCCGTCCTTTTCGGCCTTGCCGAAGCCTATGGCCTTGCAGTCCTGGAGGTTTTCTGACATATTGGTCAGCTCGCCCGTTTCGGTATCCAGCAGGAAAAGACCCGAGCCAATGTTTATCCAGAGGTCGCCCGAAACATCAGGGCAGGCCTGCATGGTAAAGCTTGATACCAGCAGGGTGGTCAGGTTTTTCCAGCTTTTGCCCTTGTCGGTGCTGACATATACCGTGCCGTCAAAGGCAGCATAGAACTTGTTCGGGTCCACCTTGTCGGTCTCTATCTGGGAAGCCGAGGGCACGCCCTCGCAGAGGCTCCAGCTTTTGCCGAAGTCATCAGAGGTGAACACACCTGCCCCCGCCACACCTGCGGCATACAGTATAGTACCGCCGTCAGCGGAAAGCTTTACCGTTCCGCCAGAAGCCTTTTTAACACCCTCGGGAAGAGTTTCGACAGCCTCCCAGGTGTCGGCCGCATCGGTGGAATAATAGATAGTCCCGGGACCCTCATCGGTGGCACGGACAACTATGTGGTAATCAAGGGCTGCGCAGTCTATGTCGGTGGACTTGAAATCACCGAAATGCTCCTTGGGCGCCACATCTGCGTCCTGGTGTTTGAAGCCGTAGATATCCCCCATGATAGAATAAAGGTCGGGGGCGTTCTCATCGTTGGGCATGGGCGAAACAAAATCAAAGATAGCCGTTTCCTCCACACCCATGGCTCTTACCTCGATGTTCACAGGCTCATCGAAGACCTTGGTCAGGTTGGTGGTGCCGTAGATAGTGGCGCCTGTGCCGTACATTATCTCATCGGGGTCAAAGGGGTTTATGGCCACACCTGTCATCCACCAGCCGGGTTTCAGCTGATCCTGCCAGAACAGCCATTCACTGGAGGATATATCCATGGTGTAGTTGTCAACACGGTTCTTGTCCTCGTCCCTTGTCCATATGCTGCCCCAGGTCTCGCCGCCGTCGAAGCTTACGAAGACGTTGTCCACTATCGCCCAGAGGTCAAGGGTAGTGCATACTATCATGTTGGGGTCATTGGGGTTTACGGATATGCCGTTGTAGCCGCAGGTCAGTGAGGTCTCGGGAGATATCTCCTTCCACTCGCCTGTGGCAATGTTGTACTTCTGTATAGCACCCTCCATGGCGCCGTTGGGGCCTATCTTCATGGACCATGAGGTGTAGAGATGACCGTCTGAGCTTACCTCGCCCTGGCAGGGTTTTAGCAGCTGCCTGTCGTCCCCCGCGGTAATGGCAGGAGGATTTTCTATCTCCGTCCAGGTCTGTCCGCCGTCGTCCGAACGGTAGATGTAGTTGCCCTTGGTGGCCGCCGCCCCCACGAAGATAGTCTGCGTGGCCTTGCCCGCTTCACCGCTGGATTTGTCAAAGGCCACAAAGGTAAGTCCCTGGGCATAGCCGTCCTCGGTGTAGCCCCCCTTGGTGGGGAAGCTTGTCACCTCAGCCCAGGTCCTGCCGTAGTCCTCCGACTTCCACAGGCCGTCCGCCCTTGAACCGAAGTATATTATGGAGTTGTCGTTGGGGTCTACCTGAAGCCTTTCTCCCGCACCTCGGCCGACTTCATTTCCGCCGCAGCCGAAGGGCAGCTCGAAAATGCCCCAGTTCTCGCCGTAGTCGTCCGAATAGAAAATAGCACCCGGCGCACTGGAATAGGTGCCCGCCGCAATGTATACGCGGTTGGGCTCCACAGGGTCGGTGGCAATGCTTTCAATGCCCATGTAGTTCCAGTCATCGCCCCCGATGAAATCAGTTATGCATTCCCAACGGTTTGTTTCCTTGTTCAGCTTGTATGCACCGCCGATATCCGTGCGGCAGTACACCAGTCCCTCCTCGGTGGGGTTGTAGATGATGTTGGGCACAAAGCCGCCCCCGACTATCTCAACGTTCGACCATTCCCAGCCCGTATCCACAGGCTGAGCGTTGTAATATGCGTTCTCTTCTGTCACAGCTGTGCCCTCCGCCGCGGAAGTATCTTTCTTGCTGTCATCGGTCTTCTTGTCCGAACAGCCTGCCATAACACCAAGACAAACTGCTGCCGCACAGGCTGCGGCTATGGCTTTTCTACCCCTCATGAAAATTCCTCCCTTTAAGTCGTTTGCTGTAAAACGTTTACAGGTTTTCCCCATTATACTATATTTCAGCCTTCAAGTCAACGAAATCCGAATATAATGAAATATACTAAAATATCAGCATATTTTGTCATGGCAGCAGGGGGGTCAGGTGCGGGAGAAGGTTCAGAAAAGTGCAACAAAAGTGACAGTATGCAAAAATAATATCCTCCGAGGGCGGCGCCAATTGTAAAAAATATATTAACTTTTCAAAAGTATACGTTTTCATTCAGGGTTAATCGTTTTCTTGAAGGTCGTCGGGGCTTGCAAAATCCGCAATAATTGTGTATAATGTATGCAAGATGACCGCGAAGTGTACGCGGACACTCGACATGATATTAACGAAAGGTGGATCATCATTATGAAAACACAGATCATCAACGGCGTTTCACTGCCCAATATCCCCTGGCAGGACAAGCCCGCAGACTGCAAGGACGTTATCTGGAGATATGACGCTAACCCCATAATCCCCAGAGACCTTCTGCCTACCTCAAACTCTATCTTCAACAGCGCTGTCGTTCCCTTTGAGAGCGACAAGGGCCACTTCGCAGGTGTGTTCCGTGTTGACGACAAGGTAAGGAACATGGAGCTGCACGCAGGCTTCTCCGAGGACGGTATCCACTGGAACATCGACCCTGACAGGATCGTGTTCGAGCAGGCTGAAAAGTCTACCGAGGAGGTTAACCAGTGGGGCTACGGCTATGACCCCAGAGTATGCTTTATCGAGGACAGGTTCTGGGTGACCTGGTGCAACGCTTACGGCTGGAAGCCCACTATCGGTGTAGGCTACACCTTTGATTTCAAGACTTTCTATCAGTGCGAGAACGCATTCCTGCCCTTCAACAGAAACGGCGTGCTGTTCCCCAGAAAGATCAATGACAAGTTCGTAATGTTCTCCAGACCCTCTGACAGCGGCCACACACCTTTCGGTGATATGTATATCTCCCAGTCTCCCGATATGAAGTACTGGGGCGAGCACAGACACGTTATGGGACCCCTGAAGGCATGGGAGTCCAAGAAGATAGGCGCAGGTCCTATCCCGATAGAGACCAGCGAGGGCTGGCTGTGCTTCTACCACGGCGTTCTGGAAAGCTGCAACGGCTTCGTTTACAGCTTCTCCGCCTGCATACTGGACAAGGACGAGCCCTGGAAGGTAAAGTACAGATGTGCTGAGTACCTGCTGAGCCCCCAGAAGATCTATGAGTGCGTAGGCGACGTACAGAACGTAACATTCCCCTGCGCTACACTGGTAGACGCTGACACAGGCAGGATCGCTATCTACTACGGCTGCGCAGATACCTGCGTAAGCATGGCATTCACCACCGTTGATGACGTGGTAGATTATGTGAAGAACCACTCTTCCGTTTGATGATAGGGATAAATGATCTTATAGTCTTATAGAATGATGACCGCCGCAGTACCGTTGGGTGCTGCGGCGGGTTTTTTGTCCCGACCCGACGGCACATTATACCGATCGGTAATACACATCGGAGCATGGGGTCTTATATCAGTAAATGTGGTTATCCCGCTGACACACCACAAAAACAGCGGCTATACAGAACTTAAGGTTCTTGGCGTATATCTTTCCCCCGCCGCAGGCGGGGGAAAGATATACAATGCTCAATTATCCTTTTGTTTACCGCATTTTTTAGTTGGTGTGCTAAAGGGATAGTCATATTAGTAAATTATCAAAGAAAAAGTTAGGTTAGTACCAACTAACCATTTTACACAAAAATATATATAAAAAAACTGCTCTATACAGTAAAAAAACCGAAAAAGGGTATTTACAAATTAAAAAAAAAGTGGTATACTATAAGAGTTAAGGCGGGTGTCATTTGGTAAATATGTATAAATTATGGCCTGATAATTTGTAGGACATAAGTTGCTTTTTACTAACTTTTACACAAGCCGCTCTTTGAGAAAACGTTTCTCAAATCATGTCGGGTCAAGGACCCGTAGAAAGGATGATCGTTTAAATGGCAAGAAAAATGAAAACCATGGACGGTAACAACGCTGCTGCTTGGGCTTCATATCCCTTTACAGAAGTCGCTGCTATCTACCCCATCACCCCTTCCTCTGTTATGGCAGAGGTCACAGACCAGTGGTCTGCTAAGGGACAGAAGAACCTGTTCGGCACACCTGTAAAGGTTGCTGAAATGCAGTCTGAGGCAGGTGCTTCAGGTACTGTACACGGCTCACTGAGTGCAGGTGCGCTGACCACCACCTACACCGCTTCTCAGGGTCTGCTGCTGATGATCCCCAATATGTACAAGATCGCCGGCGAGCTGCTGCCCTGCGTTATCCATGTATCCGCAAGATGTGTAGCTTCCCACGCACTGAACATCTTCGGTGACCACTCTGACGTATATGCTTGCCGTCAGACAGGTTTCGCTATGCTCTGCTCCTCCAACGTACAGGAGGTAATGGATCTGGGTACTGTTGCTCATCTGTCTACTATAGAGAGCAGAGTTCCTTTCCTGCACTTCTTCGACGGTTTCCGTACTTCCCACGAGATCCAGAAGATCGAGACTTGGGATATCGAAGATGTAAGAGAGATGACCAACTTCGAGAAGATCGAGGAATTCAGAAAGAACGCACTGAATCCTGAGCACCCTGTACTGAAGGGTACTGCTCAGAACCCCGATATCTTCTTCCAGGCAAGAGAGGCCTGCAACCCCTACTATGACGCTGTTCCCGGTATCGTAGAGGATTACATGAACAAGGTAAATGCCAAGATAGGCACTGACTATAAGCTGTTCAACTACTACGGCGCTGAGGACGCTACTCACGTTATCGTAGCTATGGGTTCTGTATGCGATACTATCGAAGAGACTATCGACTACCTGAACGCTAACGAGGGCACAAAGCTGGGTCTTGTTAAGGTAAGACTGTACAGACCTTTCGCAGCTGACAGACTGGTAGCTGCTCTGCCTTCTACCGTTGAGCAGATCTCCGTTCTGGACAGAACTAAGGAGCCCGGTTCTCTGGGTGAGCCTCTGTATCTGGACGTTGTTGCTGCACTGAAGGGCACTCAGTTCCACGATATCCCTGTTGCAAGCGGCAGATACGGTCTTGGTTCCAAGGATACCACTCCCGACCAGATCAAGGCTGTTTACTGGAACGCAAGCTGGAAGGAAAACTACAAGCCCAGATTCACACTGGGTATCAACGATGATGTTACCAACCTCTCTCTGGAGAGCGAGGGCAAGCTGGACTCTGCACCTGCAGGTACCACCGCTTGTAAGTTCTGGGGTCTGGGCGCAGACGGTACTGTTGGCGCTAACAAGAACTCCATCAAGATCATCGGCGACCACACCGACCTGTATGCACAGGCTTACTTCGCATATGACTCCAAGAAGTCGGGCGGCGTAACTGTATCTCACCTGAGATTCGGTAAGACACCTATCAAGTCTACTTACCTCATCAACCAGGCTGATTTCGTTGCCTGTCATAATGAGTCCTATATCAACAAGTACAACATGGTACAGGACATCAAGCCCGGCGGAACATTCCTGCTCAACTGCCAGTGGGACGAGAAGGAGCTGGACAAGCACCTCCCCGGCCAGGTAAAGAGATATATCGCTGAGAACAACATCAAGTTCTACACCATCAACGGCGTTAAGATCGGTAAGGAGATCGGTCTGGGCAACAGGATCAACACCGTGCTCCAGTCTGCATTCTTCAAGCTGTCCGGCATTATTCCTATGGAAGACGCTATCAAGTACATGAAGGACGCTGCTACCGCTTCTTACTCCAAGAAGGGTGAAGCTATCGTTAAGATGAACCATGACGCTATCGACGCAGGCTGCCAGCAGGTAGTTGAGGTCAAGGTACCCGCAAGCTGGAAGAAGGCTAAGGATACCAAGATGGGCATGGACAAGATCACCGAGAAGCAGGAGAAGAACAAGACTCTCCGTGACTTCATCAACAATATCCAGATACCCTGCAATGCTCAGGAAGGCGACAAGCTGCCTGTATCCACATTCAAGGATATGGCTGACGGCGTGTTCCCCCAGGGCTCCGCTGCTTTCGAGAAGAGAGGTATCGCAGTAGATGTTCCCGCTTGGAACGGTGCAAATTGTATCCAGTGTAACTTCTGCTCCTATGTATGTCCTCACGCTGTTATCAGACCTGTTATCATGACCGATGACGAGCTGAAGAAGGCTCCTAAGCTGGCTCAGGACAAGGCTGTTCCCGTAAACGGCATGGCCGGTTATAACTTCGTTATGACTATGTCTGCTCTGGACTGCACAGGCTGCGGCTCCTGCGTGAACGTATGCCCCGGCAAGAAGGGTGAAAAGGCTCTGAACATGATGCCTCTGGAGACTCAGCTGGCTGAGCAGGAAGTATTCAACTACGCTCTGACTCTGGCTGACAAGCCCGAGGTACACGAGAAGTTCAAGGAGACCACTGTCAAGGGCTCTCAGTTCAAGCAGCCCCTGCTTGAATTCTCAGGCGCCTGCGCAGGCTGCGGCGAGACTCCTTACGCTAAGCTGATAACCCAGCTGTTCGGCGACAGAATGTACATCGCTAACGCAACAGGCTGCTCGTCCATCTGGGGCGGTTCCGCACCTTCTACTCCTTATACCACTAATAAGGAAGGCAAGGGTCCTGCCTGGGCTAACTCCCTGTTCGAGGATAACGCTGAGTACGGTTACGGTATGTTCCTGGCTCAGTCCACTATAAGAAACAGAACTATTGCTAAGGTCCTGGAGCTCTCCAAGTCCACCAAGGCTGCTGCTGTCAAGGAAGCTGCTGAAGCTTACCTCAGCACTGTTGATGACGGCGCTGCTAACAAGGCTGCAACTGCTGAACTGGTAGCTGCTCTGAAGAAGTCCAAGACCAAGGCTGCAGACGAGATACTGAAGGATGCTGACTACCTGGCTAAGAAGTCCATGTGGATCTTCGGCGGCGACGGCTGGGCATACGATATCGGCTTCTCCGGCGTTGACCACGTTCTGGCTTCCGGTGAGGACGTAAACATCTTCGTATTCGATACCGAGGTTTACTCCAACACAGGCGGACAGTCCTCCAAGTCTACTCCTACAGGCGCTATCGCTCAGTTCGCAGCAGCAGGTAAGGAAGTTAAGAAGAAGGATCTGGCCGGTATAGCTATGAGCTATGGCTACGTTTACGTTGCACACGTTGCAATGGGCGCAGACATGAACCAGTGCCTGAAGGCTATCAGCGAGGCTGAGAGCTATCACGGTCCTTCCATCATCATCGGCTATGCTCCTTGTATCAACCACGGTATCAAGGGCGGCATGAAGCTGGCTCAGACCGAGGAGAAGAAGGCTGTTCAGGCAGGCTACTGGCACCTGTACAGATACGATCCTCGTCTGAAGGAAGCAGGCAAGAACCCCTTCATTCTGGATTCCAAGGCTCCTTCTGCTGATTACAGAGAGTTCATCATGGGCGAAGTTCGTTACAACGCTCTGGCCAGACAGAATCCTGAGAGAGCTGAGAAGCTGTTCTCTAAGGCTGAGCAGAATGCAAAGGATAGATATGACTATCTGATGAGATATGCTAAGCTGTACAACACTGAGGAGAAGTAATCCTTAAAGTGAGATAGATCTCCGCCGTACCTGCGGGTGCGGCGGATTTTTTTATTGACAAAAACTGCGATGTGGGGTATGATAGTATCAGGGCGGAAAGTCTGCAAAACCGCGCAGACAGGGCGTGTCAAAGAGATTTGACAACGATTTTCCGCCTTTGTAAAATGCCTTTGGTGGAAATTTACTGCGGCTTATGCTATGATGAGTTCACACAAAAGAAAGGAGGCGACCTTATGGAACTTTGCAAGACTATCAGAAAGCTGAGGACTGAAAAGGAGTGGTCACAGGAGATGCTGGCTGAGAAGGCTTATGTAAGCCGACAGACAGTATCAAACTGGGAGAACGAAAAATGCTATCCCGATGTTCACAGCTTGCTGATACTCAGCGGCCTGTTCGGAGTGAGCCTCGATGAACTTATCAAAGGAGATGTCGAAACTATGAAAAAGACGGTAAATGAAAAAGACGCAAAAACGCTGAAAACTGCACAGTGGTGCGGGGTGCTGGGGCTTGTCGCCATGATGCTGACGACAGCGATATTCGAGAACTGCGGTGAGGTCGGCAGGGTCATTGGTGCGGTGCTGGCAGGCGGTCTGGCGGTGCTGACGTTCCTTTCCTTCCACCGAATGGAAACGATAAAGGCTGACAACGATATTCAGACTCAGCGTGAGATACTGGCTTTCGTGAACGGCGAAACGCTCGATGACATCGAGAAAGAGAAGGAGCAGAAAAACCGCCGCACTGTCAGGAATAGTCTGTTGGCGGCGGCAGCAATAGGTGGTATCAGCATGGTGTACTGTATTATCCGACTGATAATAGAACTGATGTGATATACTATTATAATAGTATAGTCCCGTCGGCGGAGATGACATAGCAGTAAAATACAGCGATAAACTTCCCATCGGAAACGGCGGGAAGTTCTTTGTGTAAAATAGATAAAAACAAGGTACAAATGTTATAAAAGTTCTATACAAGAAAAGGGGATAAATTTCGCAAAACCCTTGAAAAATCGGGGAGAGTAGTGTATAATAATACTTGCATGACTGCAATGTGTATCTTTACGATACGCGAATGATATGCGATGAAACGGAAGGTTGCTGACAGTTGGTCAGGTAATTTCCGCGGAGTATGTCCGATTTTAAACCGGGCGGCTGTAATACCGAGCACTGTATGTGTTATGCTTCTTGCGAGGGAGTACGGGGATATCCTGCGCTCTTTTAGCATGACGTGTGACCGTGTGCTATGTTCTTCAGTCCGGGGGCCGCGTTGGCGGATCTCGGGATTTTTTATTGAAGGGCAGGGAACACACGGTAGAGTGTAGATTGAGATGACCGCATCTCACGGTACTACAGGTAGTCTTGAAAGCCTGTCAATTGCACAAGCGGTTGAGCGTTGACAGAAAAGTCGATCGTTTGTGCAATTGACTGAGGCTTTGAGGCTTATGCTGATACTTACCCAATGAAGTATCGGTACCATGCCCCTAAAACAATTTTTATATTGCTGTAAGGAGGCGATTCAAGTGGCAGTCAATGAGAAGATGAGGATCAAGATCAAGGGCTATGAGCACGCTGTTGTTGACAGTGCAGCTGCAAAGATCGTTGAGGCGGTAAAGCGTTCGGGCGCACAGGTTTCAGGACCTATCCCGCTGCCTACCAACAAGGAGATAGTAACGATCCTGAGAGCTGTTCACAAGTACAAGGACAGCCGTGAGCAGTTCGAGCTGAGAACTCACAAGAGACTCATAGATGTTATCAGACCTACCAAGGAGACGATATCTACTCTTGAGAACCTTGAACTTCCCGCCGGCGTAAACATCGTTATGGAGGTCAAGTAATCTCCAAATGAGATCGTTTATCTGAGATCTCAAAAAACGAGGTAAACGTTAGGTCATGTCGGAAAACCGACCAATAACCACAAGGAGGAAAAATCATGCAGAAGGGAATCATCGGTAAGAAGATCGGTATGACACAGATCTTCGATGAAGCAGGAAAGATAGTTCCTGTAACAGTAGTTGAAGCAGGCCCCTGCGTAGTTGTTCGGAAGAAGACCGTTGAGAACGACGGTTACGAAGCTGTTCAGCTGGGCTATGGCGAGATCAGAGCCAAGAGAGTCAACAAGCCTCTCCAGGGTCACTTCAAGAAGGCTGACGTTGCAATGAAGAGAACTCTTAAGGAGTTCAGACTGGCTGATACAGCTGCTCTCAACGTTGGCGACATCGTAAAGGCAGACGTTTTCGCTGAGGGTGACGTTGTTGATGTCAGCGGCACCAGCAAGGGTCACGGCTTCAGCGGTACCATCAAGCGTCACAACGGCCACAGGCTGAAGGAAACTCACGGTACAGGCCCTGTACACAGACACGCAGGTTCCTACGGCGCTTGCTCGGATCCTTCCAGGATCTACAAGGGCAAGAAGATGCCCGGTCAGTACGGTAACGTTAAGGTAACTGTACAGAACCTGACAGTCGTTAAGGTAGACGCAGAAAATAATCTTATCGCTATCAAGGGCGCTATCCCCGGTCCTAAGAACGGAACAGTGACCATTTGCGATAGCGTTAAGAAGAAGGCTTAGTGGAAGGAGGAGTTAATATGTCAAAAATCGCAGTAGTTGATATGACAGGCAACAAGGTAGCTGACACTGAGCTGAACGATGCAATATTCGGCATTGAGCCTAACAAGGCACTTATGCACGCTATGGTAGTTAATTATCTGGCTAACCAGAGACAGGGCACACAGTCCACCCTCACCAGAACAGAGGTAAGAGGCGGCGGCAGAAAGCCCTGGAGACAGAAGGGTACCGGTCACGCAAGACAGGGCTCCATCAGAGCTCCTCAGTGGGTACACGGCGGTATCGCTCTTGGTCCTAAGCCCAGAGATTACAGCTATTCTCTTAATAAGAAGGAGAGAAGACTTGCTATGAAGTCTGCTTTCTCCACCAAGGTCATCGACAACAACATGATCGTTGTTAACGAGATCGAGACCAAGGAGTATAAGACCAAGGTAATGGTCGATATGCTCAAGGCTATCGGCGCAGAGGGCAAGGCTCTCATCGTAACTGCTGATGTTGATAACAAGGTAGTTAAGAGCGCTGCAAACATTCCCGGTGTCAAGACAGCAACTGTAAACACCCTGAGCGTTTACGATATACTGAACTACGATAAGTTCGTTGTATCTTCAGATGCTGTAAAGAAGATCGAGGAGGTATACGCTTAATGAAAAATGCTCACGATATTATCATAAAGCCTATCATCACCGAGGACTCTATGGACAGACTCGCTGATAAGAAGTACACCTTCGAGGTTGCCAAGGACGCTAACAAGATCGAGATAGCTAAGGCTATCGAAGAGATCTTCGGCGTTAAGGTCGCTAAGGTAAACACCATAAGCGTTAAGGGCAAGCAGAAGAGAATGGGCAGATACGTTGGTTTCCGCCCTGACTGGAAAAAGGCTATCGTTACTCTTGAGGGCGAAAAGACTATCGAATTCTTCGATGGTATGTACTAATTCTTGAAGACGGAACCTCGGGTGAGAACCCAAGGGAAAGCTTTGAGGATACCCTCGAAAAGAGGTGCGGATATTTCCGCATTGCCCGCCTGATGCCGAAAACACCGAGGTGAAGGCGGAGAGGCTTTGCGAGGCGGCGAGGACCGCTCATCATGTTCACCGCAAAGCGTAGGTATGGAAGGGTGCTTGGTCCTGAGGACTTTGACCTTTTCGCAAAACCAGATTTTAAGGAGTTGAATTAAAATGGCAATAAAGACTTACAAGCCCACGACTCCCGGCAGAAGAGGCATGACTGTCATCGACTATTCCGGGCTGTCCAAGGTTGAGCCTTGCAAGTCCCTTCTTGAGCCCCTGAAGAAGAACTCGGGAAGAAACAGCTACGGTAGGATCACCGTTCGTCACAGAGGCGGCGGAGTAAGAAGAAAATACCGTGTTATTGATTTCAAGAGGAACAAGCTCGACATGAACGCAACTGTTCTGACTATCGAGTACGATCCTAACAGATCCGCTTTCATCGCACTGGTTGAGTACGAGGACGGCGAGAAGAGATACATCATCGCACCTAACGGTCTTGCTGTTGGTGATGTTGTAAGAGCCGGTGCAGGCGCTGATATCAAGCCCGGCAACGCTCTGACTCTGGCGGATATCCCTGTGGGTACTTTCATCCACAACATCGAGCTTTATCCCGGCAAGGGCGCACAGCTGGTTCGCTCCGCCGGTAACATGGCTCAGCTGATGGGCAGAGAGGGCGCTTACGCTCTGATCAGACTGCCTTCAGGCGAGATGAGAAAGATCTCCGTTAACTGCATGGCTACTATCGGCCAGGTAGGCAACATCGACCACTCTAACGTAAACATCGGTAAGGCAGGAAGAAAGCGCCATATGGGCTGGAGACCTACCGTAAGAGGTTCCGTCATGAACCCCTGCGATCACCCTCACGGTGGTGGTGAAGGTAAGTCACCTGTTGGCCGTCCTTCTCCTGTTACTCCTTGGGGTAAGCCTACTCTGGGTTACAAGACCAGAGCTAAGCACGCTCGTTCCGATAAGTTTATCGTAAAGCGCAGAAACGGCAAGTAACCTGAAAGGAGGACGATGACTAATGGGCAGAAGTGTTAAGAAGGGTCCTTACGTTCAGGAGGCTCTTTATAAGAGAGTAGTTGCTATGAACGAAGCAGGCGAGAAGAAGGTCCTCAAGACCTGGAGCAGAGCTTCCACTATTTTCCCTGATTTCGTAGGCCACACATTCGCAGTACACGACGGCAGAAAGCACGTGCCTGTGTATGTTACCGAGGATATGGTAGGTCATAAGCTGGGCGAGTTCGCTCCCACAAGGACCTACAAGGGCCACGCAGGTTCCAAGACCTCGAACAACGGTAAGAAGTAAATAAGGAGGATCAGACATGGAAGCAAAAGCTATACTGAGAACAGCTAGAATTGCTCCTCGTAAGGTACAGATCGTCCTTGATCTTATCAGAGGTAAGGATTACGAGGTTGCAATGGCAACTGTTAAGAATACACCCAAGGCTGCAAGTGAGTATCTGGAGAAGCTCCTCAAGTCCGCAGCAGCAAACGCAGAGAACAACCACAACATGGATAAGAACAACCTCTATGTTGCAGAGTGCTATGTTTGCCCCGGACCTATCATGAAGAGGATCATGCCCAGAGCACAGGGCAGAGCATATAGAATTCTGAAGAGAACATCACACATCACTGTTGTTCTCAAGGAAAAGGATTAAGCTGAAAGAGGAGGTAAACTATGGGCCAGAAAGTAAATCCACACGGACTCAGAGTCGGTGTGATAAAGAATTGGGATTCCCGCTGGTTTGCAGATAAGAGCACTTTCGGCGACACTCTGGTTGAGGACTACAACATCCGTAAGGATATCATGAAGGACCTCAACAGAAGATCCAAGAACCCCGCTGACAAGTGCGTTTACGCAGGCGTTCCCAAGGTTGAGATCGAGCGTTTTACCGGTAAGGACGGCGCTCAGAAGGTAAGGATCCACATCTACTGCGCAAAGCCCGGTATCGTTATCGGTAAGGGCGGCGCTGAGATCGAGAAGCTGCGCGCTGCTATCGAGAAGAAGATCGGCAAGAGCGTTGCTATCAATATCGTTGAGGTAAAGAACCCCGACATCAATGCACAGCTGGTCGCTGAGAAGATCGCTCATGACCTGGAGGACAGAGTTTCTTTCAGAAGAGCTATGAAGCAGTCCATCGGCAGAGCTATGAAGCTGGGCGCTAAGGGTATCAAGGTAAAGGTATCCGGCAGACTTGCAGGCGCTGAGATCGCCAGAAGCGAGAGCTACCACGAGGGTACTATCCCCCTGCAGACTATCAGAGCTGATATCGACTACGGTACAGCAGAGGCTCACACAACCTACGGTCGTCTGGGCATCAAGGTATGGATCTACAGAGGCGAAGTTCTGAAGGGCGAGATCGCAGCAAGCGACAGACGCGACAGCGGCGATAAGAACGACAAGAAGAGAAGACCTCGCAGAGATGACAGGTCTAAGGATAATCGCAGAGATTTCAACAAGGCTCGTGCGATGAAAAGAGAAGGAGGTAACGTATAATGCTGCTTCCAAAGAGAGTTAAGTTCAGAAAACAGCACAGAGGTCGTATGACCGGTAAGGCACTGAGAGGCAACAAGGTCTCCTACGGTGATTTCGGTCTGCAGGCACTTGAGCCCGCATGGATCACCTCTAACCAGATCGAGGCTGCCCGTATCGCGATGACAAGATACATCAAGAGAGGCGGTCAGGTATGGATAAAGCTGTTCCCCGATAAGCCCGCAACAAGAAAGCCTCTGGGTACCCGAATGGGTAAAGGTAAGGGCGCTCCCGAGTACTGGGTAGCTGTAGTTAAGCCGGGCAGAGTAATGTTTGAGATCGCAGGTGTACCTGAGGAGACTGCAAGAGAGGCTATGAGACTCGCAATGCACAAGCTCCCTATCAAGTGCAAGTTTATTGTTAAAGAAACGGGTGGTGAGCAGTAATGAAGGCAAATGAGATCAAGGATATGACCGCAGACGAGCTGAACACCAAGCTCGGTGAGCTTAAGGAAGAGCTGTTCAACCTTCGCTTCCAGCACGCTGTGAACCAGCTGGAGAATCCCAAGAGGCTTCAGGCTGTGAAGAAGGATATCGCTCGTGTTAAGACATTCATTCGTAAGCATGAGTCCGAAGCTCAGTAATAAAGGAGGAGGATCACTGTGAGCGAAAGAAATCTGAGAAAGACCAGAGTTGGCACTGTTGTTTCCAACAAGATGGACAAGACTATCGTCGTAGCTATCAAGGATAACGTTCAGCACCCTCTGTATAAGAAGATCATCAAGAAGACTGTAAAGCTCAAGGCACACGATGAGAATAACGAGTGCGGCATCGGCGATACAGTAAAGGTAATGGAAACAAGACCTCTGTCCAAGGACAAGAGATGGAGACTTGTTAACATCATCGAGAAGGCTAAGTAATTTATATAATGAGTGCGAGGTTCCTCGGCAGAGCGCAAAGACGCTCCTGCCGCGGTAACTGAGTCCTAGTTTTGAAAGGAGGAGCGCTTCAATGGTACAGATGCAGACTTACCTGAAGGTTGCAGATAACTCCGGTGCTAAGGAGCTTATGTGCATCCGTGTTCTCGGCGGTACGAGAAGAAAGTATGCTAACATCGGTGACGTTGTAGTTTGTTCTGTTAAGAAAGCAACACCAGGCGGAGTTGTGAAGAAGGGCGATGTAGTAAAGGCTGTCATCGTTCGTTCGGCAAAGGGTCTCAGAAGAGCAGACGGAACTTATATCCGTTTTGATGAGAACGCAGCCGTAATAATCAAGGAAGATAAGAACCCCAGAGGTACACGTATCTTTGGACCTGTAGCTAAGGAACTGAGAGACAAGGATTATATGAAGATCCTGTCGCTGGCTCCCGAAGTTCTGTAATGGAGGTGTCGTTATAATGAATAAGGTACACGTAAAGACCGGCGACACCGTCGTTATCCTGTCCGGTAAGGAGAAGGGTAAGCAGGGCAAGGTCCTCCAGGTATCCCCCAAGGAGGGCAAGGTGATCGTTGAGAGTCTCAACATCGCAAGAAAGCACGTAAAGCCCAGAAACGCACAGCAGCAGGGCGGCATCGTAGATGCAGAGGCTGCAATGTACGCTTCTAAGGTAATGGCAGTTTGCCCCAAGTGCGGCAAGCCTACCAGAGTTGCACACAAGTTCCTGGAAGACGGAACTAAGGTAAGAGTTTGCAAGAGCTGCGGCGAAGAATTCTAAGAAGGAGGAGTTAAACATGGCTGCAAGACTTAAAGAACAGTATGTTAGCACAGTAGCTCCTGAACTGATGAAGAAATTCGGCTACGCTAACGTAATGCAGATACCTAAGCTTGATAAGGTAGTTATCAACGTCGGCTGCGGCGCTGATAAGGATAACAAGAAGGTCATCGATGCTATCATGACCGATCTGGCTGCTATCACAGGTCAGAAGCCCATCGTATGCAAGGCAAAGAAGAGCGTTGCAAACTTCAAGCTGAGAGATGGACAGATAATCGGTGTAAAGGTAACACTGAGAGCAGAGAAGATGTATGAGTTCGTTGACAGACTGTTCAACGTAGCATTTCCTCGTGTAAGAGATTTCAGAGGCATCAACCCCAATTCTTTCGACGGCAGAGGAAACTACTCCACCGGTCTGAAGGAGCAGCTGATCTTCCCTGAGATCGAGTATGATAAGATCGACAAGGTAAGAGGTATGGATATCAACTTTATCACTACCGCTAAGACCGATGAAGAAGGCAAGGAGCTGCTCAGACTGATGGGCGCACCTTTCGCTGAGAAGTAATGAGGAGGATACGTTAAATGGCAAAGAAGGCTATGATAAATAAGCAGCAGGCTGCTCCTAAGTATTCCACTCGTGCTTATAACAGATGCAAGATCTGCGGCAGACCCCACGCATATCTGAGAAAGTTCGGCGTATGCCGTATCTGCTTCAGAGAGCTGGCACATGACGGTCAGATCCCCGGCGTTAAGAAGGCAAGTTGGTAAGTAAGGAGGTAGGCACAAATGCAGATTACAGATACTATTGCAGATCTGTTAACAAGAATACGCAATGCTAGCACAGCTAAGCACGCGACTGTCGATGTACCTGCATCTAACATGAAGAAGTCTATCACACAGATCCTCGTAGATGAGGGCTATGTAAAGAACTTCACCGTTATAGAGGACGGTAAGCAGGGTATCATCAGGATCACTCTCAAGTATGATGAGAACAGAAATTCCGTAATCACAGGGCTGAGAAGAGTTTCAAAGCCCGGTCTGAGGATCTACGCAAGCTGCGAGGATATGCCTAAGGTAATCAAGGGTATGGGTATCGCTATCGTATCCACCTCTAAGGGCGTAATCACCGACAAGAAGGCAAGAGAGCTGAATGTCGGCGGCGAGGTCCTTGCATTCATCTGGTAAGGAGGACTAAGATATGTCAAGAATCGGTTTAAAGCCTATTAGTGTTCCTGCAGGTGTAGAGGTAACAGTTGCAGACGGCAACGTAGTTACAGTAAAAGGTCCTAAGGGCACACTTACAAAAACATTCCACAAGGATATGATAATCAAGAACGAAGGCGGCGTTATCACCGTAGCTCGTCCTTCTGAGGACAAGATGCACAAGTCGCTGCACGGTCTGACAAGGACCCTCGTCAACAACATGGTAGAGGGTGTATCCAATGGTTTCTCAAAGAAGCTCGAGATCGTTGGTGTTGGTTACAGAGCACAGAAGCAGGGTAAGAACCTTGTAATGAACCTGGGATTTTCTCATCAGGTGATCTTTGAAGAGACTGACACTATCAAGATCGAAGTACCCGATCCTAACCACATCGTAGTATCGGGCTGCGACAAGCAGGAAGTAGGTCAGTTTGCTTGTGAGATCCGCGAGAAGCGTCCCCCCGAGCCTTATAAGGGAAAGGGTATCCGCTATGAAGGCGAGTACGTTATCCGCAAGGAAGGTAAGGCCGGCAAGGGTGCCAAGAAGTAATAAAAGGAGAGAATCACTATGGTTAAAAAGCTTGACAGAGCTAAGGCAAGAACTAAGAGACATCAGAGGATCCGCAACAAGATCAGCGGTACTCCTGAATGCCCCCGCCTCAACGTATTCCGCTCCTCTAAGCATATCTATGCACAGATCATCGACGATGTTAACGGCGTAACACTGGCTTCCGCTTCCTCCATGGCTAAGGGCTTCGAGGGCAACGGCGGCAACAAGGAAGGCGCACGCAAGGTCGGCGAGATGATCGCAGAAGCTGCTAAGGCAAAGGGAATTGAGAATGTCGTATTCGACAGAGGCGGTTTCCTTTATCACGGCCGTGTGCAGGAACTGGCAGACGGTGCCCGTGAAGGCGGACTTAAGTTCTAAGAAGAGGAGGAAAAACAATGGCTTTAATAGATGCTTCAAAGATCGAAGAGCTGCAGGAAAAGGTCGTAGCAATAAACAGAGTATCCAAGACTGTTAAGGGCGGCCGTATCATGAAGTTCTCCGCACTTGTAGTAGTAGGCGACGGCAACGGCATCGTTGGCTTCGGCATCGGTAAGTCGGGCGAAGTTCCCGACGCTATCAGAAAGGCTATTCAGGACGCTAAGAAGAACCTGGTAAAGATCTCCCTCAAGGGTACAACGATACCCCACGAGATCGTAGGCAAGTTCGGCGCAGGTGAGGTTCTCCTCAAGCCCGCCGCACCCGGTACAGGTATCATCGCAGGCGGCACTGTGAGAGCAGTGGTTGAAGCAGCCGGCATAAGAGACATCAGAGCAAAGTCGCTTCGCTCTAACAATCCTTACAATGCAGTAAGAGCTACCATCAACGGTCTGACCAGCGTAAGAAGCGCTGAGGCTATCGCTGAGCTGAGAGGCAAGACTGTAAAGGAAATATTTGAATAAGGAGGATAAACAGTATGGCAAACCTGAAAATTCAGCTGATCAAGAGCCTGAATGGCAGAAGCGAGAAGCAGATCGCCACTGCAAATTCTCTTGGTCTGAGAAAAATCGGGGATACGACCGAGCAGCCCGACAACGCTTGTACACAGGGCAAGATCAAGCTGGTATCCCACCTTATTAAAGTAACCGAAGCGTAAGCAGGGAGGTGCGACAACATGAAGCTTCACGAATTATCACCTAATCCCGGCGCAGTAAGAGACGTTAAGCGTGTGGGCAGAGGTCACGGTTCAGGAAACGGCAAGACTGCAGGCAAGGGTCACAAGGGCCAGAAGGCAAGATCCGGCGGCAGCATCAGACCCGGCTTCGAGGGTGGTCAGACCGCTCTTGCAAGAAGAATTCCTAAGCGTGGATTCAACAATATATTCGCAACTAAGTATGCGGTCATAAATGTATCCGATCTTGAGAAGTTCGTAGATGGTACAGTAGTTGATACTGAACTGCTGAAGGCATCCGGCATCATCAAGAAGGAGCTCGATGGAATCAAGGTTCTCGGAAACGGAGAACTCACCAAAAACCTTACCGTCAAGGCTGCTAAGTTCTCCGCAGCAGCTAAGGAGAAAATCGAAAAGGCAGGCGGGAAGGCTGAGGTGATGTAATTGTGATAGAGACATTTCGTAATGCCTGGAAGGTCCCGGAATTAAGAAGAAAGCTTCTATTTACATTTTTCATCATCGTTATATACAGGATAGGCGGCACGATCCCTGTGCCCTATCTTGACTCCGCTGCACTGGAAACATGGTTCGAAGGCAGCAAAAATTCAGGTGACTTTTTCAGTTACCTGAACGTCCTTTCGGGCGGTAACTTCTCAAAGGCAACTCTGATGGCTCTGTCCGTGGGTCCTTACATCAACGCGCAGATCATCATACAGCTGCTGACCTACGCACTTCCTCCTCTGGAAAGACTTTCCAAGGAAGGCATGGAAGGCAGAAAGACCCTGAACAAGATCACCAAGTACACTGCACTGGGTATCGCACTGTTCCAGGGCTGGGCTTACTACAGAACACTGATGAACGTTAACGGTCTTCAGGTAGTTCAGTACACAGGCCACACCTTTGAGAGATATTTCACTGAAGTTATCATTATCCTCTGCTTCGTGGCAGGCGCTTCGCTGACTATCTGGCTGGGCGACAGGATAAATGAAAACGGTATAGGCAACGGCGTATCCATGCTGCTGTTCGCAGGTATCATCGCAAGAGGACCTGAGGCTGTCATCAGCCTGGTCAAGATGATGGGCACCGGCGAGGCAAAGAACATGATACTGGTTCCTATCATCATCGTGGTATTCATTCTCATGATAGCATTCATCATCTTCATGAACAATGCCGAGAGAAGGATACCGATACAGTATGCAAAGCGCGTTGTAGGCAGAAAGCAGTACGGCGGCCAGAACACTTACATCCCGATCAAGATCGCGATGAGCGGCGTTCTCCCCATCATCTTTGCGATGAGCTTTATGTCTATCCCCCAGACGCTCAAGCTGTTTACGGGCGAACCTAAGGCAGGTACCTTCTATTACAACCTGCTCCACTGGTTCGAGTACACTCATCCCTTCTACGGCTGTCTGTATTTCGTTCTCATAATCGCGTTCAACTACTTCTATGTAAGTATGTCCTACAACCCGGTAGAGATCGCAAATAACCTCAGACAGAACAACGGCGGCGTTCCCGGTATCAGACCCGGTAAGCCTACCAGCGACTACTTCCAGAGGATACTTGGTAAGATCACTCTGGTGGGTGCAGTGTTCCTGGGTATAATCGCTATCTTCCCTATCATATTCACTGCTATAACCAGAATGAATATCGCTATGGGCGGTACTTCTATACTCATCGTAGTAAGCGTTGCGCTTGAAACTGCAAGAACTATGGAATCTCAGATGATGATGCGTCATCACTCCGGGTTCCTGAAATGATAAATTCCGATCGAGAAAGGGGTAAGACTTATGAATAACATCATTCTTTTGGGCGCTCCCGGTGCCGGCAAGGGCACACAGGCAGAGGTCATCTGCAAGGAGCTGAACATTCCTACCATTTCCACAGGCAATATGCTCAGGGCTGCTGTAAAGGCAGGCACAGAGTACGGCCTGAAGGCTAAGGCAGCTATGGACGCAGGCGCACTGGTATCTGACGATATCGTTATCGGTATACTGAAGGACAGGATCGCTGAGCCTGACGCACAGAATGGCTTCATTCTCGACGGTTTCCCCAGATCTGTTCCCCAGGCCGAGGCTCTGGACGCTATGGGCGTTCAGATAGACAAGGTCATTGAGATAGATGTCGCTGATGACACTATCCAGCAGAGACTTTCGGGCAGAAGAGTTTGCCTGGACTGCGGCGCTACCTACCATGTGGACTTCAAGCCCTCTAAGGTAGAAGGCGTTTGCGATGTCTGCGGCAAGCCTATCGTTATCCGCAAGGACGACGAGCCCGCTACTGTTAAGAGCAGACTGGAAACATATCATAAGACCACTGAACCCCTCAAGGGTTACTATGAGAAGCAGGGTAAGCTGACCTCCGTAAAGGGGCGCGACACTGTTGAGGAAACCTCCGCAGCAGTTATGGCTGCTCTCAAGGCTTGATATTTATATAGAAAGCGTAATTTTCAAATGATATGTATCAAATCCAATAAGGAAATAGAAAAAATGCGCAAGGCAGGTTATATAACCGCTTGTGCTATACAGGCAGCAGGTGAAGCGCTGAGACCGGGTATGACCACTCACGAGCTGGATAAGGTCGTTGAGAGATATATCCTTTCTCACGGCGCAAAGCCGGGCTTCAAGGGCTACGGCGGATTTCCCGCAGCAGCCTGCATATCGGTGAATGACGAGGTCATTCACGGTATACCCGGCAGCAGGAAGATACTGGAGGGCGACATAGTTTCCGTTGATACGGGCGCTTTTGTTGACGGCTACCACGGCGACTCCTGCAAGACATTTGCCTGCGGCAAGATCTCAGACGACGTTCAGGCACTGCTTGACTCTACCGAGCAAAGTCTTTACGAGGCTATCAAAATGGTAAAGCCCGGCGTAAGGATAGGCGACATCGGTGCCGCTATACAGAAGTATAACGAGGATAGAGGCTTTTCAGTCGTCAGAGAATACTGCGGACACGGACTGGGCAGAGATCTTCACGAAGATCCCGAGGTGCCCAACTACGGCAGGGCAGGCCACGGAGTAAGACTCCAGGCAGGTATGGTCATCTGCATCGAGCCTATGATAAACATGGGCACGGCAGCTATCAAGGTACTGCCCGACGGCTGGACTGTCAAAACACAGGACGGCAAATGGTCCGCACATTTTGAGCACGCGATCGCTGTTACACAGGACGGCTGTGTGATACTCAGCAAACTGTGATGGCAGACGGTGTGATACAGGTCGGTTCATTGGTATGGGCGCTGGCAGGCCGTGAGAAAGGCTCCCTCTTTGTTGCAGTGAGAGTTGACGGCGGCTTTGTGTATCTGGCGGACGGACGGCACCGAAAGGCCGAAAGTCCCAAGAAGAAAAGCATAAAGCACATTTCACCTGCAGATGCGCCTGCGTATGCCGACGAATTGACTAACAAGAAGTTAAGACGGCTGATAAATCGGTACCTGACCCATACCGAGGAACAGCAGACAAGACCTTTGAGTGGGGAGGTTTTTTAATGTCGAAAGAAGATGTACTTGAAGTAGAGGGTACAGTTGTGGAGGCGCTGCCTAACGCAACATTCACAGTTGAACTCACAAACGGTCATAAAATTCTTGCTCATATTTCGGGTAAGCTGCGTATGAACTACATTCGTATCGTGCCCGGTGATAAGGTCACAGTCGAGATGTCGCCTTATGACTTGACAAAGGGAAGAATAACCTGGAGAGCTAAGTAAGCAAAGCGGTTGCAACAAGGCTTTCCCCTTATACGTTGAGAGCCGCGAGGCTCGGATAATCGAAGGAGGTATTTCAATGAAAGTAAGACCTTCAGTTAAGCCTATCTGCGAAAAGTGCAAGATCATCAAGAGGAAGGGCAAGATAATGGTTATCTGCCAGAATCCTAAGCACAAGCAGCGTCAGGGCTAACAAACCAATAATGGAGGTGCAGCTAAATAATGGCTCGTATTGCTGGTATAGACCTGCCCAGAGATAAGAGGATCGAGATCGCTCTTACCTACGTTTACGGCATTGGTCAGAAGACTGCTACAAAGATCATCAAGGAAACAGGCGTTGATCCTGATGTAAGAGTTAAGGATATGTCTGAGGATGACGTAGCTAAGCTTCGTGAATATATTGATCACAACCTGACTGTTGAGGGCGACCTGAGAAGAACAGTTGCTCTGAACATCAAGAGACTTACAGAGATCGGTTGCTACAGAGGCCTTCGTCACAGAAAGGGTCTGCCCGTTAGAGGTCAGAGAACCAAGACGAACGCAAGAACTCGTAAGGGTCCTGTTAAGACCATCGCTAACAAGAAGAAGTAAGGGAGGGTATGAAGCATGGCTCAGGCTAAGAAGAAGACGACTGTACGTCGCCGTCGTGAAAGAAAGAACATTGAAAAGGGACAGGTTCATATCCAGTCCACATTCAACAACACCATCGTTACCATCACTGATACTCAGGGTAACGCAATTTCTTGGGCTTCCGCAGGCGGACTTGGTTTCAGAGGCTCCAAGAAGTCTACTCCTTTCGCTGCACAGACCGCAGCAGAGACAGCTGCAAGAGCTGCTAAGGAGCATGGCCTGAAGGAAGTTCAGGTATTCGTAAAGGGACCCGGCGCCGGACGTGAAGCTGCTATCAGAGCACTGCAGTCCGAGGAGCTGGAAGTAACACTGATCAAGGACGTTACTCCTATCCCCCACAACGGTTGCCGTCCCCCCAAGAGAAGAAGAGTGTAATTACAGACGATTTGAGTTTCAAGTTTAACTCAAAGTCGGGTAGAGCAGCAGCTGCGTAAGACTCAAGACCCGATATAACATTGAAAACGGAGGTCATTTAAAATGGCAGTAAACAGAGAACCAATACTCAAGAAATGCAAGTATCTGGGCATAAGCCCTATGGTTATGGGTGTCGCTAAGGAAACTAAGCGTGACCCCAATGCAAACAAGAGGAAGAAGGTTTCCGAGTACGGTCTTCAGCTGAAGGAGAAGCAGAAGCTGAGATTTATCTACGGTGTTCTGGAGAAGCAGTTCCACCACTATTTTGAGATCGCTCAGAAGATGGACGGCCAGGCAGGTACCAATCTGCTGACCATACTGGAATCCAGACTGGACAGCGTTGTTTTCAGAATGGGTCTGTCCATGACCAGACGTGAGGCCAGACAGCTGGTCGTACACGGTCACTATCTTGTAAATGGCAAGAGAGTTGATATACCTTCCTACAGAGTGAAGGTGGGCGACGTTATCTCCCTGAAGGAGAACAGCAAGAAGAGCCCCAAGTTCAAGCAGATCATCGAGACTACTGCTGGCAGAACTGTTCCCACTTGGCTGGAAATGGACAAGGAGAACCAGACTGCAAAGGTAGTTCGTATGCCTGTTAAGGAAGACCTCGATTACGAGATCGAGGAGCACCTGATCGTAGAGCTGTATTCTAAGTAATCCGCCGACGCTTCTTGTGAGCTGTACCTCAAAAGGGTACAGCCGCCAAGACGCAGCGTGTTATTTGGACCAATCGGACATAATACTAATTTTGTTTGAAAACAGGAGGGTTATTAATGCTTGAAAAGATAGAAAAGCCAAAGATCGAAACGCCTGAGCTTAAGAGCAACGGAACATACGGCAAGTTTATTCTCGAGCCTCTGGAGCGCGGCTATGGTATAACTCTCGGCAACAGTCTGAGACGTGTACTGCTCTCCTCTTTACCCGGTGTGGCTGTTACATCTGTAAAGATAGACGGCGTACACCACGAACTTTCAACTATCCCCGGTGTTAAGGAGGACGTTACTGAGATAATCCTTAACCTGAAGGGTCTGACTGCAAAGCTTTACGGTGAGGGTCCCAAGACTATCTACATTGAAGCTGAGGGCGAATGCGTTGTTACCGCAGGCGACATCAAGGCTGATTCTGAGGTAGATATCCTTGTTCCCGATATGCATATCGCAACACTGGGCGCGGGCGCAAAGCTGTATATGGAGATCACTATCGACAGAGGCAGAGGCTACGTTTCTGCTGAGAAGAACAAGTCTCTTATGCAGAATGCACCTATCGGCATTATCGCCGTTGACAGTATCTATTCGCCGGTACTCAAGGTAAACTACACTGTTGACAACACCCGTGTAGGTCATATTACCGACTTTGACAAGCTCACACTGGAGGTTTGGACCGACGGTACCATCTCCGCTAAGGAAGCTGTTTCAATGGCAGCCAAACTCCTCAACGAGCATCTTAATCCCTTCGTTGACCTCTCTGAGGAGACCAACGTTGTGGAGATCATGGTCGAGAAAGACGATCAGGGTAAAGAAAAGATCCTTGAGATGACCATTGAGGAACTTGACTTATCCGTGCGTTCATTCAACTGTCTGAAGCGCGCAGGCATCAACACAGTCAACGATTTGATCGAAAAGTCAGCAGAAGAGATGATGAAGGTGCGTAACCTTGGTAAGAAGTCATTCGACGAGGTTCGCGAGAAGCTTCATTCACTGGGCTACGAGCTCAATTCTGAGGAAGATAATTAATGTAAGGAGTGAAAATCTATGCCAGGCACAAGAAAGCTGGGAAGGACCAGTGACCAGAGAAAGGCAATGCTCAGAGCAATGGTCACATTCCTTCTGGAAAACGGTAAGATTGAAACCACTGTAACCAGAGCCAAGGAAGTTGCTGCAATGACCGAGAAGATGATTACTCTCGGCAAGGCAGGCGATCTCCATTCCAAGAGACAGGTTCTGTCCTATGTTACTAAGGAAGCTGTTGCTAAGAAGCTGTTCGACGAGATAGCTCCTAGCTACGCAGAGCGCAAGGGCGGCTACACCAAGATCGTTAAGATCGGACCCCGCCGCGGCGACGCTGCTGAAATGGCTATCATTCAGCTGGTTTAATATACTGATGATGAAGACCGTACCTTTGGGTGCGGTCTTTTTTATTTTGCCGCTATTATTGTAGGGCAGGGGCTTGATCGACCGCTCTGACACTTTGGCATTTCCCACTAATAAGTGCAAAAAAGCGCCCACTTTTAAGTGAGCGCTCTTCTATCGTTCATGTCAATAATTATGAATTATGAATTATGAATTCAGATCATGGACTCTTCCCAGGAAGCAGGAGCTTCGATACCCAGTATCTTGAGTACGGTGGGGGCAACGTTTGCCAGACCATACTTGGTGCTGTCAGCATCCTTGATCTCATACTTGTCCTTGCTTACGATGTAGAAAGGTACACGGTTCAGGGAGTGAGCTGTTCTTACAGTGATCTCACCCTTCTTGTTCTTCTCCAGCATCTCGTCAGCGTTGCCGTGGTCAGCTGTGATGAGAACGGTGTAGCCGTATTCCTCAGCTACCTTAAGAACTCTTGTCAGACCCAGGTCAACAGACTCAACACCGATTATGGTCGCGTCCATAGAACCTGTGTGGCCTACCATGTCGCCGTTGGGGAAGTTGCATCTGATGAAGTCGAACTTCTCGGACTTGATAGCCTCGATGAGGTCATCGGTTATCTCAGCGGACTTCATCCAGGGTCTCTGGTCGAAGGATACCTTGTCAGAGGGTATCTCCTTCCACTCCTCGGAAGCGAACTTCTCGGATCTGTTGCCGTTCCAGAAATATGTAACGTGGCCGTACTTCTGGGTCTCGGAAACTGCATAGGACTTCAGGCCTGCCTTGTCCAGTACCTCGGACATTGTTTCCTTGATCTCGGGGGGGTTCACCAGATACTTGTTGGGTATGTGCAGGTCGCCGTCATATTCCAGCATACCTGCGTAGATAACGTCAGGCTTAACACCTCTGTCGAAGTAGCCGAACTCGTCGCCGCCGTCAAAAGCCATAGAAAGCTCGATAGCTCTGTCGCCGCGGAAGTTGAACAGGATAACGCTGTCGCCGTCAACTATCTTGCCTACAGGCTCGCCGTTCTCAGCTATGATGAATGCAGGCAGATCCTGGTCGATAGCGCCTGTCTCGTTTCTCAGGGTCTCAACAGCCTCCAGTGCGCTGGCGAACTGTCTGCCCTCGCCCTTAACGTGGGTCTCCCAGCCGAGCTTTACCATATCCCAGTCAGCCTGGTATCTGTCCATGGTGACTTTCATTCTGCCGCCGCCCGAAGCTATCCTTGCATCGAAGGAAGCGTCGTTCAGCTCAGCCATGCACTTCTCCAGATCCTCGATGTAGATAGGTGCGCTGGTAGCGGGAACATCTCTGCCGTCCAGCAGAACGTGTACTCTTACCTTAGCAGCGCCCTGCTCCTTAGCCTTGGCGATCATGGTCTTCAGGTGAGAGATGTTGGAGTGAACGTTGCCGTCAGAGAGCAGGCCGATGAAATGCAGTGTGCTGCCCTTTGCCTTAACGTTGTCCAGCAGCTCTGTCCAGGTAGCGGAGTCGAACATCTTGCCGCTTTCGATAGACTCATTTACCAGCTTAGCACCCTGAGAGTAGATCTGGCCGCAGCCCAGTGCGTTGTGGCCGACCTCAGAGTTGCCCATATCGTCATCGGTAGGCAGTCCAACTGCGCTGCCGTGAGCCTTAAGGGTGGTGTAGGGACAGACTTCCTTCAGTCTGTCCAGAGTAGGGGTGTTAGCCTCGGTCACAGCGTCGCCCAGACCTGTAACGGATATGCCCACACCGTCCATAACGACCAGTAAAACTTTCTTCTTTGACATATAAATACGTCCTTTCTGTATATTCTCCCGAACGTTCCTGCCGCGGCACAGCCCCTGCCATGCAGGGGTGCCCGACAGCCGTCCGGCTCTTATTATCAAGCCGAAACTGTTTACTTTGCTTTGCCCTGATTTGCCACGCTGTTCATTTTAGCAGCCAGCTCATCGGGGTCACACAGATACTCCTTGCCGATCACATTGAGGTCGTCATCGAACTCATACACCAGCGGCACAGCCGTAGGTATGTTAACGCCGATTATCTCCTCGTCGCTGAGTCCGTCAAAGTACTTCACCAGCGCTCTCAGGCTGTTTCCGTGAGCCGCTATAACGACTCTCTTGCCCGCCTTGATCTGAGGCTTTATCTCCTCCTCAAAGTAGGGCACAGCCCTTGCGATCGTGTCCTTAAGGCTCTCCTGCAAAGGAAGCTCAGCAGGGTCGACCTCGCGGTACTTGGGGTCTTTCCTTGGATCTCTCTCGTCACCTTCCTCCAGTGCTATAGGCGGGATATCAAAGGAACGCCTCCAGATCTTCACCTGCTCCTCGCCGTACTTGGCGGCGGTCTCGCTCTTGTTCAGACCCTGCAGTGCGCCGTAGTGCCTCTCGTTGAGACGCCAGCTCTTCACCACAGGCAGCCATTCCCTGTCCATTTCCGCAAGCACATTGTTGAGTGTGTGTATGGCCCTTTTCAGGTAAGAGGTATAGCAGATATCGAAGTCAAACCCGGCCTCTTTCAAGACCTTGCCTGCCTTCTTCGCCTCCTGCACACCTGCCTCACTCAGCTCAACATCGGTCCAGCCCGTGAACTTGTTCTCCTTGTTCCACTCGCTTTCACCGTGACGGATAAGTACCAGTTTCATGCTCATATTCAATTGTCCTTTCGTTTATACCCCCCGTCCACGCATGAAGGACAGGCGGCATACTTATTTATAACAAAAGCCCAAGGCTTCTATTACCGAAATCAAATAAGTTTAAGTTCAGCAGAACTCAGTCGAGGTCTGCGTGCTTCTGCCTTGCCACAGCGTAAGCCATCAGCAGGAAGATAAAAGCTGCTATATTAGCCCAGCCGCAGTATTTCATAACCGTGAAATTCATTGACTGGAAAGCAAATTCTCCCGCACCCAGTTTCTGGTATGTCAGCAGTGTTTTGCCGTACATATAGGTGTATACCACCTGGCCCACAGGCAGGATCAGAAATGTTATTATGCCAAGCATAAGGGGATCTGAATCTGTGTCCATCAGTATCTTCATGATGAACCAGAGTATAAAGTATACCACAACACCGCCGTAAATAGTTATCATAAGGGGCGTTGAGGGGTCGTTGGCGGGTATCTTGTCAGCTTCCAGCCCGAAAACGGATACCAGCGCATTGGTGTAAAAAGATGGTCGGAAAATATATATCACTGTTATCAGCAGGAAATATATCTCCTCAAAAATTATTGACATGGTCATCAGCCGTCTGATAAGAGTACTTCTCTTCATAAAGCGTCACGTTCCTTTAAAGATTATTTTTCCCCAAAAGATCTTTGCCGTTACCCCATGTATATTTTATTTATACGAAAACAGGGGCGGTCAAGCGCCCCCATTTTCCATCGAAGCGGATACTTGCGTATCAGCCCGTGCCCGCAGTGAAGCACGGGTCATATTTCACATATATCAGCCGTTTACCGCAGCCTGTACGATAGTGTTGAAGTCAGCAGCCTTCAGGGAAGCGCCGCCGATCAGACCGCCGTCAACGTTCTCCTTGGAGAGCAGCTCAGCAGCGTTGCCTGCGTTCATGGAACCGCCGTACTGTATAGTAACAGCCTGTGCAGTAGCCTCGTCATATATCTTGGCCAGAGTAGCTCTGATGAATGCGCAGACTTCCTCAGCCTGATCGGCAGTAGCGGTCTTGCCTGTGCCGATAGCCCATACAGGCTCATAAGCGATAACAGTCTTCTTAACGTCCTCAGCGGAAACGTCATACAGATCCAGCTTGATCTGACGAGCGATGACCTCCTCAGTGATGTTGCACTCACGCTCCCACAGCAGCTCGCCTACGCAAACGATAGGCTTCAGGCCTGCAGCTAGGGCAGCCTTAGTTCTCTTGTTTACAGTCTCATCGGTCTCACCGAAATACTGTCTTCTCTCGCTGTGGCCGATAACAACGTACTCAACGCCCAGCTCTACCAGCATATCAGCAGAGATCTCACCTGTGAAAGCGCCGCTCTTCTCGAAGTGAACGTTCTCAGCGCCAACCTTAACGTTAGAGCCTGCAGTAGCGTTTACAGCAGTTTCCAGGTTGGTGAAAGGCACGCAGGCGATGACCTCAACATTGCCCTCTGCATTAGCGACCAGGGGCTTGATAGCCTCCAGCAGCTCCTTAGCCTCGGGTCTGGTCTTGTTCATCTTCCAGTTACCTGCGATGATAGCTTTTCTTGCAGATTTTTTCATGTCAAAAAACTCCTTTATATTAGAAATAAGATATAAACCTACATTGTTAATTATACAACAATATCCCCGCAATGTCAATGCTTACAAGGCAATTATTTCCCCGTGAGCCCCACAAAAAAGCACATCGCCCGCGGGAGATGTGCTTTGTGATATAACTGTGCTTTATGCTCAGAAGAACGTGAGCCACTTGTTCAGCGGCTTTAGTCCCTTGACCTGTGCTGCTATCATCATCAGGTCGGTGACGGTCACATCATCATCGTGGTCAACATCGGCAACAGGCGGCAGGAAGTGGTCCATGTCAGGCAGTATGCCCTTGACATAAGAAGCTGTCAGCATAACATCGGTCACATCTATATTGCCGTCATCGTTGACATCACCCGGTTCAGTCATTTCGGGCTCGGCAGGGGCAGGGTAAGTATCTGTCCTGCTTTTGTCCAGCAATATATCAAACTCCACCTCTCTGCCTGCCCGCAGTTCTCTTAAGGAAGTATCTGACTTTATAAAAATGCTTGCCTCGGGCGGCAGAAAGTCTGAACGGCCGCCGCCGATGACTGCCGAAGTGATGTCGCTCTCAAAGTGGGCGCCATTTGACAGCAAATAGGCATCTATCCTGTATTGTACCTGCTTGCTTACATCTGCCTTATCGGCACTCAGCACTGCTGCTATGTATTTCACCTCGTCCAGGGGGCATACCGCCGCCGCTTCCGCAGGGGTGACGACAGTTTTAACAGGTATGTACCTGCGGTATTCGGTCAGCGGCAGGTCTTTCAGCTTGTGGGGGGTGTCTCGGTAGTCCACCAAAAAAAGCGACATAGACAGCTTGTGCAGACGCTCAGGCTCCTCAAAGGTCATGTGGAAGCTGTTGTCTTCCATACTGCGCTCTTCTTTTTCCGAGTCGGTAAGCTGTTCCGTCTTCATCAGTGGCTTGTAGAAGCTCACCGTGAAATTGTTCAGGAAGTTCGGTGACTTCATCAGGTCGGGGGCATTCTTGTTAGTGAAAAGTATCTCTATGCACCTGTTCCATCTGTCAGGATAGTTTATCTGTCTTTTGCATGGGCCTGTATCTGCGCTCTGCATGGAGATATCACTTCCCGTGGAGGCCGAGAGGAGGTATTCGGGGTCACGGAAGCAGTAGACAGTGTTCTCGTCAAAGCCGTCCACAAAGCAGAGGACCTCGATCTTGTAGATATCGCAGCCCTCTATGGCTTCAAGGTACTTGTTGTTGTCAAACACCATGGTGTAGATAAGCTCCTCATTGGTCTCGGTCTCTTTGGCTGTGGTTATGATGTGGTAGTCGCCGTTGTAATCGAAGGCCGCAGCGTATAGCTTGAACCTGTAGGGTGCTTCCACGAAGCTTGTTTTATCAGCCGCCGCAGGCAGTGCTGCCGCCGTCGTGAAAAGCAGCGCCGCCGACAGCAGGCCGCCCAGGAAATTTTTCAGTATCATCGTTGTTCTCCTTTGTTGTTTGATATAAACATTATACAATACCGCCCAGGTAATTGTCAACGCTTATGACAAATTAAATGCACATAAGAACCGCCCGTGAGAACACCTCACGGGCGGTAAGCTTCATATGTATATGTCTTTTTATAATATCTTTTTCTTCGTATAGACCCAACAACGCTTCCTCCGCCGCAGCAGAGGAAGCATTGTCTGTTCAATATGCTATTGTCGTTCAGATCAATTGCTGCGTATAGGACGTATGCCCTTTACGTGAGCAGCCAGTGAGGTAACATCGGAAATGTTCACTTCACCGTCGCGGGTAACATCAGCAGCCTTCAGCGCATCTTCGCTGAGACCCTTTATGTTCTTGACATAAGCAGCTATCATGGTAACATCGGTAACATTGATCTCGCCGTCGCCGTTCAGGTCGCCGAAGATGAAGTCCTCGCCGTCGGTGGTGTCGGGCTCATCGGGTACCTCAGGCTCGTCATCGGGCTTCTGGGGCTGGTCGGGCTCATCGGGCTCATCGGGCTTGGTCTCCTCAAAACCACTGATGCGTGTGGTGGTCTTGTCCAGGTATGTCAGAATAGTTGCGCTTTCCAGCATATCTATACGGGAAGCCACTACAGGCCCCAGGATACGGTCAAAGCTTTCATACAGTATGCTATTGGGAGCATCTGCGTTTTCAGTTCCCAGGACAATGTATTCGCTCTGGTAGGGGAGCTTTGTATCTTTATATTCACCCAGGTAGGATTCTTCCTCTACTGTGCTGGTAATGCCTGCCCTCACATACTGTGTCCTCTCTATGCCGGGGACATTTACGGCAGCTACCAGGTACTTGAACTGATCCAGGGGGCAAACCTCAGCTATCATATCGGGTGTAACAGTTATCTCAGAAACGATGTATCTGGAGTTCTCTGTTGCCTCAGGCAGATCCAGCTTGTAGCGGTTGTCGTCAAAGTCCACAGCGTAGTAATCTATATGTATATCCGCAGGCAGGTCGTAGCTCAGGGAATCCATATCGGTGTAAACGGGGCTCTCGGGCTTCGCTGCAGCATCGGCCTCGGTCATATCGTATATGACAACGTTAGGCTTTGTAACACTTAATGACAGGCGTACATTCTCATAGCCGAATTTCTCGCGGTCAGCTTTGTTTTCGGTCATTTTACCGTTTACTACGATGTCATCATGCCATTTGCCGTCACTGCCCACAACACCGATATTCGGCTTGGGATTTGTCATCGGGCTGATCGAATAAAAATAAGTGCTGGAACTGCTGGAATATGAAGGTGTTACATAATCTGCGCCTGAAACGCTTGCAGTTCCTATAGCATAGCTCTTGTCTGCCGCAGCGTCCTTCACTCTGAACCTTGCAGCTGTTCCTATGATCTTCTTGTTGTCAGCCACAGCATCGTAATCCTCAAAGGGAACGTCGAGGAGGTACGAATAACGATCCATGGTCTCTGATGTGGAAAGCTGACCCGATATGGGGTAATAGTTGCCATCGATGTCAACCAGGAAGAAATCGGGCTCCAGCTCAATGGGCATATCATAGAAGGTGTTATCATACTCGCCCTGACCGGGGTTACTGTGGGTGTAGTCGGTATCATTCATACCTGATGTCACCTTATCCACAACGAAGTGCATGGAGCCTGTCTGGAGGGAGCCGATACTTTGGTAATAGAAATGCTCTCTCTGGATATCACCGTCTGCATTCTTATAGCCTATAGTGGTGTGGTCATACTGGTAGTCGGAGGGCAGGGACGAATAATTAGAGTGCTCTCTGTAAGTGCCTATGGTAAATGCTTCATACTGTGCCAGTGAATATGTCCTGCCTTCTTTGAGCTCGGGGAAGGATACTACTGTCTTCAGGCCGATTATGCTGTCGGGGTCATCGCATACCCCTTCCAGGTTTGCAAGGTCAAAATCAAAGTCGGAGTATATGAACCTGTCGGTTTCTGTGAGCTTGGGCTGTTCATTGAACTTATAGAGATTGTTCTCAGCGTCAACAGCATAGTATTCGATGACCATCTTGTCCTTGAAGTCTCTGGTCCTTCTCAGGTCGGTGATGACAGGCCTGTCAGCAGGCTTTGCAGCTGCGTCCTCTTCGGACATATCCATGACCTCAGCATCTCTCTTGGTGAGGTACATCGTGAAGTCAATGCTTGTAGTATCCTCATAACGGAACTTGTTCACGACACTGTAGGTCTCATTAAAGAAATCATCATGCCAATTGCCGTCACTTCCCACTGCGCCCACATTCGCTGAAGACCTCATATAGCGCTGTGCAAATGGGCTTGACTGGTTCATGAAGCCGTCGGGGTGGTCAGGTGAGGCCTCGTAGGTGCTTACAGCAAGATAGGGTATGTAATAGCTCTTATTGTCCTCCATATCCTTTACTGTCACCCTGGCGCCGACCTTGGCGATCTGGTGCTGGCTGATGATCTCCTTGTACTCAGCGGGGTCCATGCTAAGTCTGTCTATCAGTGATATATTGCTCTCATAATGCTCAATAGTGCCTTCGATGGGAATGATATCTCCCTCGATAGTCACCAGATAGAACTCGGTCTCCACATCGAACTTGCTCTTTACGTAGTTCTCATTTCTTGCTTCGTCAACAAATTCCCTGCCTGCGGTGTAGGAAATGGACTCCGCGCCGGCAGTTATGGCCGAAGACTGCATGAAGCTGTTGTACGGCAAAGCGCCGAAGCCTGCAAAAACTACGGACAGAGCCATGATTCCTGAAAGTACTTTTTTAGATCTCATGTTTGTTTTCCTCCTGATCTTCTTGATCAAATCGTTATGTTGTCCGTGACCTGATGATATACACAATGATGTCCCAAAATCATTATGTAAATATTACATTGTTTGATAATTTTATGATATCACAAAACGCTTCACAAGTCAATGGATTTGACACATTCGGTTCAAAATCTATCAAAACATACAATAGTTACTGAGTAATAAAAGGTTTAAAATGTTCATAAAAAACAATATATCTTACTGTGAAACTATAGCAATCCAACTATTTAAATTCACAAAATCCAGTCGCAAAAGCTCGGATCTATGGATTTTGTGACTGGATTTTGTCTGAATTTTAAGGCGGATTGCTATATTACTGTCGGGAATATTTCTGTCCTTTCGGGACATACTGTATATACCAACAGAAAAAGGAGTGTCAGCATGATAGAACAGGACACCATACGTTTGCTGCGTGAGTGCGACGCAGGGGTGAAAATGGGGGTATCCTCCATAGATGACGTGCTTGAGTTCAGGCTGAGCGAGCCCCTGAAAAGGATACTTGAGCGCAGCCGCGCACAGCACCTGGAGATGCACCGTGAGATATCAAGGCACCTTGGCCGTTTCGGCGACGAAGGCAAGGATCCGCCCGTGATAGCGGAGATAATGGGGGGCATAAAGGCGAACTTCAGGCTTGTGACCGAAAAAACCGACAAGGCCGCCGCCGACCTTATGACCGACGGCTGCAACATGGGGGTCAAGTCCCTGTCAAAGTATCTTAACCAATATGCCGCCGCCGATGAATATTCAAAGGATATCACCAAAAAGCTCATCTCCATAGAAGAACAGCTTTCGGCTGATATACGTGGATATCTCTGACAAAAAAAGCCCCCTAAGCGGGGCTTTCATGTTATTCTGAAAACAGCTGTACCAGGCCTTTTTCCTTGTTTACTATGACTATCTCGTTGTAAGGCTTGTCAACGCTGAGATTTGTTTCCATAATGTATATCATGGTGCCCTCTTCATCGCCGTACCAGAAAGAGTTATCCAGCACTATGTCCACCGAGCGCTGTTCGGTATCCCCCGCAGTGGTGAACACTGCGTACTTCGGGTCGGTCTCGTAGCCCGATGGCAGGAAATCAAGATATCTGCCCTCGCCCATATGGGAAAGCTCACGGGCGTTGTTGTAGTCCGTCAGTGGCACGATGTACTTGGCATTCTCCTCACCGAGAGCTGCCCATTCTTTTGCAGCGTCAGTGCTGCAGTTAAAGCACACCGAGAAATACCCGCTGCCCTGCATTGCTGAGGGCAGGTATAGTATGCTGCATTTTGTGCTGCTTTCGGGCAGCTTGTCAGGGAACCACGCAGGCATTCTTACAGGGTGGTATATCTCCGATACATATTTCTTTATGAGGGGATAGCGCCACACACCGCTTTTGCCCACGAAAAAAGGGGCGCCCACAAGGTTCACGAATACCGCCGGCACCACGAAGATGATGACCCTTTTCAGGTGCGACTCCATGTTCTCGGCTTGGCGCTTTGCGTTCCTGAAACGCTTTACTATCAGCCATACCAGGGCTATAACGCCCATTATCAGGGCCTTGCTGCTGCCCGTCAGCACAAAAAGCAGTACCGATATGCCCAGCAGTACCCACAGTGCCATGTCCTCTATTTTTTTGCCCTTGTCAGGTGCAGGAGCATTTTGCTGTAATGTTTCGTCCATAGTCGTCCTCTTACTTTTTCTGGGATTTGAAAATAACGCCTACTACCTTGGGACCTGCGTTTACTGCCACCTCAGAACCTATGCGGTAGGTGTCCGCAGGGGGATAGCCCACCTTCTTGGTCATGGCCTGTATAAGCTCATCACGGACGCTTTCGTCGTTGCCGTAAACTACGCAGTAGGGGGTCTTGGGTATCTGCTCGTTAACGGTCAGGTCCAGTATCTTCGGGATAATGGCCTTATCGCCCCTGACCTTGGCCTCGGTGGTTATGCTGTTGTGCTGTATGCGTGAAACAGGCCTCAGCCCCATTATCTCGCCCACGAAAGCCGCAGCTGCGGGTATGCGCCCCGACTTCTTGGCATACCGCAGAGAATACATACCGAAGAAGATAACACAGTTGTCTACCCAGTCACGGATAAAGCTTTCGATCTCCTGAACAGAAGCGCCCTTCTGAGCCTTTTTGGCAGCCTCCACCACAGCATAGCCGTAGCCGCCCGTGTAGCCCTTGCCGTCGATGTTGATTATGCGGAACTCGTCCCTTGCCTCGGGTATCTCCTCATAGAACTGCTCAGCCGCCATGACAGCGTTGTTGTAGGTAGATGAACCCTTGGAGTTTATGCTCACATAGATGACATCGGTGTAGTCGTTGTAATACAGCTCCTTGAAATTCTCCAGGAACTCAAAGGCAGTTATCTGGGAGGTAACGGGTATACCGTCATACTCGTCCATCATCTCATAGAACTGCTCATTGTCGAAATCAATGCGGCTGGTGTAGCTTTTCTCGCCCATAGCCAGCTTGAAGTTCACCACTTGGATATCGTATTTCTTTTCGTTCTCGGCCGATATATCACTGGCCGAATCTGTCATTATCTTGATCTTGGGCATATTAGTTTTCCTCCTTGGTATTCATTTTTGTTTCTATAAAACGCTTTAAATTTGCGAACTTGCTGTTCTCAAATTGTTTGCCTAGCTGAGTGGGGTCATTGTCCAGCTTGTAATAGTCTATATCCATACTTGCACTGAACGTCAGTTCTCTGTCATCAAGCTTAAAGCAGATAGTTTCCAGCCAGCGGGTGCCGTACCTGGTATCATAATGCTCTCTGCTTATTTCCATGCTCCTGATATCGCTGTATTTAATAACATCGGTCTTTATGAACGCTTTTATAAATCTGACTTCCTTTTCCTGCGCCTCAAAGCTGCACGGTACATAACTTGATACCAGCAGGAGCAGTAAACAAAACAATAACAGCGTCCCGCTGACAGCCGAAACTACCACCGATGTTGCTTCCAGCGATATAGACAAAATGAAGATCAATAAAAAGGTCGGGATCAGGATCACATATAGTATATCCGACGGATAAGTATATTTTTCTTTCATGCCATTTTACCCTCAATATATTCTTTCAGCTTTGAAAACTTGCTGTTCTCCGTCTGCTTTTGCAGATAGGACGGGTCTTTGAGTATCAGTTCAAAGTATACTTCCAGCTTGCCTGCGAAAGTATAGTCTTTGCCGTCTGCACAGTGGAAGGTCATGACCTCCGCATAATACTTGTTCGTCCCGCCGCGAACGCTTTGTTCACGGTATTCGGTTTTTACCTCTATGCTTTTTATTTTCTCATAGGGTATCACAGTTTTTTTCAGCAGATAGCGGAAGGTCACGGCATGGTCATCGGCGGTGAAGCTTGCCTGTGCGGACAACATGACGATGATCATTATGATGATCGGCAGAAGTCCGAGAAAAACGCCCAGCACAGTGCCGAACGCACGGTCGTCTGAGCTTGCACCGATATATGCACAGACTAACATCCACACTCCCCATATCAGTCCTGCGACGCACCCGAAAATGCTTTCATCGCCCTCTTTGGGAAAATCGTGATCATAATCTTCTTTCATGCCATTTTGCCCTCAATAAACGCTTTCAGACGTTTGAAACTGCTGTTGGCTATGTCCTCTTCGGACACATCCGATGGTTTGGTGATCTCATGCGAAGGGATCAGTTCGCCTGCGAATGAATGGTCGCCGTTATCACAGTGAAAGGTGATTATCTCGACAGTGTATACATATTTGATATGTTTTAAACCTGACTTTTTACTGTACGATCTTGTTTCGGTGCGCAGATCAATGCTTTTTATGGAAGAATATGGTATCTTATTTCTTAAAACTCTGTAAAATGAAACAGAGCTGTCATCAGCGCGAAAGCGCATAGGGACTATGAAACGTCCGATAAAGCAGACCAGCATTGAAACCGCTGTAAATACCAATATCCTGAATGTACGTCTTTCCAGATCGGAGGGTTTCATGAATAAAAATACGACCAGTGCTATCGCTGCGAGATATATCAGGCCATCTATGGCATGGGTGTCTTCTTTGACGGGGTCATAAGCGTATTTTTCTTTCATCTCAGAGATACCTCTTGCTTTCGATGAAATATTTCAGCCTTGAAAAAGCGCTGTTGGCCTTGTCCTCTGCGCTTACGCCCGTTGAGCCCTGAACATATGTCAGGCTTTTGCGGGAGGGTTCTATTATCCCCGCAAAGGAATGGTCGCCGTCATCGCAGTGAAAAGTGATTATCTCCGTTACTCTGCTGCGCTTTGCCCTGCGGAATATCTGTTCTCTTACCTCGGTGCGGATATCTATGCCCCTTATGGAAGAATATGCTATCCGCTTTTTGAATATCCTGCCGAAAGTAACGCCGCTGTCAT
The DNA here is from genome assembly GCF_017464355.1 of Ruminococcus sp. Taxonomy (GTDB): domain Bacteria; phylum Bacillota; class Clostridia; order Oscillospirales; family Ruminococcaceae; genus Hominimerdicola. Next base: position 1,999 of record NZ_JAFUAG010000029.1, on the reverse strand, counting down.
CGGCAGTGAATATCGATGTATGAAAGGTATACAGCACAAAGTACATCATCACAGGCAGGCATATCAGCAATATCAGGTCAGCATTGGTACCTTTGCTGTCGGAGTAAAGCTTTATAAAGCAGATCACCGCCACCATAATGATAAGTATGACAGTTATGTGCCGCTGATCTCCGCTGAGGGTATCATATCTGTATTTTACTTTCATTTTGTGTTTCCTCTTGTTTTGTCAGTCCCAGGTATATTTTGTCAGCTTGCCCTCTCTGCCCAGGTCGGGGTAATCCCACTGGCGCAGCACCTCGTAGGCGGCTATGGCCACCGAGTTTGAAAGGTTCAGGCTCCTGAGAGTGTTTCGCATGGGTATGCGCACACAGCTTTCGGGGTTGGCGTAAAGCAGTTCCTCGGGAAGCCCTGCGTCCTCTCTGCCGAAAACTATGTATACGGGTCTGTCCTCGGGGTAGCAGGCCTCGGAATGCACCCTGCGCCCCTTGGTGGTGAAGTAGAAGAACTCACCCTCGTTCTTCGAGAAGAAGTCCTCCAGGTCATCGTAGTAGTATATATCCAGTTTATCCCAGTAATCAAGACCTGCCCGTTTCAGCTTTTTATCATCTATCTCAAAACCGAAAGGCCTTACCATGTGCAGGGCTGCCCCCGTCACCGCGCAGGTGCGGGATATGTTCCCCGTGTTCTGGGGGATACGGGGCTCTACCAGGACGATATTCAGTCGGTGTTCTGTTCGGGAGAGCCGCTGTTCTTTAACACACAGGCTTTCCCGCCCCCCCGCCCGCAGACTTTCCTGCTGCGGACCGTCAAAAGCGTTTGCCGTACTCATAGTATGGAATAATCGTCCAGCTGCTGGTAGCTTGTCAGCCAGGGCAGCTGGCTCTCCAGCATGAGCCCCTCTGTCCAGGGCTGCTGGTAGCTGTAGGTTATCTTCACGTTGAGCTCGGAAAAAGCCGTGGCACGGTTCATGGCTATGGGCAGGCTGTCGCCCTTTAGAAGGGAACCTATCAGCACACTGGTGAAGATATCCCCCGTGCCCGAATAGTGGGCGCCCTTGACATAGTCGTTGCGTATCTTCCAGAAGCTTCCTGTAGCCTTGTCGTAGCCGATGGTGTGCATACCGCCCCCCGCCAGATTTACACTGGTGATGACCACCGTCTTGGCGCCCTGCTCGGAAAGCCTTACCAGCCATGACCTGGCATCGCTGCTGCCCAGGGGCGCAGCAGGGTATTCCTCCCCGAGAAGTATGGCAGCCTCGGTTATGTTCGGGGTGATTATATCTGCCACTGCCACCAGCTCACCCATGCGCTTGCAAAGCTCGCCTGTGTAGGTGGCATAGCTTTTGCCGTCATCGCCCATGACAGGGTCAACGACCTTCAGCGCATTGGGGTATGCGTTGAAAAATTCAAGACAGTGGTCTATCTGCTCCGCCGAAGCCAGAAAACCGCTGTATATGCAGTCAAACTCAGTGCCCATGCGCTTGTAGTGCTCAAGGGCGGGATGTATGAAATCGGTCAGGTCGCGTATGACGAACTCGCTGTAGCCCGTGTGCGCCGAAAGCACCGCCGTCGGTACAGGACAGACCTGCACACCCATGGCGGAAAGTGTTGGTATTATAACTGTCAGCGAACATCTGCCCAGCCCCGAAAGATCCTGTATAGCGGCAACTCTTTTGCAGCCATTCATTTTTACTTACCCTCTTTTTAAATAGTATGATATCACAGCCCCGATACCGATGTACACAGCTTTGAAACAAAATGCCTTTCACCGCCGTATCGGGAAAAAACCAATATCAGTTAATTATACCATATAATAAGGGATTTTTCAAGAGGCTGAGGCTTTTTTTCAGAAAAGCCGCATGTACACTTGTCAATGATCTTGGACACTCTCCCTCAAAAAAATAAGATGTTAAGCAAATAATTGCAAATTTCCCTCTTGGAGGAGCCGTAGGCGACGGAGAGAGGGAAATTTGCGGCTCACCACATTACAGACAGGTGAT
>NZ_JAFUAG010000028.1 GCF_017464355.1 Ruminococcus sp. | reverse complement strand
TTGTAAGACGTTGTTCTGATGTATACAAATGGTACTTGGAGTATTCAGTATGTGGACCAATTTGATAACTATCGTCATAGTCATATAAAACCTGTTCATCAATATTAACATTGTTTCTTATTGCGAATGAAATCAAGGATAACATCAATTACCGAAAGGAATGAGTATTTATGGCAAAGATCGAATCGTTGAATATTCTGCTTGACACCACAGGTAAGGACTACCTTGCAGAGCTTAGTGGTGTGGTAATCGAGAATATTCAGAAGGCTACACTTTCTTACAAGCACAAGAATCAGGATCTCAGCGGTGATCCCGTTTCGGGCACTATCGAGTGCAGACGCTTTGTAAACGCAAACTCCCAGAACTACGGCACGGCAAGAGCCGCAGGCAAGGGCGAAGCTGTAAAAGCAAAGCCCGTAACCGTTGCTATCAATCAGGACAAGGAGATCGTAGAGGAGCTTGAGGCTAAGGACGTAAGGCTTTACACAGTCGATGACGTTCTTAACAGGCGCTCTAACAATCACGTTCTGACGGTAGCAACAGCTCTTGACAGGGCTTTCTATGCTGAGGCCTACAGCAATGCCAACGCTGTAAATGTTTACGGCGTTACCGATATCGCAGATATCCTTGAGAAAATCATTCAGGAGTGCGAGAACACTAAGAATGATTTTGTTGACGGCGTACCCCGCGATATGATGGCTCTCGTTCTCTCTACCGAATACTACGGTAGAGGCGTTTTGTGACATTCTCGAAAAGGCGGGATATTTTGCCGGGCTTTACATCAGCCGCAGCCCGCTCCAGACCTGCATAACGCCTGCTGTGGCTAACCGTTATGCGCTTTGGGTGGCCGAATATGGCTCTAAGTGCAATTACAGCGGCAGCTTTGGCGTTTGGCAGTACAGCTCTAAGGGCAGGGTAAACGGCATCAGCGGCGATGTGGATCTCAATACAAGCTATATCGACTATGCATCGGTAATCAAGAACGGCGGCTTTAATGGCTTTACAAAGCCTACCACAACGCCTGAAAAGGTCCTTGACAGCTCCGGCTTTAAGTACAATGATAAGTCTAATGGTGTGCTTGCGCTGAAACAGCTCCTGCTTATCGCAAAGGGCAAAAAGCTGATAACCGCATCTTTCCTCAATGACGGCGGTTTTGGTGACGGCACACAGAAAGCAGTCAATGAGCTGCTGAAAGCGTGGGGTTACAAGCAGAACGGCATAGCAGGCGAGAACTTTATTAAAATGCTCGGTGAGAAATTGAAATAAGTTGCAATTTAATTTTAAATTTTGAGCCATAATTTTTAAATCCCCTTTGCAATTTCAATTTTGCATAGGGGATTTTTGCGTTACAAACAAGGTGTAACACGCTGATTTTGTGTAACAAAAAGCCGTAACAACGTAACAAGTTTGTATCAATTTTTGTAACGCTAAAAAATATTGAAATTACTGTATTTTTCTACTATATGTTACAATGTTACACTTTTTTATATAATTGATTAAAAATATAATTAACGTGTGTATATACCCCATATACGCATATATAGGGTATATTATAGGGCTTTTTTGTAAATTCTGTAACATTACTCTTTTTTCGGCTCATAGCGCAGAATATCTCCCGGCTGACATTGAAGTAATTCGCATAGTGTAGCGATACCGTCAGCACCCAGCACCTCACCCGTTCGTAGTTTTTGGACAGATCCCGCGCTAAAATATTTATTCTGGATAAGTTTGTAAGTTGAATAGCCGTTTTTCTTTAAAAGCTCTAAAATATTAGTTTTATATTTTAATGGCATGATAACACCTCCCACAATAATTATAACAAAGTATATAGTCATTTTCAAGACTACATATTGCACAAAAATGTAATCAAAATTTTGTATAATCAAGATATTGACTATAATCATAAAATCGAGTATAATAGTAAATGTAAGGAGAACACTTACAAAAAAAACAAGGAGGTAAGCACTATGAAAAGAAGTTACACCTATGTTAAGCCCGAAGATGTTACCGCTTGCAAGGAGCTGATAGGGACCATGATAAAGAGGGATAAGAGGCGGTGCAGCTATCGGCTGAACGAGAACGATGCACACGAATACGCATATCAGGCGGCAAAGTTCTTTGATGTAATGCAGCAGGACTTTCGTTTTGATCTCGAAGAATGGGCGCTTGAGGAAATACGGAAAGCAGAGTCAGTATAAAGCAACAATACCGAGCCGGGGCGGTACGGTCCCCGGCAAGTTATAAGCAAGTTAAATTATACGGAGGTACAATTATGAAATCAGCAAAAGGTTTAACAATTAACGAAATCGTTCATTTGAGTGTGGTCTACCCCGCACTACTTTGTAGGTTTATAGGTGGCGAATATGAGGTATGTCATATAAACTACGATTGCGATAAAGAGGGTAAAAACGTAGTTATGAAAGCATATCCTGTAAGACATTTCTCCAAAAACAGCGGCAGAGTTGCAGAGGCTTATGAGCCTATAACAGAATCATTGGATAAATGGCATGGGCCATTCACAGATGATACAGAGCCTAAAAAGGGTGAGCGATGCTATATTTTTGTAGAACGTAAGCGCTCCGGTTATACACGATATACAGTCGAAAGTGCCGTATATGACGGCAAGACAGGATTTTACGGTTTTAAGGAATCAGCAGAGTTATCCGTATTGGGCTTTTTACACATAAGAGACAACGGTAACGTGTATTGAAAAGGAGGTGTACATTATGAACGTACTGACAAGAGAAAGCGCACAGGCAGCCGCCAGAATGTTGGCTATGGAGCTGAGAAAGTGCAAGGGCAGCATGGCAGGCTCAAGCGCAAAGTATGCGGCTATGGCAAGTGTGCTCGTAGCGGCGGGTATCGAGGTAAAAAAAATCAGAGAGGGTAATAAGCCTATTGCAGTCATAGTTGACGGGGAAAGAGTGGAGGTGTAAAGCCATGAAAACTTACTATTGCGTAACATCAACGGTTTACGATGACGGGCGCATGACAGCAGCTATTACAAGCGAGATCGAGGCGGCTATCAAGCCGGAGGATCATTGCACAAGCACAAGCAGGCGCGATATTTACACAGATTGGTTTGTTACCTATGAGGACGCAGAGGCTTTTGTGAAAGAAACAAGGGAGGCGTGAGGTTATGGCAATAATGATCGGCGGCGTAATGTTCGTGGAGTCGGAGGACAAGGGCTTTACATGGGAGGCTTATAGGTGGGATAGCACAGAGCCTATTGCATGGATAGCAGAAACCCCAGAGGGCGTTGAAGTACATACGGCGGTAAGCATAGAGAAGTACAAGACGCTTGACGATGCGGCGAGAGCTATTGAGCAGTATAAGTAAACAGATAGGCTACACACATACAAGAGAGCCGCTGAGGTAATACCCGGCGGCTCTTTTCGTGTCCAGTTTTCGTGTCCAGTTTTTGTGAAAAATACACACTAAGTGTGCAAGCTATGCACATTATGTGAATATGCCAAACAACGAAAAAACACGATATAACGCATTTTTACGTTATATCGTGCTTTTGGACTTGGCGCGGATTGAGAGATTTGAACTCTCGCGCCCCTTTCGAGACCTACTCCCTTAGCAGGGGAGCCCCTTCACCACTTGGGTAAATCCGCAAAAGTATTCGGCGCATCGTCCTCATGTAAGATGACTGCCTTGAAAAGAACGGACAGGGTGGGATTCGAACCCACGGTACGTTGCCGTATCACCGGTTTTCAAGACCGGCTCCTTAAACCACTCGGACACCTGTCCCTATCGTATGCGTCACTCTCTCAGCGACTTAATTATTTTAGCACATTTTTTCTCATTTGTCAATAGTTTTTTGAAATATTTTGTGACACAAGGCGCTAAATTTTTTTCAGCCGTTCCTGCAGCGGCAGATTTCTTCGTATTCAGGCTGTTTTGGGAGTGACGTCAGCAGATGCTGCATTCTGTAATTTAAGCTAAGGGGCAGCTTTGTCACCTATGATATTGCCCCACCGCAGGATAGTGAGCATACTTCGCCTGAATCTCCGATCTTAACAACATTGAATTCAGAAACCATAAGCCGCAACAAAATGGGGCTTTACCATTATCCCATGACTCACCGCCGGGGGAAGTATATGCAGGAGTTTACAAAAGCACTGACGGCAATATCTTATAAAATTTTTTCAGCGGAAGATATTTTTGCTCAAAACATCAAGAAATATCCCCCGTGATGATGTATGCTGAAGGTACAAAATTTCAGAAGCGAGAGGTGGATACCATGGAAAGATTACTGCTAATGGACGCAAAGAACTACGATGATACCCTGCCCGAGATAAGGCGCACTGCTGTGCGGGGGATAATTTTTTCACAGGGGAAGCTTTTGTTCGTCGAGGACAAGTTCGGGGCGCTCAAGCTGCCGGGGGGCGGACAGGAGGAGGGCGAGGACGATATCGCCACGCTGATACGGGAAGTCCGTGAGGAAACAGGCTGCACCGTGCTGCCCGAAAGTATCAGACCCTTCGGGTATATCGAGGAAAAGCGCAGGTCGGTGAGGGCAGACGAGGATATGATCTGGCACCAGTTCAACAGGCTGTATTTCTGTGAGGTCACAGATGAACGGGGCGAAACGGAATTCTCGCAGAACGAGAAGCGTTACGGTATGCGCTTTTCTCCCCATACCCTGGAGGAAGCCCTGGCGGCCAACAGGAAAGTCCTGAACACAGAGGGCGAACTGGCCTGGAACCAGCGGGAGTACAGAACGCTGGAGCTTATACGGGAACATCTGAAAAAGGCATAATTTCTGCAAAGTTTAATATATTTATATGAAGACGGAGCCGTATCCCATGCATATAACTGAACATCGGTCAGAATGTACAAATAAATACACTTATATTTGATTAAAATCACGTATTAACAAAAGTGAAGTGTTGTGGTATAATTATGGTAGTTTATTCTGTCCGTGGGAGGGGTGCGCTTGAATTTAAAAAGACTCTGGCTGTCAGCGGCGCTGTCGGCTTCGCTCCTTTTCTGCGGCTGCGCAGATAAAAATACCGAGGGAACTGTCACTCCTGTTTCCCATGATAATTCAACGGCCGAGACCTCGGTCAAGAGTTTTTATGACAGCTGGGAGGGGGAGACCATAACCGCTGAGACCGCCCGTGAGAACGGCTGTGTCATGCTGGGTGACGGTGTTACAGGTGAGGCGGAATGGAAGGATTTCCTGATAGATATCGGCTCATCCGAAAAGGCAGAGATGACTGTCTGTACCGAAAATTCTGTCATGCTCGTATCCGAGAGCAGCTCGGGCAGCACGGCACTTATCCAGATAAAGGAAAAGGACGGGGACAGGATAGTTTCCCACGGCAGGCTGGTAAGCCCTGTGGAGGTCTGCTGTGTCAGAAATGACGAAACGGAGAGCCTGGATTATTACCTCAGCGACTGCCTGCTTTACACGGTGCCCCTTATGGGCGAGGAGGGCTACGGTGAGGTGCCTGCGGAGTTCTCGGTGTACAGTGTTTCTGCCGATGCGGCGGTGACTTTCCCTTATCAGAAGTGTTTTTCCACCTATGGGGATTTCAGTGATTATTACGACAAGTACCATGACAGCCTGGGGCTTGATGTGCTTAAGGACGATATGTCCGCCTACGATGCTGAGGGGGGCTTCAACACCCATGTGGTGTTCCTCTACGGCGATATGTCGGGGGGCTCGGCTGAGTATTCTTTCCTGCGGGCAGTGGAAGAGGGCGGACAGCTGACGGTCTACCTGAAGCGCAATTACACGAAGAATTCGGGGGCAGTTTCAAAGTGGCAGCTGACCTGCGCTTTCCCCAGCGAGTATCTTTCCGAGATAGCGCCCGATGCAGTGACCTGGGTCATCTATGATGATGAGGAGTCACGGGGATAAAGATGATATGCGGCATTTTCCTGCACGGCGGGGAAGTGCCGTTTTCTGTGCGCAGGCGGGGAAATTGGCGGTTTCTATTGACAAATCTGCGGGAATGTGATATATTGTAAATATAATGTTAAGAAGTGAGGTGCGTCCTTATGAAAAAAGACGTGTTTGAATATGTGTGGACCGATAAGAAGCGTACATTCCTCGGGCTGCCCTGGTCCTTTACCAGATATTATCTGACCGAGTCGAAGTTCATCACCCGCACGGGATTTCTCAGCGTGCAGGAGGACGAGCTGGAGCTTTACAGGGTGCTGGATAAAAAGCTGGTACTGACCGCAGGCAACAGAATGGTGGGCTGCGGTACTATCGTTATGAACGTGCGTGATGTGGACACACCTGTCAAGGAGATAAAGTCGGTGAAAAATCCCAGAGAGGTAATGAAGCTGCTGGATAAGTATATCGACATCAACCGTGACAGATACCGTACCAGAGGCCGTGATCTCTACGGTGATTTTGATCATCACGGCGACCTTGATGATGACGGGATCGATGGATAAAAGATAACTTACTGGGCTGTCGGTGAGGCAGCCCTTGTTTTGTGTGAGGTGACGGAAATGACCTTTGATGACCTGAAAAAACTGCCCTCCTGCGAAGAGGAGATAGCTGCCGTCGAGCGGCCTGTGTATATCTACGGCATGGGCAACGGCGGAGAAAAGGTGCTTGGCTGGTGCGCCGAAAGGGGCATAGAGGTCAGGGGGGTGTTTGCCAGCGACGGCTTTGTCAGAGGGCAGAGTTTCTGCGGATATGAGGTGATGAGCCTTGGGCAGGCTGAGGAAAAGGACGGTGCATTCACGGTGCTGCTGGCCTTTGGCACCGACCTGGAAGACGTTATGGCGAACATAGACGACATCGAAAAAAAGCACCCCCTGTTCGCCCCCGATGTACCTGTGGTGGGCGAGGGCAGCTTCACCAAAGCAGGCTTTCTGGAAAGGCTGGCAGAGGCGGAAAAGGTGTATTCTCTGCTGGCAGACGAGCAGTCAAGGCAGGTGTTCCTGGGGCTGACAGCTTACAAGATAACAGGGAAGCTTTCTTATCTGCGTGAGGTGTTCACCGATGAGCAGAAGCCCTCGCCTCTGCTGGGGCTGGGCGGGGGAGAGGTCTGCGTGGACCTGGGCGCCTACAACGGTGACACCGTGCTTCAGACGGCGGCGGCCTGCGGGTATAAAAAAATATACGCCCTCGAACCCGAGAAGCGCAACTTCCAGAAATGTGTGAGAAACTGTGCTGAGCTTGACAACACTGAGTTCATCAATGCCGCAGCCTGGAGCCATGATACGGTGCTTAACTTTGACGGCGGCAGCGGCAGGCAGGCAAAGCTTGACGGCAAGGGCAGGATACTCACCGCAGCCCGCAGTGTGGACAGCGTGCTGAACGGCAGAGAATGCACCTACATCAAATACGATGTGGAGGGTGCTGATATCCCTGCGCTAAAAGGTTCGGCGGAAACCATACGCAGGTACAGGCCTAAGCTGTGCTGTGCGCTGTATCACCGATGCTATGACTACATCGATATACCCCTGTTCATCGAAAAGCTTCAGGGCGGCTACACCATGTATATGCGCCAGCAGAGGTATTACCCCGCCTGGGAAACAGAGCTGCTTTTAGTTTACGATGACTGAGAAAAAACTCCCCGAAAAAGAAAAACACCCGCATGGGGACGCGGGTGCAAAGAAATAAAAAAAGATATAGGGGAGACGTTGACAGAGTATTCTGCCAACTTGTATGTATGCAGGCTTGGGGTAAAAGCCAACATACCGATTGGGATTAGCCGAAGATCTCTCTCCGACACTTATACTATAATTGTTCAATGTGTTAACAATGTGAAAGAACACTGATTTGAATATGAAAATTTGCAATTTTATGCCAAAATTATTGATTTGGAGGTAGTTATGCCCAGATTTTTTGTTGCACCCGAGGACATAAACGAAAGCACCGCTGTGATACGGGGGGCGGACGCTGTGCATATCGGCAGGAGCCTGCGAATGCGGCTGGGAGATGAGCTGACGGTTTGCTGCGGGGGAGAAGACTATATCTGCACCATAGATACCATTTCAGATGAGCAGTGTACCCTGACCGTCAGGGAGAAAAGGGCGGGCAGCGGCGAGCCCTCGGTGAGGGTGACGCTGTATCAGGCTGTGCCTAAATCCGACAAGCTGGAGCTGATAGTGCAGAAGGCGGTGGAGCTGGGTGTCAGCGAGATAGTGCCTGTGCTGACCTTACGCTGTGTATCAAGGCCTGACGGCAAAAGTTTCCGCAAAAAGCAGGAAAGGCTCTGCAAGATAGCCCTTGAAGCTGCCAAGCAGTGCGGCAGGAGCATTGTGCCCCGTGTGGGGGATATGATATCCCTTGATGAATGCGCTGCCCGTCTGGGGGAGCATGAGAAAGGCCTTGTGTGCTATGAAAAGGGCGGCAGGCCCCTGAGAGAGGTGGTGGGTGCTGACAGCCGTGACATAGGCATATTCATCGGCAGCGAGGGCGGCTTTGAGGAGAGCGAGGTCGAAAAATGCCGCAGCTGCGGTGCAGAGGTCATCGGGCTGGGCAGCAGGATACTGCGCTGTGAAACAGCCCCCCTTGCGGCGGCAGCTATCGTCATGAGCCTGACGGGAAATATGTAAATGTACTAAAAAACGGACTTGTTTTGTGTGTGGAAACGTGTCCAAAAAAAGTTACCACAAAATTATTTTTCTATGCTATAATATGTCTGCACTGAGGAAAATAGTGCGGAAAGGAAGCGAGAAAAATGGTATTGGTAGGCGCATTGATAATACTGGTGCTGAATGAATGTTCATCGGGCGAGGGTTGGTTCAGGGGGCTGGCACTGAGTCTCTGCGGGGCGGCAGGGCTTATCTGGGCGGCAACTGTTTCTCCCGCAAGAACTTTCGTCATCGGCCTTATGGTGCTTTGTGCAGTTGTGGCGGTGGAGCTTGACAGGATATCCCGCAGGAGGAGCGAAGCTGCGAAGACCCTGAGAATGCTGGACGACAAGGACATGGACAGAAATGCCCGCAACGCCAGAAGAGATATGCGTATAACAAGAAGAAAAGACACGAGAAAGGCAGCCTGAATCTTGCCTCCGTGTCAGTGCGGAGGCAAGTGAATGGAAAAGAATAAACGACGCAGAGCCATTATCATCGGGCTTACGGCGGCGGTGGTATGCTGCGCTGTATTCGGGGCACTGGTGTTATCTAAGGTAGTTAAGCTAAATCACCCGAGGGGGCTCAAGGGCGCGGATATATCATCTTATCAGGGGACGGCTGATTGGTCAAAGCTGTCCCAAAATATGGACTTTGCATTTATCAAGGCCACCGAGGGCAGCTCTCATACAGATGAAAGGTTCGACTATAATTTCAAGGGCGCAAGGGAAGCGGGGCTGTATGCGGGGGCATACCACTTCTTCAGCTTTGACAGCCCCGGCAAAACTCAGGCGGAGAATTTTATCTCTGCTATGGAGGCCACCGGCATGACCGACGGTATGCTGCCCCCTGTCATCGATGTGGAGCCCTATGGCGAATATCTGAAACAGCCAAAGCCCGCGGAGGAAGTTCTGCCCGAACTGGAGGATATGATATCTGCCATTGAGGAAAAGTACGGCTGCAAGCCTGTCATCTACTGCACGGGGAAAGCTTACAAGCTCTATAAAGCGGGCTTTGAGGGCTGCAAGCTCTGGGAGAGGAACGTGTATTACAGACCCCTGCACAACGACTGGAGCTTCTGGCAGTACACCGATACCGAGGTGCTGGAGGGCTACTCGGGGGACGAAAAATATATAGATATGAATGTCTTCTGCGGAGATGAAGAAGAACTGAAAGCTATGTGTATCAGCACAAAGTAAATGTTGGCTAATTGGCGACTTGTAACAAAAAGTCAATAAAATTTGAACAAAGTGACGAAAATTAAAGCTAAACTCAAACCGTTGCTTGATTTTTGTTACAAGTTGTGGTATACTAACAGTAATCTGAGATCATCACTGATTTAGAGAGATATTTTTTTTAGAAATGGAGTGTTCAAAATGGGAAATATTCTTAAGACATTACTTGCTATCGGCGTAGTTGCAGGCGGTGCAGCTGCTGTTATGGCTTATAAGAAGCGCAAGGAGCTGGAGGATTACGACTACGAAGACCTTGACGACGATTTCGATGACTGCCTCGATGAGGATACCACCCCTGAGGAGGATCTGGAGAAGGTAGAGGACGAAGTTGAAGACGTTGACCTGGCTGACAAGGTAGGCGAGGCTGCTGATGACGCTGCCGAGAAGGTAAGCGACGCTGCTGAGGATCTGGCTGAAAAGGCTGAGGAAGCTGTTGAGGCAGTTGAGGAAAAGGCTGAAGAGCTGAAGGATTTCTTCACTGACGACGATAAGTAATAACAAGATATTACAAGTCCGTACCCCTGCGGTACGGACTTTTTTTGTCAATATTCAGAAATTTCGGGGGAAAAGTTCACATCATTGGTATATAATAGACCCGTACTTTGTGTCGAAAGGGGAGCTTGCTACGGAAGCAGGAGCAGTCATACTAAAACAGATAGTAATAATGTTCATAATACTGGTGATAGGCCTTGGGTGCAGCATGAAAGGGGTCATCACCAAAGAGGGCAACAAGCAGCTTTCAGCGGTGGAGCTGCATATAATCAACCCGCTGCTGATATTCATGTCTTACCAGAGCGATTACAGCAGCAAGCTGCTGCACGGGCTGCTGTGGTCATTTCTGCTGGCGGCAGTATCCTTCGGGGTGACTATAGGGCTATCCACCCTGATGATAAGCAAAAAGCGCCCCGAGCATTCGCTGGAACGCTTCTCGGCGGTATATTCAAACTGCGGCTTTGTGGGCATACCCCTTATACGGGGCATTTACGGCGATGAGGGCGTGCTTTACCTGACGGCATACATCACTCTTTTCAATGTGCTGGTGTGGACCCACGGGCTGATGACTATGAAGGAGAGCCGCGATATGAAGTCTTTCCTGAAAGCCCTGCGTTCACCCTCGGTGGTGGCGGTGGGCATAGGCCTGGTGTTCTACCTGCTGCAGATACGTCTGCCTGAGCTGTTGTATACTCCGCTGAAATATGTGTCCGATATGAACACGCCCCTGGCCATGCTCATAGCAGGCTCGGCGGCGGCTCAGACGGATATACGCAAGGCCTTCAAGAACAAGGGGCTGTATCTGGTATCAGCCATGAAGCTGCTGATAATGCCCCTTTCGGCTCTGGCGGTAATGGCACTTATCCCCGCCCCGACCATGGTGAGGATGGTGGTGCTGATAGCAGCCGCCTGCCCTGTGGCCACCACGGGCACCATGTTCGCCATACAGTATGACAAGAACCCTGAGCGCTGCTCGGAATTCTTCGCCGTCACCACCCTGCTCAGCGGCCTGACCCTGCCTGTGGTGACTATGATAGGCAGCCTGGTCAAATAGCATAAAATATACGATAAATGCCCCGAAACGGCTCATCTGCCGTTTCGGGGCTCGTGTTTTATATCAGCGGTAATCTCCCCAGAAGAACAGCGCCAGTGTACCGGGACCCGAGTGGGCGCCGATAACGGGGCCTGTGTAGGCTATGACTACCTCGGTGTCCTCACCGAAGATCTCCTTCATCATCTTCTCGGCATAGCGGGCGTCTTCAATGCAGTCGCCGTGGCTCATGGTGACTATGGCATTGAGGTTGTTGCCCTTGCGCTCGCGTATCATCTCGCCCAGCTTGTTTATGGACTGCCTTCTTCCCCGTATCTTGCCCTGGGGGATAAGGTGGCCGTCGTTGTCCACGTTAAGCACGGGCTTTATGCCCAGCACTGTTCCCGCCAGCGCCGCCGCACGGCTGACACGTCCGCCGCGGAACAGGTATTTCAGGTCGTCCACGGTGAACACATGGCATATGTGGAAACGGTTGACCTCTATCCAGCTGGTAAGCTCATCAATGGTCATGCCCTCACGCTTTTTCTGCTCGGCATATATCAGCAGCAGACCCTCGCCCGAGGAAGCCGCCAGTGAGTCCACCACGCTTATCTTAGCCTCGGGGTATTTCTCCAGCAGATTGTCCCTTGCCACCAGGGCGCTGTTGTAAGTGCCGCTGAGCCCCGATGAAAAGGCCAGATACAGCACGTCACGGCCTTTCTTTATCTCCTCCTCGAAAGCGTCCTCGCAGACACCCACAGCTACCTGTGAGGTCTTTGTCACAGCGTCCTCCCGCATACGGCGGTAGAACTCCTGCATGGATATAGTTTCGGTGGTGAAGCTTTTGCCGTCTATCTCAAAGGTCAGGGGAAGTATCCTGCAATCCATTTTACTGAGCCTTTCCTCGGGCAGGTCGCAGGTAGAGTCGCAGAAAAGCGTGTAAGGTCTGTTCATATCAGTTCACTCCATTAATATAGTAAAGTCGTTTAAGCAGAACGGGGCGGTCGGGCTGACCGCCTGTTTTTATGTAATTATAGCACACTTTCCCCCATATTGCAATAGATTTCACACAACTTTTTTTGACAGCTGTCATAAAAAATCAGGGGATTTTTTGTTGTAGTTGTCAATAAGAGACCCTCCGTGGCATTCATTTTTATGCTAATATACAAATTGGAGGTAAATAGAGGTAAATGCTATTGACATTTTTAGAACAAAGTGATATCATTATGATATCATAAAGAAATGATAATAACACAGACAAAAGGAGAAAAATCATGAAAGACAACATTAAGAACGTATGCGAAAGATTTATTGCCAACAGAGATGTGCTGAGAAAGACCTTCTCGCTGGAAAGCGGCTACATCTACCCCGTAGCAGCCTGCACCCTTACCTCGGCAGGCGCTGAGGCTCAGGCTGAAAAGCTCAAGGAATGCAAGAAGATACTGAAAAAGAACGTAAGCGGCCTTTCGTACCTGAGAGGTACCGTTGACCTGCCTATCATTGTCAGGATGTACCTTTCCGATGACCCTCAGGGCTTCCTTGAGAAAACAATGGTCTGCTATGACGTACTGAAAAAGGAGCTGGGCAGAAACACCTATACCGCACTGCTGGCGCTGATGACCGCTGAGCAGGCAGATGAAGGGTCTGCTGAAAAGATAGCCCTGAAAGGCAAGGAGATAAAGGAACTGCTGAAAAAGGAACACCCTATACTCACAGGGGCTGAGGATAATGTTATGGCAGGCTTCATGGCCATGACGGAGAGAGAGCCTGCGGATATCTGCAATGAGGCTGAGAAATGCTTTGAGATACTGAAAAAGACCTTCTCGGATAAGCAGGCAGTGCAGACCTGTTCCCACATACTCTCCATGGCTGAGGGTACCCCCGAGGAAAAGGCAGAAAGAGTGGTAAGGCTGTATAAGCTTCTTGAAGAGTCGGGAAAGAAGTTCGGCAAGCACCACGAGCTGGCAGGGCTGGCAGCACTGTCCCTTTATGAAACAGATGACAAGTCCCTGGCAGATGCTGTCTGCGAGATAGACGATTTTCTGGCAGACCAGAAGGGCTACGGCTCTCTGGGCTTCGGCAAAAAGGAAAGACTCATGCACGCTGCCATGCTGACCGCTGTACTGTTCAAGCCCGAAGACGACCTGACGGGTGCGGCCGCAGCAGTTTCCACCATTGCCATGATAGCAGCCCAGGAAGCAGCTATGTGTGCGATAATCGCCTGCACTGCGGCATCTTCGGCAGCGGCGGCTGCAAACTAAAAACAGACACAAGGGACGACAAGACAAAAAAACAGGAGTGATAATTATGACAGAGAAAATTTTATCCACCAAGAAAAACGGAATGGCAATGCTGCTGCTTTTCTTACTGCTTTACCTGGCCGCCTGCGGAGGCATTGCGATCGGCGTTTATCTGGGAGGTACGGCAGGGACACTGCTGACAGTGGTATCAGGCATATGGGCGGCACTGGGCTGGATACCTTTCTGCGGGCTGAAGGTACTGCGTCCTCAGGAGGCGCTGGTGCTTACCCTCTTCGGCAAATATCTGGGCACCCTCAAGGGTGACGGCTTTTACTGGGTGAACCCTTTCTGCACCGCTGTCAACCCTGCGGCAGGCACAAGGCTCCGCCAGAGCGGCGATGTGAACAGCGAGAGCCACAAGCCCGCAGTAACGGGCGTTGAAGGCGCGAACCCCGCTGCTGTCTATGTAAAGGTTGACAAGAAGATATCCCTTAAGATGATGACCCTTGACAACAACAAGCAGAAGATAAACGACTGCCTGGGCAACCCCATCGAGATAGGCATAGCTGTTATCTGGAAGGTAGTTGATACAGCACAGGCTGTGTTCAATGTGGATAACTATAAGGAATATCTCTCGCTGCAGTGCGATACTGCCCTGAGGAATATCGTAAGGCTGTACCCCTATGATGTTGCACCCAACGTTGATACCACAGGTGACGGCATAGCCGATGAGGGCAGCCTGAGAGGTTCCAGCGAGATAGTAGCCCGACGCATACGCGATGAGATACAGGAAAAAGTTGCAAATGCAGGTATCGAGATCATCGAGGCCAGAATAACCTACCTTGCCTATGCCCCCGAGATCGCAGCCGCTATGCTGCAAAGACAGCAGGCAAGCGCAGTAGTTGACGCGAGAAAACTCATAGTTGACGGCGCGGTAGGCATGGTCGAAATGGCGCTGGATCAGCTCAGCGAAAAGGAAGTAGTCGAGCTGGACGATGAGCGCAAGGCGGCTATGGTATCAAATCTGCTGGTAGTTCTCTGCGGCAACCACGATGCACAGCCCATAGTAAATTCGGGCAGCCTGTACTGATAATATGGCAGCAAAAAAACAAGTGCCGCTGAGGCTCTCCGAGAAGCTGTATAACGATATCGCCTCCTGGGCGGAAGACGACTTCCGTTCGGTAAACGGCCAGATAGAGTATCTGCTGACGGAATGTGTAAAGCAGCGGCGGAAGAACGGGGGCTATGTAGGCAAGGACATAGACGCGCCCCCTGACCTTGATGTAGACAAGTTTGAATAAGCTCAGCCCCGTGATGAACGGGGCTTTGCTGCGTATAAGGGAAAGCAGAGCCTCTGCCCAAAAACGAATAATTACGGGAATGCAAATATCCCCTGAAAATGCAATTTATACTTTATTTCTGTATATTTAAGAAACAAAATGTCAATAATTTAAGCTGCGAATTGTGCAGAGTGTATAAGAGGTGAACGCAAAAATGGTCAGGCTGCTTCTTGAAAAAAATGGGTCGGTGTGGTATAATAAAACTTGATACCGAGCCTGCCGAATGGGAAGGCTCTGCTTGAAAGGAGCTTTTTTAATGAGAGCATATCTGAGAAAAATACTGAGCTTCGCCGCAGCCGGCGCCATGACATTGTCTGCTGTGCCCGTGACTATCGCTCAAGCTAAGGACGTTTCCGAGATGACACCCTTTGAGATCGCCGCTGATATGGGCGTGGGCTGGAACCTTGGCAATACACTTGATGCCCACGACGGCGGCAGCCACAGGAAAATGGGGCTGGAATCAGAAAAATACTGGGGCAATCCTTATGCGACCAAGGAGCTTATCGATGAGGTCAAGGCCAAAGGCTTCAAGACCTTCCGTGTGCCTGTGACCTGGTACCCCCATGTGGACGCTTCATACAATATCGACACCGCCTGGATGAACAGGGTAAAGGAAGTAGTTGACTGGTGCATAGACGAGGATACCTACGTTATACTCAATATCCACCACGAGGAATGGAACACGCCTACCGATGCCAACTACGATGCCGCTTCGGCTGAGCTTAAGGCTTTCTGGAGCCAGATAGCTGAGGAGTTCAAGGATTATGACCGCCACCTCATCTTCGAGGGCATGAATGAGCCAAGAAATTACGGCGGCGCCCATGAGTGGGACGGCGGTACGGCTGAGATGCGCGAGGTAGTAAACAAGCTGGATCAGGATTTTGTGGACACTGTCCGTGCAACGGGCGGCAACAACAAGACCAGGTGCCTTATGGTGCCCACCTATGCCGCAAGCTCCACCAGCGTGGCAATGAATGCGCTGAAAGTCCCCGATGACCCCAATATGCTCGTTTCGGTGCATTGCTATACCCCCTATAACTTCGCCATGAATATTTACGGCACCAAGACCTTTGACAGCAATCAGGAAAAGGACCTTGACTATGTGCTGAACGATATCAACAACATCTTCATCAAGAAAGGCCACGCTGTAGTTGTGGGCGAGTTCGGTGCTTCAAACAAGCAGAACGATGAAGAGAGAGGCAAGTGGGCTGCTGCTTTCGCCAAAAAGGCAAAGGCTATGGGTATGCCCATAGTTATCTGGGATAACGGCCAGGAGACCGATATCAACAACACAGGTGACGGCTACGGCCTTATCAACCGCTATACCTATAAGTGGAACACACCTGCCGTACCCCTGGTGGAAAACCTCATAAGCACCTATTACGGCACACCTATGCCCGAGCCTGTTCCCACCCCCGCACCCGACCCCTCTGAGGGCGAGGTGATATACAGCGGCAGCCTTTCTGCCAGTGAGTGGACACCCTCTGCGGCTGTACCCTTTGATTTCCCCGCTATGGAAGAGGGCAGCGCTATAGCAGTAACCTATGATAGCAAGGGCACAGTCCCCACACTTATAGTGCAGGACGATGACCCCTACAAGGTATGGGCTAAGGTGACACCCTACCTGACCGACGGCGGTGTGGCTTACTATTCTTATGATGATATAGCTGCTTCCTATGCGGCAGGGTATGATTCGGCTTACGGCAAGGCCCCTGCAAAGACGCTGGATAAGGCTTTCCAGCTGTTTCTCTCCGCTGAGAACGTGGGCAGTGTGACCGCAAGCAAGGTAGAGTACCTGCCTCCCGCAGCCGATGAGCCCGAGGTGAAGAAGCCCGACATCTCCCAGTGTACCATAACCCTTTCGGAGAATTCTTTCGTGTATGACGGCACCGAGCATAAGCCCGCTGTCACCGTTACCTACGGCGACAAGACCCTGACCGAGGGCACCGATTACACCCTTGAATACAAGGGCGGCACTGAGGTCGGTGAAGCCAGCGTCACAGTTACCGCTAAAGGAGATGACTACACAGGCGGCAGAAAGGTGACATACAGTATCGAGCCCGCAGATATCAAAGGCTACAAGCTGGGCGATGTCAATCTGGACGGCGATATCAATGTCACTGACCTGACTCTGTCGGCTGCTTATGTAAAGGGCATCAGGTCTCTTTCGGACAACCGCCTCAAGGCAGCAGATGTCAATGAGGACGGCGATGTGAATGTCAGCGACGTTGTCAGCCTGGCAGCCCATGTAAAGTCCATAAGAAATCTTCCCGACAAGACTATAGCATAAGTACAAAACAGCGAAAACAAGGCACTTCTGCGGTATGCAGAAGTGCCTTTCTGTTTTTTCGGGATAGTTCAGCGTTTTGCATCTTTTTCCATCTCAGCGTTCCAGTCATCTGCCATGACCGAGCATTCCCTCATGCTGCGGACGGCTCTGTTAAGGGCGCCGTACATGAGCTTGGTGCCTGACTTGTCCGCCTTGTAGTTGGAAGCGTGGGCTATGCCCATAGAGCTTGCGGTGGCGGCAGCATCAATGTTAGCCCCCAGGAAGATGAACTCCCAGCCGTATTTTTCCTGCTCTTTCTCTATCATCTTCTTCACCTTGTCATAGGTGTATTCACGGCTGGCATTCTCCATGCCGTCGGTGGTGATGACGAAGATCGTCTTGTCGGGGACGTCCTCGGGACGGGCATATTTGTGTATGCCTGCGATGTGGCTGATGGTCAGGCCTACAGCGTCCAGCAGGGCGGTGCAACCACGGGGGACATAGTCTTTCTCCGTCAGGGGAGCGACCTTGTCGATATCCACACGGTCGTGGAGGTAGATGAACTCCGTATCAAAAAGCACGGTGGTGATGAAGGCCTTGCCCTCAGCGGACTTCTGATCCTTTATCAGCGAGTTGAAGCCCCCTACGGTGTCGCTTTCAAGCCCTGACATAGAACCGCTGCGGTCGAGAACGAATACGAGTTCGGTAAGCTTTGCGTTGTTTTTCATAGTTGTTCCTCCTTTGGTATCGGGTGACGTTTTCTTTACTGTGACTATATGATACCATATCCCAAAGGGGAATTGGTCGCCTGAAAAGCGACATTTTTTCCTGACGCAAAAAGCCCCCCGACAGCGTGAACTGTCGGGGGCTCTCCCTCTCCGTTTGTTCCACGGTTTTTTTGTCTTCCGTACCAATGGCCGCGGACAATGCCGGCCTGCTTCGGCTGACATACTACCTATTATACTAAGTATAGCATAAGTGCATAAAATTTACCTCACCGAAAAGGATTAGACAAAATGCAGAAATTTTCGTGAAAAAATTATAATATTTACACAAAAGCACGGCATATTGCGGCAGGATATCGTAAAAACAGCAAAAAATGGTCTGCTGGCAGGTCGGGCTTTTATTGACTTTTTACAACGCATATAGTATAATTAAACTGGTATATTGTATTATGCGTATGGACGCTTCGGATATTTTACAGACGGCATTTTAAAGCAAAAAGAACTGTCCGTTTCATATCAATAGGGGGGGATCGTTATGATGTATTTCTCTGTGCTGACGATACAGTACATCAGTATCATAGTGCTTCTGTTTGAAAGCACATATATCTTCCGCCACTGGAGGAGCAAGATACACGGCTATCTGCTGCTCAACTGTGCGGCTACACTGGTAAACAACGCAGGTGTGCTGGGGGTCATGCTGTCTGATAATGTGGACGAGGCGCTGACAGCCCAGAAGCTTTCCTACATAGGCGCAGTGTGGATACCTTTCTCGCTGCTGGTCTTTCTGATAGAACTTTGCGGCGTGCGGGCAAGCCATAAGGTGCTGATGTTCCTGGGGACGCTCCATGCGGCCACCTACCTGGCGGTGGTGACAAATGACTGGCACCAGCTGTACTACCAAAATATCAGCTTCACCAAGGAGGGCGTACACCCCCACCTTGTCTACGATGCGGGACCCTGGCACCACATTTACACCCTGCTGCTCATAAGCTACATAGTCTACGGTATAATGATACTTCTGCTGAATATACAGAAGGAAAAAAATGCCAAGAATTTGAAACGTCTGAAATATATAGCCGCCTCCATAATCGTGCAGGTGGTGTTCTATATCTCCTATATCTCGGGGATAACCGAGGGCTACAACATAACGGTGCTGGGCTACTCTATAAGCAGCGTGATAATGCTGGTGGCCATATTCAAGTATGACCTGCTGGACACCCTGGAGCTTACCCGTGAGTACGTTGTTGACAAGCTTTCCGAGGGCATAATTGCCGTTGATACCGAAGGCAGGGTGCGCTATTTCAATGAACCTGCCAAGGCTCTTTACCCCGAGCTGGCCGAAGAACCCGCCGAAACGGTGGAGGTCATAGCCCAGGCTATCAGCGAGGGCGAGACTATAGATATCGACGACCGTATCTACACCCCCTGCGTGAACGAGCTGGAGTTTGAGGGTGAGAATTTCGGCAGCCTGTATATGCTGGTGGACGACACCGAGCATTACCACTATATGGACGAGCTCCGTGAACAGCGGCAGATAGCCGACAGGGCTAACAGGGCGAAATCTGCCTTCCTGGCAAATATGTCCCACGAGATACGCACGCCTATAAATGCAGTTCTCGGTATGGACGAGATGATACTGCGTGAAAGCGGTGAAAGACAGGTCATCGGCTATGCGGAGGATATACGCACCGCAGGCAGGACGCTGCTCTCGCTGATAAATGACATACTGGATTTCTCAAAGGTCGAGCAGGGTAAAATGGAACTGGTGCCCACCCAGTACGAGCTGGGTTCTGCCATAAACGACCTGGTGAACATGGTGCGGACCCGTGCGGACAAGAAGGGTCTGCGCTTTGAGGTGGAGGTGGACAGCCGTATGCCCCACCTGCTCTTCGGCGATGAGATAAGGCTGAAGCAGTGCGCCCTCAACCTGCTGACCAATGCGGTGAAGTATACCGAAAAGGGCGGCGTTAAGTTCGAGGTAGGCTTCGAGAAAAAGAGCGATAAGGCCATAATGCTGAGATTTACCATAAGCGATACGGGCATGGGTATCAAGGAGGAGGATATGGAAGCGCTGTTCTCGCCATTCTCCCGTATCGAGGAGGGCAGGAACCGTTCTATCGAGGGTACGGGTCTTGGCATGAGCATTACCCAGCAGCTGCTGGGGCTCATGGGCAGCAAGCTGGAGGTGCATAGCACCTACGGCGAGGGCTCGGTGTTCTCCTTTGCGGTGGAGCAGAAGGTGGTCAGGTGGTCGCCCATAGGTGATTATGCCAAGCGTTTCCAGAACGGCGGCAGGGGAGTACACGTTTACCACGAACTCTTCCATGCACCCAATGCCCGCCTGCTGGTGGTGGACGACAATGCCATGAACCTGACAGTGTTCAAGGGTCTGCTGAAAAAGACCCGCATAGGCATAGACACAGCGGCCTCGGGCAAGGAGGCACTGCGGCTGGCGGAACTGAACGACTACGATATATATTTCATAGACCACATGATGCCCGATATGGACGGCATAGAGACCATAAAGCGGCTGCGTGCCATAGAGGGCAGGGCGGACAGCAAGTGCATAGCCCTGACAGCCAATGCGGTATCGGGTGCAAGAGAGATGTATATCGAAGCAGGCTTCAACGATTACCTTTCAAAGCCCATTGACGGCGAAAGGCTGGAGCGCATGATAGCTTCCATGCTGCCTGCGGATAAGCTGGAAACTGCCAAGGCCGAGGGAGGTAAGATACAGCAGACCTCCCCGAGGATACTGTTTGTGGACGACGACCCCACCATACGCACGGTGGCTTCACAGATACTGGGCAGGGCTTTTGAAGTCACCTGCTGCGCCACGGGAGAAGAGGCTATCTCCCTGACCTCAAGGCTGCGCCCCGATGCGGTGCTGCTGGATATAGGCCTTGGGGGCATGGGCGGATTTGAAGTGCTTACCCGCCTTAAGGCTGACCCCGAGGTAAGGGATATACCTGTCATGTTCGTTACAGGTGAAGACAGCGCTGATGTGGAGACCTCGGGCTTCCGCAACGGTGCCGCAGATTTCGTCAAGAAGCCCTTTGCTCCCGAGGTGCTGATGCAGCGTACCAAGAGGGTGGTGGAGCTTTACCACCTGCAGAAGGGGCTTAAGAGCGAGGTAGACCGCCAGCAGCTGAGGAGCGAGAGGCTGTCCCTGGAAATGATGCTGGCGCTGGCGAAGACCGTTGATGCCAAGGACCATTACACCAACGGTCACTCAAACCGTGTGGCTACCTATGCCGCCGAACTTGCCCGCAGGCTGGGGAAGAGTGAGGCGGATCAGCAGCAGATCTTCCTTATGGGACTTATGCATGATATAGGCAAGATAGGTGTCAGCGAGGATATACTCAACAAGAACGCCAGACTTACCGATGAGGAATTTTTGCAGATAAAGCGCCACACTGTCATCGGCAGCGAGATACTTTCCTCCATAAAGGAAATGCCTGACCTGGCAGTAGGTGCCCGTTCCCACCATGAACGCTACGACGGCTCGGGCTACCCCGACGGTCTGGCAGGAAAGGATATACCCGAGGCTGCCCGTATCATCTGCGTGGCTGACTGCTACGATGCCATGACCTCCACCAGAACATATTCAAAGCCCAAGGAGCAGGAGAAGGTCAGGGGAGAGTTCATCAGGTGCAGCGGCATACAGTTCGACCCTGAGATAGCTGCCTGCATGGTGCAGATGATAGATGATGACAAGGATTATATCATGAACGAGCTGGGCTTTACCGAGGATATCTGGCAGGGCAGCAGCAAGATGCAGGAACTGCGGGGCGGGGAAAGCGAGCTTCACGGCGGCCTTGAAAGCATACGGGGGCTGAACGTTGAGCAGGGCGAAAAGAACTGCGGCGGCGAAGAATACTTCCGCATAACGCTGGAGGCCTTTGCTGACTCGGCAGAGGAATATATCAGCGATATAACCCGATTTATCGCCGAGGACGACAGGCAGAATGCCATGATAAAGCTGCACTCCCTCAAAGGGGCTGCCCGAACCGTGGGTGCGGCGGAGCTTGGTGAAAGAGCCTGCGAGGGCGAGCTGTATTACAAGGGTCAGCGGGAGGAAAAGCCCGATATCGACGGCCTGCTGAGAGATCTCAATAAGCTGGCACGGGAGATAAAGGACAAGCTCGACCACTGAGAAGTGCAGGCTGATGTACGGCAATACGGACGAGCTTGATGAGGCAGACAGGACTGCCTGTGGGGAACATTGCAGAGCGACGACTTCGCCCTGATAGCCTGACCTCCCCGCAAAGAATGCGGTTTGAGAAAGCTGCCGTTTCAGGCAGGCCTTGTGCAAAGGGGGATAAGCATGAAGCATGATGAAATAGAACAGCCCAACCGTGTGGCAGACCTTTTCTATCCCGATGAGGCCGCCCGTGAGCGCATGAAAAAGCGCCGTTTCGCCAGGGAGGGGCTTCCGAAGGATTACCTTAAGGACCTGGAACTGGAAAAGGTGGCGGATATGTTCACCCGTGAGGATCAGCTGAAGCTTATCCGCCTGTTTGAGGAACTTTGCGATGAACCTGAGATAATAGCCTACCGCCAGGACATACTGGAGGACTTTCTGAACATACCCCGCCTTGCCCCCACCATAAAAAAGCTGGTGGATATCATGGTGGAGAATGACAGGGGGAACATCTATCAGCTTTCCGAGCCCGATTCGTTCTCGTCCCTCTCAGATGCCATACGTGCCTTTGATGCTTATGTGGAATGCGTTGAACTGATGCACAGGTTCTATGACGAGCATAAGGGCGAGATAGGTTCAGCGGGGGTGCATAAGCTTTTCGATTACTTTGAAAAGGGCTATGCCGATGAAGACTTCAACAACATGAAGCGTGACCTGAGCGAACTGGAGACCGCCCTGAAAAACCATATCCGCAGTGTGACGGTGGCTGTTAACCTTGATGAGAACCTGGTGCCTGTGGCGGCGGGAATAGTTGATATGTCCAGCGAAAAGTACATACTCAAGCCCTCACTGCTTGACCGCATACTTTACCGCGGGGCAAAGTTCCCCGAGAAGACGGTGGAGAATATGCACAAGAAATTCCGCAATGATGACGAGATAGGCGCAGGGGAACTGCTGGTCAACACCGTGGACGAGACCTTGTTCAGGGAGCTGGACAGCTTCACCCGCAAGCTGGTGAAAAAGCTTACAAAGGTCATGGCCGAATACCAGAAGCTGGGTGTAAAGGACATTTTCAGCATAAACTACCAGTTGCAGTTCTACATGGGCGCCGCCGCCCTCATAGAGAGCGCACGCTCAAAGGGGCTGGATATGTGCCGCCCCGAGATACTTCCCGTTGGGGAGCGAAAGGCGGAGATAACAGGGCTTTTCGACCTGGTTTACTACCACGAGGCCAGTGTTTACAACCTGCGGGCAAAAGAGGACAAGAAGTCGGTAGTGACCAATGACATATCCTTTGATGACGAAGGGCGATTCTTTATACTTACAGGTGCCAACAACGGCGGCAAGACCACCTTTGTGCGGGGGCTGGGCATATGCCAGGTCCTGGCGCAGGCGGGCTTTTATGTGCCTGCGAAAAGCTGTAGGATATCTCCTGTGGACGCTGTTTACACCCACTTCCCCAGAGAGGAGGAAACGGGTATAAACACCAGCCGCTTCACCACTGAGGTCAAGGAGTTCCGCACTATCAGCGATACTATAACCAATCACAGCCTGCTGCTGATGAATGAGTCTATACAGTCCACCACCCCTGTGGAATGTGTGGAGATAGCGAGCCGCCTTGTGCGGATATTCTGCATACTGGGCGTTCGGGGGATATTTGCCACCCACCTTACGGACATTGCCCTCGGTGCCAAAAGGCTGAATACTGACCCTGAACTCCATTCACGTGTGCAGAGCCTGACTGTTACTGTAGGCGACAATGGTGAGCGCCGCTACAAGGTGGTCAAAGGCCTGCCCGACAAGAACGTTTATGCGGGGGAGATATTTGAGAAGTTCGGCATTTCTGAGGCGGATATTCTTTCCCGTGCGAAGGCCTTTTTTGAATAATGACAGAGGTGTCTGCATCGTCCATGTTTACGGCATGGGCGATGTTTTTTAGAATATAGTAGGCATGGCGGCCTGTGGCTGAGCCGTGGCATTTTATCACAATTTTCACCTGCAAAAGCAGTGCATTATGCTGAAAATTCCTGCGTGAGCCCTGAAACTATTGACACGGTGTCAGTATGCTGATATAATATATATAATGACACGATGTCAGAATGAATATAAACGGAGGTATCACCATGAGCAAGAAATTAGTAGCATATTTTTCCGCCGGTGGCAGCACTGAAAAGACCGCAAAGAAACTGGCCGAGACCGCAGGGGCTGACCTTTACGAGATAAGACCCGCCAGCCCTTACACCGCCGAGGACCTCAACTGGCAGAACAAGCAGTCCCGCAGCAGCGTTGAGATGAGCGATCACAGCTCACGCCCTGCACTGGCAGATACAAGCGCGGATATGTCAGCCTATGATACGGTCTATGTGGGATTTCCCATTTGGTGGTATATCGCACCGACCATTATAAATACTTTCCTGGAAAGCTATGATCTTTCAGGCAAGAAGATGATCCTCTTTGCGACCTCAGGGGGCAGCGGTTTCGGCAAGACTGCAGAAAACCTCAGACCCAGCGCAAAGGGTGCAGAGATGATCGAGGGCAAGGTAAATCCCTCACTGAAAGACCTAGAGATACTGGCCGCAATGTGATCGACGCGGACGGAGCAGGGCATTGTCCATAATAAGTCTGTATAGGGCGATATATGGACACTGCCTGCGCTTCGTCTTTTTTTGTGCTGTAACATGGGGCAGATACCCGTCCTGCAGGGCAGCAAATTTACCGCAGGCAGGTAGATGCCGAACTCCCAAAACAGCAGACAATAAAGAAAAAAGGCAGTAAAACAGGGGATGTAAACGGTTTCATAAACTTTGATTGACTTTTATCGGATAAGTGCTATAATTAAATAGGATAACTTATACAAACGAAAGGAACAAATGACCATGGAAAAAACTAACATTCTCCCTGAGGGACTTTCCGAAGAAGAAGTAAAGGCCTCATGCTGTGAAACAGGAGATATCAAGCCCGACCGCGTTGAAGACCACGAGATAGTCGTGGTGGGCGCAGGTGCGGCAGGTGTGCCTGCGGCAGGCTGGGCAGCTGAACTGGGGGCAGATACCGTGCTGCTCCAGAAAGCCCCGAAGGTCGTTTCACAGGGCAACTGCGGCTCGGCCATAATCAAGTCCCGTTCTACCGAGGCGGGCATAGCCAAGTGGATACACCACACCAACAGCCTCTGTGACTGGCGGGCTGATACCAGACACCTGCGGGCTTATGCCGAACACTCCGAGGAGGCTATGATGTGGCTGTACAACCGTGCAGGCTTCACCAAGGAGACCGAGTACGGCGACGGCAGCAAGGTGGATAACAATGCGGAGAGCGCCAAACTCCTCAACGACGGCGGCAAGCTGTGCGCTTTCAGAAGCACCAGCGGAGATTTCACAGGGCTGTGGAAGGACAGGCTGACCAGCTACGATTACGGCGACGACCACTGTTATTTCTGGGCGCCCTGGATAGGCCCAAAGCCCCTGAACGTCGGCAATGCGCTGGCAAATCTGCTGAATAATGTCATGGCAAAATGCCCCGATCTGAAAGCATATTTCTCCACTCCCGCAGTAAAGCTGGTCATGGACGGCAGGCGGGTGGCAGGTGTCATCGCAAAGAACAAGGAGGGCGAGTACATACAGTACAACGCTTCAAGGGCTGTTATACTTGCCACGGGTGACTACACCAACAATCCCGCCATGGTAAAGCACTGGTGCCCCGATATCGCCGAGTTCGACAAGAAGCAGTTCGGCAAGACGGGTGACGGCCACATACTGGCCATGAGCGCAGGGGCTAAAATGGAGAACCCCGGCCACACCAAGATGATGCACGACTTCGATTCGGCGCTGATGTTCGAGGAGCCTTTCCTCTATCTGAACATGGAGGGCGAGCGCTTCACCAACGAGTACACAGGCTTTGTGTACATGGGAAATATACTGAAATATCAGCCTAAGTTCAAGGGCACCATGCTGGATGCCGACCACAAGGAGGGTTCAAAGGGCTGGTACTGCACTATCTACGACAGCAGCTATACCGAGTGGGACAAGGACGAGTTCGTGGACGGACCTGTGCCGCCCTTTGTTATGGAGAAGTTCATTCCGGGGGCAGTGAAAGACCCTCAGGGGGTATTCAGGAACCTCATCGACCTGCACAGATGTGACACCCTTGAAGAACTGGCAGAGGAACTGGGCATACCCTATGACAAGATGAAAGCCTCGGTAGAACGCTACAACGAGCTTTGCGACAAGGGTGTGGATACCGACTTCGGCAAGCCCGCCAAGTATATGCATAAGATCGAGAAAGCACCTTTCTGGGGTGCCAGAAAGCATATCCGTGTTTCGGCAGAGGTATCGGGTGTCATCACCAACGAGAATGCCCAGGCACTGGACGCTGAGGGCAGACCCATTGAAGGCCTCTACTGCGCAGGCAACCTGGGCGGACCTTTCTACGGCGGCGGAGATTACCCCTTCCACCAGACAGGCCTCTCCCTGGGCAGATGCTACACCTTCGGCATGATAGCCGCAAAGCACGCACTGGGAAAGCTGTGACCTTAAAAGACTATTTTGTGTTGTTGATGACATTGATCGGGACACAAGCAAATTGGGATAAAAAACTGCGGACGGAGTACCTGTGTACTTCTTCCGTTTTTTTTACGAAAAAATTTTTACAGTGGGGTCTTCTCAAAAACGGTCAGTTATGTTATAATGTCATTGACCGAACGGTCAGGGGAGGTGCAGACGATGAATGACAGCTTTTTTGAACTGCCCGAGGAAAAGCGCCTGCGGATAATTAATGCAGGGCTCAGGGTGTTCGCACGGTATGGGTACAAGAAAAGTCCTATGAATGAAATAGCGGCTGAGGCGGGCATAAGCAAGTCGCTGCTGTTTTACTATTTCCGCAACAAAAAGGAGCTTTACCTTTATCTTGCAAATTACAGCGTAAAGCTCAACAGGGAAGAAATGCTGCGGCAGGGCAGCTATGAGCATAGGGGATTTTTCGATTCTCTGGCGGCAGGGCTGAAAGTAAAGGTGGAATTGCTGCGCACCTACCCCGAGCTTGCCATGTTCGAGCTGAACGGATATTTCGAGAAAGACCCTGAACTGAAAGATGAGATAAATGCCCTCGTAGGCTCGTATTCTTCCTATGAGGTGCAGACCTCCCTGATAAATATCGACCCCGAAGAATTCATCGAGGGCCTTGACCTTAAAATGATGTACCGCATTGTCTACCTGGCGGCAGAGGGTTATTTGTGGGAGCTTATCAGCCGCGGTAACGTTGACCCCGATGAACTGGAAGCAGGCTATATGCAGCTGATAGACCATTGGAAGAAGATATATCTTCGGAAAGGAGCAAAGCCATGAAAAAGATATCTGTGATAATACCCGCCCACAATGAGGAAAAATATGTGGCAAGGTGCATAGGCTCCATAAATGCGGCAGCCGAGTTTTACGGCGGCGAGGTGGAGATAATAGTGGTCTGCAACCGCTGCACCGACAGAACAGATGTGATAGCAAAAAAGCGGAGCGCAAGGGTCATATACAACGAGGAAAGGTGCATAGCAAGTGTCAGGAACGCAGGCATTTTTGCGGCTGAGGGTGATATCATCGTGACTATCGACTGCGACAACACCATGACAAAGGGCACCCTGAAAGAGATAGACTGCCTGCTGGGCACAGGCAGATACATCGGCGGGGGCGCACCTATCAGGTTCGAGAGATATTCTCTGCCCCTTTACCTGAATGAACTGCTGTGCGAAGCAGGCTTCGGGCTGACGGGACTTTACTGCGGTATCTTCTGGGCGGAGAAGAAGACCTTTGAGGCAGTAGGGGGCTTCAGGGAGATAAAGGCCATGGAGGACGCAGCCACTGCAAAGTCCCTTAAAGCCTACGGCAAGACCCTTGGCAAAAGGTACACAGTTCTGCGGAAAAACTGCCTGATAAACTCCACCAGAAAATATGACGATATGGGTGACTGGCTCTACCTGAAACTCTTGCTCAAAAATGCGGGGGCATTCATAAAGGCAGCCCTGGGGGACAGGCAGGAGCTTGACCTTGTGCTGGACAGATTGTTCTACGACTACAACGGCTGAGAGGTGTGAAATGGAAGATACGAAAAAAAGCATTAAAATATTCAACAGGGATATGATGAAGTATATGGCGCTTATCCCCATGGCTGTGGGGCACGCTGTAGCCTGGATAAACCTTATGCACTACCCCGATGACTCGGAGGCATTGTACCGTCTTTCACTGCCACTGCTCATCATAACGGGGCTGGCGATGTTCTGCCCGCCTGTGATGTTCTTCTTCATAACAGACGGCTACAAGTACACTCGTGACAGAAAAAAGTACGCCGAAAGGCTGCTTGTCTTCGCCCTTATCACCCAGCCATTTGACTGGCTGATATTCAAGCCCATATACGGCTGGTGGACATCAAATGTCATATTCACACTGTTCTTCGGGCTGCTGGCCATAATGGCCTGGGAGAGCCGCTTCAGACTATGGCAGAGGGTACTGCTGGTGATACTGTGCGCAGGCGCCACAGTTCTGCTCCATGCTGACTGGATGATATTCGGGGTGCTGTTCATACTGGTGCTGCATATCTTCCGTGAAAAACCGAAAGCACGGTGTACAGCCTACTCCATTCTGGCACTGATACACGTTCTGCTCAACCTGCCAAGCCTTGGCAGCGTACCCACGGGCAAGCTGCTCATAAATATGTTCGTCACGCTGTGTATGTTCGCAGCAGCTTACCTGTGCATGACGGTCTTCTACAACGGCAAAAAGAGCAGCCACCCCGTTTTCGCAAAATGGTTCTTCTACATATTTTACCCTGCCCATTATTTGGTGATATACCTTATAAAGCTGTGTATGGACAGGATATAGTCATCATTTGGACAGCAAAGTATTGCCTTTGCTGTTCATTTTTTTGTCATTGTTTTGCAAAGTTATTTGTTTTCAGAATGGGCTATCCGAAACAAAATGGAGTTGAAACCCGCAGGGAAAAGTGCTATAATACTCTATGGCCTGAGCGCTCAGGCCTTAAATATTGATTTGGAGTTAGCTATATCTAACTCGCGAAGGTAAAATTATGAAAAGTAAAGATCTTATCAACATCGGTATTTTTTCGGCTATTTATTTTGCCATAGTTTTCGTGGTAGCCATGCTCGGGTTCATACCCATATTCCTGCTGCTGCTGTCGGTACTGGTGCCGCTGCTGGGGGGCATACCCTTTATGCTCTTCCTGACTAAGGTGGATAAATTCGGCATGATATGGATAATGAGCGTCATCATGGGACTACTGATGCTGCTCACAGGCATGAGCTGGCCGCCCCTGGCTGTATCGGCGGTAACAGGCCTTATAGCAGACCTTGTATACAAAAGCGGAAAATACAAAAGTGCCGCAAAGGCAGTTATCACCCACGGCATTTTCAGCCTGTGGGTGGGCGCAAATTACCTGCCCCTGTTCATGAACGCTGAAAAGTACTGGTCTACCAGACAGAATTTCGGCAAGGACTACATCGACACTGTAACAAAGCTCACTCCCTCCTGGATGTGCCCCGTTCTGTTCCTGGCAGCCTTTGTATTTGGTATCATCGGGGGACTTGTGGGCAGGAAGCTTATGAAGAAGCACTTCGAGAAAGCAGGCATAGTATGAATGACGACCTGTTTGAAAGGCTGGACAGTGCGGGCTTCGGGTCGAATGTTCACCAGATAGCGGCAGAGGGCGAATGTCGGGTGCTGCGGCTTGACGATGAAACGGGGGAAGCCTTCATGACCATGTATCAGGTCTTTGAGGGCGTATACCTTATGTACAACGATTTCCACCTGAGCCGCTGCGTTTCGGAGTATCAGAATGCCGATACGGTGCTGTGCATAGACCACTGCCGTGAGGGTCGCATAGAGCATGAGAACGGCATAGGCGGCAGGTATTATATGGAAGCAGGCGACCTGCGGCTTGACAGGCGGGTACACCACGACGGCATGGTGGAGCTGCCCCTCTCCCACTATCACGGCATGACCATAGGCTTTATGGAGGGTACGGCGGCTGAGTCGCTGAAACGGGGATTTCCCTGGGCGGATATAGACCTTGAAAGGATATCGGAGAAATTCTCCCTGAACGACAGGGAATTCCTCATCAGGGCAGATGAGGGCTTCGGCAGGGTATTCAGCCAGCTGTACCATGCGCCAAAGGCGGTGAGGAAAGATTATTTCAAGCTGAAGATATGTGAGCTTCTTCTGCTGCTTGAAGCTGCCGACCCCGAGAGGTATTCGGAGCAGCACAGGTATTTTCCCGCAAGGCAGACCGACCGCATAAAGGAGATACACGACCTTGTGACCACCGAGCTGGAAAGGTCCTTTACCGTGGAGGAATTATCGGAGCGCTTCGGCCTGCCCCCCGCCACCCTGCGAAAGGTCTTCAAGGCGGTATACGTCAGCCCCATATACCAGTATTGTAAAAGCTACAAAATGAAAGCCGCCGCGTCCATGCTCATATCCGAAAAGGACATGACCATAGCCCGTATCGCTCAGCGGCTGGGATATGACAACGCATCGAAATTTTCTGCTGCATTCAGAGATGTCATGGGTGTTACCCCCCAGAATTACCGCAGCAGACAGGAGGAACAGTAAAATGGGAAAAGACAAGAACGGCTCTTTCGGCTGGCTGCTGTCGCAGTCGGGGGAAAGAAAAGGAAAATTCATACTGAGCGTCATACTTGCGGCGTTCAGCATGATATGCGGCATAGTGCCCTATTACTTCATTGCAAGGATAATAAAGCTGGTGCTGGCGGAAAGCACTGACAAGTCAGCCTACATAACAAACTGCGCCATAATACTTGCCCTCTGGCTGGGACACGCATTGTTCCATGCCCTGAGTACGGCGAACTCGCACCTGGCCACCTTCCACACGCTGGCGGTCATTCGCAAAAAGGCGCTGGATAAGCTGGCTAAAATGCCCCTGGGCGATGTCATCAGCCAGCCCTCGGGCGCCCTGAAAAGCACCCTGGTGGAGCGCATCGACAGCATCGAAACTACCCTTGCGCACATTCTCCCCGAATTCACTACGGGCATAGGTGCGCCCATAATAATACTCATCTACGTTTTCTCCATAAGCTGGAAGCTCGGCCTTGCAGCCCTCATCACCGTGCCCCTGGGCATTGTGTGCTACGGGCTGATGATGTTTGGCTATGAGGAGAACTACGGCAGGACTGTCAGGGCGACCAAAGCCCTCAACGCTGTTACCACCGAATACATCAACGGTATCGAGGTCATCAAGGTCTTCGGCAAGGCGCAGTCAAGCTACGAGAAGTTCGCTGAGGCTGCAAAGGAAAGCGCCGCCAGCTTCGTGGACTGGATGAGAAAGTGCAATGTATACATGACCTTTGCCATGTGCATAATGCCCGCCACCATGCTGACGGTGCTGCCCATAGGCGGTATAATGACCATGCACGGCACTATCTCAGCGGGGGACTTCATCACTGTCATCATACTGACGGTGGGGCTTATCGAACCTCTGCTGGGGGTGATGTCCTACTCTGATGACATAGCCCAGATGGACACCATTGTCACCGAGGTGCGCAAGATAGTTGACGCCCCTGAGATGGTGCGCCCCGAAAAGCTCACCAAAAAGCTCCGGGGCGGCGATATCGTCCTTAAGGACGTGCATTTCAGCTACTCGGACAAGGAGGTGCTGCACGGCATAGATATGACCATACACAAGGGCGAGCTGGCTGCGCTGGTAGGCCCCTCGGGCAGCGGCAAATCCACGGTGGCCAGGCTGATAGCAGGCCTGTGGGATACAGACAGCGGCAGCATATCTCTCGGGGGAGTGGATATACGGGAGATACCCCACGATGACATCAACGAAAAGATATCTTTCGTATCCCAGGATAACTACCTCTTCGATATGACGGTAAGAGAAAATATCCGCCTCGGCAGACAGTCTGCCACTGATGAAGAAGTTGAACAGGCTGCCAGGGCCTGCGGCTGTCACTCTTTCATAATGGGACTTGAAAAGGGCTACGATACCGTAGTGGGTCCCTCGGGAGGACACCTTTCAGGGGGCGAAAGACAGCGTATCTCCATTGCGAGGGCAATGCTTAAAAATGCGGAGATAGTCATACTCGATGAAGCCACCGCCTACACCGATCCTGAGAACGAAGCTATCATTCAGCGCAGCGTGGCAAAACTTGTGGAGGGCAAGACCCTTATCGTCATCGCTCACAGGCTTTCCACCATTAAAAATGCCGACAGCATATATGTTATAAAGGACGGCAGGATAGAAGAACAGGGCACCCACGAACAGCTGCTGGCAGACAAGGGTCTGTACAGCGCCATGTGGACAGCACACATCTCTGCAAAGGACGGTGAGGAAGATGTTTAAGATACTTAAAAACTTCTTTGATTTCTGCAGCCCCGAGGACAGGAAGCGCTTTTACGTTTCCATAGCCCTCAGCCTGCTGCAGGCCATATTCGAGGCGCTGAAGATACCTGCCATAGCCTGCATGGTCAAGGCACTGCTGGAAAACAATGTCACCTCAAAGACCTGCCTTGCCTGCCTGGGCATAATGCTTGTGAGCATAGTGGGCTCAGGGTTATTCAAGAGCAAGGCCACCATGCTGCAGACCGAGGGCGGCTACAGCACCTGTGCCAACAAGCGCATGAAGATAGCCGAACATCTGAGATATCTGCCCATGGGCTATTACAACGAGAACAGCTTGGGACAGATAATGTCCGTTACCACCAACACCATGCAGAACCTTGAAAATGTGGCCACAAGAGTTGTTATGCTGGTATGCTCGGGTCTGCTGACCACTGCGGTGATAACTGTCATGCTCATCTGCTTTGACTGGCGCATAGGCCTTATACTCTGCGCAGGACTTGTGGTGTTCTTTCTCATAAACAGCGGACTTATGAAGGCCTCCGCAGGCATGGCAAAGAAAAAGCTGGAAAAGGACTCTGCCCTGGTCGCAAAGGTCATTGAATATGTTCAGGGCATTTCCGAGGTCAAGGCTTTCAGGCTGACAGGGGAGAGGAGCAGGGATCTCAACAAGGCCATTGACGAGAACGAATACGCAAACTCTTCCATGGAGCTAAAGCTGATACCCTACATGACCCTGCAGAGCTTCTGGCTGAAAGCGGTGGGCACTGTCATAGCGCTGGCTTCGGGGCTGATGTTCCTGGGCGGAACAATGGATATGCTCACCTGTATCGTCATGATAATAAGCTCCTACCTCATATACGCACAGCTGGACAACGCAGGCAAATATTCCGCCCTGCTGAGAACTGTTGATGTCAGTGTACGTCAGGCGCAGGAGATACTTGAAACACCCCAGATGGACATTTCAGGCGAAGACATGACCCCCGCACGTTTTGACCTTGCCGCTGAGAACATAAGCTTTGCCTACGACAAAAAGAAGATAATCGACGGCATATCCGTGAATATCCCCGAGCATACCACCACCGCAGTGGTAGGCCCCTCGGGCGGAGGAAAGACCACCTTTACCTCACTGCTCTCCCGCTTCTGGGACGTTGACAGCGGCAGGGTAACGCTGGGCGGCAGAGATGTCCGTGACTACAGCATGGACGCCCTCATGAGAAATTACAGCTTCGTCTTCCAGCGGGTATACCTGTTTGCTGATACTATCGCAAACAATATCCGCTTCGGTCAGCCCGAGGCACCTATGGAGAAAGTCATCGAGGCGGCTAAGAAGGCTTGCTGCCACGACTTCATCATGGCACTGCCCGAGGGTTACGACACTGTCATCGGCGAGGGCGGCGCCAGCCTTTCGGGGGGCGAAAAACAGCGTATCTCCATTGCCCGCGCCATAATGAAGGACTCGCCCGTGATCGTCCTCGATGAAGCCACCGCCAACGTTGACCCCGAGAACGAGGCCGAGCTTATTAAAGCGGTGGAGGCACTGACAAAGGAGAAGACTATCATCATGATAGCCCACAGGCTGAAAACGGTGCGCCACGCGGACAACATACTGGTCATCGAAAAGGGCAGGATAGCCCAGCAAGGCCGCCACGAGGAACTCATGGCGGAGGAGGGCATCTACCGCAGCTTTGTTGAGAGCAGGCGCGAGGCAGCGTCATGGAGATTATGACAGGGGGACTTAATATGAGTGAGATCTCTGCAAGGCTTGAAAATGTCAGCTTCCGCTATGCCAACGGCGAGGACGGCGCCCTTGGCAGCGTGACCCTTGAAATTGCAAAAGGGGAATGCGTGCTGCTCTGCGGTGGCTCGGGCTGCGGCAAGACCACCGTTACCCGCCTGCTGAACGGCCTTATACCCCACTATTATGAGGGTGAGCTTTCGGGGGAGGTTACGGTGCTTGGCAGAAAGATAAAGGACACCCCCATTGAAGACCTGGCGGGTCATGTGGGCAGCGTTTTCCAGAACCCCAGGAGCCAGTTCTTCTGCGTGGACACCACAGCGGAGATAGCCTTCGGCTGTGAGAACATGGGGCTTGAAGAAAAGGAGATACTTGCCAGGCTTGACCGCACCGTGGCCGATATGCACCTTGAAAAGCTGATGAACAGGAGCATTTTCGGCCTTTCGGGGGGCGAGAAGCAGAAGATAGCCTGCGCAGGTGTTTCAGCCATGATGCCGGAACTCATCGTGCTTGATGAACCCACCTCCAACCTTGACCTTGACGCTATAGCGGAGCTGAGTGAGATAATAAAAAGCTGGAAAGCCGACGGCAAGACCATAGTCATCGCCGAGCACAGGCTGGGCTGGCTGAAAGGGCTGTGCGACAGAGTAATACTCATGGAAAAGGGAAGTATCACCCGTCAGTTCACAGGCGAAGAGTTTTTCGCCCTTGACAGCAGCACCCTTGGCGGCATGGGACTGCGTTCAATACAGGGAGGCAGTGACTACCTCTCATCTCCAACGGGTGTCACAGCCATAAAGCCCTTTGCGGGGAAAGAAGTCATCACTCTTGAAAACTTTGTACCTGTTACATCTCTGCCGAACATCTCATAGTCGAGAAGAACAGATACTTTACCCTCATCGTTCTCATCTTCCTCAAAGATTGGCTTAACGCCGACAATTACGATATTATCGTAATTCACCATCTCATCAAACTGTGTGTAGATAGTCTTAGCCACGATATTCACCGTCCTCTCTGCATATTTGTCTCAGCTTTTCGTGATATTCTTCCTGCAAGCGGTCAAAGTCCTCAAACATCGTGTCTATGATACGCTTATCCGTCTTTTCTGCGATCATATCCATGACAATAGCTTCAAACTCGCTGTGGAAAGAATAAAACAGCTCGTCTACTGCCTTGTATTCGGGCATAGTGTCACCTCACAATCATACGCACCACCTCCTTTGCGGTCAGTCGAAGTCATCATAGTGGAGCATTTTCTGAACATCGTATTTGATACTGCGCTCCTCGGAATTTGCAACAAGGTCATACTCGCTGCCGAGCTTTATCAGCACACTGACAAGATAGCCTGTGCGGTTATTGACTGTTCCCGGCGC
>NZ_JAFUAG010000027.1 GCF_017464355.1 Ruminococcus sp. | reverse complement strand
TCGCGGTCTGCCTTTCGGTTTGATCACTATTCCTGATGCTATTTTTCTTTGATTAGCATTATGCCTTGTAATAAAATTATGTAGTTGTTTATATGTGAATCCTAAACGTTCTCCTATCTCTCGAAGGGTCAATCCTTGTTCCTTCAATATTAAGATCTCTTTTTCATACTTCTGTATGTGTCTGTAACTTCTTGCCATAACAAAACCTCCTATGGTTTCTATTATACCATAGGAGGCTCTTTTTGTCATTGTACGTTTTTACTGGGGCGGTTCAAAGCATCTGCTTTTTTCTCGTAAAGCTTCATAGTGCGAGCAAAGGACGCCTCATGTATTCCCACTCGGCTTCTCGCCGAACCGCTTTACATAAGCTTTGTAGAAAACCGAATAATCCCTGAAACCGCAGAGTTCTGCGGTTATTTTGGCTCTTTCTCCCCCTTGCAGAAGTTCTCTCGCTCTTATCAGCCGCTTGGCAGTTATGTAAGCCCACGGCGACGCACCTGTCGCCTCCCTGAACAGGCGGGAGAACTGAGAGGTGCTTAAGAAAAAATGCTCTGCCAGGCGCTCCACTGTAATTTCCTCATAGAGCATATCGTTGACATAACGTACAAGCTGTTCGGAAAAAACCGGTGCGGCGGACGGCATCTGGCAGGTATGCCTTCCCAGCTTATCCATGATATCAGCGAGTTTTGTGATAAACAGAATTCTCCTGCCGTAATCGTCGCCTTCATAGTATGCAAGCTCACGCAGGTCATCTTCAAGTCCGGGTAAACTGTAAAGATTATGCCGCCCAAGCGGTCTGTCAGTAAAAGGCTGCATAAGACGCCGCTGGGGGTCGAAGCTGTCAAATAGGCTCAGGGGGAAATTCACTGCATACCGCTCATAACGCTCATCGCTCAAAAAGCGTATACAGTGCGCCTCACCGGGACGCATTATCATCACGCTGTACTTTTCAAGCGGATACACCGTGCCCTCTACGAGATACCCTGCATTTCCCGAGATAAAGTAAAAGACCTCGCACCTTTCGTGGATGTGGGGCGCCACACCATTGTTGTTTGGCTTTTCGTTTACAGCGTGGCGGACGCACAAGCCGCCGCTGTCGCGCTCTTTCAGTAGATCCATGCGCTCACCTCCCTGTTGTTATTATAACACACTATGCGCGAAATTGCAATGTATCTTGATGATTTTTGCAATTGTAATGAAAATCAGTATGTGATATCATAGTCACAACAAAACAGATCGGAGGAGATCAGTATGAGATACAGACTTGCAGCATTCGCAGACGAAGCAGCCGCAGACCTCACGGGACAAATAAAAGCTATGCGTGAAAACGATATCGAACTTCTGGAAATAAGAGGTGTTGACGGTGAGAACATCGACAGTATATCCGCAGCAAAGGCAAAGCACATACGTAATATGCTCGATGAAGCAGGGCTTGGTGTATGGTCGCTGGGCTCACCTTACGGAAAGATAGGCATAGGCGGCAGCTTTGCTCCCCACCTTGACAGCTTCAAGCGCAGCCTGGAGATCGCGTATATCCTGGGAGCTGAACATATACGTCTGTTCAGCTTTTATGGTACTTCGGATATCGAGCCTGTTCTGGAACGGCTCAATGCCTTTGCAGAAGCAGCTGAGGGTTCGGGGATCGTACTCTGCCATGAGAATGAAAAGGGCATCTACGGCGACAAGGCGGACAAGTGCCTGGAGATACACAAGGCTCTGCCGCAGCTGAGGGCGGTGTTCGATCCCGCAAACTTCATTCAGTGCGGCCAGGATACCAAAGAAGCCTGGGAAATGCTTTCGCCCTATGTTGAATATATGCACATAAAGGACGCACTTCCCGACGGCTCGGTAGTTCCTGCAGGAAAAGGTGCGGGCGAACTGCCTTATCTTCTTGCTCATTATAAGGGCGAGGTGCTTACCGTAGAACCGCATTTGTCGGTATTTGAGGGCTTTGACAAGCTGGAAAGTGAGCAGAAGACCCAAATGCCATTTACCTACCCTGACTCACGTACAGCATTCACAGCGGCGGTAAACGCACTCAAAGAATTGACAGGAGGGATCGGGAATGGATAAGATAAGACTTGGCATTATCGGCATGGGAAACATGGGCAGCGGACATCTGGGATATTATCTTAACGGCGAATGCCCGAGGATCGAGATAACGGCTTTTGCAGATACCGTTCCCGAAAAACTGAAAAAGGCAGCTGAAAAACTTCCCTCTGCCGCACTGTTTAACAGCGCTGATGCGCTTATCGAAAGCGGAATGGTCGATGCTGTGCTTATAGCAGTCCCCCACTACGATCACCCTGCTATTGCAATAAATGCTTTTGAACACGGTCTGCACGTGCTGACGGAGAAGCCTGCGGGGGTATACACCAGCCAGGTACGCAGGATGAACAAAGCCGCCAAACGCTCGGGGAAATGCTTTGGCATAATGTTCAATCAGCGCACAGATCCCCTATTCGCAAGGGCGAGGGAGATAGTCCGCGGCGGTCAGCTTGGGGACACAAAAAGGCTTGTGTGGATAGTCACAAACTGGTACAGAACTCAGGCTTACTACGATTCGGGCACATGGCGTGCAACATGGAAGGGTGAGGGCGGCGGAGTTCTGCTGAACCAGGCACCGCATAACATTGATCTTTGGCAATGGATATTCGGTATGCCGAAACGTGTGCGGGCATTTTGTTCTGTTGGAAAATATCACGATATCGGTGTGGAAGACGATGTGACCATTTACGGCGAATATGATAACGGGGCTTCTTCGGTATTTATCTCTACCACGGGAGAAGCCCCCGGGACAAACAGGCTTGAGATCTCGGGCACCAAGGGCAAGCTGGTGCTTGAAGACGGGAAACTGAAATGGTGGCGCTTGAAAGAAGATGAGCGTACCATCTGCGCCGAGTGCAAAGACGGCTTTGTTCAGCCTGAATGTGAGTATGAAGAATTCACAGCCCCTGCGCCTGACGGTCACCCCGAGATACTGAATGATTTCGCTGACCATATCCTTGACGGCACACCCCTGCTTGCGCCCGGTGAGGAAGGGCTTAGATCACTGTCGATATCAAATGCCGCTTACCTTTCGTCATGGACAGACGACTGGGCTGAGATACCCTTGGCGGAGGAGCTTTTTGAGAAACACCTGGCCGCCCTCTGTCATGACGAAAATCAGACAAAAAAGCAGCACCGGGTCAGCGGACCCGCAGAAAAATTGTCAGAGCGCTGGAAGGTACGCTGGTGAATATCTTCGAGCTGATGTCAGGAGTTGGGCGCTGCTGCACCGAACGTTTCTATACGGGATAAGTATGCGGGTCAAAGGGCGAATTATCTATTTTCTGACTATCAGCGTTTTACGCTGTTGCAGCAACAACTTCCGTCACAGACATAATGAAACATAGCAAACAGACAAGGCTGGCGACCGCATGGTCACACAGCCTTATCTTAATATCATAAATATTTCTTCATCGAGCAGCAGTATGTTTTCTGCCTGAAGTCTATTTAAGCAGATCATCGAGCGCTTTGCTGTAATCGCTGTATTTTTCGGGCAATTCTGCACATACAAGCTTGGCATATCTGCTGTGATTTGAGAGATATTTTTTGTACACTTCCCTGTCATCACCATACAGATAGTCCACAGATCTCAGAACGTCGATAGCGATGAGAATTTTCTGTCTGGTATTGGCTGTTACCTTATCGCTTGAAATCCTGTCCTTTTTATTGGACTTAAACACCCTCATCACAACTTCCTTGTCGAAGAACCTGTATATGTGAGAATGCCGCTGTTTTCCGTATATTCTTGGTTCATCGATGATACGACCCGTAAGTGCATTTTCAAGCTCTGACCTCAGCCTGTAGCCGATGAGTTCAGCAGACGGAAGATATATAGCCAATTTTTGTCCCGGTATATACTTTGCATTACTAATATGCTTATTTGTCCAGACCCAGCAAATTTTGCGCACATTCGGCGCATTATTGAGAAGTCTTCCGTATATCTGAGGGAGCTGTCGGTTTTCAAAAACTATGCTTTCCAACGCTCTTCCGCTGATACATCTGTCATGGATAACAAAGATATTATCGGAAAATATAAGTTTGCGAGCTTCCTTGCAATCCAGAAAATTGGACGGCAGACCCGAGCCTGTCACCCTGCCGATACGCACGATCTCCCCGTTATTTTCCATGCTAATATTGTTACAGAATTCAGAACTTTTACCGCTTGCCGTTCTTGTGTACAGCATATCAGAATAGAAATAGCCCAGACAGCCCTCGGGCACGATGAACTCAGTTTTGTCCTTTCCCTTGTAGCCTGTCCATTTCTCATCTCCGTTAAGCTGAACATATCGGCACTTTGAGAGGTCAATGCGTTTTGCACGGGGCGAATTACTATCAAGCAGCGCACCTTTTACGAACTCTATCCTGTCACCCGAGAAAGCTATATCTGCACCCTTGCTTACAAGCAGCACGCGATTATTGGAGGTTAATATTGCCGAATAATCTCGTTCAAGCTTGCACTCTTTGAAGGCATTTCCGTTTCTCAGACTATAACCTCGGTTCATTATACCAACGTATATTTCTCTAAGAGGTGTGTTCCTGAAAGCGTCATCGCCAATGTTCCAACAGCTGTTGGGAATGCGTATCTCTTCCAGCGCTGTACACAGCATGAAACAAGCCTTGCCTATGGTTTTCAGGGTGTTTGGCAGGACTATCTCCCGCAATTTTCGGCAATTGTAGAAAGAGCAATATCCGATAAATAAAAGACCGTCAGCAGACACCACCCGCTTCACCTGGGAGTCACGAAAAGCCATAGCGCAAATATTCTTAACTGTCCCGGGCAACCGAATTTCCCGTATCTGCGTGTTTCTGAAAGCATTTGCTCCGATCTCGTTAACTGTCATGCCGCCTATCTCAGCAGGCACGATGACCTCCGTTTCAGCGCCCCTATACTTCGTTATTTTCGCCTTGTTACGGGACTTTTTACGATATGAATACCCCGCCTGCTGAGCCTCTTTTTCGGTCATGGAGATGTGCGGCACCTCCACAAACTCGGGCTCATAAAATTTTACCCTATACATCGGCTTACCGTTTTTTGCGGGACATTCCTTTCCCTCTGCCCGTTCAGGCTGGGCAATTTCGGGATTTTCAGCCTTTCCAAAAAGCTTGTCTATTATCGACATTTTCTCACCTCCGCTACCATGATACCACATTTCTGCACATATTGCAAGTTGACATATCTGATGTTCTGTGATATAATAATTGTGTCGGTAGTTTATGTTAAAATCTCTTTCCTCACGAAGAAGAAGCGGCTTTGCCGTCCGACAGCCCGTATAGTTCAACGCAAAGAACGGCCGCCCTGCTAAGGCGGAAAACGGTGGTTCAACTCCGCCAACGGGTATTTTTTTGTACTCAAAAAGAGCGTGTGCATTAGAGGAACGCCGATAAAGAAGTATTTAAGATTTTAAGATAAGGTTGCGTAACCTGTGCGGTTATGCAGCCTTTCTCTTTTTGTCGTACTTCATACTGTCAGCGACAGCAGTTGTTACGGCAACATCGAAGCGATAATAAATGTCGATTTGCTGTGTGCGGTGACCGCTGCTCTTATCGGGAGCATGAACAACGATCTTCTCGATAAGTTCGTGCATGATATCAGGAGTAAGCTCCGTGATACGCTCATACTTTTGAACCACGCTGATGAATGCAGTCACATCGGCGGACTTCTGTTCGGCGGTTTCGATATAGGCAGTAAGCTCTGTAACGCTTGCCTTTAGTTTCTTCTGCTCGTCCTCATATCCTTCTGACATGACAGCAAATCGCTCATCGGAAATTTTCCCTGATACATTGTCCTCATAAAGCCTTGTAAACAGCCTGTCAAGCTCAATGATACGCTTTTCAGCCTGTTTCAGGGCTTTCTTTGCTTTTGTAAGCTCCGAGGACTGCTTCTGAACGGAATTGTCCATAGCCGCCTGCACAAACTCGTCCTCATGCTCTTTAACCCTGGCAAGCAGTTTGTTCAGCTCGTTCAATACGATCTCATTCAGTACAACAGTTCTGATGAAGTGCGCGGAACAAGCGTCCTTGTCTGAGGAATATGTGGAACACTTTCTGTTTCATTAGAGTTTTGCGTTCGACAGATTGTTATGGGGAATTTTGAAATTCACATAGGAGAAAATTTTAGGGAGCATATTTTTGAAAAAATCATGCCCGTTTTTTGATTTTTGTGCTTGTATATATGGAGGGTATTTTATTCAAGCACTGCCGTAAACTGTTCGCATTATGAATAGAAATCCGGTGTTGAAATTAGGCATAAGGGAGAACCACCATGAACAAAGTGTAAACTTTTGCAAAAATCAGGTGCAAATCATCAAAATCCTCGGTTGTATAGTGGAGGGTGTTTTCGTCGTGGCGATCACGCCCTCCTACATATCATTACCAATAAAATCTGCTCATCGATAAGCACAGCTGAAATAATCTCTTTTATGCACAAATATCGTTGACCGAAGCCCTTGCCTGTCTGTATTCTTCGGGAGTAAGAAGCTCTGCAAGTTCCTTGTATTCAGCCGCCCACTTCGGATCGTCCTTATCGAAAGCCTTTGCCAAAGCTCCCCAACCGACATATTTCGACAGGGTTTCCTTTTCCTCTGCTGTTGCAGGACGCTT
Organism: Ruminococcus sp.; assembly: GCF_017464355.1. Taxonomy (GTDB): domain Bacteria; phylum Bacillota; class Clostridia; order Oscillospirales; family Ruminococcaceae; genus Hominimerdicola. Next base: position 209,427 of record NZ_JAFUAG010000027.1, on the reverse strand, counting down.
TTCTGCTTCAAGCGTTTTCAGCGTTCTGATCGCATCGACATTGGCACGGAATTTCGCCTTAGCACCGCCCTCACCGAGAGCATCGTCTGTAATCGCAAAGTTACTGCTTTTTTCTTCCGGCAGCCGTTCACCCTCATCATCAGCTTCTGGAGTATCTTCACCATTCATCATTTCATGAAGAACAGCCATTCTATCCTCATGACTGATATTACCAACAGCATTTTGGATAACTTGCTCCTGCTCGTCAATCATTTCGTCAGGCAGCAATCCTCTGAAAAATTCAGGATTAACCGCAAACATACTCTTTAGAAGATCGTCATGTTGAGAAAAATCGGTATGTTCTTCACTATCGGCATTATTACTGCTGAGAGCATCATCCTTTTCTGGTGCAGTAACTTCCGGTGCAGGAGCATCGACCGTAGGAGTGATTTTCTTATATTCACCGCTGCGGATAAACTCGTCAGTAAGGAATGTTACACGGGACATAAGTCTCGGAGCATCTTCAAGTGCTGTGTCTGCAAGCGTGATAAATCCACCCATATCAATGCTTTCGACCTTGTATTCCTTGCCCTTATATTCAAGATGATCTCCGACTGAAAGCTCAGGCGAAGTCTTTTCGGCAGAGCGTGACTTTTCCAAATACTTCTCATATTCAGGTATAAGTGCTTCTGCAAACTGAGCGAGATGTGTATTGTGGATAGAATACAGCGTACCACCGTCGATCATACGCTCAAAAAGCTGCTCTTTTTCAGGAGTTTGATGAATTACTTCATCGGGCGAAACTTCTAAATACGGAGAAAGAACTTTACAAGCCCACTCCTTATCAACAGGATAAAACCTGCCGTCACCTGGGTGAGCGACAATATTCAAAGCTGTAAGAAACGCAGTACGCTCCATACCAAATTCACCAACAAGAGCCTTCACACTGTCAATTGGATTTTTGCCGTTTCCAATAACCTCAGCCTGCGAGAACAGCACTTCTTCCTCTGTTGTTGACCATATAAGTCTCACCAATACGCCAGAGGTAGCCTGCATCATACAGCTCGTTCAGAGCGTTTCGGATAGTTTTCAGCGAGTCATTCTCGAAGAACGGACAAAGCTCCTCGGCAGTGTGGTAGTCTGTGTCAGGGAAATTGAGCATTCTCAGCAGGATAGCAGTCGCTTCGCAGGACAGCTTATCGTCGCTCATCGTGATCGTTGGGTGTTCAGACATAGAGATCCTCCTTTATATGGTAATTTATGGTAATCTATTGACTTCAAAGCACAAACATGGTATAATATTAGAAACTGAATATCGTTATCACTAACATAACGCAGTAGTGATGATATGTTGGTAAGAGTGAATAATAAAGTTGTTGTGCTGCTTGGATATTAGTTTTTGGGCAACAAAAAACGCCCCTCATTACTGAGGAGCGTTATCGGATTATTCAGTTTTCAGGCATAAAAATAGCGTATAGCGCTCCGTAATATCAATTACCAAGCTCCATACGCTATAATCTACAATATAATGGAATTTTGGACGCAACAACTGATTTCTACCAAGTTTTCGCTTCTACCAACTTTCTACCAACTTTTCAGCCTAAAACAAGTCTATACGCATGAGTTTCTACCACCTTTCTACCAAATCGACCGTTTTTTTGATTTTTTCGGTTTCCTTGATTTCACGAAGAAAAATGTGATTGAAGCTCCAAAATGCCCGTAAATGCGTGATTTTTAAGGGCATAAACTACCACGAATTGCCGTGACTTGCCGTGAATTGCCGAGTTGACTACAAAACTTAAAATCCCTCGAACCAAAAGTTCGTACCGGTTCAAGCCCGGTCAGCGGCACTTATGAAAAAAGACCGTACTTCGTTGAAAGTGCGGTCTTTTTTGTCTTGTTATTTCGGAATGTTTTTCAGCGCTGATTTTCGGGCTGGCGTATGGCAAAAAAGTCTGCCGTGAGCCGAAAGTGAACTGATGCTGTATTGACATATCTTCCGATTTATGTTAAAATAAGTTATACTATTTTAGGAGGTAATCAAATTGGCAAATACGAATTTTTCCGATAAAATAATCTACATCGGCGCTGACGACAAGGAGCTTGACCTGTTCGAGAGCCAGTACGATGTCCCCAACGGCATGGCATATAATTCCTATGTTATCATGGACGAAAAGGTCTGCGTTATGGATACGGCGGACAAGCGGGTGAGCGATGTATGGTTCGGGAACCTGAAAAATGCCCTGGGCGGAAGAACAGTGGATTATCTGGTGGTACAGCACGTTGAGCCCGATCACTCAGCAAACATCGCCCGCCTTATGGAGGCTTTCCCTGAGATGAAGGTGGTGGGCAATGCCAAGACCTTCACTATGCTGAACCAGTTCTTTGCTATCCTCGACCTGGCAGAGCGTTCTGTTGCTGTCAAGGAGGGCGAGGAACTTTCTCTGGGCGAGCATACACTGAAATTCTTCATGACACCCATGGTACACTGGCCCGAGGTAATGATGACCTATGAGGCAAGCGAAAAGGCTTTCTTCTCGGCGGACGCTTTCGGCAAGTTCGGTACCCTTGATACTGATGAGGACTGGGCCTGCGAGGCAAGACGCTACTACTTCAACATCGTAGGCAAGTACGGGGCTCAGGTGCAGGCTGTGCTGAAGAAGGCTGCTGCTCTTGATATCAGGATGATACTTCCCCTGCACGGACCTATGCTGACCGAAAATCTGGACTATTATCTTGGCCTGTACAACACCTGGTCAAGCTACGAGCCCGAGAACAAGGGCATTTTCATAGCCTGCGCTTCCATACACGGCAACACCCTTGCGGCCGCAGAAAAGCTCAAGGAAATGCTGGAAGCCAGGGGCGCTGAAAAGGTCAGCCTTTCTGACATAACCCGTGACGACCAGGCCGAGGCAGTGGAAGATGCGTTCAGATATGACAGGCTGGTGCTTATGGCTTCAAGCTATGACGGCGGAGTTTTCCCTCCCATGGAGGAGCTGCTGATGCACCTGCGTGACAAGACCTACCGCAACCGCAAGGTGGCCATAGTTGAGAACGGTTCCTGGGCACCCAGCGCAGGCCGCGTTATCAAGGGTTATGTGGAGAAGTTCAAGGATATCACTCTGGTCGAGCCTGTGGTGACGATCAAGTCTGCTCTCAACAGCGAGAGCGAAGCCAAGCTGGCCGAACTGGCGGATGCTCTGACAAAGTAAAGCGCAATTTTTAGTCAGCGGAAAGTTTGATACATAAAAGAAACAGAGCGTGGGCAGAAGAAAAGGATTGCGCTCATATAGAAGTTTTATCACAGCTACTATAAACAAGACCTTTACAGCAAGCTATGAAACAGAACAGGCAGAGTTGGAATTGACTCTGCCTGTTCTTAGTTATAAATAGATTATTTTTTACTCGCAGATTGTCTTACCTGTGAATCAATAATATAGAGAAAAGGTGGATTCTCTCCTGCTTCTTTCTTTTTTTCATACAACTCTCTTATTCTTTTTGTTCTTGTTGGATTGCCAAGTTGGATGTATACATAGATTCTATTCTTTGTGTTTTCAGCTCTTGCGTATTCTTCAATTTGAACTTCAAATCCATGCAAGTATTGATTATTTGTAGAAAGTTTAATTTCTATTACTGTCTTGTCATTTCCTCGACTTAGCTTTAAATCCAACGCTCCAGGTCCTTCGTTGGCTTCAAATGACATATCAATATTATTATCTTCACAATAATCTCTTCCCTTTAGATCAATTAGGCGCTGTATATCTTTTTCTTTAGAAGAGTCCGGTAAATTGCGAATTGTTTGCCATCCTTTGTGATTTTCAACCCAGTCTTTAAATGGTTCTAAGATTCTAAATGCTGCTTGATAGCTACTAATTTGAGAACTGTCATCATGCATTAAAAAATTGTAGACACCACTTCTATTGATTCTTTTATAGGCATTAGCTGCTTCACGGCTAACAATTATATCATTAATACGGTAAAATGCAGTTCCTTTATATGTATGAATCTGATTACTTTTATTTACTGAAATGCAAAGGACATTTTTCGAATCAATGCTTATTATCTCAATTTGAAAACTGATTTTAGGGATGATGGCATTTGAACTGCCATTTTCCCTTTGAATTCTTGATTTGATAGCACTAATGTAATTGGCTTCACAACCTATAATTTCGCCATTATCGTATATACCAAGTAACAGATACCCGCCTTTACAGTTAGCAAAAGCACACATTACACGATATATATTGGTGAATTCTTTGCTTTTTCCTGATTTGAACTCTACCGTTGATGATTCGCCCTTGCTAATCAACTTCATTACAGTTTGTTTATTCATAATGCACCTCTCTTAAAAAGGCTCAATTAGTTACTTCATTGATTCAAATACTTCTCCTTCCAACGCTGATAATATCCGATAGAATCATCAGAAATCTTCTCATACTCATAATCAGCCTTGAAATTGCCTTCATCGTCAACGACAAGCGTCATAACAGACCATGTATCCTTAATGCTCAATTCCTTACGGATTGGCATAATCTGACTGTCAATAGTATGCGCATGAACTCGCTTTTTGACTTGTACCCGCTGAGAAGAAACTTCTTTTCAAGGTACTCGTATTCTTCCTGAGTTAGTCTTACCTGAACACTGCGTGTTCTCTTGATATTTTCCTCCATTTCTCCTCCTTTTCTTTTCGGGGTCTTAGGGGCGTTCGCCCCTGACAAGCTGTGGTGCTGAAGCACTCAAATCTCAGATTTGTAGTGCGCCAGTACCATGCTTGCTGTTTTTGAGAACGCCCTTTCCGGGCGTTCGGTAAACTGAGCCTTCGGCTCAGAAAATTTACTGAAAGTATGAGGAAGAAAAGTGACGATGCCTCTTATAAAAGCTCCCTCACTTATATACCGAAAAAATACAACTTTTAACGGTTTGATGTACTTTCTTGTGGGACGTTTGGTTATACTGATAGATATTGTTCTTTAATAAAACAATAAAATATGCAATATAGCTCAAAATGATTAGATTTCGCTTAACGCAAGTGCTACAATTGGAGTGTAAACAATAGAAATTCTAAATCTGTATGACAACAGCAGAAAAGAAAATAACGTGTAAAAATTATGATTCGGCTTTATTGGGTGCTCACATATCGGGGAAGAACAAGGAAAGCATGGAGATCAGCATTATAAATGCTGAAAGGACAAACAGTATCGCCTTATCGTAAGAGTATACAGAACAACTGAGCTCCCACTTTCGCCAGAAGGGAGCTTTTTCTGTTCTTTGACAACGATTTATTACAGACAACAACCACATTGAAATATTTGCCATTCTGTGATATAATAATTATGGATATTAATACAGAATATCCTAATTTTATAGGAAAGGAGCCGTGTTCGGTACTATATAGAGATGACAGGCTTTCATCATATATTCTACTGCGAACGGATTCGGAAAGTTTTACAGCACACATACTCATTGTGATGCCCGGAATGGTATAAGCCTGTTTAGCTCTATGATGAATAACTTCATCAGCCGAACAGGTCGTGGCATTATAATCATTGTTTCAACTCACGGTATCAGGCGATGAGGTATTCAACTGGACCAGAGAAATCATGAGTAAGGACACTATCGAGAAAACGATTACACTACTCACTGACAGGGACAACGAACGAATATTCCAGAGCGGATATGTCAAACAAAGTGTTGATGAAACTTTTCACCAGGCTTTTGCAAGATATGTCGATGAGAGTAGTGCAACCAAGGAAGAAATCGAATTGGTTACCGGAGTTTCAAAAGCTTCTATCTATCGTTATATTTCACTGAAAGATGATACGCTGCCGGATACAGATACGCTTATCTTACTTTGTGTAGGCCTTCGGCTGTATTATCAGCGGTCAATGTACCTGTTTTATCTTGCAGGAAGACAGCTGAATTCTCAGACAGAAAAGTACAGGATCTGCGAATATTTTCTGCACGGCTGCGCTTTCAGAGAAGATATGACCGTATATTCACTGAACGAGTTACTCGCCGAACGGGGCTTTGAAACTTTAGGGAAAGGGAAAAGTATATGATTGATATAGGCTGACGGCACAGGAAGTACTGAGTGATTTCCTGTGCCGTTTTTGTATCTGTATAACTGTAAAAATTTTATGAACATTCTCATACAATGAGAAAATAAACAGAGCCGAAACCTCTGGGATTTCCTAAAGGTTTCGGCTTCTTTGCGTCCTGGCAGTTATGTTCAGAACTTAGTATAAAGTCTCTCAGATAACGTAATACAGCGCATTAAACGGCATTTACCGCAAAAAGAAAAATTCTCACCGCCTGAAATGGACTTCACAGTGCATATAAAGTATAATGGTGATAGTTCAGAAATAAACACCACGGAAAGCTCACTGCGCAGGAGTTTCCGGCTTCCGTGGAAGATTACCGATCATATCTGCCGGGGTCTGATCGTCGGGCATAAGTGTGCGATAGTCAGACTCTGACTTTCTGCACCCTGATGTCTGGGAAAGGATCATTATGGGAAAGAAAAAGTATGGCATCAAACCGTTACCGTTAGTTCACCCGCTTTCACAGCGTGAGACCAGCAGATATAAGGATATAGGATTTGTGACTCATAAAACCGGAGAAAGCTTCTGCGAAGTACTGCTTCGGTATATGAGCGATACAGCTACGAATTCATACAAGCTGTCCGAAATAACAGGGATTAGCGTCGCTTCGGTCTACAGGTATCAGCGCTATGACGGTGAAATTAGTCTGGAACATACTGCGGCTATCTGTATAGGGCTGAGACTTCACCCGATGAGAAGCAGATATCTTTTTTCTCTGACGCATATAAGTCTCAATTACAATATCCAGCGTGATATTATTATCCTGCATTACCTTTATGGCTGTGCGTTCAGCAGCGAATACAGTCTCAGTGCCTGCAACAGAGAACTTCAGAGCAGAGGTTTCAGACCGCTAACCTCACTGGGACTGATGGAGTAATGCCATGGGAGGATATATCTATCAGCACTTCGACGGTGTACCGGATAATGTGGAGAAGGAATACAACCGCCTGGGAAGACGTGAGTACTATCTCGAAGAACGGGACAAGGATAATGGTCTTCTGAGCTATAGCTACGGAAATCTTCCTGAGATCGTCGATCCGACAACAACCGAAGAGTATAAGCTTGAACTGGAAATAGAGATGGAGTGGGAGAGGCGGAGAGAGCTTCTGCCTTCTGCTCTTGAATGGCTGAAAACGCATTACAGCTATGAGTATGAGATGATACGGGCCTATTATTTTGGCAGGAACAATGAAAAGATGACACTCATGCAGCTTGCCGGCGAATACGGTGTTTCTGCCATGTCGATTACGAGAACGCTGAGAAGAGGATCACGTTATCTGCGTAATTACATAATCAGGCACGAAAAAACAGGGTGAGGCTTGTTCGTTTTTCCAAATTTAAGTCTGCACACAGGAAAATTCGGCGCCCGGGGCGTTAAAAATCCCGTTTTTTCGGTATATTAGTGAGAAGGGTCAGTCGTTTTTAGGCAGACGGCGGCTGAATCCTTCTGGTTGTCTCCTTTCTTTTCTTTGGAGGGGTTATATATATTCAACGAGGGAACGGACGTGGTTGCTCCGAAGATCATGTTCCGTTCCTTATCGTAAATCGTCCTTTCTATTTTAACGGCAGCAGAGATGTTGTCGGCAGTGCCTGAATGAGGGGCTCGGGCATTGCCAACAGCGTCTTCATGTTTGGATTCTCCTATTCAAATGACAGCGATATGCTGTCGGGAGCTTCCTGTTTTCGGACGGGAAGCTGCCAACAGTACATCACTTTCAGGCATAAAAACAACTGATAACGATGTGCCTGCACCCGACCAAAAGTCGGGTGTTTTAGAATCTTGACAATTGAATATGGAACATCAACGCTTTTCCGGGGAAAGACTTTTTCAGAAACAGGGAGGAGGTAAATTCTATGGATATGATGCTTATTGAAAGTATGTATCATAAGGTGTATTCCGGATATCCTGAGCTTCTCGAAGTGAAGGACTTATGCCGAATGCTCGGCTACGAAAGAAAAAAAATCTATCGGCTTATTAATGAAGGGCAAATAAAAAGGATTCCTTGTGGTAGAAAGATAAAGGTCGCCAAAGCGTCAGTTATCGAGTTCGTCCTACAATGCGCACAAAAATGATAGGTAGAAAAGTCTTTTGTGTAATACATTTGTAGAACTGGTAGAAAAGGTATTGAAAATGGCAGCAATGCGCGCTACAATAAGATAGTCAGCAGCGCAGACTGTCGCTTTCAATCACAAGGAGGAAATTTCAAATGAAAGCAAGTCTGCCTTTTAAGTACATCACTTCTGAAAAGAATGGTAAGCATTATGTTATCTTTGATTTCAGGGATGACGAAGGAAAAAGAAAGAGAAAGTGGGTTTGCACTAATCTCAGCGTGGGTTGCTCGAATAAGGCTCTGACAGCAATGACTAAGGAGATCGTTACGGCGTTCTACGAAGAATACCTGACAGGCAGCCTTACTAAGGTTGATCCTGCTAAAAAGCCTAAAACTGTGAAAGCTGAAAGCAGCCCGAACAGTGAAAATGAGATCGAGTTCAGAGCTTTTCTTCTCAAATGGCTCGATATCGTAAAACCTTCTATCTCTAACAACACCTTTATCGGTTACAGAGGCGTGGTGACAAGAATAACGGAGTACTTCGACAAGTACTATCCGGGACTTCTGCTTAGTGAACTGACTCCGTTGCACCTGCAGCAGTACTATAATGAAAAGTACAACAGCGGAGCTTCTGCGAGTACGGTAAAGCATTATCACGCTAATATCCATAAGGCTCTCAGATATGCGGTCAAGGTCGATTTTCTCAATGTCAATGTAGCAGATAAGGTCGATCTTCCGAAGATGGAGAAGTTTGAAGCGAATTTCTACTCCAAGGAGGAGCTTGACAAGCTTTTTGAGCTGTTCAAGGGCGACAGGCTGGAGCTTGTTGTTCACATAGCAGCTTATTACGGGCTTCGTAAGAGTGAGATCCTTGGTCTGAAGTGGGATTCAATCGACTTCGATGCGAAAACCATAACCGTAAGACGTAAGATCTCAAATTCATACGGAAACGGCAAGGAAGAGATAATCGTGGAAAATCAGCTCAAGACCAGGGCGAGTGTCAGGACTTTTCCTCTGATCCCGCATATAGAAAAGATGCTGAAGGAGAGAAAGTATCTTGAAGATTACTATTCAAAGCTTCTGGGGCCTGACTTCGACAGGGAGTTTGACGGCTTCGTATGCAGAGATAATACAGGGAAGCTCATAAGTCCGAATTTCGTGACCAGTCATTTTCATTATGTGATGAAGAGAAACGATCTGAAGAAGATCCGTTTTCACGATCTGAGACATAGCTGTGCGAGCCTTTTGCTTGCCAACGGTGTTTCGATGAAGGCTATTCAGGAATGGCTGGGGCATTCGACATTCAATGTTACAGCAAATTTCTACAGTCATCTCGAATACAAGTCGAAGATTGAATCCGCTGAGACCATAGCAAAAGTGCTTGGCGGAGAGAACACGGAAGAAGCAGAAGACAGGGAAAAGAAGAGGAGGAAATAAACGAGGGCATGAAAAAAAGCAAGCTCTCAAATGAGAACTTGCTTTAATGGTGCCGCTGACCGGACTTGAACCGGTACGGATTTTACTCCGAGGGATTTTCGTACTACTCTATGTTACCATAGCCACACAAATGTATGTTGTAGTCTGGACTTGGTCTTTACCATATCCTTACGGACTTAGGTAGTCGGTGTAAAGTCTCTACACTCACCCGAAAGGGTTAGCACGGCGTTCTGTTTGTGCCTTCACCGTTTTAGCCGACTTCTACTCTATGGATTTCTCCATAGGCACTCTCTGCGGATAACCCGCAGACTCATATTTCTATGAGTACAAACATCAAAGTCCCTTGTGTCTGCCTATTCCACCACAGCGGCATATTCTATTAAATTTTTGTGAATTTACCTTGTGCGATAATCTCAAAAGTCCCTTGGTAGAACACCATTTTCAAAACCGGGTTGAGATCAGTTTGAAGGTAAATAAGTCGATTTTGGTAGACAACTTGGTAGAACAGTGTCAATACGCAAGAGACTTTTCTACCAAACAGTTTACTAAATCTAAGTTAAAAGCCGTAGATACGTGATAATCATCGCTGAGGGAGTTGACAGAAAAATTTATCTGTTACAAAATCCTCTGAGGATTTTAAGTCCCTTGTGTCTGCCAATTCCACCACAGCGGCCTACCATATTATTATATCATAACCGACCCTGATTGTCAAGTATCTGACATCTTTTTTAACCAAAGAAAAAGACCTTCGGACGAAGGTCTTAGTCTTTGCCGAACGCGGGTAACGCTCGGCGGATATATGGATATGGTTGGGTAATGAAGAAGGCTTGTTTATTCTGCGGCTGTAAAGCGGACAAACTTGTACTCTGCGGTGAGGGGGGTGGTGCCGTCGTATTTGCCCAGCCAGCCGTCAACGCCCTTGCCGTTCCAGGTGTTCATCATTATCTTGCTGGGTGTGACAGGCAGGTTCTCCTCAGCGGTGTGTACCGCTTCGCCGTCAACGTACCAGGTTATGTGATCTTCCGCCCATTCAAAGCCGTAGGTGTGGAAATCCTCTGCGGCATCAAAGCCCAGGTCGTAAACGAACTCGTGGTTGCCTGTGCCGTTGGTGAAGTAATTGAACTGAACTATAGTTGTATCCTTGCCCAGGAATTCGATATCGATCTCGTCCCAGGGGTTGCTGTCCGAGGGGCCTGTGTAGGTGAAGAATGAGGAAACTACGCCCACATTCTTGATAGGCTTCATGCTGACCTCATAGAGGCCGTAGCCGTAGAAATCGTTGGAACGGTACTCGGCGGCATTGTATTCATCGGGGATAATGCTGTCTATGCTCAGCTTCATGACCTCGTCCTCGAAAGCTACATTAGCTTTCTTCCAGGTGCAGTTGAACATATTGCCGTTTGACCAGCCGTCGGAGCACATGAATTTATCCGACTCACCCTTGGTAAAATCAGCCAACAGGGTGTAATCACCGTTGTCCTCCTCAGCGGGAGCTTCTTCCTCAGCCTCGGGGGCAGCTTCTGTCTGAGCTGTGGTAGTGGTGCTATCCGCCCTGCTTTCCTCAGCAGAAGTATCTCCGCAGGCCGCAAAAGCAGTAACAGACAGAACAGCGAGTGCAAGTGCAAGTATCCTTTTCATAAAATATCCTCCTTATGACCTACGAACTTCATTTGTTTTACCTTGAGATAATAATACAACTTTTACATTACAAATTATATCACATTTGAAATCTTTGTGTTAAAAACTTAATCCAATTAGTCAAGCGGAGGATAATAATTCTGTATACGAAAGAATATGCGGACAAAGGGCAGGCTTTGTCCGCAAAATGGCAATATTACTGCATTTTTATGAGCGCAGGACCTCTTCGATCTGCGCCAGTTCTTCCTCAGAGAATTCAAGATTTTCAACAGCCTTCACATTGTCGATGATCTGGCTGGGTCTGCTGGCGCCGCAAAGCACGGTAGCAACGGCCTTGTTGTGGAGCAGCCATGCCACTGCCATCTGGGAAAGCTTCTGGCCGCGGGCGGAAGCTATGTCGTTCAGCTTATTGAGCTTAGCCACCATTTCGGGGGTCAGCTGGCTGCCTATCCAGGTATTGCCCCTGCCTACACGGCTATCCTCGGGGACACCCTTAAGATAGCGGTCAGTCAGGAAGCCCTGATACAGCGGCGAGAACACAGCAAGTCCCACACCGTTTTCAACACAGTACCCGTCAAGGCCGTCCTCCTCTACCCAGCGGTTGAGCATGGAGAAGCTGGGCTGATTTACTATAAAGGGTGTTTTCAGCTCACGGAAGATAGCCTGTATCTCCGCTGTCTGGGCTTTGTTGTAGTTTGAGATGCCCACATACAGCGTCTTGCCCTGCTTTACCGCATTGTCAAGGGCGAGGGCAGTTTCCTCCAGAGGGGTGTTTGGGTCGAAAACATGGTGGTAAAAAATATCAACATATTCCAGACCCATGCGCTTAAGGCTCTGGTCAAGGGAAGCTGTGAGGTACTTGCGGCTGCCGTTTCTGTCGCCGTAGGGGCCTTCCCACATCTCGTAGCCTGCCTTGGTGGAGATGACAAGCTCATCACGGTAAGCCCGCAGACCTCTGTCCAGCACACGGCCGAAATTTTCCTCCGCCGAACCATTGTAGGGGTGGCCGTAGTTGTTGGCAAGGTCGAAGTGGGTTATACCCAGGTCAAAGGCGGTGCGGCACATATTCTCCACATTGGAGAACACTGCCCCGTACCCGAAATTCTGCCAAAGTCCCAGGGATACCGCAGGAAGCTTCAGACCGCTTTTGCCGCAGCGGTTATAGACCATCTTGTCATATCTGTGTTCATCAGCAATATACATTTCAAAACATCTCCTTTTATCACATTTCTCAGGAACAATAAAATGATAGCATACTTTCCGCGTTTTTTGAATACAGTATGCTATCATTTATTTAACATATCCTATAAAGAATTGTAATCGTTTCCGTTTTCGGACGAAACAACCCGCTATTCTTCGGCAGGGCCTATGTCCACCACGAGGATAGAGTTCTCGAAAAGCGTTTCCAGCACCTCCCCTGCCCTGCGCACCATGAACATGGCCCTTTCAGGCAGTTCATAGAGGAAAGCCGCCCGCAGCTCTATGCGCTGTGTATCGGGGTATTTTTCATCAAACTGTCTGGTGTCGATATAAAGCAGGTAGTTGTTGAGCTTGTCCTTGAGCAGCTGAAGATGTATCTCCTCGTCCTCCCAGTCCATGCCGTCTACCAGCATTACTGCCAGCATTTTTTTATCCGCGTCATAAGCAACGCTGTCGATACTGTCGGTCTTTTCTATATTCAGCAAAGTCATACCTCCCCTGCGGCGGAAGAACCTAGTCTTCTGCATTCATTATATATTCTTCCCCGTTAAGGGTGACACGGTATCTGCCATCGCCAAAATGCAGGTCTTCTCCTGCGGCACGGGTTATGCCCCCAAGCTTTGAATTAAGTTCAAGATGAGTATCGGCATTGGCAAGTTCAAGCACCGTGCGGCCTTTTAGTCCGCCGAAAGCATAGCCCTCGACTCCGCCCGCCTTTATGTTCATGGAAAGATTTTTCATCTCCACATCACTGTCCTTGTACAGTGAACCCACCACTGTCAGCTTGTCAGACCTGACATCTGCCACAAAGTTTGAGTTGAACATCTCAACTCTGGCATTGCCGTCCACCGAGCCTATGCAGGCAGTTTCCTTACCGCCCACAATGGTGCTGAGGCTCATGGCATGGAGCCTGAGTTCAGCATCACCGTCACGGCTGCCTATGACTACTCCCCTGGACAGGGTCACATCAGCACTGATACCGCAGTTGCGCAGGTCAAGGTCAGTGCTGCCCGAAAGGGCACCTATGCAGACGCAGTGATTTCCGTTGAGGGCCAGTGTGAACACGCCCTGGTGGATATCTATCTCTCCGCCCAGACCCGAACCTATGCAGCAGCCTGTCTGTCCCTTGGCTTCAATGGAAAACTCCACGTTGGCACCAAAGCTAAGTCTGCCGTGGCGCATGGCAGAATATCCGCCGATGGCAAAAAAGTCCGAAGAATCCACATCTATATCCAAAGCGCCAATGCCCGTGAAATTCACACTGGCACTCTCGGGTACATAAATGCCGCCCTTATGCAGCCTGCAGCTTCCATATATAGCCAGTTCAAGCACAGCATTGTCGCCAACGATAATGCAGGGTCTGTTCTTGGAATTGGAAAGGTGGGCGCTTTCAAGGGTCAGCCTGCCTCTGAAGCCGTTGTCCACCTCAACATAGATCCGTGTATCAAGGGACGGATCACCCACAAGGGTGATATCCCCGTCCTGCTCTGAAGACATGACCCTCAGGCACTTGTAGCCGTGCTTTTTCAGCTTCTCCAACAGCACCCTCTCGGTGCCCTGGCAGCTGTAGACATGGGTCTGCTTGCCGTCCATGCGCTGTATCTGGTAGCGCCTGATCTCCTGCTTTATCTCGTAGGGTATCTCCGTTACCAGTTCAGGGGCGGGTCTTGCGGTGTAAAAGCCCTGTATCAGGTCGATACCCATGAGAATTACTGTCTTCATCTCAAGGCTGGTCTCAACTCCCTCCGCCAGGGCAAGTATGCCGTTGTCATGGCAGAACTCGATTATATCCCGCACAAAATGGCGCTTTCTGGGGTCGCTGTTTATCTCGGTCAGCAGCGAACGGTCTATCTTTACAAAGTTAGGCGTATACCTCAGCAGATTTTTCACGTTTGAATATCCCGTGCCGTAGTCATCAACTGCAATACGCACGTTCATGCTGCGGTATCTGTCCTTTAAAATGGACAGCTGGCTATCATCTGCCTCAGCGTTCTCGGTAAGCTCCACCACTGCCGCATCGGAATTTTTCTCCAGCAGCTCACTTATCCTCTCGGTGTCGTTCTCCCCAAGACGAACATTGGGTATACTATTTATAAAGACAGCCTTTCCGCCAAGCCTGCCCTTTTCCCTCTCGATAATCTCCAGCACGTTCAGGAACGTAGCCCTTTCTATATCGTCAAGCCTGTCGCTGAGTTCAGCATACTTAAGTATATGGAACGGGGTTATCTGCGGGTCGGCAGCCGAGCGCATGAGTGCTTCATAGGAGAATATCTCACCGTCCCAGGCGCTGACGATAGGCTGGAAATAGTATTTCAGCAGATTGCCGTCGATTATCTCCTCGACCTTTTTAAGCTCAACCTTTTCCTCATCGGTCAGGCAGGCGATACGTCTTGTGCGAATAGCATCTTTATCCTCCGCATCGACCACAAGCATCCTGCCCCCAAGGCGGAACAGTGCAACTTTCAGCATAGCAACATCTTTGCCGTCCATGGCAGATGTAAAGTTCTCGATGACCTTTGCAAGCTCCTCCTCGCTCCTGACCTTGGTGAGTTTTTCACACAAATCGGTCAAGGCAGAAATGTCTTTCTTATTCACCCTATTTCCTCCCCTCTATTGAAAATAGCAGTACTGATTTATTATATTTTACCAGAAATATTCAGTAAAGTCAATAGGTTATTATTAATAATTATTATAGCATTGATATATGTGCCGCAATTAATGGGCAGTTGAGTTGTATTTTTCTGTATTTCGGAAAAGTCCGTCCGCAAAAACAGACAGTTACTATTTAAACACACATTCTTCGGGTCCTTTTCACATATTTTTCAGCCGTGCCACGGATAATGGCTATAATTCTTTAAGTTAATTTCTTGACATTTGTTTAAATTTACAAAATTGGGCAATACCACTTGACGAGAGAGAATTTTTGTGCTACAATACTTTGACATAAGGATAGTTTAAGTTAATTTTCAAAGATGTGAACTGATATCTGCCATGGGGCAGATAGTGACAGAAGAGAGAGAAAAGGAGAGATTCACATGATCAAAAATGAGGTAATGATGAAGCACCCGGGTGTTGATCCCAGCTGTTACAGACGAGGCAAACTGCGCATACACGCAGAAAAGTCAGAGGAGCTAAAAGGCATAAGCGAGATCTATATGCAGGCCCTGGGCGAGAACGGCGCCTGGGATCTGGCGACAAAGAGTCTTGAAAAAAGCAAGGTGCTGATAGTTGATTTCAAATACAACGGCACGATCGCTTTTCTGCATGAGATATCTAAGCTGCGCTTTCCTGCAAGGTACAGTGTCAGCACGGAATGGGACATCTGATATTTGCTAAAAATTGCGGGTGTCGCAAAAATAAAAAGACAGCAGAGGAAGTACGTAGAACGTTCTTCCTCATTTTTACGATGTTATACCGGGAAGTTTGCAAAACTTTTGTTAATTAATAAAAACATACACCTTTTATTTGTACCATTTTCGACTTAATTATCAACTTAAAGTTTCAGATTTTTACTAAATTATTAACTCATATTTTTATGCACAGTTAACGGCTGCGGGTTTTTACATATCCGTCAGAAATATTGTAAGAAATTCCCAGCAATAAGGTTGTATAAATCAATATTCTTATATATTTGTTGCCTTAAGATTAAATGGAGGACGTTTAAATGATAGATAAACTTCTTGAAACAGACGGACAAATACTGCTGTGGATACAGGAAAATGTCCGCAGTGATGTGCTTGACCCCATCGTCAAGGCCGTTACCCATATGGGAGATGCGGGCGTAATAATGATAGCGGCAGTGCTGGTACTTTTTATAATCCCCAGGACCCGTCGGCTGGGACTGCTTTGCGGGGCGGCGCTGGTGATAAATGTGCTGCTCAATAACGTCATACTGAAAAACGCAGTTGACCGCACAAGGCCTTACGAAGCGATAAACGAACTTCATGCCATGATCGGCAAGCAGCGAGATGCCTCTTTCCCGTCGGGACATTCATCGGGCAGTTTTTGCGTAGCTTCAGTCATCTTCCGCGAATGCCGCCTGCGTATCGGTATACCCGTACTTCTGCTGGCGCTGTCCATAGCGCTTTCAAGGCTTTATGTGGGTGTCCATTATCCCACAGACGTTCTTGCAGGTATAATAACAGGTACCTTCTACGGGATAATGACCTGCGTCATCTACCACAAATATATCTCCCATGAACCTTCAAGGCTGCACAGATAGTCCAAGAAATTGTACATAAATTCACTGCCCCCGAGCGTTAGCAAGCGCTCGGGGGCTTTTTGTCGTTTACTATAAGTCACCTGCTCAGCCGCAGGATATGCGCATTCATTTTAAAACCATATTTTTCGTAAAGCGTGACAGCTTTATTGCCGTCGGCTACTTTTACATCTATGTCATGAATTCCAAGCTCCGCAAACTTGCTAAGCGCCCATTCTATCAGTTCACCGCCGTAACCTATTCCGCGGAACTCTTCAAGCACCACAAGATATTCCAGCACACCGACACTTTTATCGGTATCGACCTTGCAGAAACCTGCGATTTTTTTCGGCTTTCTCAATTACAGCTATGCACGACTTTCCCTGAATCAGGTCATTAACAAAATTCTCCAAAGTTTCTTCAACAGGCTTCTTGGGGTAACAGCCCTTAAAGTTCACCGAGAACTTGTTGTGGTGCGCTGCCAGTGCAGTAAGGCATTCTTCCAGTTTATATACTTCATCTGACATTATTTCTCTCATGCTATCCTCCCGATTTTTTTCACATTATAGCATGATGAGATCCAAATGTCAACATGAACATAATGTGCGGGAGAAGTTTAAGTCCACATTATTGTACATATATCAGAAGACTTCGCCCCTGCGCTCACAGGTGATATAGCCGAAAATGGCTGTTGACATATCTGCCGTGACGTGATATAATAAGACGATAAGGCTCAATGCAGCATATGCTGTGTTTGCCGAAGCTTTCTGATAATCACGGCGCCTGCCGTCAACGGAGGTATACAAATGTCTGAAAACACCAATAACACTGAAAATACCGGAAAGAAAGAGGGCAATGTCCTGGCGGGATTCGTTCTCTTTACGGACGCTAATATGGATTGGCCAAGATTCAAGAAGTCCCTGAAAGAAGACTGGAACATTGAGGCCGAAGACGAGGTCAAGGACAATGCGCTGGTTTTCCGCACTGAGGGCATGGTGGTAGCCTGCTCGCTCATGCCAAACCCTGTCCCCAACAAGGAGGCTGAGGAGTGCGCCAAGAACAACATCATGTGGAAAGACGGTGCTGCGGAGGTCGCAAAGCATCAGGCTCATGTCATGCTGGCGGTAATGAACAAGTTCGATGCCATGGAGCAGGCTGTGCTTTTCGCTAAGATAGCCTATAGCCTGCTCAAGCTTGACAACGCCATCGGCATTTACAAGAACCCCACCGTTTACGAGAAGAAGTTCTATCTCCAGTTCGCCGAAACTTTAAAGCAGGGCGAGATGCCTGTGCCTATCCTCGTTTACACAGGTATGTACCTGGCTAAGGACGGCCTGTGCGCTTTCTCCTCGGGCATGACTTTCTTCGGGAAGAACGAGCTTGAAGTCATCGACAGCAAGCAGCAGCCCGACCAGGTGCTGAGCTTCATGTTCTCTATCGAGGAATATGTCCTCACCGAAAATGTTGAGCTGAAAGACGGCGAGACCATTGGTTTCTCCGAGGAGCAGAAGCTGCCTATCAGCGTGGGCGATGGTGTCAGCGTAAAGGGCACCACCTGCAAGATCGGTTTCTGATATGAGGGTCACTGACTTTAAGGCAGCTATCTTCGACCTGGACGGCACTCTCATAAGATCGAACGGTGTGTGGAGCGAGATAGACCGCAAGTTCATGGGCAAGCGCGGGCTGGAAGTCCCTGCGGACTACTACAAGGCGGTGTCCACCAAGAATTTCCGCACAGCTGCAGTTTACACCAAGGAGCTTTTTGATCTGCCTGACAGCGTTGAGGATATAATGCAGGAATGGCAGGATATGGCAGTTTACGAATACACCTATCTCATCGGCGAGGTGGAGGGTGCTGGGGATTATCTGCGGTATCTCCACGGAAAGGGGCTAAAGCTGGGGCTTGCCACTGCAAACTCAGCGGCGCTGTATGCCCCTGTGCTGAAGCGGCTGGGGGTCTACGAGCTGTTTGACACCTTTGTAACCACCGAACAGGTGGAGAGGGGCAAGGGCTTCCCCGATGTGTACGAACTGGCCTGCGAAAATCTCGGGGCGGCACCTGAGAATTCCATAGTTTTTGAAGACATCATCGAGGGCATACGGGGTGCGAAGCTCGGGGGCTTCAAGGCGGCTGCCTGCCTGAACGAGCATTATTCCGCCGACAAGGAAGCCCTGATAGCTGAGTCGGATATGCACTTTGAAAGCTATCGGGAACTTATGTGAAAACTATGATATACAGAATAAGCGTGGACGTTCTGATGATCGCCCACGCTTTTTATCATAATCGAAATTAGATCAGACAAAAAAGCACCCTGTATAAACAAGGTGCAATGCTGAGTGCGCCAGGAGGGACTCGAACCCCCGACCTACTGGTTCGTAGCCAGTCACTCTATCCAGCTGAGCTACTGGCGCTCATTCAACTCTAATATTATATCATATAGGGAGTAAACTGTCAAGAGTGATATCTTCGATTTAACAGAAAGTTCATTTTTAAATATCACTTCCGAAAGAGGCAAAATGCCGCAAAAACAAAATGAGCGTGAACGCACAAACGTCCACGCTCGTTTCGACTGAAAAAATATCTTACGAAAATATAGTTTATTCTGTTCTCAGTGCGATAACAGGGTCTTTCTTTGCCGCTATCCTGGAGGGGAACAGACCAGCCACCAGTGTCAGCAGAATGCTTATCAGCACCAGTATGCCTGCCGCAGCAAAAGGTATAGCTGCCCGCATGGGAACGGTGGTCAGGTGGGCGATAATTGCATTTATCGGTATAGTCAGCAGGTAGGAAAGCCCTACGCCCAGCAGACCAGCCACAAATCCCACGATGACAGTTTCGGCATTGAAAACACGGGAGATATCTCTCTTGGAAGCGCCTATGCTTCGCAGTATACCTATCTCCTTAGTTCTTTCAAGTACGGAGATGTAGGTGATTATGCCTATCATGATAGAGGATACCACCAGCGAGATAGCCACGAAAGCTATCAGCACATAGCTTATCGCATTGATGATAGATGTCACGGAGGACATCATTACACCGACCAGGTCGGTGTACTCTATCTTCGAGGACTCCTCGGCCTTATCGTTGTATTCGTCTATCAGTTCGATTATGCGTTCCTTGGAAGCAAAATCCTTGGGGTAGATGTTTATGGAGCTGGGCTCCTCAAGGGTAGCGTAGCCCAGTGTCGCCATGTTGGTGTCGTAGGTAGAGCTTGAATATCTGCCGCTGTTTTTCAGGGTGTCAAGGTTCTGCTCGGCAGACTCGGTTATCATGCCCTGCATAAGCTCTATCTGCTCCTCGGTCAGGCTGCCCAGGAAAGCTTTCTGCTGATCGGTAAGGCCGCCCATGAGATCACCGGTGCCGCTCATCAGGCCACTCATATCAACTCCCGCGGCTGCGTCCATGCCCATGTTTGTCAGGTCGGACATCTGCTGCTGATCGCCGCCCTGTGCCATGTAAGCTGCGACCTCTTCCTCGGTCATGCCCTCGGGTATCTGCCCTGCCATGAGGGCTGCCAGCTGCTCATCGGAAAGCTGAGGCATATCCGCAGGAACATTTGCGGGGCTCCGGGACATGAGGGCTGCAAACTCTTCATCGGTCATGCCCTCAGGCTTCTCCCCTGCTGCCAGGGCTGCCATCTGCTCTTCTGTGAGTTCTGCTGCGGGAGCAGCGGGCGCTGCGTTCTCAGCCTTGACCGCCTCGGAGAGTTCTTCTGTTTCAGCGGGTGTAGGCTCAGCCTCTTCCTCAGGCTCCTCGTCATCGCTGTCTTCGTCGGTCTTGAATTTAAGTCCGCTGAACACGTCGATATCGGGGTTATCCTGCTGTTCTTTTACTATCTCGCTGTTCTTTACCTCATTGACAAGGTACTCCATAAGCTCATGCTTATAAGCGATACCGCCGTTGAGTGAAGTTGCTGCCGCGTCGTCGTTAGGCCTTATTATGCCGACCACGCTGACCTCCAGACCCTTATCCACCACATCGGTCATGTAGTTCTCATCTTCGCGCATATCCTCCCACAGGCCGTCCTTATTGCGGTAGAAATCTGTGGTGGGCACGACCTTGAATTTCAGGTCTAGAAGTTCGTCATAAGTAAAAGTCTGCTGTTCGTTCTTCAGCTGAACGTCCTCACCCATAACAGCCCTGCGGACAATGCCGTTTAACTCGGAAGGATCCATAAGACCCAGTGAGTAGAGGATATAGTCGTTCATCTCATTGTTCTTGTCGATGATAAGCACGGTCTCGCTGTACTTCTCGGGCATACGGCCTGCAACTATGTCATACTGGGACTTAAGCAGTTCATCGTTGTCTATCATCTCGGTCCATACGTCCATACCGCCCATGGAGTTCCCCATGGACATACCCATCATCTGGGTGTCGCTGAGGTAGCCCATATCCAACAGCACCTGAGAGGGATTTACCTGATAAACTCCGTCAGAGGTATCTGCCTTGAAGACGTTAAGGGTAGTTGAGTAGCCATACTTGATATCGGTTGTAAGATCCTGTATCTCCTTGTTGTCATCAAGGAAGGTCTTGAAGCTTTTCAGGTCGTTGACCTTGGTTTCCTGCATGAGGGTATTTATCATCTTGGCCATTTGGTTCTGGGAATAGACCTTGTTCTTGTCGTGCTTTATCTCAGCCTTTCTGTCCTCAGCCATCATGTTCATTATCTCACCGATGCTTGCGGTGGTCTGTTCGATAGTGAGGGGGTAGGTAGAAAGGGTATCAGACTGCACCTGGTCGATGTATACCTGAACGCCGTTTGAAATTGAAAGTATCAGGGCGATACCGATGATACCGATAGAACCCGCAAAGGAGGTCAGCAGAGTTCTGGCCTTTTTGGTCATGAGGTTATTGCGGCTAAGGCTGAGAGCAGTGAGAAAGCTCATGGAAGTCCTGAGCTTTTTGCGCTCGGCCTTCTTTTCAGCCTTGGTCTTCTCCTGCTTCTTTATCTCGGCCTTGTAGGGGTCTGAGTCATCTATGACCTTGCCGTCCAGCAGACGGATTATCCTTGAAGAATACTTCTCTGCCAGTTCGGGGTTATGTGTTACCATGATGATGAGCTTATCCTTGGAGATCTTTTTGAGTATCTCCATTATCTGCACGCTGGTCTCGGTATCGAGGGCGCCAGTAGGCTCATCGGCCAGCAGAATATCGGGGTCATTCACGAGGGCTCTCGCTATGGCCACACGCTGCATCTGTCCGCCTGACATCTGGTTGGGCTTTTTATTGAGCTGGTCGCCCAGACCCACCTGAGTAAGCGCATCGACAGCACGCTTTCTTCTTTCCGCCTTAGGCACACCCGAGAGGGTCAGCGCCAGCTCTACGTTTGCAAGTACGGTCTGGTGGGGGATAAGGTTATAGCTCTGAAAAACGAAGCCTATGGAGTGGTTGCGGTAGCTGTCCCAGTCGGCATCCTTGAAATCCTTGGTGGACTTTCCGCCGATGTTCAGATCGCCGCTGGTGTATCTGTCAAGGCCGCCGATGATGTTCAGCAGTGTAGTTTTACCGCAGCCCGACTGTCCCAGTATGGAAACGAACTCGTTCTCACGGAAATCAATGCTGACACCTTTCAGCGCCCTGACCGTCGTGTCGCCCACGACATAGTCTTTGGTTATCTCCTTTAAACTTAGCATATCACACTTCCTTTTTAATTCACTCTGGTTCCTTACTTTTTTACTGCTGTCCCGTTTTCGGGACAGATATCGTTCTCCGTTCACACGCAAACACCTGGCGGATAGGTGGTGTTTTTTCAGGGTCTTCAGTTCGTCTGCCACGATGATCTGTTATGCTGTCTTTTTATCTGTCTGCGCCATTTGTTTGCTTTTTTTCGCTGTGCGAATGTTTTCAGAAGAGGCTCTCCATCTGAGAAATGAGATCGCCGAACAGTGCAAGTGCCTCGGTAACAGGCTTGGTGGTACTCATATCAACACCCGCTTTTTTCAGCAGAGATATGGGGTCTGCCGAACAGCCTCCGCTGAGGAAGCCGCCGATATAGTCCGCTACAGCAGGTGCGCCCTCTTTCAGGATACGCTGTGAAAGTGCTATAGCCGCCGAATATCCTGTTGCATACTGGTAAACATAGTAGTTGTAGTAGAAGTGGGGTATTCTTGCCCATTCCATCTTGATATCTTCATCAAGCACTACACCGTCACCGAAATAGAGCTTATTGAGTTCGCCGTATATCTCACAGAGTTCATCTGCGGTAAGGGTGCCCCCTGCGGCGCATATCTCATTGCACTTAAGTTCAAATTCCGCGAACATGGTCTGTCTGTACAGGGTGGTGCGGAACTGCTCCAGGAAATAGTTGATGAGGTAAGCCTTTTCCTTCTTGTCATCGGTATGCGCCAGCAGGTACTGCATGAGCAGTGCCTCGTTGCAGGTGGAAGCCACTTCCGCCACGAAGATGACATAGTCGCTGTACACCACAGGCTGGTTCTTGTTGGAAAGGTATGAATGGATAGCGTGACCCATCTCATGTGCCAGCGTGAACATACAATCAAGGGTCTCCTTGTGGTTCAGCAGAACATAAGGGTGTACCCTTGCCCCTGCGGAATAAGCGCCGCTGGTCTTGCCCTCGTTTTCATAGACATCTATCCAGCGGTTCTCAAAGCCCTCCTTAAGGATAGCAAGGTAGTCCTCGCCCATGGGTGCCAGTGCTTTCAGAACAGTTTCCTTGGCCTCTTCAAAGGTGACTTTCATCTCAAAGTCTGCTACCATGGGAGTGTAGAGGTCGTAGTAATGCAGCTCATCAACACCCAGCAGCTTTTTGCGCAGTGCCACATAGTCGTACATATAGTTCATATTGTCGTGTACGGCCTTGATGAGGTTCTTGTAGACCTCAACGGGAACTTCATTAGCGCTCAGCGCAGCCTCCAGCGAAGAGTCATACTTTCTTGCCTGAGAGTAGAAGTTCACTGCCTTTATCTGGGCATTCAGGGTGGCAGCGCAGGTATTGCGGAAGCTGCCGTAGCCCTTGTACATGGACTCAAAGGCTGACTTTCTCAGCACACGGTCGCTGTTTTTCACAAGGGGGATATAGCTGCCGTGAGTTACCTGGTGTGCCTTGCCGTCCTTATCCACAGCGTCATCGAATTTAAGGTCTGCATCAGAGAACATGGAGTAGATGTTCTCGGCAGAATTGCCCATCTCACCTGTCATGGCTATGAGCTTTTCCTCGTTTTCGGAAAGCACATGGTCTTTTTTCAGCCTTATGCGGTCCAGGTGACGGCGGTAGAGTTCAAGGTCTTTGTTATCCTTGTAGAAACCGTTCAGCTTATCCTCGGGTATGGCGATAAGCTCGGGGGTCTCAAAGCTGCCTGCGGCATTCAGTTCCACATAGGCGCTCATCAGCTGACCCACATAGCCCTGATACTTAGCCACAGCCGTATCCTCATCGGACTTTCGCTGGGCATAGTTGCCGAGGGCATCAGCGGCCACGGATATCTCATCGCTGAGTTTTAAAAACTCCAGCAGCGTATCAGCGCTCTCCCCCAGCCTGCCCTTGAAGGCAGCGGTCTTTTCGGGGTATTTCCTGAAATTTTCCAGCGCCTGCTCCCAGGCTTCATCTGTAGGAAAGATATCTTCCAGCGCCCAGGTATTTTCCTTAGCGACTTCACTTCTCTTAGGGATTCTTTCTTCGCTCATAATGATTCTCCTTTTCTATGTCAAAAAAAGCGTGAAAAAATAATATATAAGCTATTATACCACATTTCTCTGAAAATTACAATGCGCACCAGTTAAAATAGTTTTGTCAGCCTAACCGTTGTTTTGTGTATTATAATCAAAACAGGGCATATCATGGCAAAAAAGGCCGCCCCAAAAAAAAGATACTCTTATATATGTTTTGCCCCGAAGCACTTCAAAGTACTTCGGGGCATTGTATTTTATACAGTTGCTAAGCCTAACCGGAATTTGTATGCAAATAAAAAAGAATATTGCTACCCGATCTGCTCCAGGATCTTTTCTATATTTTTATAGTACAACGGCATATTTATCCCATGTCTCTTGCCTTCATCATATACACATTTACACCCATATAAAATATCGCTGATATCATTATGCAGCGTCATGATCCTGGAAGTCAGCTCATTAGACGAAAACAGTTTTTTCATTGCAATACCGGCTATACCTGCCGGTATCTTGTATGGCAGCAACTCATTTTTATATAGTTTAAGATCAACACCTCTGGCTTTAACAGCCTGAAGTGTTTCACGAATAGTTTTTACTGCCAGTTTCAATGCTTTGGCATCAGCCATAAGTTCCCTTGCCAACTTATTCGGATCATCAATTGCACCACCTCTGCCTGCGGTAGATGTTACCCCGGCATTGATAGCCATATGGATCCAGATCCATTCATACATATCATATGGTATTTCCCACTTCAGATCTGCTGATCTCAGCAGATCTAATATTTCAGCATAATTAGATATATCAGCCTTGGCTTCGCCCTCAAGCATTACATGATCAAACAGTACGCAATTGAGCTCATGATCCTTGCTCATATGACCGCCTGCTGTCGGAAAAGCAGTGATGTATTCATAGTCACCTACCATTCTTTTTATATCATTTCTTTCATCCCAGAAATTACAGAAAAGGACTATCGTTCCCTTGATATTCCTCTTTTTTATAGTATCCATTGCACATTCCAGCTTTCCGCTTGCAACACTTACGATAATGAAATCATATTCAGAATCATCCTCTGCTGCCGTGACCTTATATACATCATCTTTTTCTTCGCCCTTCGAGTTGTACCTGCCATCTAAAATATGAACAGCTATTTCAGTCGGAATATCTTTTTTCCCTTCCCTCAATATATGATAAGTATCATGTCCTGCCTTTTGAAACGCATAGGCATATGTTGTTCCAATAACACCGATCCCCAAAACTGCTATTCTCATGTTATCACCCTTATAAAATTCGATTTTTGTTAATAACAATTATAGCACATCAATAGCTGCACTGTCAATAGGAATGCCATAGTATTTCTGACTGTAAATCAGAAATACTATGGCACTGATTTTCTTTATCAGCGCCGCCCTTTAAGGGCAGCCCTGTTATGTGATATTATTTTGCCGAGAACGTAAAGTCATCTACCGTGCCCCAGGAGCCTGCGCCTGCCTCAACGTAAACACCGATGACCACCTCTGCATTTTCGGGTATCTCGATGTTATCTATGACGGACTCGTCCCATTCGCACCAGCCGTTAAGGGTGACGGAGGCGGTGTATTCCTCGCCGTTTACCTTACAGAATATGTAGACATTCTGGTTCTCGTCCCAGCCGCCCTGTGCAAAAGCGCTCATGGAATAGCTGCCTGCCGCCAGACCTGTCAGGCTGCGGGAGGCTGTGAACTTAGTGCCGTTCTCGCCCCAGAAGTGCAGAGCATAGTTGCCGCTGTGAGAGTCTGAGGTGCTCCACTGGCAGTCTATCTGTGAGGTGGCATTGTCCACGTTGTCTATATCCCAGCCGTCGAGGCTGCCGCTTTCAAAGCTGCCGTCGGGGACATAGTTTGCGCTCTTCACACGCAGGGTGCATACCACATCGAAGCCTTCTGCCTTGCCGCCCACAAGGTAAACTGCGGGGGCTGAGGTATCTATGGCTGCAAGGTCAAGTTCGTTCCAGGTCACAGCTACGTTCTGCACGCTGCCGTCTGTGAAGACAGCTTCCACCGTTTCGGAAAGTTCGGGGCTCTCCCCTGTCAGCACCGTTACCTCAAAATCTTCAACTGCGTCAGCCTTTGGTTCAAGCTCGTTGCCTGTGCGCACCAGCGCAAAGGTCTTCAGGGACTCCAGAGGTCTGCCGCCAAAGTCGAACATAGCCTGATTATCCCAGCTGCTGCCGCCGAAGTATTTGCCTGCGTCGTCGGGGTCATATTCCGATGAATAGCTTGAAGCCCAGCCTGCGCCGTTCTTCTCCCAGAGGGCAGAGCGCTCTTCAAAGCTTTCCCCTGCTACGGGAAGCCATGCGGGTTCCCAGTAGAACACGCCTATGCCCTCAGCTGCGGCTACAGCGTCAATAACATCAGCCAGCTCACGGGACTGCCCCTGCACGGTGTAGGGGTAGGGCTTATCCCCTGCCGAACCTGCACGCACGCTGTTCTCGTGGCCGTCGCCGTCTTCAAGGGTGTAAGCATAGGAAGTCTCAGCCACCATGACCTCCTTGCCGTAGCGCTCCTTCACGGTGCTGAGAACGTAGGTCAGGTTCTCGGTGGTGCCGTGCCAGAAGGGATAATATGATGTGCCGAAGACATCGTAATCCACTTCAAGAGTGTCAAGCTGTGAAGCATACCAGAGGATATTATCGCTCTTTTCAGGGTTGGTGAAATGGACAGCCACAAGGGTTTCGGGAGATATCTCACGCACCGCAGAGGAGCCTGCGTTCATAAGTCGTGCAATGTTTTCCCAGGTTTTCTCGCCGCACATAGCGCCGTTGGTCTCGTTGCCCACCTGGACCATTTCAAGTGCCACACCTGTGGCTTTCAGCTTTTCAAGGCTTTCCGCTGTGAACTCATGCAGTGCCTCCGCCTTGGTGTCGATATCCATATCAGCCCATGCCTTGGGAGCTTTCTGCTTGCCGGGGTCGCACCAGAAATCCGAATAATGGAAATCAGCCAGCATACCAAGACCGCAGCGCTTGCACCGCTTTGCTATCTCCACGGCGGTGTCGATATCGCAGGCACCTCCGCCGTAGCTGTTACCCTCGGCATCATAGGGGTCTACCCAGATCCTGACGCGTATGCAGTTCACACCGCTTTCAGCCAGCACCTCAAAGATATCCCTTTCGCTGCCGTCATAGTCATAGAATTTTACCCCCGACTTTTCCAGCGCCAGTATGCTGGAGATATCAGCGCCCATGAAGAAGTCTTCATCAAGGCCCTCAACCTGCTTTACATAAAGGCTGTCGCTGCTTTTTATCAGCTCAATGACAGGTGTGTCATCGGCGGGGTATTCGCTAGTTTCGGGAGCAGTCGTTTCGTTTTCGGAGGTCGTTTCCTCATCGGCTGTGGTCTCCTCATCGGTGGGCTGTTCGTCCTCAGCGGGGGCTTCTGCGGCGGGGATATCATAGTTTACTACCGCAGTTATCTCCAGCTCGCCCTCATCGGTCTCAATGCCGCAGGTGACGGTTATGCTTCCCTGTTCGTTCTGCTGGGCATGACTGACGATGAAATGGCCGTCTCCCAGAAGGCCTATGCACATAGTACCGCAGACCGCCACAGACAGCAGCTGTCTGCCCTTGCCCTTTCTCACGCTCAGCACCATGCCTGCCAGTGCAGCAGCCGCCAGCAGATAAGCTGTCGTGTGTGCACCTGTGTTGGGGTTGGAATTTGCAGCAGCTGCCGCCGCAGACTTTGAAGAACTGTCGGCCTTAGAAGAAGAACTATCTGCCTTAGATGTACTTTCAGCACCTGATGTCGAAGAACTGCTCTCCTCGGGCTTGCTGCTTTCGGCGTCTGCCCCTGTTCGGGAGGAACTGCTGTCTTCTGCAGGGACAGCCTTTGAAGAACTGTCCTCAGCCTTTTGGGAAGTAATGCTCTCATCGCCAGGTGCGGGCTTTTCAGAGCTGTCATCATCTGCCTGACTTTCGCTGCTGTCCTCGGGGGCTGCTGTCGGGGACTTGACGAGCTTTGCTTTCAGCTCAACGCTCTCCCCCGCCGCCAGACTGCCCGCGGGCAGGCTGTGTTCACCCTCAAACTCCCAGCCCTCGGGTGCCTGTATCTCAGCGGAAGCCCCTGTGATATCCGCTGAGTTTTCGTTTTTTACCGAAAGCGTGGCTTCGACGCCCTCAGCGGTCAGGGTGACTTTTATGCCGTCCTGAGAAACTGTTTCAGCCCCAGCCCCTATGACAGCACACCCTGCCGCCATAGCCAGCGCCGCTGCAGCAGCGCAAAATCTTTGCATTTTCATAGATATCCTCCTTAGTATTCCGTCTGCCCGCCTTTCGGGAATGCTCTTTCCACCGCAAGCCTGCCCTGTACAGCGAGCCTTTTTCGCCTTTTCCACCCTGCGCAACTATTTGCGCAAGCGGTTGCTCTAATAATATGATACCAGATTTTAGCCATGTAGTCAATAAACAGATTAATCAATCTTTGTTGGGTAAAATTAGCTATTTCTTATAATTAGAGATATATCTTTCCAAAATAAAAAGCAGCCCTCGGCGCAAACAGTTGCGCAAAGAACTGCAAGTATATAATATCCTCAAAAAAGTCACATTGTCGATCTGCGCACCAGCATTTCAAAGTGCATGAGCTTCTGCTTTTCGACCTCTTCACCCTCCAGCATATCCATAAGCTGAGAAACTGCCGTAGCCCCAAGCTCGGTGGCATTATAGATAAGGGAAGTGATAGGGGGCAGATAACTGTCCAGAAAAACGCTGTCATAGAATGAAGCTACCTTGATGTCATCAGGCACTGAAAGCCCAAGATTGCTCAGTTCTGCCAGCAGGCGCATACACAGCATATCGTCCCCGCAGATAATGCAGGCAGGCTGCTGTTTCATCAGGGCTGTCATAGCCTTTGAGAACTGCAGTTCGCTCTCCACATCGGTATACACCAGCTGCACCGAGGGCTTGCTGCCCGCCTCGGCAAAGGCCGCTTCAAAGCCCGAAAGACGGCTCTTATTGACGGTATGCTCCATGCTCCCCAGAATAAGCCCTATGCTCTCGGGCGGGTTTGACATGAGCAGGTAGGAGGTCAGCTCCCTGCACCCCGCAGTGTGGTCACTGTCCACGGTGACAACGTCTTTATCCACGCTCTGGCCTATGACAACAAAGGGCATACCGTTTTCACGGAGCATTTTTTCCATGCCGCCGTCAGCCACAGGGCGGGTGATGATTATGCCGTCCACTTTGCGGTTATCGACCACTCTTTTCAGCTGGGAGAGGTCGTTCTTCTCGGTGCCGATGATAACAGCGTCGTGATCCCTCACAGCGCACTCCTTCGATATGCCCATAAGGCAGGTCTGGAAGAAAGGCGCTTCCGTTTCAGCGGAGTCCATGGGGATAACAGTGCCGATGTTATAGGTCTTGTTTTCCGAAAGGCTCTTGGCTATCATATTTGGCCTGTAGTTCATTTCCTTTATGCACTGCAATACCCTTTCACGGGTATCGGTGCTTATCCGTCCTTTGCCCGATATAGCCCTTGACACCGTTGACTTCGACAACCCCAGTGCGGCAGCTATATCTTCCAGCTGGGTCTTTTTATTTTTTTCCATTTTATCTCTTCCTATATATAATTTTGTACATCTTTTGGGACACTTATTCCTTCTCGGGAACAGGCACAGCGTCCTCCACTGCAAGGTTTCTTCCGTCCTTGTCATCAAAGAGGTTTATTGTCCTCTCGCGTATGGTGAATACTACTTCCCTCTTATTAAGAAGCTCCCGCTGCTTAAGGTCGTCCATATCAGCTATCTGGACTTTGAGTATGACCATTTTGCCGTTGCTGAGTTCACCGTGGATATGTATCTCACTGCCCATCATCTCAGTGACCTTTACCTCAGCCCTTATGCCGATGTTGTCATCATCGCTCAGCACAAGGTTCTCAGGCCTTACACCAAGCTGTACATCCGTGGGTACTTCTCTCCTCTTGTTCAGGGCTTCACAGATGTACTGCGGAACTTTGACTTCAAGGTTATTCACCAGGGCGGTGTAGCCCCCGTTATCCTTACGCAGCTTTGCCCCGAAGAAATTCATCTGGGGCGTTCCGATAAATCCTGCAACAAACAGGTTTGCGGGGTGGTTGAAAAGCTCCTGGGGAGTGCCCACCTGCATAACATAGCCGTCCTTCATGATGACTATGCGGTCACCGAGGGTCATGGCTTCTGTCTGGTCATGGGTAACATACACAAAGGTGGTCTTTATCTTTTCACGGAGCAGTATTATCTCTGCTCTCATCTGGTTTCTCAGCTTTGCGTCCAGGTTGGAAAGGGGCTCGTCCATAAGGAAGACCTTGGGCACGCGAACGATAGCACGGCCTATGGCCACACGCTGTCTTTGTCCGCCCGAAAGCTGCTTGGGCTTTCTGCCCAGAAGCTCGGTTATACCAAGTATCTCTGCGGCCTCGGTGACTTTCTTGTGTATCTCCTTGTTTGGCATTTTGCGAAGCCTCAGGCCGAAGGCTATGTTCTCGTAAACGCTCATATGGGGATAAAGCGCATAGTTCTGGAAGACCATGGCTATGTCGCGGTCCTTGGGTTCCATATCGTTTACCACCGTGCCGTCGATAGCTATCTCGCCCCCTGTGATATCTTCAAGGCCTGCTATCATTCTCAGGGTAGTGGATTTACCGCAGCCCGAGGGTCCTACCAACACTATGAATTCCTCATGCTTTATATCAAGGTTGAAATCGTGTACGGCCACAAAGCCGTTATCGTACTGCTTTTTTACATTTTTCAGCGTAACCTCTGCCATAATGTATTCCTCCGCTATATTGTATACTAGATCACGGGAAATGTCAACTGTTTCCCGTATATTAACCCTTTACCGCGCCGCCTGTAACGCCCTCGACGTAGTATCTCTGCAGGCTCATGAACAGTGCAGTCACAGGTACCGAAACGAATAGTCCGCCTGCACAGAACACGGTGAAGTAGTTGTTGATATGCTCCTTATCCAGCCAGCGGTACAGACCTACCGCAACGTTGTAAGCTTTCTCGTGGCCGAAAGTTATCAGCGAAGCATACATGAAATCGCCCCAGGGGGCAATGAAAGCCATCATGATAGTGTAGATGATTATGGGCTTTGCCATGGGCATTATTATCCTGAAGAACACCCTGCTGCGGGAAGCGCCGTCTATGCGGGCAGCTTCGTCCAGGGACTTGGGTATGGTATCAAAAAATCCCTTGGCTATGTAGTAGCCCATGCCCGAGCTTGCAGCGTATACCAGTATAAGTCCGGGTACGGCATTCTCGCTTGTAAGGCCGATGAGCTTGAGTATGAAATAGGTCGCTATCATGGAGAGAAATCCCGGGAACATACCCAGCACCAGCATTAGGTTCATGATGAGCTTCCTGCCCTTGAAGCGCATTCTTGAAAGGGCATAGGCCACGCTCAGCACGATGACCGTCTGCAGCACCGCATTGAACAGTGCTATTATAAGGGTGTTGAGATACCAGTGGAGGAACTGAGTTTCCTTAAACAGTATGCGGAAATTCTCCAGCGACCACTTTTTCGGGAAAACGTAGGTCACCATGGACCTTGACTCGCCCCTGAAAGCCTGACATATCAGGTAGATGAAGGGCAGCAGCCATATGATGCTCAGTGCTGTCAGGAAGATGTATATGAGCGTTCTGGCAGTGCGCTCTTTCCCTGATTTGCTGGCATATTTCTTATTGCTGTTATTGTCGCTCATTACTGGAAATCCTCCTCATTCTTCATTGCAGGCGAAAGGTTGTAAACGAACAATGAGATCACCGCTACCACCAGGAACACCAGTATGCCTATGACCGCTGCCATTTTGTAGTCGTTATTGGTAATGGTCAGGGTATACAGCCAGGTGATGAGCAGGTCGGTCTTGCCTGCGCCGCCCTCGTACTCCATGGTCTTGGGTGCGCCTGCGGTGAGCAGGTAAATAACGTTGAAGTTGTTGATGTTAGCCGTAAAGCTGGTGAGCAGGTAGGGGCCTGTCACAAAAAGCATATAGGGCAGTGTTATCTTGGTGAACTGCTTCATGCCCGAGGCGCCGTCTATCCTGGCGCTCTCGTAGAGGTCTGCGGGTATGTTCATCAGCACGCCTGTGGTTATGAGCATAAGATAAGGTATGCCCACCCAGAGGTTTATGACCAGCACCATTATCTTCGCCATAGTAGGGCCTGTCATGAAAGGTATCTTCTCGGTTATCCAGCCCAGGTTCATCAGCAGGCTGTTGACTATGCCCTCATCTGCGAACATTTTTGAGACCAGCAGCAGCGATACGAACTGGGGCACCGCAATGGTCATTACCAGTATGGTGCGGAAGCCTTTCTTGAAGCGTATGCCTTTCTTGTTTATGCAGATAGCCACGAACATTCCCAGGAAGTAGTTCGAGAAAGTTGCCACCAGCGCCCAGATGAGCGTCCAGATAAGTATCTCACGGAAGGTGTAGGCAAACTTGCCCGAGCCTGAAACGTCCGTGGAGAGCATGGTGTGGAAATTCTCCAGCCCCACCCATGAGAACAGGTTCTCGGGGGGAAGATGTGAGTAATCGTAATTGGTGAAGGCTATGAGTATCATGAAGAAAATGGGTATCACCGTGAAAAGCACTATACCCAGCAGCGGTACTGCCAGCAGCGCCTTGTAATACTGCTCGTCCGCGATGGATTTAAGGTCGTCCTTGAATGCCTTGGGGCGTATGCCCTCTTCTATGAGCTTCTGGGCAACGGCATTCTGCCTGACGTTTATGATCCATGTCCAGATAAAGCCTATGACTATGAAGATAGTCAGCACACCGTAGAGGAGTATTTTCAGGCTGTTGTCCTTGTAGACGGTTATCTCCAGCCCGTAGTCGTTCAGGGTCTTCTCCACGGCCACGGTACCGAGGTTCCGCATATCAGCCAGATAATGCACCCCGAAGAACGCCATGAACAGCACGAAAAGCACTTCCATGAGCAGGAAGATGATGCCCCTTCCTATCTGTCTGCGGAAGAACTGGCCGAAGCCCATGATGAAGAAGGACAGCCGTGTCTTGAAGTCGCCCTCCTTGAAAATGCTGCCTATGCCTGCAAAGCCTCTGCCGATACCCCCGAAGAATTTGCCGAGAGCAGCAGGTATCTTTTTGCAGCCGCCTGCCAGCTTTTTGGGCAGATCAGCAAAGAACAGCTGAAAGTTGTAAAGCTTCTGCCGTGCGGGGGGCAGCCCGAGATATTCAAGTTCAGCCAGACGTTTCATATGTATACCATTCCTTTCGATGCCTTATTCGGTCTTCATTTCACCATGCGCGAGTTTCGTGCAGCGTGAAACAAAGATCATGCGGTCAACCGCAGCGGGACGCATAGCATTATCCCGCTGCTGCCGCATTTATTCAATAAGGAGATGTATTTATCCTGCCAAAAGCTTACTTAGCTTCCTTGATAGAGTTCTCAAGCTCGGTCAGGGCAGCTGTCAGGTCGCTGTCGGAAGCACCTGCGTACTTGCCGCTGTTGATGTCGGTGCCGAAAGCAGTTGAGAGATCCCAGTAAGCATTGGGGTACTGACCCTGTGCGGGGCAATACTGCAGCTGGTCTGCCAGTGCTGCAAGAGCTTCGTTGGACTGCACTGCATCAGAAGCCTGAACGTTCTTGTTGGAGGGACCCCAGCCGTTAGCCTCGAAGCGGGCTGTCTGCATATCCTCGCCTGTCAGGTAGTCAGCCAGTGCATGGCAGAAGGTCAGCTTGTCAGAGTCTGTCTGAGGCTTTACGCCTACCAGCTTGAAGCCGCCGAAACCGCTCATCTGGAAGGACTCGCCGTCAACAGTAAAGCTGGGCAGCTTCGCAGCGCCATAGTTGTCGCCCAGCAGCTCCTGTACGGTTGAGCTGTCCCAGGTACCCGAAACAATAGCGCCTGCGGTACCGCCGTTGGGGTCGAACAGTGCTGCATCAGAGCCTGTGGACTGAGCAAAGCCGGGGTTCTGCGCCATGTCGTTCATAGCCTTGAATGCCTTAAGACCCTTGTCGCTGCTGTAGTCGCAGACAGCGCCTGTTACGTTGCCCTCGGTATCCCAGTTGTAGTAGCATTCAGCACCTGTTGCAAAGAAGAATGCCACATTGTACCAGCCCGACTGGATATCCATGTAGAACTTCTTGCCTGCCGCGTCACAGTCAGCCAGTATGCCCTCAAGGGTAGAGGGGTCCTTCACTACAGACTTGTCATAGTAGAGGAAGAAGCCGTTGTCGCTGGTCTCGGGGTAAGCATAAACTTTGCCGTCCAGGGTAGCAGCGCCTACAGAGCCTGTATCGTTGTTATTGTTTACGTTGTCAAGGAAAGTTCCGCCCGGTGCGGAAAGTGCGCCTGCTGCCACAAGTCTTGCCAGCTGATCCTGTGCAAATCCGAAGACGTCAGCGCCTGCCTCAACGTCGGTCAGCATCTGGGTAGCAGCTTCGCCCTCACCCATAGCTGATACTGTAACGGTGTACTGGCCTGCCCACTCGGAAGAACTTACCCAGCTGTCCAGCTTTTCCTGGGTCAGTGCAGATATCTCCTCGGGTGCCCATACGGTAACAGCCTGAGCCTCGCCGCTTTTAGCGGTGTTCTTCTTTTCGCCGCCCTCGGCTGCCGAACCGCCCTCATCGCTGCTGCCGCAGCCTGCCAGTGCCATGGTGGCCATAAGTGATACCGATACTGCTGCTGTCAATAATTTTTTCAGTTTCATAATAATATCCTCCTGATCTGTTCAATATATCCTCCCGCACCTTGGCGGGTAACGTTTCATATCCCGTATTCGTACAATGCAGGCAGCGCCCTGCCCTCGTAATCGAACAGGCATTGGTTAGCCCACTCGTTGCCTGTGCCTTTGTCT
The DNA here is from genome assembly GCF_017464355.1 of Ruminococcus sp. GTDB lineage: Bacteria > Bacillota > Clostridia > Oscillospirales > Ruminococcaceae > Hominimerdicola. Next base: position 174,364 of record NZ_JAFUAG010000027.1, on the reverse strand, counting down.
TCTTCGCCTATATCCCGCAGGGCTTCCCTTGTTGCCCAGGTCGAACCCTTCGTGGGCAGCCATGCAGGCTCCCACCAGTATATACCCCTGCACCTTTCAATGCTTTCGGCGGTCGCTTTCAGCTCTCTTACGAACTGCGCCTGACCCTCGGGGCTGAAAGCCCACTTTGGTCTGCTGCCGTCAGCCAGAGTAAAGTCCTCATCTATCATCAGCCTTTTACTGAATGGGTCGTGGTGCTTGGCGGTAAAGGGGTAGGCAGCTTCGACTATCATTATGTCCTTGTCATACCGCTTTGCCATGTCATCTAGGTTCGCCCTCATCTCTTCAAGGGTGCCGTGCCAGAGGGTATAGTAGCTTGCCCCGATGATGTCATAGTCCATGTTATGCTTTGCCGCTTCATCGAACCATTCCCGCCATAGGTCGTTCTTTCCCGACTGCTCCAGATGAATGATGATCTTAGCGTCACTGACTTCCCGCACAGCGGCAGTTCCTGCCTTTATCAGCTTAGCCAGCCTTTCAAAGCTTTCAGTGAAAGCCACGGGGCTGCTGCGGTCGAGCTTTGCGGTATTCCACAGCATACCGTTGGTGATCTCATTTCCCACCTGTATATACTCAGGGGCTGCCCCCGCCGCGATAAAAGCCTTTACCGTTTCCGCCGTGAAATCGCGGAGTGCGCTGCACATCTCGTCAAGGCTCATGCCCCGCCAGGCTTTAGGTGTGCCCTGCCTTGCGGGGTCGCACCAGAAGTCGCTGTAATGCAGGTCAAGCATGAAGCTCATGCCCTTGTCCTTCAGCCGCTTTGCCAGCGTGACCATGTTGGCGGTATGGCAGGTGCCTCCACCGTAGGGCTTGCCTGCGGTATCAAAGGGGTCGTTCCACACCCTTATCCTCACGGAACTTACCCCATGGGAGATAAGTATGTCATCAGCAAGGCCTTCCCTTTCGCCGTCAAAATATCTTGCGCCCTGCGCCTCAGCCTCGGGCAGAGTCGAAAGGTCTGCACCCATGATAAGCTTAGTCATCATAATCCTCCAGCGTTATCCGCTTCATCATATCACGGTAGCGGAAGCGGGCCATTTCGTTCTTCTCCAGCACGTCCTTTTCATCGCCGTGATAGCAGCAGCGTATGCAGTAATATTCCTTCTTGTCCATGTCGTAGAACATATCTATATCGATATCTCTCATAAAACACGAGGGACACCTGAAATTCAGTTTTCCTTTTGCAGATTGAGCCATGTGGTCAGCACATCTCCTTTCCCGAGAGATTTTTTGATACCCAGGGTGAACATGGGCGAGAATGCGTAGCCCTCAGTGATATAGCCTTCAGCCTCTTCCCTGCTGCCCAGCACCACCTTTGTTTCGATAGGGGGTATCACCGCACTTACAGACTTGACTTTGCTTACCTCCTCGCTGCGGTTCCTGTAAGCATATTCGATGTTCTTTACACCCTCAGCACCCTCTGCCGTAAGCCTTACCTCTGTCATATCCTCGGGATATTCGGTAGTACCGTAACAGGCGGTGATGTACTCGTTGATATCCAGCTTTTCATTCTCATCAGATATCTCCAGCACCTCACGGCGGTAAACTATCTCAGAGGAACCCTCCTCAAAGCTGATGACCGTCTGTATCTTAGCAGAAAGCCCGTCAAATACAATGTCCACTGGATCCAGGGTCAGCTTTCTCACCTTGCCCTCCCTGGAGAAATGTGCCTTTGTCCTGCACAGGCACATATCAGTTTCCTGACCCTTCCAGCTTATCTTGCAGCTGCGGATAGTGCCCTCACCTGCATAATGGGTGAAGTAGCCTGCACGGTAATTCATCTGTATGAGGAAAGGATAGGAAACGTCCTGCACCCGCTTGGTGCCTATGCCGAATTTCCAGTCCAGCTTGGAAACGTAGGGTCTTAAGTCGAACAGGGCGCCGCCCTGGTTCATGTCTATGCCTGCCCTCATATAGGGGTCGCAGTACCAGAAGACTTCCTTGTTGCTGCCGTAAAGTATATCCCGCCAGAGCGCACATTCGGGCTGCTCGTAGGTCTTGTTCTCACGGTAGAAATGTGCGAATTCCTCCATGGTCATGTCGATGAGTTTGCCCTCTTTTTTCAGCTTGCCGTAGTAGCCCAGGCCGTCCTCATAGCTTTTGCAGAGAAGTTCGTAAGGGCTTTCCCACCTGCCCAGCTTGTTGAGCCAGCCGGGCCCCACAAACATCATGTTGTAGGAGATACCGTTGTTGTAACGCCCCAGATGTCTGTACTGGTCTATTAAATTGTACAGATAAGGGTACTCGCCGTCACGGTAGATCATGCCGCGAAGTACGTTCTGGGGGTGTGTTCCGAAGTTTGAGCCGTTGCCGTCGTAGCAGGCCAGCAGGTCACGGGAAAGATGAGGTATGGCCACTATACCGCTGTCCTCAGCTTCATTGGCGGCAGGGGCATGGGTGTTCTGCTTTGAGGGTATCCAGGGTGCCCAGGGGCCGCCGTCCATAAGGGTGTACCAGCTGTTGTTGCAGGTGTGGTAGGCCTTGGGACCCTCCTCCCAGCAGGTAGCCACTGCGCACACTACCGTGGGGTACTTCTCCTTGATGTAGTTGGTCAGTTCAGCGTCCATATAATATGAACCCGTCGATGCGGGGTAGAACCCGAACTTCTCGCGGAACTTTCCGAAAACATCATCAACGATAGCCCGCTTGTCCTCGCTTGAGAACATCCAGATACAGAAATCCTTGGTCTTGTATTTGTCCCTGAACTCCTTGCAGGGCAGACCCAGCAGGCTCAGGCCTATCTCATCGCCGTACTTTTCGTGATGTTCCTTGGCCAGCCTGACAGCTTCATCTGAAAACAGCGAAGCGTAGGTCATCTCGATAGTGGTCTTCAAACCGTTTCGGTGAGCCACGTCCTGCTGGAAGATAAAAATATCCAGCGACTCGTCCCGCAGGTCAGTGCGGGTGATATCCTTCTTCTTACCCTGCCCCATGACAGTTTCGGCGTACTCTGGCGCCAGCTCGGGGCGGTGGATAAGATTGAGAATGAACTTCTCTTCCAAACTATCCACTCCTTCGATGATATTGCGGCAGACAGCAAAGCTTGTTATGCATTTCGGGGACCTCCCTCCCTGAAATATGCGCCCTGCTGTTCACCGTACAACTTGCGCAAGTGGTTGCGCTTTACTAAAAGATATCACATTTTCATCTTGGTGTCAATAGCTGTTTTTTACCAACTTTTGCAAATAGAATTGTGCATTTATCACAACAATATCAAAACATGGGATTTTTAGTTGCGCACCGACCTTGAGAAATCCTTCCTGCTGTTGCGCTGAGATAAACGGCCTGTGCAGAAAGTTGTCTGCCCCGCAGCTGTCATTTCCCTCATTACAGACAGGCCTCTGAAAACACGCCCATGCGCAAAACTGCACAGCCGTTACCATGCCCGAAATATCCATATCAAAAAACAAAAAAGCGTGAACGATCATCTCGCTCACGCTTAAAGAACTATCTCCGCGCATAAAACACGGGTAATTTTTCGGACTATTTCTTTTCCTTTTCCGCCTTTTTCATATCTCTGTATCCGCAGAAGTAACTATAGGCAAGACCCGATATCCCACCCGGGTCAAGGAGAAGTGGTATGGCCGCCAGCCAGATGTGCTTCCCGCGGAAACCGATAAGCAGACCCAGTGCCACAAGCACACCGCCCAGCAGCGGCGCCCCCGAAGCTACCCGACGGCGCTCATTTTCGGGGAGCTTTGAATTCTTGTAGCCAAGGTATATCACATGGTAATTCAGTATCATCATTGCCGCCCCGGGTATCCCGGGCAGAAGTCCTGCTACCAGCCATTCAAGTGCTGTTTTGTCCATATCACGTTTTCTCCTGTCCGAGAGTTTTTCTCACACATATCATCGAGCCGACCTAGGCAAGCCGTCCAAAATTATACTCTTATATCGCCCTCGAATACGGTAACAGCTTCACCTGTCATGTAAACAGTGTCTTCTGTGTAGCGTATCTTCAGGTTGCCGCCGCGGAGCATTACTGTGACTTCCTCATTCATAGGGCAGAAGCCGTTCAGTGCCGCCGCAACTACCGCAGCGCAGGCACCTGTGCCGCAGGCAAAGGTCTCACCCGAACCTCTTTCCCACACACGCATTTTCAGGGTGTGGCTGTCGATGACCTTGATGAACTCGGTGTTCACTCTTTCAGGGAAAATGGGGTCGTTCTCAAACTTGGGGCCGATCTTTTCTATATCCATATCGTCTATATTGTTCATAAAGACTATGCAGTGGGGATTGCCCATGGAAACGCAGGTGACACGGTGCTTCTCGCCTGCTATCTCGACCTCCCTGTCAACTACTCTGCCATTCTCATCAGCGGGCAGTGTGCAGGGTATCTTTTCAGGGTCGAGGATAGCTGCGCCCATATCAACAGTTGCGCCGTTGACCTCGCCGTAATGCCTGCTCAGGCTGACCTTGATTATGCCCGAAAGTGTTTCTATGGTCATCCTGTCGCGGTCAACAAGGCCGTTGTCACGCATGAACTTGGCCACACAGCGTATGCCGTTGCCGCACATTTTGCCCTCGGAGCCGTCCAGGTTGAACATTCTCATCTTGCCGTCGGCTATCTTTGAACGGCATACCAGTATGACACCGTCGCCGCCCACGCCGAAATGTCTGTCGGACAGATTCAGCGCAAAGCCCTCGGGGTTGTCTATCATGCGGTCGAAGCAGTTGAAGTAAACGTAGTCGTTGCCGCAGCCATGCATTTTAGTGAAGTGCAGTGTGGTCTTCTCACGGCGCATATTGTTTATATCGACTATCTCGGTGTTGGACTCGTTGTACTTGCTCCTGATAGAAGCCGCAATGGCATTGGCGGTATCTATGGAGGTCAGGCAGGGTATGTTCCACTCAACGGTCTTTCTTCTTATCTTTACTGAATCTCTGGAAGGTATGCGTCCCTTGGAAGATGTGGAGATAACGTAGTTTACCTTGCCGCTTTCGATAAGGGTCAGGGTGTTGACGTCGCTCTCGTGTATCTTCTTGACAGCTTCAGCCTTTATGCCGTGGTCATGGAGGACTCTTGCAGTGCCCTCGGTGGCATATATCTTGAAGCCCAGGTCAGCAAACATCTTGGCGGTCTGGGGTATCTCCTTCTTGTCGGAGTCACGCACGGTGATGAACACGCCGCCCTTCTGCTCCAGCTTATAGCCTGCCGCAGTAAGTCCCTTGTACAGCGACTCCTCCAGCGAGCTTGAAACTGCCAGCACTTCGCCTGTGGACTTCATCTCAGGTCCCAGATGGTTGTCAACGCCTATCAGCTTCTCAAAGCTGAACACAGGCACCTTTACAGCCACATAGGGCGAATTGGGGTGCAGACCCACACCGTAGCCCATATCACGCAGCTTTTCGCCCAGCATGGCCTTTGTAGCCAGGTCTACCATAGGCACACCCGTTACCTTGGAAATGTAGGGTATGGTCCTTGAAGAACGGGGATTGACCTCGATGACATAAAGCTCATCATCGTAGATAAGGTACTGTATATTAACAAGACCCTTTGTCTTCAGGGAAAGCGCCAGCCTCTTTGAGCAGTCTACCACCTTGTCTATGAGCCTGTCGGAAACGTTCCATGCTGGGTACACAGCTATGGAGTCGCCCGAATGTATACCTGTTCTCTCGATATGCTCCATGATACCGGGGATAAGTATCTCCTCGCCGTCACAGATAGCGTCTATCTCCAGCTCGATACCCATGAGGTACTTGTCTATCAGCACAGGGTTCTCGATACCCTGATCCAGGATTATGGCCATGTATTCCCTGATATCTGCCTCGTTGAAAGCGATTATCATGTTCTGGCCGCCCAGCACATAGGAAGGCCTCATCAGCACAGGGTAGCCTATCCTGTCAGCCACCTCCAGCGCCTCCTCGCAGGTCATAACAGTAAAGCCCTCGGGGCGCTTGATGTGCAGGTCCTCCAGCAGTTCATCAAAACGCTCTCTGTCCTCGGCGGCATCTATGGAATCGGGAGGTGTGCCGAGTATCTTCACACCGTTCTCGTTCAAGTGCTTGGTGAGCTTTATAGCGGTCTGTCCGCCGAAAGCAACAACTACGCCCACAGGCTTTTCTATCCTGATGATGTTCATTACATCTTCATCGGTCAGTGGCTCAAAGTACAGCCTGTCTGCCGTATCGAAGTCAGTGGAAACTGTTTCGGGATTGTTGTTTACTATGACCACATCGTAGCCGTGTTCCTTCAGCGCCCATACGCAGTGTACCGAAGCATAGTCGAACTCGATGCCCTGGCCTATGCGGATAGGACCCGAACCGAAAACTATGACCGTTTCCTTTTTCTGCTTCTGCTCCTCTATGAACTCCTCAGCCTCGTCCTCATCATCGTAGGTCGAATAGAAGTAAGGTGTGTTCGCAGCGAACTCAGCCGCACAGGTATCGACCATTTTGAATACCGCATGGGCAGGCTCTTTCACAGCCTCGCCGCTTATGCGCTCGATGACCTTGTCGGGGTAGCCCAGGCGCTTGGCTTCAAGGTAAGTATCCTTGGAAACATTGCCCTTCGCCAGTTCCTTTTCCATATCTATCAGCTTGGTCAGCTTATAGAGGAACCACTCGTCTATCATGGTCTCAGCGTGTATCTCATCAACGCTCATGCCGCGGCGCAGTGCCTCGTATACCAGGAAGATACGCTCATCGCTGGGCTTGCTCAGCTTGTCCTTTATCTCTTCAAGGGTAAGGTCTGCCATCTTGGGCGAGATAAGACAGTCATGGCCTATCTCGGCGCCGCGCACAGCCTTCATTATAGCCTGCTCGAAGGTGGTGCCTATGGCCATTACTTCACCTGTAGCCTTCATCTGGGTGCCCAGCTCACGCTTAGCATAAACGAACTTGTCGAAAGGCCACTTGGGCAGCTTTACTACCACATAGTCCAGCGCAGGCTCGAAGCAGGCATAGGTCTTGCCTGTTACAGCGTTCTTTATCTCATCAAGGGTATAGCCGATAGCTATCTGTGCAGCCACCTTGGCTATGGGGTAGCCCGTAGCCTTTGAAGCCAGTGCGGAAGAACGGGAAACTCTGGGGTTTACCTCGATGACCGCATACTCAAAGGTCTCGGGGTTCAGTGCGAACTGGCAGTTGCAGCCGCCCTCGACTTTAAGTGTTTCTATGATCTTAAGTGCAGCAGAACGGAGCATCTGGTACTCCTTATCTGCCAGTGTGACAGCAGGAGCGATAACGATCGAGTCGCCTGTATGAACGCCCACGGGGTCAAAGTTCTCCATGGAGCATACGGTTATCACGTTGCCCTTTGAGTCACGCATTACCTCGAACTCTATCTCCTTCCAGCCTGCTATGCACTTTTCCACCAGCACCTGGGTTATAGGCGAGAGGTAAAGGCCGTTCCTGGTTATCTCGATGAGTTCTTCCTCGTTGTTTACTATGCCGCCGCCTGTGCCGCCCAGGGTGAATGCGGGGCGTATTATCAGGGGGTAGCCTATGCCCTCCTCATTGGCGAAGGCCATAGCGTCCTCCACAGTATTTACCACCTTGGAGGGTATGCAGGGCTGGCCGATAGACTCCATAGTGTCCTTGAACAGCTGTCTGTCCTCGGCCTTGTCGATAGTTTCGGGATTGGCGCCCAGCAGCTTTACGTTGTGCTTTTCAAGGAAGCCCTCCTTTGCCAGCTGCATGGAGATGGTAAGGCCTGTCTGTCCGCCCAGTGTGGAGAGCAGACTGTCAGGGCGCTCCTTGATGATGACCCTCTTCACCGTTTCAAGGGTAAGGGGCTCGATATATATCTTATCCGCCATAGCGTTGTCGGTCATGATAGTTGCGGGGTTGGAGTTTATGAGTATTACCTCAAGACCCTGCTGTTTCAGCGCACGACAGGCCTGGGTGCCTGCATAGTCGAACTCAGCTGCCTGACCTATGACGATAGGGCCCGAGCCGATGACCAGTACACGGCGTATATCATTATTCAAAGGCATATCTTATCTGTCCTTTCTAAACCATTCTCAATTCTTTGCGGGAGAATTTTTGTACTCGTCCATAAGCTGAACGAAGCGGTCGAACAAAAATCCCGTATCAAGCGGACCGCCGCAGGCCTCGGGGTGGAACTGCACCGAGAAAGCAGGTTCATCGGTATAGCATACGCCCTCGCAGGTGCCGTCATTGGCGTTTACGAAGCTGACCTCAGCCCCCTCGGGGAGAGAGTCGTTGACCACAGCATAGCCGTGGTTCTGGGAGGTGATATACACCCTGCCCGTAGCCAGTTCCTTACAGGGCTGATTAGCGCCTCTGTGGCCGTATTTGAGCTTTTCTGTCTTGGCACCGTGAGCCAGCGCCAGCAGCTGATGACCCAGGCATATGCCGAAGGTAGGCAGACCCAGTCCGCCCAGCTTTTTCAGCTCAGCGATTATCTCGGTATTCTCCGCAGGGTCGCCGGGGCCGTTTGAAAGCATTATGCCGTCAGGGGCAAGCTCCTTCACACGCTCGGTCTTTGTATAGGCAGGCACCACCGTGACCTCACAGCCGCGCTTTACAAGGCAGCGGCAGATATTTGCCTTGGCGCCGAAATCGTAAAGCACCACCCTGCGCTTTACCTCGCCCTCGGGGCTGAACACCTCTTCCTTGTCGCAGGTGGTATTCTTCACTGCGTCGATTATCTTGTAATCCTTCACTTCCTCGGGCACGGTGCCGTCGGTGGAAGTAACTATCTTGCCGTTCATGACACCGTGTTCCCTGACTATGCGGGTCAGGTGTCTGGTATCTATGCCGTAAAGTCCGACAATGCCGTTTTTGCGCAAAAAAATGTCAAGATCACCCTGGCAGCGGAAGTTGCTGGGCTCTTGACACCATTGTCTTACGATATAAGCTTTAACGTGGGGCTGACCCGACTCAAAATCCTCGGGGATAACACCATAGTTGCCGATCAGCGGAAATGTCTGAACAACGATCTGTCCATAATAGCTGGGATCGGTAAGTGTTTCAAGATAGCCTGTCATAGCAGTAGTAAAAACTATCTCACCGACAGCCTCTCCCTCAGCGCCGAAGCTTTTGCCCTCGAACACGGTACCGTTCTCCAGAATAAGGTATGCCTTCTGCACTTTAAATCCTCCTTTAAACATTCTTCAAGATATTATACCACGTCCCCGCAGATTTGTAAAGGGGACGTTCGTACAAAATTCAAAAAAAATTACTCTGATCTTTTGACGTTCGCTTTTTTTCTTGCAAATCCCTGAAAATTATGGTATATTTATAGTTAACAAAACGAATGGCAGTACAGTTTGACTATGTCTGCAAAAAGGAGGGTGACTATGGCAGGTTTTTCCGAGCTTATAAAGAATTTCGACAAGACCCGTGATTATGTGCGTGACTTTTTTATCTACGGCTACAAGGTGCGTGGCGATTTCAATAAGAAAAGCGCACGCACCTACGATGACGAAAAGCGCCGTGTGGAAAGCTGGCTGGGGGAACATCTGGTGTATGATGACTCGGTCAGGGGCAAGCAGGTGGCTATCTCGGTGGACTCTGCCCACATCACCGAAAACCCGCTGTATCAGGCTTTCTACACCCGCAGCTTTACTGAGAACGATGTGCGTATGCATTTTCTCACGCTGGATATTCTTTGTGACGGCGAGGAACACACCGCAGGGGAACTCTGTTCCCTGCTGGGGGAGGCCTTTGGTTTTTCCCCCGAAGAACAGACCCTCCGACTTAAGCTGAAAGAGTATGCAGAGGAAGGAATAGTCCTCAGCAGAAAGCAGGGCAAGTCCGTTTTGTACAGGCTCAGCCCCGACCTGGCAGAGAATATCCTTGACAGCGAGGGTATGTACGATATGGTTAAATTCTTCTCCGAGGCCGCAGTTTTCGGGGTGGCGGGCAACAGCATACTCAGGCTGACCGAGCAGAAGAACGAGCATTTTTGCATAAAGCACAACTACATAGTCCATGTGCTTGAAGATGAGGTCATGCTTATCATTACCGAGGCCATGGCACAGCACCGCCTGCTGACGGTGGGCAGCTTCAAAAACGATGTGACCCACAATGTACTGCCCATGCAGGTCATCACCTCGGTGCAGACAGGCAGGCGGTTCCTGGCAGCATATTCCCCAGGAGGTGACAAGTATATGACTTTCAGGCTTGACTATATGCCCAGGCCGAAGGCAGGGGCTGTCTTCGACAACTACGATGAGATAAAAACCCGCTACGATGAGCTTTGCGCACGCTCCTTCGGGGTCTCATTTGCAGAAACAAAAGACGTTGAGCCGCTGGTCATAGTCATTTATGCAGATGAAGTGAAAGAGCAGTACATCATCGACAGGCTGAAACGGGAGAAGCGCTGCGGGACTCTTGAAAAGACAGGCGAGAACGAATTTACGTTAACGCTGGATATCTGCGACCCCACCGAAGCCATGAAGTGGGTCAAGACTTTCATAGGGAGGATAAAGAGGCTGGAGGGCGGCACCGAAAGTCTGCGGAAGCGGTTTTACAGCGACATAAAGCGAATGTATGAAATGTACGGGGGCGATGACGATGAAGATATTCAGTGAGCTTTACGGGACATACTTCCGCATAATCACCCATGTGCTGAGCGAGCATTCCATGACCGAAAGCGAACTGCGCAAGCTGATAGCCGAGGAGGGCTTCGGGGAAACGGGTCTTTTTTTGGACAAAAAGCTTATACCGCAGGAGGACGGCAGCGACTGGGGTCTGCTTTCCCGCGACAAGGCAGGGGTACTGCACCCCGTTACCGTCATAGAACCCCCGAAAGTCCTGACCACTTTGCAGAAGCGCTGGCTGCGCACCCAGCTTGACGACCCCAGGGCATGGCTTTTTCTTGATGACAGGGAGCTGGCATTGCTTTGGGAAAGGCTGGGTGAGATACCGCCCCTTTACTCGGCAGAGGATATGCGGTGTCCCGACAGGTACAGCGACGGCGACCCTTACACCGACCCCGTTTACCGCAGAAATTTCCGCATGGTGCTTAAAGCGCTGAAAGCTGAAGAGCTTATCTGCATAAGGTTCATAAGCCGCTACGGCAAGGTGATAGAGGGTGATTTTTTACCCTGCAAATTAGAATACTCGAAAAAGGACGACAAATTCAGGGTACACTGCACCTCGGTAAGGCACGGCACTTCCGTCATAAATCTGGCGAGGGTAGAGGAGGTAAGCAAAAGCAGCAGCAAGGCTAAGCCCGCAGCACTGGACGAAAGCACCCTGCGGTGCAGCGAGCCTCTGGAGATAACAGTGAAAAATGAAAGGGGCGCCGACGAGCGTTTTCTCATGGAATTTGCAGCCTACGAAAAGCGCACCGAGCGCAGTGAGGAAGGCACCGTGAAAGTCAGGCTGTGGTACGACCGCAACGACGAGACCGAGCTGCTCATACGTCTGCTGGGCTACGGCCCCACTCTGGAGATAACAGGCCCGCTCCATATGCGGGCAAAGGCACGGGAGAGGGTGATGAGGCAGTTCGGGCTGATGATGAATAAGGGCGAACAGTGACAGGCAGCAAGTTTTCACAAGCCCAACATAAAAACACCTTGCAGTCATTCCAAAAGGGTGGTATACTATCAGGATAAAGACGACCCTGTGACGGAACAAGGAGGATAACATGAGTGACAGAGAACAGAATTTCGGAGAGCTTTTCAACGATGTGATAAACAGCAGCGACCTCGCCCTGCCTGCACTGAGCAATGACGAGGTGCAGTTCGTATATAGCCAGACCAAGCAGATACTGGGCACCATGGTGGAGTACAAGGAGCTTATGATGATGTACACCTGTGCTATCAAGGAGGTCAAGACAAAGTTCGATGTGCTGAACACCGAGTTCAACGTGCGCTACCGCCGCAACCCCATTGAGTTCATAAGCACCAGGCTGAAGCGTACCTCCAGCATAGCCGAGAAGCTGGCGAAGAAAGGCCTGCCCATGAACCCGCAGACCATCGAGGAGAACCTCAGCGACGTGGCTGGCGTGCGGGTCATCTGCGCTTATATAGATGACATATATTCCATTGCTGATGCCCTCATACAGCAGGACGACATCACCCTTATCGCCCGCAAGGACTACATAGCTTCCCCCAAACCCAACGGCTACCGCAGCCTGCACCTGATAGTCAGTGTGCCTGTGTTTTTTGCGGAAGAAAAGCGTGATATGCGGGTGGAAGTCCAGATACGCACCATAGCCATGGATTTCTGGGCAAGTCTGGAACATCAGCTGAAATACAAGCAGGCGGTGGAAAACGAGCAGGAGATAGTTGACCGTCTTCGTGCCTGTGCCGAGGTCATATCCTCCACCGACCGCGAGATGCTGAGCATACGCAGCGAGATAGAGCAGGCTGCGGACATTCCCTCGGAGGACGACATACTCTTCGAGAAGATGAAGAATTTCGATGTACCCATATACTGACTTTTGTGTTTCGGACAGCTGTACTGTTTTCTGTACAGCTGCCTTTTTTTTCTCGAAAAATGTATTGCTATTTATAAACAGATATGTTATAATCTTTTCATAGATGTGAAAAAAATGTGGGCAGGTTTTTCAGCGGACAAGAACGCGCATGGCCTGCCGTGCAATTTTGTATTTGATAAGGAGGTTCTCATGGAACAGAATTTTATCAAGCCCCCCGTTGAGGTCAGGTATGCCGACCAGCTCAGGGCGCTGGAAGAAAATGATACAGGCAGAAAGCCCGAAAACTGGCGGCTCTCGCCTAAAGCTGTGCGCACGTTCATTCTGGGCGGCAAGGCGGGTGATATGGATATCCCCAGAAAATTCTACGGCAATGACGCCCTGGTGGAAAGGTGCATAATCACCCTTGCGGGCAGCCGCGGCCTTATGCTGGTGGGCGAACCCGGCACTGCCAAGACCATGCTTTCCGAGCTGCTGTCAGCGGCCTGCTGCGGGGTAAGCACCAATACTGTCCAGGGTACCGCAGGCACAACCGAGGATATGATAAAGTACAGCTGGAACTATGCGCTGCTGCTTTCAAAAGGACCCTGCCGTGAAGCGCTGGTGCCCTCTCCCCTGCTGATAGGTATGGAGAAAGGTGTCTTCGCACGATTTGAAGAGATCACCCGTACCCCCGCCGAGATACAGGACAGCCTCATCTCTGTTATGAGTGACCAGATACTGAATATCCCCGAGCTGGGCGATGAGGGGCTTGTGCTGGCAAAGCCGGGCTTCAATATCATAGGCACCGCCAACACCCGTGACAAGGGCGTAAACGAAATGTCGGGGGCGCTGAAACGACGTTTTAATTTTGAGACCGTTGAGCCTATCGCAGATGTCCGTCTTGAAAAGGAGATAATAATCCGTGAGGCCGAGAACATGGCAAAGGCGGGGCATATCGATTGTCCTGTTGATACTGATGTGGCCGAGCTGCTGGCTGTTACCTACCATGAGCTTCGTGAGGGCAAGACCGCTGAGGGTACTATAGTCGAAAAGCCTGCGGCGGTCATGAGTACGGCAGAAGCTGTATCGGTATTCTACCAGACTATCAGCCACAGCTGGTACTACGGTGACGGCAGAGCCGATCTGCGGGTGCTGACCCAGAACTTATTGGGGGCGGTATGCAAGGAGAACAAGGACGACCTTGAAAAGCTGAAAGCTTATTTCAGGACATCTGTCAACGAGAAGGCGAAAAGGAACGGTGGCGCATGGAAGGCTTATTCAGAGACAGCCGCATTGCTGAGATAGCAGGCGCTGCGGGTCAGCTGCTGAGGTATGACCCCCTGGGAAAGCTGCTGCTTTTCCCCGTAAGGCACCACAGCCCTGTGTGCGCTTTTCAGCTGCGGCGGGCGGTGGAGGAATTTTCGCCCACGGTCATACTCATCGAGGGACCTGAAAATGCCAACGAGCTCATACCCGTGCTGACTGATGAGCAGACAGAGCTTCCTGCGGCCATATATTACTACTACAAGGACAAGAAAAAGCTGGTCAGCGAAGACGGGGAGGACTACAAGTGCTACTATCCTTTCCTGCTTTCTTCGCCTGAGTACAATGCCATTGCAGAGGGTGCAAAGCGGGGCATACCCGCCCGCTTCATCGACCTGCCCTACTGCGAGATACTGATAAATACCGCCCAGAGCAAGGGTCTGAGAAAGGCGGCGGACAAGCACAGCTACACCGATGACAGCCGTCTGGTGCGCTCAAAGTTCTACAGCAGGCTCTGTGAGAAAACAGGCATGCGCAGCTTTGAGGAATTCTGGGAGAAGTATTTTGAGATAGAGGGACTTAAGCTTACCCCGGGAGAATTCTGCGAAAATATGCACACCTACTGCGTGCTGACCCGAAATGATGAAGACCCAGCCGAGCTTGAAGCCGATGGCACCCTCGCCCGTGAAAGGCACATGGCGCTGCGCATAAAGGAAGCCCTCGACAGCGGCGAAAAGGTGCTGGTGGTCACAGGGGGACTGCACAGCCTGGGTCTGGCAAGGCTGCTGCATGAGGGCAAGTTCAAGGCTGAAAAGCTGCACAGGATACCCGCGGACCAGCAGGGGTGTTTCCCCACAGCCTACTCCTATCAGGCTGCTGATGCCCTGCACGGCTATGCCTCGGGCATGATGTGCCCCGGGTTCTACGACGGCATAACCACCCGTCTTGAAAAGGGCGATGACCCCGGGAATGTGTACAACGATGCCTGCCTTGAACTGCTGATAAGAACAGCAAGGGAAAGTTCAAAAAAGGACATACCCGTTTCCATAGCGGACATAACCTCTGCCCAAAGTGTGATGACAGGTCTGGCGGCGCTGAGGAACGTGAGCCAGACAGGCCTCGCCGAGGTCATGGACGGTGTTACTTCAGCGTTTATCAAGGGCGAGAAAAATCTGTCCTCCTCCATGCCGCTGGCTATCATGCAGCGCATAGCTACGGGTGAAGGTGTAGGCCGTATCGGCGACAAAAGCCATGTCCCGCCCCTGGTGGCTGACTTTGAAAAGCAGTGCGAGAGCTTCAGGCTGAAATACCAGATAGGTGTGCCCATGGAGTCGGACGTGGCACTTTTCGGCGGAGGAAAGGGGCTGGCGCTCAGCAGATTTTTCCACCGCATGGAATACCTGAAAACAGGCTTCTGCAAGCTTGCCAAGGGTCCCGACCTACACCATGGACGGGACCGCAGCCGTGTACACGAGCTGTGGACATACCGCCGCACACCCAACGTCGATGCTGCCCTCATCGACCGCACCACTGACGGCTTCACCATTGAGGAGGCCTGCACCACGGCGGCCACGAGAGTACTTGCTGACCGCAGGCGCTGTGCGGACGGCGCCCACACTGCCATAAACTGCTTCCTCATGGGCATTGCCCTTGACAAGAACCAGCTGGCACTGCTTGAAGATGCTGTCACCAATGACGGCGACTTCTTCTCGGTGGGCGAGGGGCTCAGGTGCTTCGGCAGACTTTACGACCTGCGCAAGCTGTACGAATTTGAGGACAGTTCTTCCCTTGAATACATGAACAGGTGCATGGCAAAGCTGATATCCTCCCTGCCCGCCATGGCGAACACACCCTCGGATAAGGCGGACGAGGTGGTGAGCATACTTAAAATAATGTTCAGCCTGACAGGAGGCGTGCTGGCCATGTGGCGGGATTCCCTGGAAGATGCCCTGCTTACCATGGCAGGTGCAAAGGATAAGGAACCCACGGTCTACGGGGCGGTAATGGGGCTTTTGTATGCTATTGAAGCTGAGCGCCGCACCGATGCGGAAAATGCCATGCGGGGCTACCTCAGCGGTTCCTCCGAGGTACGCAAGCAGGGGGCTGACTACCTGCGGGGGCTTTTCAGCACTGCGGGAGATATCGTGCTGGCAGACGACTCTTTTCTGCACTTGACAGACTCCCTGCTCACAGGCTTCGGCACTGAGGATTTTATGGAGATACTGCCTTCCATGAGGCTGGCATTCTCCTACTTCACACCCTCTGAGATACAGGAGATAGCAGGTGTGGCCGCCGCACTTCACGGGGCTAAGGAAAAAGATGTGCTGGACGGCGACATGATAGATGAGGGACTTTACGATTTCGGAAGAAAGCTGGACAGCCTTATCACGGCGCAGCTTGAAGGAGGTGAGCAGTTTTGACAGAGGCTGAACAGAAAGCCCTTTCGGTGAACCGCTGGCGGCTGGTGCTTGGCAGCCAGTCCGACCGTGACCTGGAGTTTTCGGGCAGTAGCGAGGAGCTGAAAAGCTTTGCGGACATGGAGCAGCTGCTCGATTACCTCTACAGCCGTTCGGGTGGCGATGATGTCCGCGAGAACGAGTCAAGGACGGGGGGCACAGGTGAGTCAAGGATAACCGCCGCCAGGTGGATAACCAGGGTGCGTGAGCTTTTCCCCAGACAGACCGCAGAGGTGCTGGAAAGGCACGCCCTCGATGAATTCGGGCTGACAGAGCTGCTGACCGACAAGGAAGTTCTTGAAAAGATGACCCCGAACATGGAGCTTTTAAAGACCATACTTTCCCTGCGGCACCTTATGCGGGGCGAGGTGCTGGAAACTGCCAAGCGGGTGGCGGCACAGGTGGCCGAGGAGCTGCGTGCAAAGCTGGAGAACTCGGTGCGGCGCTCGGTAATGGGCAGGCTTGACCGCAACAGCTCGAGCCCCATACATTCAGCGAGAAATCTTGATATAAAAAAGACTATCCGCCGCAACCTGAAAAACTACGACAGTGACAGCGAACAGCTCATGCTGAAAGAGATATATTTTTCCAACAGGGTAAAGCGCTTCAACAACAAGACTGTCATCATCGCCGTGGACGAAAGCGGTTCCATGTCAAGCTCCATTATCTACAGTGCGGTCATGGCGCAGATCATCTCCAAACTGCCCTTTGCAGAGGTCAAGCTGGTCATCTTCGATACCAATGTGGTAGACCTCAGCGGCCGGGCGGAAGAGCCTGCGGAGGTGCTGATGAGCGTGCAGCTGGGGGGCGGAACTGACATCGGCAAGGCCATGACCTACTGCGAGAGCCTTATCACCACACCCTCACAGACGGCGGTCATATGTGTCACCGACCTGTATGAGGGCGGAAGAGAAGACCGCCTGATGAACGTAAGCAGAAACATAATCACAAGCGGCGCAAAGCTCAGCTACCTGACCGCCCTTGATGAGAACGCAAATGCGGCCTTTGACAGGGTGCTGGGTCAGAAGCTGGCAGATATGGGCGCATTCGTCGGTGCCATGACCCCCGAGCAGTTAGGGGAACACATAGGCAGCATATTGAGCTGAGGGAGGTGAGATAGTGACAGAAACTGTACAAAAATTAAGACAGAAAATTTCTCTGGCGGACGAGGACTATCTCATCGGGCTGGCCAACAAGGGCACCTACAAGCGTGCCTGCAAGGACGCCGAGGGCGCTCCCTGTGAGTTCACCGAGAACGAGGACAGCATAACTATCCCCTTCGGCGGCGAGACCGTTACCCTGAAAGACCCCCTTGAACAAAGCAGCTGCAGCTGCCCCTCACGGGCGGTGTGCAGGCATATAGTCGGGGCGCTGGTGCTGCTGAAGAATACTCTGCCCCCTGCGGAAGTCCCCGCACAGGCCCCCGCGGCGGAAGACAATGCTGAGGTGAAACAGGAAGAAGCTCCCGGGGCGGGAGTAACTTCGGCGGCAGCGAAAGCCGAGCCCGAGGCAGAAAAGCTTCCACCCAGGGACGAAGCCAAGGTGCATGAGTGCGCTGCCCTTTGCAGGGGGCTGCTGCGGGAGATACTTGAAAGCGGTCTGGTGCGGGTGCCCGAGGATATGCCCGCTCGTATCGAAGCCGCTGCGGTGCGCTGCCACGCTGTCCGTGCCGCCGATGCCGAGCGAATGATGCGTGACATAGGCGGAAAACTCAGCCAGCACCTGGGCAGACGCGCGGCCTTTGACGGGCAGGCTTTTGCAGAAAAACTCTGCCGCACGGACAAGAAGCTTGCCCGCCTTGAAAGAGATGGCATACCCGTTACGGAGCTGGGTGAGTTCCGCAAAAGCTACACCGAGGTCAAAGGCGCCCTGACCCTTTTGCCCATAGGCGGCAGACAGGTGCGGGGCGGTGAGTTCGAGGGAGATATCTTCTATTTTCTGGACGAGAACAAGGTCACGGGACAGACCTTCCTCACAATGTCAGAGCTGCGGCCTGCCTACTATGAGAAAAACTCCCGTATGAGGTATGCTGTCACCACCCCCTGGGACTTAGGCGTACCCATACGCAATGTCATGAAGAGTCGCATGGTGCTTACGGGAGCTAAGGTCAGCGGCGAGAAGCTTTCCTCCTCGGGAAGCACAAGGGTCATCAGCCAGTCAAATGCAGGGCTGAACTGCCCTGCGGTGCTTCAACTTATCAAAGATGATTTCCGTGAGATAGCCGCTGCCCTTGACGAGGCAGGCCCCCTTGAAACGGACAGGCTGTTCTTCGTGACAGCGGCGGGCTGCCGATATCACAGGTTCGATAAATACAGCCAGCAGTTCATCATGGAGATCGAGGACTGGCGGGGCTGCCGCATGAAGGTGCGGGCGAAATATCAGGCGGAGACCAAAGATTTCATCGACCAGCTGGAAAAGATAGCCACTCGTATGCTCAGGGAAAAGGACGAAAAGCGCTTTACCTTCTTAGGGATAGCAAGCATCGAGGAAGGCGAGCTGGTGCTGTTCCCCGTGGAGATATACGACTTCATAACCCCCTTTGATGACAAGCAGTATTTTCTGCCCGAGAAGTACGACGGTGCCGAGGGGCAGGCGGTGTATGCGGAGGAACTGCTGAAACTCTTCGCAAAGCTTCGTGAGACCCTTTATTTTATCGTACACTGCGGACTTCGTTCTCAGATACGGGACGAGGACAAGCTGGCACGGCAGGCAAAAAACTGCGGCATGGGAAATCTTGCGGCAATGACGGAGGAGCTTCTTGCGCTGGCAGGCGCCTACCGTCACAGCACGGGGGGCAGCACTGCGGACATCATGCAGAAGATGACGGTGCTGTACGATTATATCCGTGCAGGTGAAAAAAGACTTCAGACAATAAGTGCCCTGGCAAAAATGCAGCCTGAGCATGAATGATACGAAAGGAGATAAAAAAATGATCTACGCACAACAACCAATGAAGGGCAGCAGCCTGGGCGAGCTGCTGGTAAAGCAGGGTATGCTGGAGGAGAACCGCCCGTTTTTCGAGGAATTCATGGATATGAGCAAGCCTGTGGACTACGGGATACTTTCCAATGTTACCCTGTGTGCTGTCTACGGCAGACCCATCACAGACAAGGGCAAGTACGAAAAGGCTGTCAACCTGGAGATAGTAAGGGCAAATAACAATGAGCTGACCGACCGTTTCCTCTGCTTTCTGTGGGCAGCCGTCGGGGTCAGCTGTGTGGGGCTGGTAGACAGCATAGTCACCGACAACAATTCTCCCCAAAAATGCAGCGCACTTTTCGAAAGAGCCCTGACAGGCTGGCTGGGCAGAGAAAAGGCAAGGCTCTGCGCCGAGGCCTTTACCTGTGTGTGGTGTACAGGCAATATACTGAGGAACAGAGATTACATCTACAAGGGCAGGTCTGCCGAGGAATATATGCAGATGGGCGATATCATCGCCCAGACCAACAGACGTATGGCCAACTCCATATATGCCCTTGCGCTCGAACACACCGACAAGGCTGACAATATCGTAAAGCACATAGCAAAGTACGCTGCTGACATTCAGCCAAACGGTACCGCAGGCACCCCCGATGACACGAACTTCAGTTTTTACCTGCTGATGACAGAGCTGGGCAGATTTGACAGCACCGCCAGGGCAAAGGCCGTGATGTATGCCAAGCATGACACCAAAAAGCTTACAAATGTGGTCATGAAGAATTTCTGCTACAAAGCCCTTGATGTCATCGAGGAGGAGCCCCTGCTCTGCACCAAGTACGCTGCCATATATGTGGCATTCTACCTAAGATACCCCGAAACGGATCATGAGCTCGTCAATGCTCACCTCAGAAAAATGGCGAAAAATCACACCGAAGCTTTCACAGAGGCCGTGCTGAATACCGATGACCCCATAGTCATGAGGACCCTTGCCGACACCCTGAAAGAGCTGGGACTTCCCTGCCCCGATATTAACGCTGCCATAAGAGAGCAGGCTGCCGATATTATAAGGACAGGCTTTGATAAGCCCGCCGCAGATGAAATGGTGGATTACATCAACGGCAGAAAGACCCTTGAAGAGGTACTTCCCACCCTGACCGACCTGAAATGGACGACCCGTGAGCGTCCTGTATGCACTTGTTACTCATCTGTTGGGTCGGAGGATTTCTTCTGCCGCTACTATGCGGTGCTGGTAATGGCGGATATGGGCTGGAGCAAGGACTTCATCATAAATAGAGCCACAGGCTTCGAGTTCACCGATGAACCTGACAAGTCCGTGGAAATGCTGCTGAGAACAGGGCTGCACCCCACTACTATACTGAAGACCCTCAGCAATTACATCGATACTCTCTACTCTCATAAGGAGTCCACTGCCATGAAGATAGCTGCCGCTTTCGGCACTGACCATAAGGAGGCGCTGGACAAAGTTGACCATGCAGAGCTTCCCGCCCTGGGCAGACAGATATCAGCCATGGCCTACAGCCGTGACCCCGAGCGCTACAAAGCACAGCTTTTCGCTATGGCTGAGGATACCAGCAAGGCTGTCAAGACCGAGCTTACAAAGTGCATGGCAGGCATGAACATCTGGCACGATGACATAGCTGCACTGCTGACCAGGAAGAAAGCCTCCGCCCGTGAACTGGCACTGGCTATCATCGAGAAGCAGGGTGCTGCCGATTACAGGACTGAGCTTGAAGCGCTGTATGAAAAGGAAAAGTCTGCCAAGATAAAGGATAAGGCTGCCCTGCTGCTGGGCGCTGCTCCCGCGGCACCCGAGGACAGCACAAAGCCCTCGGCTGTTGACCCTGTGGAGGAGCTGACCAAGGGCGGCAAGGCCAGAAAAGTCGCCTTTGCCTTTGACGGCTCCACCAAGACCGTACACAATGCCGACGGCAGCGAGTGTGAGCGCAAGTACCTCGAAGCCCTGATGATGTGCTACGCAGGCATGACAGAATTCGGGGCGAGCCCCACTGCAAACGTGCTGGCAGAAAAACTCAACAAGCGCGAGCTGGCCGCCTTTGCCGCAGATGTCTTCGCTAAATGGGTAGACGCAGGGGCGCAGGCCAAGACCAAGTGGGTGCTGTACTTTACGGCTCTCCACGGGGGCAGCGCTGTGGAGGAAAGCTTCATGCACTACATAAAGTTCTGGGGCGAGAATTCCCGTGGGGCTATAGCTTCCGAGGCTGTACGGGCCATGGCGCTCAGCGGCAGCAAGACCGCCCTTATGAACGTGGACGGTATGTCCCGCAAGTTCAAGAACAAAATGGTGCGCGGTGCAGCGGCCGACGCTTTGAGGAATGCCGCCGAGGAACTGGGGCTGACCACCGACGAGCTGGCCGACAAGATAGTACCCGACCTGGGCTTTGATGAGAATATGTGCCGTGAATTCGACTTCGGCCCCAGGCAGTTCAAGGTATACCTGGGTGCAGGCAATGTCCTGCAGATATTCAACGGGGATAAGCAGGTAAAAAATCTGCCCAAGCCCGCAGCCGGCGATGATGCAGAAAAAGCCGCAGCAGCAACAGCTGACTTCAAGGAGATGAAAAAGCAGCTGAAGACCGTAGCAGCCAACCAGTCCGCCAGACTCGAGAGCGTGCTTATGAACGACCGCCGCTGGACAGCTGAGGGCTGGAAGGAGCTTTTCGTGAAGAACGCAGTTATGCACGGCTTCGCCATGGGGCTCATCTGGGGGCTGTACGATGACAGCGGCAAGCTGACAGACACCTTCCGCTACACCGAGGAGGGCAGCTTCAACTCGGTAGATGACGATGAGCTGACAATTCCCGATAACGCAAAGATAGGTCTTGTTCACCCGCTGGAGCTGACAGCGGAACAGATATCCGCCTGGAAGGAGCAGCTGGAAGACTACGAGATCACCCAGCCCTTCCCGCAGCTTGACAGAAGGATCTTCCGCATGACCGATGAGGAGCGCAAGTCCACGGAGATACTGCGTTTTGACGGCATAGAGCTGAACAGCCTTTCTCTCATAGGCAAGCTTACCAAGATAGGCTGGTACAAGGGTCAGGCTGAGGACGCAGGGTTCTTCTACTACTTCTACCGTGAGGATATAAGCAGCCGCACCAGGCAGGCGGACGGCAGCTGGACAGCCGCAGGCACCCGTGCATATCTGGTGTTCTCTGGGGCGAGCATAGTCAACTATGACTTTGAGGGCGAGGAAGTAACTGTAGGCAAACTGGAGCTCAGTACCCCCGACAGCAGCTACTACCGCTATCAGCCCCTGGAGATAGGCAGTGTCAGCGAAAGATATTTCAGTGAACTTATCATGCAGCTGACCTCCGTACTCGGGGCAGCCCCGTCGATATAAAAAACAAAGAGAGCGTGGAACTGTCCACGCTCTCCTTTTTATGCAAAGTGATTTTAACCTACCACCATATCTGCGTCCATAAGCTCGCAGTAGGTGTAAATGCCCTCCTGATAGGTGTTGAAAGTGCCTGTTACGGTAATGGGCTCATTGACCTCGGGGTAATCCTCGGGGTAGCTGAATTCTCCCTCACGGCGGAATTCAAGTCCCTGCTGGCAGCAGGCTGCCGCATCAGCGATGAACACTGCAAAATAATCGCTGCCGTTGGGGTCCTGGGTATGGGCAAAGGTGCCTGTTGCGCGTACCTTCTTGCCCACATATTTTTCAGGCTCAGCGGTCATCGCATATACCTGTGCATAGAGCATATTTGCGTCAAGGCTCGTCAGGTCGATATCTATATCACCATTCTGGAGCTCGCTCTCTTCTATCTTAGTGGTCATGGGAACAGGAGTGGTCTCCTTGTCAGCCCAGTAAGACGCTGCGTTGTCTTCTGCCAGCTTGGCTATGGCTTCGTCTGTTTTGCTGAGAGTAACTGTTTCAGCGGCGCTGCTTTCTATAAGGCCGTCCACCTTTGAGGTATCGCCGCAGCCCGCCAGCATGACAGAAGCTGCCAGCGCTGCAAATATTATCCTTTTCATGTCAGTTCCTCCTTGTCAATGCCGCAGTCAGGCTGAAAATGCCGAACACGATGATATCCGCCGAAACTATGGTAGAGCCCACCGGTGTAGAGCAGAGTATGGAAACTATTATGCCCACGCCTGCACATAAAACAGATATCACAGCCGAGCAGATGATAACGCTTTTGAAGCTCTTGAAAAGCCTCATGGCCGAAAGGGCAGGGAAAATTATCAGCGCCGAGATGAGCAGCGAGCCCACCAGGGTCATGGCCAGCACGATGATAAGTGCTGTTATCACGGCGATGATGAGGTTGTAGCCGTCAGCCTTGACACCGCTTGCCTTTGCAAAGTTTTCATCAAAGGTAACGGAAAAAATGCGGTTGTAGAAAATAATGAACACCGCCAGCACCACAACTGCCAGTATGGCGCACAGCCAGACCTCCCCCTTTGTCAGGGTGAGTATGGACGTTGAACCGAACAGAGTGCTGCAAACATCGCCTGCCACATTGGAAGAAGCAGGAAACAGATTTATGAGCATATATCCCAGCGCCAGCGCCCCCACAGATATCATGGCCACAGCGGCATCGCCTTTTATCTTGGTGTTCTGCCCCGTCCTCAGCAGCAGCACCGCCGAGAGCAGCGTTATGGGAAGTATTATAGCCATGCCGTTGGTATCTTCAAGAAATTTCCCGAAGGCGCTCTCGCCCCCCGACATTTTTTTCAGCGTCACAGAAAGCACGGTGGAAACCGCCATTGCTCCGAAAGCCACATGGGAAAGTCCGTCGCCGATGAAAGAAAACCGCTTAAGCACCAGCGTTACCCCCAGCAGAGATGAGCAAAGCGCTATCAGCAGACCGACGATCAGTGCATACCTCACAAAGGGGTAGGCAAAGTAATACTGCAGCTTATCCATGATCTCACTCATTATCCTCAGCCTCCTCCGAAAGAATAAAGCTCTGTCCCAGCTTGCTGTTGACATATTTGTCCTTGGTGCCGAAAAACAGCTGCTTCTTGCTGCCGATATGCAGCACATGGCTGGCATACCTGACCGCAGCGTGTATATCGTGGGAGACCATGATAATGGTGATACCCTGCTTGTTCAGTTTAGCGATAAGCTCATACAGGTCGTTCTGGGCTTTGGGGTCAAGGCCTGTGACAGGCTCGTCCAGCAGCAGTATCTTCCCAGCTGCACAAAGGGCTCTCGCCAGCAGGACCCTTTGCTGCTGTCCGCCCGAAAGCTCACGGTAGCAACGCTTTTCCAGATCTTTTATGCCAAGCTCCGTCATGGTCTTATCCGCCAGTTCCTTATCCTCTTTTGAATAAAAAGGCCTGAAGCTGCCCTTGCCCAGACAGCCCGAAAGCACTATCTCCCTGACCGAAGCGGGAAAATCCCTCTGCACAACGGTCTGCTGGGGCAGGTAGCCTATCTCGCCCTGCTTGGACTCTACCCACTCGATATTACCGTTCATTACAGGCCGAAGTCCCAGCAGCGCCTTTATCAGCGTGCTTTTGCCCGAGCCGTTCTCGCCCAGTATACAGAGGTAATCGCCGCTGCTTACGGTGAAGTTTATGTCCTCCGTAACGGCTACGCCCTCATATCCCAGTGTGCAGTTTTTACATTCTATCTGCTTACCCATTTACATTACTCCCGTAATTTATTGTTTCTGTGAATGCTTTTTGCATTTTTGATGAAAATTGGCTCATCCGATATCACACTATGCCGTGTGTTTCCCGACGGGCTTTGCGCTTCTGTCCTGTTTTCGGGACTTTTATCCCCCATTGCGGGAGCGCTGTTATTTCAGCGCCTCTTTCAGTGTTTCACAGTTCTGTTCCATAAGCGTTATATAGCTTGCGCCATTATCAGCGTCTTCTGCATCTACCGACTGCAGCGAGTTCAGCACAGCGGTCTTCTGGTCCTTCTTTTCGGTATTGCTGATGATAGCCTGGGCTATCTTCCCGTCAGAATTCTCAATGGTGAACAATGTGTCAGTGCCTGTCTCATCTACCTTCTCAGCCAGGAAAGCCACTGTCTCAAAGGAAGCCTCGGTCTCCGCCGAGCAGCCAACAAAGGCGGCATAGTAGTCAAGGCCGTAGTCATCGCAAAGGTACCTGAAGGGGAACCTGTCACCGAAGATGACAGGTTTGTTCTGTGCGCCCTCAACGGCAGCAGTGAACTTCTCATCAAGCTCCGCCAGCTTAGCCTTGTAGCTTTCATAATTTGCCTTGTAATCCGCCGAATTATCGGGATCGGCCGCAGCCAGGGCATCAGCTATGCTGCCGCTGATCATCTCCGCATTCTTCACCGAGAGCCATACGTGCTCATCGTACTCAGGCTCTTCCTCTTCGCCATCTTCTTCCTCGGCCTCCATGCCTTCCTTGACCTCTTCCTCCTTGGCGTCAAGCCCGGGGACATCAAGCATTTTTACCACCTGCATATCCTTGTTGGAGGCTTCTTTCAGTGCGTCAGCGACCCAATGCTCGCTTTCTCCGCCGACGTAAACAAAAACGTCACAGCCTGATATCTTCACCATATCCGCCGCAGAGGGCTGGTAGTTATGGAGGTCAGCGCCGTTATCAAGCAGGTAGGTCAGCTGAACTTCTTCCCTATGGCTGCCAAGTATCTCCCCGGTCCAGTCATATCCTGGGAAAGTCGTGCAAACCACACTGAGCTTACCCTCATCATTTTCCGCTGCGCTTACCGCACTGCCGCAGGCTGTAAGCCCCAGCATAGCAGCGCATACCATTATATTTGCAAATCTCTTTATCATTATAAGATCCTCCGTTTGATGTTATTCTGTCCGATGATATACCATTATATATACGCACAGCCAACATCAATTCAGCAGCACCACTTTCAGCCCTATGGGAGATTTTCTACAAAAAAACTCCACTACCTTTATGCAGATAAAGACAGTTGTGCCAAAGGCCGCAATGATCACAGTCATCTGCCCGACATTGCCTGCACCGCCCAGACGTTTTGCGCACTGTTCCAGCACCGCACAGATACTGCAGCCCTCGCCGCAGCAATCGTGACCGCCGTGTATCTCAATGCAGCAAATGGACAGCACCAGCGCTGCCGCCATTACCACTGCTGTCAGCAGGGCAGCAATATGCCGCTTCATACTTTTCCTCCCCGACAGCCCCCGCACTTACCCGGCAGCACAACGCTGGGGTCTATCTCGAAGCTGTCCTCCCGCAGTATGCGCTCCACCAGCGCACGGCTGGCTTCGTCGTCCATATGGTAAAGCTTGCCGCAGCTGACGCACTTCATGTGCAGGTGGTGGTGGCAGCTTTCGCCGTCGGTCAGCTGGTACACGAAAGTCCTGGTATTTCCCCTGACGGTACGCTTGACCTCGCCGCTTTCCACCAGCTCTTTTATCAGCCTGTAGACGGTGCTTTCTCCCGGGGGCTTGGGTATGCTGCCGTCCGCTTTCATCATATCAGCGATCTCTTTCACCGTGTAGGCAGAAGTCCTGTGCCTGCCCATAAATTCCAGCAGTTCGCCCCGCTGCACCGTGTTATACTTGGCCATTACCAGCCCTCCTTCGCAGAAATTTGAGAGTAAGTTTCAATTTAATAGTATATCACAACCCACACCGCCTGTCAACGGATTTCCCACACTTTTACACATTGTTTACATTTGAGAATACCTCTCAAATTGATGACAGCTGCCCCTTACAGAGCGCAAAAAAACGGCCGCAGCGTTAAGCGCCGCAGCCGTCTTGTTCTCGGAATGTCCGTGCGTTCCCGCACTATGACTTTTCCCCGCCTTTATAAAAAGTATACTTCCCCAAGTACATATTAATTATAACGTTTTCGCTGAAAAATGTCAACTGCGGTTTCGTTTTCGTAACTTATTTAACATTATACTATTTTTTTGATTTTAAGGTCATATTTCCTTTATATACCGACATTTGCAGGCTAAATCAGAGGGGCAATATCCCAATATATACCACAGGGTCACGAAAATGACCGCTTTTCAGTTTCGGCAAACAGTTGCCCTTTTCGTACAAGAGTTCACAGAATATTTACAAGTAAAAAGAGCGACCCGAAGGTCGCTCAAAGAATTCTTATGCAGCAGTCCCGGTTCTGAACGCCCTCTTGTATATAACAAATACCGAGGGTATCACCACGAACATCAGCGGTATATCAGCAGCAAGCTGGGTCAGGTTTTTGATGACCCTTGCCGCTATGGCCACGCTGTATGCCTGCTTGGGGATAAAGCCGTAATGCATATTCAGCGCAGTATTTATGAAGATATTGATGATAGTGATGTTCAGCAGCTTAGCTATGACAATTCGTACAAAAAACTGTACACTCAGACCATTCTTGCTCTTTTTGTCCTTAAAGGGATCTTCCTTCTTGGCAAAGATAGAGTAGTCCACCTTGTAATACAGCACAGCGCCGTAGATAAGTCCCGACATACCCTGAACAAGGGTGTATGCAGGCAGGAAAGGCGCACCCGCAGGGTTGGCGATATAGCCTACCACATCACATATAAGCCCTGCAAAGAAGCCCACCGTAGGACCGAACAGCATACCTATGCAGGCAGCCGCCAGATAAGCAAAGCTTATCTTGAAATAGGGGGTGTTGATAGCCACAGATTCCAGCAGCATCGACAAAGCGATGAAAATTGCCGTAACACACAGGCACCTCAGGTCTGTCAGCTCCTTAGCTGACTTTGAAAATGACGAAAAAAAGCTTTTCATAGGATCCTCCTCCTTTAAATGACAGCTTCGTGCATAAAGGAGCAGTTTATGAAAAGCTTCTCTTTTACACATTCAGCGGGATGCGAGCACCAAACCGCAAGGCAAAGCCTTTTCGTTCCGTCGTCAACTCCCCGTCCGTCGGACACTTAACGCTCGGTACTCTACTCTGTAATATGTCAGCCGCGTATCACGCGGATAATGACCGTTTTTAGAATGCAGTCTCATTCAGTATAGAATACAGCTCATCTTCAAAAGGCTTCTTCATTGCCAGAGCTTCCTGGATATCCACATCATATATGTGGTTGTCCTTCATGCCGACAACTCTGTTGCCGATACCCTGCTCCAGCAGCTCAACTGCGTGGTAGCCCATCTGGGTAGCGGTAACTCTGTCTCTTACAGTAGGCGAGCCGCCTCTCTGTACATGGCCCAGGATAGTTGCTCTTGTTTCAACGCCTGTCTTTTCCTGTATCAGCTTGGTGATCTCTTCGGTCTTGCCAACGCCCTCAGCAACAACTATAAGGAAGTGGGTCTTGCCGCTCTTCATCACCTTCTGCATCTTAGCGCAGATAGCGTCCAGGTCATAGTCCTCTTCAGGAGTGATAACAGCCTCAGCGCCAACAGCCAGGCCGACGTTGATAGCTATGTAGCCTGCGTTTCTGCCCATTACCTCAACAACAGAGCATCTGTCGTGGGACTGTGCAGTATCTCTGATCTTGTCGATCATTTCCATAGCGGTGTTCATTGCTGTATCGTAGCCGATAGTGTACTCGGTGCAGGAAATATCGTTGTCGATAGTACCGGGCAGGCCTATGCAGGGTATACCCTGTGCAGACAGATCAGCTGCACCCCTGAATGAGCCGTCACCGCCGATAACAACGATACCGTCAAGGCCGATCTCACGGCACTTGTCAGCGCCCTTCTTTACGCCCTCGATAGTTCTGAACTCAGGACATCTTGCAGTGTAAAGGCAGGTACCGCCTCTCTGGATAATGCCCGAAACTGTTCTTGCATTCATGTCAATGATCTCGCCATTCAGCAGACCGTTGTAGCCGCGCTTGATACCAACGACTTCCATACCCCTCTGAAGTGCTGCTCTGCATACTGCTCTTACAGCAGCATTCATGCCAGGTGCGTCGCCGCCGCTAGTGAGAACGCCGATCTTCTTTGCCATATTATATACCTCCAAATTCGGGCAGTTTATCCACTTGTCCGCCCTTTTTCATCTTATTTTCCACATCTAAGAATAACACAAAGCCCCCGACTTGTCAAGGGCTTTGCTAAGGTTTTCACATTTCTTCAAAAACGTTTCAGATGAAGTTCATGTTTTTTTGCATATTTCCGAAAACGTTTTAGAAAAGACACTTCCCACAGCGGCCGAAAGCTTACTGGGGCTGTTCTTCTCCGCCGTAATCTACTGCTGGAGCCTCGGTGTCTGTCCAGGCCTGTGTATCCGTCCAGGGCTCGGTATCTGTCCACTGCTGGGTCTCGGAAGCTGTATCCGTCTGTGCGGCAGTTGAGGCAGCCGTGGTAGTAGCCACAGGCTTGCCGTTGCTGACGTATACTGTCAGGGTCTCGCCCTTTTCAACATTGATATAGTTGCCTGCGGTTATGCTTGTCCTGGTGACATATCCCTGAGCCAGCGAAGATCTCTCCTCGGTAACGCTGTACTTGATGTTCAGGCTGTCCAGCAGGTCGAGGTAATCCCTCTTGGTATAACCCGAGGAATCGGGCACGGGTATGCTGGAAGGTCCTGCACAAACGTCCATTACCAGTTCATTCTTTCTGGAGGGGTCGTAGTCCGAGCCCTCGGGGATGCTCTGGCTCTTTACCAGCCCGCGTTCATCGGTATCGGAGTAGTAATACTTGGGCTTCAGCGTGAACTCACCGCCCATTTTCTTCTCGACCTCCGAATATATCAGGCCGACGATATTGGGCATTATGGAACCTCTGCCGTACTCGGTATCATCTATCTCAGCAGTGATGACCGTGGTGGTGGTAGCGTACTCGTAATCGTCCTCTTCCTCGCTCTCGTCGTCGTAGGTGATCTCCTGCACAGGCTTGCTGGAGGAAGACTTGTCGCCCTCCTCAGGGGGAGCGAACAGCTGTGTCATAAGATAGATGCCTATGCCCAGCAGCACTGCCAGCACACAGAAGCCCACAATGGTCGCCAGGCTGCTGCCCTTTTTCTTGCGGGGCTTTCCCTGGGAGACATGATATTCCTCCTCGCTCCTGCGCTGTCTTTCCTCACGGGGCACGTGCTGTATAGGTATCGTCTGGGTAGAGCCCTTTGGGTGCTCCATTCTCGAAGGCTGCTCAAACAGCGAAGATACCAGCTCTGTAACGGTCTGTATCCTCTCCTCGCCCCTGACGGCCATGGCCTGTGCCAGTGCGTCGGAGATATGTCTGGGTATCCTGGGGTTTATGCGGTTAGCCTCCACCAGGGTATCATTGTGTATCCTTGTATTGGCGTCAAGGGGCATACAGCCTGTAAGTATGCGGTAGATGACCGCAGCCACGGCATAAACGTCCGTCCAGGTGCCCTGCCACTGCAGCGAGGAATACTGCTCGGGGGCAGTATAGCCCGAATAGAACTCAGGCATCATGCCCGTATTTGAAGTTCTTATAGAGCTTATGCAGAAGCCTGTCAGCTTCAGCTCGCCGTCAGTGGTGACTATTATATTCTCAGGGGATATGCCCCTGTGTATTATGCCCGAATTGTGTATTATGTTCAGGGTGGTGAACAATGGCACGAACAGCTTCTTCACCTGCTCCCAGGTCAGGAAGCCCGTGTTTGACTGTAGGAACTTCTTGAGGGAAACGCCCTCCACATACTCCAGTATGACATAAGTCGTGTTGTTCTCCGCGAACATATCCTTGGCCGTCACGATATGAGTCAGGTTGCGCATACGGGAAAGTACCTTGTTCATATCGGCAAATTCCGACATAAAGGTCTTGTACTTGGCCAGGCAGTCCTTATTGACCTTGATATTCAGCCCGTCAGGTTCTCTTTCGCAGAGGGTATCGGGCATATACTCACGGCAGACACATTTGCACTTGCCCACCATATCATAACAGATATACGATGCGCCCTCGCCGTTGTACGAGAGCATCTTGCCTATGACATATCTATTGTCCAGCACAGTTTTCGGTGCTAAATAAGACTGTAAATGGGGAATATCGTCCGAATAGCTGCAATAATGGCACTGACCGTCGGGGCCAAGTTCATTCATGCAGCCCATGCACAGCTTAACACTCGGTTCCATACCGAACCTCCTTACTTACTATTTTGCGGCAGAGCTTTCTGCCATATGACCATATCCTGTACGAAAGCCGCGTTCCGCACAGCACGCAGGCTGACCTTCCGTCAGCGTACTCAAATAAATATACCAACTTTTCTCCCCAAAGTCAAGGGATTTTTCATAAATGTACTTGTTGTGACACAATTTGTATTCTTTCTGTAAGATTTTACACTTTGCGACAATTTTAGTTCACAGCAAGGTCTTTGTTTGTTTACAGGGGAAAGTCTGCTAGCCTTTTCTCAGCAGCTTCTTGTAAAAACTGCCTGTCAGCGAAGAGGGCAGCAAGAACATGACAAGCTGCGCACCTGTGGCCACGGTGAAATCCCAGAGGCTTGAAAAGCCCGAACGGTATATCCGCCACCTGACCGCAATGAATGACCTGGTGTTAGCCCAGTTTTTCCGCCTGTTGTAGTTGCCCCCCGTCACACGGTAGCGCACCAGCACCTTGGGTATGTTCCTGCCCACAGCCCCTGCTGCCAGCATTCTCACCACGAAGTCATAGTCCTCGCACCGCCTTACGGTGGAATAGCCCCCTATCTTCTCCACCAGCGACTTCTTGTACACCAGGGTGGGGTTGTTGAAGGGGTTGCGTCTTCTGGCATATTTCCTGATAGCTGCGTCCCCTGTGGGGGTCTTCTTGACAGCTATCTCCTTACCCGTGTCACTGTCGAACTCACTGAGGTATGCCCCCAGCATATCGACCCTCGGGTGCTTAGCCATGATGTACATGGAAAGCTCGCATCTTTCGGGCAGGGCAATGTCATCTGAGTCCATCTTCACGATATACTCATTCCTGCACACCGCAAGACCCTCGTTGGCGCAGGTACCCACTCCCCTGTTTTCGGGCAGCCGCAGGGGCCGGAAGAAATCGTACTTTTCCTCATACTCTTCCACGACTCTGTCCAGCTCCTCGGTAAGGGGGCCGTCGCAGACCAGCACAAAGTCATTGGTCACAAAGGTCTGTGCCAGCATACTGTCTATACATTCTCTTAGGTATTCGGGCTTTTCGCCGCTGTAAACGGACATAAGCACACTGTAGTCAGGCAGCCTGACACCTTTTCTCTCCACCTTGCGCACCTCCCTGCGAGTTTTCATATATAGTTATTGTAACATTTTTATCTGCTTTTGTCAACACAGGGGCACAGCTGATGTTCGTCTGCCGATGTCAATTTACTGTCACGTCACTATTTTTCCGCCGTCTTGCACACGTTTAAATTCAAGCACAGTGATTTGTGTTGGCAAAATATACTATTTTATGCCATGCGTAGCAAGCATTCTTAACAAATTCTGCAATTTGCACAAATCTCATACCTCTGTTCACAAAATTTTCAGAGCATACAAAGAGGTGCAAAAGGGCGTCATGTCAATATTTGTATGTTAAAATCAATGTCATGAAAAGGAAATAAGAAATAAATCGCGCAAGATCTCAGGAATGGCTCAGAAAGAATAGTTTGGAATAATTAACTAGGAGTGATGACGAATGTATCTCTACCGCCGCATCCGCGATCTCAGGGAAGATAACGATCTTTCACAGCAAAAAGTTGCAGAATATCTTGATATCACCCGCCAGCAATATCAGCTTTATGAATGCGGAAGCGTGAAATGCCCATGCACCTGTTCATCAGACTTGCAGATTTTTACAAGGTGAACCTTGATTATCTTGCAGGCAGACAGCTTCACCGTGACGAGAACAACAGCTGAATATCGGCTTACAGATATGAAAGTGAAAATTTGCCCGTGGATAGCCCCACGGGCTTTTTTATTTGACTATTGCTCCACACCGTGGTATAATGAGGTGAGTTATTTTACGGAGGTGTACCATGGAGGTAATAGCGAAGATACATACCGACCTGCCCGCGAAGTTCGGGCTGCCAAGACAAAGCGGGCTGGTGGAGGAACTGGAGGGACTGATAATCTTTGAGCCCGAATACCGTGTGCCCGAGGCTTTGAGGGGCATGGAGGGCTTTTCGCACCTGTGGCTCATCTGGGAATTTTCCGAGGCAAAGCGTGAAAGCTGGTCGCCTACGGTGCGCCCGCCCAGGTTAGGCGGCAATGTGCGTATGGGAGTTTTTGCCACCCGTTCACCATTTCGTCCCAACCCCATAGGGCTGTCCTGCGTGAAGCTTCTGGGCATAGAGGATACCCCCGACAGCGGCCTAGCCCTGCGGGTAGGGGGCGTTGACCTTATGGACGGCACCCCCATCTACGATATAAAGCCCTATCTCCCCTTAGCTGACAGCCGCCCCGAAGCCACAGGCGGTTTTGCCTCCGAAAGGGCTGACTACTCGGTGGAGGTGGACTTCCCCGAAGTGCTCCTTGAAAAGGTACCCAAGGAAAAGCGCCAAGCCCTGAAAGCCCTGCTTGCCCAGGACCCAAGACCTGCCTACCAGCAGGATCCCGACCGTGTTTATGGCTTCGGATACGCTGGGCTTGAAGTGAAGTTCACCGTAAAGGACGGGGTGCTTCATGTGGCGGATATCGAAACTGTAAAATAAAGAAACGAGCGTGGGCGGTGTTTCGCTCACGCTCATTTTGTGTCATGGAGGAAGTTTCTTATTTTCCTATAACCGCCCTTATGCTCTCATCATCTGCGGCAGGGAAAAGCTCTTTAATGCGCTTCGCTATTCTCTTCCGTGAAGCCTCGGGGCTCTCGCCGTAGGCTGAGGTCATATGTTCATATCCCCATATGGACTCGGGGGTCTCCAGCACCGATACCGCCATGCCGTACTCGCCCCCCTTTTTGTTCACCCGCCTGCGGAAGCCTGCGGTGACAAGGTACATCTGCATCATCAGCCCCGTGGTGATACCGGGGAAATTCTTCTCGCCCCCCTTGCCGAAGCCGCAGAGCTTTTTAAGCTCGGTGGAAAGAATGTTCTTCCGCACAAAGACCACCTCCCCGTCCTCGTCACGGTCGGTCAGCCTATCCATTATCAGTTTCTCACGGCGGTTGGCAAGGCCGTCCTCGTATCTTGCGTCGAAATCATAGCCGCCCCGCCTGTAATTGGCAAAATAAGGCAGCCACTCCCTGCTGACAAAGCCGGCCCTGCCCCCGAAGAATTTTCCGTAAGCCACCTCATGTTCTGCCGCAATGATCTCCCGCCATTCCCAGGGGTCATCCTCCCTGTCCCCCGTCCACCAGAAGCGGGGCGAAACGTGTTCCTCTGCCGAAAAGCCCTCTACCTCCCCCGAAAACAGCGGCAGAAAGCCCACCTTCTTTATCCACGCGGTAAGCTCGCCGCAGGTGCGTATCCTCATGGGGTCATCAAGCCTGAGGCCTTTCATTATCCATTCGCCGTTCACTGTTTCCATGTGCTATTACTCCGTTTCTGTTTTTTGTAGGTCTACTATATTATATCACACTGGCCCCAAGCTTGCAAGAGGTCGCCCAAAAGCCCCGCCGTGGTACATATGCGCAAAAAAGGACTTGAAATATTGTGTAAAATGTAGTATAATATCATTAACTATTTTTGAAACGGAGATGTTCACTATGAAATATAAGGTAGGATTTATCGGCGCAGGCAACATGGGCGGCGCTATCATGAAGGGCATTAAGGGCAGCCGCATGAGCGATGACATAGCCCTGTTCGCTTATGACAGCTATGAGCCCGCTTTGCAGAAGGCCGCTGATATCGGGGCGACTCCCCTTTCGGGTGAGGCTGAGGTAGTCAGCTGGTGCGACTATATCTTCCTGGCCATAAAGCCCCAGCAGCTGGACGAGGTGCTGGCAAAGATAAAGGACGCTATGTCCCCTGAAAAGGTAATAATTTCCATATGTGCAGGTATAACCGATGACTACATCGCCGAGAGGACAGTTGCAGGGGCAAAGGTAGTTATGGTAATGCCCAACACACCTCTGCTGCTGGGCGAGGGTGCAACTGCACTGGCAAAGTCTGACAGCGTTACCGAGGACGAGTTCACACTGGTGCAGAACATTTTCGGTTCCTGCGGAATATGTGCAGTTCTGCCCAAGGACAAGATGAAAGAGGTCATAGCCATAAACGGTTCTTCGCCTGCGTTCATCTATCTTTATGCTCAGTATTTCATCGACTACGCAAAGAGCGTGGGCATTGATGAAAAGGCTGCCACCGACCTCTTTGCCAAGTCCCTCATAGGCTCTGCCAGGATGATAACTGACAGCGGGAAGACCATAGACGAGCTGATAACCATGGTGTCCTCCAAGGGCGGCACCACCATTGCAGGGCTTGACAAGCTCAGGGCGAACAGCCTTGACAAAGCAGTAAAGGAATGCTGCGAAGCCTGCACAGCCCGTGCCTACGAGCTGGCAAAGTAATGGAATAACACAGCATTTTCCTGCATAGTATTACCGAGGTGATATTTATGCAGACAAGCCTTACGGCAACAGAAAACAACAGCTGCGGTGTTTACCGCAGGGGCAGCTTCGCCTTTCTCTGCGGGGCTGCGGTGACAGGGGTGCTGCTGGGAGCGATGTGTTTCTCCCTGGACAGTACAGCTGCGGACAGGCTGAGCCTTTTCGGGGCAGACAGCATACAATCCCGTGCAGGCATGGACAACGGCGGGGTCATGGCAGGGTCGCTTTTAGGCAGTACGGTCTTCCTGCTGGCCATGGGGGCGGCAGGCTTCTGCGCCATAGGGCAGCCCTTTGAGCTGGCACTGCTGATACTTCGGGGCATGGGGCTGGGCTTTACGCTGGCAGGGACATACTCTGCTGTAGGCAGGAGCGGTGCTGTTTATGCCGCAGGTCTTCTGCTGCCCGGAGCGGTCATATCTACCATGGCGCTGGCGGCGGCCGCAAGGGAGGCTATAAGCCTTTCAAACATCTATCTGCGCCGCACCCTTTCACGCAGGCAGGAAACAGGTCTGGCGGACACAGTGAAGCTTTACGGCGCAAAGCTTCTGGTGACAGAGGCAATGCTGGCGCTGGCCGCAGGGGCTGATACCCTGTGCAATTATTTATTTATCGGAAAGCTGACATAAGTTCGGCAAATTACAAGGAGTTTTAAAATGGCATTATTCGGAAACTACAACACCCCCGGCAGAGGAGTATTGAAGACCCCTCACGAAAAGCGTCCCTTTTTCAAATTCTGGGAAGTATATTTCAGGCACGCATGGCAGCTCATGGGGCTGAACCTGCTGTACTTTATTTTCCTTATCCCGCTGTTCGCCACGCTGCTGCTGGCCAGCGAGAATTTAAAGTGGCTGGCGCTGTCGGTCACTGCGGGGATAATGGGTCCTGCCACGGCGGCCATGACCCGTGTGGCCAGGAACTATTCTCAGGAAAGGCACACCTTCCTCTGGCACGACTTTTTCCACTCTTTCAAGCTGAACTTCAAGCAGGGGCTGATAATGGGCTACATTGACACGGTGGCAATAATCAGCTTTGTCATAGGCGTGCCCATTTACCAGCAGATGGCTCTGCAGAACAGCACCATGTACATTCCCTATGTGATATGCCTTGCCTGTATGCTGGTATTTTTCATGATGCACTTTTACATCTACCAGATGATCTGCTCCACCAACCTGAGCATGAAGCAGATACTGCGCAACGCGCTGTTCCTTGTTTCTATCGGCATGAAGAAGACTATCTTCACCCTGCTGACTTCACTGTTCATCATCATCTTCAACTACCTTATGCTGCTTGTGAATCCCGGGATCGGCATAGCGCTTGTCATTTTCTTCCCCTTTACTTTCCTGACCTTCGTTGCCTGCTTCAACTGCTACCCTGTTATCCGCAAGCACGTTATACAGCCCTACTATGACCAGCTCGGCGAAGAGAACCCCGAGAACGCAGGCCTTACCCCTGCTGAGGGTGAAGCCCTCTTTGAAGACAAGGCCGCCGAGGAAACAGCACCTCCCGCCGCCTCTAAAAGTTCCAAACGCAAAACCATTAGATAATTCATAATTCATAATTATTGACATGGGCGATGGTTTGGCTGTAAGCTCGTAAGATTTGCATAAACGAAAGTTAGAAAAAATAAGTGCGTTCCAAAAAACGGAACGCACTTTTTCTATGCCTGTCAATTATAATGAAGCGGACAGCTTCATTATGAATTATGAATTTTTCTCGATCTTTCCAAGGGAGAGCGCTTTCAGGTAGGAGTTGATAAAGCCGTCCAGGTCGCCGTCCATTACCGCCTTGACATTGTTGTACTCGTAGCCTGTGCGCAGGTCCTTTACAAGGGTGTAGGGCATGAATACATAGGATCTTATCTGGGAGCCCCAGGCTATCTCCTTCTGCACACCCTTGATGTCCTCTATCTTTTCCAGGTGTTCCCTTTCCTTTATCTCGATGAGCTTTGCTTTCAGCATTTTCATAGCGTAGTCCTTGTTCTGGAACTGGGAACGCTGGGTCTGGCAGGCTGTTACAATGCCTGTGGGCTTGTGTATCAGTCTTACCGCAGAGGAGGTCTTGTTGATGTGCTGTCCGCCTGCACCGCTGGCACGGTAGACCTCCATCTCGATATCCTCAGGCCTTATCTCGACTTCGATAGTGTCATCAAGCTCTGGCATTACCTCAACGGCCGAGAATGAGGTGTGTCTGCTTCCCGAGCTGTCAAAGGGAGATATGCGCACAAGTCTGTGTATGCCTGATTCGCTCTTCAGATAGCCGTAGGCATTCTCGCCCTCGATGAACATGGAGCAGCTCTTTATGCCTGCGTCGCCGCCCTCCAGTATATCCATTATCTTGGCATTGAAGCCGTGGGAGTCCGCCCACTTGGTATACATTCTTATGAGCATCTCTGTCCAGTCCTGAGCCTCAGTTCCGCCTGCGCCCGCATGAAAGTTAAGTATGGCATTGCTGTGGTCATACTCGCCCGTCAGCAGAGTTTCCAGCGAAGCCGCATCAAG
Source organism: Ruminococcus sp. (assembly GCF_017464355.1). Taxonomy (GTDB): domain Bacteria; phylum Bacillota; class Clostridia; order Oscillospirales; family Ruminococcaceae; genus Hominimerdicola. Next base: position 136,518 of record NZ_JAFUAG010000027.1, on the reverse strand, counting down.
ACCCTCTCTCAGCTTGTCAAGCTCAGCCTTTATCTCCTCCACCAGCTCAGCCTGAGTATCCTCGTCCTCCTCAGCGGCCATTTCTATCATTACCTCGATATCGTCAGCGGCTGAATTGAACTTGTTGTAGCGCTCCACCTTGCCCTCCAGGTTACGGGTCTGCTGCAGCACCACCTGGGACTTCTCGGGGTCGTCCCAGAAACCGGGCTCGGCTGCCTTTTCGTGAAGCTCCTCTATCTTCTCACCTGCGTTCTCTATATCATAGACATCATGCAGCTCCTTGATAAGGGGTCTGCAGGCGTCAAGCTCAGACTTTAAGTTTTCCAGAAAAACTACTGCCATAGTTTACAACACCTTTCTTCAAATGTACATACACATATATTATATAACATTTTTCCCGCTTTGTAAAGACCTGCGGAAGAATTTTTTTCGCCTGAAGTCTGTCATATTTTATACAAAGGGTAAAAATACCGTGATAGAGTGATGAAAAATGTCATGTTTGGTTTGACAAAGCAGAAACTATACTATATAATAAGTTTGGCTGAAAGTTAATTGCCGAAAGGAAAGATGAAATGGATAACAATAAATTCAACAGCCGTCCCGTTGACCCCTATGAGGAGCAGTACCAGCGCCAGCTGGAGCAGTTCTCCCGTATGGCGGGGGACAAGGGCGGCGACATAGACCTCAGCATGGGCAGTATAGATGACGCTTTTGCAGGGGAATATGAGCAGTACGACGAAAGCCCGCAGTACGGCGGTCAGCAGAGCTATGGTCAGCAAAGGCCGCGGCCGCAGCAGCCACCCCGACGGGGACAGGCGGCACCTCAGCAGAGGCAGGCACCCTCACGCAAAAGGTCAGCGGCGCCCAAAAAGACCAGGCCTGCGGTGAGGAAACAGCGCCGTACCTTTGCCGAAAGCACCCCCCGCCGTGAAGCGCCGAAAAAGTCTGCAACGAAGAACACAGCCAAAAGGAGGAGCAAGCCTGTGAAGTACGAAAAGCGCTATGACCCCGAGGAACTGCAATTCGGCGGGCACACAAGCAGTGAAGCCCCCGAATACAGGAAAAGCCACCCTGTACGCAGCTTCTTCCGCACGGTGATAATACTGCTGCTGGTCATGTTCATAGGGCTGAACGGGCTGCTTTACTACTACATCAGCCTGGTGGATCAGCGGGGCAGAGGTGTGCGAACCTATACCAGCGGCGCTCTGGAAAGCTCCGATTTGACCAATATCCTCCTCATCGGCTCGGACACCCGTGACAAGAACGAATACGGCAGAACCGACTCAATGATACTTCTCTCGGTAAACAAGTCCAAAAAGACGGTCACTATGACATCGTTCATGAGGGATATGTACGTTGAGATAAAGGGCAGGAACACAAACGGCGAGGACGTTGACTTCTGGGACAAGCTGAACTCGGCCTACGTTCACGGGGGCGCTGAACTGCTCATGGATACCATTGAGTACAACTTCGATATCTCGGTGGACGATTATGTCTACATCGATTTCTTCGCCTTTATCGACATCGTTGACGCCCTGGGCGGCATAGAGCTTGATGTATCCGATGAAGAAGCCGCAGGCATGGAGCCTCCTCAGCGGGAGCAGAACAAGATACTCGGCCAGCCGGGAAGCACCGACCTTCTGACCCACGGCGGAAAGAACATGACCCTCAACGGCAACCAGGCGCTGGCCTATGCAAGACTGCGCTATGTGGGTAATGCGGACTTTGAGCGCACCGACCGCCAGCGGAAGGTCATCTCGAAGATAATAAGCAAGGTCAAGGGCTCGAACCCGCTGGTGATAAACAAGTTTGCCAATGCGGCATTCTCTCACCTTTCCACCAACATGAGCAGGGCGGATATGATGTTCATGGCCTATAAGGCGCTGTTCTCGGTGAATTACGAGATAAAGTCCCTGCGCCTGCCTGCCGAGGGCAGCTACGGCTACGGCGACCACAACGGGCAGTCCACCCTTGATGTTGACCTTGAAGCCTGCCGAAGCCTGCTGCGGCACGAGATATACGAATGACTGTCAGCAGACACATCACGAAAGATAAAAAGATACAGGGGTAGATGAATAATGAAAAAGATCAGTGAGATACTTGGGAAATATATGGCATGGATAGTTTTGCTCATCGCTTCGGCGGCACTGCTGCTGCCGAAGACCTGCCTGTGGATAAAGACGGAATGGGTCACTTATCTTCTGATGATAGTCATGTTCGGCATGGGCACGACCATGAAGCTTTCCGACCTTTCCATCGTTTTCAAAAGGCCGCGGGACGTGGCTATAGGCTGTCTGGCACAGTTTATCGTCATGCCGCTGCTGGCCTTTCTGCTGGGGAAGCTGTTCGGCCTTGACAACGAACTGCTGGTAGGTGTCGTCATGGTGGGCACCTGCCCGGGTGGGACATCGAGCAACGTGATGACCTACCTGGCCAAGGGAGATACCGCCCTTTCCGTGGGTATGACGAGTGTAAACACCTTGCTCGCCCCCTTCCTTACCCCCATGCTGACCTATGTTTATCTGAGGACGACCGTAAGTGTCAATATCATGTCCATGTTCCTGTCTATCGTTCAGGTCGTTATCATTCCCATAGCACTGGGTCTGCTCATCAACAAGCTGTTCGGCAATTTTACGCAGAAAGTCAGCGAGGCTCTGCCCGCAGTTTCGGTCACGGCTATCTGCCTTATCGTTGGGTCGGTAGTATCCCATAACAGCGAGAAGATACTGTCTACAGGACTTATCATACTTGCCGTTGTGGTACTGCATAACCTGCTGGGCTACCTGTGCGGGTACCTTATAGGTGTCCTCTTCAAAATGGATCTTCCGAGGAAAAAGGCTCTTGCCATAGAGGTAGGTATGCAGAATTCAGGGCTTGCCACCTCACTGGCAGGCACGGCTTTCCCCGACCTTGCCATGGCAACGGTCCCGGGGGCTGTCTTTTCAGTGTGGCATAATATCTCAGGCGCTGTGCTGGCAGGTATACTGAATAAAAAGGAAGCTCAGCCTGAGGCAGAAAAACAGGTATAAATAGAAAGACGGTCTTTTAAGGGTGGCACTCATAAAGAAACTTGTGTGTTTTATCGGGGGAAACCTTTCTGAAGAAAGGTTATCCCCCGAACCCCTTTCCAAAGACTTTTTATATTGGGTGGGCGAAAAGTCACTGTACTTGCGAAGTATAGCAAGTGTCAAACATTTGTTGTTCTATCATAGAACAGTGACCTTTCGCCCACCCAATATAGAAGTTTTAGGAAGTGGGGTATATGTCAGCATAGCTGACATAGGTGGATAACCCTTTTTTAAAAGGGTCTCCCCCAGTAGAACATATAAGCTTCTTTATGAGAACTACCCATACAGACCGCCTTTTTTGTTACAGCTTAGGGGCTATGCGTGCTTTGGCTTCTTCTGCCGACTCCCCTTCTCCGGCGATGAACTTATCCACAAAGCTGTCCTCAACCTTTTTGTACCCCCCGACCACGGTGTCCTCCACCTTTTTGTAGCCCGATACCACTCCGTTCTCGATCTTCCTGTAGACCTTGACAGCGCCCTCTGCTATCTTTGCATTTACATCTGCTATTTTTGACATGACTATTACCTCCGTTTTGTATCTGGTTTTAGTGTACTGTAAATATACCCTGACTTTGTTGCAGTTTGGTTTGAGTTTTGTTGCAGTTATGTTAATGTGAAATTTTCCCGCCCCTGATTTGACAGGGTGCTGACAGTGTGCTATAATTGTTCTCAGAAAAATTCGGATCAGCAGGAGGGATATCCGTGAGAATAGCAACTTACAATATTTGGGACAGCGATATGGGTATGCCTGCCCGTTTCACTCACCTGACCGCGGAGATAACGGGGATAAAGGCAGATATCATGTGCTTGCAGGAAGTATCAGACCCTGCAAAGCACCAAAGCTTTTCCGCCCTTTGCGGATATGGGTATTCTCACCTGCAGGCTCAGGCAGGGCTTTCCATACTTAGCAGGTATCCCATAACAAAATCGGCAGATCTTGAATATGGCACATATGCCTGCATACGATACAAAAGCATAGCATTGCTTGTTGCAAATGTTCATCTGCCCTGGGACAAGGCTTCCTTAAGGGAAAGGGCTGTTGTTGATATTGCAGAAAGCCTTTCAGGCATTAAAGCAGACTATACATTTTTGCTGGGTGACTTCAACTGCTCCGAGAACTCGTCTGTCAGCCGTTTTCTTACCAATGAGCAGTCACTTCTGGGGGCTGACGCATATTACTTCGACCTGGCAGAAGCTTATGCCGATATGAACGGGACAAGACCACCTGCTACGCTTAGTTTCCGTAAAAATCCCCGCTGGGGCACTGCCGAGCCTAGGAACACCATTGAAGCAGACCAGCGTTTCGACCGCATATTGCTGAAAGATCCCTACCCCGAAAAACTGCCAGAATTAAAGAGCTGCACCCTCTTCGGGACAAATATCTCGGAGGAAACAAAGCTTGCCGCCAGTGACCATTACGGTGTAATGGCTGAGGTGGAGTTTTAAAGGCAGATACTTCCCTGCCCACTGATAAATACAATGCCCCCGAGCGCCCTTAAGCGCCCGAGGGCTGATTTTTTTATGGATAATGACCCTATCCGTGAAGCTCGTGGCCTATGGCTTCGTACTCGTCGGTTATGTCCTTTTCGGGGGACACAGATATATTTATTTATACTACTATTGTGCCAAATAGTCAAGCCTTCTGCCATATGCTGCCAGTTTCACCGTGATAAGCTTTTCACCCGAGCCTGATGTGTATTGCTGATGATACAGAATATTGCTCCCCCACCTTCGGCGGAGGAAGCAGTGTGCAGCCAGACCATGGTAAACTTTCCCATAAAAAACAAAACAGCCAAGATGGCTCTCGGCTGCCTGTCAGAAGGAATATATAATATGAAATAAAAGGAGAATGGATAGCATTCTTAACGCAGAACTATCAGTCCTGCAAAGGTTCGGGGTTCCGCAGACAAGGAGGACAGCAGGGTTGACTGACCGCCTTGTCAGGGTGTACCGGAAGTCCCGAGATTAGAAAATAAGGTGGAAATTGGAGTATATTCAAACTTACGTTGAATGCTTATTTATTGGGAACAGTTTCCCAGTCCTTCAGAAAACGCTCGATCCCGTTGTCAGTCAAGGGGTGCTTTATCATCTGTCTGATAACACCCATGGGAACAGTTGCGATATCGCAGCCTGCCCTTGCAGCGTCAACAACGTGGATAGGATTTCTGATAGAAGCGGCGATGATCTCGGTCTTGATGTTCTGTATCGCAAAGATATCAGCGATCTCCTCGATCAGATCCATGCCTGTCATGCCGATGTCGTCAAGCCTGCCAAGGAAGGGCGAAACGTAGGTAGCGCCTGCATTTGCAGCCAGTATAGCCTGTGCAGCGGAGAAGATCAGGGTAACGTTGGTCTTGATACCCATTTCGGTCAGCCTCTTGCAGGCTTTCAGACCCTCAGCGCACATGGGCAGCTTGATAACTATATTCTTGTGTATTTTGGAAAGGGGGATAGCTTCTTCGACCATTTTGTCAGCTTCCAGCGAGATGACCTCAGCTGAGATGGGACCGTCAACGATCTCAGTGATCTCCTTGACTACTTCCTCGAAAACTCTGCCTTCCTTCGCTATCAGCGAGGGATTTGTAGTTACGCCGCATATAACGCCCAGCGCCTCTGCTTCTCTGATGTCATCAACATTCGCGGTATCAACAAACAATTTCATATTGCTGCCTCCCTTTTATAATTTTGCTCGTGTTGTATTTTCTGATATTATTATACAACCGCTGACACTATTTTTCTATTCATTTTTTGCTTAGCTATAATTAATAATTGCGATTATTTTAACATTAGCTAAAATTGCGCAGCCCACCGCAAGAATTGCCCAAAATCCCCTAAAACGCAATATTTGTAAGACCACACGCAATAATTGGCAAGTTCGTTCAACACCATCTCTGCCCGTTGTAAATAGTACGTTCGTCACAATTTTTGAACATAAAAAATATGCTGTTTGCCGATTGAAAAGAGGGCAATATTGTGGTATAATAGTTGTACACTTAGGTGAGCCTCCGACGGGGGCTGTATATTTTTTATATAATGGTATATTTTCTGAGGTGAGTTGCATGAAAAAAACAATGGCTGTACTGCTGTGCGCCGCAATGCTCATGACAGGCTGCGGGTCTGGCAGTTCTTCCGATAAGTCAAAGGCCGACAAGAACGACAAGTCAGACAGTGCTGCTGCGGAGGACAGCAAGGAGGAGTTCGTTTTCCCCTCAAAGACCGCTGACTACCCTTCTCTTAAAGATGTGTACGCCGATGACTTCTATGTGGGCTCGGCGGTGGCGGCCTCTCAGGTGGTGGACCCCGATTACGTCAACCTTATAAAAGAACAGTTCAACAGCATGACCTGCGAGAACGAGATGAAGCCCGATGCCCTGCTGGACAAGGACACCACCCTCTCGGATATAGAAAAGTACCGCGAATGCCCTGCGGTGAAGTTCGACAAGTGTATCGACCAGCTGGAATTCGCAAAGGCCAACGGCATAAAGATGAGGGGGCATACTCTGATCTGGTATTCACAGACCCCCGAGTGGCTGTTCTACAAGGACTACGACACCAGCGGCGAACTGGCGGACAGAGAGCTTATGCTCAAACGAATGGAGAACTACATCAAGACCGTGTTTGAATGGGCTGACAGCGAGTACCCGGGGCTTTTCTATGCCTGGGACGTTGTGAACGAAGCAGCGGCGGACGGCCAGAGTGCCAAGCGTGACTGCCTGTGGCTCCAGACTATCGGCGATGACTACATCGAGAAAGCCTTCGAGTATGCACGCAAGTATCAGCCCGAGGGCGTGAAGCTCTACTACAACGACTACAACGCTTTCAACTTCACCAAGCAGATGGTGATAATTGATTTCCTCAAACCCGTGGCAGAAGCAGGAAATATCGACGGAGTGGGTATGCAGTCCCACATAGGTACCTGGTGCGACCCCGAGACCTACGCCACCGCCGTGCGCAGATACAATAAGGAGCTTGGGGTGGAGATATCCATAACCGAGCTGGATATCAGCAAGGACAACACCGATGAATGGGAGGAAAACCAGGGCGAATATTCTCAGCGCTTCATGGAGAAGATACTTGAACTGAAAGAAGAGGGCATACCCATACCCAGCTTCACTATCTGGGGTCTGACCGACGGGGTAAGCTGGAAGAAGCAGGAAATGCCCCTGTTCTTCTCCCTCAGCCTGAAAGCCAAGCCCGCATTCTTCGGACTTATAGCCGCCAAAGCCCCCGAGCTTGCAGAGGGACAGTAGGCCACAGCAAAAAAATGCGTTCCTGTATGGGTGGCACTCATAAAGAAACTTGTGTGTTTTATCGGGGGAAACCTTTCTGAAGAAAGGTTATCCCCCGAACCCCTTTCCAAAGACTTTTTTATATTGGGTGGGCGAAAAGTCACTGCACTTACGAATTATAGCAAGTGTCAAACATTCGTTGTTCTATCATAGAACAGTGACCTTTCGCCCACCCAAAATAGAAGTTTTAGGAAGGGGGGTCTGGGGGACGACCCTTTTTCAAAAGGGTCTCCCCCAGTAGAACATATAAGCTTCTTTACGAGAACTACCCATACAGGAGCGCATTTTTCTGACTATAGCGGCGAAACGCACCCCAAAAAACGTGAGCGAAGCGAACACCTCAATTATGAATTATGAATTAAAACAAACCCCGCTACGTCACCTACACGGACATCGTGCAGACCCGCTTTTATGCGGGCAATGTCGATGTCATCGCCGAAGGCATGGCTTACAGCCAGCTGGGGGAAGTTCACACCTACAGCGTCAGCCTTGTAGCACCCACCTGCCATGCGGGTGTTTATCTCCATGAACACCTGCTCGCCGTTCAGGGGACGAAGCTGTATGTTGTATGGGTACTCTATCTTCACCGCCGAGGATATGCGCTCGGCTATGTCAAGAAATTCTCTGTCGAAACGCAGGGCAGTTATGTGCCTGTCCACCTTGCACCTTGGTACGGCTATCAGGCCGCTTTCGGTGCGCATACAGTCTATGCTCATCTCGGGCTCGCTCAGGTAGGGCATTACTACCATGGGGTATATCCTGCTGCGGGACTTAAGGTCTGCCAGGTAGGCCGCATAGCTTATGTCCTCGGGCATGGACTTCGGCGCTGCTTCATCGTACAGCCTGCGGTAGGTGATACCGCCCTCGTCACGGTCAGCCTTTACACAGACCTTGTGGCTGCTGCCGTATCTTTCCTTTATGGCAGCATAGGCACGCTCAAAGCCCTCAACAGTGGTTATGCGCTCCATGTAGGGGGTGGCGCACAGGCCATGCTCCCGCATGAATTCGCAGGACTTCATCTTGCTGTCAAGCATATCATTCTGCTCGGTGTTCCTGTCTGCGGTGACTTTTGTGCCTATGGCACCGAAGTCGTCAATGTGCTTAATGACCTCAGCCCGCCAGCGTTTCGGGAAGAATACATCCACCCCATTCTCTTTGCAGAATTTCAGCGCCCACTCAACATATTCCTCACCGTTCACCCCACGGGGCTCCACAGCACGTTCGTCTGCCGCCGCCCCGAAGACAAATTCTTCCACCTTGGCAGTGGCAATGACATAGTTGCGTTCATCTCTTTTCAGCAGCTCAATAAAATTGTAAGCCTGGCTGAACCAGTGGTTGAACCAGATGACCCTTTTTCCGTCTTTCATTTTTATTCCTCACTTTAAGATAATTCTCACGTTTTTTCATTTTTGTCGGGGCATACCGACAATGTTTATCAAACGCATTTGTTTGGGGCAAACGGAGGGGGTGCAAATGGTGGGGGCAAGCCCCCACCCTACACGTTTAACAACGATCCAAAATACAGCAAACCTGCGCATATGTCAACAATTATGAATTAACCAACTGCCCATTTCATGCAGTAAGCCTGGGTCCTGGCGGCGAAGATCTCTGTTTTCAGAAGCTTGCTTAACTCACTTTTGGTAAACCAGCGGGCTTCTATCTCCTCTGCCTCCGAGTCGCTCTCGCCTATGTCGCCCTCAGCCGTGCATAACAGCACCGTGTTCTTCTCGTTGGAAAATCCTACCGCCGAATAGCTGGGCGCCCAGACCTCGTCTATGCTCACAAGGGTCAGGCCTGTTTCCTCAAAAAGCTCCCTGGCGGCGGCCTCCTGGGGGGTCTCGCCCTCGTTTATCAGCCCTGCGGGGAAGTTGTATACCCAGTCCCCCACTGCCAGGCGGAACTCACGGTTCAGCAGAAGCTTCTCGCCCTTTCGGTCATGGACTATCATCACCACTGCGTCAATATCCTTTTTCTGTAAGCTTTCAAGGCTGTTCACATGGGGGTCACGGCTTATCATCTCGTAGACCTTTCTTCTCCCGCCCTTTGTTTCATATTCTATGTCATAGCGGGATATGAACTCTCCCCCATGCACTTTCCTTATGCCTTTAAAGACCATTGCTACACTCCCTTTATAGTTTCAAAAAACATACAGTCATGGCTGCACCTGCCCTCAAAAGCACCCTTGCAGATGGGCATTTCTGTCAGTTTCTGGGAATCGTCATCGTCCCTGCCTATGCGCTTGCGGACATAGCCTATATGGTGGAAGTTCGCTTCCTTCCCGGGTATCATGGCGGCGCAGGTGTTCAGCCAGACCACATTGCAGTCATCGTGGGCGCAAAGGTCCACCGACTGCCTGAAATCATAGGAACCCGTGGAGTTTGAGGGCACTATTATAAGGGTCAGCTTGAAACAGCGCATTATCTGCTCAAGGTACCTGGTGGTAAGGAAATCCTTGCAGATGAGAAAAGCGAACCGCCCTATGCCCTCATAGTGGAAAATATTGACAACATTATTTCGGGTGATAGCCTCCAGATGAGGCCTGCCTTTTAACATATAGGTGGAAAGGTTCTGCTTGGTCTGCCTGCAGAGTATGTTCCCCCGCCTGTCGATGACCTCGGCTATGTTCAGCCTGTTTTCGTAGTATGAGGGCAGTATGGTCAGTGCGGGAAGCTTTGAGCGCTCTTCCTCGTCAAGGGCTTTTATCTTCCCTGAGATGTACCCCGCCGTCAGCCTGTTGCCCACCATTTCGGGGAAGACCATGATATCACAGCCCCCATGGGCGGCCGCAAGTATCTTCTGCCAGATGAGCCCGTTGTCCTCCTCATAATGCTCCTCATGGCCGTGTACACGGAAGTATTCCACCCTGTCCTCCTCAAAGGCGGGCAAGTCGTAGTGGGGCTCCAGCCTCAGGGGGGTGGCAGCTATCCTCAGGCGGCCTTTCTCCCCCACATCGGGGAGATCATTCTTCGGCAGAAAAAAGTGCTTGTCTATCATCTCGCCCAGTATGTCGTTTTCCAGCATGAGCAGGTGGCAGAGAAAATTATCCAGCCTGTCATAGCTGTGGGATAGCCTGTGGCTCCGCTCCCATATGCAGGAACACCTGGGCAGCAGACCTATGCCTGTGCTTTCACGGTTGTTGTTCAGCACCACCGAGAAATTGTCCCGCTGATACTCAGCTGTTATCTCTTTCAGCAGCGTTTCCAGGCTCTCGTCCAGCACCTGGAGCAGGCCTGTCATGTAAAAAACGTCCCCGCCCTCTTCGGCCTTTGCGATACAGTTTTCAAGTTCACGGAAGAATGCCTTGTCCATGTCAGCCCTGCCCAGCTGCCTGACCCTGTCCCCCTCAAAAAGGGCGGGCACGGCTCCTTGTATCTCAGCTCGTATCTCAGCCTTAGCCGAGGGCGAGATACAGCCGTATTTCTGGTAGACACTGTCCTCACACATCGCCATGACCCGCGAGCAAAGCTCAGCTATCATATCAAATATATTATCCATATAAGACCCTTTCATGAATGCATTCATCTAAAGGCAGGCAGCACAAGTCATACCTATAGCCCTATGTGCCCCGACCTGCCCGCTGTTTGCAGCAATGCTGTCCCGGAAACAGCAAGCCTTCGCATATGCCAATAATTACGGATCATAAAGCCGCAGCGGGATATAAGAATACTATACCACATTTCCCCCTGATTTGCAAGCACCCGTCCTCCCGTTGTTGCCGAAACGGCATTTCCTTCGGTGCAGCTGCGTCCTGCGGTTGACTTTTTCTGCGGCAGTGTGGTATAATTTGTGTATAAGTTAATTGCAAGAAACCTGATACACAGAAAGACAAGGTGAAAATATGAAACAAATAAAAAGATACACCGCTGCCCTGCTGGCAGGGTGCATGATACTATCTGCCTGCAGTGAGAGCACTGAGAACACCCCCGAAAACACAGCTTCACGGGGAGAAGTCACCACAGCTGCCGCCACGGCGCAGGCGGAGGAAAAAGCCCCTGATGTCACCCAAGCGCCTTCAACGGAGGAAGAGGAACAGGAGGCGGAAGAACCTACCTCCGCCGAGGACAGCGTGGCCTATTCCCTTTCCCGCGAGGGCTTTGAGCTGGAGCAGGTGGTCATGCTCAGCAGGCACAATATCCGTGCGCCCTTAAGCTCCAAGGACTCGGTGCTGGGGCAGGTGACACCCCATGAGTGGACGGAATGGTCTTCACCCGCCGCACAGCTTTCCCTCAGGGGCGGGGTCTCCGAAACTGCCATGGGGCAGTATTTCAGAAAGTGGCTGGAGCAGGAGGAGTTTTTCCCCGAGAACTACCGCCCCGAAGACGGCGAGGTTCGTTTCTACTCAAACTCAAAACAGCGCACCATTGCCACTGCCAATTATTTCAAGGCAGGCCTGCTTCCCGCGGCCGACCTGATGAACGAATACCACATGGACTTCGATACCATGGACCCTGTCTTCACCCCGCAGCTGACCTATGTTTCCCCCGGATACAACGCTGCCGCCGAAGCCCAGACCCGTGAGCTTTATGCCGATGACCTTGAAAAGATACAGGAAAGCTTCGACCTGCTGGCCGAGGTCATAGACCTGGAGGAGTCGGCGGCTTATAAGGACGGCACTGTCACGGGGTTTACCGCCGATGACCTGGGCTTTGTCTATGAGGAGAATGCAGAGCCTTCCATGACAGGCTCCATGAAGACAGCCTGCTCTGTCAGCGACGCCCTGGTGCTTCAGTATTACGAGGAGCCTGACGACCGAAAGGCTGCCTTCGGCCATGACCTGACCTTTGAGGACTGGCAGAAGATAGGTCTGGTAAAAGACCTTTACGGCGACCTGCTTTTCACTGCCCCCCTGGTGGCCGCCAACGTGGCACACCCTCTGCTGGAAGAAATAGACAGCGAGCTTGACACCGAGGGCAGACGGTTCACTTTTCTCTGCGGACACGACTCAAATATCGGCAGCGTGCTGGCAGCCCTGGGCGCTGAGGACTACGAGCTTCCCGATACCATTGAGGGCAGGACACCCATTGGGTGCAAGCTGGTCTTCTGCAAATGGAAGGACGGCAGGGGCGATGAATACATCTCCTGCGACCTGGTATACCAGCGGGCTTCTCAGCTGAGGGATACTTCCCTGCTTGACCTTGATAACACCCCCGTGGCAGTGCCCATGGCTTTCACGGATATGACCCCCGCCGCCGACGGCCTGTACAAAGCCGATGACATGGCTGAACGCTTTGAAGAAGCGATCTCGGCCTACGATGATATCATTGCAGAGTACGAAGAACCTGCGGCATGATAGCTTATACAGCCTCCCGAAGTTTACCGGCTTCGGGAGGTCTTGTTTGTTATCTGCACACATACACACATAACACAGATGAATTTATTCGTTCATATTTATATATATAATATACATCAATATAAAAATAAGTGTGTAAGTGTGTAAAGCCCTATATTTCGGGCTTTTATGCGTATTTTTATGTGTGCGGCCATGTGTGTATGTTGGTCATGTGTGTATTTTAACGGGTATTGCCATTCTTGTTACAAGGGTCTGCGGGCACAAGCATGATAAACTATCCGAAAAATTTTTTGCCCGTCCCCCCTTGACAACCTCCATGATATCTGTTATAATACAAGTGTTATATAACAAATGTTATATAAAGGAGAGATAGACCATGCCGCCTAAAGCGAAGATAACACGGGATATGATAATCGAGGCAGGGGTAAAGATAGTCCGTGAGAAAGGGGCTGAGAGCCTTAATGTGCGGCAGGCCGCCGCTGTGCTGGGCTGTTCGACCCAGCCTGTCATGTACCATTTCAGTACAGTAAGCGAGCTTAAAGCCGCAGTTTATGCCGCCGCCGATGAGCTTCACACCGCCTACATAATGACCCCTGATGAAAGTATCGGGGACCCTTTCCTGAGCATAGGGCTTAAGTACATACGCTTTGCCGCCGAGGAAAGGGAGCTTTTCAGGTTTCTGTTCCAGTCGGGGAAATTCGGGGATATGAGCTTCGATCAGCTTATGGGGCAGGAGGAGACCTCGTCCCTGTTAGCCCCCCTCTGCAGCGGAGCAGGCCTTGATGAGGCTCAGGCGCGGGAGGTATTCTCGGTGCTGTTCATGTGCGTACACGGGGCGGCAAGCCTTATAGCGAACAATTCCATGGAGTATGAGGAAGAACATTTCAAACAGCTGCTGACCCGCACGTTTTTCGGGGTCATCGGCGCAGTACGGGGGGAAGATGTATGAAACTGTTCAGAAAGAACGAAGTAACTTTTGCGGTCATGCTCATCGTCATTTATGTGGTGGGCATGAGTGTTATGATGAACCTGTCCGAGGACACGGGGGTGAAGGAGTGCGCTCAGATGATATTTGCCCTTGTGATGACGGCGGGGCTTTCGGTGTTCATAAAGCGCAGCAGCCTGGGAGACCATCTGGGGCTGAGAAAGCCCGAGGTAAGCGGGGGCAGGATGCTCTTTTACATACCGCTGCTTGCCATGGCGGTCATACAGATAGTCTTCGGGGCGGGGGCTGAATACAATGCGCTGACCTCAGTGTTCTTTGTGGTGAAAATGCTCTGCGTGGGCTTTCTGGAGGAGGTCATCTTCCGCGGGTTCCTGTTTCGGGGCATAGCGAGAGACAGCCTGAACAGAGCCGTCATCATCTCCTCCCTGACCTTTGCGGCGGGGCACATAGTCAACCTGCTGAACGGCGCCCATATCACTGAGAACATATGCCAGGTCATCTATGCGGTTATGGTGGGCTTTTTGCTGGTGTTCATCTTCCTGCGGACGGCCAGCATAGTCCCGTGCATAGTCTTCCATGCTGTAAACAACGCTGTTACAGCTTTCTGCACAGGCAGCCTGCTGAAAGACAATTTCAGCGAAGGCACAGCCGATATCATCATGCTGGGCATAAAGCTCGCCATAGGTGCGGCATACCTGTTGTGGGTAGTAAGGCTCCCGAAGCGTGAGCTTCCCGAAATGCAGTAATAAACCGAAGGGCATATCTGCCAATGGCAGGTATGCTTTTTTTCTGCCCATTAGTGCAGCTTGCGGAGGTCATTTTGCAGTTTGCGCATATCATATCGCAGCTTACGCACGAAAGTGTTGCAGCTTGGGCTGTTATGGTGTATGATACAGACATACCAAACAAAACAAGTCAGACCGAAAGGAAGTTTTTAAAATGTTGACAAACACACCTGTTTGTGATATAATATCCGAATGTGCCGACTGTAATATATTTCCAAACAAGCACATCACAGAAGACAAAGGAGATACACTGATGAAAAACACCATAGACAATATAAGAAAAAAACAGCTTGACCACGACCTTATTGCCATAGGCATCATAACATTCATAGCACTTACACTTATTATGGTGGTATTCGGCAAACAGTTCAACGGGTTCGTATATGATACCTCCCGTTCGGCGCTGCCCAGGGTGGCGCTGGCGGCGGTATGCGGACAGTTCGCAGTGGCAGGGCTTGGCATAACGGCAGTGTGCATTTTCAGGAAAGAGAGCTTCACAAAATTCGGCCTGACAAGGAAGAACCTGCTCCCCGCACTGCTTTTGAGCCTTGCCTGCTGTGTGCCCGACTTCATCTACCAGCTGGCAAAGGGCAATGTTCACCCCTGGTGCCCCTTCATAGACGTGTTCACCACCAGAGAGGTGCTGGCAGCAGGGCTTCCCGTAAAGGTGCTGGGCTTTGCACTTACCGCCATGGCATGGGGCTTTTTCGAGGGCTTCAACTATGTGGTCATAAGGGACAAGCTCAGCGAGCGCTTTCCCTCAAAGCACAGGTTCTGGGACGTGGGCGCTTTCGTCTGCGCAGTTATGTGCATTCTCATACACGGGGTTGTGGGTGTCACACCCGACGCTTTTCTCAATATGCTCTTGACGATGTTCCTTATCTATGGTATGCTTATAGTACGAAAAGAAACAGGGAACGCATGGGGCTGTGTGCTCATATTCTTTGTGTACTGGAACGCTCTGTGACCTCCCGCAGGGAACGGTGTAAATGCGATTTATAAAAACTAAAGAAGAGGGGCTCGGGGAGAACTACCTTGAGCTCCATTATAATGAGGTAGACAATGAAACACGGGAATACATCTTTCGTATCGAGGGCAGTCTTGCCACTATCGAGGGCACCTGCGATGATATGCGGGTGACAGTGCCCGTAACAGATGTGCTGTACTTTGAAAGCGTTGACCGCAGGACCTTCGCCTATACCGAGGATAGAACGGTGGAGTTCCGTGAGCCGCTGAAAGACCTGCTGGACAGGTTCGGGGATACGGGCTTCATACGCATAAGCAAGTCAGCCATAGTAAATGTTTACAAGGTAGATCATCTTCAGGGCGACCTGAACATGAGGGTGCTGATATTTCTTAAAAACGGCGAAAAGCTGGTGATGAACAGGGGCTACCGCAAGGAGTTCTTCGCACAGCTTGAAAAGATAAGGGGGAAGAACAAGGCATGAAGCTCATAACAAGAAAAAATTTCCTGAGCATAGTTTGCATATCCTTTACCTTTATGGTAACGGGCAAGCTCATATTTGAAAGGCTCATCGGCCATACGGACAGGTACTATACCGAGAACATACTGCTCTGCCTGGGCTTTTGTATCATGATACCCGCCGTGCTTTCGGTGCATTATTATTTGCAGAGGTTCCCCCTGCTGCCCGTGCTGATAGTGCAGTATCTGGCAGTGGCGGCCGTGACCCTGGGTATTGTGGCGGCAGTGGACAGCGCAACGGGTACCGACACCAACGCCTATCGGGATATGATAGTATCCGTCACCATACCCTATGTGGCAGGGGCAGTGCTGTACTATGCGGCATTTTTCAGGCAGGTAAAAAAAGCCAACGCTGTCCTCGCTGAGCTGAGCGCTGAGCTGTCATAAGGCATATGTCCCCTTAAAAGCCCTGTTTTATCAGGTTGACTTTTTGGGGGATATGTGTTATAATCTGAGTTAGTTTGTACTAATTAATAAGGAGATACCCTATGCGAAAAACTACCCTTTTATCCACCGCCCTGATATGTCTTGCAATGCTGAGTTCCTGCGGTGACAAGCCCGAAGTCCCTGCTGGCGACCCCAATACCAAGTCCAGCGGGTCGGTGTTTGCCATGGACACCTACATGACCGTGACAGCCTACGGCGACGACCGTGAGGCAGGGGTGTCTGCGGCAACGGAGGAAATGACAAGGCTGGAAAAGCTGTGGTCTGTGACCGATGAGCAAAGCGAGATATATGCCGTGAACCATGCAGGGGGCGGCAGCACCGCTGTCAGCGGGGAGACCGCAGAGCTTCTGGAGTTTGCCCTTGATATGCATGAGGCCACAGGGGGCGCTCTGGACATAAGCCTTTACCCTGTGCTGAGGGCATGGGGCTTCACCACGGGGGAATACCGTGTGCCCGATGAGGAGGAGATAGCCTCTCTTCTGGAAAAAACAGGGGCGGAAAAGATATCCCTCGGGGACAATACCGTCACCCTGCCCGAGGACATGGAGATAGACCTGGGTGCAGTGGCCAAGGGTTGTGCAGGGGACAAGGCCGTGGCCGCCCTGAAAGAACAGGGGGTAGAATGCGCCATACTCGACCTGGGGGGCAACATACAGACCCTGGGTGAAACCAAGCCCGATGGCACAAAATGGAAGATAGGCATACGGGACCCCTACGGCGAAGGCTCGGCGGCCACCCTGGAAACAGGTGAGGGGGCTGTGATAACCTCGGGGGGCTACGAGCGCTACTTTGAGCAGGACGGCAAGGTCTACAAGCATATCCTCGACCCGAAAACAGGCCGCCCTGCGGAAAGCGGGCTGGCAAGCGCCACCGCCATAGGTGACGAGGGGCGGTACTGCGATGCACTCTCTACCTCCCTTTATGTGCTGGGGGCTGAGGGCGCTGAAGAACTCTGGCGGAAAAGGGGCGACTTCGACATGGTGCTTATCTGCGAGGACGGCAGCTTTGTCATCACCGAGGGCATCGAGCAAAGCTTTCAGCTGACAGTGCCCGCCGAACTTAAGGTGCTGAGAAAATGACCGGGCGGAAGATATTCATTCTCATAACAGCAGGTCTGCTGGCGGTATCGGCGGTGTGGTGCGTTTACCTTGCAATGCGTCCTGCGGGTGAGGAGATAGTCATTTCTCAGGACGGCAAAGAGCTTTACCGCATAGACCTTTCCCGCACCCCATACCGCACCATTGAAGTCGAATACAAGGGCAGAAAGAACGTCATAGAGATAAAGGACGGCGAGGTGCGCATGACCCATGCCGACTGCCCCGACCACATCTGCATCGAAACAGGAAAGCTTCGGCCTGACACCCCCATAGTCTGCCTGCCCAACAGGCTGGTCATAGAGTATGCAGGGGGCGGCCTTGACGGAACAGCGAGGTAAACTGATGAAAGTCAACAAATTAACAAAGCTGGGTCTGCTGACCTGCCTGGCGCTCATAATCTTCATAGTCGAGCTTCGCCTGCCCGATGTGGTGCCCGTACCGGGGGTAAAGCTGGGGCTGGCAAATATCATAACCGTCTACTGCATTTACACCTTCACCCCCGCCGAGACCGCCATGATGCTCTTCTCACGGATACTTCTCGGGGCGCTCTTCTCGGGGAACCTCATGGCGCTGTGGTACAGCATTGCGGGAGGCGCTCTCTGCTTTGCGGGAATGGTGCTGCTCCGCCGCGCTGCCGATGAGAAGAATATGTGGTTCTTAAGCGTCATAGGCGCAGTGCTGCACAACATCGGCCAGATAACGGTGGCCATGATAGTCCTTAAGAGCAAAGCCGTCCTGGGCTACCTGCCCGTGCTGCTCATATCAGGCTGCATAGCAGGCCTCTTCACAGGCATATGCGCCCAGCTGGTGACGGGGAGGCTGAATTCCCGCAGGAAAAACAAGTCGGCGGAAAAATAGTCTGCAGGTATATCCTGCGGGCTATTTTCTTTTGCCCGCGGGTTGAAAGAACGGCGGAGATATGTTATAATAAAGATAGCTTTTTACCAGACACAAAAGAAAGAGAAGGTGATCTCATGGATGAGATAAAAATTGCCCGTAAACAAAGCATACGCATGACAGGTTTGCAGAATGCCCGTGAGCTGGGCGGGTACATCACAGCGGACAACCGCCGTGTGAAAAAAGGGGTACTGCTGAGGTCGGCAAAGCTTTCCACGGCAAGTGAAAAAGATATCAGCAGGCTGAGAGAGGTCTATCATCTGGAGAAGATAGCGGACTTTCGCTCGGATGAGGAGATAAACGGTTCTGCGGAGCTTTCGTTTATAACGGGCACTGTTTCCAGCGAGCCTGACCCCGCCATTGAAGGGGCTGAGTATTTCCATATGCCCATACTTGATATGCAGAGCCTTATGCAGCAGTTTTCGGGGTACGACATTGACCCCTCAAAGGGTATAGACCAGCTGGCTCTGCTGGAGCTGGCAGTGTCCTCGGGGTTTCTGGGAGATACGCTGTACTTCGGTTTTCTTGATGATGAGGCAGGCAGGCGGGGCTACAGCAGGTTTTTCCGTGAGCTTTTAAACCTCAGCGAGGGCAGGGCTATGCTCTTCCACTGCACCCAGGGCAAGGACAGGACAGGTGTGGCGGCCATGCTGATACTTTCAGCACTTGGGGTGCCCGAAGATGTCATCGTGGAGGACTATATGCTAACAAACATCTACAACAGCGAACGCATTGCCGCTGAGCGCAGGATGCTGGAAAACTCGGGTAAGATACCCCCTGACAAGACAGACGCATACCTCATGGCCATGGACAGGGTGAACGAAACCACCATGACCAACGTGATAGCCCACCTGAAAGAAAACTACGGCTCGGTGAACGGCTATATCAAGGCAGAGCTGGGTGTTACCGACAGCGAACTGGAGGCGCTGAGGGAAAAGTTTCTTGAATAGCGGAAATGACTCCCTTTTACGAATAAGCTAAATAAACTAATTTTTGCAGGCTGTTGCTGTCGGCTGTTGACATTTTGCATAATTAGTGGTATAATATATGAACAGAGCAAGTGCTTTTAACTTATTTGTGAGATGAAATTCCGAAGGGAGGTCATAGTATGGCAGACAGGTTCGTGATAGAGCTTTCGGGGAGGATAGATACCTCCAATGCGGCAGACACCGAGAAGAGGCTGGAAAAGCTTCTTGCGGAAAACAGCGGGGCTGAGCCTGTGTTCGATATAGCAGAGCTTCAGTACATTTCCAGCGCAGGGCTGAGGGTACTCATGAAGATAAGAAAGCGCTGGAAGAACAGGCTTGAGATAAGAAACGCTTCCCCGGAGGTATACGAGATATTTGAGACCACAGGCTTTGATGAGCTTTTTGACATCAGCAAGAAAATGCGTGAGGTCAGCGTTGAGGGCTGTGAGATCATCGGGCGGGGCTTTTACGGGACTGTCTACCGTATCGACCCCGAAACTATCGTAAAGGTGTATGAGTCCCCTGACAGCATAAACATTATCCGCACTGAAAAAGAGCTTGCCCGCACCGCCCTGATAGCAGGGGTGCCCACAGCCATATCCTACGACATCGTAAAGGTCGGGAACAGTTACGGCTCGGTGTTTGAGCTGCTCAACGCAAAGACCTTCAACGACCTGCTCATAGAAGACCCTGCCAATGCCGATGAGATAATAAAGCAGTACGCTGGTTTTCTCCGCCTGGTGAATGAGCAGACCGTCCCACGGGGGAAGCTGAGGTCGGCCAGGGAGCTGTACATGGGGTATCTGGAGGAAGCTTCAAGGTATCTTGATGACGACCTTACCGCACGGCTGAGGGAGATGTTCCTGGAGATACCCGAACAGCTGAACGTCATACACGGCGACGCCCAGATGAAGAACATTATGGTGCGGGACGGCGAGCCCATGCTCATAGATATGGAGACCCTTTGTGCGGGGCACCCCATCTT
This sequence comes from Ruminococcus sp., assembly GCF_017464355.1. Taxonomy (GTDB): domain Bacteria; phylum Bacillota; class Clostridia; order Oscillospirales; family Ruminococcaceae; genus Hominimerdicola. The sequence continues at coordinate 116,263 of NZ_JAFUAG010000027.1, read as the reverse complement.
CGACCTGCAGTCGGTCTATGTGACATATTTTGCCTTCGGGGAAGACGACCCGAACAACAGCATGGATTTTCTGGGGATACCCAATGAGCTTTCCGAAAGGGTATGGGAAAAGTTCGTGGGGTACTATTTTAAGACCGATGACGAGGAGCGCATAGCTTCCCTGCGGGACAAGATCGCCGTTGTGGGCGCTGTGAGGTTCCTGTATCTTATAGGCTTTGCCTCAGATACTTCGGGGGCGCTTTTTGAGGCACGGATCGGGCATAACCGCAAAAGGCTCAGGGAGCTGGCAGACAGGACAGACAGCCTGCTTTTCTGACATAGTAAGGAGAATAAGTAATGAAAGAACACAAGATGTTTCAGGTATCCACCCTGCAGGCGCTGGCGCTGGGGTATTCAAAGTCGGTGGTAACGGTGGAGGAACTGCTGAGCCACGGAGATACGGGGCTTGGCACCTTTGAAGATGTGGACGGTGAGATGATAACCCTTGACGGCCGCTGCTACCGAGCCTCTGAGCATGGTACTGTCACCGAGGCTGACGGCAAGACGGGTGTTCCCTTTTCTTCGGTGGCATATCTTGAAGACTGCAGAGAGTTTGAGCTGGGGCACACAGCTGACATGGCAGAGCTTAAAAAACAGCTCACCCTGCGCATAGAGGAACGCTTTGGCCTGAACAGTATGCACCTGGTACGCATTGACGGCAGCTTTGCAAAGGTCTGTGCGAGGAGCGAATCGGGCTACCGTGCCCACCATGTTTCCCTGAAAGATGCCCTCAGCGTGACCCAGAAGGATTTTGTGTTTGAGAATATCAGCGGCTCGCTGGTAGGGGTGTATTATCCCGATTACATGGACGGCATAAATGCCGCAGGCTGGCATATGCACTTTATCTCCGATGACCGCACTAAGGGCGGCCATGTCTTCGAGCTGGAAATGAACAGCGGCAGGACCCGTGAGATACAGATACACGACCTGGAGATATCCCTGCCATCCACCCCCGCCTTTGATACCTACTCGCTGAAAAGCGCTTCAAAGGACGAGATAAAAGAAGTCGAACAGGGCGAATAGAACACAAAAGACCACTGTCCTCAGGACAAGTGGTCTTTTTTTGTACAAACAGGCTTGAGCAGGATAGGGCTCATTCCATTTTGCATATATTTACAAACGAGATCTTCAACGGGAAAAGCTGTCATTTCGCCAGCCTGTAGCCCATGCCATAGACCGTTTCGATGTACTCCTCCTCCGTGACCTTAGCTATCTTCTTGCGGAGGTTGCTTATGTGTACGTTCATGGTGTTGTCGTCGCTGAGGTAGGTATCCCCCGAAACGCTTTCGTAAAGCCTGCGCTTGGAGAATATGATCCCCGGATTTTTCAGCATGAGTTCAAGTATGGCATATTCGGTGGCGGTGCAGGTAAGTTCATTTCCGCTGATATACACACGCTTTGAGTCAGTATCAAGTTCCATTGCTTTATAGCTCACCACCGAGGGCACCTTAGCCCCCGTCCGCCGAAGCAAAGCCTGTATCCTCAGCATTACCTCGTCGATATCAAAGGGCTTGGTTATGTAGTCATCTGCCCCTATCCTGAAAAGCTCTATCCTGTTGTAGACCTCAGATTTCGCCGATATGACGATGACAGGGGTGTTCTTTGCCCTGCGCAGCTCTTTCAGCAGCTCCTCCCCTGTCTTAAGGGGAAGCATAAGATCCATAAGTATAATGTCATAGTCCCCCGCAAGGGCTTTGTCAAGGCCTTCAAGGCCGTTTGAAGCATGGTCTGCGGTGCAGCCGCTTTTTTCAAGTATGCTGCAGAGCAGGCTGTTTATCGAGCTGTCGTCTTCTATCACCAGTACCGCTGCCATGAGATACACCTCCCCGTTTTTATGCTCAGCTGCCTATAGCCCTGCTTATCATGCTGAAGGCTTTGCGGCCGTCAGTCCTCAGGGCTTCTACCTTCATGCCTGCCGCCCTGCCTGCGCTGTTATAGTAAGGCTCAAAAACGTAGCTGAGCTTCATGCCCTGTTTCAGCAGGCAGATGATCCTGCGGTCACACTTCTCCTTGGCCTCAGCGAGAGTTTCGGGCAGTGACACCATATTGTCCGCTGTCTGGGAGCCCCCGCACTCATAGGGTATGACAAAGGCCTGACGGAGGGGTTCCCTGTCCATATCCTCCATTTTCATGCTGAGCCGCACTGCTTCTGTCCAGGGCTCATCTTCCTCCCCTGCATAGGTCAGATTGGAAACATACCTGCCCCTGACGGTCATGCCGCAGCCATGCTCAGGCTCAAGCTCGCCGCCGCCCTCGATGACAAAGGCAGGCTCTTCGCCCTCAGGCCTGCTCACATAGACCGACGGCTCGCTGAAGGCTGCAAAGGCTTCCTGCTTATCGGCATAGTGAGTACCACAGTTCTCCGCAAAATCCTGTATAGCGGCAAACAGGCTGTCCTCCAGTTCGGCGGAGGGGTCTGCTATCATATCGCAGATCATATCCAGGTAGCTTTCGCTGATATCCTCATCGGCCAATATTTCTGCCTCGCCGAATATCTTGCTGTCCACTGTTTTGTACAGCTCGTAATCGTACCGCCCCTCTTTATCATACTCACGGAAGCGCCTGTCAAGCAGCTTGTTCAGTTCCTCCTGCCTGCGGGGGTCAAAGTCGTTGACATAGTAGTTCTGTCCGCAGCCGATGATATCAAAGTAGTCAAACTGGTAGCTTGTGGAGTCAAGGTCAAAAGCGTAGAACCACCACCTTGTTCTGTGCATACAGTCCCAGTAATAGTTATTTGTGAACCACCCTGCCTGCTTGTCTATCATATCCGAGGTCAGTGTGAGGTCATTTTGTTCCAGCAGCAGAAGCGGGTCTGCCCTGCCGTCCCTTACGTCCTGCAGCAGCACAGGGTCAATGCCCTGACAGAAGCCCTCCGTCACCAGCCCCCTGCTGACCAGCCAGCCCAGGTAGCTTGCCATAGGTCTGGCAGCATAGCCGTATATTCTGTCGCTGTCCTTCTCACTTATCATGGGCGGTACATCTCTGCCGTAGTATTCCTCAGCTGCCGCATCAAAGCACCATTCTGCCTTCTCGACATCAAAATTATCAGCAATGAAGCTGCTGTTAGCATTCCCCGGGCTGTGATCGGAGCGTTTGTCCGACTGCCGCCCCATTATGTAAGCTGCCACACCGAAGATAAGGGTGATGAACAGCGTAACAGCTGCGGCCTCGGGGGAGCTGACATGATATGAGCTGTAAAAGAACCATGCGGCACCCCCGCCCAGCACGAACAGCCTCATCAGCAGCCCGCAGACGAACACCATCTTCTTGTCCATATGCAGCCTTGCTATGCTGCCGAAGCTTATGAGCATAAGTATGCCCGCACAGGACGAAGCGGCTATCATATCGGGTATGGTGAACAGAGGGTCATTGCCCTCGGTGGGGTCAATGGTCGCGCCTATGAATACCACCACAGCCAGCATTTCCACCACGGCCAGTATGGTGTACATTACATATCCCAGTTTTCTCACGAAATTTTTCATTGCTATCTCCTAGGTCAATACAGGTTTTTCAGCCCGATCTTTGCGTACATCATGATTATACCACAATTTAAACCTCTTGTAAATATTTTAAAAGAAATTATTTTCCCTTTCGGGACAGCAATTCTCCCTTTGGGACGGCGGAAAAGCTCTGCAATTTACAGCATTTGCCATTAACAGCACAATGCACAAATGTCTGATTGAAAATTTGTGCTTATTTCTCCGCATAAAAAATGTTCACAGCGGTTGACATCAGCCTTAAAATGTACTATAATTAAATACAGCTTTTGACTTTATCAAGTAAAAGCATAAAAGCATTAAAATGCTAATGCTGAAAAACTTTAAAGGAAGTGTAAAAATGGTTATAAGATGGGCGATACTTGTGGTATACCTGGCGCTTATGATAGGCATAGGTGTTTACTACCGCAAAAAAACTGCCAACGTTTCCGATTTCGTGCTGGGCGGACGAGGACTGGGTCCCTGGTTCACGGCCTTTGCTTACGGAACATCTTACTTCTCCGCAGTTATCTTCGTGGGCTATGCGGGAAAATTCGGCTGGGCATACGGCGTGGCTTCTACCTGGGTGGGCATAGGCAATGCGGTGATAGGTTCCCTGCTGGCATGGCTGGTGCTGGGCAAGCGCACCCGTACCATGACAAAGCACCTCGATGCCAAGACCATGCCCGAGTTCTTTGAACTGCGCTATAATTCAAAGACCCTGAAAACTGTATCGGCGCTGATAATATTCATTTTCCTTATCCCCTACACAGCCTCGGTATACAACGGACTTTCAAGGCTTTTTGAGAAAAGCTTCAACATCGACTACGAGTGGTGCATAGTCATCATGGCTATATTCACCGCAGTTTACGTTATCATGGGCGGATACAAGGCTACTGCCCTCAACGACTTCATACAGGGCATAATCATGCTCATCGGCATTGTTGCTGTTGTTGTGGCTGTGCTGAATGTAAACGGCGGCCTGACAGGTTCGCTGGAGGCTATGGGTGCTATCCCCGATACCAACGGCAATACCGAGGTCTACAACTCCCTCTTCGGCCCCGACCCCATCAACCTGGTAGGCGTTGTCATACTCACCTCTCTGGGCACCTGGGGACTGCCCCAGATGGTACAGAAGTTCTATGCCATCAAGGACGACAAGTCAGTTGTGACAGGCACAGTTGTTTCCACCGTGTTTGCAGTTGTCGTGGCAGGCGGCTGCTACTTCCTGGGCGGCTTCGGCAGACTTTTCATGGAGAACGTTGACGGCGCACCCAAGGAGGGCTTTGATGCCATAGTTCCCTCCATGATGGACAGCCTGCCCTCGGCACTGTTCGCACTGATAATCGTGCTGGTGCTGTCGGCTTCCATGTCTACCCTTTCTTCACTGGTACTTACTTCCAGCTCTACCCTGACCATAGACCTCATCAAGCCCCTGATGAAAGGCAAAATGGACGAGAAGAAGGAAGTTTCCGTTATGCGTATATTCATCGCAGTGTTCCTGCTCATCTCCGTTGCTATAGCAGTTTACTCACTGCGCGGCGCCAAGCAGGACGCCATGGTCATCTCAAGCCTTATGGGCATAAGCTGGGGCGCTCTGGCAGGTGCTTTTCTGGCACCCTTTATGTACGGCCTTTTCTGGAAGGGCGTTACCAAGGCGGCAGTTATGGCAAGCTTCGTCTGCGGTGTGGCTATCACCGTGGTGCATATGCTCATCTACACCTTCGGCATTATCCCCGATGCCCCCAAGACCCTAGGCGGGCTGTCACTGGCTTCACCTGTTAACGCAGGCGCTTTCGCCATGCTGTTCGGGCTCATAGTAGTACCTGTGGTGAGCATTGTTACCAAGTCGAACGAAGAAGACAAGAAAGTCACCGAGGCGGCTTTCACCTGCTACGAATAAGTTTTTGACAAAGAAAGACCGCAGTATCTCCTTACGGGGATCGCTGCGGTCTTCTTTATTTTGAAGAGGTTCTTTAACGCTTATTCATAAATTACTTCGTCAATATATTCACTTTCATCAGGCTCTGCCTTTTCCATGAAGGCTTCTGCCATCTTGTTCATCTTGGCAGCTTCTTCTCTGGTAACATTGAAAACGTACTCACTGTATCTGTTGTCGGTGAGATCGGCACCATTATCCAGTACGCTGTAGTGTACTTCTATGCTGACTGCTACACTGCCGTTTCTTCTCTCATCCAGCGTATCAAAGCCTGTTCCTTCAAAATAGCTTCTCAGGAAACCGCTAACGGTGCGGCCTTCAAAGTCGAGATACTTATCCAGCATTTCATTCACAGCCTCAATGTTACCCGCCAGCTCTTCACGGGATACACCTGCGGTATCCGTCTTATCCTTTCTGTAGGTGACACCTTCAAGCTTGTCTTCTTTTTCATAGTGGGAGAATACTTCACCGTTAGAATCATCGTAAGTATGGAATAATATGCTGCAATAGCCCATATTGGTATTGGGGTCTATCCTGTACTTGTAGTGGCCGAAGCCCCCTGTGATGTAGGAAGCACACATTATCCCCAGGAAGACCGCTAAGGTGGCGGTGTATTTGCCCAGCCATGCCAGTATCCTCACGGGGGTTATCTTTGCCCTTGCCAGCACTACGCTGATGACCAGGTATATTATCAGTGAAACTGACACACCCAGGTACCATTCGGTCTCATTGAAGGACAGCAGCAGCAGGGTGAACACACCTGTACACATGAAGACCTCCATAAACAGCTTGCTGACCATGGGCTTGCCCACCTGTCTGCCGTCACGTCTGCGGTAGGTAAAGAAGCTTGCAAATATTATCAGGCCGCTGGCAAGGATATTCACCAGTATATACCCAAAGCCGTTGCTAAGTTCACGGCTGTCGGCCTCAGCCCAGAGTATCACTATGTCGCCCAGGCAGGAGAATACTTTTGATATCCTGTCTACACCGCTGTTTGTCAGACCCGAATATCTCTCCCTGATCATGTGTACAGCCAGGAAGGGCAGCAGGCTCAGGCAGCCCTGGGCTATGACAGAGGTATATATGCCCTCAGCCCTGGCACCGCAGCAGGTCATGCAGAATATGGTCATGGCATCGGTGAACAGTGCCACCGCCAGAGCTATCAGCTGCATCTTTATGGGATAGGCGATCACATCAAAGCCGCCCTTTATGATACTGCCGAGTATCACTGCCAGCGCAGAGCCCGTCAGCATGGGCAGTATGTGCAGCTTGAACACAGCCAGCAGCTTTGAAAGATACCTTTCCTTTGCACTCATGGGCAGCGACAGCTGAACGTCTGCCACCTGCTTTGAGCCCAGGTCACTGAACACTCCATGCACCACGAAAAGCCCGAGGAATGCAGTGACGAATAACATACCCAGTCCGAAAATGCCATCATAACTGCCCACCTTGTACAGTTCATCAGAGGGCTCCAGCCATTCGCCCTGATAGAAATAAGAAACCGTATCTCTACCCATTTCTACCCTGTATTCGGCGATCTGGAACAATACCGACATAAACATGGTTATGAGTATTATCAGCAGCAGCTTGCGTCTGCTGCGGCATTCGGCCTTTGAAGCAAGGTCAATTTTCTTTAAGTATGTCTGAGCCATAACCTCTTCCCTCCAGTTCGTATATGAAGATCTCCTCCAGCGTCAGCGGCACCGCCTCCAGCAGTACAGGTGCAAGCTTATGCAGCTTGAGCAGGCTGTCCTCCGCACCGCCCCGTATTATCATCTGGGAAACGCTTCCCAGGGAGGATATCTGCATTACCTCCAGCCCCAGCTGCTGCGCTGTTTCTTTTGTTATCGCCCTGTCGCCCGGAGATATCTGTACCTTGCAGAAGCTGCTGCGTATCTCGTCGATCTCATCAGCGAATAACAGCTTGCCCTGATGTATGAGCATGGCTCTGTCGCACAGTTCATTTATCTCTGCCACATTATGGGAGGACACTATCAGGGTGGCTCCCCTGTCCATAAGCTCATCGACTATCATGGTCTTTATTATCTTTCTCATGGCGGGGTCAAGGCCGTCAAAGGCTTCGTCCAGCATGATGTATTTTGTCTTGCAGCTGAGGGCTGCCACCACTACCGCCTGCCTTTTCATGCCCTTGGAAAACTGCGACATACGCTTGTTCTGCGGAAGCTCCAGCCTACCTGTCAGCCTGTCGAATATCTCATCGGAGAACTCGGGGTAGTAGCATTTATAGTAGTGTTTCAGGTCCTTAAGGGTATAGGCCGAATACTGTATGGTCTCATCGTTCACAAAGAAGATATTGCCCTTGGCCTCGGGGTCATCGTAGACCTCTCTGCCGTCTATCTTAATGCTGCCCTTGCTGCAGGGGTAAACTCCGCAGATAAGCCTCATCAGCGTGCTTTTGCCTGCACCGTTCGACCCCAGGAAGCCGTATATGCAGCCCTCGGGTATGGTAAGGGATATATCGTCCAGCGCCACGAATTCTTCCTTGTCGCCCTTTTCCTTTTCAAAGGACATAGTAATGTTTTTTATCTCTATCATTTCTTGTCCTCCTCATCGGCTGAACTCAGATATGTTCCCTCGTCCATGCGCTTTTTAAGTTCATCAACAGTAACGCCTGCCCTTACAGCTGCCGCCACTGCCGCATCGAATGTTTCAAAAAGCTTCTTCTCTATATGTCCCTTCTGTTTTGCCACAAAGCATCCCTTCCCTGCTACCGAATATATTATGCCGTCATGTTCAAGCCTGCTGTAGGCTTTGGCTACCGTGTTGGGGTTTAGCCCCAGCTCCTTTGCCAGTGTCCTGGCTCCCGGCAGCTTGTCATTCTCTTTCAGGGCGCCGCTGCCTATAAGCTCCCCGAAGCCCTTGCATATCTGCTCATATATGGGCTCTCTTCCTGTCAGGTCTATATTTATCAAAAGCTTTCCTCCTTTACAAAGTTTTCCTGTCTTTCTCCAAAGATCATGCACAAGCTTTTCTGTTTTATCGTTATCTCTCCAAAGTCCTCCGCGAAAAGGAGGGGGGCGTATATGTCTGTTCCCATTCTCCGTTTTCGTGGACTACTTCCCATTCTCCGTCCTTTTCCTTTGCCATCAGCCACAGGCCTTTATATACAGCGCCGTCCTTCCCTATGAGCCTTTCCATAAAGCTGAGCTCATCGACCGCGCCTTCGACCACCATATACTCTCTGTAGTCCTTGCCGCCCTCTTCTCTTGCCTTATCTATGTAGAAGCCCCATGTGCCGTAGCCGCTGATACCTGCTGTTCTGAGTTTCCTGTGGCCTGCCATGCTGCTCAGTTCTTCGCTCAGGGCGCAAACACACTTTACATCTTCTCCTTCAGGTACTTCGCCCAGGTAACTATTCTTGACAGTGATGCATTTCTCTCCGCAGCCTGTAAGCAGTATGCTGATAAGTCCTGCCGCCACGAAGAGCCTGCCCTTCATTTAGCCTCGCCTTCTTCAAAAGCTATCTCCCACTCTCCGTCCTTTTCCTTTGCCATGAGCCAGCTGCCCTTGAGCTGCTCGCCCTCCTGCCCGAAGATGTTCCCGAAAAAGCTGCGGTCATCGACCATACCTTCCAGCAGCATATATTCAGTGTAATCCTTGCCCCCTGCGGCCTTTGCCTTTTCAAGAAGCTCTCCCCCGTTGCCGTAGTCTTCGATACCTACCCGTTTGATGGCCTTGCGGCCGCTTCTCTCTTTCAGGTCCTCGTTCAGCGAGATGATGCACGCTGCGTCCTCTTCCTCGGGTATGCTGCCCTCATAGTTATGATCACAGGCAAAACCTCTTTCGCCACAGCCTGCCAGTGCCACGCATACCAGGGCCGCTGCTATGATCCTCTTTTTCATATTTATTATCTCCTTTTATCTGTCCTCAGCCTACTCCTCTGTCGTAGATGAACCATTTTCCGCCGTTTCGTCTTCCCAGGCTGTAATTCCATTGGTAATTGGTGCAGCTGTCAAGGGCGCCTGTATCGAATATGGGCGATGTGAACTCACCTGCCAGCCTTATGACCTCATCGGGCTCGGGCAGCCCGTTGTTCTTACAGCAAAGCTTCGCTCTCTCCAGTTCGCCGTCGGTCATCTCTGCGTCGCCGTCAAACTCAAGAGAATGAAGGTCGCAGCGGCTGTAGTAGTCGTCCTGCTCAAACTCGTCCTCCACGGTGTCCATGGCCATTGCTATCTCTTCCACGGAATACATCTCCGAGTCCCCGAAGCTTCGGGTATAGCGCTGCCCACAGCCTGCCAGCACAAGGGCTGCTGCAAGGGGGATGGCGAACATTCTCTTTTTCATATCGTTCTCTCCTCATCAGGGTGCAGGTCTGCCGCCGACAGAACGGCAGGCCTTTATCTACGCTCTTTCCTCTCTCCAAAAAACACATTCAGCAGAAAGCTGTCTACTTTTCTTTGCCGCCTCCGCCTGCCAGGAACAGGCAAAGACCCAGCACGCTCACCGCTAAAGGCAATATACCTTCCATGTTTTTCTCCTTTCGTTCTCTGGCTGACGGCTGCTGACGCTGTAAAAGGTCAGTTTATCTGTCTTAAGCTGTGTACGCCGCCTGCCGCTTTTCACTGTTTCCTCTCCTGTGTCCTATGTGTACTAAGTGTACTATCTGTCGTAGTACACTTATAGCTTACCACTGCGGCGCAGATTTGTCAAGCAAGCTATGATATCTTTGTAGAATTCAACAGTTATATCCGCATTATTTCTTTGCATTATATAGCACATTTCACAAGCCCGCACCAAAAGCCGCCCCATTTCCACCCCCGCAGTACACTGTAGTACACCGCAGCAGTACACCCACACAAAAAAAGCAGAGCCTTCCCCTGAAAGCCCTGCCGTAAGAAAAAAGGCGGAAGCCCGAAAGCTCCCGCCCACACCTTATTTTCTGCTGTCCTCGAACTTCCTCGTCCGTTTCTCCAGCTTCTTCTTGGCATATTCTTCCTTGATGACCGCCTGACCTCTCTCGATAGCAAGTGCGTCCGCAGGAACATCACCTGTAATGGTAGAACCTGCTGCGGTATATGCACCCTTGCCTATGGTAACAGGTGCCACCAGATTTGTATTGCAGCCAATGAACGCATTGTCCCCCACCACTGTGCGGAACTTCTTCTCGCCGTCATAGTTGGCTGTTGCCACACCGCAGCCGAAGTTTACGTTCATACCCACATCTGAGTCGCCCACATAGGTCAGGTGGGCTACCGCTGTGCCCTCGCCTATGGTGGAATTCTTTATCTCAACAAAGTCGCCTATCTTCACACCCCTGCAGATGTGTGTACCAGGCCTCAGCTGAACGAAAGGCCCTATCTTCGCATTGTCGTCCACCACTGCATCAAAGGCATGGACATTGTTGAGCACCACACCATTGCCGATAGCCGTGTTTTCAAGCTCACAGCCCCGTCCGATAACGCAGTCTTCGCCGATGACGGTCTTTCCTCTCAGCTCAACACCTGCGTCGATACGGGTGCCTCTGCCGATGACTACATCACGGCCTATGCTCACACCGTCAAGGCAGGTGAACTCAATGCCCTCGTCCAGCCACTTATCTATCACAGACATTCTTGCAATGTCGTTGAGCTTCAGCAGACCCCGCCTGTCATTGGCGCCCAGAGCCACATTGGGGTTCTCCGAGATATAAGCATCTGCCGTTCTGCCCTTCTTTATCATCAGCTCAACGCAGTCGGTGAGGTAATACTCGCCCTGGGCATTGTTGGGCTTTATCTCGAAAAGCACCTCCAGCAGCGCCTTTGTATCGAACCAGTAGCAGCCCGAATTTATCTCCCTGATCTTAAGCTGCTCCTCGGTGCAGTCCTTATGCTCGACTATGCCTGCTATGCCTTCTTCTGTGCGGACAACTCTGCCGTAGCCTGTGGCATCTTCCACTACAGAAGTCACCACCGTAACACCGCAGCCCTTTTTCTCGTGAAGTTCCAGCGCACCCTTTATGGTGGCAGCGTCGATGAAAGGTGCATCGCCGCAAAGCACCAGCGTGCTGCCGCCTATGTGTCCCCTTAGGAAATCCTCTGCCATCATGACAGCGTGACCTGTGCCAAGCCTTTCTGCCTGCAGCACAGTGCTTACCTCACCGACGGACCTGCGCCCGGCCACGAACTCATCTATCTGCTCGCCTGCAAAGCCCTTTACCACGCATATGTCCTTAAGACCTGCGTCCTCGCAAGCCCTCATTACCCATTCTATCATAGGTTCGCCCAGCACCCTGCAAAGTACCTTGGGTGAGTTTATCTTCATACGCTTGCCCTGTCCGCCTGCAAGTATAATAACATTATTTGCCATATTCCGACCCCTTATCAGCTAAAAGTCAGCCGCCTTCATTTAGCGGCAGTATATATTGTTATTATACCTCTTTCAAACGTTTAAGTCAAGGCTAATTTTCCATATAATTCAGCTTTTGCAGACAGCGCTTTCCGTCACTTATATTAAACGGCATGATTTTTCACACTTATCCTCACCGTTGCTGATATCACGGGCAGTGTTCAGGCTGAGTGAAAGTTCATATTTAGTATAATATATGTGATTTATGAAACAAAATCTCTTTATTTGATAAAAGTCACCCTTTGAAATTGTTTAAGATATACAAGAATGTTTACGTTCGGGTTAAATGTTGTGAAAAACACTTGAAAAATCCGTTGGATATGGTATAATATTTTCGAGGTAAGGTGTACCTCAAAGTAAGGAATATGGCCATTCTGTTAGATTTTTTGACAGAACGACAGCGAGGATATCGGATATGAAAATAAGGAGAGCATTTATTGCGGGAATGTGTTCCGCAGTGCTGGCGGCATCAGTGCTGCCTGCAAGCGCAGAAGGTGGAAAAACTGCGTTTTACGAAGCAACTAAGGAAAATGTGAAACTTCTGGGAAGAACGGTCTATCATGAGGACGCATTGTGGTTCGCAGACTCGGCCGCAGGTGTTGAGTTCAAGGCTACGGGTACTACGGTGCGGTTCAACATCAGGATATCGGGCGACCCCACAAGAGTGGGTGTTTATGTTAACGACAAGCTGGTGCAGCGCGGTGTTTTCGGAGGAAAGAAAACTACCGAAAAAATGGGCAGCATTACTGCCGAACTTGAAGAGGGCGAGAATACCGTCAAGCTTATCAAGCTTTCGGAGGGGCCTCAGTCTTCCATGTCCATACAGTCTATCGAGATCGACGAGGGTGCTTCCATAAAGCCTGCGGAGGCCAAGGAGAAAAAGCTGGAATTCATCGGCGACTCCATAACCTGCGGCTATGGTATCGACCTTCCCCTGAAAGACCCTGACACGGGAAAGACCAATTCTTTCTCCACCGTCAGCGAGGACGCTTCAAAGGCCTACGCTTACCAGCTGGCTGAGATGTTCGATGCGGACGTGAGCCTGTTCTCGGGCAGCGGCTACGGCATATGGTGCAACTACGGCGGCGGCAGGGACAATATCATGGAGAAGTTCTACAAGCAGTGCGGCCCCAACACCTGGAACAGCATTTCTGCCAAGGACTACACGCTGATACAATCCTACGATTGGGATTTCACCCAGTATCAGCCCCAGTGCATAGTCATCAACCTGGGCACCAATGACTGGTCTTATTTCAAAAGCCACATGGACGAAACAGACAATTTTGAGGAGTCTTATATAAACTTTCTGAAAATAGTCCGCGAGAACAACCCCAATGCCAAAATAGTCTGCACGCTGGGTCTTATGGGCGCTGATCTGTTTACTGAAATGGACAACGCCGTTGACGACTACAAGGCCGAAACAGGCGACAGTGAGGTATACACCCTTGAACTTGAGCCTATAGATGAGTCCTCCGAGGGATATGCTGTTGACTACCACCCACTGCCTGCCTCTAATACAAGGGCTGCGGAGGAGGAGCTTGGGCCTTTCATAGCTGAGCTGATGAAGTGGGAGCTGGGCAAAATGCCCGACGACGGAACCCTTACCCTGACACCCGACAACCTTGTACAGGGTGAGTTCCATGAAGAGAATGCTGAAACAGATGACAGCAGCGAAAACTCCTCCGAGAGCAGCAAGGCTGAGTCAAGCGAGGTTTCATCTGTAGTGAGCGAGGCTTCATCAAGTGAAGCTTCTTCTTCAAGCGAGGCTTCTTCTGCTTCAAGCGAAGCTTCATCTTCAGGCAAGGCTGAGTCTGAGAGCAAAACATCTTCTGCTGCGGCAAGTAATGCTTCAAGCAGCAAGGCAACTGTCAACCCCAACCAGACCAACCAGAACCCCACCACGGGCATGGCAGGCGGCATGGCTATGATAGCTATCATGGGCGGTGCAGTTATTATATCAAAGCGTAAAAAGTAACTGAGATAACCTTGGCGAAAGGCACTGCATGAGTGCCTTTCTGCTGTTTAAAATAGTCATAATTACTGTTAAAGATCTTTTTTTCAGTTAAAAAAATGTAATATTACACAGCTTGGCACAAATTAAGAATTATTGTGAAAAATTTTCAAAATTACTTGCAATTTTGAAAATTATATGCTATAATATATTTGTGGATATTTATATAGCTTTTATCGTGGCTTTTGCCATGTGAAGATCATAGTAAGTATATATCAGGGAAGGAAGATAGTTATGACATATATGCTCAACAGTATAGATGAAGCTATTGACAGAAAGTTTCTGGTAACAAAGCAGCTCAAGGCTCAGGCCGAGCCCGGTAACATTATCCATGTGCTGAATGCCACCAAGAAGAAGGACGGCTATGTGGTTGAATACCGTGTTACCGACGTTGGTAAGGGCTATTCTTTCAGAGACTATGCTGCAAGGTTTAACAGCGTGGCTGATTTCTGCAAGTGGGCAAGACCCGATAACTTCATTGCAAGACACTATGAATCCTTTGATCTGAAGGAGATACAGAACTACATCAAGGTAACTGACAGAAGCTTTGTGACTTCTGCACTGCCCATCATACTCATCGGTGTGCTTATCTTCGTTGCACTGGGTGTGTTTGTGATAGGCAAGGTAGGCGGTATCGTACTGGCAGTTATAGGTTCTCTGCTGGTAGTAGGTGGTGTTACCTACTTCTTCCGCTGGCAGAAGAGCAGAGTTAAGCTGGCGCTATACGGCAAGATAAGTTCCGACTGGGGCGTACAATTCAAGTAAAATAAAAAGCCATGCTTCGTGCATGGCTTTTTTGTTTTCGTTCACTCGGAAAGCTCGGTTTATTGATTTATGAAACAATACACATTTTGCTAATGTTCGTATTTTGCTAAATAGGCAAGTGTTCAAAAATCTGTATAGCACAAAAAAGCCGCCGGAACTACCGACGGCTTTAATATTCTTATATCAGAAGCCTGAATCTCTCATCTTCTTCTTGAAATTTGAGTTCATCTTGGCATTCTTCTTTTTCTGCTTTGCAGCCTTGAGCATTTCTTCTCTGGTCATAGGTGCGTCTTCTTCGTCCTCATCATCGTCATCAGCAAGAGATGAGGTGTTGACGGAGGTGGACTTCATCAGATCCTCTGCGTGGAGAGATTTCAGTTCCTGGCTTACAGATGTGGGAGCAGGCGAAGCTTCTGTCTTAAGATGAACAGAAGTCTGACCAACACCCGGCATTGTCATGGACTGCATTGCGCCCTGCTGGGGATAGGGATTAGCGGTGGGGAAACCGCCCATACCCTGCTGGGGATAACCGCCCTGCATTCCCTGCTGAGGATAGCCCATGCCCTGCTGGGGGTAGCCCATACCCTGCTGAGGATAGCCGCTCTGTCTGCCCTGCTGAGGATAACCCATGCCCTGCTGAGGATATCCGCTCTGCATACCCTGCTGGGGATAACCCATGCCCTGCTGAGGATAGCCGCTCTGCATACCCTGCTGGGGATAACCCATGCCCTGCTGAGGATAGCCGCTCTGTCTGCCCTGCTGGGGGTAGCCCATGCCCTGCTGAGGATATCCGCTCTGCATACCCTGCTGGGGATAGCCCATGCCCTGCTGAGGATAACCGCCCTGCATTCCCTGCTGGGGGTAGCCGCCCTGTACGGGAGGTACGCTGAAACCTGCAGCGCCCTTTGCAGTTGCATCTGTAGGCTGGTCGAACATTGACTTAACGCCGTTATCAAGGGTCTTGACCTCGGAGTCGGGGCCGCTTGCTGCTTCCTCGAAGAAAGGATTGCTCTCGTCAACGCTGAAGCCATCAGCGAACTCAGCGGGCTCGCCCACCTTTTCAGCCATGTAAGACTCAGCTATCTGCTCCTGGGTCTGTTCCTGCTCGGGAGCCTCTACCTCAACATCAAAGCCGTTCATCAGGTCTTCCATGCTGGTCTCGGCAGCGGCAGCGACCTCTGCCACAGCTTCATTAGCTGCTTCTTCAACACCAGCTTCCTCTGCGGGAGCCTCGGGAGTTTCAGCTGCAGCTTCCACTGCTTCTTCGACCTCGGGAACGGGCACGATATCTCTCAGCGCCTTTTCTTCCTCAGCGGAAGTCATGACCATGCAGTCACCGTTTGCGGGATCTGCCTGGGCAAGTATCATAAGCGAAGCCTTGGCGGTGTCAACAACTGCAGCTTCCTTGAACATCATGGTCACGATATTCTTGGCAGAAGCGCCTTCGACGTTGTCGATAAATCTTCTTACCGCCACAGTTTCTGCGGGTATGACCTCGACCTGTCCGCCGCGTACAGTAACGCTGGAAACACCTGTGGTCAGCTGGTCATTGCTGTCAGCTATAACGCAGATAGCCGATTCAGCCGCGGAAACAAACTCGGGCTTTTCCTGCCCTATCATATCTGCATACTGTTTTGCAATATTATAAAGCTCGCTAATTTCCATAGTACACACCAATTACCTTTCAAAATACTTCTTATCAGCCCTGCCTTGTGTAGAAGCACAGCTGGTTCTTGCCGCTTTCCTTTGCAATGAACATTGCACTTTCGGCACATCTGAACAGGTCATCAGCCGTCATAGCGTTCTCAGGGAAGCTTGCTGCGCCGTAGCTTGCTGCAACGGTGTAGATATTTCCGCCGATCTCGATGGGCTCGCTGAAGATCTTGCTGATACCTGCAGCATACTGGAAGATAGCTTCCTGAGTCTTGCTGCCTGTGAGGATTATACCGAACTCATCGCCGCCTATCTTGGCTGCGAAGGAGTTATCGCTGCAGTAATCCTTGATCTTATCAGCGTAGCGCTTGAGCAGCTCATCGCCTATGGCATGGCCGTAGTTATCATTGATACGTCTGAAATCGTCCATATCAACATAGATAGCCACGCAGTCGCCTTTTTCCTTGATCTGCTTTTCAAGCTCGTCCATAAAGCTCTGTCTGTTGGGCATACCTGTCAGCTGGTCGTAGTAAGCCAGGAACTGCACGGACTTGCCCTGCTGCTCGATTATGCGGTTCTTCTCGATAGCTTCCTGATAGCTTTCCTGAAGCTCTGCGGTCATTCTGTCACTCTTGTTGACATAGAAATATATCAGCAGAACGATACCGATAGATATGAAAGCAACGGCGGCACCTGCCAGATCACTTACACTGAACTCATCGGTCTTCACAGACCTTAATGCCCTGAGTAAAGCCATCAGTGTTGTTATCGCATTGAGAGCGACACCTGTTATCATACCCTTCTTCTTGCCGAACATGGTCATGATGATAGATATTACTACCTGTGCCTGAGCTAAGATAGGCGACAAGCCGCTGATACCTCTGGTCTGTACGATAAATGCTGCTATGTAGAGAACTGCGCAAATCACTACTACGACTATATTGCCGTTATCCTGTTTTTTCTTTTCCATAATAAAATATATACTCCAATCACCTATAATTTTTCTTATCCCGTTACTTCCGATATCAGAAATTTGCAGTATGCAGCTTTGCCTTTCTCTCAGCGGCAAGCTTCTTGTTGCGCTCGATCATTTCCTTGAGCAGATCCACCTTTTCTGCTGCAAATTCAACATCGTAAACGCAGGCCAGCGAGATATCATCTTCTGTTCCGAAGTGAGACCTCTTGGTTATGTTCTTCACCACCGAACCCTCCAGTGCGGGAGAATTCACTTGTGAAGCGAGGATCACATGATAATCCCTGAAATCATACTCGCTGCCGAAGGACGTATACAGACCGTCCGTAGAGGAGAACAGTGCGATAAGCTTCTTGTTGTCGATATAGAAACTCTCGAACATGGAAGCTGCGTTGGCATTGCACATGGAGGAAGTGATGTTGGCAGGGTTTGCCTCCTCATACTCCATAGGCATTACCGCCTCGCCGTCCTCAAAGATGGCTACCAGGCTTCCGTCGCCTATCTGCACACCAAAGGTGAAGCCCCTGCCTGCCACAGCTGCTATCAGCGTGGTGCCGTAATAGGACTCGGGATTGATAGCCTCAAACTCCTCGGGAGTAAAGGGCTTTTTCTCCACTGCTGTTACGGGGTGTTCTTCAAGGTGCTCCATGACCTTTGTGTTCCAGGCCGCGATTATCTGTCTTTCGATATTGCGGATTATCATTTTATGATTTTTGGGCAGGTTCTCCTCGAACTCGTCAGCATTCTGATAGAACCTGTCTATAGTCTCGATAGTCGCTTCCACCGCGCACTGCGAGCCTATATTACTGCGGAAGTGCTTTTTGCTTCCGTGACCGTCAGCCACAACTGCTATGGCATAACGGTCGGTTATCTTGTGAGCCGAGCTGTCCTGGCAAACAATTCCCTTTGCCACGTGACTCTGACCCATTACCGAGTGGCTAAAGCCATTAAACGACATTTTCTTCCAACACTCCTTCCGACACTCTGCGCTTTACCAGCCCGTATCGTAAGGTACGTCGCCGCCGTCGGTCTGGTCGCCGACCAGCTCCTGTATCTGCTGACCAAGCATCTTCTGCTTTGCAGCGTATACGTCCTCATCGCTGAGCTCCTCATTTGTTTCATCAGAAAGAGTCATGGACTTACTGCCTATCTGAGAAGCGGTAACGGCGATGATCTTGATCATGGAAGCCAGCTGTCCGCCTGTGTAAGCGTGAACAACGGTGTCCTTGGAGCCTGTGAACTCTGTCAGCATCTCGTCGTTGGCCTCATCACCGATACCCAGTGCAGCCTTAAGGCCGAACTTGTACCAGCTGTTAGCCTGCAGTGCCTTCAGACCCGACTTATAGTCATCAGAGGGATAACCGTCTGTCATCAGGAACATAACAGGTGCGAAGGACAGTGAAGGCGAATTCAGGAAGCTGTTTCTGGACATTCTTGCTGCCAGCTCAGTGAAAGCAGCGCCCATGCTGGTAACGCCCTGTGCGCCCAGTCTTGCCCACTCAAACTCCTCGATAGAGATAGGAGCAGAGTACATCCACTTAACATCTGTATCGAAGGTCAGTACCGCTACCTTAACATCGGTATCAGCCTCACCTACTCTTCTTATCTCGGGTATCAGCTCTTCCATAACGGTGTTCAGCTGACCCATTTTCTTACCCTTCATGCTTCCCGAAGTATCTATCAGGAAGAAAATTACAAGGCTCTTCTTGGAGACCGCAGTGGCACCCAGGGGATCATCGTCATCGAAGTCCAGCAGGTCGTCCACAGTGGTGTTTTCCTTAACCTCAGCATCATTGATATTGTTATTCATAGATTAAATACGCCCTTTCCTAATTTATATTCTCGCGGTGACCTTGCCGAAATCGACTTCCAGGTCCTTCCATATCGGGAAGCCCTTGCCGGGCTGGATGGGATAATACTTGCCATCGGGGAGTTTTGCCTGCCAGGTATCCTCAGTACAGTTCTTGATACCCAGCACACCGGGCTTGAGCTTGTTCTCTACCAGCTCGCCTGCCACAGTCAGGAAATCGTCGCAATCGGGGTCTATCTCGCACTTATAGAACTTGCAGCCCACATAAAGCGGCATTCTGTTATCCCTGTTGCTGAATCCCAGTGTTGCGAACTCTGCGCCGCACTTAGGGCAGCGGAAAGTCTTTTCATCGGCCTGTGCGAACATCGAAGTGAAGTTGGTCCTGCCGCATACGCACTGGATTATCTCAGATCTCAGGCGGATGAACAGCTTCTGCCACTCGTTCTCGATTATACGCTTGTTCGGGTCGGAGATACCTGAAGTAAAGGAGAGTATGAAAGCATCTCTGATATACTTGGGATATATCCTCCAGAACTTGATGACGTTGTCATGAATGCCTCTTACAGGTCTGTTAGTGGCATTGTCAGGGTCATAAACGAACACAGCGTCCTGACCGTAGTGCTTCAGTTCGGAAGACTCTGTCAGGCAAACGTCCTTGACGACCTTTTCGCCCTCCATGGGGTCGCCCCTGAACAGCAGCTTGAAAAGAACTACTGCCAGCGAATACTTATCTGTCTGCACATCAGGCTTAGCGATGCCTCTTACGACCTCGGGAGCCATATATCCGGGCTTACCGCCGATACCGAAGTTGCTTCCGTCAGGTGCGATGTTATCGCAGTCGCAGACGAGGACAGCGCCTGTATTCACGTTGATGAAGAAACCGCCGTCGTTAAGGTCCTGATAGCTCTTGCCCACACGGTGCAGCTGTCTGAACGCATTGGCGATATTGATAACGGCTGTTACCATAGCATAAAGGCTCTGGAACCTTACAGCCTGCTTGGTAGCCCTGCCTGTCAGCGGGTCGATGACCAGCTTGTAGGTATTGAGGATATCCACGAAAGAATCAAAGCTTTCGGGCTTGAGTTCCATTATGTAGCCGAAGGTTCCCTGATCGTTTTCCTTGGTCAGGTACTTGGGCCACAGGAACTTGTTGCTGGGCGCACCGTCCTGGATATTGTTCTTGATGTTCTGTCTGAATTCCTTGGGGCGCTTGATCTTGTCCACATCGTACCATTTCAGCGCCCATTTCTGTGCATTGAATTCGACGAGGTAAACGATACCCTGACCACCGCTGCCGATGACCTTGAGGACTTTCGCTCTGCCTCCGAATTCCATCTCGACCTCCTGGCCGATCTTCAGTTCAACCATTTGCTACTTCCTCCACTTTCTCCTTATATTGGCTTCTGCTTCAGGCCCACACCTATCTCTACCGTTTCAAAATCGATATTGTAGGTCAGGCAATATTTGTGTACATAAGAGTTCCTGTAGCAGCGTATGGTAAGTTCGGGACAATAAGAGAAAGCGTTCTTATCGATGAACTTAACGCTGTCGGGCAGGAACAGCTTTTCCAGCTTTTCGCAGCCCGAGAATGCCTCAACGCCGATACTGCTGACAGTATTGGGTATCTCTACCACGCTGAGGTTGGCACAGAACTCAAAAGTGTTGTCGGGTATTTCAAGAATTCCCCTGGGTATCTTTATCATTGCGAGCTTGCCGCACTGGCTGAAAGCGCCCTGTTCGATGACCTTCAGGCCTTCGGGAAGTTCGATGCCCTTGAGGTTCTTGCACTCAGCGAATGCGTAGTCGCCTATGGCCATCATGGTGGAAGGCAGGCTTATAGACCTCATGAAGGTGAACCTATCGAAGCAGAAGCTGTCGATCTTGGTAAAGCCCTCAGGGATAGTGATATTTCTTGCCAGTCTGTGTCTGCCCGCATCGGAGGTCTTATAGATCTTGCTGTCGATACGCAGCTTAGGCTCCTTAACGACATCCTTCTCCTCTTCCTCAGGCTCCTCGTCCTTCTTCTCCTCTTCCTTATGGGACATGGAGGAGTCATAGGGCCAGCCCAGGGTATAGGTAAAGCAGGCCAGCACGAACTCAGCGGCATTTTCGGAAACGAACAGCTCATTTATCATGTAGCTCTTCGCGCTGAGCAGGGCATATTCCCTGTTAGTCTTTTCTTCCTTGACCATATTTTTCAGAACGCCTGCCCTCATGGCATTCACCAGCAGTCTGCGTTCCTTATCATAGCCATTCAGGTAATCATTGAGCATAGACACGAACTGGGTCGGGTCGTTGATCAGTATGCTGCCATGTTTTTCCATGATAGTTTTCAGTATATGCTGGATCTCCATGGTATTTTCAAAGCCTTCGATATTCTGCGGAGCAGGAGCGCCGCATTCGGGACATTCGATGGCGTTTGGTGGCAGCTCGGCATTACATCTTTCACACTGCATAAATCTTCTCTCCTGACATATAAAAAATTGAAATTCCCGCCATTGTCCTCACAGCCTTATCTGCCGTTAACAATGGGCTTTTTAAGTAAAAATATTTATCTATGATCTACTCATAATACATTTACTTAAGTATAGCACTTTTTGATAAAATTGTCAAGTAAAAATGTGGTACTTAAGTCCGATTTTACCGAAAATCCACAAAGATATCGTTTTCGATTTTTTACAGATAACGTTTTCGGTTTTTACCCACAAAATAAGCGGCGAGCCTGCCCTCGCAAGCCCTGCCGCTTATTGGGATTCATCCAACAGAAAAAACAGTATTTGAAGAAATACCCTCCAGAGCATTGACTTTCTCAGAGAGCTCCTCAATGATATCGGCCGGGGCATCAAAAGCAACACTTATGATGTTTATGCCCTTGTCTTTATAGGGCACGCCCATTCTGCCGATGATATAATCGCTGTATTCATGGAGCAGGCTGTTAACGCCTTCCACCGAAGCACCTCTTTCAACGATGATCACAGCGACAGCAACTTCAGATTCCATGATGCACCGACCTTTCTGTCCCGTTCGGGACGGACTGTCACTTCTTCTCAGTAGACTTGTGGAGAGTCTGGTTTATCTCCTCAACAAGATTGGTTATATCGCTGATAGAATTCTTGATTATGCCCGAGCTTTCGTTAGTAGCGTTAACGTTGTCGTCCAGGGCACTGAAAGCGGAGATAGTGGTCTCCAGTATAGTTATCAGCTGAGAAACGCTGCCCGAATCCATGGTGGAATTATCGTGGCAGAAAGAAACTACGTTCTGCAGCAGATCCCTTACGACACCTGCTCTCTCACTGGTCTTGGAGGTGGAGTCACCGATAGTTTCCATATTCTTCATTATGCTGTCAACGCTGCCCTTGAGCTTATCGGAAAGTTCAAGACACTCATAGGTTATCTCAGCCAGTTTCTCATGCTGTTCAGCCAGCTGGCTGTGCCTTGCCACCATGACATACTTAGCGTGGATAACGCAGTTATCGGGAGTATTCAGACCTCTGTAGATAGCGATAGCCATATCGCGGCAGGTCCTGTATCCGCAGGCACGGCAGTCATAATGTCTGTCAGCCTCTTCATGCTTGCCCATGCTCTCGTATACGCTTTCGAGCTGTCTTTCGGTAGGCACAGGAGTGGGGGTAACGGGCTTGTAGTTTCTCAGGAAGTCATTGAGCTTCAGCTCATCATCGAACTTCTTGAACAGCCTGTCGTCGCCTCTGCCCATAAAGCCTGACTTCTGGCGGCTCTTGGCCTCCTTCTCGACTTCCTTCATGGTCAGCATGATATCGAAAATGCTCTGGGTAGTGGCAGTGCCGGGACCTTCGTTGCAGCCGAATTCGCAGGAAAGCACATCGAACACCTCAGGGTGCTTGAAATCGGGCATCTCGGCGTACATATCCAGCTCGGGATATACCTTGTGTACACCCTCGGAAGTAGTGATATTTATATCGGGGTTATGCAGCCAGATATTATCTCTGAGTCCGCCGGGACGGGGGTATACCGCACCCATCTGACCCTGCTGGTCATCGAACTTATACTCATACTCCTCCGCATTGGATACGGGGATAGTAATGCCGTTTTTCTCGAAATACTCGCTCAGCTTGCGGAAGGTAACGTTGTAATCCACAAGGCCTGTTTCCTCGAACTCATTCTTCTTGGCGATACAGGGAGAAAGCACAGCTATGGGGTTATTTCTCCTCAGGTACTTCTTGATATAGGTAGCACCGCAGGAGATAGGGCTGTGTATGGGAGAAAGGTTAGCCAGCAGCTTGGGCTGATAGGTCTCAACATACTTTACTATGGCAGCGCAGGGCTGGGTGATAACGTTGCCGACCTTCTTCTGCTCGATAGCCCTCAGGTGAGCCCAGGTGCAGATATCAGCGCCGAAAGATACGTCATAGATAAGGCAGCCCTTCTTGCGGAACCAGTCAAGTATTCCCTTCCACTTAGTGGGGTAAACAGACTTTATAGCGGGGGTAGCCATGATTATCAGCTTTTCCTTTTCCAGTCTGCTCATGCATTCATCTGTATCATCTATGTAGTCTCTCGCGCCGTGATTACAGGTCTTGACGCACTCGCCGCAGGCGATACATCTGTCGGGGTTTACGGTGGTGATGAACCTGCCGCCCTCGACCATTTTGGTTATATTGGCCTCGGGTGCGGGACATGATCTCACACACGCATTACAGCCTACGCACTTGTCAGGTCTGACAATAATCATTTCACTCATAATATACACTCCTTACCGCCCGCCTCTGCGAGCTTACCCAAACCTTATATTATTTCAGCGCGTCCGCCTGTTTCAGCAGATCTGCCAGGTCAACACCGCCTGATTTTTTCTCTTCCTTGGGTTCTTCAGATTTTTCCTCAGCAGCTTCCTCAGCCTTTTCGCCTGTGTCACCGCCGCCTGCCAGTGCAGCTGCCATTTTCTGGAGTTCGTCCAGCTTGGCATTGGACTTCTTGTTCTGCTCGGAAGGCTTTCTGGGCTCGGGAGCATCGGGCAGCTGTGCCTCGAAGGTCTCGGGCAGTTTAAACTCGGGAACACCGCCTGCTGTCAGCTTGCTCTCGGTGGTCTGAAGCAGCTTTGTAGCTTCGTCGCTCTTGTTCTTCAGCAGTTCAAAAGCTTCATTCAGCTGGGTCATCTGCTTGCTCAGTTCTTCCACATCGGTCAGCATGGCAGCTCTCAGGTTATTGGAAGCCACCTTCATCTTCTCGGAAGCGTTCTTGCTCTCAGCCTCGGTCTCAGCGGCCTTCTTTTCGGCCTCATAGACTATCTCGGCTGCTGTATGGTTAGCATCATCTATCATATCCTTGACCAGCTGGTCGCACTGTGCCTTCTTGTCCTCAGCCTCTTTATTGGCATTGGCAACAACGGCATTAGCGGAAGCCTGTGCTGCTATGAACACCTGGCTCAGGGCAGTAGCTTCGTTATCTGCCTCATATGCGCTCAGCTTGCTCTTTACATCTTCCAGCTCCTTGGTCATCTCTTCGTGGGCAGCCTTAAGGGCAGCCAGTTCTTCACTGAGCTTAGCCTTGTCTTCCTCAGCTGCTTTCAGCTTAGCGGAAGTAGTTTCATTCTGCACCTGCAGGCTGGTCAGCTTTACCTTTTCCTGTGCCAGCACGGTCTCGTGAGCCTTTTCTTCGTCGGAGCCCTTCTTGTACTCCTCCATTATCAGCTTGGTCTCACGCAGTTCATTTTTAAGATCGAACACCTGGGTGTTCAGAAATTCCAATCTCTTGATAACGTCGTTTCTGTCATAACCGCCGAACTCGACCGTCTTGATAAATCTGGTTTCCGCCATTGTATATCATTCCTCCTGATACCGCCGTTTTCTTCCGACAGCGGCAGAATATTCAATCTTTACACGAACAGGCGCATTAAGGCACATTCATATAAATTTACATTAATAAGTATAAAACTTTTTTTCACAATTGTCAATAGATTTTTTCACAAATCCCGAAGATTTTTCGACGTTTTATGCAAAATAGTTCAGTTAGTTAAGATTTCTCTTGTGTGACCGCCCAAAATTTGCGACTTTTTTCCAGAATTATCATTCACAATTTATTTAAATTATACAAATTCGTTCAGTTTGTCTGAACGCAGAAATTAGCCGATGTTTTTTGTTGATTTTTCACAAAATTCAGTTTAAAACTCCGTCCGCTAATTGTGCGAACGGAGTTTTATGCTATTTGCTAAAATACTTATATCCTCAGCATATCACCAGTCATTCTCGCAGTCATTGACCAGCCGCTGCACCTCTTCATTGAAATAGAGGCCTATATCGAACAGCTTATCTGCCTGCTGCTTGGTGATCTTCCCTGTCAGCGAATAGACGAACTGGCCGTGCTGACGCTGGGTGCCGTCCCAGGAGTCTATGACCTTTATCCAGCCTGCCTTGCCAAGCGCCCTTTCAGGGAACCTTGCCCCGGGTATGAATTTGTCTGCCAGCATCATGGCACAGCGGTTATGTCCGTAATACTCGCAGGAATAGGTATCCCCCTGAGGTGACATCCAGCCGAGCTTGAAGTTGTCATCGTTCTTGAAATACATTTTCTCCACAGGCAGGGGGTACTTCTTATCCGATTCGATTATCTTGACGAAATTATAGTCGTCCTCTTTAAAAGCATAGTAGCCCCCGTTGCCGTCAAGCACCACAGGCAGCTGCTCTTCCTTCACCCTGTTCTCGAACTGGGTACCTTTCAGGCTATCGAGAGTGTCGTGATACTCATTGCAGTAATAGCCCGTTGACGAACGATATACAGCATACTTTTTCACACACTCACCCCCATTCACGAACGTCGTCTGCTTATTCACTATTCTATCACATTTGGGCCGCATTTGTCAATAGCCCGACACTCAGCGGCAGCTTTTACGGCGGCTTTTGTGCCGTTTCGTCCAGCCGCACTGCCGTTTTTGCCATTTCGGCAACAATTACGGCCGTTAAAAGCGTTTTCTGAGCATTAAAACGGCACATCTGCAATTTACAGATGTGCCGTCAATGTTACTTATCTGTACATTTTTTCCTGTCAGTTCTTTCTCTGAACTATAGGCTTGATATTCTTGACATGGGCAGCGACCATTACAACATCGGTAATATCCACATTGCCGTCACCGTTTACGTCAGCAGCTCTCAGTTCTTCACCCACGAGAGGCTTGATGCTCTTTACATGAGCCGCAATCTTCACAACGTCAGTAACGTTGATCTCGCCGTTGAGGTCAACATCGCCGTAGATAACGTTGCCTGCCCAGGCGCTGAGTGTGCCCATTGTACCCATGATCACAGCTGCGCATACAGCAGCAGCTATCTTTCTGATCTTCATAGAAAACATCTCCTGTAACAAAAATTGAAATTGTGATAAAATTTTAACACTTATATTATGATACACCTTTTTAGGGCATTTGTCAATATCAAATCACAAAAAATTCAAAAAGTTGTACTATCTCGCCCTTGTTTCCCAGAAAGCCACAGCTCCTGCGGCAGCCACGTTCAGTGAATCTACACCGTGTGCCATGGGTATTTTTACGGTATAGTCGCATTCTGCGATGGTCTTATCTTTCAGGCCGTCGCCCTCGGTCCCAAGGACTATCGCCAGCTTATCCGCAGTTTTCAGCCTTTTGTCATCTATGCTCAGAGTATCAGGCCTCAGCGCCATGGCGGCGGTGATGAAGCCTTCCCCCCGCAGACGGTTGATGTAATCTTCCTCAGACCTGCCTGCGAACCTCCAGGGCACCTGAAATACCGTGCCCATGCTGACCCTGATGGTGCGGCGGAACAGCGGGTCGCTGCAGCCCTCGGTCAGCAGTACCTCGTCTATGCCCATGGCTGCCGCCGAACGGAATATGGCTCCCACATTTGTCTGGTTCATGATGTCCTCCAGCACCGCCACCCTGCGCACCCCCTCAGGAGAAGCCTGGGGCAGCGGCTTACGCTTCATGGCGCACAGCACACCCTGGGTCAGCTTATAGCCCGTCAGCTCGATCAGCAGCGCCTTGTCCGCCGAGAACACAGGCACCTCCCCCAGGCGGGCGATGATATCTGCGGCCTGCCCCGTGATGTACTTCTTCTCCGCCAGCAGCGAAACAGGCTCATACCCCGCATCAAGTGCCGTGCGTATGACCTTCGGGCTCTCCGCCACGAACAGCCCCGCCCCTTTCAGTGAAAGCTCCGCCGTATCTGTGTAGGGCAGCAGCTCCTCTCCCGAAGTATCCTTTATCTCAATGATCTCAGCCATACTACCAGCTCCCTTTCCTGCCTGTGATATATAGTCTACCATATCCCGCAGAAAATTTCAAGCGCCGCCTGTACGGGCGACGCTTGTTATTGTCTGTCAATCCCGTGAGTCGTGGTAGGTACGCTTGTCCTCGTACATTATCTCATCGGCTTTCTGAATGGCTTCGCTGATGTTAGCGCCCACGTCGATGCAGCAGCCCAGGGCTATGCTGATACCGTCGTTTTTGCGGGAACGTTTTTTCAGACATTCCACCCCTTCGAGTATAGCGGTTTCATCTTTGCAGCTTGCTATGACCACGAACTCATCGCCGCCTACACGGAAGACCTCTCCGAAGGGGTAAACAGGGAAAGCTGCCTGCAATGCTACGGCTGAGCGCCTAAGCAGCAGATCTCCTGCGGAATGGCCTTTGCAGTCGTTGGTCTCTTTCAGTGAATTCACATCTGCAAAGATCACAGCATATCTGTCCCCCGCACATTTCTCCTTGATATGCTCTATGCTCTCATTGAGGGCATTGCGGTTGCCCACCCCCGTGAGCATATCGATGAGGCTCATACTTTTGAGCTTGCCTACCAGCTGATAGTTTGCTATCTCAGAGGCCAGGAAGTAGGCTGTAAGTTCCAGGGTCTCCTTTATCTTGACGGTGTTGCTGACATCATAGTTTATTGCCCAGAGGTAGCCCAGGCTGCTGCCCTGGGATCTCAGGGGGAGCAGCACCATGCTCTTCGCACCCGCATCACGCAGTGACTGATACCACAGTGAGTTGCGCTTTTTCAGATCCTCCCAGTCCCTTTCCTCATTCATGATGATACAGGTGTCCCCTGCTATGGTGTCGTCCCAGGTGGCCGCTATGTCGATGAAATCCTCATCGGCATAAATGTTCATGGAAACAAGGTCTGTATCCTCGCTGAGGGCTTCGCACAGCACCGAGCACTGACGCTGGTCAAAATCCGTCAGCAGTATGCAGCAGTGGTGGGCATTGGTCATCTCCCTGATATCATGTATGACCTTGTCAGCAGACTCCTCGAAGTTTTCGGACTTTTTCAGCTCTATACAGGTCCTCAGCACGTTGCGCATTATGTCGGGAGAAAGGGCTGTCATGCCGCCTACGTCACCGTCTGTTTCAAACTCCATGGTGTAGGCACAGTAGCCTATGTCCTCCTCATCGGAATTCAGTGGGATATAGTTCGTATGTATCCAGAACCCCGAATAATCGGGCTTAAGGTAAGAATGCAGGGTCTCCCCCAGCAGTGCAGACCTGTAGCAATACTCCTCAAAGTTCAGGTTTTTGGGTATGTAGGTCTCATAGGGCTGGTTTGGCACGAACCTCTGCTCCCCCAGTGCCTCGTTGCTCCACTTCGCACCCGCCTGAAAATAGGCTGCATTGCCTGTGACTATGCGTATCTCACCATAGGGGACATCGGGTTCCCTCCTGACAGACATGATACAGGTCATGGGCTTTAAGTTATCCGCAAAAGCTTTATAGTTTTCCACATTCACGATGAGTCATCCTTTCACTCTGTTCGCTTTTCGTTGCCAAAGGCGAACTCTTCAAATTCTTCCAGAGGCATGGGCTTTGCAAAATAGTACCCCTGAAACAGCCTGCAGCCCATATCCGCCAGACTATAGTACTGCTGCTCGGTCTCAACGCCCTCGGTAAGGGAAGATATCTCCAGTTCCTCAGAGAGCCTGATTATATTTCCGACTATGGTCCTGCCCTTATCCGAGCTGCCTGTGACAGACAGAAATCTCATGTCTATCTTAAGCACGTCCACAGGCATATCTTTAAGCAGGTTCAGTGACGAATAGCCGCTGCCGAAATCGTCCATTTCCACTATAAATCCCAGCCGCCTGAACTCCGCCAGCATCTTCATGCTTTCCTCGGGGTCGTTCATCATGACGGTCTCGGTGACTTCTATACGAAGCTTTACGGGGTCGATGCCGTATTCCTCCACCAGACCCTTTATCTCCCCCACCACATCGATGAAGTAGAAATCCTTCGGGGAGATGTTCACCGATATGAACAGGTCGTCGTGCTTTCCTTTCCAGCCTGCCAGTATCTCGCAGGCACAGCGCCACATATGCTTGTCCACTTCGGTTATCATGCCGTTTTTCTCGAATATGGGTATAAAGCTCGAAGGCGGCATGAAGCCCTGCTCGGGGTGTATCCAGCGAGCCAGCGCCTCGGCACCCACTACCTTTGCATTTCTGTCGGTTATGGGCTGCAGGTAGGGCCTCAGCTGTCTTGTCTCGATAGCTTCCCGCAGGCCTGCGGTTATCCTCTGCTCCCAGAGTATCTTGTCACGCAGATCCTTGTCATAGTAGGCTATGGGGGTGTTGTAGTCATCGGTTATGGTAGATAATGCCAGGTGCGCCCTGTCGAACATCACCGACACATCTACGTCCCTTTCGGTGACTTCGTAAACGCCTAAGTGCATGACCAGATGATGTTCCACCGTGCCGTCGGTCACCACGAAATCTGCCAGGTCTTCCTCTATCCTGGGCTTATCTCTCTCAAACTGCTCCGCAGGCAGAAACACCCCGAAGGTATCCCCTGCCAGCCTGCCCAGCAGACATTTCTCGGTCATATCCCTGCTTATCCAGCCCGCTATCTGCAGAAGCGCCATATCACCAAAGGCAGTGCTGAAAATGTCATTTACTATCTTGAAGTTCTTTACGTCCACGAATATGGCCGCATATTCCGTATCGGGGTCATTTTCCAGCATGGAGCGCACGCTCTCGTAGAGGTACTGCTTGGTATACAGACCCGTCAGGCTGTCGTGGGTGGAATTGTAGATCTCCCGCTTTATCCTGCGCTGTTCCTCGGTATTGTCACGCACCACCAGATAGGAGCCCGAGATCTGCTCGCCGCTGTCGTTGACCACATGATGTTCCAGCGAATAATACTTAGCCTCGTGACCTCTGCCGATGACCCTGTTCTCATTCCATTCTTCGCTGAGAGAGCCTCGTGTGCCAAATATCTCAGCCAGAGCAGCTTCGGCCTTTTCAAAGGATTTTTCGTCAGTTCCCGTAAGCCTCTGACCCTCAGCATTCGCCCAGATACATCTGCCTGTGGGATCATATACGAACAGAGCTTCGCTCATATCCGAAACTATATCCGAGAGCATTCTGTCCAGCAGGCGCAAAGGTCTGTAGTCAATGGAAAGATAGCAGACCAGCAGCCCCAGCACACCGTAGCCTATCATGGAACGGTCAACGGGTCTGCGGGTGATTATGTAGAAAGTCTGCCACACAGCCACCACTATCATGGAGCCCAGCAGCACCGTGAACTTCTCACGGAACAGCCGCGAGGTCTTCACCGAGGCCAGTATGAATATGAGCATGACACAGAAGAACACCCCGTAGTCAACGACACGGTGTATGTTCTGTCCCAGGCGGGGCACCAGCCTGTAGTAGTCAAGCCCCTGCACGTTAACAGGCTCGATACCGAAGGCATGGCCGAAAAAGGTGTTCAGCAGCAGCTGGACTATATCAGCCACCAGCCCCAGATACACTACCGTAGGCTTCTGCCGGCCGTTGCCTATGCCTGTGCAGTAGACATCAGTGAAATTTACCAGCGCCAGCATGACCATGTCCATGCCCACCAGATAGATATAGCTGCCCACCAGTGCCCTGATACGCACGCTGGCTCCTATGATTATCAGGTTGCCAAGCAGGGGCGGCAGCAGCGAAAGTTCCAGCATGGCCACCGACTTGCCAATCTTCCGCTCGGACTTATATGCCCTCACCGCACTGATGATGAGCATGACCACCAGCACAGTGAATATTATAGAAAATCGTACCCTTATCTCCATATTACCACCACTATCGTAAAAACCCAAAAAAACTGTACTTAGTCTGAATAATAAATTTACCACGAAAATGCATTTTTCCGTCAAATAGGCATACTCCTCCCACGGAAATATCTGCACCAATTTTACTAATTGTAGCATATTTTCAGTTAATTGTCAACGATTTATGTAAAATTTCACTAACTCAATGTGAATATTTTTTTACTGTGCAAAAAACACCCGACAAGCTCGGGTGCCTGTCGGGCATAGGGTCAGGTAAACTGCCATTCATCAAATTCAAAGTCGCCGTCAAAAATAAAGAAGATATCATGCTTACCCTCAGCTTCGGCATCGCTGTACATGGCTGTCCAGTCATCGCAGTCAAAGGTCACGGCGGTGAGCTTTTCGCCCTCGGGGCTGTCAAGGCGCACCTCGATGGTGCCCCTTCCTTTCACCTTTGCCCAGAAGCGCCTGCTCTTTTCGCCAAAGTCCGCACCCCTGACCGCAGCTACCTTTCCGCTTTCGCAGCGGGCAGCGATGAGGCCGTCTGTTTCGGTGAACTCACAGTCGGTCAGCCAGACTTCTTCCGCCTGACGAACAGCATAAGGGTCAGCAGGTCTTATCTGCGCCGCACCGAACTTGTTGGCCTCGCAGTTGCTGATGTATGCGTTTTCCTCGTCCACCTCGGCCTCGGACACGCAGAGGCTCCTGAAACCGTGGTCTATGCCTCTGGCTTTCTGGAGCAGCATAGTATGGTAGAAAAGGTAATATCTGTCACCGAACTTTTGCAGGTGGGAATGGTTGTTGCTGTACTCCATGCCCAGTTCCCCGGGGTTGCGCAGGTAGTAGTTCACATACTCCCAGCTGTCGGTATCAAGGGGAGTTTTCGTGCGCATGAAAGCCATGGAGCAGGCAGGGGGCGCAGGAACTATGCCGGTGCTGTCCCATTCAAGGCGCTTTTCCCAGGAGGTATTGTAGGTGTAGACATAAGTGCCGTTAAAGTAATTCAGCTCACTGGCTTCAAAGAAATAGGGGGTGTTCACGGGGGTGATATCGCTGTCAAGGGAAATCATATCGCTGCCCAGGCGGACTATCCTGGCCACACCGGGCATATAGTCGCTGCCCTCAGCGGCCTTACCCCCGCCGAAGGTAAGCCAGCCCACACCCTCATCGTCAATGCACACCCCAGGGTCAAAGGGGCTGGGGCAGTCACCCAGGCCTTCGGTGTCGGGGGCTATCAGGGGCTTGCCCAGGGGATCGCGCCAGGGGCCTGTGGGGCTTTCTGCCGTAAGCACGCCCACGCCTGCACCGCTGTTTGAAAAATACAGGTAGAAGTGGGTCTTGCCGTCGCTCTCCTCCCGCGAAACCACTGAGGGGGCCCAGCTGGCATATATCCAGGGTGCGACAGAAGCCGTATCTATGATGCCCTCAAAGCACCAGTTCACCATATCATCGGTGGAAAGCATGACAAAGGACTTTATCCTCTCGTAGGAATTATCGCTGTCACCCTTTTCACGGTACTGCTGGTCATCGTTGGTGCCGTAGACATACAGCCGTCCGTTGTATTCCACCGCAGTGGGGTCGGCGCAGAAATAGTTGGTTATGAGAGGGTTGTTCTGGTCGCCCTCGGCCTTGAAAAGAACATCGTTCCTGCATTCGGCCAATATGGGGGCTGCTTCCTCCGACCGCTGCCCCTCGCCTTTTACGCTGAGGGTGTGTCCCGTGGCTTCTTCACCTGCACAGGAGGTGAGCATGAGTGCCGCCATGGCAGCACAGAGCAGTATTTTCTTTGACATAGCGATCCGCCTTTCTTTCATCAGATCTATCCTCCTTTATCATACCACAACAGTGACAAAGCTTCAATACCTGACCGTAAAAAAAGTATCATGCCCGTGATAGATCATTGACATCACGTTTTGACGGCCTGTGCAAAAAAAGTGCGCAAGCCCCATATACTTCATGTTCTGACTACAAAAAAAATAAAAAAATTTTCACAAATTCTTGACACGGAAAGGGTACTTGTGATATAATAAATCAGGATATATTATGAACAGAGTATTTCGTATAAAGGAGGTGCGCTGCTGACTTGAAAAGCTTAAACAGAATATCCGCTTTCCTGCTGGCTGCGGGTGTGGCTTTGAATGCCGCCTCCATGAGCATTTTTGCCGAGGGTATCGAGCTTAAGACGGAGATACCTTTCAGGGTAACGGGCAAGGGCAGCAGCGAGGCCGACGGGGTGTATTTCACCGTTAAGATCGAAGCGGAAGGCTCTGCACCTATGCCCGAGGTCACTGAGATAAAGGTGGAGGAGGCAGGAGAATACAAGTTCCCGCCTATCACTTTCACCGAGCCCGGAAACTACTGCTACACCCTTTCCGAGATATGCAGCAATGAAGAGATAGGCACTGCCGATCCCACCATATATGAAGTGACGGTGGCAGTTTTCTCGGAAGAAGACGGCAGGGTCTGGGGCAGCACTACCGTGAACCCGGCAGGACAGACGGACAAGAGAGATGTCGTGGATTTTGAGAGCGACTTTGAACTTATCCCGCCCGAAGATTCGGAGGAGCCTGATGACGATTCAGACTCATCGGAGGATATAAAGGAACCTGATGACAGCAGCCTTCCCGAAGACAGTTCGGGAGATGACACCAGCCTGAGTTCACAGGAAAGTTCGTCCTCTTCAAGGGCGGACAGTTCATCGAAGGCTGAAAGTTCTTCAAAGCCCGACTCGTCTACGGCTACATTGCTGGACACCCTGCTGCCGCCAAATACAGGCGGACGTATAGCAGTGTCGGTGGGGGGTGCGCTGATACCTCTGGCGGCAATTTATTTCTTCTCGCTGCGCAGACGAAACGAACCCGAGGAAGATGACGGGGGTGAGGGCTGATGAGCGGAGAAAACGAGGTGCAGACAGAAGCTCCCGCAAAAAAGGAAGAAAAGCTTCCCAAAAAGAAAAAGCGGACAGCGAAGTCGCTGGCCATAGAATTTTTTATCAGGATAGCCGTTACGGCGGTGCTGATAACAGTTGTGCTGGTCTTCGTGGCAGGAGTTTATGTGAACCACTCAAATTCTTCCTACCCCATGATAAAGGACGGGGATCTGTGCATGACCCTCAAGCTGAAACAGCCTGAGCAGGGCGACGCTGTCGCTTATGAACACGACGGCGGCATACTTTTCGGCAGGGTCATCGCTGAGGGCGGAGATGTGGTCGAGATAAAGGACGGCTATGTGGCTGTCAACGGCTTCGGGCTGTTTGAAGACACGGTCTATCCCACGAACACCGAGGGCTCGGCTATCGAGTACCCCTACACCGTTCCCGAGAACACATATTTTATATTGAACGATTTCCGCAGTGATGTGACGGACAGCCGCATCTACGGCGGTATAAGCAAAGACGATTATAAAGGGAAAGTTATATTTCTCATGAGAAGACGTGGATTTTGAATGATCAGGAGGAAATGAAGATGAAAAAGAACAAGTTTTTCGCAGGCCTGGCAGCAAGCGTGCTGGCTGCAGGCATGATGACAGCAGTATCCGCTTCGGCCACAGCTGCCGAGCCATTGGATAACTATGAGATCATCAACGGTACACAGGTAAGCTTTGACAAGTACCTCGTTATGGAAAACAGCGCTACCGTACCTAACGTAAGCTTCGGTTTCAGCGTTGCGCCTGCTGAGGAAGACATTCCTGCTACCGAAAACACCCTCGGAGTAAAGAAAGGCCCCGCAGGCATAAAGTTCGTGGCTGATGAGGACAACGATGTCACTGTTAACACTGACGGCAATGCGCAGGCAGCTTTCAAGAGCAGCGACACCACCGAGGCTGAGGCAGATGCTGAGAACAGAACGATAAAGTTCGATACCGATATTGAAGATGACGAGAAGTTCGCTTCAAAGGCTGTTACCCTTGACCTGAGTGAGGTAGAGTTCACCGAGCCTGATGTTTACCGTTATGTTGTTACCGAGCAGAAGGCTGAGGGCATAGCAGGCGTCACCTCTGATGCAGACAATGTGCGCTACCTCGATGTATATGTCATCGACAAAGACGGCGAGCTCAAGATAGACGGTTTCTACTTCCACACAGGCAGTGATGCACCCAAGGTCGGCACACCCGATAGTTCCAGGAAATCCACAGGCTTCTCCAATGCCTACAGAACCAACGACCTGGCATTCAGCAAGACCGTAACAGGCAACCAGGGTTCAAAGGACAAGTACTTCAAGTTCACCCTTACCCTTACAAATGCTGACGGCCTTGATGTGAACGACGATGATGTTTTCATGCTGAAGGGCAGCTGGGACAAGGAGCCCGAGGTAAACGATGCAACTATCTACACCGCTGAGGAGCTGGCTTCCAACAAAAAGACCTCCCTTACCTATGCCGAGCTGAAGGCAGGCTATGATATCTACCTGCACAGCGGTCAGAACATTACTGTCCAGGGCATACCCGAGGGTCTTGGCTATGTGGTAAAGGAAGCTTTTGAGGACTATGCCCCCTCTGTTGTGCTTTCAAATTCCAGCGATATGCAGACCGCTGACAAGGAAGACGAGGGCACTGCCATAGAGGGCAAGACCGAAGGCACCGAGTTCTCTGTGACCGATACATACCTGACAAAGAACACCGAGGCCGCTTTCACCAATGACAGAGCAGGCACCCTGCCCACAGGTATCATCGTGGCTGTGGCAGTACCTGTTGTGCTGAGCATAGCAGGCTTCGCAGGTGCGATGACCATATTCATCAAGCGCCGGAAAGAGGACGCTGAGGGCTAATTGAGCGCCGCTAAGTTCTGGCGGTCGCTGAACCGCCTGCATGACTTGTTTTTGCTGCTGGGGTTCATAGTGCTTATGCTGATATCGAACTACTGCGTGTATGACAGCTACTACATCTTCACCCACGCTGAGGACGATGACATTACAAGATACAAGCCCACTGTCAGCGGCTACGACCCTGATGCTTCTCCCCTTTCGCAGGATATGGCGGGCTGGCTGACCATTGACGGCACCAACATCGACTACCCTGTAATGTACAGCACTGACAGCGGCAAGTACCTGAACACCGACCCTTATGGGAACTACTCACTGTCGGGGAGCATTTTTCTTGACAGCGAGAACAGCCCTGATATGACGGACGATTATCTGCTGATATATGGACACCACATGGAGTACGGCAAGATGTTCGGGGCGCTGGACGATTTCGTTGATGAGGGCTATCTTGCTTCTCACAAGAGGGGCACCCTTATAGTGGGCAGGGACGGCAGACAGGTGTATGAGCTTCAGGTCATTGCAGCGGCAAAGGTGGATGCAAAAGAAGACACTGTTTTCAGGGTGTCACGTTCAGGGGACATAGCAAGGTTCATATCGGAGAATGCTGATGTGAAGACCGCCGAGCCCCATGGCAGGATAGCTGCCCTTGCCACCTGTGCAGAAAACAGGTCTACTATGAGAGTAGTAGTGTTCTGCAATATCATAGAATAAAAATATCCCGCAAGCAAAATTGTCTGCGGGATATTTGCTTTTATCCAAGTCAGCACGGGCTTCTCCTCTGCATATAGAAAAAAGCCCGTTAAAGCGGGCTTTACCAATGCGGGTAACAGGACTTGAACCTGCACGCTCGCGCACCAGAACCTAAATCTGGCGTGTCTGCCAATTCCACCATACCCGCTTATTCACTTGTCACAGGGCAGATTTTTCTTTGCCGAAGTCAGAGCCGTCGGCAGCTATACCCATATTTTCCTGCTCGGAAATACGCTTGTTCAGCGCCGTGATATCGGTGCCCTCAGCCAGATCCTTTATATGCAGATAAAGGCTCAGGGGAAACTCATGCCGCCATTCGCTGCGGTAGCCGTACATCCCGAAACGTGCAAGCACCTCACCAAGCTCCTCGGCCAGGTCACGGAGCAGCCTGTCTTTATCCAGGGTCAGGGTAACTGCGGCCTGTGCCACGTTCCTGCTGCTGTCAAAATTTGTAACGGTTATCCTTATCCGTGAATTTGAGCCGAAGACCGTCCAGCGTGCCTGCATAGGCGCCAGGTCAGCCCAGAAAATGGACTTGCGCTCCTCCGCAGGTATATCACCTACAGCTGAAAGCACAGCAAGAAGCAGGTCATCAAGAAAATCCTCCTGACAACTGTTATCGAAAAATATCTCATTCTCCTCATCACGCATATATCCCGAAATGGAACCGTCACTGATGAGCCCTATGGAAAAACACCTGTCCTGCATACTGCCACCCGCCTGTCACACGTCAATATCAGACCAAATACAATTAACCGCCCCCGACCTTAGCCGAGAGCGATGTGAAGTGAGCCATTGGAGATTCGAACTCCAGACCCTTTGATTAAAAGTCAAATGCTCTGCCAACTGAGCTAATGGCTCATCTGCAAAAGGTACTACCAATTGCAACTCATATATTATACCAGTTTTTTTCGGATTTGTCAAGGGGTCAGGCGAAAATTTCCGCTATAATTTTTTTGACCTCTGTCAGTGCCCCATGATCATTTCCACATCGGCAGTATACCGCACCTCAGGTGATCTCGGCGATGTACCCCGCAATGGCACATATCGCCATCAGCAGCAGAATTATGCCTGCTATCAGACCTGCCACGCCGTCAAAACTCAGCTGACGTACATCTTCGGGCAGCAGGGGTCTGTCTTCTGCAACGAAGGTCAGCTTTACCTTTTTCCTCCAGCGGTAGAGGAACGTGAAATGCCCCGATGTGGTTATGATGTAGTTTACAGGTCCCATTTTGTTTGGCGGAAAGCAGACAGCAGTTATTTCACGATAGCGTATCCGACATCTTCCGTGACCTTTGACATAGCTGCGATAGCCCGTTACTTCGCCCTCAGCCACAGCACCGAAATGTTTTATCGCCCGTTTTGTACTGCGTGAAAGGCTTGCATAAAATATGCCCATTATGCCGAAAAAGCCGTATATCAGCGCAGGGAACAGTGTATGCATGAAAGTATCCATATCTCTCCTTAAACAATGTGACCGCCGCTTTATACGGACGGTCACAGGATATGCCGTTTATTATCTTTTTTTGTAGGAATAATCGCACATCTTCCCGCCGTTGCCTATCTGCTGGGTGTAGGTGAATGCCGCACGGGGCAGGTCGCTGTAGAGAATATCATCTACCTTGCAGAACACAGCTGTCATCTCGGGCATACCGTATTTTGCAAATATCTGCTGATATATGCATTTGTGGGTAGTCATGGAGAAAGTGTCCCTCGGGCATTTTGGGAACTCGACCTCCCAGCCGAAGCCCAGGGTCATTCTGAATTTCAGCGGCATGGTCAGCTTCAGGAAAGGCACGAACCAGCCGTGCCCCGCCAGCTTTTTCATGGAGGCTATCTGCGGCTCGATGAACTTGTACATAGCCTCAGCCACGGTCTTCACCGCCTCGCTGCGGTCAAGACCCTCGCCCTCCAGCTGCTGCACCATGGCAAGAGAGGTCAGCAGGTTGCAGAGATGCCCGTAGTTGCCGCTGTCGCAGTACTCGGGGTTCTCCTTTATAAGCTGACTTATCCTGTCCAGCAGTCCCTGCTGCCATTTTTTATCCCGTGAGTCAAAATAGGTGACAAAGCGGCTGCGCTGCACCATTTTTGCGGGGATATATTTTTTCATTTTAACTCCGATCTATGTTCCTAAGAACGTCTTAAGATACTTCTGCTAAAATGCCTCTCTCTTTCATGTGCGCTTTTGGTATACGTTTATACCCTTGCTGCTACCAGGTCGCCCATTTCCTTGCAGCCGACCTGCTTCATGCCCTCGGACATGATATCACCTGTGCGGTAGCCCTCAGCCAGCACCTGCTTAACAGCATTGTCGATAGCGTCAGCTTCCTTGTCCATATCGAAGGAATATCTGAGCATCATGGAAGCTGAAAGTATGGTAGCCAGGGGGTTAGCCTTGTCCTGGCCTGCAATATCGGGCGCAGAGCCGTGGCTGGGTTCATACAGGCCGAACTTGGTGTCATTCAGCGAAGCGGAAGCCAGCATACCCAGTGAACCGCTGACCATAGCAGCTTCATCGGAAAGGATATCACCGAACATATTCTCGGTGAGGATAACATCGAACTGCTTGGGGTCACGCACCAGCTGCATAGCGCAGTTATCCACCAGCATATGTTCCAGCTCTACCTCGGGGTAATCCTTGGCTACCTCGTTTACTACCTTTCTCCAGAGTCTGGAGGAGTCAAGTACGTTTGCCTTGTCAACGCTTGTTACCTTCTTGCGGCGCTTCATGGCGATATCGAAACCCTTTACGGCGATACGTCTGATCTCGTCCTCGTTGTAGGTCAGGGTATCAACGGCAGTTTCAACGCCGTCAACGGTCTCGGTCTTTCTTGCGCCGAAGTACAGGCCGCCTGTCAGTTCACGCATTATCATCATGTCAAAACCGCCCTCGATGATATCGCTTCTCAGGGGGCAGGCAAACTTCAGTTCGTCATAGAGGTTTGCGGGACGCAGGTTGGCAAACAGACCCAGTTCCTTTCTTATCTTCAGCAGACCGGCCTCGGGACGGAGGTTAGGTGCCAGCTTATACCAGGGTGAAGTTGAGGTATTTCCGCCGATAGCGCCCAGCAGCACTGCATCGGCAGCCTTGGCTGTAGCAACGGCCTCATCGGTCAGGGGCACGCCGCAGGCATCTATCGAACAGCCCCCCATGAGTATATCGGTATACTCAAAGCTGTGGCCGAACTTTGCACAAACAGCGTCCAGCACCTTGATAGCTTCGGTAACTATTTCGGGACCGATGCCGTCGCCCTTGATAACGGTTATTTTCTTGTTCATTTCAATTAACTCCTTTAGCCGCAAGCGGCAGAATTTTCATACACTGTAATTATATCATTTAATATCCCGCTTGTCAATGACTAATATCATCGGCAGGGCAATGCTTTAGCAGACTAAAATGTTAACAAAGGTTAAACTTTTACACTTTTCTATTGCAAGAGGAAAAAGCTTGTGCTATAATAAAGTTAGTTAAAGTAAACTAACTTTGACAGAGTAAACTTCATCATAAAACGAAGGCTGTCCGCATAAAATGTGACAGCTGATAAGGAAGGTAAATGAAAGCATGACACTGAAAGAATTAGAGATAGGCAAGTCTGCCGTGATAACCGATGTAGGCGGTGAGGGTGCGCTGAGACAGCATTTTCTGGACATGGGCGTTATCCCCGGGGCTAAGGTGAAGATGATAAAATATGCCCCCCTGGGCGACCCAATGGAGGTGATGATACACGGCTACTCCCTCAGCCTGAGACTGGCCGATGCGGCGCAGATAGGCGTGACAGTTCTTGACAAGGAACAGGCACAGGAAGAGGAAGTCAGGAAACACAAGAAGCGTGAGCACCCCGGCTTCGGCGAGGGGGGACGCTTCCATGAAGCCCACCCCGAAAAGCCCGACCCGCTGCCCGAAGATGAACTGCTGACCTTTGCACTGGTTGGAAATCAGAACAGCGGCAAGACCACCCTGTTCAACCGCCTGACAGGTTCAAACCAGCACGTCGGGAACTTCCCCGGGGTAACAGTTGACCGCAAGGACGGACCTATCAAAGGGCAGCCCCACACGCTGGTAACTGACCTGCCCGGTATATACTCCATGTCACCCTACAGCAGCGAGGAGATAGTCAGCCGAAGCTTTGTGCTGGACGAAAAGCCCCGCGGCATAATAAACATAGTTGACGCCACCAATATCGAGAGGAACCTCTACCTGACCATGCAGCTGCTGGAAATGAACGTGCCCATGGTGGTGGCGCTGAACATGATGGACGAGGTCACTGCCAACGGCGGCAGCGTGGATATCAACGAGATGGAAGCCATGCTGGGGGTGCCTGTGGTGCCTATCTCGGCGGCTAAAAATTCGGGTGTGGACGAGCTTATCGACCACGCACAGCACGTTGCTCACTTTCAGGAAAGACCTCAGCGGCAGGACTTCTGCGATGAGAACGACTGCGGCGGCGCGGTACACAGATGTCTTCACGGCATAGGTCATCTCATTGAAGACCATGCAAAGCGGGCGGGACTGCCTGTGCGCTTTGCGGCAAGCAAGGTCATCGAGGGTGACGAGCTTGTGCTGAAGCAGCTTAAGCTTGACGAAGACGAGCTTGAAGCGGTAGAGCATATCGTCAGACAAATGGAGAAAGAGCGCGGCCTTGACCGCAGCGCTGCCATGGCGGATATGCGTTTCTCATTCATACACAAGGTCTGCAAAAGCACGGTGAAGAAGCCCCGTGTAAGCCGCGAGACCCTCCGCAGCCGCAAGATAGACAAGATACTCACGGGACGTTTCACGGCCATACCCATGTTCGTGCTGATAATAGGTCTGGTGTTCTGGCTGACCTTCGGGGTCATCGGCGCAGGTCTGCAGGGGCTGCTGGAAACGGGCATAGACAAGCTCACCGCCCTGGCAGATGAAGCCATGAAGCGCAACGACGTCAACGAGGTGATACACAGCCTGCTCATCGACGGTGTGTTCGCAGGTGTGGGCAGTGTGCTGAGCTTTCTCCCTATCATCGTGACGCTGTTCTTCTTCCTTTCACTGCTGGAGGACAGCGGCTACATCGCCCGTGTGGCATTCTTCATGGACAAGGCTCTGCGAAAGATAGGTCTTTCAGGCAGGAGCATAGTGCCGCTGCTCATAGGCTTCGGCTGCACCGTACCTGCGGTCATGTCCACCAGAACACTGCCCAGCGAGCGTGACAGAAAAATGACCATACTGCTCACCCCTTTCATGAGCTGCACGGCAAAGCTGCCTATCTACGCATTTTTCGCCAACGCATTCTTCCCCGGGCACAGTGCGGGCATAGTGGTGGCGCTGTACATACTGGGTATCATCAGCGGTATCTTTGTGGCCTGTGTTTACAAGGGCACCATGTTCAGGGGCGAAGCTGTCCCCTTTGTGATGGAGCTGCCCAACTACCGTATGCCTGCGGCCAAGAACGTGCTGCAGCTGCTGTGGGACAAGGCAAAGGACTTCCTGCAGAGGGCATTCTCGGTGATACTTATAGCCACGGTGGCCGTGTGGTTTTTGCAGAGCTTTGATCTGCACCTGCACATGGTCAAGAATTCGGAGGACAGCATACTTGCGGTGGTCGCAGGAACTTTCGCTCCCCTGTTCAAGCCTCTGGGGCTTGGGGACTGGAGGATAGTAACTTCCCTTATAAGCGGCTTTATGGCCAAGGAAAGCGTGGTATCCACCCTGGAGAT
Organism: Ruminococcus sp.; assembly: GCF_017464355.1. Classification (GTDB taxonomy): domain Bacteria; phylum Bacillota; class Clostridia; order Oscillospirales; family Ruminococcaceae; genus Hominimerdicola. Next base: position 74,031 of record NZ_JAFUAG010000027.1, on the reverse strand, counting down.
ACTCTTCTCGGGAAATGTCACCACTGCCATGACGAGCCTTGGTGCGGCCTGCCTGCTGGTGTTCTCACTGCTGTACACCCCCTGCGTGGCAGCCATTGCTGCGGTAAAGCGTGAGCTTGGCAAAAAGTGGGCAGTGACCCTGGTGGTATGGCAGAGCGTTATAGCCTGGGTGATAGCACTGCTGGTAAGGCTCGTAGGCATGATGTTCGGAGGTGTGTGAATGAGCGTTGCAGATATCATTCTTATAATTATCATAGCCGCCGTCCTTACAGCTGCGGTGGTACACACGGTAAAGAAAAAAGGCAGCTGCAGCTGCGGCTGCTGCACAGGGGGCTGTCCCCACTGCAATAAAAAATAAACAAAGTGAGCGCAGACGAGTTATCGCCTGCGCTCATACTATTTCGGTTTACTTGACTGCTACCAGTGCGCCCCAGCTGAGGTCGTTCATGGGGGCTTCCTTTTCGCTCTTCAGAATGAGTTCCTTAGCGGTCTTCTCCTCGGGCTTCTTTACCTCGGAGGAAGACTCTGCCGGCTTTTCGGTAACAGGTGCCTCGGTGACTTTTTCTGTCGCTTTCTGTGTTACCTTTTCAGTGACTTTCTCAGTTACCTTGCCTGTACCGGTACCCGAACCACTCTTGTCGCCGCCCTCGGCGGGCTTCTGGGTGGTCTTCTCGGTGGTCTTTTGTGTTACCTTTTCGGTGGTCTTCTGTGTCACCTTTTCGGTGGCCTTCTGTGTAGTTTTCTGAGTTGCCTTTTCGGTGGCTTTCTCGGTCTGCTTTGCTGTAGTAGACTTGGTGGTCTGCTTTGCAGTAGTTGCCTTGGTAGTCACCTTTGAAGGCTTGTTCACTGCCGTCTGCTTGGCAGTAGTCGTCGGAGCCTTTGTTGTGGTGGTGGCTGCCGCCGTGGTAGTGGTCGTTGTTTTAGCCTCAGGCGCCAGCGTGAAAGCTATCACGTTGTTTTTATCGGCTGTCACCCAGGTCTCGGTGCGGGTGGTGGTAGTGGTGGCCGATGTGGTAGTCGTTTCTGTTTCGGTGGTGGTAGTCACCTTGGTGGCCTCGGTGGTGTTCTCGGTAACATCACCCATAATGGACTTTGTAGGCTCCTCCGCGGTGGTGCTTATCTTGGCAGACTCTCTCTCTGCCCTGCGGGATATCCTGTCGCTGGCCATGCTCTCGTCCTTGGAGATGACACTGCCGCAGCCTGTCATCACAGCCGCTGCAAGCACACCCGCAAATATCGCAAAATATTTTTTCAAAGTTATCCTCCTATCGGGTCACGGGGCTTACCCCTGCTCATCCTCGGTCTGTGTTCTGACCAGTTCTATATCCTTGATAGTAAAGCCTTCGACCGACTCTTCGGGCACGCCTGAGATAACTGCGGCCACGAAAACATAGTCTTCATCGGGCTCTGTCAGTTCGCCCTGCTGGCTTACTGCATGGTAGAATTTTGAAGAATTCACCGAAGCTTCCTTGCCGTCCAGGTCAAAGGTGAATTTTACCGAGCTTACATCAGCGATGTCCTCATACTTCACCATCATGACAGCCCTTGCATAGACCTGTCCGCTGCCGTCAGGCTCAGTGAACTGGAGGTACTTGGTGTAGGCTTCAAGCTTGTCCTCGCCCACGAATATCTCGTACTTTACCTTGGCATAGCCCCCTGCTGAGTTTGTAAGGGAAAGGCTGTCACCTGTCAGTTCAGCTATGTCGATGACCTTTCTGACAACGTCACTGCCCTTTTCGCCCTCAACGCTGAAACCGCTGCTGCAGGTCAGGCGCACGGCCTTCACCTTATCTCTTTTCACCTCACTGAACAGGTCATCAAGAGCGATACTGCCCTTGCCGCCGTTAAGCTCGATGTAGCCTGTGTCAGCCACCTCGCATTCAAGCTCGGTATCCGTCAGGGTGAATACGCTGCCTGTGGTATTGGTATCGGCATAGGTCTTAAGGAGCTTATCTGCCGCCTTATCCTCCTTGCCGCCAACCTTATCGAACACTGCTGCGACACCCAGCTTTTTTGCGCCCTCAGCGAAGCTTTCTGCCCACTTGACATTTTCTTCCGCCATGGCAAAACCGCTGAAAGCAGCGTTGTCAATTATCACGGGGACACCTGCGTTCACCCAATCAAGCTCTATCTTCCCGAAGGAGTTTTCTATCATGGCTGCGTCTTCATCGGTGAAAGCATCGCCCTTTACCGCAAAGCCTGCTGCGTCCACCCCTGCGATGATATTGCCCTCACCGCTGAGAGTGTACCAGTCACCTGCGTCCGCCAGCAGCACCCTGTTCTCGCTGCCCTTTACCGACCTTATGGTCTGGGGGATAGTCTTTTTATCGGCGGTATCATCTTTCTTGTCTTCCGCCTTGTCTGCTGCGGGCTTTACCTCGATGAAGTCGCCTGCGAATATGAGCTTTCTGTCGTAGTCGGCAAACTCCTCAGCCACCCGGGACCACACGGCTTTCTGCTCGCCCTTTGCGTAGTCACCGCCTGTCAGTTCAAGTATTATGTACATATCCTGAGAAGCAGCCGCATCTACCTTGGCTTTCAGGCCTGCCAGCCAGTCGGCATCAAGGGTGAAGCTGCCGTCATCGGAGATAAGCCCGTCCCAGCTGCCCGACACCTTTACAGTGCTGAACCCGCCGTTCTTAGCCGCTGCGGCCTGCACTGCATCAAAGCTTTCTCCCGCTTTCAGACCCAGCCCCATGTCAGCGCTGATCTGTGCGGCGGTATATTTTGAAACGTCTTTCTTTGTTACTTTTGTTACCGCTTCGTTACCCGTTCCCTCTGCTGCCGCGCCTATTGTCGCAAGCACGCTGACAGCCAGCAGCAGCGCCGCCGTCCGCCCAAGTGAACGTCCTGAAAATTTCATTTTATCACTCCTTAGTGGTTCAAAACAACATAACATATCACATATATTATAACCTATTGTAACCATTTTGTCAACTATAGGTTATGACGATAACATATGCCGTTAATTGAGCATTATGCCACTGCGTAACAAAACGGCCACAGTTATAGTATACAGCATTAAATATTATCACACAGTACAGGTCATACACCTGAACGGCTGCGGCGGTGATACCTACACTATCCTGTGCCATAACAGCTGAATAGTCAGTATAAAGCCCCCGAGCGCTTCTGCGTTCAGGGGCTCTGTCATTATATGGATAATTTTCATCACTGACCCAGCAGCCGCTTAATTCCGATATCTGGCAGGGCGGACATATCGTAGGTCTTTATCTCTGTGCCCTCTTCGCCGCCGAGCCGCAGTATGAGTTCACTGCCGTTCAGTTCGGCGGAGATGATCTTCCTGCCTGCAAGCTTTGCCGCTTCCTCATACATTTGCTTCTGTTCATCGCTGTATTCAGCGGCATTGTCGGAGGTGAACAGCACGCCACCTGTCAGGGTGTTTATCCCGATAAGGCACCTGCGCTGGTCGGCTGTCATGGAAGTTTCAGTGTCACGCAGCAGGTATACATCGGGGTCAAGGAGGAATGCACGCTTGTTCAGCTGGCGGCGGAAGACGGAGTTAAGTATACAATTTTTTGTACTTGGCCTTTCGCGGTGCATGAATTTCATGTAAGGCTTGTCGTCCCAGTCAAGGGCGACATCGCAGCCTACCCTGCAATATTCCGCCATACCGAAAGCACTGGCCAAAGGCACACCGCAGCCCAGTATGGGGGTATCACCCGCCAGCTCCCGCAGCAGCTTCATGCCATCAGCCATTATCATGCCGCGGGTCTTGTCCTCACGGGGGACTATGCAGGCACCGTAGAGAAAATCCAGTTTCAGCAGCCCGCAGAAGCCCCACTCGCCGATGATCGTATCAAAGACCTCTTTCAGATAAGCACGGAAGTCCTCTTTATAGATATCCAGTGCATAGAAGCCAGACCAGTTGCTGCCCGCCTTGACAGGCCTGCCGTTTTTATCTTTTACCAGCCAGTCCTGATGTTCCCTGAAAAGCACAGACTTTTCCTCGCAGACAAAAGGTGCCAGCCACAGCCCTGCCCTGCCTTTGCCGCACTCCTTCAGCTTGTCGGTCATGGCTTTCATCCCGTTCGGAAATTTTTCCTTGTCAACGCTGAGCCAATCCCCCACTGCGGTCTGCCAGCCGTCGTCTATCTGGAAGATATCTTCCTCTGAAAGCTCGCTGCCCTCCATATCAGCGGTGAGTATCTCCTCGCTGATATCCTGATAGTGCCTGTACCAGCTGGTATAGCCCTTAACGGGGCTTGCGGGACGTCTTGCAATGCCCATAAGCCTGAACCATTCGTCAAAGACCTCGTCCTCGCTGCCCTGCCCGATGTAAAGTTTCAGGCCGTCGAAGCTGTTTTCTATCTTAAGGTCATTGCATTCCTTGAAAGCCAGCAGCTTTCCCGCAGAGCATTCTGTGCGGATAGTGGTGAAGCCGCTTTGCTCGTTGAGGGAGCCTATGAAGTCGTAAACATCATAGTTCCGCACATATCCGTAGGAAAAGCCGTGCATGGAGCCTTTTTTCATGCTGTAGTGAGTAAAGGTGTAGTCGCCGTACTGGGAGAATGCATATCTGTCCGCCAGGGGCTTTGGTATATGGCCTATGCCATGCAGCCTGTCAGCGGTGGTGTGTTCAACGCTGTCCGTCCAGGACTGATAGCCGTTCAGGAAAATGCGGCTTACGCTCTTGAAGTCGTACTCAAATTCCGCCGACAGCCGCAGCAGTGTTATGGGTGTGGCAGTTTCCACCGAGGCCGAAATCACACCGCCCGTGTTTTCAACTTTAAGCTTGACACGGCTGTTTTCCACCGTCTTGCCGGTGGTCACGGAATAGACCTTTCCGCCTGCCAGGTAGGCAAACTTTATGTGTTTGAATACAAGCATATCAATTCTCCTTTTTACTGCCATCAGCTATGGTGCCGATGACCTTGTCTTCCTTATACCTCATGAATATGATACCGCCGATAAGGCAAAGCACTGTTGCCAGCACAGCAGTTATCCTGAGACCCAGGCCGTAGCCTTTTTCGCCTGCGGGCACGCCTGAATTTATGGTCTTTATACTGGTGAACAGCAGCATGGCCAGGGACTGCCCCAGCTTGAATGCGAAAGTTCTTGCGGCATAGAACATACCCTGTCTGCTTTCGCCCGTAAGGGTCTTGTCGGCCTCGGAGATATCAGCTACCACCGCCTGGGGAAGTATGCCAAGTATAGCCATGGGCACTGCGGCCAGCACAGCTATCATGAAGCCGTAGGCCACCCCGGGTATGGGCAGGAAGCCTGCCAGCGCAGTGACGAGGAAAGTCACCGAGAAGAACATGAACGCAAAGGATATGAGCTTTTTCTTGCCCATCTTCTTGGCGAAGATATTTACGGGGGCATAGCACAGCAGTGACATGAAGGTCATGGCGGCAAACATGGGGAACGCCCAGTTATCCGACAGCCCCAGCAGCGTGGTGATGTAGAAAGGCAGGCCTGTCTGGAACATGGTAAGGCCTATCCAGTAGAAGATATCGGAGGCAACGAAAGTTCTGAAATCGCCGTTCTTGAAAGTGGCCATAAGTGAACCGAAAGCTGTGCCCTCGGTGGGGGTGGTGTCGGCATAGGCATTTTCATCTATAAGGAAAGCGGGTATGAGCATACATACCACAGCTATGGCGGAAAGTATGCCCACCGTCAGGCGGAAGCTGTTGGTATAGCCCAAAGCCCCCGAGAAGATACCTGCTATGTTCGGCACCAGATAGGATATGCCCGAACCGAAGAAGTAGGTCACGGAGATGTAGGTAGAAAGGTTTATGCGTGTCTCCTGAGTTCTGCCAAGCTCAGGGATAAGGGCATTGTAGGGGGTGCAGTAAGCTGTCATGCAGAGGTAGAACAGCATACAGAACAGAAACAGCAGCCCGAAGTTGCCGTAGCTTTCACCGTCAAAGGGCAGGGTGAAGATAAGCACCGTCATGACACCAAAGGGTATGGCTGCCACCCGCATAAAGGGTATGCGGCGACCCAGGCGGTGCCTGAAGCTGTCTGACTTGCCTGCTATGTAGGGGTCGGTGACAGCATCGAAAAGTCTGCCCGCAGCAGTGATGACACCCAGGGCTGTCAGCAGCCCCAGGAATATCCTGCCCTGAGGAGTGAAAAAGCTGTGCCCCTCGGGAAGTTCATCGGGCTCATAGAATTTTACCAGCCAGTTGGTTATTATACCTGCCAGCGTAGACCAGCCCAGCTGACCTACAGCAAATATCCAAAGCACCTTATTTGTAGCTATCTTTTTGTTCTCCATAAGGCTTACCCCCTTGTCATCGATGTTGTGTTTGTACTGCGTTGATAGTTGTCTTTACTTGTTTTCCAGATAATGTATAGCCGTATCTATGAGCATTTGCAGTTCCATGTCAGCATGGCTGAAATCATCTGAGGGCAGCACCTCACCGCCCACGAATTTCTTGCACAGCTCCAGCAGCGCGTGGCTGTAGGAAAGGAAGAACAGCCCGAAATCCTCCACCTCGCGTACAGTGCCGTCCTCAAGGCCGTGCCTGTATGCCCTTTCCACCACGGGGTTGAAATTGATGACGCTCTGCTCATATTCCCGCAGCTCCTCCTTGGGTATCTGTTCGCGGATAGAATAGCGGTCGAATTCCGCTACAAGCCTCATGAAATCACCGTGAGCCGAATACAGCACATGGAACATACGCATAAGGTCGGAAAGCTGCTTTATGCCCGTCTGGCTGAGAAATTCGTGCGAATCGAAGACCCCGCTGAACAGCTCGTTTATGTTGTCCCACAGGTAGGTCATGACCTCGGTGACGATACGGGGCTTGGTGCCGAAATACCTGTAGAGGGTGGCCACACCCACGTTGCTGGCATCGGCTATATCGGTCATCTTGACCTCCTCAATGCCGTTTTTCATGAACAGCTCTGCAGCCGCTGCCACAGCCTGATTGGTACGCTGGTTTTTCAGATTTTTCTGAGAAAGATCAGAATATATTTCATTTTCCACTTGACAAACCTCCTAAAATGTGATAGACTTACTATCAACTGATAGATAGTCTATCACATTTTCTCTTGATTGTCAAGAGTTCACGAATATTTTCCCGAAATTTCGTTGAAAGGCACAACCGCGGGAGGGGCTGTCAGTGGATATTGACAAGTGTTTTCACCGAGAAAGGGCTTTCCCGCGGGACATCATTTCAGTAAAATCGGAGGTAATAGTATGAGCATGAACACAGATAAGTCAAAGGTCATTTTCGGCAACAAGATGTCAGCTTCCGCTTACAGAAAGGCTGTGCGGGGCAAAGCAAGATTTGTGAGAAAATACGGCAGCGACGCTGACAGGGTTTATCATCTTTCCGCCGCACCTGCCCCTGCCATTGGGGATATGCTGGGGGTGCAGGCGCTGAACATCTCCGCTAAGACGGGAGTGCAGTTTGACGACAAAAGCCTTATCATCGGCAATATACGCATGGGCTTCGGGCATTACAGGATATCCATGGCCATAGCTTCGGCGGCGAGAGCCCTGGGCTATGACCCTTACTGGTTCGACCTCTGCTCATTCAGCGACACCACCTGCGGCAAGATAATTTCGGGGCAGAACGAGCTGTACTCCCTGGGGTCAAGGCTTTCGCAGATGTTCCCGCCTTTCAACAAGTTTATCTGGGAACCCCTGAACAGCGAGGGCTTCAGGCAGCTGAGCTACAACTGCTCAGACCAGAAGGCCGCTGAACTTATGACCCCTGTATTCCGTGACCTGCCAAAGGATATACCTTTTGTGGCCACTCATGTATGGCCTTCCCAGGCGGCAATACACGCAGGGCTCACCCATGTGGTAAATGCCGTTCCCGACAACTGGCCCATGGCACTGCACCTCTCCGAGGGAGCCATACATACAGTCCAGACGCCCTCGGCTTACCTGGGCTACAGGGCGCTTAGGGGCATGGATAAAAAGCGCATACTTAAGCCCATGCCCGAAAGCTCCATAGTTTACACGGGGCATTACATCGACCACGAACTGGTCAGCAATATCGAGGCTGACTGCGCCCGCAGGACAGAACGGCTGAAACAGGGCAAGGCAAAGCGCTGGCTAATGTCCGTAGGGGGCGCAGGGGCGCAGAGGAAGATATTCGTTTCCATAATAAGGAAGCTTCTGCCCGAGATAAAAAAGGGTGAGGCTGTGCTGTTCATAAACGTAGGCGACCACAGGGAAGTCTGGGAACAACTGAAAGAGATACTGCCCCAGATGAAAGAATTTGTCACCGAGCATATGAACGATTTTGCTGAAACATCTGCCTTTGCCGAGACCGCCCTGGACGGCGAGATAAGCGGCATACACGCTTTCTTCCACGATGATATCTTTGCAGCGGTGTACTCGACCAATCTGCTCATGCGCTGTACAGACGTGCTTATCACCAAACCGAGCGAGCTGGCTTTCTACCCCGTGCCCAAGCTTATGATAAAGCGTGTGGGCGGCCACGAAGCCTGGGGCGCTGTGCGTGCCTCCGAGGTCGGGGACGGAACCTATGAATGCACGTCACCTGCCGAGATCTGCGGTATGCTCTCACTGATACAGCACAACGGGGATATCATCGGTAAGATGTGCGAGAACATCATCACCGCCAAAAATGCAGGCATCTACGACGGCGCCTACAAGGCGGTAAGGCTGGCGGTCATCGGGAAATAACGGTTTTCAAGGGGACACTCCTGCGAATAAGCGGGGTGTCCACTTTTTGAGGTCGGAGAACAGCAGTATGTAATATATTTTTATTTATTCATATAAAATGTTCATTTTACCCCTTTACATTTACGCTGTAATGTGCTAAAATATAACTATGATTTAGCACTTTACAATATGAAAAATACAAATGTAAAGGAGTGTTTACCATGCGTGATAAATTAGAGATAGCAAATCTTGATGAACTTTACGAGGCTATCCTGACCCTTGAGACTCTTGAGGAGTGCAGGCTGTTTTTCAAGGACCTGTGTACTGTGCCTGAGCTGAAAAGCTTTTCCCAGCGTTTTCAGGTGGCCAGAATGCTGACAGACAAGCACGTTTACAGCGATATCGTCAAGGAGACAGGGGCTTCCACCGCTACCATAAGCCGTGTGAACAGGTCGCTTTCCTATGACGGCAGCGGCGGCTACAACATAGTTTTTGAAAGGCTGGACAAGAAGAAGGACAGCGAGGAATGAACGGCTACGGCAGCTTTGCAAAGTACTATGACGCTTTGCAGGCAGATGTCCCCTACAAGGCCATTGCAGGGCGCATAAGAGAACTGGGGCTTGCCCACAGCAGCGAGAACGAGGTAGTCGTGGAACTGGGCTGCGGTACGGGCAGGCTTTGCCGTGAGCTGGAAAAGCTTGGGTTTGACGTTATCGGGGTGGATATCTCCGAGGAGATGCTGGACGAGGCTGAAAATGCCCGCACCGCCGACAGCGACATCACCTATATTTTGCAGGACATGACCGAGCTTGACCTGTGGGGCGCCGCGGACATTATCGTCTGCGTGCTGGACGGCATGAACCACCTGCCGAACATTGAGGCTTTCCGCAGGGCTGTGGAGAGGGCGTCGATGTTCACCTGTGACGGCGGGCTGTTTATTTTTGATGTAAATACCGAGTACAAGCACCGCAGGGTACTGGGCGAAAACAGCTTCGTCTATGACCTTGACGGGCTGTTCTGTGCATGGAGAAATCATTGCCGTGAGGACGGCCGTGTGGATATGGCGCTGGATTTCTTCGCAGAAAATGAAGACGGCAGCTATGCCCGTGAGAGCGAGTACATCAGCGAGATACTCATTTCTCCCGAGGTCATCGAACAGACGGTGAAAGCCTGCGGGTTCGAGCTGATAGATGTTTTTGACGGGCTTACGGAAGACCCTCCCTGTGACACCACCCAGCGAGAGCTGTATGTGTGCAGGCGGAAGGAACGGGCGTCGGAGGATTAGGTTTGAAAGCCTGCGGTAATACACATGATAAGTTATCAAATAGGAGATAATCAAGTTGGGAAGAATAGTTAGAGCAATTTCAAAGGACGCCTCGGTGGTATGCTCTGCCATCGACGGCAAGGATATAGTTGAGGAGATCGAGAGGGTACATCAGTCATCGGCTGTGGTAACAGCTGCCCTGGGAAGGCTGGCTATGGGCACTTCCCTGCTGGGCTTCGGCATGAAAGGCGAAGATGACAAGATAACCGTCAAGCTGGAGGGAGGCGGCCCTGCGGGTCAGCTCATAGCTGTGGCTGACAGCTACGGCAATGTGAAGGCTGATGTTATGCAGCCTGTGGTGGAGCTTCCGCCCAATGCCATAGGCAAGCTGGACGTGGCAGGTGCTGTAGGTGTTGACGGCGCTATAACCGTTATAAAGGACCTGGGTCTGAAAGAGCCCTATGTGGGTCAAGTGCCCCTGGTAAGCGGCGAGATAGCTGAGGATATAACAGCTTACCTGGCTCAGAGCGAACAGGTGCCCAGCGTATGTGCCCTGGGCGTGCTGGTCAATGCAGACCTTACTGTGAAAAACGCAGGGGGCTTCCTGATACAGGTGCTGCCCTTTGCAAGCGATGAGGTGATAACCCAGATAGAGAAGAACATAACCGCCATGAAGTCGGTGACAAAGCTTATGGAAGACGGCCGTAGCACCGATGAGATAGCCCTTATGGCGCTGGAGGGTCTGGAGCCCAATGTACTTGACGATTTCAAGGTGGACTACCGCTGTGACTGCTCCCGTGAGCGCACCGAAAGGGTGCTGATATCTCTTGGCGAGCAGGAACTCAACGACATCATCAAAGACGGCGATGTGGATATCAAGTGCCACTTCTGCGGAAAGCATTACAGCTTTACACCCGATGAGGTAAAAAGGCTCATCGAAGAGAGCAAAAAATAAGCAATATCGCTGCGGGTCGAAAGGTCACTTTCAGCCCGTTTTTTTTGTGGGCTGAAAGCTTTCTGCATTATAACTAACATCTAAAATGTAAGTTGAAATATTAAGTATATAATACCAAATTGTCCGTTTTTTCATTGACAGTATATCATGGATAGTGATATAATTACATAAATTGTAAAGTATTACAATTAAAGAAGGATAATATGGATAGTGAAGGAGTACAAAATGAAAACAACAAAGATAACTGCGCTGCTTATGGCAGCGGTGATGATGATGGGCGGGACAGCCTGCGAGCATAACAAAAAGGGAGTGCCGCCTGCTGACGCTAAGGTAGACTTTTCCGCCCCCGCCCCTGTGCCTGTGCCCGAGGAAGGCTGGACAGATGAAACTCTGGGAGATGTTATTTACTTAAACGGCAAAAAGCTTCAGCTGCCCTGCTATGTCGAAGACCTGGGTGAGGGTTTCGAGGTGGAGCCTGATGAGGAGAGGGAAAAAAACCTGGAGGATAAAGGTTATTCGACCTTCTTTCTTGATTATTACGGCTACAATGTAGGTGTTATCAGTTTAAAAGGTGCTGACCGCAAAGTAATTAGTTTAGATCTTACTTGTTATGATGATTACGACAAATTAGTGAAGGAATACCCTAAACTGCCCTTTAGCGTAAATGGTGTGACCATTGGTTCATCTATTGAAGATATGAGAACAAACCTCGGAAAAGACTCTGCCGATGATAAAGAGCCGGATTACTTTTCCTGCTGCCCCGACAAATTGTGGGTAACAGCAGCTGTCCTTGAAGACAAGGTGAAAACTATCTCGGTAACCTACCGTAAAAATGGTACTCAGGATACATCTGAGGCTGAACAGCATGAGGTGGTCTCAAATGAAAGCAACTAAACTAACTGCGCTGCTTATGGCAGCGGTGATGATGATGGGCGGTGCAGCCTGCGAGCATAACAAAAAGGGCGTACCGCCTGCTGACGCTAAAGCAGACTTTTCCGCCCCCGACCCTGTGCCTGTGCCCGAGGGCGGGTGGACAGACGAGACTCTTAAAGATGTCATTTACATCAACGATAAAAATTTTGATCTGCCATGTACGGTAGATGATCTGGGCGATGGGTTTGAGATAGAACCGGATAAAGAGGCTGATAAAGAATTGGAAGATAAGGGCAGCGCGTCATATGATCTTGATTATTATGGATATAATGTGGGTTATATCATAAAAATGGAAAAAGATACGATAAGTTCAATATATTTTGAATCCGGTACGTTTCAATTTTCCAGTGATGTAAGGGAAGATTATCCTTATGTTCCATTCAGTATAAATGGTGTCACTATAGGTATGCCTTTTTCTGAAGCCAAGGAGATCATAGGTGAAGAGTATATAGATGAAGAAGATAAGATCAGTTTGCGCACTGAGCATTTTTGGATAGTTATTCGCAGCTGTGATGATAAGACAAAATCTATTCAAGTATATAAAAAATTAAAAGAAAGTAATCAAGGAGAATGAAAATGAGTGGTATTAAAGGCGGAAAATCAAAGATCAGATTTTAAGAAAATTATAAAAGGGTAAGACCGCCCGTTCTCCATTTGACGGGCATTTTATGCCGACTATTTATTTAGCAAACAGTGAAATAATTAAAATAAAAAAATATTATTTTTCTTAAAAAAAGGGGTTGACAAATGAGCAAAAGTAGTGTATAATAATATTCGTCGCTGAGGGGTACGAAAAACAAAAACCTCACAAAACGACGTAAAAACGGGGGTTTAGCTCAGCTGGGAGAGCATCTGCCTTACAAGCAGAGGGTCACAGGTTCGAGCCCTGTAGTCCCCACCATTAAGAGTTGTCTTGAACAACTCTACGGCCCGGTAGTTCAGTTGGTTAGAACGCCGCCCTGTCACGGCGGAGGTCGTGAGTTCGAGTCTCATCCGGGTCGCTGCCTTATGGCTTGCAATTTAATATTGCACTTGCGGATTTAGCTCATCTGGTAGAGCGCCACCTTGCCAAGGTGGAGGTAGCGAGTTCGAGCCTCGTAATCCGCTTTTTTATATGGCGCTGTAGCCAAGGGGTAAGGCGTGGGTCTGCAACACCCTGATCCCCGGTTCAAATCCGGGCGGCGCCTCTCAGAGATGTCTTATGACATCTCTTTTTTTATACCATTTTCAGGAGGGCAAGGCTATGATAACAGGCATACACCACGTTTCCATGAAGTGCGGCGACAAGGACGAATTTCAGCGGGCAAAGGATTTTTACATGAACACCCTGGGGCTTCCCCTGAAACGGCAGTGGCCTGAGGGCATAATGATAGACGCGGGCGGTGTGCTGATAGAGATATTCTCAAATGGCACAGGAAGCAAGGAGAAAGGCGCTGTGAGGCACTTTGCCTTTGCCGTCACCGATACCGATGAGATAGCAGAAAGGGTCACAGCGGCGGGCTATGAGGTCTTCGCGGCACCCAAGGACATCGCCATACAGTCAGACCCTGTGTGCAGAGCGAGGATAGCTTTCTGCAAAGGCCCCCTGGGCGAGGAGATAGAATTCTTCTGTGAATACCGATAAGAAAAGACCTGTACGATATTTCGTACAGGTCTTGCTTTTTATCTCTTTCTGTTCGGGGTCAGGAAGCCTGTGAAAGGCTCATCATCGTCTTCATCGGTATCCTCGGGAACATCTTCTTCGGGAAGTTCTTCCTCAAAGGCCTCATCTCCCTGCTCACCGTAAGTCTCGAACCAATCGGCACGCACCTCTTCGATGATAGCTTTCAGCTCCTCTACGCCCTCCCCTGTCACCGCAGAGAAAGGTATGCAGTGGATATCCTCAAAGCATGGTATCTCGTCGGCAAAGGCCGCCATGCGTTCCTTGCGGGCAGTAGGCTTCAGCTTGTCCGCCTTGGTGAACACGATGACGAAAGGCATTTCGTTGTCGATGAGGTAGTTTATCATTTGCAAGTCGTCCTTGCTGGGAGCATGGCGCATATCTATCAGCTGGAAGACTATCTCCACATTGCGCTCGAAGTCGCCAAGATAGCCGCCTATCAGGTCGCCCCACTTGGATTTCTCGCTTTTTGAAACGTTGGCATAACCGTAACCGGGCAGGTCAACGAAATAAACGTCCTCCACCGAAAAGAAATTTATAGTCACTGTCTTGCCGGGAACGGAGCTTACTCTGGCCATGTTCTTGCGGTTGAATATTTTGTTTATCAGCGAGGATTTTCCCACATTCGACCGCCCCGAAAAAGCGAACTCGGGTCTGTCAGACTTTGGTATCTGGGTAAATTTTCCGTATGAGGTGATAAATTCTGCCTTGTTGAAATTCAGAGGCTTCATCTCATTCTCCTTTCAATAAAAAGGGGCGGACTGACCGCCCCGCAAAATGCTATCCTATCCACCATTCAGGCGTCAGTTCGCCCATGGTAATGATACGCTCATTTTCGTAGTCCAGCATTATCTCGATATCCTTGTAGCTTTCGGGCATAAGCTGCACCATAAGCTCTCTGCAGGCGCCGCAGGGCGCACCCTTGCCGTGTCCCGGAGATATGCACAGCACCTTGTCAATCTCCTGCTCGCCGTTGGTTATCATGTTGAAAATGGCATTCCTCTCGGCGCATATTCCAAGGGTCGAACAGGTGTCTATGCAGACCCCTGTGTATATCCTGCCCGACTTGGACAGCACTGCCGCCGCAACCTCACCGCAGGTAACGTAATCGGAAATTTTTCTGGGCGCAAGCACGGCCTTGGCGGCAGCGTACATCTCTTCCCATATCTTGTCCATATGTTTCTCCTTTTCTCTGTCTTCTTGCGTAATCAAACTGTCTTTCTGGCTCTGCCCCGTCTTTTTGTGGGAATTACCTCAGGCATCATCTCGGGCATGACTTCGTTCTCGGGAGGTGTCACCAGTGCAGTCTTCAGCACATCGTCTATCTCCCTAGCAAAAACGAATTCAAGGCCGTTCTTGACAGTGTCGTCTATCTCATCAAGGTCGCCCCTGTTCTTGTCGGGAACGATGACAGTCTTCACCCCTGCCTTGAAAGCAGCCATGGTCTTTTCACGGAGGCCGCCTATGGGCAGCACCTTGCCTGTCAGAGTTATCTCGCCTGTCATAGCCACATCAGCCCTTACCTTGCGTCCGCTGAGGGCGGAAACTATGGCAGTTATCATGGTGACACCTGCAGAGGGGCCGTCCTTGGGCACAGCACCCTCGGGGGCATGGATATGGATATCCTTCTTCTCGTAGAACTCCTTGTCGATACCGTACTCATCGGCTATCTTGCGGCAGTAGCTGACAGCTATCTTTGCGGACTCTTTCATGACGTCGCCCAGTGAGCCTGTCAGTTCTATCTTGCCCTTGCCGTCCAGCACCAGGACCTCCAGCGGCATAAGCACACCGCCCACGGAAGTCCAGGCAAGGCCGTTGACACAGCCTACAGCATCTTCCTTGGCAACATCATCGGGCAGGTACTTTATATGCCCCAGATAATCGGGGATATTCTTTGCGCTGAAAGTAACCTTCTGCACATCGTTCTCAACTATCTCCCTGGCGGCCTTGCGGCACAGCGAGCCTATATTTCTTTCAAGAGTTCTCACACCTGCCTCACGGGTGTAGCCGTCTATCAGCGTGTAGATACCGTCATTGGTCATCTTCATCATAGAAGAATTCAACCCGTGCTTTTCCAGCTGCTTTTTCAGCAGGTGCTTTTTGGCGATGTTGAACTTTTCCTCACGGGTATAGCTGCTCAGTTCGATTATCTCCATACGGTCAAGGAGAGGTGCGGCCACAGTATCAAGAGTGTTGGCAGTGGTGATGAACAGCACGTTGCTCAGATCATAGGGTACCTCGGCATAGTGGTCACGAAATGCGTTGTTCTGCTCGCTGTCAAGAACTTCCAGCATAGCCGATGAAGGGTCGCCCCTGAAATCGTTGCTCATCTTGTCTATCTCGTCCAGCAGCATAACGGGGTTGCAGGAGCCTGCCAGCTTCATGCCGTTGATGATACGTCCGGGCATAGCGCCGACGTAGGTCTTTCTGTGACCTCTGATATCGCTCTCGTCACGGACACCGCCCAGTGAAACACGGACGAACTTGCGGTTGAGCGCCCTGGCCACCGACTTGGCCACAGAGGTCTTGCCCACCCCGGGAGGTCCCACAAGGCAGAGTATCTGCCCCTTGATATCGGGGGTAAGTTCTCTTACCGCCAGATTTTCCAGTATTCTTTCCTTTACACGTTTAAGGCCGTAGTGATCCTTATCAAGGACAGCCTGAGCCTTTTTAACATCGGTGGTATCCTTGGTGAACACGCCCCAGGGCAGACCCAGCACGGTATCAAGATAACCCCTGATGACTACAGCCTCCTGGGAAGAGCCTGACATTCTGGAAAGGCGCTTTACCTCTTCGTTCAGCTTATCCTTTACCTCGTCATCGGCCTGCATAGCCTCTATCTTCTCGTAATAGCGCTGTATCTCGCCTTCATCTGTGCCATCGAAGCCGCCTTCGCCCAGCTCATTCTGCAGAGCCTTTATCTGCTCACGGATATAGTATTCACGCTGGTTTTCTTCGATCTGGCTCTGCACCTGCTCATGTATCTCCTTTTCCAGAGTGAGCACATCTATCTCTCTGGCAAGGATCGTCATCAACAGCACCAGTTTCTCCCCTGCCGAGCCTGCTTCCAGCAGAGCCTGTCTGTCCGTAAAGGACAGAGGCACATTGAAAGCCACGGCCTCAAACAGTTCCTCCGCCGACTTGGAGCCCATGACAGCGTTGTATATCTCCTGAGGCATTTTGGGCATAAGGCCTGCATAGTCCTCAAAAGCATTGCGCACCTCGCGCTCAATGGCTTCAAGTTCCTGAGCATAGAGTTTATCTTTGGAATAATTTGGCATAGGCTTGATAACGGCCTCATAGCAGTCATCATGTATTATCATCTCGGTCAGCCTGGCCTTGCGCACGCCTCTGACCATGCACCTGCACACCCCGCCGGGGCTTTTTATGACCTGACGGATATTTGCCACAGTACCTATCTTATACATATCATTTTTCTCGGGGGACTCAATATTGACGTCCTTCTGGGCACAGAGGAACACATCGCCCGAAAAGTCATTTCTCGCATTCTGCAGGCTCTGCACCGACATCTCCCTGCCCACGTCAAAGTTGACGCTCATGCCCGGGAAGACCACCAGATCTCTGGTAGGTATCATCGGAAGCACTGAACCGTTCTTTATATCTGTACGCTTCTCCATAAAAGCTCCTTTCGTTCATCATCAGTGATAGCAGCGGAAGACCCGCCGCAGAACGATATTTCCTTACATACTGATTATAACATATATCTCCCCTCTTTGCAAGAGGAAATGCTATACAGCAGACCCTTAAAAGGGCAGATGTAAACAGCAGAGTTTCTGCTGCTCAGATCAGTCCTTTTTGCTCAACAACAAAATGATCATCAAAAAGCTCGCCGTCCATGCGGTATATGCACCAAAAGCTGATAGCCCTGCAATTCTCGCCGTGACGATACCCGTCCACACAGACCTTTATATGCTCAAAGTCAAGGTTACTTGAAACACCGTAGTAATATCCGTAAAATTCAGCTCTTGCCGAATTTCTGTCAGTAAACCCGAACTCATGGCTCTCCTCGGGTTCCTCATCAAGATAGCTGTCGTAGTTTGCCCAGAAACACTCCACTGTACGTTCAACAAGGTCATAGCTTTTAACTATCTCATCAAGTTCTTTTCTCAGATCCATACTATCCTCCGCTGTCTGCTGAGTATAAAAACAGAGGTATCCCGAAGGATACCTCATAAAACGCATATTAGTCAGCTACATAGGGGAGCAGAGCTACGTGTCTTGCTCTCTTGATAGCCTTTGTCAGCTCTCTCTGGTGGAAAGCGCAGGTGCCTGTTACACGGCGGGGCAGTATCTTTGCCCTTTCGGTCATGCACTTACGGAGCTTTGCGATATCCTTGTAATCGATCTTCTCTGCTCTGTCTACGCAGAACATACAAACCTTCTTGCGGCCCCTCTTTACGGGTCTGCCGCCGGTTCTTTCCTTCTCCATGGTAAAATTTCCCTCCTTGTTAGGAATTTACTAAATCGTGATTAATGATCCAGGTTATCAGAATGGTACGCCGTCGTCGGAAATCACATCCTCAAATTCCGAAAGGTCACCGATATTCAGCGCGTCGTTAGAGGGTGCTGTATTGTTGTTGACAGGAGCGCCCTGACCGCCGTTATTCTGATTGAAGCCGCCGTTGCCGCCGAAGTTGTTCCCGCCGTAATTGTTGTTACCGCCGAAATTTCCTCCGCCGTTGTTATAGCCACCGTTGCCGCCGTTGAAACCGCCGTTGTTATAACCGCCGTTTCCGCCGTTGAAGCCGCCATTGCCGTAATTATTGGAATAATTACCGCCGCCCTGGTTAGCCTTCTCACCGGTGAAAGATGCATTGTCCACATAGACCTCAGTGACATAGTGCTTAGTACCGTTCTTGTCCTCATAAGTCCTGCTGCGGAGCTGACCTTCAAGAGCGATCATTCTGCCCTTGCCAAAATATCTTCCGATAAATTCAGCGGTCTGTCTCCAGGCGACACAAGTGATGAAGTCAGACTGATACTGACCGTTCTGGTCCTTGAAGTTTCTGTCTACTGCGATATTGAAAGTAAGTGCGGATGTACCGTTAGGCGTCTGTCTTACCTCAAGATCCTGTGTGATCCTTCCCATCAAAATAACTCTGTTCAGCATAATACTAGTTCCTTTCCATCAATACAAATCTCATTCCGTCTACTGCTGATACCATTTGATTTTTTGTCCCTTATTACTTGGTTGTGATAAGGAAACGAATAACGCCGTCGGTAATGCCCAGTACTCTCTCCAGCTCAGCGGGGAAATCGGTCTTGCAGTTGAAAGACCACAGTACATAAGTGCCCTCGGACTCGTAGTTGATCTCGTAAGCGAGCTTTCTCTTGCCCCATACGTTCAGCTCTACGTTCTCGGCGTTAGCCTTGATCATGTCATCGAACTTAGTGGTCAGCGCCTGAACGCCTTCCTCATCCAGCTTCTGGCTGAAAATTACCATTGCCTCGTAGTTCTCGTTGATCTTTGCCATTTCTGTACACCTCCTTTTGGATTTCGCCTGTACCTGTTGATACAAGCAAGGATTAACTCATATATTATAACACAAGCCGCAGACTCTGTCAAGAGTTATGCGGCTTCAAATCTGAATTTTTTGTAAATTTACTTAAGAGAACCTATCAGCACGATGACCCCTGTGGAGACTATGGTATACAGCAGAAATCCCAGCACAACATAGCCCAGGGAGGTCCCGCCCGCCATTATTATCTCACGGTTGACATCATCGGGCGCCTTGCCGTCAGACTTGCTGTGTATCCTGGTTATCTCCCGTCTGGCCTGACGGTAGTAGAGGTAATTGGCGAAAAATCCCGCCAGCAGCCGCAGCACCAGTGTCAGGTACAGCACTATCTGGGAGATAAGCATGAAGCTTCCCGATTTCAGGTCGATGCCCAGATCGACTTTCAGGTCATATTCGCCGCTGGCCAGCATTACTATCATATCAGGCACGCTGAGCAATGCCATGACGACTACCGAAACTATCCCCCACACCTTCATCTTGCGGTACATGAAGTACACGGGTGTGAACAGGAAGGCAAAAAAGTTCATGGAAAGCTTTCTGCCTGTTTTGGCGAACCTGATGAAGCTCGGCAGGAAGCCTATGGGGTTTGAGCCCACATATCTGGCCAGATCGCCCAGCTTCACTCCGTCGATATCGGAGTCCTGATTGAGCATGACGGGGGCAAAGCCATCGCCGAACTGTGCATTGACCTGAGGGCCTGTGCCGTTATCGGCAGGACGGGGGCCGTTTTGGGCAGTACCCTGTCCCCTTTCGCCGTTCATATCGTTGAAGGGTCTGGGAGCGTCCATATTGATAAGAGGTGTGCCGCACTGCTGACAATACCTCTGCTCCGGAGGATTTTCAGCGCCGCACCTTATGCACCTTTTCACCGATGCCACCACAGGCACAGGTGTTGCCTGTGGCATGGGCGGAACATCGGGCATCCAGCCCACGTTCTTGTCATGCAGCACTGCATTTATACAGCTGCCTTTTTCTGTATAGCAGCTTCGGTGATAGGGCGTTCCGCAGTCGGGGCAGACTACTATGTCATCGCCTTCAACAAAGCGCTTATCGCAGCAGATACATTTTGAACCTGTATACCTAGACATTTTACTTTTCCTTTCGTTTAGTTCAGAAATATGCTTATCCGTCTATATTTTATTTATTATACCACAGCAATTCAAAAAATGCAAGCTGTTTTTTTCAGACACACATATTTATAATAAAGCCGACACCTGTTTGCGTGCAGAAGGTGCTTTATGAGTACCAAAAAATGTGCTTGTTTTGTGAAAAACTATCTAAAATTCTAAAAATCACGGTGCGGGGGTGTTTTATTTCGTGCGATTTGTGTGTTGTAATTTATGGGAATTTGGGCTATAATAGTATCTGTGTAATTGTGCGGCAAAACGCACATATGTATTGATAACACGGGCATTAACGCCATTTCCGCTGAAAAGAGGAATATATGATATGAATGAGAATAAAGAGCATACGGTCGCTTCGGCTGAGCTGCGGGAGATGATCTCCCACGCTATGGTCACAAGCCAGAACGGCGAAGCCCCCGATGAACTCAAAGAGCGCATCTCCAAAGCCATGGAGAAAAAGGAGCAGACAGCTTCAAAGCAGCTCGATGAACTTCCGCCGGATAAGCCCCTGCGCAGGAGCAGCAGCGGGAAAAGTGAGAAGACGGTCAGTGAGAAGCCTGCGGAGAAGAAGACCGAGCCCCGAAAGTCGGTGGAGAGCCGAGGGAAGTCCCGCAAGCGTTCTGGCAAAAGGTTCGGCAAGACCGCAAATCTCCGCGGCGGGTGGAGCATAAGGAAAAAGACGGGTGTCACCCTGGGATTTATCTTCCTGGCGCTGGTGCTGGTAATGGCTGTGGGTGTACTGCTGTTCTTCCACTACACAGGCCTGCTGAAGGACAGGGACAACACCATAAGGATGGACGCGCCCCCTGTAGACAGCCGTGACCTGGTGGACGAAGACGACACTCTCGATGAGGAAGCCAAGGAAAAAGAACTGCGGGAGATGCTGGAAAAGAAATCCAAGAAGATATCCAACAAGAACGTAATGAACGTGCTGCTCATCGGTGAGGACATACGCGACACCGCCACCCAGGACAGAGGCAACACCGACGTTATGATGCTCATTTCCATAAACAAGGAAAAGAAGACCATAACCCTGACCTCCATAATGAGAGATACCTGGGTGTACATGGAGAAATTCAACGTCAGCGCAAAGCTCAACCAGGCCTACTGGCACGGCGGCGCTGAATACCTGGCTGAGGTCATAGAGGATTATTTCAGCATAAGCATAGACAGGACGGTAAAGGTGAACTTCAAGCAGTTCATCGACATAGTTGAAACTGTGGGCGGCCTGGACTTTGATGTGAGCTACACCGAAGCCGTGGCCATGCGCGACCCCATGGACGAGCAGAACCACTACCTGGGCAACAAGAAGGGCACTGACTACATTGACCTTGAACAGTACGGCAAGGACGAATCGGTGAACTACTATGATGTGGAGGGCAAGTTCAACACGACTATAGAATACCAGTCGGAAGAGGACAATTCTCTCAGCCTGCACCTGAACGGCAACCAGTCCCTGGCCTATGCGAGAGTAAGGTACGGCTGCGGCGATGACTACGGACGGACGATGCGCCAGCGTGAGACTATCAAGGAGATAGTCACCAAGGCCAAGACCCTGAGCCTTGTTCAGCTGGATGAGCTGATGAACATAGTTCTCCCAGAAGTTGAAACTGACCTTGAAGAGGGCGAGATAGCAGATATGCTCCTCAATGCCTTTGATTACATGAACTATGATATCCAGCAGATGCGTGTTCCCGCTGACGGCTACTACACCATGGACGTCATCTGGAGCCAGAGCTGTCTGTCACTGAGGACATGGCAGTTCCAGGCAAATGCAGCTTTCCTCAGGTATATAATCTACGGTGACTGCAAGAATGTTGACGAAGCCATAGAACAGTACCAGCAGGAGATAGACGACGGCACCTTCTACGAGAAGAACGAATTTGACCCGCCTGTCATCTGGTGATAATAACGACAAACAGCCCCGAAGCGGTGAATGCTTCGGGGCTGTTTTTATACTTGTTTTATCCCGATACGAAAAATCATTCTGTATCATCAGCAATGCACTTCAAAACCGGGAGCTTGTTTTTACAGTTTCAGGTGAACGTTGTTCAGACCCAGGGAGTTTACATAATTGGCATTGCTTACCAGCTTCATTACCATGCGTATACCTATGTGGGACACGGGGTCGTCGTCCTTGTGAAGTTCCAGATACTTCACGGGGTCGAAGCTTGCACAGTTATCACGGATACGAAGGTGGACAGCATCGGGGTCGGATACCAGACGGATATGTATGCTGTGCTCTTTGCCGTCGGCAAAGCCATAGTGGATTATGTTGTTGGACATTTCCTCTATCGCCAGGGCTATAAGGGTGCCCTTGCGCTTGGGTATGCCCTTTTCGGCACAGAAGTCGGAGGCTTGCTTTGATACGTTGACAACGTCTTCCAGACTTTGTATGGAAAGCTCTATGCAGCAGTCGTCCGCCGCACCGAAATCATCGGGGATAAGTGAGATACCCTTTACGCTGAAGGGTGAGCGCTTCTCCTTAAAGAACAGGTATATGAAGATAACTGCCAGGGTCAGGCTCTCACCGAAGACGAAGCCCAGCCACACACCTGTCACCCCTGCAAAGCGGCTGATGACAAAAGCGCTGAGGGCGGTAAGGGCAAAGTTCTGCATGACGGAGATAGACATGGTGACACCAACGTGTTCAACACCCTGATAGTAGTTCTTGAGGGTGGTATTGAGAGCGCAGGGCACCAGCGAAAGCACGAACAGCCTCATGCCCAGTATGGCCATATCCACAGCGGACATATCCTGTATGAACAGCAGTACCAGGGGCTTTGCCGTCAGCACTACCACTGCGGTAACTACCCCGCAGATGACCACTGCGTAAAACAGCATGACCTTTACCAGTTCCATGAGAGAGGGCTTGTCCTCATCGGCATAGAATATGGAAGAAAGTGTAAGTGCCACCGAAGCCACACCTGAACTGAATGAGTAGCAGATATTTCCTGCGGTGGTTATGACCGAATAGGCCGCCACCGCCTTGCTGCCCCCAAGACCTGTCAGCAGCTTGTTCAGCACAAGGGTCAGCAGCACCAGGCTCACCTGGTTGATGAGGGTGGGCACACCGTCCTTCATCAGGGCGGCGCAGACCCTGCCTTTTATGAGGGCAGGCCTGAATTTGAATATGCAGTCCTTCTTAAAGAAATATACCACACCTATGGCAAAGGCCACATAGTAGCTGAGGGAGCTTGCAAGCCCCATGCCGAAAGTGCTTTTCTTCACCACGAAGACATTGAGTATATCGAAGATGACATCGCTGAACGTCATGGCGATGACCGCAGCCACAAGCCTGGTGCGGCTGCCCGACATCTGCATATAGGGCACCATTATCTGCGCCGCCATAAAGGCAGGTGCGCCGACGATAAAGCCCCGCAGGTAATCTCTTGTCAGGAAGAACACGGTGTTATCGGGAGTATTCTCTCCCGCACCCAGCAGGGTACACAGGGGGTCTGTAAATATCAGCACTGCGGCCATGCCCACCGCCGAGAACACCACCGACAATGTCACCGATACCGTGAAACAGGCATTGGTGCCCTCTTTGTCGCCGCTGCCCATGGTGCGGCCGCACATTACCTGCACACCTGCGGATATCATGCTGCCCACTGCTGCGAACACCAGCAGCACAGGGGTCGAATAGCCATAGGCACTCATGGACTCGATACCGAGGAACCTGCCTATCATTATGCTGTCTATGAGCATGCACAGGGTCACTGTCATGGCGGACAGTATCTGCGTAAGCAGCATTTGTCTGAATAGCTTTTTTATCATGTTGCTTCACCCGTGATCTATAAGATAAAATTTTACCGATATAAAGAAAACGGCCGCAAACGCAGCCTTTTTTCTTCTACTATCAATAATATCACGTTGCACAGAGTTTGTCAAGGCACAAAGCGTACTCAGATATATTTGCGTATGTGGTATTTTTCCTTGTGCTGAGTGATATCGGCATACTCTATGGCTTCAAGGGGGCAGTTGGATATGCAGGCCATGCAGTGGGCGCAGGGGGCATTCCAGACAGGGCGCTTATCCGACATGGTTATGTTGTTCACGGGACAGACCCTGCTGCACTTGCCGCAGCCTATGCATTTTTCCGTGGCATAAAAATCCTTCGAGGGCATCATGAACTTCACCCAGAAAGAATTTGAGGGCGGTATGACCAGCCTCTCCCACAGCATAACATGGCGGGCTTTCAGCCTGCGGCCGTGCTTTATGGCTGAGGCTATCTTCCCTGCACCGACAGTGGCCTCAGCTATGCGCCTGCGGCATTCCTCGGGGGAGGTCTCGGGGTAGGCATTGCTGACGATATGGTTGCTGGGCATGGTAAGTTCGGCATAGCCCATGCTTATCATGTTTTTCCTGCGGGTCATAGTTTCTGCCAGCAGCCCCGCCATACCCGCATATCCGCCGCTGGTGAATACATAGCAGACCTTCCTGCTGCCGCGGAAAGGCAGACGCTTTATGTAATCTGACACAAAGCGGGGCATCTCGCAGACGTAAACAGGTGCGCATATGACAAAGGGCTTTTCCGAATACACTTTAGTATAGTCCTTGTTTTTTATGCGGGGCTGAAGGTCAAGACACTCATCATCAAGGGCTTTGGCGATGAGTTTTGCGATATACTCGGTGTTTCCCGAGGCTGAGTAGTAAAGTACCATAGTTTTCTCCTTTGTCTTTACAATGGGCTGCTGTGTTTAATATTATTATATCACAGGACTATTGATACGTCAACTGCATTTTTACAGACGATGTCGGGCACAGGCTGATATCAGCAGAGAACAGCAAATAGTCAAAATGCACAAATTTAGTTTAAAAACTTTGTTTGATATCACGTATAAAAATCTGTGATATTTTGAAGATTTGTTGCGAAAAATATGTTATAATATGTATGTCGGGGTACTATGCCCACAAGAAAGAAAACAGTGTCCGTTAGGGGCACAAAAGGAGAATGAACTATGGATATCAGGAAAACAAACAACGGCGGCAAGCTTGCTGTGGCTGTCATAGGAAGAGTGGACACATCTACCGCACCTCAGCTGGAGGAACAGCTGAAAGCCGACTACGACAGCTGCGGCTCCGTTACCATTGACCTGAGCGAGGTGAGCTATATATCCTCTGCGGGGCTGAGGGTGCTGCTTTCCGCCCACAAGGTCATGATGAAAAAGGGAGGCCTCAGTATCATCGGGGCAAAGCCCGAACTGATGGAGATCTTTGAGGTCACCGGTTTCTCGGACATACTTGATATCAGCGGGGCAGAATAAAGAAAGATACAGCAAAAAATCTATATAGGGAAGAAGTAATTTTATGGTAACATTCATCATCGGGCTCGTGATACTTGCCGTGGGCGCTGCGCTCTACGGACGTATCTGCGAGAAAATCATGAAACCCACCGACAGGGTGACGCCTGCGGTGGAGAAGTCTGACGGGGTAGACTTTGTGCCCATGAAAAAATGGAGGAACAGCCTTATCGAGCTGCTTAACATTGCGGGCACAGGACCTATACTGGGACCCATACAGGGTGTGCTTTTCGGGCCTATAGCCTTTATAACCATACCCATAGGCTGCGTGCTGGGGGGCGCTTTCCATGATTATATGGTAGGCATGATATCCTCAAGGAACGACGGCGGACAGATGCCCTCGCTGATAAAGCGTTTTCTCGGCAAGCACGTTTACAGAGTATACAATGTGTTCGTGAGTATCCTGCTGCTGCTGCTGAGCGTGGTGTTCATATTCACCCCAGGGGATCTGTTCGTTGACCAGATAGCGGGACAGGAGAGCAAGTTATCCAACCCCACGGTACTTATAGTATATGCGGTGATATTTGCATACTACATCATAGCTACCCTGCTGCCCATCGACAAGATAATCGGCAAGGTATACCCCATTTTCGGTGCAGTGCTGCTGCTTTCGGCATTCGGGGTCTTTGCGGGGCTGTTCATCAAGGGCTACAGGCTGGACGAGCTGTGGACATCGGGCTTTACCTTTGTCAACGACTTCGGTGATAATTTCATACCTATCTTTTTCGTGACCGTTGCCTGCGGTATCGTATCGGGGTTCCATTCCACCCAGGCTACACTCATCTCCCGCACCATGGCAGATGAACGTGAGGGCAGGACGACATTCTACAACATGATGATACTGGAAGGCTTCATCGCCATGGTATGGGCTGCAGCCGCCATGGGCGCTGTTAACATGGGTCTTACGAGCAAGGAGATGCTCCACGACAGCCCCACCTCGGTGGTGGGCATAGTTGCCAAGGATATGCTGGGCAGCGTTGGCGGCATGATCGCTATAATCGGCGTTATCGTGCTTCCCGTGACCTCGGGGGACACTTCCCTGCGCTCACTGAGGATAATGGTCTGCGATGCACTGCACATCGACAACACCAAAAAGCGCAACAGCCTGCCTGTGGCGCTGGTGATATTCGCTGTGGTGGCAGGCATACTGATCTTTGCCAAGACCAATTCTGACGGATTCAACCTGCTGTGGAGATATTTCTCCTGGGCAAACGAGAGCATAGCGGCCTTCGCCTTTGCCATGATTAGCATTTACATGATGAAGAACAAAATGCCATATCTCATGGCGCTGATACCGGGTATGTTCTACGCTTATGTGGTATGCGCCTATATCTTAAACGCACGCATAGGCTTCAATCTCAACTGGACGGTCAGCTACATAGCAGCAGGTGTGTTTGCTGCGGCTTATGCCTGCGGGATAGTCATGTACGGCAAAAAGCAGGCTGCCCTGACTTCGGCAGAATAAAATGCTCTGCACCATATTTGTAAGAAAGTAACAAACGGCGGGGCAGATATTTATATCACAAAACGGCGCAGCTGTGCCGATCAAAAGGCAAGGTGATAGATATGAAAAAGAACACTGCTAAAACGGACTTCATCATCATAGCTGTGATGATACTGATAGCTGCGGGCATAGCCTTTGCGGTCATCAGGGGCAGGACGGAGGATAAAAAGGCGAAAGACCTTTCTGCGGGTACGGGAAAGTATACCACTGCGGAGGACTATAATGGCCGTACTATGGGGATACTCACAGGGTCAAGCTTTGAGCCCTTTACTCTGGAGCATTTTCCTGACAGCGAATATTCCTACTACAACAATTTCAGCGATCTGGGAGAAGCCCTGACCCAGAAAAAGATAGACGGTTTCCTGTGTGACGAGCCTATCATAAAGCTTATGAGCAAGGATACGCCCGAAGTCGGTTATATAAAAGAACCGATGGCAGCTGACGATTACTGCTTCGGTTTCAAGAAAAATAACGAAAAGACCGACCTGCTGCTGGAACAGTTCAATGAAATGCTGGCAGAACTTTGGTCTGACGGTACCATGGACGAGATAAACGAGAAATGGTTCGGCAGCGATGAGAGCAGTCAGGTCGTTGACCTGACTGGATTTTCGGGCGAGAACGGCACTATCAACGTGGCAACTGTTTCCACCAGTATGCCCATCTCCTACTTGAAGGACGGGGAATACGCCGGTATCGCCATTGAGCTGCTGGAGCGTTTCTGCCGCAAGTATGGTTACACACCCACGATCAGTGATATGGATACTCAATCTGCCATTACGGCGATGGCTTCCGAAAAATACGATATGTGTGCTATCCCACTTTCAGTTACCGAGGAGCGCAAGGAAAGCATAAACTTCTCAGACCCATTCTACCATGGCGGCATAATGCTGGCTGTAAGAGCTGATGAACTGGCAGAGAGCGAAGCGCCTGTCAGCAGGACGGTAAAGTACACCGACTACAACGGCAAAACGATAGGCATTCTCTCGGGTACGAATATGGAAGGCGCAAGCTTTGAGTATTTCCCTGACAGCGAATACCTTTATTACGATGACTACTCAGCACTCAACATAGCCCTGATGAACGGCAAGATAGATGCTTTTCTCGGGGACGAGCCTGCCCTGAAAAGCATACACAGTGCTGAACCTCGGGTGGACTACATAAAGGAAAGACTTACAAACAACAAGTACTCCTTTGCCTTCCGCAAGGACGACCCCGATGAGGCCGAACTTTGCAGGCAGTTCGATGAGTTCCTGGCAAAGGCCAATGCTGACGGCACTATCGCTGAGATAGACTCGATCTGGTTCGGCAATGATGACAGCAAAAAGCTGGTAGATATGTCAGACCTGGAAAGCACCAACGGCACTATCCATGTTGTCACCACCTCCACCGATGAACCGTTCTCATATATAAAGGACGGCAAGAACGTGGGCTATGATATAGACGTGGTGGTAAGGTTCTGCCGTGAGTACGGCTACGGGCTGGAGCTGGGGGACGTTGACTTTCCTGCCAGGATACCTGCACTGGAGTCGGGCAAGTATGAGTTCACCACCTCCATGAATGTGACCCCCGAGCGCGAGGAGGAGGTCATGTTCTCCGACCCTGTGAGCGAGGGCGGCATAGTGGTGGCAGTAAGGGCAGAGGACCTTGAAGATGCTTCTTCGGAAAGCAGTGATGACATAAGGTCAAGGCCCTTCTCCTATTATGCAGAAAACGGCAAGGTGGGCGCCATAACAGGCGGCCTTTACGAGGTGGAGATACTTAAGCGGTTCCCTGATGCGGACGTACTTCAGTACAACGCCCAGCCAGACCTAGCCATTGCCCTTAGCGAGGGCAAGATAGATGCTTTCACCTGCCCCGTTTCATCGGCGGAGGATTTCATGAAGGCAGACAGCACGCTTACTTACCTGAACGAGACATTCATGGATATCCCCTACGGCATAGCCTTCCAGAAGGCTGAGGGCAAGAACGAGCTGAGAGATCAGATGAATGAATATCTGGCTAAAATAAAGGCTGACGACACCTACGATGAAATGGTGGACATCTGGTTCGGCAACGACGAGAGCAAAAAGACCGTGGAGATCCCCACTGAGGGCAGCAGGGTGCTCAGGTACATAACCGCCTCCACTATGCAGCCCTACTCCTACATCAAGGACGGCACCAATGCGGGGCTGGAGGTCGCTATCGTGGCAGGCTTCTGTGAGGAATACGGCTACGGGCTGACCATTGACAATGGTGAGTTCGGCTCGCTGATAGCAGGTGTTTCTGGCGGGACCTACGACATAGCCTCGGGCACCATAATGATAACCGAAGAAAGAGCCCAGAGCGTGGATTTCTCGGACGTTTACTACACCACCAAAGCTGTGGTCATGGTGAGGAACGAAGATATATCTTCGGCAGAGGAGGATAAAGAAAGCGAAACAGGCTTTTTCGCTGAGCTGAAAGACAGCTTCAACAAGAACTTTATCCGTGAGAGCCGCTGGAAGCTCATAGCAGAGGGCATAGGCACCACCTGCCTCATCACGGCGCTTTCCATGATATTCGGGTCGGTGCTGGCATTCCTCGTATGTATGTTCAGGCGGACAGGCAGCAGACTTGCAAACGGCATATCGAACATCTTTGTGAAGCTGCTGCAGGGCACACCTATGGTAGTGTTGCTGATGATACTCTACTACGTGGTTTTCGGAAGATCGGGCATATCTGCGGTATGGGTGGCTGTCATAGGCTTCACCCTGAACTTCGGGGCTTACACCTCCGAGATAATGCGCTCGGGAATAGACAGCATAGACGGCGGCCAGCGTGAGGCTGCACTGGCTCTGGGCTACAGCGAGAACCAGGCATTTTTCAGGTTCATATTCCCCCAGGCGGCTGCAAGGTTCCTGCCTGTGTACCGAGGCGAGGTCATATCGCTGCTGAAAAGCACATCTATAGTGGGTTACATAGCTATACAGGATCTGACAAAGATGAGCGATATCATACGCAGCAGAACCTACGAAGCATTCTTCCCGCTGATAGTTACGGCTGT
This sequence comes from Ruminococcus sp., assembly GCF_017464355.1. GTDB lineage: Bacteria > Bacillota > Clostridia > Oscillospirales > Ruminococcaceae > Hominimerdicola. The sequence continues at coordinate 44,112 of NZ_JAFUAG010000027.1, read as the reverse complement.
GATATACTTCCTGCTGGCCTGGGTGCTTTCGCTGATACTTAAGGCTGTATCGCGAATGACAGACCCCCGCAGGAAGAAAGCCCACAGAAAGGAGGCAGCATAAATGAGCATGATAAAGATAGAACACCTGCGCAAGGAATACCCAAATGTGACCCCGCTGCAGGACGTTTGCGCTGAGGTGAACAAGGGCGATGTCATCTCCATAATAGGCCCCTCGGGCACGGGAAAGTCTACTTTGCTGCGCTGCCTCAACCAGCTGGAAACACCGACCTCGGGCACTGTAACGGTGGACGGTGAGGTCATAACCGACCCGAAATGCGATATCTCAAAGGTGCGCAGAAAAATGGGCATGGTGTTCCAGTCCTTCAACCTGTTTGCTAACCTGAGCATAATCGACAACGTCACCGCCGCCCCTGTGACACTGCTGAAAGTTCCGAAGGAACAGGCATACCGTGAGGGCATGGAGCTGCTTCGGCGGGTAGGTCTGGCGGAAAAGGCTGACAACTTTCCCGATGAGCTTTCAGGCGGACAGAAACAGCGTGTGGCCATAGCAAGGGCTATCGCCATGAAGCCTGAGATACTGCTGTTCGATGAACCTACCTCAGCCCTTGACCCCACTATGGTGGGCGAGGTGCTTTCCGTAATACGCAGCCTGGCAAAAGAGGGCATGACCATGATGATAGTCACCCACGAGATGAAGTTTGCCCGTGATGTTTCCACAAGGGTATTCTACATGGACGAGGGCGGAATTTACGAGGAGGGCTCGCCATCGGAGATATTTGAGTCACCCAAAAAGGAGAAGACCCGTATCTTCATCAAGCGGCTCAAACAGCTGCAGCTTAAGATCACCTCGGCCGATGTGGACTTTGTAAGCTTCGTTTCGCAGATAGAAGACTTCGGCCGCAGGAACCTGCTTAGCCCCAGGGCTATACGCAATATGCAGCTTTGCTTTGAGGAGCTGGCAGTGCAGAACATTCTGCCTGCGGTGGGCGATGAGGGGCTGCCTGTGGATATCACGGCAGAATACTCAGAGCAGGACGGCACTGCCGTTATGACCATTGCCTACGGCGGCAGAAAATACGACCCCCTGACCGAGGGCGACGAGCTTTCCGCCATGATGATAAAGAAGCTGGCGAACAGCGCAGAATTCTCCTTCGACAAGACCAACTGCGTGACCGTCAGGTTCGGTTAACGTTATAAGGATACAAGTACGAAGCGGCAGTACCCCAAAAGGGTGCTGCCGCTGATCTTATCGGGTCAATTTTTGTTTTCTGCCCGCTGTAACACAGGCTGCCAGCAGAGTGACCGCAAGCACTTCCGCCGCAGTAGAAGCCCCTGTGTTGGGGTTGGCAGAAGTATCTGCCGTTTGCGCTGCCGAGCTTGATGACTTGCAATTTTCGGAGGACGAAGCAGAGGACAAGGTGTTTTCGGCAGCCGCGGGCATTACAGATGAAGCGCCGCAGGTTTGGGATATCTATATATGACCATACTACATTTTTGTTCGTTTGTCATCATCTGTTAACAGCTGAAGAATTATTTTGGAGGATATTCTCATGAAAGCAGAGAAATTTGGCGCAATATGCACAACTTTCCGTCGTATCATTTATATCCCCATACCACATAGGCCTGTTCGGCTTCATCATACTCGTGGGGGATATTGTACTCAGCAAATATCTCCTTAAGCAGGGCAGTATCATCAGTGGTGATGACCCTGGGGTCAAGCAGGGCGCCACGGGCGATCGTTTCAGCAGTCACGGGACGGAGCTTTACCCATTCCAGTTCGGCATTGAGGGTGTAGTCAAGCCCCTCGTCTTCCCACAGGCCGCTGTAGCCCTCGGGCGGGTCTTCCTCAAAGAGGGACTTGTACCTGATATCTACACGGGGACATTTTTCTTTCAGCGCCGAAAAAAGCTCCCGCCACTTGGTATCGTTCATGCACGATACCAGCCTGCGCTCCTCAGCGGTGAGGCGCACCATTTCCCGCAGGGTCTTCTTGCGGTCATACCTGCCGCGGTCGATATCGTTTATTAGCCCCTGCATGGCGGAAAGCAGGCGGTCATCTGTCTTCCTGAAAAAAACTGCGGGGGATATGGCCTGACCGTCCCGCATAACGCAGTAAAATCCTCTACCTGTATTTTCGGGCAATATCTCAGCCCTGAAACATATGCCGCCTTTCCAGCATATCTCAAATATATCCCTGCCCTCCTGCGGTTCAGAGATACTTCCCTTTTCAGCGTGAAGCTTCTGCCTTAACAGCTCCTGCATGGTATCACCCCTTTGGTCATAGTATAGCATATCTGCAAAGCGGGGTCAAGGCTTGACAAAATTTGACATTGGTGATATACTACCATAAAGTATATGGAGGTGAGCTCATGAAGATATATCTGTACGGAATGATCTGCGGTTCAAACAGTTTCAGGCTGGGGAGCTTTCCCGTGCCTGACGAATACACCGAGATACAGCAAAGCGCAAGATTTATCGGCGGTGAAACAGGCACCTGCGCCACGGTGCTTTCTTCCCTGGGGGCTAAGGTGAAGATCGACGGCACCCACATCGGCAGGAACACAGCAAGTCTTGCCAGGGAACATTTCAGGGGCACATCGGTGGACATAAGCTCACTGACCTTTGATGACAGCTTTGAGGGGCTGGAGGACTATATCCTGATAACAGGCGATATCCGCACGCCCTTCGGCAGCTTCGGGCATTTTTTCAGCGAGGCTTACGAAAGCGGCAGAAAGCACTGGAACGAGCCTAAGTCTTCGGACATTGAATGGTGCGATGCTGCGGCCATAGATGAATGTCTTAGGGAAGACTCGGTGAGGGCGGCAGAGATGTGCATAGCCGCAGGCATACCCTATGTGACCATTGACTGCAAGTATGACAGCTTCATCCACCGCCATGCGGCTGTGACGGTCATCTCGGGGGAAGCCCTTGCCATGCATTACGGCAGCTGTGAACGTGAAAAAATGCTGCCCCTTTACATGGAAAATTCCTCGGGGCTGACAATAATAACCAACGGCGGGAATGAGTTCTTCTACGGGAGAAAGGGGCAGGAGATAAAGCGTTTCATGCCTTTCAGGGTGAATGTGGTCAGCACCCTGGGTGCAGGCGATACCTTCAAGGCAGGCTGCACCTACGCACTGGCGGCAGGCATGGCCGATGAGGAGCTTGTGAAGTTTGCAAGCGCCTGCGCAGGGGTGGCAGTTTCCCGTTACCCCAGCCAGCTGTGTCCCCCGAAGCTTGAGGAAGTAACTGACCTGGCAGAAAGCAGGCGATGATACCATGGTGACTAAGGATGGATCAATCAGGGCGCTGGCCGAGCTGGGCATAAGCAGGGGCATGATACTTGGGGTACACTGCGCCCTCAGCAGCTTTGGCAGGCTGGAGGGGGGCGCCATGACGGTGATAGATACCCTGAAAGAACTAGTGGCAGTGAGGGCTCCATCTTCATGCCCGCACTGCGGTCAAGCCCCGAATATTAGCTTACCGAGGAAGACAAGGCTATGGGCATCACCGTGAAGATACGCAAGCTTCCCCCCGGGGCGGAGAGAACGGCCATGGGGCTGGTGGAATGCGGCTGCCCGCCCGTGAAGGCATGGTACAAAATACAGCGTGAGGCTTAAGCAGAGGTCTCATAAAATAAGCAATGATAGGCAGCTGCAAGGCCATGTTTTTCGAGATAAAAGAGGTAACTGACATATACGCTGAAAAGCTCAGGGAAGACCCATACGGACTATGGGAAACAGGAAAAGCGTATGGATAGTTATGCGCGCCGAGACTCGTGCTGTGCATAGAGCGTAAAAAGGCCATACCCACAAGGGTATGGCCTGCTTTATCACTTGAAGAAAAGGGGCAGCTTTTCCAGGAAGAATATGTCTGTCCTGTCGGCAGCGTCGCCCTCGGCGAGGACAGCACCCTTCCCCACGATCTCTCCGCCTGCTTCCCTGACAAGTTCTTCGACAGCCGTCAGTGACTCGCCTGTGCTGATGACGTCATCAAGGATAAGCACACGCTTGCCCCTGAGCCTTGCCACGTCCTCCTGAGAGAGGTACAGTGTCTGCACAGCGGCGGTGGTTATGGACTTTACCTTTACCGAAATGGGGTCGGTCATGTAGAGCTTAACGGATTTTCTTGCTACCACATAATTCTTTCCCGACTGCCTTGCAGCCTCGTAAGCCAGCGGTATGCCCTTGGATTCGGCGGTGATGATAACGTCGAAATCGGGGGCTTTTTTCAGCAGTTCCTCAGCGGACTTCACTGTCATCTCCACATCGGAGAACATGATGAAAGCTGCTATATCAAGCTTGTCGCTCGCTGCACAGATCGGCAGTTCTCTGGTAAGGCCTGCCACCTTTAAAGTATATGTTTCCATTTTCAAACACTCCTCTTTCTGCTATTACTTAAAAGTTTCTATCTCATGGTCGGCTGATATCTCGTAGACCGTGAACCAGGTGCAGGAATACTCTGTCCTGCTCAGGCTGAAGTCTGCAAACTCGCCGTCCTTGCTGTAGTAGACTATCCCGTGAAGCTCATAGAGTTTCTCGTAGCCGTTATCCCTGAACAGTTCGTCAAAATCATAGTTCGTCCGCCCGATGAACCTGCTGGTCTGGCCGTCAACGTTGGAGGTGACAGTAAAGCCCTTGGTCAGGTGAAAAAAGACCTCGGTAGTCTGGGGCAGTTGCTTGAAGCTGTAGCCGTAGGAAAGCAGCGCCCTGGAGATACAGGCCTCAATGATTATCAGCGCCATGACGATCACGGCGGCAATGACACCGCCTATCTTTCTCTTTTCCATAAAACACCTGCTTTACATGATATCAAAGGAAAATATATTTCAACACGAAAAGCACTGTCAGCACATACATTATGGGGTTTATGGTCTTCGCCTTGCCGCAGCAGACATTGATGACAACGTGGGAGATGACACCGATGGCGATACCCTCGGAAATGCTGTAGAACAGGGGCATAGCCAGTATGCACAGATATGCGGGAACTGCCGTGGAATAGTTTTTGGCATCGAACTTGATATCTGTGATAGAGCTGAACATCAGAAAGCCCACAACTATCAGCGCGGGGGCTGTAGCAAAGGCAGGTATGGCTATGAACAGTGGGGCAAAGAACATGGAGGCCAGAAACAGCACTGCGGTAGTTATGGCAGTAAGGCCTGTTCTTCCGCCTGCGCCCACACCTGCGGCGGATTCGACGAAGGTGGTAGTGGTAGATGTTCCCAGCACGGCCCCTGCTGTAGTTGCGACAGCATCTGACAGAAGTGCGGGGCGCACTGCGGGAAGTCTGCCGTTCTCATCGAGCATATCAGCCTTGGAGGATACACCGATGAGAGTTCCCATAGTATCAAAAAGGTCAACGAACATGAAGGACATCATTATAACGATGAAGTTGAATACCCCCACGTTGCTGAGGTCAGCCTTGAAGCACTGGCCGAAGGTCTTGCCGATGGCCGTAAAATCCGTCATGCTGAAGCTTGGGAACAGCGAGAACCAGTTCTCGCCGTCGGGCTTGTAAATGCCTGTGAGCTGACAAATCATGCCCAGCACCCAGGTGCCCAGTATGCCTATGAGGATAGAGCCGGGAACTTTCTTGATATAGAGAACTATCATGCCCAGGGTGCCTATGAGCGCCAGCAAAGCGCATATGCCGCGGGTGGAGAAATCCTCGGTGAAATCCACAAGCTCCACCAATGTGGCGCCGCCGACTACCAGCTTGGCATTCTGCAGGCCTATAAACGCGATGAACAGGCCGATACCCACCGACACCGCTTTTTTCAGCGATATGGGTATGCAGTCAAATATGGCTTCGCGGACTCTTGTCACCGAGAGTATGATGAATATGACACCCTCACAGAACACCGCCAGCAGGCCGACCTGCCAGGGGTAGCCCATGGCACCGCAGACCGTATAGGCCATGAACGCATTGAGTCCCATGCCTGCCGACATGGCAAAGGGCAGGTTGGCCATGACTCCCATGCACATGGTACCGATGAATGAAGCAAGACAGGTCGCCAGCAGAACCGCAGTGCTGTCCATACCCGTTGAGGAAAGCACGCTGGGATTGACCGCCAGTATGTAGGCCATGGTCATGAAAGTTGTAAGGCCTGCCGTTATCTCCGTCCTGACATCGGTGCCATGCTCTTTCAGCTTGAAAAACTTCTCCATGCCTAATCCTCCCCGAATTCCGCTATACAGGGAAGATTACGGTAATACTCCCCATAGTCCAGCCCGTAGCCGATAACGAAATAATCGGGGATAGTAAACAGCGAATAATCCGACTGCAGCTTTACCAGCCGCCTTTCGGGCTTGTCCAGCAGAGTTACCACCCGCAGGGACAGAGGTCCCTTGCTCTCCAGATACTTCATGACCTCCTTCAGGGTCCTGCCCGTATCTATGATATCCTCAACTATGACCACATGGTACTTGCTTATATCCTGTTTGAGATCCATGGTTATCTCAACGGTGCCCGTACTCTCGGTCCCCTCAAAATAGCTCTTTGCCGCCATGAAGCCTATCTCGTGGGGGATAGTTACTGCACGGCTCAGGTCAGCCAGAAAAACATAGGCGCCTTTGAGTATGCTCACCAGCAGCAGGGGCTTGTCCTTGTACTCCATGGATAGTATCTCGCCTGCTTTGGTAACAGCGGTCTTGATCTCCTCCTCGGAGATAACTACCCGCTTGATATGCTTATGGAACTCAGGCATATTGGTCATCTGCATCGCAAATCTCTCCTCTCTGTCACTTTGTCCCGAATATCCTGTCGCCTGCATCGCCAAGGCCGGGAACTATATATGCATTGCCGTTAAGCTTTTCATCAAGGCTGCCCACATATATCTCGATATCTGGGTGTGCCTTTTCCAGTGCCGCCAGACCCTCGGGGGCAGCGATTATGCACATGAACTTTATATTGCTGCAGCCGTGCTGCTTTATGAAATCAACGGCGGCTATGGCCGAGCCCCCCGTTGCCAGCATGGGGTCGGGGAGTATGACCAGCCTGTCCTCGATATTCTGGGGCAGCTTGCAGAAATACTCATGGGGCTCGTGGGTGACTTCATCGCGGTAAAGCCCTATATGTCCCACCTTGGCAGAGGGCACCAGCGCCAGTATGCCGTTGACCATGCCCAGCCCCGCACGCAGTATGGGGACTATAGCCAGCTTCTTGCCTGAGAGCATGGGCACATCAGCTTCGGAGATAGGTGTCTTCACGCTGACAGGCGCGGTGGGCAGGTCCCGCAGAGCCTCATAGCCCATAAGCATGGCTATCTCCTCCACCAGCCGCCTGAAATCTCTGGTGCCTGTGTTTTCATCACGGAGCAGGGATATCTTGTGTTTGATGAGGGGGTGGTCTATTATTGTTACTTTGCTCATGATATCGACCTCGCTTTATTTCTGCGCATCTGCGCTATTTTTCGGTAAGTATCAGCACCGCATGAACCCGCAGCAGCCTATCTCGGAAAGCTCACGGAAACCCAGCGCCTTGTAGAAAGCCACCGTATCGGGCGCATTATCCGTGACCAGCTCGACCTGCCTGACATCTGCAAATCGTTCGATCACGGCCTTTACCAGTACCCTGCCAATGCCCTGGCGCTGTCTTTCGGGGAAGACCAGTATATCCTGTATGAACAGTATGGTCGCACCGTCCCCCACAGTTCTTATGATGCCCAGCAGTTCGCCGTTTTCATAGGCACCAAGCACCAGCAGAGAGTTCTCAAAGCCCCGCTGCAGCGCTGCCATATCCTCAGTATAGGCCTGCCAGCCCACCGATGAATACAGCCTCTGCACCTCAGTCATATCAAAATTTCTGTACTCTTTTATCTCCATAAAACAACCCTCAGCGCTGCTGATATCTCATTTTCAGACCATGTTACAAAAGGTCTGACATTTACATTATCATTTTAGCACAGTTCGTTCAGGTTGTCAATAATATCATTCATTATAAACATTTTTTAGTATAAAACATCACAAAAGCGGCACTTCCCTTTTGGGGAAATACCGCTTATGAAACTCACTGAGGCTCCCAGCTGCCCTGCTGACGGATACCTGTTTTCTTTGCTTCGTTGGTGAGGTCATCTGTTTCCTCTGCTGTCAGAGTGACTTTAAGTGCTGCTGCCAGCTTTTCGGCATGGGCGGGCTTTGTTATGCCGACTATAGGCACCGCACCCCTTGCCATTGCCCAAAGCACAGGCACCTGTGAGGGGTCAATGGCGTATTTTTCAGCTATCTTCTGCATTTTATCCAGCAGAGCTTCTATCTTCAAAAACTTGCTTTTCGGGAAAGCCATGTTTCTCATAGAGAAAGTCGGGAAATGGCGGGCAGCGCTGTATTTACCCGAGAGCGCCCCCTGCTCCAGCACCATATAGGCATAATAGACTATGCCATGGGCTGCACAGTAGTCGATGATCGGCTGCTGGTCGTTTCTCAGCAGGCTGAAATGGTTCTGCACCGCGCCAAGCTTCTGCCCGTTTTCAGCCAGGAAATTTTCCGCCTGCCTGATATGCGCCATGGAAACATTTGATATGCCCGCCGACCTTATGCGGCCGTCCTTCATGAGGGGCAGGGCTTCCTTAAGGTTCTCTGTGAGGTTGTTCGGGGTGTGTATCCAGAAGATATCGGCACTCTTTCTGCCCAGGCGGGCCATGCTGTTCTCAAAGGACTTTGTAAGCTCCCCTGCCTTATATTTTTTTGCGGGATAAAACTTGGTGGATATGAAGATATCTTCCCTGCCCGCCATGAATTTGCCCAGCAGCTTTTCACAGCTGCCCATGCCGTAAACAGCGGCGGTATCCCATTTTTTCAGGCCAAGTACCATGGCCTTGTCAAAGGTCTTCCGGAGTATCCCGGGGTCTGTCTTTTTCCCGAAGACCATTCCCGCGCCGTTGTACCCTGCGCCCCATGCCCAGGTACCTATCATTATATCACTGTTCATTTTCCTGCTCCTCCTTCATGGCGCTCCTTATCCTGCTGAGTGATTCGGGGGCTATGCCCAGATAGGTAGCTATATGCTTCTGGGGCACCCGCCCGCTGAGTTCGGGGAACATCTTCCTGAAACGGATATAGCGTTCCGCAGAATTTTCCGTGAGGAAGCTGTTCTCGCGGTATATCTTGTAGCGCATGGCATTTTCAAGGAGAATTATCCAGATATCCTTAAACTCGGCAGACCCGTCGATAAGTGCCTTCAGCTCCGCCGTTTTGCAGAACATCAGTGTAGTTTCCTCAAGGGTCTCCCACATACATATCCTCTCACGGTAGCCGAACAGGCCTTCGTCCATGCACATATAACCCTCGGGGGCAAAGCCCCTGGTCATGTCGCTGCCGTCTTCGCTGATGTAGTAGCACCTGGCTATCCCCGAAAGCACCAGGGCTGTCTGAGAGGTGTCATCGCCTATGGCAGAAAGCAGACTTCCCTTGCTCACCACCCTGAAGCTTGCCAGGCTGACGGCCTTGTCAAGTATCTCCCCGCTTACTGTGAGCCCGAGTTTTTCTGCAAAAGCGCTCAGCTGGTCTGTAAAGTATTTTTTATCCATGAAAGTACCCCCTTTTTGTGACTTTGCCTTGTTCTGTAAAGTATTATACCACGGAATAACAGGTTTGTCATTAACATTTGTCAATTTCATGGAGAAAGCCTGCACTTTTCCGCTGTGCTTGACATATAAAAAAATATATTGTATAATACATATGTCGATATATACTTTTTTATATAGCAGGAGGATAATGATGAACTTGACACATCTGCGTTATGTGGTCGAGGTGGAGCGTCTGGGTTCTATAACCAAGGCGGCCTCGGCATTATATATGGGTCAGCCCAATCTTTCAAAGGCCATAAAGGAAATGGAGCATGAGGTGGGCATACCGATATTCAAGCGTTCGGCCAAGGGGGTAGTTCCCACGGAAAAGGGCAAGGAGTTTTTGCAGTATGCCAAGGCTATCCTTGTTCAGCTGGACAAAATGGAAGCCCTTTACAAGGACGACCCCGAGGACAGCGTGAGCTTCTCGCTGCTGCTTCCAAGGGCAAGCTACATCACCCACGCTTTCACCTGTTTTCTGAACAAGCTTTCGGGCAGGCAGGATATGGATGTGAAGATAAAGGAAACAAATTCCATGGACACCATAAATGCCGTGGTGGAATGCGAATACGACATGGGCATAATACGCTACCCTATCGCCTACGAAAGCTTTTTCCTGCCACTGCTGGAGGAGAAAAATCTCTCGGTACACAGCAGCTGGCAGTACGACTATGTGCTGATAATGAGCGCTGACAGTCCCCTGGCGCAGGAAGAGGAGATAACCGAGGAAGTGCTTGAAAAGTACATCGAGGTACTGCACGGTGACAACACTGTGCCCAACATATCAGCGGTCTACCAGAAGAAGAACGCAGCCCTCAACCGCAGGCGCAGGCATATATATGTTTACGAGAGGGGCAGCCAGTTCGATATACTTTCTGCCTGCCCCGAGGCTTATATGTGGGTATCCCCCATGCCCCGCGAGATACTTGACCGCTGCAGGCTGGTGCAGCGCAGCGTGCCGAATATCTCAAAGACCAACAAGGACGTGCTGATATACCAGTCAAGCTACAGGCTTTCGGCTACGGACAGGATGTTCATTGAGGAAATGGACAAGGTAAGGCAGGAGATAATGCAGGACCTGTAATGATTTCAGATATAGGAAGAGTGAGCTTTATGACGATAGACTTCAACGATATGTCACCTGCGACTATCCCAGGCATGAACGGCGGCACAGGCGAGATGACAATACAGATGTACAACGATGACAGGTACAGGATAGTGCGCACAGTTATCCACCGCGACGGAAGCATAGGCATCCACACCCAGACCTCGGGCGATGACCTGAACTACATCATGAGCGGGACAGGCAAGGCTTTCTGTAACGGCAGCGAGGAAGAACTCAGAGCAGGGGTCATGCACATATGCCCCAAGGGTTCAAGCCACAGCATAGTCAACACAGGTGAGGAAGACCTTGTCATGCTGACCATAGTTGCCGCAAGGTAAAAACAAAAGACAAAGACCGCTGAACTGTCAGGACGGACAGACAGCGGTCTTTTATCATGCATACAAAAACCGCACCCGCCGATAACGACGGGTGCGGTCATATATAGGATCAAAGTTTAAATGGCTAGAATTATACCACGCCCTGAGCCTTCATAGCCTCAGCAACCTTCAGGAAGCCTGCGATGTTAGCGCCTGCGATCAGGTCATCGCCCAGGCCGTACTCGTGAGCAGCCTCGATAGATGCAGAGAAGATGTTCTGCATGATCTGGTGCAGCTTAGCGTCAACTTCCTCGGAAGTCCAGCTGTATCTCATGGAGTTCTGGCTCATCTCCAGACCGGAAACTGCAACGCCGCCTGCGTTAACAGCCTTGGAAGGAGCTACGATAGCGCCGTTCTCTCTTAGGTAAGCTACTGCATCAGCAGTTGTAGGCATATTGGAAACCTCAACATAGTACTTAACGCCGTTAGCAACGATGTTCTTAGCGTCGTCGATAGTTACCTCGTTCTGGGTAGCGCAAGGCATTACGATGTCTACCTTCTGCTCCCAAGGCTTCTTGCCTGCAAAGAAAGGTACACCGAACTTGTCAGCGTAATCCTGAACTCTGTTTCTGCAGGAAGCTCTCATCTCCAGCAGGTAATCTACCTTCTCGGGAGTATTGATACCGTCAGCATCATAGATGTAGCCGTCAGGACCGGAAATGGTAACTACCTTACCGCCCAGCTCGTTGACCTTCTTGATAGTACCCCAAGCAACGTTGCCGAAGCCTGATACTGCAAAGGTCTTGCCCTCGATGCTGTCACCGAAGTGCTTGAGCAGCTCAACAGTGTAGTAAACAGCACCGTAGCCTGTAGCCTCAGGTCTGATCAGAGAGCCGCCGAACTCACGGTTCTTACCGGTCAGAACGCCTGTGAACTCGTTTCTCAGTCTCTTGTACTGGCCGAACAGGTAGCCGATCTCTCTGCCGCCTACGCCGATATCGCCTGCAGGAACGTCAGTGTCAGCACCGATGTGCTTGCACAGCTCGGTCATGAAGCTCTGGCAGAAACGCATAACTTCTGCATCGGACTTGCCCTGAGGATCAAAGTCAGAACCGCCCTTGCCGCCGCCCATAGGAAGGCTGGTCAGGCTGTTCTTGAAGATCTGCTCAAAGCCCAGGAACTTGATAACAGATGCGCATACAGTGGGGTGGAATCTCAGACCGCCCTTGTAAGGACCGATAGCAGAGTTGAACTGTACTCTGAAACCTCTGTTGACCTGTACCTTGCCGTTATCATCTACCCAGGGAACACGGAACATTACCTGTCTCTCAGGCTCAACTATTCTGTCGAATACGCCTGCGTCGATCAGATCCTGTCTCTTGTCAGCTACGGGAACGAGGCTCTCAAGTACCTCATAAACTGCCTGGTGGAATTCCTTCTCGCCGGGGTTTCTCTTCTCGACCTGCTCGTATACCTTCTGGAGGTATTCATTCTTCAATGCCATTGTAAAAACTCCCATCTTTAAATAAATTAAACGCTGTAAGCCCGTCTGTGACGGACATTTGTCCGTCATCGGCTCACACTGCCCTTATATTATAGCACACAATTTCTCATTTTGCAAGTAGAAAAACGCAAAATTTCAAGATTTCCGCAAATTTTATATCATTCGGAATAAATCGACTAAATTTGTCCGTGATATTTATGCAAATAGTCGGATTAGTTATGCATGGTGCAGAAGGCATTCCTGCAAAATCAAAACATCGCCGTGCGATAAAAGCCCGATTTTGCAGAAGTTTATGCAACATGAATTTCAAAAAGCGAAATCCTGCAAAATATATCTTTCATTTATCCGTTGTGCAAGCAGCTGCCGCAGGCTGTGCAGATGCAAGTTTTTTTGGCAAAAACACTTGATAAATCGCGGCAGATATGATATAATGTGAGGGACGGTGCGTTTTGTCTGCACCGAACAGGATACGGAAACCGCGGCGGATATGTCGGCTGCGGCAGTACGGAGTTATCCTGTGCCGACTGATGTCCATGTCTAACCGGCGCAGGGGCTCTGTGTGTGCCGCTTCGGGAGGAGGCTGCGGTCCCGTCACATAATACCGAAAGGAAAAAACCGATGAAAATTTATCTTATCGACTTTGAGAATGTGAAGTCAAAGGGACTGACCGGTATCGACAGCCTGACGGAGTATGACCGTGTCATCATTTTCTACAGTGAGAATGCTGACACCATAAACTTCGAGATGCACCAGAAGGTGCTGATATCCAAGGCAGAGGTCGAGTATTTCAAGGTACACGTAGGCGGAAAGAATGCGCTGGATTTCCAGCTTTCCACACTGCTGGGCTATCTTGTCAGCAAGAATTATTACAGCCACATCTTTGTTATCAGCAACGACAAGAGTTTTGATTTTCTCCATGATTTCTGGCACGGAAAGTATATCGCAGCCCCTGACTGCGTGGTATACCGCACCAAGACCATTGCCCAGGCCATAAACTATGCAGGAGGCAAGAAGCAGGCTGTCATCGAGGAAGATGAGACCGACGATACCGTATTTGCAGCTGAACCTGCTGCTGAGGTACAGGAAACTCCTGCCCCTGCAGAGGTAAGCGAGCCTGCGGAGAAGGCTGTTCCGCTGACAGTACCTGCCGTGGAGGTCAAGGAAGAAGCTCCCAAGGCTGAGCCTGCTGCCGAAGAGCCAAAGGCTGAGCCTGTGAAGGAAGCTGATGCACCCGCGGACGGCCGCTTCACTGAAAAGCGTGCCCCAAGGGATAAGCGCACCAAGGCTCCGAGGGTCGAGAAAAAGGCTGCACCTGCGGCAGAGGAAGAGTTCACGCTGAGCGCTGAGGAAGTGAGTGCGCTGGAAGCTTCATTCGGGGCATATACCATTATAAAGCCCGAAGATGTTGCACCCAAGGCAGAGGAAAAGCCTGCGGCAGAAGAAGTGAAGCCCGCAGAGAAAAAGGCAGATCCTGCCGAAAAGCCCGCAGCGGAAGAAAAGCCCGCTTCGCAGAAGCCTGCGGAAAAGCCGAAGAACAAGGCTGTCCGAGAGTTTTACCCCTCGCTGAAAGAGGCTCTGAAAAAGCTGAACATCAAGCCTGCGGAGGTAAACCACATCTCCCAGCTGCTGATAAATTCCGATACCAAGGAAGAGTTCCACAATGCGCTGGCCAAGGATTACAAGCAGGACGCCACCGAGCTTTACAAGCTGCTGCGCCCCAAGTATCTCCGTCTGAAAGAGATGTATGCGGCTGAACACCCCGAGTATGTCAGCCCTGATACTGTAGTTGCCGCTCCAGCGGAAGTTCCCGCAAAGGCAGAGGAAAAGCCCGTGGAAGCCAAGGCCGAGGAGAAAACTGCCGAAGTCAAGGCTGAGGAGAAACCTGCCGAAGCTAAAGCTGAGGATAAGGCTACTGAGGTCAAGGCGGAAGAAAAGCCCGAGGAAAAGCCCGCAAAGGCTAAAAGACCAGGCAGACCCAAGAAGACTGCGGAGGATAATAAGGCCGAAAAGGCTGAGAAGTCCGCTGAGGAAAAGCCTGCAAAGGCTAAGAAGTCCCGTTCTAAAAAGAGCGAGAAGAATGCTGAGCCCGCAGCAAGCGGCGACAGGCTGGCAGAACTGCTGGAGGGCAAATGCTCTTCGGAAGAGCTGGAGCTTATCCGCCAGCTGTTCAGGGAAGTTCCCACAAGACAGCAGCTTTACATAAGAATGATAAAACAGTTCGGCAAAAAGGTGGGCTGCGTTTACTACAACGCTATCAAGGCTGAATATGAGAGTCTGAGCGAGGCTATAAAATGATAACCGACGAAAAATGCAGACAGCTGCCCGTGCTGAAAAAGCAGGCTGTCACATGGGTGAAGAATGACAGCTTTCCCATGTCTTATCCCGTGTATGACGGACCCATAAGGCAATGGCTGGACAAGTTCAAAGAGCTTGGGCTTTGCGATATCGACTACACCCGATACAATGACAGCAACGGCAGAAAAGACATTGAACAGCTTGACCGTGACCGAATACTGGCTTACATAGTATTCCTCATACGGTCTGAGCATTTCGGCGGCACAAGGTTTGCTGAGGCCGTGGAAAACGGCACCCTTGAAGCCCTGTGTCTGCGGCTGCACGAAACAGTGAAATAAACCTATCCCCCGTCAGCAGGCGGGGGATAATTTGTAAGGAGAACCTATGTATATCACCGATGAGCATAACCCCCGACTTCCCTTTCTGCGGGACAAGACCTCAAAGCTGACCACCTCCCCGGGGGTATATATAATGAAGGACAAAAGCGGGAAGATAATCTATATCGGCAAGGCGAAGAATCTGCACAACCGTGTCACCTCATATTTCCGCAAGGGACAGGATCATCTGCCCAAGGTTTGGAAAATGGTATCCAACGTCAACGACTACGAGTTCATCGTGACGGACAGCGAGTTTGAAGCGCTGGTGCTGGAATGCTCGCTGATAAAGCTGCATACCCCCAAGTACAATATACTGCTCAAGGACGACAAGGGCTACAGCTATATCCGTGTGACTAAGGAGCCTTTCCCAAGGATACAGGCGGTGCTGCAGAAAAGCGATGATGACGCTGAATACATCGGGCCGTATACATCTTCCTTTGCGGTAAAACAGGCGGTGGAGGAAGCCAACCGTGTTTTCAGGCTGCCTACCTGCACAAGGGTGTTCCCCAGGGATTTCCGCAAGCAGCGGCCCTGCCTGAATTATCATATCAAGCGCTGCATGGGGGTGTGTACGGGGCAGTTCTCGGAGGAGGAATACAGGCAGACGGTGGAGCAGGCGGTGGACTATATAAAGAACGGGTCTTCACAATCGGTGGAACGGCTGACCGCTGAGATGGAAAGGGCTGCGGAGGATCTGGAATTTGAGCTGGCTGCCCGTCTGCGGGACAGGATAACCGCCATACAGAAAGCCGCGGAGAACCAGAAGATAATCGACGAAACGGTGCCTGACTGCGATATCATAGCTATCTCCCAGAATGTGGATATAGCCTGTGCCAGCGTGATAATGTACCGCGGGGGCAGGCTGACGGACAAGGCAGATTACTTCCTGGGCGACCGTGCTGAGCCTGCCCAGATGATAGAGGAATTCGTGCTGAGCTACTATGCCATGAAGGACGATGCGCCCAAAAATATCCTGCTGGAGGAGGAGCCCTCCGACATAGCCATGCTGCAGCAGTACCTGCGGGAGAAGTACGGCCACGCTATATATGTAACTGTACCTAAAAGAGGACACTTGCTCCAGCTGGCTAACCTGGCGAAGAATAATGCCAATGAGTTCATCTCCGTCCGCGTGGGCAGAACAGGCCGCGAGGTAGCGGGGCTTGAAGAGCTGGCAAGGGCGCTGGGCATGGAAACTCCCCCGAGGTTCATCGAATGCTATGATATCTCAAATCTGGCTTCATCGGATATGGTTGCGGGCATGGTGGTCTTCGAGAACGGCAGGCCATGCAAGAAGAGATACCGCAAATTCAGCATAAAGACCGTGCTGGAACAGAACGACTATGCCTGCATGACCGAGGTCATCGAAAGGCGGTTCGCAGAATACTTCAAGGGTGAGGATGAATGCTTTTCCCAGAAGCCCGATCTTATCCTCCTGGACGGCGGCAACGGCCATGTGAACACCATAAAGCCCGTACTGGCAAGGCTGAAAGTCGATGTGCCGCTGTATGGTCTGGTAAAGGACGACCACCACCGCACCCGTGCCATTGCCACAGGGGACGGTGAGATATCACTGCTGAAAAGCCGCGGGGCCTTCAACCTGGTGACACAGATACAGGACGAGGTACACCGTGTTGCCATAACCTACCAGAAAACTAAGCGGAAGAAGTCAGCCTTTACGCTGGAGCTGACAAGCGTCAGGGGCGTGGGGGACAAAAAGGCGCAGAAGCTGATAACCACCTTCAAGACCAAGGAGGCGCTGAAAAAGGCTTCCCTTGAAGAACTGCGCAGTGTGGCTGGCATAAACGAGGAGACCGCAAGGGCACTCAAAGCTATAATAGATGAAATGAGCTGATACAATGGTAAAGGAAATAGTCAGGGACGTGCTGTTCCTGAAAAAGAAGTCCGTAAAAGCGGACAGAAATGATGTACAGATAATAACCGACCTCAAAGACACTCTGAAAGCCAACCACGAGCGCTGTGTGGGCATGGCGGCCAACATGATAGGGTATGACAAGCGCATAATAATTTTCACGGTGGGGATAATGGATATCGTCATGGTGAACCCCGTCATCGTGAAAAAAGCAGGGCCCTACATGACCGAGGAGGGCTGTCTTTCCCTGACAGGTGTGCGCCCCTGCAAGAGGTGGGAGAGGATAACCGTGGAGTATCAGGACACCGACTTCAACAAAAAGCGTGGGGATTTCACGGGCTTCACCGCCCAGATAATACAGCACGAGTGCGACCACCTGGAGGGTATCATCATTTGAGGGGGCAAAATTTTCCCGAAAAATGCCCTTATTTGAAAATTTGGTAAAAATGCGGGAAAACCCCTTGATTTTTTTGCTGTGATATTATATAATATAAGTTAGAGTTGTTAAGAGATTAACAACATGAAGTATCCGCCCCGTGCGGAAATATAATATGAGAGGTGTCACTAAAATGGCAGGTTTAAACAAGGTCACTGTAGAAGACATTGAAGTAAAGGGCAAGAAGGTCCTGGTTAGAGTTGATTTCAACGTTCCGCTGAAGGATGGCGTTATCACTAACGATAACCGTATAACCGCTGCACTGCCCACTATCAACAAGCTGGTAGAGAACGGCGCAAAGGTTGTTCTTTGCTCTCACCTGGGCAAGCCCAAGAACGGCCCTGAGGCTAAGTTCTCCCTGAAGCCCGCTGCTGACAGACTGGCAGAGCTGGTAAAGACCAAGGTAACTTTCGCTGCTGACGATACTGTTGTAGGCGACAACGCTAAGGCTGCTGTTGCTGCAATGAACGACGGCGAGATCGTTGTTCTGGAGAACACAAGATTCAGAGGTGCTGAGGAGACCAAGAACGGTGAAGAGTTCGCTAAGGAGCTGGCTGATCTGGTCGATGGTCAGGTATTCGTTATGGACGCTTTCGGTTCTGCTCACAGAGCTCATGCTTCTACCGCAGGCGTTACCAAGTTCGTTAAGGAGACCGCAGTTGGTTACCTGATGCAGAAGGAGATCAACTACCTGGGCAACGCTGTTGAGGATCCTGTAAGACCCTTCGTTGCTATCCTGGGCGGCGCTAAGGTAGCTGACAAGCTGAACGTTATCTCCAACCTGCTCGAGAAGTGCGACACTCTCATCATCGGCGGCGGTATGGCTTATACTTTCCTGAAGGCTCAGGGCAAGGAAGTCGGCAAGTCCCTCGTTGACGACAGCAAGCTGGATTACTGCAAGGAGATGATTGAGAAGGCTGAGAAGAACGGCAAGAAGCTGCTCCTGCCTATCGACACCACTGTTGTAGCTAACTTCCCCGATCCTATCGATGCTCCTGTTGAGGTCGAGATCGTTGATTCCGACAAGATCCCTGCTGACAAGGAAGGTCTGGATATCGGTACCAAGACTCAGGCTCTCTTCGGTGAGGCTGTTAAGTCTGCTAAGACCGTTGTATGGAACGGACCTATGGGCGTTTTCGAGAACCCCACACTGGCTGCAGGTACTATAGCTGTTGCTAAGGCACTGGCTGAGACCGATGCTACTACTATCATCGGCGGCGGCGACTCTGCTGCAGCTGTTATACAGCTGGGCTTCGCTGACAAGATGAGCCACATCTCCACCGGCGGCGGCGCTTCTCTTGAGTATCTCGAGGGTAAGGTACTGCCCGGTATCGACGTTATCGCTGACAAGTAATAACGGGCTCACAAAGCTTATACAGAAAATATGCCATAGTGCCTCAGCTGAGGTGCTATGGTTTTTTTGTTGACTTTTATGCGGCGATATGCTATAATTTTTCTTGTGACGGAAAGGAGTGATGATATGGTCGAACTGCATGGCTGGCTAACAGTCTCGGCTACATTTAAAGATGAAGATACACTGACAGACTTTGAGCCCGAAAAGGTACTTCAGGCGGTCAAAAACATTATCTCAGAAAGCGGCTATGATATGCAGCTGAGATATAAGAATGGTTCTGCTTTTCTGGATACCCTGCTCTGCTCTAATCACCGCACAAAAGAGGTCGATGATATCATCGGGATATACAGGCGCATATCAGAGGCCGCCACAGGCAGCTACGGCATGATATACCTTCGTGATGATGAAGACGCCGAGCATGGCAACGAATTTCAGGTATATGTTTTCAAAAAGGGAAAATGCATACTGAAAACAGATACCGAGCTTTCACCCTGCATACCGACAATTGAAGACGCTTCGGGCACAACGCTGTAACTTAAGGAGATAACTATGGGCAATAACAAGAAAAAGCGCGGCAGACTTGTGGCCGGTATACTTATAGTCCTGCTGCTTATAGGTGGGCTCGCGGCAGTATACCTTCGTGTGAACCCCACCTGGAAAGCTGCCGAACTTAAGGTCGAGCAAGGGGGCAGGTATGCTGAACTTGACGGCACCGACCCCGCAGGCATGACAGTGGAAACAAGATTTATCCCGCCCGAGGGCTACAGCCGTGCGGCGGCAGAGGCAGGCAGCTTCGCGGAATACCTGAGGGGATATCCCCTGTTCCCTGCGGGGACAAAGCTGCCCGTTTACGACGGCACCAGCATGGACTCAGCCTACGCTGCGGCGGTGTTTGACATAAGCGTGTGGGGACGAAGGCTATCAGCAGTGCGCTGACAGCATAATCAGGCTTTACAGCGACTACTATTACGAAAACGGACAGTTCGACAAGATATCTTTTCAGTTCTCCAACGGCGATGAATGCGATTATCAGCGATGGCGCAAGGGCAGGAGAATGCTGGTGCTGGGGGATTTTTCCTGTGAGATACCCGCAGCCCTCCCCGACGACAGCGAACAGCAGTACCGCAATTACCTGAAAGAGGTAATGAACTACGCAGGCACTCTTTCCCTGCAGAAAGAGTCTGAGACCATAGCCCCTGAGGAACTGCGCACGGGTGACTTCATCTGCAATGACCAGCACGTTGTCATGATAGTTGACACGGCTGTGAATGACAAGGGCGAGAAGGTCTACCTTATAGGGCAAAGCTTTATCCCCGCAGTATGCTTCCATATAGTGGCAGATGTGGACGGCGGTGAAGTGACCCCCTGGTTCACCGAAGAAAGGTTAAAGCAGGAAAACTTCAGCATAGGCGCCTTTAATTTCAAGAAGCAGGATATCCGCCGCTGGAAAGAGGGTTTCTGAAAATAATACAGCTCCCGAAAGTGCTCAGCTCAGGCTTTCGGGAGTTTCGTTTTTAATTGGGCATTTAATTGTAATTTATAACTAAATGAAACTATAAGATTTGTTTAATATGCCGCTTGAATTTGTGATGAGTATGTGATAAAATAGTGATATAAGATAGAGTGGTCAAATGGGTGAAGTATGCCCATAGTTTGAAAAGGAGTGTGGTGCAGAATGAAAAAACGTTTAACAGCTTTGCTCTGTACTGCCCTGCTTCTTTGTGCAGGCGCCGCGCCTGCATGGGCAGAAAGCGCTGACAGCTCAGATGTCAGCGGTGAAAAAGCAGCGGTCTCACAGGAAACCAACCCGAACACAGGTGCCGTTACCCTTGGCACTGTCAGTGTGGCGCTGGCGGGCTGTGCAGTTCTCGTCTGCAAAAAACGGAAGTAAATTTATATAAAGGACAGTCCCTGCGGATAACGCAGGGACCGTTTTTTTATGAAGACAAGCAGAACTCCCATTCAAAGGCATTTGGGTCTGCCTTGAAGGCTTCAAGGTACTCATCAAGTATATGGCTCTCGAAGAAGTCCTGCGTTCCCCTTTCATCGCTTATGCCAAAGCCTGTATACTCTTTCAGGCTGTAATACTCGTTCTCGTAATGCACCTTTTCCAGAAACCAGATAAGCTCCAGCAGTGAATTTCCCATAGTGAGCGAATTCATCTCCTGTCCCTGCATATCGTCCCAATCTACAAAGTCGTCCTCGGTCTTTTCGATATAGGTGATATTGTTTTTGCCCCCACGGTTCTTCTCATACCAAAAATGCTCGGGAGATCTGGTATAACGGCCACTCTCGGGAAAACAAGCGTGGCTCAGTATACAGCTGCACATCTCCCGCAGGGCTTTCTGCGGAAAATATATCTCGTGGTCCTGCTCCAAGTCGTATTGTCTGTCGCTGTACCTGTTTATGACCTCCACCAGGGCTTCTGTCATAGGATAAGCGTCCCGGCCGCAGGTCCAGCCGATAGTCAGCCATTCATCACAGGGGTCTTTTTTATTATGTAAACTTACAACTTTGCCGCTGGCTCGCTCCTTTATCCTGGCCTCTATATAGAGTTGATAGCCCATTGTACATCTCCTTTCAGTTATGGGATATAGCGCTGTCCACCCTCGGGGGCACTGTTCTGCCTGAGCTGTGTCCTGCCTGCACGTTTCTCGTTTATCACGATACATACGACCGCACCCACCGACGTAAAAAGTACAAAGGGCAGGCTCGATAGATAGGAGTACATATCGGGGCCATGGAAAGGCCAGATGTCACGCAGCACCTCATGCCCGATATCATTCACCCAGGGCAGCAGGCCGTGTATGGCTGCCCCAAGGTTAAGGCCGCCGCGGCAGTTCACTGTGGGCATGGTCTTACTTATTATCAGGGCTGCCAGCAGCTCCACCAGTATTATGCTCAGGCCGCCGCCGAACAGGGTTATCAGCACATCGGGGAACTCCATTCGCGTTTTCATGAACAAGCTTCGGAATTGCCTGTACATAAGCAGGTTCAGGCCATATCCCGCAGCCGCAGTAACTGCGCCTATAACCAGGAAAGATACTGTCTTTTTCATAATACTGCTCTCCTATCCCAGGGCTCTTATCCCCTTTACATGAGCCGCCAGCTTTGCCAGGTCGGTGACGTTTATATCCCCGTCTTTGTTTACATCTGCGGGCAGCTGTGATCTTTCGGAAAGGGGTCTTATGCTCTTAACATGGGCGGCGGTAAGGGTCAGGTCGGTGACATTGATATCGCCGTCGAAATTTACATCGCCCAAAACGAAGTCTGTTTCTCCGCCCTCTGCAGGCTCGTCTGCTGGCTTGTCATCGGGCTTGTCATCGTGAACATCTGCGGGGTCGTCGTGCTTGTCATCGGACTTATCCACAGGCTCATCGGCAGGGTCGTCTGAGGGTCTGTCGGCAGGCTTGTCTGCGGGCTTGCTGTCCTCGGGGATCTCGGCTATCACAGCAGACACACCTGTTTCGTTTACCTCCATGAGGTTATCCAGCATGGTCTGGAATTCCTCGCGGGTGGCCTTGTCATAGGGAGCTATCCTCTGCTCGGTCTTGGGTGCATCGGGCTCGCCCTTGCCTTCCATTATATGCCATGTGGCGCTCCAGCAGACAGCCTCCCAGTGGTCGTAGTCCACATCGTAATAGTCCATGTACTCATCGCTTCTGCCAAAGTCGATAGCACGCTCGTATCCTACGGCCTCGGAATATCTCATGAGCATGAGTACAGCGTCCTGTCGGCTGAGGCACTTGCCCACCCCGAAGGTATCCAGAGAACGGTGAGGGTAGCCCACGCATATGCTGTTAGCCTCCCCCCAGAGCAGTGCATCATAGTACCAGGCACCCTCCTCCACATCGGTAAAGCGTGAGGTCAGGCCGCTGACATCGGGCCTGCCAGCCATTTCGTAAAGGGTCTGCACCGCCTGTTCACGGGTGATGAGGTCTTCACTGTAGGGCACATCGTCCTCGGGATATTCAATGGCAGGGGCATTGCCGCTGGGCTGGGTGTTGACAGTTACAGCGTCATCAACGCAGAAGAAGAAAATGCTGTCCCCGCCTGTGGAGTCATCTCCGCCGTAGTCTATGGTCCAGGAATGTCCCTGACAGACATCGTATTCCGCCTGCTTGACACCCTCGTTATAGGTCTTCACAAGGTAAGGGTCGTCACCGATATCAATTGTGGTGAAAGGGTTGGTGAAAGCCTGAAGGAAATATATGTGTGGGTTCTTTGAAAGGTCAAGCTCATTCAGCTGATTGACAGCGCAGTCAAGGTAGATGAGCTTCGGGTTGTTTGAAAGGTCCAGCTCCTCTATCTGATTATAGGCACAGCTGAGCTTCTGCAGTTCGGGGTTATGGCTGACATCTATGGTCTTTACCCCGTTGTTGGAGCAGTTGTAATACTGAAGCCCGGGGTTTCGGCTGATATCTATGCTGCCAAGCTCATGGTTGTCCCATATATCAAGGCGCTTCATAAGCGGGTTGTGGGTAACGTCCAGTTCTGTAAAATGGTTCCTGAAAGCGTCAAGGTGTGCAAGCTTGGGGTTGTTGGTCACATCAAGCTCGGTAAGCTCGCAGGAGCCGCAGGTCAGGTGTTCAAGCTCGGGGTTATGCGAAACATCAAGCTCGGTTATGGGGTTGGTGTTGCATTCGATGTAGGACATTTTCGTGTTTTGTGAAACGTCCAGCTCTGTCAGCCCGCATTCAAAGCAGTACACCCATTCAAGTGCGGGGTTCTGCGTAAGGTCAAGGCCGTTAAGAGGATTGTTTGAGCACCACAGCCCTGTCATCAGCTGGTTATTGCTGATATCTATCTCCTCTATCTGGTTATCCATGCAGTACAGCCCCCGCAGCTCGGTGCAGAGTTCCATGCCTTTCAGGGACTTTATCCCCTTGTCCACACACCAGATGTTCCTCAGTTCAAGGTTCTCATCGTAGTCGATGATACCGTTGCCGTCCTTGTCGAAGCCGCTTTCTTCCATAACAGCCCTGAAATTCGGGTCGGGGAAATTTTCCTCGTTTATCTCAAATTCGTGAAAGGGCATAGCCTCCGCAGAAGCCTTTAGCTGCCAGCCCGTGCCTTCGCCCATAAGGGGCAGCACTGTCATCAAAGCGGCCAGAAATGCCGCAGTGCGTTTTGATGAATTTTTCATATTATTCCTCCATAAATAAATTCGGGCATACCCCAAAGGAAGCCCCCATGAAGTACGCCCGTATCTTTCTTTTTAATACTGCCTGTCTGTTTCTGTTTCAGGCCAAGCGTGTGATATTTAATTAATTAACTGTAAATTGTGTAAAACGAGTAACGATAACTCTACAGATAATATACCATAAAAACTGCTCGATGTCAAGCGCCGCTATTCGCAGGGTATCTCAAACCAGAATGTGGAACCCTTGCCCTCCTCCGACCTGACGCCGAAAGGGAAATTGTGGCACTTAAGTATCTCCTTGCATATAGCCAGACCCAGCCCCGTTCCGACAACGTCCCGCTTAACCTTTGCATCACGGTAATATCTGTCGAAGACCTTTGGCAGCAGTTCCTTGGATATGCCCTTGCCGTTGTCGGTGACTTCTATGCGCACAGCTTTTTCGGTGTTTATCTGCTTTATGCGAATGACCTTATTGTCACCCGTATAATTGATAGCGTTGTTTATAAAGTTGTATATGACCTGATCCAGCTTGTCGGGGTCAGCAGTGACTTCCCTGTCCTCATCAGGCTCGAACTTCATATCATAACCGTTCTGCTCTATTACCAGCTGATATCGGGTCATGCAGTCCTCTATCTTTTCGCCTATGGAGAACTTTTTCAGGTCAAGCTCCATATTCCCGCTTTCAAGCTTTGAAAGCTCCAGCAGGTTGTTTACCAGATTTGAGAGCCTGTCCGCTTCATCGATGATGACCTGTATATGCTCGTTGCGCTTTACAGGGTTGTCCCCCGAAAGGTCCCTTATCATCTCAGCGTAGGCCTTTACCATGGTAAGAGGTGTGCGCAGGTCATGGGAAACGTTGCCTATGAGGTCTTTTCTCAGGTCGCTTACCTTGCGCACATCGTTCACGGCATCATTCAGCACCTTGGCCAGCTGCTCGGCCTCACGGTAGCCCTGACCCTCGAACTTCACATTAAAATCACCCTCACCGAAGCGCCTGGCAGTTTTGGTAAGCTTTGCGATAGGCCTTGCGACCCTGGTGGATATGAACACCGAGATTATCACTGCCAGCTCAAAGAGGATTATGGTCACGAATATAAGCTGTTCCCTGATTATCTTTACAGTGGAATCTATAGGCTCAATAGTGCATTCGATGAACAGGTAGGCCTGCTCAGGGGCTTCGTCCACATATATCTTGGCACAGTAGATGATCTCCTTGGCGTCAAGCTCATCGTTCTCAAAGGTAACGGTGTAGCAGTTATCCGAGGCTTTCATCAGCTCATTTTTCAGCTTGTAGATGTACATGGAGTAGTTGTTCTCGATATCATCATACAGCCGCGAATAAGAGCCCAGATTATTCTCCGAGGTCAGCGGGTTGCCGTCCTCATCGGTGATGACTATGCACATACTGTTCTCATAGGCGATAGTGCGGTTGGTATGTCCCTGTTCGGGGGTGCCGTAGGCCTGAATGATACGGTTGGCCTCCTGGCTTATGCTGCTTATCTTGGCGGAACGGTAGTAGTTTGACAGACACACATACTGCAGCAGCCAGATAGTCACCAGCACAAGTATAACGAACAGCATACAGTACATCCAGACATAGGTGTTTATGCCACGCTTGCCTTTAAGGGTATCCCTTACCAGCTGTATCGGGCTTTTGCGTGACTTACTGGATCTTTTCAAACTTATATCCCATTCCTCTCAATGTGACGATAAGGTTGCGGTAGGGTCCCAGAGAATTTCTCAGCATTTTTATGTGGGTGTCGATAGTTCTGTCATCGCCGTAGAAATCAAATCCCCATACCTCTTCCAGCAGCTTTTCTCTGGAAAGGGCGATGTTCATGTTCCTCACCAGGTAGAACAGCAGGTCATACTCCTTGGGGGTCATGCTGACCTTTTCGCCGTCTATCTTCACTTCCCTTGCGGTGAAGTTTATCTCCAGTCCCTGATAGCGGATTATATCCTCGGTCTTCTGGGAAGCCTTGGCGCGGTTCAGCACAGCCCTTATCCTCGCCATAAGCTCCTTGGGCGAGAAAGGCTTTACCATATAGTCATCAATGCCTATCTCAAAGCCGAACAGCTTGTCATACTCCTCGCCGCGGGCAGAAAGCATGATAACAGGCACTTTCTTTATCTTCTGTATCTCCTTGCAGGCAGAATAGCCGTCAAGTCTGGGCATCATTATGTCCATGATGATGATATCGTAGTCGTCCTTCTTGACCATTTCCACAGCTTCCATGCCGTCCTCGGCCTCGGCTGTTTCGTAGCCCTCGAACTCGGCATACTCCTTGATTATCATTCTTATCTTAGCTTCATCGTCAACTATAAGTATCTTTGCCATATTTTCAGCTCCTTGTTCTTTATGTGATGACCGTCCCCCTTATGCAGAGAACGGAGCAATTTCCCACTGTTTATCATAACCCGCAAATGTGTATACTGCGTGAACGCTCAATAAAAAATCGGGTCAAGCTTTGCGGGCGAGGATATAATTTCTCAGCTTTACAAAATCGCCGTCATCAAGCTGTCTTTGAATATATGTCCTGTCGGAAACGGTAACTGTCAGGTCGATATCCATTATCCGCCACCAGCTGTGATATCCTTTCTTCGTGCAGAACGATATGTACTCACGGTAATAAGATCGCCTGTCTGATATATATTCATGGGTCACTTCTATATCCTCGATATCTTCATACTCAATGACTTTTCTGAAACACCAGACTTTCATGATGACCCTGCTGTTATCTGCTGAAAAAGAACATGGTATATTTCCGCCAAAAAAGATGATCGCTGTAATGCCCAGTGCAACTATCACATATATCAGCGGAAAATAACTGCTGTTTTCATCGGCCATAAACTTTACCGCTTCCGCCGCAATGGGCGTAAGAAATGCCGCAAGCACGACACCCATTGTGGAACCTCGTCTGAATTTTCCCTGCATACCTCTCCTCCTCAGCGGCCTGCTTTGCGTGCAAGAATGAACCTTCTCAGCTTGTTGAAGTCACCGTCTTCGATCTGGGCTTTCAGGCTTTCGGGGTCGTCGGCGGTGGCATACATATCTATGTTCATTCGGCGGCTGTAGCAAATGTCCCCCGCTTTTGTTATGAATTTTATATCCTCACGGTAATAGGGGCGCTCACGCTGGGAGAGAGGGTCAACGTATTCGTGGCCGACCTCTATATCCTCGATATCCTCATAGGGTATGACCCTTTTGCGGAAGAATATCACGAAAGTCACAGAGTTTTCTTCCGCCGAAAAAGAGCTTGGCACTCTGTCCAGAAGCACTGTCAGCCCCAGGGCGGGAATGAGCGAGAGTATTATGAACAAAGCCATAAGAGAGGACTTTCCAGCAGCTAACGCAAGCATAGCACCCGGATACGTTCCCGCCACGATGATAGCGGGTCCCAGGATCGCTGCCACCCAGCGAAAGCGGCTTTTGAAATTGAATTTTCTCCTCATATCACTTTCCCCTGACCAGAACAGAATGTCTTGAAAGAATGAATGTGTTCAGCCCCATGAATTTGCTCTCCGCCATGGGGTCGGCACCCTCGTGCTGAACAGGCAGGGCATTTCTGAACTCATAGGCCCCGTCTGAGCAGATAAAGCGCAGGTGTTCCTCGGGATAGATCCCTCTTTGGCTATACTGCCTGCTCAGTGACCTTCGCTCCGCCACAAAAAACTGCACCTCTGTTATCCTCTCATAGGGTATGACCGTTTCTTTCCTGTGTACCCTGAATTTCACCTGTCTGTCATCGGCGGAATATTCACAGGGCACATTAGCCAGTAGAAAGGTCAGGTATGCCAGCGACAGTATCATCACCGTCCCTATGATGAAGCATATAACTATATTCACCCCGTAAACACACAGTATGTTCGGTATTAGCCAGCCCCCCGCCAGACCGCCAGCTGCTGTGATATGTAAACTTATCTCTCATTATTTCCACCTGCAAAAATGCCCCCGCTGCTGCAGGGGCAAAATCATCATCAATATCCGTAGCCGTTATCCCAGCCTGCATTTCCTGCATCGTCCCAGGACTGCTCCTCCTGAGTACCGTCATCGTAGGTATTTTCGTCATTGGTGTTACCGTAGGGGTCTTCCACCGTGACACCCAGCATCTCTGCCATGCGCTGCTGGCTGAGGCCGTCTGCTGCGTCCTCATAGCTTGAGGTGACACCCAGATATTCCTCAAGGCACTGCCCCTTGGCATTCATATCCTGAGCAATCTCCTTGCCCACGAACCTTATGTGCCAGGGCTCATATTCATAGCCTGTTATAGCTTCCTTGCCCTTGGGGAAACGTATGATGAAGCCGTACTCGGCGCAGTGGGCGGCGAGCCACTTGGCTTCGTTGGTGTTGCCGAAGGAAGTTTCCGTAGAATTCACATCAAAGCAAAGACCTGCCTGATGCTCGGAATGTCCCGGGCGGGAGGATACCATATCTGCCGCTGCCACACCTCTTTCAAAAGCATAGTTGTAATACAGATTATACTG
This sequence comes from Ruminococcus sp., assembly GCF_017464355.1. Classification (GTDB taxonomy): domain Bacteria; phylum Bacillota; class Clostridia; order Oscillospirales; family Ruminococcaceae; genus Hominimerdicola. Next base: position 15,658 of record NZ_JAFUAG010000027.1, on the reverse strand, counting down.
CTCATCATAGCTGCGGTAGCCAGAGTTTACATAGAGGTACAGCCCGTCATTAAAGGCTGCTGCTGTCATCTCATTGAAGGCCGCCTCCGCCGCTGTGTTAAGTCCCGGGGCATAGTCCTCGGGCAGCGAATAGGTCTTGTTGACTATGAGTATGCCGTCCACAAAGGTCAGACCGTCTACCTGCTGCATTTTGTGAGCTTCTTCGGGAGCTTCTGGCTGGGCTGTCACATCGGGCTCAGCCGCCCGGCTGTCAGCCTTTTCTTTTTTCTTTGCGGTCTTTTCAGCCTGTGAGGAAGTCACCTTTGCGCCCGCTTCTTCCTCACGCTTTTTTCTGTGGGAAGCGTAGCAGCTGCGGCAGATGACCAGCACTATCACCAGCAGTATCACCAGTGCCACGGTGCGGTTGCGCTTTATCCTCCTGCGCTCGGCAGCCCTGCGCCTTTCGCGTATGCGCCGCCTTATCATTTCTTCATAAGCCTTCTCCTCGGGGGTCAGCTCATATCTGGACAGATCCTCGTAGTCTATCAGCGGAGTAAGCTCATTAACAGGCCGATCCTGTCGTGGATCGTATCTGTTATCGTAATCGTTCATATTTAACCTCTCAGGTACTTGTTTCTTTGATAGGTGTATGCTGTGAATGGTCACAACATACTTTATTATTTTAACATATTCCGAAAGAAAAATCAAGTCGAAAGGGGGAATATGGCAGATTTTTACGAATTCTCAGGATATATTTTTACAATTAATACACATTTATAACTAAAACATTCTTATCTTAAACTATTCTTTTGCCGAGCTGCGGAAAAACATAGCCGCCAGGAACGAGAACAGCATGGCCGCCGCTATGCCTCCCGCACCTGCGGTAAGGCCGCCTGTGAAGATACCGAGAAAGCCCTTTTCTTCCACTTCTTTTTTCACGCCCTCAGCCATGAGCGCCCCGAAGCCTGTCAGGGGAACAGTGGCGCCGCAGCCTGCAATGTCCTTGAGCTTGCCGTAGATGCCGAGTCCCCCCAGCACCACACCTGCCACAACGTAGGCCGAAAGAATGCGGGCGGGGGTAAGCTTTGTCAGGTCGATGAGCAGCTGCCCTGCGGCGCAGAGAAGTCCGCCCACTGCGAATGCATAAAAGTATATCATATAGGTCACTCCTTTTCAGATGACAGCCAGACCAGATGACTTACAGCGGGTATGCTCTCCCCCTGCAGGCTGACCGTAGGCGATAGCAGTGCCCCCGTGGCCGCAAAGAGGATATCATGGAAAGCACCCTCACGCAGCCCGGGCACAAAATATCCGCAGAGCATACTTGCCGCACACCCGCAGCCGCTGCCCCCCGCATGGACGTCCTGCCTGTCACTGTCGTATATCAACAGTCCGCAGTCCAGGTGATTTTTCCGCAGGTCAAGCCCTTCATCATCTGCCAGCTCACACAAAAGCCTGCTGCCCACCTTGCCCAGATCCCCTGTGACGATGTGGTCGAATGCTTCAGGGGAAAGCCCTGTGTCCTCAAAAAATTCCCGCAGTGTCGAATATGCCGCAGGTGCCATGGCAGCGCCCATGTTATTGGCATCGGTGACGCCCATATCAACTATCCGCCCGATAGTCACAGCCCGTACATAGGGCGCACCTCCCTGGGCGGACACAGCCAGCGCTCCCCCTGCGGTAGCCGTCCACTGGGCAGTGGGGGGACGCTGTCCGCCGTAGTTGAGGGGCATACGGTACTGCCTTTCAGCGGTGCAGAAGTGTGATGATGTGACCGCCATGGCCGTATCCGCAAAGCCTCCTGCCGTGAGCATGGCCGCCAGCAGCAGCCCCTCGGACATTGTGGAGCAGGCAGAATATATCCCCAGAAAGGGCAGGCCGTAATCCCGCACCCCATAGGTCGTGCCAACACACTGGTCAAGCAGGTCGCCGCCGATAAGCACATCTATATCCTCCTCCTTAAGGCCGCCTTTCTCCAGCGCCATGCGGACAGCCTGCTTCTGCAGCTGGCTCTCCCCTTTTTCAAAGGTATCGGCGGTGAAATAAGGGTCGTCGTTTATCTTGTCGAAGTATTCTCCGTAGGGTCCCTCGTTCTCCATTCTGCCCCCTACTGCCGCCGAGGTCACTATACCGGGCGGGTCGTGAAATATCCTTGTTGCCTTGCGCATTTCATCATCTCCGTTTTTATGTTTAGTATGGCGGCAAAAATGTTAAATATTCGTTAGTTGCAATTTTTTTCATGATGTGTTATAATATATCCTGCATACACAAATGACCCGAGCAATACGAAAAACAGACATTTCGTGTTATCAGCGATACACATAAGAATTGGAAGAAAAATATTAAGGAGAATATGAATGTTCAAACTGCTTAAACAAGAGGGTGCGGCCCGCCGCGGCGAGTTTACTACCGTACACGGCACCATACAGACCCCCGTTTTCATGAACGTGGGAACATCTGCGGCCATAAAGGGCGGTGTGTCTTCCCTTGACCTGAAAAACGAACTCAAGACCCAGGTGGAGCTTTGCAACACCTACCACCTCCACGTCCGCCCGGGGGACGATGTGGTCTGCAAAATGGGCGGCCTGCACAAGTTCATGAACTGGGACAAGCCTATCCTCACCGACAGCGGCGGATTTCAGGTGTTCTCACTGGCGAAGCTGAGGCGCATAAAGGAAGAGGGCGTGTATTTCAACAGCCATGTTGACGGCCGCAAGATATTCATGGGGCCTGAGGAAAGTATGCAGATACAGTCACATCTGGCTTCCACCATTGCCATGGCTTTTGATGAGTGCGTGGAGAACCCTGCGGAGTACAACTATTCTCGCCGTTCCTGCGAGCGCACCACCCGCTGGCTCAAGCGCTGCATAACCGAGATGAAGCGGCTGAATTCCCTTGAAGAGACTATAAACCGTCAGCAGATGCTGTTTGCCATAAATCAGGGCTGCACCTACGATGATCTGCGCATAGAGCATATGAAGGTCATACGGGAGGAAGAATACTGCGCGGGCTTTGCCATAGGCGGCCTGGCCGTGGGCGAGCCTACCGAGGTGATGTATCATGTCATCGAGCAGGTAGAGCCTTTCATGCCCAAGGACAAGCCCCGCTACCTCATGGGGGTGGGCACGCCCTCAAATATAATCGAGGCTGTGGCCAGGGGCATAGATTTCTTTGACTGCGTAATGCCCAGCCGCAATGCCCGCCACGGCACCATGTTCACCTGGAACGGCATTATCCACATTGCCAACAAGCGTTTTGAGACCGATGCCCGTCCTGTTGACCCCCAGTGCGACTGTCCCTGCTGCCGCAATTTCAGCAGAGCTTATGTACGTCACCTTTTCAAGGCTGATGAACAGCTGGGCGGAAGGCTGGCTGTAATGCACAACCTGTATTTCTATAACACCCTTACCGAGCGCATAAGAGAAGCCCTTGACGAGGGACGTTTCGCTCAGTTCAGGGCTGAGTATTCGGCTAAGCTGGCAGCTCATCTGCCTGATGAACTGTAAGGCAGAAAGCATAAATAAAAAACAAAATCCCAATACGAAAAAAAGCCATTCTGTATCATCTGCAATACACTTAAAAATTGGGAGAAAACAAAAATGCCATAGCACTTCTTGTGAAATGCTATGGCATATTTTTATTCACGGTATACCGAGTCGATACCAAGATATTCCTCCAGGCACAGCCCCGAATCTGTTACGGAACGTGCCATATCCTTGCCGAGGTAGCGGATATGCCAGGGCTCATAAACGAAGCCCGTTATATCCTCCTTATCCCTGGGGTAGCGGATTATAAAACCGTAATCGGCGCAGTGCTGCTCTATCCAGGCGGCTTCGGGGGTACCCTCAAAGCTGCGGCTGGCATTGTTAAGGTCCATGGCAAGACCCGTCTGATGCTCCGAATGGCCTGCCCTTGCTGAGAACGTATCAGCTATATCCTGTCCGCCGCGGCTGTAAACATAGCCCCAGTAGAGCTGATCCTGATACCAGTAGCTGCGGTAGCCCGAAACTATGCTGAGCCAGATACCGTCCTGCGAGGCCGCAGACTGCATTTCGTAAAAGGCCTGCAGCGCTTCGTTGTCAAGGCCGTTGCCGTAGCTTTCGGGCAGCTCATAGGTCTTGTTAGCTATGATGACACCGCCCACATAAGTGACCCCGTCCTTTTCCTCTATCTTATAGCCCTTGGGAGTATACTCCGAACCTACGTCAGCGGGGGGCTGTTCGGTCTTAGGTGCCTCGCTCTGCACAGGCTGAGTTTCGGTGGTGTAGTTATCCACGCTCTGGGGAAGCACCTCATTGCCCATGGGCTGGCTGCGGTCATAAGTGTCGTTTTTAGTTGTAGTGGCCTGTCCGCCATCCTCCGTTTGCAGCACTATAACATTGCTTCTGCTGCCCTGGGTCGTGGTGGTGCTTTCGCCCGCCTTTGTGGTCTGGGCGCCGACGACCTGCAGCAGCTCGCCCTCAGCTTCTTCCTTTTCGGTGCTCTCAGCTGTAGTTTCCAGCTGTATCGGCGCAGATGTTTCAGCCGTACTCTCGGAAGTTTCCTGTATCTCCTCCACCACAGGTGCTGTAGTCACCGTCGGGGAAGTGGTCTCTGTCACCCTTACCTCGTCTGTAACGTTGGTGTTATCCACGCTGCCGCAGCCTGCCAGCATTACAGCGATCAGGCTCAAAAGACCCAATGCTTTGAAATTTTTCATCTTATATGCCTTCTTAAAAATGTCTGTATCCTTATATACAAAATACCCTTCCCGTGGTTCGCCACGGATATCCTTCTATAATTATAACATTTTTTCCTTATGTTTTCAATCGTCATTCTTCACTATGCTTAAAAACAAATTTAATTGACTATGCACGATTATGACAAACTTCACAAAGCCCGCAAAATTCGGGATTTTTCTTAATATTTTGGCTTTTGGGAGGTATTTTGGACTCATCAAAAATTGCGGTGATGATGAAACATCATGCTAAAAACAGGGCTGAGAAATTATTTAGAAAAATTTCTAAATACCTATTGACAAACGAATAAAAGTGTGGTATATTCTATTTAGAGAAATTTCAAAATAGATTTTTTTTCTAAATAGATAGATCTCTAAACAGAGAGGAGCAATAACTATGACAAACACAGATAACATCACCTTTTCCACAGGGACTCTCATAGGCTTCGGGGCAGGGGGCGCAATGATGATACTGGCGGCACTGACCTACTTTTTCATTCTACGCAAAAAGATAAAGCTGAATGTCAAGGCGCTGATAGCAGGTGCGGTGGTCTTCCCCGTATTCGCCCTGGGGCTGAAAAATATCCTGCAATATCCTCTGCTCATAGCGGACACCCCAATTGCAAAGGCGGCGGCTGACAATATCTGGCTGTTCTACTTCATAGGTGCGGTGTGCGCAGGTCTGTTTGAGGAAACGGGCAGGTTCATCGCTTTCAAGACGGTGCTGAAAAACTGCAGGTCACGGGAAGACTCGGTATCCTACGGATTGGGTCACGGCGGATTTGAGGCTGTGTATTTCGGATTTTCTACCATTTCGCTGGTGGCTATGGGACTTCTCGTCAACAACAGCGGTGTTGACGCTGTACTGAAAGGCGCTGAGGGTGCAGCGAGGGAGTCGGCTATCGAACAGGTGCGGGGCTATGCTGAACAGACGCTGCTTTCGGGACTGCTTGGCGGTTTTGAAAGGATACCTGCTATCGCCTTGCATATAGGGCTTTCGATGCTGGTGTTCGCCGCTGCAAGGCAGAAGGGCAAGGGCGGGCTTTTCCCGCTGGCCATTTTTCTGCACGCACTGGTCGATTTTGTGATAGCTTTCTATAAGGAGGGGTGCTTCGGCCTGGCAGTGTTTGAGGTCATCTTCGCAGTTATGTCAGCCGCTGTATTGTTCGGGGCTTACAAGTTAGTGTACAATAAAATGGATAGGAATGAGGTTTGATGAAATGGGATTTCAGGAAACATTCAAGGCGCTCAGCGACCCTGTGCGCCGCGAGATACTGACCATGCTTCGTGACGGCAGGATGTCCGCAGGTGAGATAGGAGAGCATTTTGACATGACAGGCGCTACTATGTCCTACCACCTGAAACAGCTGAAAAACGCAGGACTGGTCAGTGAGAGCAAGGAGAAGAATTTTGTTTACTATGAGCTGAACACTTCGGTATTTGAAGAGATAGTAATGTGGTTTGAAGAACTGGGGGCAAAAAAAAATGAAAAAACTGACCTGGGCCATAGCCGTGCTGCCAATGCTGATAACAGCGGCGGCAATTAACTTCCTGCCTGACAAGGTGCCTGCCCACTACGGCGTTACAGGTGAACCTGACAGGTGGGGCAGCAAATATGAGCTGTTCATCTTCCCTGTGCTTATACTTGTTATCATCGGTCTGTTTGGCTTATTTGCACACCTGGCTGAAAGCGAAACACGTTTTTCGCAGAAAAAGAACAGGCCTGCGGGCAAGGAGAATGCGGCGGTTTTCAGGAAGACTGCGCCTATCATCGCCATTATCATGTGCGTCGTACAGATCATATTCATAATCAAGGCCTGCGCCGAAGGCAATGCAAAGGTGGATAACCTTGACATCGACTTCAACCGTGCCACTTCCCTGCTCATGGGCATAATGCTCATAGCAGTAAGCAACTATATGCCCAAGACCCGCCGCAACTCTACCATAGGTTTCCGCTGCAGCTGGTCGATGTACAATGACACCACCTGGCAGAAGTGCAACCGCTTTGCTGCTGTCGCCATGTCGGTGGCGGGGCTTTGCGCCATAGTTTCCTCTGCCTTTGCCAAGGGGATAGGTGCGGTATTGCTGCTGCTGGGCTACGTCACGGCAGCTCTGGTGATATCAATGGTATACGCTAAGAAGATCTACGACGAAGAAAAACAGAAAGAACAGTAACAAATAAGCGGACAGCCGTGGCAGGCTGTCCGCTGTATTTATTTGCAGACCATCAGTTCAATACCTGCCACACCGTATTCACGCTGACGTTCGGGAGAATAATACCCTTCCATATCAGCGGGGGAAGCGTTAGCGATATCGGCTTCGTCATAACCGCATTTTTCAAGGGGAAGTTCACGGTACAGCGCCGCAAAGTCCTTGAAGATATGCAGTGCTGTCACACGGGTCTCAAGTGTAAGGGCGGGGTCTGCGGTGCTTGTGAAGACTATCTCGTCCCCGACCCTGACCTTTCTGCGCTTTTCATCGTAAAGCCGCAGTTCAATGGTCTTGCGGCCGTTTTTTATCTTCTCAAAGGGGACGGGGGCGAGTTTCATATAATGGGTCATATCAGCTTCTCCAGTTCTGCCAGAAGCTTTGCTTTCATTTCGGCAAGGTTCTTCTCATCGGGGCGGTTATCGTCGCTGTACATTTTTTCCATGGGGTACCACCAGACAGGGCCTTTGCCCTTGTTGCCGTAGTCCCCGATATCTCCTGTTCTGCGGGGGAACAGGTGCCAGTGCAGGTGGGCATCTCCCATGCCCAGCAGCTCATAGTTCATCTTCTCAGCCCCGAAAGCCCTTGAAGCCGCCTCTGCCGTCAGGGTCATCTCCTCCATAAAAGCCGCCCTTTCTGCCTTGTCAAGCTGAAAAAGCTCGGTCATCTCGCCGTGGTGCTTGTATAGGAAAAGTGTGTAGCCGTAAAAATGCTGGTTATCACCGATGACTGCATAGCCTGTGTTCAGTTCCTTTACAAAATAGGGGTTGGTGCCCTCCTTTATCATTTTTATCCTGTCGCATATAAGGCACATATCAGTTTCTCCTTTCGTCTGTTACATAATGCTTCACGCTTTTGTCCGTGAGGTCAAGCTTTCTGAAAAAAGCGGGATATATGTTCTTCTCCGTATCGGGATATACCCATTCAATATGTTCCCTGCTGTCACCCTCAGCAAAACTCATGCTGACAGGTGCAAAGTCAGCGGGGGTCTTCATCAGGAAGAAAAAGGCTATCTCATAAATGAGCCTGTCCATATTCGAGGGGGCATCGCCGTAGAAATAATTCTCGTGTACTGCATAAAGGCGGTCTGTCTCCAGCCTTATGCCCGTTTCCTCACTGACCTCCCGCACCACTGCTTCCTCGGCGTTCTCGCCAATTTTCACCCTTCCGCCTACGGTGTACAGGTAATCCGAGTTATCATTGCCCGCCAAGAGCAGCCTGCCCTCACGCATTATTATGGCACCCACTCTCACGGAGACCAGGCCTTCCCCGCAGGGCAGTGTCATGTCTTCTCCCATGCTGTCCTCCTTTCGGTAATTCCCAATTTTGAAGTGTATTGCTAATGATACAGAAATTGCTTTTTTCGTATTGTTTCCCCCGCCTTCGGCGGGGGAAACAATACACAACCAAATTGGGATTTCGGTAAAAGCAAAGCCTGCGCAGAAAGCTCCGTGCAGGCTTTGAAAATTCTGTTTATATGATATTCTTCACAAAGGGCACAAATTTCAGCAGCCTTGTCACCCCGTAGGAAACGGCCAGCGCCGCCAGCATGACCAGTGCCAGCATACCGAAGCCGCCGTGGGCAAAGGGGTCAAAATGCATATAGCCGAAGATGTGCTTGTAGACCATGATGTGCAGAAGATATATGCCGAAGGAACATTTATCCAGTTCGGCAGCTGCCTTGTCAAGGACGGGTATCTCCTTTTCGCTGTCAAAGCTTTTGAAGAGGGCATAGGCGCCCACCGCAGCCATGACTATCATGGGGGCAGCGTAGGAATCCAGCACCGAAGCCAGGTTCGCTGAAAACTGTTCATCAGCGGTGTGCAGCCTTACATAGGTAAGCCACCCCAGCAGACCTTCACCCAGCAGGAAAAGAACGCAGCCTGCCGCCCTGCCAAGCTTTATAACACCTGTGTGCAGGCAGTAGCCCATGAACAGGAACAGGGGGTATATGGTGTAGACCATGAGATAAAATCCCGTGGTCCTGCCCGACAATACCTGCCCCGCCCACAGCAGTGAGTTGAACAGGAAGTAAACCAACGTCAGGTAACGCAGTTCCTCTTTTTTGGCAGACCTTGTCACCATGCGGTAAACAGGCAGCATGAGGTATATTGATATCATCAGGTACAGGTACCAGGTATGGGACCATACGGTGCCTTTTTCGGTTATGGTGAAAACTGCATTTTTCAGGCCGTCTATCAGGTGCTGTCCCGTGAAGTCCTTATTGTACACAGCGTGGTCGTACACCTGGATAAGCTCCATAAAGCCCACCAGCGCTATGACCATTCTCACCAGATACCTGCCCAGTATCTTTTTGAAGCCCAGCTCCTTTTTCGGCTCAAGCAGCAGCGCACCTGTCACCATGACAAAGCATGGCACCGACCAGGTCATCAGGCTGCGCACTATCTGCAATACAGTGGTCTTCGGCAGGCTGTCCCTTACAAAGCCCTTTGAAAGAAAGCACCCGTGGAGTATGACCACGGCCACGCAGGCCACTGCTTTCATTCGGCTCATGTAAAGTATCCTGCTCTTTTTTGTCTCGCCGCCCATCAGAAGATTATGTCATCATCGCTCAGGCAGCCCTGGTTGGGGTCTGCGGGAGCTTCAGGTTCAACAGGCTCGGGCTGGGGCTCCGGCTCAGGCTCAGGCTCCGGCTGAGGCTCGGGCTCCGGCTCAGGTTCAGGCTCGGGTTCGGGCTGAGGCTCGGGTTCTGTCTGGGCATTGACAATGTTGTTGTCGTCGTCCTTTGCAGCCTCCTTGGCGGCCTCAGCTTCCGCCTCCATGGTATCAACGCTTTCGCCGACCTTGTTTACATACACGATGAAAGCGTACTCGTCCATAAGTCTTATCTCGGCAGACTTCATTTCAGTCACGGGAACTTCGTGCAGAACAAAAGTCTTCTCGCCCTTGGTGACAAACTCTATCTGAAGTCCTTGGGCAGACTCAGGTGAGATGTTCAGCGCTCTTGTTTCAGCGGCAGCAAAGTCCTCGCCCCCGGGCAGCAGGTTCTCGCCGAGATCACCGTTAAAGCCCACAGCCACCGAGATGATATCCTGCTCGGTGCCGTTTGTCAGGCTTATGGAGTAGGTGCTTTTCTCGCCGTCAGCTTCGCCGATGTACTTTACAGCTTCCTCTTTCTCAGCCTTGGACTCAGTCTCTGCCTTGCTTTCAGCTTCGCTCTCTGCCGCGCTCTCAGCTTCGCTTTCAGGGGCACTTTCCTCTGATACAGCTGTAGTAGTCGTTGTTTCTGTGGCCTTCTTCTCCTCAGCGGGAGCTTCTGTGTCGCCGCAGGCAGCAAAGCTTGCCGCCATAATGGCAGCCAGTGCAAAAGCACTTATTCTCTTCATGTTCATCATTCTCTTTTCCTCCATGTTCAGATCAGCTTATCCTTCTCTTGAAGAACTTGCCGTAGTAGTCGTAATTGAGTGAGGGCTTTGATATGCCGTACTGCAATGCAAAGCCGTTGTAGCCGAATTCAAGGGTGAAATCAGGGTCAAAGATATAGGTCTGGCCTGTGCCGTTGTAGTTGTCTATCTCTACCCATGAATGGTCGTGGGGGGCATTGTACCTGTTTATGGTGTTGCCCGCGATCTGGTGGGCATCATAGCCCAGCATCTTGGCCATCTCACAGAAGCAGGCTGCCATTACATAGCAGTTGCCGCAGCCGTTGTTGAAGCCGTAGTTCGCATACCATTCCATGCCCATGGAACCGTCCTGATTGGTATACACATAGGGCAGCGAGTGGCTGCACCAGTAGAATGCGGACTCCAGGTTCCAGCCCACCTGGTCAAGCTTTTTAGCGGCTTTCTCGTAGTAGGGCAGGGTGTGGACATCTGTCTTCGCAGAACTGTCTGCCGACATTGAAACGGTCTCACCGCCCCGCTTTGCTTCGCTTACGGGTGTCACCCAGAAGCTGTAATCCTTATCGGGCTGTACCTGCATGGTGCAGGTGAGAGTGCTGGTCTTTATGAACAGCTCGTTCTTGCCGTCAACGCTGTAGCGCACCTCGTAGGCATCAGCGTCCGCAGCAGCAGACCAGCTGAGCGTAACGGACTTTGGCACCTGTGTCACCCCGATGTTTCCGCTGACAGCGGCAGGCCTTATGAAAATGTCCTCCTCATAGCCGTCCATAAATGTCCTTACTGCCTGCCTTGTTTCGGTATTGCAGTATTTGAAAGGCTTTACCCTTATGGTGGCATAATTTGCACCCTCCAGCTTATATGCGGGGATCACTGCGGAATTTGTAGTTGTCGTCATAGAGATGTTGGTTTCCGCACCGTTTTTGACGCAGGTCACAACATAGCCCGAAGCATCGCCCACAGCATCCCAGCTCATAGACACATCTTTTCTTTCGGTGAAGATATCGCTGAGCTTAGTGTAGTTCTTTGGTGCGCTGACAACATCGCTGTCTGCCACGTCGTCCAGCAGTTCTATCCAGTTCATGGGGCGTATGCCCTTGACCTCGGCTGCCAACATAGCAAGGTCGGTGATGTTTATATCGCCGCTGTAATTTACATCGGCGGCCTTTTCAGCCTTGGGTGACAGACCTGCCAGTCCCTTTACATAGGCTGCGACCTTGACCACATCTGTTACGTTCAGTTCACCGTCATTGTTGACATCGCCTCTGGCATAGTCCTCTTCTTCGGTAGTCGCTTCACCGTCGGTGGCATCCTCATCGGAGGTGGTATCCTCGTCAGCGGTGGCAGCTTCATCATCGCTCACAGCTATTTCCTTGACAGCAGCATCATCTTCGCCGCCTGTTTCTTCGTTGGCAGCAAAGGCTGTCAGCTGTGACATCAGTATAGCAGCAGCTGCCGCGGCAGCCAGTGCTTTCCCTGACAGTTTTTTCATTTCTTTCTCCTCCCAGATATTAGTCAGCTGTTTCCTTTCTTTGCAGGATCATATCTTTCTATATCCAATTTTTCATTATAACACATCAGCGCAAAAATTGCAAGCCCGATATCCTGCCATTTTTGTTTTTCCGACCCATGTTGACATTTTCGGGCAAATGGATTATAATATTATGATAGTGCTGAGTTTTCGGCGCATACTATTTACAATGCATTCATGTGAAGGAGTATCTTTATGGATAAAGAAAATAATTCCGCAGGGGCACGCAGGGGCGTCAGCATTGCTTCTGTGGTGGTGGCGGGCATATTCGTCATATGCATGGTGTTCATTGTGGGGAAGGTGGTCTTCGCCAGCAACTCCGAGACCGCACCTGCAGGCCTGGACACTGCCACCATAAACACCAACGTCACCGAGCCTAAGCCTGCTGAAACAACAGCGGCCACCACCACCGCGCCCGCTGTTGTCACCGATGAAAGCGGCATGGAAGTGACCTCTGCTGACAGTGGGGCAGACAGTTCCTCCGCTGACAGTTCAGCTGCGGAGAGCCTGGGCACCAAGTATATAACCGAGTATGCCTATCTGCACACCCAGCCCTCCAACGAAGCCGAGAACATCGTCTGCATGACCCCCGGTGTGGCCGTAACGGTGCTGGGCTATGAGGACAACGGCTATGTCAAGGTGACTTTCCTTGGCACTGACGGTCAGCTGACAGGCTACATCTACCGTGACTATCTGTCTGATTTCCAGACAGTTCTTCCTCCCTGGGAGCAGTAAGGTGGGTAAGGTAAATACTTACATCACCGCCGCTGACGGTCAGCGGATAGAGTTCACCCTTGACAGGGGCAGGCGCAGGACGGCCGCCCTTGCCATAAACGAGGGCAGGCTGACGGTCAGGGTGCCTGAACGGGCAAGCGCCGATGATATCAGGAAATTCATCGAGGGGCACCTGGAGTGGATAGAGAAAAATCTGGAGCTTTCAGCAAAGTCCTCGGGGCTGCCCCGCAGATTTGAGGACGGGGAGCAGATGAGGCTGCTGGGAGAATGGCTGACTATCACCGCGGTGAAGTCTGACAGATATTTCCGCCCTAAGACAGAGGACGGCAAACTGCTGGTGGCGGTGTGCAGCGACAGCTCCCGTGAATACATGGCAAGGCAGGTGCAGACCTTCATCATAGAAACTGCCGACCGTGAGATAACCGAGAGTATGCAGCGGCTGACCGCACTTATGGGGCTGTACCCGAAAAAAGTCACCGTGAAGGACCTGAGCGCCAGCTGGGGGCGGTGCAATTCAAAGGGGAACATCTCCATAAATTACAAGGTAGTCACCTACTCAAAGGCGCATATCGACTATGTGTGCATACACGAGCTGTCACACCTGGTACACATGGATCACAGCAGTGCTTTCTGGGGGCTGGTAGAAAAATACTGCCCCGACTGGCGCAGCATAAGGGGAAGTATGCGCATAAACTCAGATGAAGATGAATGAAGATATGCCAAAAATGATAATACCCGTCAGGCAGTGTGCCCGACGGGTATTTATGTTTTTATTCATCTGTAGCCATGACAGACAGGTATTCGGAGATACCGTTTTTCTCCATAAACTCCTCTAATCTATCGTATGCCCGCTGGCCGTGTCTTTCCATTATCTCCTCGGGTTGTTCGTAAAGATAGACACTTCCGTCAATGTCTACTGAGAAGTCTGCGCGGCCATCATATATACCATAGTATATCAAAGCGTGCAGTCCGTTTTCCTGTATGAAATTATGTACCTTCAGGAAAGCGTTCCACGCAGCGTCCTTTTCTCCGCTTATGCCCTTGACATATGCCGTCAGCCTTGACAGGTCTGTGACATCTATTATCCCGCCCTCAGTGCTGACTATATCTGCACGTCTTTGCTGTGCTTCATCAAGTGCCCTTATCCCTTTTACATGGGCATTCATAAGATTTATATCGGTAACATTGGTCTCTCCGTCACCATTGACATCTCCAAGCACACGATGATATGCGATCATATCGGGGTCTTCAACATTTTCGGCAAAGGAGGGTAAAGCGAAAGCTGTGCAAAGGCTCAGGGCTGTTATGAATGATATTAGTTTTTTCATAGTGATACCTCCTAAAGAATTTTTGTGTTTTAACATTATTTAACAAAAAATCAACAAAAATAGCTCTTTCCTTATGTATATTATGCAACAAATTTCAGCATTTGTCAATAGCCGCGGACTAAAAAAAGATCATCAAATATTATTTTCTCTTTGTTCACACAGGGACGCTGCCTGATTATTGACAAAAAAGCCGAAATGTGCTATAATTACAGAATACGTAATGAAAGTGAGATGAAGCACAATGGTAAACGATACAGCGAGGAAGCTGCTCTGCCAGCAGTTCGTATCAAACAATACGATCGACCCTAAGTTCTACGACAGATACAGCGTTAAGAGAGGACTGCGAAATGCCGACGGTACAGGTGTTACCGCAGGCCTTACTAACATCTGTAACGTTCACGGATATGTGGTCAACGAAGGCGAAAAAATGCCTATCGAGGGACAGCTTATCTACCGCGGCTATAACATAAACGATCTGGTGGGCAATGCCGTAAAGGAGAACCGCTTCGGTTTTGAAGAGGTGGTATATCTGCTGCTGCTCGGCGAGCTGCCCAACAGCACCGAGCTGGCTGCTTTCCGCCAGATGATAGCTGAGAACCGTCCTCTTCCTGCGGACTTTTTCTCGGATATGATACTTAAGGCGCCCTCAAAGGATATCATGAACAAGATGTCCCGTTCCATACTGGCGCTCTATTCCTACGATGACAACCCCGAGAACCGTTCGCCCGAATATGAAATGGCAACGGCTATCTCCATAATATCAAAGCTGCCCTACATCATGACACTGGCTTACCAGGTGAAGAAGAGGACATTCGACAACCAGACCATGTTCCTGCACCCCCTGGATCCCAACCACAGCACTGCTGAAATGATACTGGCGGCTATACGTCCCGACAGACAGTTCACCGATGAAGAGGCAAAGCTCCTTGACCTGCTGATGATGCTCCACGCTGAGCATGGCGGCGGCAACAACTCGACCTTTGCCTGCCGTGTGCTGACTTCCTCGGGCACTGACCCTTATTCTGCTTATTCGGCAGCTATCGGTTCACTTAAGGGACCCAAGCACGGCGGTGCGAATATAAAGGTATCCGCTATGCATGAGTGTGTAAAGGCCAACGTTTCCAACTGGGAAGATGAGGGCGAGGTAGCTGACTTCCTGACCAAGATACTCAATAAGGAAGCTTTTGACAAGACAGGGCTCATCTACGGCATGGGTCATGCGGTGTACACCCTTTCCGACCCGAGAGCAGTTATACTCAAGGCCAACGCAAAGCGCATGGCTGAGGGCACAGAGTTCGAGAAGGAATACCACCTGCTGGAAACTATCGAGCGCCTGACCCCCGAGCTGTTCCTGAAGGTCAAGGGCAGCGACAAGGCTATGTGTGCAAACGTTGATATGTATTCAGGCTTTGTTTACAGGATGCTGGGCATACCCCAGGATCTGTTCACACCTATGTTTGCTGTTTCAAGAATGCCCGGCTGGTGCGCACACCGCTTCGAGGAGCTTGTTACAGGCAAGCGCATAATCAGGCCTGCATACAAGGCTGTTGCCAGGGAACGGGAGTATGTGCCCATAACCGAAAGGTAACAGGCTGTAAATTTATGGAATATCCGCCGCAGGTCTTTCGGGGTCTGCGGCTTTTTTCTGAAAAAAATTTTGAAAATGTTATGATACAATAGATCATAGACACCCAAAATAGAAAAACAACTCTCAATATGATATAATGTTAAGTGCTAACAAAAACAAAAATATCATGAAAAGAGAGTTGTTCCATGAATAGTATAGCACAAGAAGCACAGT
>NZ_JAFUAG010000026.1 GCF_017464355.1 Ruminococcus sp. | reverse complement strand
CAGACAAAGCTTTCCCTAAAAAACCGCACAGCGCCGCCGACGGGCACTGTGCGGCATGATACTCATGTAATATCAGACAGTAGCTCCCTTGGAAACATACATCTGATAGTTCTCCGAGCTTGTCAGAACGTGCTTGGGCGCCACAGTAACGTCCTTGTCAGTGATGACATAGTTCATCTGTGCGCCGTCGCCCACAACAGTGCCCTGACCCAGTATGCAGTTCTTGATCTTGGCACCCTTGCCGACCTTTACGCCCCTGAACAGTACACAGTTCTCAACTTCGCCCTCGATGATGCAGCCGTCAGCCACCAGCGAATTCTTCACTATGCAGTCCAGATCATACTTGGCAGGCGCATTGTCGCTTACCTTGGTGTAGATGGACCTCTTGGGCACGAACAGCTTCCTTGCGTTCTCAGGGTCAAGTATGTCCATGTTGGCCTTGAAATAAGTGTCAGTAGAGTTCAGCTTGCTGAAATAATACTTGTATTCGTAAGCCATTATCTTCAGCTCGCTGCATCTGGCCTGGAGTATGTCCTTCTCAAAGGAAACTATGCCCCTGGCAATGGAATCCTTGATCATGTCCACCATGAACTCCATGCTCATAACGAACATATTCAGGCTGCAGGTGCAGTTGCCGCTGAGCTCGGGCTGTATCAGTACACTTGTCACCTGTCCGTCCTCGTTGGTGTTCAGTACAGTGGCTGTCTTCAGGTCCTCAGAGGTGTAGGGGCCTGTGTGTGCCACTACAGTTATGTCCGCACCGCTTTCAATGTGCTTTGCAACTATAGGCCTGTAGTCGATGTTAGTGATGACATCGCAGTCTGTCAGTACCACATACCTGGCAGTAGAATGTGTGATAAAGCTCATAGCACCGTAGATAGCCTCTATACGGCCTCTGTACAGCGTGCTTTCCACATTGCCGAAAGGAGGCAGTATGTAAAGACCGCCCTTCTTTCTCGCCAGATCCCACTCTCTTGCACTGCCCAGATGATCCAGCAGTGACTGATAGTTGGACTTGGTTATAACGCCCACCTCGGAAATACCGCTGTTCACCATATTCGAGAGAGGGAAATCTATCAGGCGGTATCTTCCGCCGAACATTACAGAACCCATAGTCCTGTTCTTTGTCATATCGCCGAGAGTCGTGTCGTGCATATTTGCAAAAACAAGACCCAGTACATTACCCATATTAACTTCCATTGTTTACTCGGTCCTTTCTTACATATTTTCGTAGATTATCGCTTTCGGCAGAACATTGCTCCCGTCGGATATGGTCAGGTTGTGACCTACGACCGCAACGCCCCAGCTTGACTTGTCCTCGATGTTCTCAGGCCTAGCACCTATCTGGCAGTTCTCGCCGATGACCGAGTTCTCGCCAACTATGGCATACTCTACCTTCGCACCCTTCTTTACCACAGCACCGGGCATGAGGATAGAGTCGTATATCTCAGCGCCCTCCTCAACTATGACACCGTCAGATATCATGGAGAACTCAACAGAGCCGTCTATAACACAGCCCTCAGTTACCATGGAATTCTGTACCTGCGCATTCTTGCCTATGCTCTGGGGAGGATAAACAGGGTTCCTGGAATATATCTTCCAGTTGGGGTCGTACAGGTCTATGGGGATATTTGGATTTATCAGATCCATGTTTGCTTCCCACAGCGAGTCGATAGTTCCAACGTCCTTCCAGTAGCCGTCAAAGCGGTAAGCCACCAGCTTCTCCCCTGCTTCCCTCATATCGGGGATTATGTTCTTTCCGAAGTCCTTGGAAGCAGTCTCGTCCGCCTCGTTGGCGATGAGGTATGCCCTCAGCTTCTCCCATGTGAAAACATATATACCCATGGAAGCCAGCGTGGACCTGGGCACCTTTGGCTTCTCCTCAAAGTCGATGATGTTGTCCTCATCATCGGTTATCATTATGCCGAAACGGCTGGCCTCTTCCTTGGGAACATCCAGTACCGCAATGGTAGCCGCAGCCTTCTTGGCCTTGTGGAACTCCAGCATCTTGTTGTAGTCCATCTTGTAAATGTGGTCGCCCGAAAGCACTACCACATATTCAGGGTCGTATCTGTCGATAAAGCCTATATTCTGGTAGATAGCATTGGCTGTACCCGAATACCAGTCAGCACCTGTGGCCTTCTGATAAGGGGGCAGCACATGGACACCGCCGTGTATGCGGTCAAGGTCCCAGGGCTGGCCGTTGCCTATGTACTCATTCAGTACCAGAGGCTGGTACTGCGTGAGAACACCCACTGTGTCTATACCTGAGTTTATGCAGTTAGACAGCGGAAAATCGATGATACGGTACTTTGCGCCAAAAGGCACTGCGGGCTTTGCCACATCCTGGGTCAGGGCATAAAGTCTGCTGCCCTGTCCGCCTGCCAGAAGCATAGCCACACATTCTTTTTTGTTGAACATAAATTATTCACCCACCATAAAAGTATTTGTTGACTTGATCATATTTCCTCCCGCCCCGCAGTGCAGGGCAGGCTGATCTTCACTTGTTACTTGCCGTCCCCGGCCTTAGCCGAAGACTTCTTCTTTGCAGCCTTCTTCGTTTCAGAGGACTTCTCTGCTGCCTTTTTGGGAGCAGCCTTCTTCTTCTCGCCGTCCTTCTTCACCTCAAAATACATACAGGAGAAAGGCGGTATATCTATGCACACCGATTGCTCAAACCCATGCATGGGTACGTCCTGGGACTTCACCGTGCCGTTGGTCATAGGTGCGCCGTCTGCCGAAGCCGAGTTGAATACCTCGGTGTACTTGCCCTTGTAGGGTACGCCGAAGCAGTAGCTCTTTCTCTCCACAGGCACAAAGTTGCACAGCACGATTATCTCGTTGGCGTCCTTGTCAAATCTGCGGAAGATTATTATGCTCTGCCTGAAATCGTCATTGGCTATCCAGCTGAAGCCCGACCAGTCAAAGTCCTTCTGCCAGAACTGGGGGTGGTCGAGATAGAAGTGGTTGAGCCGTTTCGAGAATGCCTTGTAGTTGCGGTGATTGTCATACTCATCAACCAGGAACCATTCCAGACCGTTCTCATAGTCCCACTCCCTGAACTGGGCAAACTCAGTGCCCATGAACATCAGCTTCTTGCCGG
This sequence comes from Ruminococcus sp., assembly GCF_017464355.1. GTDB lineage: Bacteria > Bacillota > Clostridia > Oscillospirales > Ruminococcaceae > Hominimerdicola. The sequence goes on along the minus strand of NZ_JAFUAG010000026.1, from coordinate 40,377 downwards.
GGTGCGCCATCATGTATGCGTTGAACAGCTTGCACTGCTCAAACTTCTTGTCCACATCAGCGCCGTACATCTTGTTCACCAGCGAAGCCTTGCCGTGTACCACCTCATCGTGGGATATAGGCAGCACGAAATTCTCCGAGAAAGCATAGAAGAACGAGAATGTCAGCATATCATGGTGGAAAGCCCTGTCGATGGGGTCGTAGCTCATGTACTTGAGCATATCGTTCATCCAGCCCATGTTCCACTTGAAGTTGAAGCCCAGGCCGCCGTCGGTGACAGGCTTTGTCACCATGGGCCATGCCGTGGATTCCTCAGCTATCATCAGCACAGTGGGGCACCTGGAGAATACCGCAGTGTTCAGGTCTCTCAGGAACTGCACTGCCTCCAGATTTTCGTGTCCCCCGTAGATATTGGGCGTCCACTCGCCGTCCCGCCTGTCGTAGTCCAGATACAGCATGGAAGCCACAGCGTCAACTCTCAGGCCGTCGATGTGGTACTGCTCTATCCAGTACAGCGCATTTGATATAAGAAAACTCTTGACCTCGTTCCTGCCGTAATCGAACACTCTCGTGCCCCAGGCAAGGTGGTCTCTCTTCTTGGGGTCTGCATACTCATAGCTGGCCCCGCCGTCAAACTCAAACAATCCCGCCTCATCTCTCGGGAAATGCGCAGGCACCCAGTCCAGTATGACAGATATGCCCGCCTGGTGGAACAGGTCTATCATCGCCATGAACTCATGGGGCGTGCCGAAGCGCGAGGTAGGCGCAAAGTAGCCTATGCCCTGATACCCCCAGGAACCGTCAAAGGGAAATTCCGCCAGAGGCATGAATTCTATGTGCGTGTAACCCATTTCCTTGAGATAGGGTATTATCGACTTTGCAAATTTTGTGTACGAATAATATACTCCGTCATCACAGCTCTTCCATGAGTTGAGATGGACCTCGTAGATATTCATGGGGCAGTTGTAAACGTCCTTGGTCTTGCGTTCCTCCTGCCACTTTCCGTCTTTCCAGTTATAACCTTCTATGTCGAATATCTTCGAGCCCGTCTGGGGCTTCAGCTCCATGTGGGTGCCGTAGGGGTCGGCCTTGTAATGGCGCTTGCCGTCACAGCCGTCAACACAGAACTTGTATGTATCATAAGTTTTCAGCCCGGGCACGAAAGCCTCCCAGACCTCCGACTCAGCGATCTTCTCCATAGGTGTGGCGTCGTCGTTCCACTCATTGAAATCGCCCACCACCGAAACAGCCCTTGCCTTAGCAGCCCATACTCTGAAGAAGTAACCTTTTTTTCCGTCTTTTTCGCCCTTGTGGCAGCCCAGGAAACGGTAAGTCTCCAGATTGGTCCCGTTGTGGAAAAGGTACAGGGGTATCTCATATTCCTGAGGGATCTTATCCATGAAAACACTATCCTCCTTTATTTCACAAGACACTCTGCCACCCCCCGCCGCAAAGACCCTGCACCCCGCCTTGCAAAAGCCGTGCAAACACGGCAAAAACGGGCTTTCAACACCATAGGTGCAGCCGTTCGGGACATAGCTATGCCTTTTCATATACTTATTTTAACTCTTTTTTAATATTTTTGCAAGGGGTTTTGTGATTATTTTCAAGTTCCTACATATTTTAACCGAAACCTTTATGCAACTTGTATACCGCTTTTAACAATATGCATGAATAATTACAATTTTTTTGAAATATCGTGCCAACCTCCGCAAGAACGCCCCGTTTTTGCATTTATTCGGCCGCCGTCCACGACTTTTCACTCTCTCCGCAGCCCCACTCTCACCGCCAGCACCGTCAGGTCGTCCCCGCGGCTTCCCTGCCTGCGCCCCAGCGCCATGCTGCCCAGGGTGTTCACCAGTTCCTCCAGCTGAGCCCCGCTGCTCTCCGCCGCAGTTTTCGCCAGTAGCTCCGCTGTCTCATCGTCAGCCCCGTCCGAGGTCATCAGTATCATGTCCCCCTCGAACAGCTTTATGTCCCGCTTGTCGGGCGGACAATCCTCCAGTATCCCCGCAGGGAAAGAAGTCCCGCCCAGCCCCACAGCCGAGCCGTCACGGCAAAGCCAGCTTTTCACCGCCCCTGCCTTAAGCAGTGCCGCCCGCCCTCCGCAGAGGTCAAGGCGCAGCATATCCATGGTGGCGAAGCTTTCCTCCCAGCCCTTGACCCTCAGCATGGCCGATACCAGCCTGTGTACCGTGGTCATGGAAAGCCCTGAGGTCAGCAGCTTGCGGCTCAGGCTCACCGTAAAGGAGGAATCCAGCCTTGCCCGCTTGCCCGTGCCCATGCCGTCCGAAAGCACCACATATTTCTCACTGCCGCCCACATCGAAGATGTCGTAGCTGTCCCCCGAGTATCCCCCTCCCGCCGAGGACACGAACACCGCCGTTTCCGCCGTGTAAGCAGGCAGCTCCGCAAAGGATATGCGGGTGACTCCCGCCTCCCCCGTCACATCGGGCAGACCCATATCACAATCCAGCAGTGCCGACACCGAAGCCGTCAGCCTGACAATATCCCCCGTGAACTCCCCGTTCACAAAAGCGTCCGCCCGCCTGCAGAGGTCTTCGTCCACATACACGCACACCTTGGCGCCCTTGCAGCCCGCCGCCGCAAACTGTTCTCTCACCCCCGCCGAAAGCCCCGCATCTATAGACCTCACCCGTGATGACCGAAAGCTCAGGTCAGCCAGTATCTCCTCCATGGATAGCAGCTGGTCTGTCAACATGGCACGCAGCTCCCTCATGCGGATATTTTCTGCCCTGTCCTCCAGTATCCGCCGTCCCAGGTCGGTGAAAGCCTCCGCCAGCAGCTCAGGCCTGTCACAGCAAAGCACAGCGCTGTGTACCTGCTCCGCCGTCACCGCCCCGTTTCTCTCCAGAAGCCCCTGCAGCCCCTCAAAAGCCCCCTCAGTGGTGGTGTTCTTCTCAAAGCATAACCTGTGGGAGGGGCAGTCTGCACACACGCACCTTTTCACCTCGCCGCAGGCCGTCCGTGAGGCTGTGCTTCTGTCCATAGTCACCGTCACCATGTCCAGCCGCTGCCTTATCTCCCCGAGGGTCTGCCCCGCCATGGCCAGCCTTGCCGCCGTGGTCTGGCCGACTATCTCAGGGGTGCTGCCGTACCCCGATATCCGCCTGCCTATCCGCTTCATCTTCCCACGGGGGATAAGTATGAACAGCACCGAGCCTGTGACCGCATCAGCGAACATATGGTAGGTGTCACCATTGACCCCCACCGCCACCAGACTTATCAGCGCCGACACAAGAAAACTCAAGACCGCCGCCAGCCTGCCGAACTGCACAAAAGCCCCGCAGATTAGCCCTGCCGTGGCCAGCAGCAGGGTGTTTCTCGCAAGGCCCGGGTCGCTCACCAGCACCCCGCAGGCCGTCAGCGCACCTGCCACCGCCCCGCCGAAGCTGCGGTATCTCCGCGCCGCCTGCAAAAGCACAAAAGTCCCCAGCGCCCGCCCGGGGTTAACAGCAAAAATATTCACCGAGGCCAGCACGCTCACCGCAGATATGTAAAACATTCCCAGCAGCACACCGTTTATGCCCGTCACATCGTATACTCCGCTGCGCCTCCCCTCAGCCAGCACGGTTTTGGCAATATATACCACACAGCCCGCCATAAGGGAATTTATCATTCTCATGGAAGCCACATAGATATCCCCGGGCACCGCCGCCGTCACCACGCAGGAGAACAGCATGAACACCCCCGTCACAGCCAGCCCCCGATAAAGGGGCTCTTCCCGCCGTTCACCGAAGGGGTCTATATAATGCACCGCCGTGATGACCAGCACCGAGCATATCTGCACAATGCCCGCCTCCAGCCCGCGGTTGAGCAGAAAAGCCAGCACCGTTCCCAGAAACACCGATATAGCCTGATCTCCCGCCAGCGCCGCAGCCGCCCCGCACATGAACGAGGGGAACCCCAGCGTCACCGAGAGCCCCGTAAGCACCCCGCCTGCAAAAGCCGCCCCGCGGCGCAGCCATATATTTCCTTTCTTTTTCGGCAGATGTCCCGCCGCCCCGCAGGAAGCCTCCGCCCCTACACTTTTGACCTTCTGAAGCATATTTTTCACTTCTCCCGAATATAATATCGTAACTGTCATGATACCATATCCGGCGCATGAAAAGTGTCGCAAACAGGCGTCCGCAGACAAAAAAGCCCGCAGCAGCAGGCAGCCCCGCAGAAATCCGCAGTTGTGCCGCCCGCAGCCGCAGGCTTTTCAGTTAAGCTGTCAGAGCAGTTTTTTCAGTTCCTCACTGAATTTTATCAGTTCCTCCATTTTCAGCTGCTCGGGACGCACCGTCGCCGCAAGACCGCTTTGCTCCACAGCCCTGCCTACCACAGCCTTGTCCGCCCCCAGCCCCGAAGACACCGAGTTCACCAAAGTCTTCCTCCTCTGGGAGAATGCCGCCTTTACCATGCTGAAAAAGAACTTCTCGTCCGTAACGCCATCAGGGGTCTTGTCATTTATGTCGAACCGCACCACACAGCTGTCCACATTGGGCGCAGGCATGAAGCTTCCCCGTGAAACGTTGAAAAGTATCTTCGGCTTTGAAAAATAGTTCACCGCCACCGTGACAGCACCCATGTCCCTGCTGCCCACAGGGGCGCACAGCCGCACACCTGCCTCTTTCTGGACCATAACCGTCACCGAGCGTATCCTCAGCCGCTGTTCCAGCAGCATCATCAGTATGGGGGAGGTTATGTAGTAGGGCAGATTTGCGCACACTGCCACCTCCAGCCCCTGAAACTCCTCGTCTATCAGCTTGTGCAGGTCGACCTCCATGACATCGGCATTTATCACCTTCACATTGTCATGCTCCGCCAGCGTTTCCTCCAGCACAGGTATCAGCCTGTCGTCTATCTCGATAGCCACTACCTTGTCCGCCCGCTTGGCCAGTTCGTTGGTCAGCACGCCTACACCCGTGCCTATCTCGATGACCCCGAAGCCCGCCTTTGCATTGCCCATCTCGGCTATCCTCGGGCACACCGAGGGGTTCACCAGAAAATTCTGCCCCAGCGCCTTTGAAAACGTAAAGCCGTGGCGCTGCATAACATCTTTTATAACACCTATATTTGAAAGATTATCCATATCATTCTCCCGTTCCGCCCCGTTGCGGGAAGATACCTTTTCCCCGCAGACAGGCGCTCATCTCCCCGTTTTCCCCGCCGCAGCAGACCCACAGGGATATCATCAGCTATAATTTTAACATACCCCGCAGACTAAGTCAATACTCAGGCGCATTATTGTGCGTAAAACGGGCATACTCTTTTTGTATCACTTTCCATACAGGAGGACTATACCATGTATATTTACGCAAATTATGCAGCCGCCGATATCCCGCCCCGCATCGCACTGCTGACCTCTCATCGGGGTTACACGGGCATCTCCCGTGAGAACCTGCCCCTTGCCAGAAAGCTTTCCCGCAGCCGCGCAGGCACCGCCGACCTTCCCGATACCGCCGCCCTCTCCCGCCGCAGCGAGGAGCTCACCTCCCGCCTGTAGTGCCTGCATATCCCCCCTTTTATGCAGACCTTTCCCCGCCTTATATAAGGTATAATTGTTATTTTACACAAGAATTGGTTTTATTATCTTCACAAATTCTATACGGAAAACTGTTGAAATTATTCCGATTATATTGTACAATAATTATGTGATATGAGCGCCGTGGTATGCGGCTGAATAGGAGTATTGTATGATATCAGCGGAAATGAGAAGTCTTACAGCTTTATATTCCATGGGCGGTGCCACCGACGGCTGCCGTCCTGTATCAGCACACTCTTATCACACCCTCATGTGCGCAGAAATAAGTAACTATTGCCATATATGAACTGCAACCCCTATAGTTGCAGTTTTTTTGGTTTGTAAAGGAGTTTGATGAAGTTATGAAGAAGGTCGCAGTAATAATGGGTTCTGACAGCGACTTCCCCGTGGTATCAAAGGCCTGCGCCGAGCTGAAAGCCTACGGCGTCCCCTATGAGTGCCATGTGATGAGCGCCCACAGAACACCCGCCCTCGCCGCAGATTTCGCAGACAAGGCTAAGGAAAACGGCTTCGGTGTCATCATCTGCGCTGCAGGCATGGCAGCACATCTGGCAGGTGTCATCGCAGGCCATACCACACTGCCCGTTATCGGCATACCCTGCAAGTCCTCCAACCTGGACGGTCTTGACGCACTGCTGGCTACCGTGCAGATGCCAAGCGGTATACCCGTGGCAACTGTGGCTATCGACGGCGCCAAGAACGCAGCTATACTGGCTATACAGATGCTGGCGCTCTCCGATGAGGGCCTTGCAGAAAAGCTCGAAAAGGCCAAGGCTGATATGATCGAGGGCGTAAAGGCCAAGGACGCCGCACTGCAGGAAAAGCTGGCTGCCCTGTGAGCAGATATAAAGTCCTGCTGTTCGACCTGGACGGCACCCTTATGGATACTGCCCCGGGCATAATAGTCACCGTTAAGGAGACCCTTGACAAGCTGGGCATTGCCGTCCCCGACAGACTGGAGCGTTTCCTCGGGCCGCCCCTTTTCAGATCCATGAAGGATTTCTGCGGGCTGGACGATGATACCGCATGGCAGGCCGTAAGGCTCTACCGCAGCGAGTACCCGAAGGAGCAGCTCTTCAATTCAAAGTATTTTGACGGCGTTGAGGATATGCTGAAGTCTCTTGAGAAACAGGGCTTCACCCTGGCAGTGGCCACCAGCAAGCCCCAGCCCTTTGCCCGAAGCCTGCTGGAAAGGTTCGGGCTGGATAAGTACTTCCGCTTCATCGGCGGCTCGGGGGTGGACGGCGCCAGGGATTCAAAACAGCTGGTCATCGAGTATGTGCTGGATGAACTGGGGCACCCCGACAAAAGCACTGTGCTGATGATAGGCGACAGACAACACGATATCAGCGGCGCAAAAGCCTGCGGTATCGACAGCATATATGTACTTTGGGGCTACGGCAGCCGCGATGAAGCCGAGGCCTGCGGCGCACCCGCCACAGCAGCCTCCCCCGCAGACTGTCTTGCATATATAAACGAACATAAGTAAAGTTAATCTAAACAGAGAGTATCAGGTGATAAAAATGGGTGGATTTTTCGGCGCAGTCTCCGCTAACGACTGCATTCAGGACGTTTTCTTCGGAACAGACTATCATTCCCATCTGGGTACAAGGCGAGGCGGCATGACCTCCTACGCTCCCGAGGTCGGCTTCCAGAGAAACATACACAGCATTGAGAACTCCCCTTTCAGAACTAAGTTTGAAAAGGACGTCGAGGCAATGCGGGGCAAGGTATGTATCGGCTGTATCAGCGATACCGACCCCCAGCCTATCATGGTGCGTTCAAAGCTGGGTCTTTACGCTGTCTGTTCCATAGGTGTCATACATAATGCCGAGGAGCTTTCAAAGGAACTCCTTCAGAACGGCTGCGCAAACTTCGAGACCATGAGCAGCGGCGCTATCAATTCCGCAGGCCTCATAGGCGCACTCATTGCCCAGAAGGACAGCTTCGTTGACGGCATACGCTATGCACAGGACAAGATAAAGGGTACCATGTCACTGGTCATCATGACCGAGAACGCTATCATATGCGCCAGGGATAAGGCAGGCAAGCTGCCCATACTCATCGGCAAGCGCTCCGACGGCTACTGCTTCTCCTTTGAGGACTTCGCTTACCAGAAGCTCGGCTATCAGACCTGCCACGAACTCAAGGCGGGCGAGATACTCAGGATCACCAAGGACGGCTATGAGATAATGGCCGAGGGCACCGATGAGATGAGCATATGCACATTCCTCTGGACCTACTACGGCTACCCCAACGCAAACTATGAGGGTGTCAACGTTGAGGGCATGAGGATTCGCAACGGCATGATAATGGCGGAGAACGATATCAAGAACGGCAGGCTCCCCGATGTGGACTACGTCTGCGGTGTCCCCGATTCAGGTACCCCCCATGCCATAGGCTATGCCAACAGAAGCGGCATACCCTTCGCAAGACCCTTCATCAAGTACACCCCCACCTGGCCGAGAAGCTTCATGCCTACCAACCAGTCCATGAGAAACAGGGTGGCCAAGATGAAGCTTATCCCCGTACACGAGTTCATCGAGGGCAAAAAGCTGCTGTTCGTTGACGACAGCATAGTAAGAGGCACCCAGATGAGAGAGACCGTAGAGTTCCTCTACGAGAACGGCGCTAAGGAAGTCCATATGAGGTCTGCCTGCCCGCCTATCATGTACGGCTGCAAGTACCTGAACTTCTCCCGCAGCACCTCAGAGCTGGAGCTTATCGCAAGGCAGATAATCGACGAGAACGAGGGCGCCGAGGGCGTTAAGTTCATCAGGGAATACAGCGATACCAATACCGAGAGAGGCAAGTACCTCAGAGATGAGATATGCCGCAGGCTGAAGCTCACCTCGCTGGAATTCCAGTCACTGGAAGGCACCGTCAAGGCCGTAGGCAGACCCGAATGCGGGCTGTGTACCTACTGCTGGGACGGAAGAGAATAAACAACATCATCGACAAGACCGAAAGGAAGCATTATGAACAATAACAGCTACTCTAACAGCTACAAGGAAGCAGGCGTTGACGTTACCGCAGGCTACAAGGCCGTTGAACTCATGAAGCAGTATGTCGGCAGAACAGTAACAAAGGGTGTTATCGACGGCATAGGCGGCTTCGGCGGACTTTTTGAACTGGATATGACAGGCATCAATAAGCCCGTCCTCGTTTCAGGCACTGACGGTGTCGGCACCAAGATCAAGATAGCTTTCCTGCTGGACAAGCATGATACCGTAGGCATCGACTGCGTGGCAATGTGCGTAAACGATATAATCTGCTGCGGCGCAAAGCCCCAGTTCTTCCTTGATTATATCGCCTGCGGCAGAAATATCCCCGAGAAGATCGCAAGCATAGTTTCAGGTGTGGCAGAAGGCTGCGTGCAGGCAGGCTGCGCACTGGTAGGCGGCGAGACCGCTGAACACCCCGGCCTCATGCCCGAGGAAGAATACGACCTGGCAGGTTTCTCCGTAGGTGTGGTAGATAAGGATAAGATCCTCGACCCCACCACCCAGAAGGCAGGCGACGTTATGATCGCCATCAAATCCAGCGGTGTTCACTCCAACGGCTTCTCGCTGGTAAGAAAAGTCTTCGACGTGAACGAAGAGAACCTGGCCAGACACTATGATGAGCTGGGCACCACCCTGGGCGAAGCTCTGCTGACCCCCACACGCATATATGTCAAGGCGATAATGAGCCTGCTGGACGCTGTAAAGGTAAAGAGCATATCCCACATCACAGGCGGCGGCTTCTACGAGAACATACCGAGAGCGCTGCCCAAGGGCATCTCTGCTCAGATAAAGCGCAGCGACGTTCAGGTGCTGCCTATCTTCGACCTCATCGCCAAGACAGGCAATATCCCCGAGAGAGATATGTTCAACACCTTCAACATGGGCGTCGGCATGACAGTAGTTGTTGATAAGGCAGACGCTGATGCTGCTATCGCAGCTATCAAGGCAGCAGGCGAGGACGCTTATGTTCTCGGCGAACTGGTAGACAGCGACCTGGGTGTCATCATCTGCTAAAAAATAATATCAGACCGCCCCGTTTTGCCGAGGGGTCTGCCAAGGCCACCCGGTACAGCTGTGTCGGGTGGTCTTCTGCTGATACAGGAGGGATAAATATGAGTTGGTATCCGGATTACCGCGACATCGATGACAGAAGAGAAAATAAGATAGTCTGCCCCTTTACAGGTACATCATTGGGGCTCATAGTCATCATCCTGCCCGAACTGATAAAACTGAACAGAGCAGGCCGCAACGTCACCATGACGGCTATAGCACTGGGGCTCTTCGTTCTGGGAGCCGTGGTGCATATGATATTCATCGACAGGCCTATCCGCAAAAGCACAACCTACGAGAAAACAGCTGATTACCGTTCCGCAGGGGTCGGCATACTGTTCTTCTTTCTCGGACTGGGTTTCTGCCTGCTGCGCTCAAAATTTAAGCTTTACTGAAATATAAAGAGGAACAAAGAAATGACAGCAAAAGAATACGGAGATAAAAAATCCCCCGCAATAATGCTGCTCCACGGCGGCGGACTTGCATGGTGGAACTACCGCGATGCCGCAAAGGCTCTTGAAGACCGCTGCCATGTGGTCATTCCCGCCCTTGACGGCCACGCCGACAGCGACAGACCCTTTACCTCTATCGAGGATAATGCCGCTGAACTCATAAAATACATAGATGAAAACTTCGGCGGAAAGCTCTGCTTCATCGGCGGACTTTCCCTGGGCGGACAGATACTGCTGGAAATGCTCTCTCAGCGCAGGAACATCTGCGGCACCGCATTTATCGAGAGCGCAGCTGTCCTCCCCTCAAAGCTGACAGCGGCCATGCTGCCGCCCTCCATAGCCGCAAGCTACGGGCTCATAAAAAAGCAGTGGTTCGCAAAGGCACAGTTTAGGTCCCTCAGGATAAAGGACGACCTGTACGAAGACTACTACCGCGACAGCTGCCGTATCTCCAAGGCGGATATGACAGCCTTTCTCACCGCCAACCAGCGGTATTCCCTGAAAGACAGTATCAGCCTGACCGAGGCCGAGCTGTATATCATCTACGGCACAAGGGAGATACCTCAGATAAAACGTTCAGCCGAGCTTATACACAAGGCCGTCCCCCACAGTAAACTTCTCCCCATGAAAGACCTTTACCACGGACAGTTTTCCATAAACAGCGGCAACGACTATGCCAAGGAGGTGTGCCATGCCCTGGACAAAAATCAAGCACAGGCTTGAAAATGAATACCTTGCCCCCTCACTGCGGGGACGCATAACATATTTTGCCACATCTTATTCAAAATGCCCCGACCATGAGGGCAGGGCGGCGATACTGCTTGACGGTGAGGAGATACTTGAAGGCAGCTACCGTGAACAATGGAGCATCAAAAAGATCTCACAGTTCCCGAAAGATGAAAAATATGAAAAACGTCTGAGCTGCGAATTCCCGTACATGGACGATACTGCGCTGAAACTTGGTCAATTCGACCAAAGACAGTTCTATATAGCATATCACGAATTCATCGCTCAGAGCATAGAAGACAGCCTCGAAAGTGAGAATATGCTGGTGCGTATATTCGCCGTACTGGATAAACGTGTCGGCAAGCACAGACTTGAAAAGATGAAAGAAACTGCCAAAGACACCGGCGATGTCTTTTCACTGTTTCTCAAAATACGTTGTGAAGCGGAGGGCATAGAAACACCAATGAAAGGAAATACAGATATGAAAAATATAGTTGTACTCGTATCAGGCGGCGGAACAAATTTGCAGGCGCTGATAGATTCGCAGGAACGTAGTGAGATAAAGGGCGGCAGGATAACCTGCGTCATCTCCTCCAAGGAAGGCGCTTTTGCCCTTGAAAGAGCCGCAAAGGCAGGTATACCCTCGGTGGTTATCCCCCGCAAGGACTACCCCGACAAGACCGCCTACAGCATGGCCATAAAGGAAGAGCTGGATCGTCAGCAGGCTGACCTTGTGGTGCTGGCAGGCTTCATGATAATCCTGGACGAATGCGTCACCAAGGCCTATAACTATAAGATAATAAACGTCCACCCCGCCCTTATACCCTCCTTCTGCGGCGAAGGCTTCTACGGGCTGAAAGTACATGAGAAAGCCCTTGAATACGGTGTAAAGGTCAGCGGTGCAACTATCCATTTCGTAAACGAGCAGGCCGACGCAGGCGCTATAATACTTCAGGGTGCCGTTGACATTGCCAACGACGAGACCCCCGAAACTCTCCAGCGCAAAATAATGGAGAACGTTGAGTGGAAGCTCCTCCCCAAAGCTGTGTCCCTCTTCTGCGAAGACAGGATAACCATTAAGGACGGCAAGGCCTACGTTGACCTGAAATAATGCTTGCAATCAGCGGGATTATCTGCTATAATATATTGTGTATGACTTTTTGCGCATGATAAGGGAGGTCACGGCTATGAGTGAACGTTTCTGCATAGAGCTGCCCATGTGTTATGCTCGGGGCTGCTATGACGGCATGACACTGGATATCAGAGGTAAGTACAAACATCGCTGGGACGCCTACCCCTGCCTCTGGCTGGAGGAAAGGGGCTGGCAGGGTCAGATGAGCGTTTCGTTCTCCACCGATGACGCCTGCCCCACCCCTGTCTGGCAGGGTGTCACCCCCGATGATATCCGCAGGTCCCTTAAAGTCTTCTATGACGAAAGGGGCATGGTGCAAAGGCTCGAATGTGACAGCGAAAGCGGAAGACTTTCCTTCACCCGCGCAAAATACAGCTTCCCCTTTACTTTCAGAGAGGGCAGCTTTTCGGCGGAGGAAGTTTCGTTTTCACAAAAGGCTCCCGCCGTACAGGTGCTGTGCTATGCGCTTAACGGCAAGACACTGGTCTTCACCGATACAGGCTCTGAGCAGGATAGATTTTCCCTGCCCTCCGAGGACTTACCGCAGGTCAAAGCCGCCTATGATAATAACGGCAGCCTGACAAAGCTTATCGTCAGCGGCAGCGGCGAGGTACACGAAACAGCCTGCACATTTTTCGCACTGCCTGTGTATTTTAGGTCGGGAGACTACCCCGTGGGGCTGCCCAAAGGCAGCGGTGAACTGTTTTATATCTTCCGCAATACGGATAAAAAGTTCATCTCATACAGGCTCGGCTCTGCCGAGCGTGCAAGCTGGGCTCAGCGGGAATATTCCTATGCCTACGACCGTATAGTCGGTCAGCATGAAAACGAGCCGCGGCTCATGGCGCACTATGACGAAAGCGGCAGGCTGACGCAGATAGATATGCTCCGTGCCGACGGCAGGAAGCCGTTTTATATACGCTTCTCCTCCACCGAGGAAGGCCTTGCAGCCCTGAAAGCTTTCAGCACCACTCAGGGCAAAGCCATAGCCGCCGAAATGCTCAGGCGGGGCGGCAAGGTGGCAAGGGTCTTCGTGGATTATTACTTTGACGACCAAAGTCCCGACTTCCATGTCAAAACAGCCACCCCCGAAGAGGTGCTTAAGGTCATAGAAGAATACGGCGAAAACGAGATAAACGGCTCGGGCGCCTACAGCCATGAGGATATCATATCCTGCGACAAAGAGCAGTGGTCACTCATGATGTTCTGCTTCTGCGAGGACGCTTTTGAAAGAGCGAACTATGACTATTGCACCATAACCAAAGACCTTATGCTGGCTGAGATAGAAAAAGTCATACCTCAGCTTGACACTACCGAGAATTTTTACTATTCAGCGGGTATCTATGACTGATATCCCCCAAATAAAAAAGTTGAAAAGTCCGCCGATAATAATATCAGCGGTGTTATACAGACAATAACAAGGAGGTCATCCCAAATGAAAACACTTGACATCTACGAGGAACTGAAAGGCAATTCCTACCCCGGAAGAGGTATCATCATCGGCAAGAGCCCTGACGGAAAGAAAGCCGTTACCGCTTACTTCATCATGGGCAGAAGCGTGAACTCCCGCAACAGAGTATTCACCGAGACCGCAGACGGCATAAAGACCGAGGCCGCCGACCCCTCCAAGCTCTCTGACCCCCACCTGATAATCTATTCGCCTGTAAGGGTGCTGGGCAACAAGACCATAGTAACCAACGGCGACCAGACCGATACTATATTTGAACTCATGGACAAGCAGCAGACCTTTGAGCAGAGCCTGCGCACCAGAGAGTATGAGGACGACGCTCCCAACTACACCCCCAGGATCTCAGGCATAATGCACGTCGGCGACGGCAAGTACAACTATGCCATGAGCATACTCAAGTCCGCTGACGGAAACCCCGACAGCGTTGAGAGATTTACTTTCAGCTACTCCGACCCCCTTGCAGGCTACGGCCACTTCATACACACCTATATGGGCGACGGCAGCCCCCTGCCCAGCTTTGAAGGCGAACCTAAGAAGATAACCGTGCCCGATGATATCGACGAGTTCACCAACGGCCTGTGGAATGCCCTCAACGAGGACAACAAGGTATCCCTGTTCGTAAGATATATCGACATCGAAACAGGCAAGGCTGTTTCTAAGATAGTAAACAAGTATTCAAAGTAATACCTGTTTCCAACGTAAGCGGAAAGGGCACCTTCTGCAGCCTGTCAGCAGGGCGCTGCCCTCCTCTGCGGATATTCGGAGGACACAATGGAAATAACCGCAATGAAATGCCCGAAATGTGCGGGCAGCATAAACTATTCACCGGGACAGCGGGCAGTAAAATGCCCCTACTGCGACTAGCACCTGTATCAACAAATAAAGACCATGCGAATAAACGTATCCATATAATGAAAATATTTAACGGAGGTAATTACAATGGCAAATGAAATGCTTTTGAAGTACGGCTGCAACCCCAACCAGAAGCCGTCAAGAGTTTTTATGGAGGACGGCAAGGACCTGCCTATCGAGGTACTCAACGGCAAGCCCGGTTATATCAACCTGCTGGACGCTTTCAACGGCTGGCAGCTGGTAAGGGAGCTTAAGGCCGCTACAGGTATGTGCGCCGCGACTTCCTTCAAGCACGTTTCCCCCGCAGGCGCCGCTGTCGGCAGACCCCTGACCGAGACCGAGGCTAAGATCTATTTCGTTGATGACCTGGGCGAGCTCTCCCCCATGGCCTGCGCTTATGCAAGGGCAAGAGGTGCCGACAGAATGTCCAGCTACGGCGACTTCATCGCCCTGTCCGACATCTGCGATGTACCCACCGCAAAGATGATACAGCGTGAGGTATCCGACGGCATCATCGCCCCCGGTTATACCGATGAGGCTCTGGAGATACTCAAGTCCAAGAGAAAGGGCACCTATAACATCATAAAGATAGATGAGAACTACGTTCCCGCAGAGATCGAACGCAAGCAGGTATTCGGCGTTACCTTCGAGCAGGGCAGGAACGAGCTTAAGATAGATAAGGAGCTGCTCTCCAATATCGTTACCGAGAACAAGGATATCCCCGCTGATAAAATGGAAGACCTTGTTATCTCCCTTATAACCCTCAAGTATACCCAGTCCAACTCCGTATGCTATGTAAAGAACGGTCAGGCTATCGGCATAGGCGCAGGCCAGCAGTCAAGAGTACACTGCACCAGACTTGCAGGCAGCAAGGCAGATAACTGGTGGCTCAGACAGAACCCCAAGGTAATGGCTCTGCCTTTCAGAGATGATATCCGCAGACCCGACCGTGATAACGCTATCGACGTTTACATAGGCGATGAGTATGAGGACGTTCTGGCTGAGGGCGAGTGGCAGCGTATCTTCAAGACCAGGCCCGAGCCCCTGACATCAGAGGAAAAGAAGGCATGGCTCGCACAGAACAAGGACGTCTGCCTTGGCTCCGATGCGTTCTTCCCCTTCGGCGATAATATCGAGAGAGCCAAGAAATCAGGCGTTGCATACATTGCCGAGCCCGGCGGATCCATCAGAGATGACAATGTCATAGAGACCTGCAATAAGTACGGCATGGCTATGGCATTCACAGGTATCAGGCTCTTCCACCACTGATGAAAAAGCTTACAGCACTTGCCGCGGCGGCGGTCATGACTATCAGCATGGCCGCCTGCGGCAGTGATAATGAAAAAGCAGATACCTCCTCAAAGGCCGAGACCTATGCTGTGACTACCACGGCGGAAAGCAAAGCCCCCAAGGCAGAAGATCACTCATCTTCAAAGGAAGAAAGCAGCGCCGCAGAGGAAAGCAGCGTCCCCGAAAGTCAGGCAGAAAGCAAGCCTGAGAGCAAGGCCGATGTCCCCGACAGCAGCACCGCCGAGATTGATCCCGATGAAGGCAAGCTCCCCGAGCTGACCCCGCCTGCATCGGAAGTGACCGAGGACGAGATCGCCATAGTGTCAGGCACAGGCTATATCATGGAATTCCCACTGGCCAGGTGGGTAGACGTCACCGACCAGGCGCAGGGCTTCTCATCGGAAGAAAGCACTACCTCCCTGGATTTCGTCTTCGGCTGGCTCACGGACGGTATGTCCTCCTGCACCATAGCTGTTACAGCCCAGCCCGTCAATACCGACAGCTTCCCCAGGGAACAGCTGCGTGATATGCTCATCGACGGCTCCTCCTCCATCGTGGGGCAGACCCTTGTGAGCGCCGATATTGTTACAGTAGGCGATAACGACTGGGTCCGCTGTGAATATGACTTCGACCCCGAGGTCTACGGAGTGTCTGCCAAATCTATCCAGTATCATTCCTATAACAAAAAGATACAGCTGACCATATCTTTCTCTGTAGCCGAGGGCAGCTATGACCTCATAGAGGAAGACCTGAATGCCGTGCTGTCATCAGCAGTATTATGGCAGGAACAATAAAAATATCCGAGCCTGCGGTGTATCCCCTCTGTCGGGAATACCCATTTTCGGAAGAAAAGTAAAATGAACGGAGAAAATGAATGAACAAGATAAAGATAGCTGCTGTCATCGCAGCACTGACACTGTCTCTGGCTGCCTGCGGCGGTGAGACCAACAACGACACAAGCAAGACCGAGAACACCACTACCACCACCACTGCTGCCGCAGCTGAGGAAAGCAAGGAAGAAAGCTCCGAGGAAGCAGCAGAAGACTCCTCCGCAGCCGAGGAAAGCGAAGCAGAAGCCCCCGCTGAAAGCGAAGCTTCCTCCGTGACCGAAAGCGAGGCATCTTCCGAGACCGAAAGCAAGGCCGAGGAAGACGAGGAAGATGAAGAGATACTTGAGGGTATGCAGACTATCAGCGAGAACGGCTTCAACATGGAGTATAACGCCGATATCTGGCTGGTCAAGGAAAGAGATGACCTGGGCACCATGCTCACCTATTTCTTCAATGAAGATGATGTCTTCAATTATTCCTACCAGATGGTGCTGACTATAGTGCCCGATACCGATATAGACTCCGCCAGTCAGGAACTGACTGCCATATATCAGGATTCGGCAGGCTTCAATGACCCCATGGACTATGCCCTCAACGGTATCCCGGGCAAGAGGATAGATGGCGAGCTTTACGGCGACGGCACTGCCGCTATGGCAGATATATCCCTCATATTCCTCAAGCCCGAGGGCTCAGATGATGTGCTGGTCGTAAGATATACCACTATCAGCATGAGTGGAGAGGAACACCCCGAAGCTGAACAGGCTATCAGAGATGTCCTCGACAGTATCAGCTATACCGCTGAGTAACTTTTAAACAGAAGTGTGATAAACGATGATGAAGAAGATAGTTATCGCTGCACTGGCAGCAGTTATCTCCGTCTGCCTGGCTGCCTGCGGAGATCAGGCTAAAAATGACGGTTCGGGAAGAGTAAAAAAGATACCTCCCAAGACCCAGACTACAGAAGCCGAAGATACCACCGAAACAGAAGCCCCCGCAGGTGACGGCCCCGCAGAGGAAAGCACCCCCGCTGATGAAAGCGAAAAGGTCATCACCACGGAAGCTCCCGATGAAACAGACCTGACCGTGGAAAAGAAAGACGAGCCCGAAAACAGCAAGGCCGCCGACAGCACCGCAGACTCTTCTGCCGACGCTGCAAAGCCCGCCGCGGACACCCCCTTTACCTTTTCCGCCGACAGCACCAAATGGGACGTAGCCGAGGAAAATGGCAGCGCCACCATAACCTATAAAAGCGATGATATACAGTATGCCAAGGGCAACTGCACGATCATGATAAATTCCCGCGTGGTAGAGGATATGGCAGACAGAATGCTCAGTGAGCTGGCAGATGCTATCATCGATTCAAAGGGGCTTACCGATTCAGTCACCGTAAATGACCGCGGACAAAGTGTGCTCAACGGCCACGATGCCTATACCATGAACTGCCTGTACACCATAAAAGATGTAAAGTTCGACCTTGACATCACTATTATGGCCGAAGATACCCGGGTGGTGGAGGTCTGGGTCATATCCTATCAGGACTGCACCGATGCCATGAGCGCAAACTTTGATGAAGTGCTGAAAACCATAGCATTCGCATAAAGCAAAAATACACAGAAAAGGACGTGTTGATATGAAAATACTCGTAGTAGGCGGCGGCGGACGTGAGCACGCTATAATTGCAAAGCTCGCCCAGTCCCCTAAGGCCGAGAAAATATACTGTACCCCGGGCAACGGCGGTATCGCCGCCATGGCAGAATGCTTTGACGTTGGCGCTACCGATATCGACGGCGTAGTAGCCCTCGCTAAAAAGCTGGCCGTTGACCTCGTTGTGGTTGCCCCCGATGACCCCCTGGTGCTGGGCATGGTCGATGCACTGCAGGCTGAGGGCTTCAGGACCTTCGGCCCCAAAAAGGCAGCCGCTATCATCGAAGGCTCCAAGGTCTTCTCCAAGGACCTCATGAAAAAGTATAATATCCCCACCGCAGGCTATGAGGTCTTCAAGGACAGCGAGTCCGCCATAGCTTACGTCAAGGCACAGAATACATACCCCGCAGTTATCAAGGCAGACGGCCTTGCCCTCGGCAAGGGTGTTATCCTCGCCCGGAATGAGGAAGAAGCCGTTGCCGCTATCAAGGAAATGATAGATGACAAGAAGTTCGGTGACTCCGGCTCAACTATCGTAGTTGAAGAATACCTCACAGGTCCCGAGGTATCTGTCCTCAGCTTTACCGACGGCAAGGTGGTAGTCCCCATGCTTTCCTCCATGGATCATAAGCGTGCCCTTGATAACGACGAAGGCCTCAACACAGGCGGTATGGGCACTATCGCCCCCAACCCCTGCTATACCGATGCCATAGCTAAAGAATGCATGGAGAAGATATTCCTCCCCACTATCAACGCTATGAATGCCGAGGGCAGAACTTTTGAAGGCTGCCTCTACTTCGGCCTTATGCTCACCCCCAAGGGTCCCAAGGTCATCGAGTATAACTGCCGCTTCGGCGACCCCGAAACTCAGGTAGTCCTCCCCATGCTTAAAACCGACCTGGTCGATATCATGGAAGCTATCTATGACCATAAGCTGGGCGACCTCAACGTTGAGTGGTCTGAGGGCAGCTGCGCCTGCGTCATCATGGCCAGCGGCGGATATCCCCTCTCCTACCCCAAGGGTATCGAGATAAAGGGTCTTGACGACAAGGGTCAGACCGAGGGCGTGCAGGTATTCCACGCAGGCACCAAGCTTGCAGACGGCAAGTTCCTCACCAGCGGCGGAAGAGTCCTCGGTGTCACAGCCAGGGCGCTCACCCTCAAGGCCGCCCTTGACAAGGCCTATAAGGGTGTTGAGCAGATAAGCTTTGAAGGCGCCCACTACCGTAAGGATATCGGCCAGCGTGCCCTTAAAGCCATAGATAACGACCCCCTCCACCTGGGCTATAAGGACGATATGGAAGACTATATCGAAGAAAACGGTGTTTACCTCAGACAGTAATGTCAGCAGGATAAAAGATAACTCCCAATTTTGAAGTGTATTGCTGATGATACAGAATAGCTTTTTTCGTATTGTTTCCCCCGCCTGCGGCGGGGAAAACAATACACAACCAAATTGGGATAAAAGATAATGCCATAGTACCCTCACGCAAGTCAGGGGTGCTATGGCATTTTTATCTTCCGAAATTTATGTGCATTGCATATGCTGCAAATTTGAGATCACAGGGCAGGCTCAACATTCGCCCGTCAGTTTTTCCAGCCCGTGCTGACAGCACGCTTTCTCACCATATCGTGATAAATGCCGCCCTTGCTCATAAGCTTCTCATGGTCGCCGTACTCAGCTATCTGTCCGTCCTTTATTACCATGATGTTGTCTGCATGGGCAATGGTGTTCAGCCTGTGGGCGATGACCAGCAGTGTCTTGCCAACGCACAGTTCGCTTATCGCCTGCTGTATGTAGCTTTCGTTGTCGGCATCAACACTTGCAGTGGCTTCATCGAGAATGACGATAGGCGAATTTTTCAGTATGCACCTCGCTATAGAGAGCCTCTGTGCCTGTCCGCCCGAAAGACTTGCACCGCCCTCACCTATGACCGTGTCAAAGCCCTCGGGCAGCTCCATGATGAAATCATAGCACCGTGCCTTTTTAGCCGCTTCGATGACCTCTTCACGGCTCGCATCGGGTCTGCCAAGTGCGATGTTGCTGTACACCGTATCCTGAAAAAGATACACCCGCTGGAATACCACACTTATGTTGTCCATAAGCACCGCAAGAGGTATCTTTCTTATATCGCTCCCCCGCAGAAGTATCTCCCCCGACTTTACGTCCCAGAAACGTGTCAGCAGGCTGGCAATAGTTGATTTTCCTCCCCCCGAGGGTCCCACAAGGGCGGTCATGGTGCCCCGTTCCGCTTTGAATGACACGTTCTTCAGTATATCGTTTTTGTCGTAGGCAAAGGTGACATTGCGGTATTCTATCTCGGGAACATCTGTGTTTTTCAGACCTTCCTTTCCGCTGTCATCAAGCTCCTTTTCTGCAAAAAGGGCTTCTATCCTGTCCATGCAGGCACTCATGACCGTCAGCCTTGCCTCCTGGTCGTAGAAGGACTTTATAGGCACAAACAGGTCAAACAGGCACAAAAGCATTCCAAAGAAGTAATTCAGTCCGATAGCCCCCTTTGAATACAGCCATGCCGAAAGCCCCAGCATGATGACCGTCCCGATACCGTAAATGAGATATACGCCCCGCATATAAGGGTGGTGCGAAAATTCAAAATCAAGGTTCACACGGGAGTTGGTTTCAAAGCTGTCTGTCAGCTCCTTCGACTTTTCCCCAAGCAGGTTGTAGGTCTTTATGATACCTATGCCCTCCGTGAAATCAAGCACTGCCTGAGTCTGTATCTCGGCAGCCTCCTGCTTTTCGTCCGAGTGGACAAGGTCGCTTTTCATCATGCCCCTGCCCAGCAGCACCATTGCCCCCGTTATTACCAGCGAGGCCGTCCCCAGCCGCAGGTCGAATACGAACATGAACACTATCATGATAGCCTGGGAGAACAGGTAGCTCATCATGTCCGCCAGCACCATCATACAGTTTTCTTCAATGAATACCATATCCGTAGAAAGCACCGAGCTTATCTTACCAATGTTGCCCTCTGTAAAATAACCCATGGGCAGCCGCCTCAGATGTTCGCCCAGCTTCATGCGCATATCAGCGAATATCATATACCCTGCCGCACTTTGCAGCCTGTCTGCCAGGTACTGGAACACCGCCTGCAATATCACACTTGCCACCAGGGCGGCAGCACCGTAAAGGGCGGCCTTCTTTGTAAGGGTCCCCTCCATAAATGCCGTAACTACAAAATATGTTATCACTATCGGTACCTTCATCAGCAGCCCCTTGAGGAACGAAAACCCGAAGGCTCCGTATATCCTGCCCCGATATTTCCCCGAAACACCGAGGATACGTCTTATCAGGCCTATCATTCTCTCACCTCGTTCCCTATCTGCCAGTTGGCTCTTGCTTCACTGCTGTTCCAGAGCTTACGGTATTCCCCGCAGCTTTGCAGCAGCCTTTCATGTGTGTCTGCGGCAATGATATCTCCGTCCTTCATCACGCAAATCTTGTCCGCATTCACAATGGTCTGCAAACGGTGGGCTATGACAAGTACGGTCTTGCCCTTTATTATCTCAGCAATGGCCGCATTCATCTTCTCCTCGTTCTCAGGGTCGATGAAAGCTGTAGCCTCATCAAGGACGATGACGGGCGCATTTTTCAGTATCGCCCTGGCCAGGGAGATACGCTGCCTTTCACCGCCCGAAAGCATCTTTCCGCCGTCCCCTGCCATGGTGTCTATGCCCTTTGGCAGCCGTGCCAGGAATTCGCCGCACTGCGCTTTTTCTGCGGCCGCCAGTACCTCCTCACGGCTCGCAGAGGGTCTGCCTATAAGTATATTTTCGTATAGGCTCGTGTTGAACAGGAACTGCTCCTGCGAAACATAGGATATATTGTCATTGAGCGCCTCAATGCTCATATCCGTTATGTCCTGTCCCCCCAGAGTTATGCTTCCGCCGTTTAAGTCATAGTAGTGGACAAGCAGCTTTGCCAGTGTGGATTTACCGCTGCCCGATTCCCCCACAAGGGCTGTCAGCGTGCCCTCCCCAAGTTCGAGAGAAACACCGTGCAGCACCTCCTTCTCCTTGTAGGCAAAGCGGACGTCCCTGAAAGCCGCGATATGCGAATTACCGATAAATGAGTTATCATTAGTTTTTAAAGGCTCGTTGTCCATAGCCTTTTCTATCTCATCTATCTTGTAGCCCAGCTGAGGTATCTTTCCCGCAAAGGCAAGGGCTTTCAGCAGGGGCATACCCACCGACAGCGACAGGCAGAAAACCAGCACCAGGTCAGCAGCAGTCGATGTCCCCTTTATGATAAATAAAGTCCCCACAGGCAGCATGAACAGTGCCACGCAAGGTATTAACGCATTGTACAGCGACATCCACGGCCAGCATACCTTGTACCAGGCAAGGGTGAAGTCGCGGTAATCCCTGACGTCCTTTTCGTACCGCTTATAGCTCTCGCCGTCCCGCCCGAAGACCTTTACTACCTCCATGCCGTTGACATACTCGATGATAGTCGCATTCATTTTTGCAGAGGCCGCATAGTAAGCATTCATGCGCTCCATTCCCGCCTTGAACATCATGCCCATGGCAAACAGCCCCAGGGGCAGCGCACAAAGAGAAAGCAGCGCCAGCTTCCAGTCTGCAAAAAACATACATATAACCGCTATGACCGCCATTGAAAGATTTGCTATACCCTCGGGTATGGCATGGGCAAGCAGTATCTCCACCTGGTCGATATCATCGGTGAACAGCTTTTTTATCCTGCCGTTGCCCATATCCTGTATCGCACCCAGGGGCTGGCGCTCCAGCTTTTTCTGCAAAGATATGCGTATGTTTTTCAGCGTGTTGTATGCAGATATATGTGATAATTTCAGCCCCCATGCATATAGGTTAGCATAGGCTAACTCACACGCAAAAATAACAGCGATATGTATCGCCAGATACCCCGCCGAAAGCTTTTCACCATCTATCAGCGGACGAATTATGCGGTATACCAAAAAGAACGGCACGGCAGAGGCGATGAGTCCTGCGAACATCGCCCCCAGCGCCGCATAGGTGTACCTGATGTAACTGCCCATATAGGGCTTGACCTTACTGAACATCATTCATTTCCTTTCTCCAGCATAATTGCTTCCTTCCAGTTGAAGAAGCGGCAGATCATCCTGCAATGCTCCTCTATCTGCTCCCATGTCATATCATGTATCACAGGCTCACAGATACACGTCCAGAAAGAGGAAAGCAGCACATGGAACTCCTCCCTGGTGACCTCAGCCTTCGCAAGGCCGCGCTTGAAGGCTTCGCTGTAAAACTGCTCATAGGCATAGCTCATCTTAGTGACAAACTCATGGCTGAAATTTTCATAGCGTGTCCCCGCCGCCCTGTCGATAAGCAGGGTGAACTTTTCCCGCTGTTCGTATATCAAGCGGAACATAGGTAACATCGACTCATAGGTCATTATCCATGAGTTGTATACCTCCTCATCGCTAAAAGCCGAAAGATCCATAGCAGAACGCTTTTCCAAAAAGTCTGTGAGCGAATAAGCTATATCCTCCACCACCGCACAGAACAGGTCCTCCTTGCCCTTGTAGCGCTTATACACCGCCCCTGTGGTGATGTCTGCATTCTCGCAGATAGTTTTCAGCTCAGCTTTCAAAAAGCCCTTTTTCAGGAACTCCGCCTCTGCACTGGCAAGCAGGCGGGGGTCTATGCTCTTATCGGGTGTTGACATACTTCTCCTCCTTCCACTGAAAATCGCATTACCGATAATGCAATTATCATTTTAGCACAAACCTGCCGCCTTGTCAAGTACCCAAAATGAAATTTTTTCATGGCAGATACCCTATCAGCCAAAAAGCCGCCTCGTTCACTAAGTCCGAAGCGGCTCGCCTATGCTTTACAATAAGACAGTCAGTGCAGTATCAGCGTTTTATATCCCAGGCACCTGCCCGCTTCCTGTCCTCCGCAAAACGGCTGTATATGCCGTCAAGGGCTGCAAGCTCTTCATGGGTGCCCGCTTCACTTATCCTGCCGTTCTCCAGTGAGATGATCTTGTCCGCATTGCGTATGGTCTCCATGCGGTGGGCTATCATGATGACCGTTTTGCCGCGGCAAAGTTCATTTACAGCCTCTGTGATATCACGCTCATTTTCCGCATCAAGGGCGCTGGTGGCTTCATCGAGTATAACGATAGGCGCGTCCTTCAGTATGGCCCTTGCTATGGATATCCTCTGCTTCTCTCCGCCCGATATGCTGCCGCCGCCCTCGCTGACTACGGTGTCATAGCCCTCAGGCAGCTTTTCAATAAACTCATGACAGCGTGCAGCTTTCGCAGCAGCCACCGCCTCCTCATGGGTGGCGTCCTGCCTGCCCAGCCTGATGTTGTTCTCCACCGTGTCCTCAAAAAGATAAACATTCTGGAACACCATGGATATATTCGACATCAGTGTCTTTTCATCAACATGGTCTATATCCGCACCGCCTATGGTTATTTTTCCGCTGTCGATATCCCAGAAGCGTGCTATCAGGCGGCACAGGGTAGTCTTGCCCGAGCCTGAGGGGCCTATGACAGCGGTGGTCTTCCCTTCGGGTATATCAACGGTTATGCCGTCAAGTATTTTAGTACCGTCTATGCTGAATGATACATCTTCAAAGCGTATGCCGCTGCCCTTTATCTGCTGTAGGGGAGCTTCCGTTTTCTGCTGAGGCGCCGCTTCAAGCTCATCGGAACGTATCAGCGAGGTATCCAGCAGACCGATCATGGAAAGGCTGCTGCCGCTCTGCAAAAGTGAAGAGAATATCATAAACGAAGCTATCAGCAGTATCACAGCTTTTGAAAGGCCTATGCTCCCCCCCGTATACAGCGAAAGGGAGATGATGATGATGATCACCTCGAATATCCCCGTCACCAGATTTCCTGCGTACATTGAGGGCATGGTAAGTCCCGTAAGCTTATCCGTTGCCTTTCTTGTGTCCTCAATGTCGTAATGTATCTTGCCCGTGCTGTCCTTGAAATTAAAGGCCTTTGTCACCTTTATGCCCTGCACGAAGGATACATATGCAGCAGCCAGACGGCTCATCGAATCGTTGACGATGTGAGAATTATCCCTGGATACGTTTATCTGGCGTATAAGCACTGCAAGATACAGCAGTGTCCCCGCCAGTGCGGCAGCAGCTATCTGCCACTGGTAGAACAGCAGAAATACTATCATGATAGCTGTCATGAAAAAGCCTGCTGTTATGGTTGATATGGCATATACAGCGGTATTCTCCACCATTGTCATAGTAGTCGTAAGGGTAGCCGAGATATGCTCCGACTTCCCGCCTGTGAAAAATCCCAGATGTACGTTTTTAAGTATATCGGCTATTTTAAAGCGCTTGTCACGCACCATTTTGCAGTCGGCTTCTATAGATGACCACTGCTCGCCGTAGGCTGTGGCAAAGGTGCCCACAAGACATATCGCCGTTATCACGACCAGCTTAGCAGTTATATGCGGGTCATTCCCGCCGCCTGCCAGTTCCCCCAGCAGAAGTATCACCGCAGGGAACTGCATGGACATGAACATATTCTTGAAGAAGTTCAGCAGAAAAGTCTTTATCAGCTTATCCTTGTGTTTCCCGCTGAACCTCCATAGTCTTTTAAAGGTCTCTGTCATTCTCTGCCGCCTCCTTCCGAGATTTTCCACAGCCCCGCATATATGCCCTTTTGGCTGATAAGCTCTCCGTGTGTCCCGCTTTCTGCTATCCTGCCGTTTTCCATTACAAGTATATTGTCAGCGTTCTTTATGGTGGAAAGCCGGTGCGCCACAACGATGAGTGTCTTGTTTTCACAAAGGGCTGAAAGCGAGCGCTGTATCTCCGCCTCGTTCTCGGGGTCAGCGGAAGCTGTCGCTTCATCAAGTATGACAACGGGAGCATTTTTCAGCATAGCACGGCAGATAGCTATCCGCTGGCGCTCACCGCCCGAAAGCCTGCCCCCTGCCGCACCTGCCTGTGTCCCATAACCCTGTGGAAGTGCGCTAATAAAAGCATCACAGCCGCATTTTACAGCGCAGGCCTTCACCTGCTCATCGGTCGCCTTCGGGTCGCCCACACGGATATTTTCCATTATGGTAGTGTTGTACAGATAGGTCTCCTGATCCACATAAGCGATATATCTGTTTAGCTCATCGCTGCTTATCTCCGATATATCCTTTCCGCCTATGAGTATCCTGCCGCCGCTTTTGTCCCAATAGCCCGCTATCAGCTTGGCTATAGTTGACTTGCCGCTGCCCGAGAGCCCTGCCAGCGCCGTAAAGCTTCCCTTTGGCACGGTAAAGCTCACATCATCAAGGGCATTCACCTCGCCGTCATAGGAGAACGTAACATGAGAAAATTCAATATCTCCCCCGCCGACGATACTGCTGTCCCCCCGCTTCAGTTCGGGGGCATCAAGTATGGCCCTGACCTCCTTTGCCGCCTCGTCCATCGAAGCTATCTGGTCTATGTAAGACGAAGCCTTCATCAGCGGTGCAAATATGCTCATGGAGATAATAAGCAGCAAAAACAGCTCCGATACCCCAAGACTTCCTCCCTTTACCAGGTGCAGCCCGTATATGGCCGTAGGGAATATGGCCAGGGGGCATATGGTCATCACAAGGGTCTGCCAGAGCTGTGCGTCCTTCATCCATTCCAGCATCGAAGCGGTATGCTCGTCTACCGCTTCGGTTATGCGTTTGTATGAATGCTCAGTGCGGTTGAAATTCTTGATGACCTCGATACCGCCCACATATTCCACTATAGCCTGGTTCATGCCCTTTTCGGCCTTTGCGTATCTGCCGAATTTCTGCTCATAGCCCATCATCATGCCCCCTGAGCAGCAAAGCCCCAGTATCATCCAGCCAAGCATGACAAGAGATACCCGCCAGTCTATAAAAAATGACCATATCACCAGTACCACAGGCGCCAGGATATTTCCCGTAAGCTCAGGCAGCATATGCGCCAGCGTTTTCTCCACTGTTTCCACACGGTCAACGGCTATGGCTTTTATGCGGCCGCTTCCCGTGCTTTCAAAATATCCCAGGGGCAGCCTCAGCATTTTATCCGCCAGCGCCCCGCGTATATCCGCCAGCGTGCAGAAAGCAGCCTTGTGACTCACCCAGGTAGACGTGTTCATCAGCACACCGCTGAGCAGCTTGCAGATCACCAGGGGTATGAGCCACTTCAAAAGCGCCCTCAGTTCTTTCGTGCCATCGATAAGCTCTGCCGCTATCTTCCCGACGAAAACATAGCAGAGTATTGAGCAGGCAACACCTGTTATGCTCAGTATGACAGAAAGGGCAAATCTTCCCGCATAAGGGGATATGAATTCCTTCATACCCGAAAAGAAAGTTATCTTATCCTTTTTGGAACTCTGTTCAGGCAAGTACATCTTCCCCCTTGTCAGCAGCATTTACATGACGCTTTACTACCTTCACACCGATGAGCGCACCTATGACCGCACAGATAAGGCAGCCTGCCACAACAGCCGCAGGAACAGCACCTGTCAGCAGATCAACAGCCTTCTGCTTATCGGCTATCTGCTCGGCAGTGCCCTGCTTGAGCAGATCCTCATAGGCTATCTTGTAAGGATAGATAGTGCTTCCGAACACCGCAGCAGCCTGCATGAGAATATAACCCACAGAAAGGTTCCTGTAGTTTTTATAGCCGCCGACCAGCAGCAGTATCTCTGTAATAACAGCCGCTATGACATTGAATATCAGGTAAGGTACATAGAAGCCCAGCAGCCCCGCAACTATGGAATAGATGATAAAAGCACCTGTTTTCGGCACCTTAGTTCCTATCATCATAAATACCACACCCTGAGTAAGTGCTATCAGCGAGGGGTAGATAAGCACCATGACAGGAACCACACAGGTCATGCCCAGCACAATGTATATCACCATGTTCACCAGCGTCAGCAGGGTAACAGTGATGATGTCCTTTGTTTTCATTTTTTCGATCTTCATAATATCGCTCCATTTCTGAATATAGTAAATCTTATGATAAACAATGCCGCAGTGAATGCCGCCGCCGCATAATCGACCCGTCTGAACCTCAGGTCAAGCAGTGAGGTCTTCCTTACCGCCAGCGAGATGCCCCTTGTCTCCGCCGAGGCCGCAAGATGCTCCGCTATCTGCATAACACGGAACATCGCAGGCACTACTATCATTTCAAACAGCCTTGGTAAGTTCCTTAGCTTTTCAGCGGTATTGCTGTAAGCGCTCCTGGTCTTCATCGCCTGTGACGCTAAATGCATATCATTCCTTATAACAGGGAAAAATCTCAGCATCACCGAGCAAACCATGATGAACCTTTCGGGGAAATGCATTTTCCTCAGCGCCGCTATTATGCCTGCCGCACCGTCACTTCCCACAGCCAGGTCTGCTCCCGCCGACATGACGATGACCCGTATGACCATCGAGGCCGGAAATATCACTGCCGCCGATGATGACAGCTTGAATACAAGCATTGCCGCCGCAAAGCCGCCGCCGTACAGCAAAGCCTTGCGCAGGCGGCCGTTCACGATAAACAGCAGCACCACTGAAAGCATTACCGCGATATGTACAAGGTCTGCGCCAACGATACCGCTTATCATCGCCGTGACCATAAGTGCCAGATGTATCCTCGGGTCGGTCTTTGAGGCATATACAGCTTTGTGGTCAAGGCGGTCATTGTCGGCGGTGCTTACCTCATTCTCAAGATATCCTTTGACCTCACAGAGATCACCTTCGCTCTCCAATACAATATCCTTTCTCACCCGCCCCGCACCTATGCAGATACACCTTGTACAGCATTCGGCGATCAACTCAGTGTCGTGGGTGATGATAATAACGAGCTTTGTCTTTCTCATCTCACGGATAAGCTCACAGCAGACCTCAAGACTTTTCCTGTCAAGCCCCGCCGTCGGTTCATCAAGCACAACTATCTGCTTGGGTGAAAGGTAGGCCGTCAGCAGTACCAGCTTCTGCATCTGCCCGCCCGAAAGCGAAAAGGGGTGACGCATTCTCGCTTCATATAATCCAAGACGTTTCAGCCAGTGCTGTATGGAAGCCTTAAGCTCCTCCGTCAATTCTCTCCCATAGAGAAGCTCACCCGTGACAGAGTTCGTGAAGAACTGAAATTCAGCCTCCTGCATGATGAACATGGCATTTTTCTGCAGCTCCGAGGGCTTTTGCGCTTTGCCGTTCACGCTGATACTGCCCCCCGAAGCTTTGTACAGCCCCGTCATAAGCTTGCCTAAAGTCGTCTTGCCCGAACCGTTTGCACCTATCACACCTATTATCTCACCTGCGTGAGCCTCAAAGGAGATACCGTCCAGTATCTTTTCCTTTTTGCTGTAGCCGAAGGCAAGTTCATGTACATTCAGTGCAGTACCACCCTCAGAGGGTCTGCACCCGCCATAGCGTACCCTTTCAAGGTGTGTTTCCCGAAGCCCGTACTCCCGCATTTTTTCAGCGGACATCTCCTCCATGTCCCCGGGAGAAAATGTCCTCTCTATCCTCCCCTCCCGCACAAAGCAGTATCTGTCCGCAAGTTCCCTGAGATAGTAAAGCCTGTGCTCGTTGACGATGATAGTTTTCCCTTCTGCCTTCAGCTTTTTCAAAAGCTGTGCAAGCTCCATGGTAGCTGCATGGTCAAGGTTCGCCGAGGGCTCATCAAGGAGTATCACAGGGGTATCCATAGCCGCCGCCGAAAGCACGGCTACCATCTGCCTCTCCCCGCTTGACAGGCGGAAAACATCACGGTCAAGCAGCTTCTCCATGCCATATTCCCTGAATATCTCCTCGGTCCGCTTTTTTACAGCCTCATGTGAAATGCCCCTGTTCTCCAGACCGAAAGCTATCTCCGTCGTGCTGTTGGTGGTGAAGAACTGCGAGCGCGGGTCCTGGAACACCGTAGCTGCCAGTTCTCCCGTTTCTCCTATGCTCATGCCCGAAATATCCCTGCCGCCAATGCTGACGGTACCTTTCATATCCGCCTCATAAAAATCAGGTATCAGATGATCTATACACCTGAGCAAGGTGGACTTCCCGCAGCCCGACGCTCCGCAAAGCACTACAAATTCCCCTTTTCGTATACTCAGCTCTGCATTGTTCAATATGGGCGTTTTCTCATTTTTATAGGTTATATCTGCCCGAACATCTACCATTGCGGCACCCCTTTCAGGTTAGTTTTAACTAACTTCATTGCAAAAAAATGAACGGCTAAATGCCGATCAGATCTTTCCATGCTGCAGTAAAAAATCTGTCCAGTGTTACTGCATAGTGCATGGCCTTTTCTTCTGAGAAACCGTGCCTGACGGCTTCAAATATAGCACCAACGTTTGTTGATACCAGCACATGAAACTCCTCAGGGTCTATCTCATTGATAACTACACCCTTACTGCGCAGAGCCTCAAAATAGCGCATGGTAGTCCTTTCCTCCATTACCGCAACATCATGTACAAAGCTTTCATATCGTGTCCCCTGGGACTTGCAGACAAGCAGTGTGAATACATCAAAATGCTCATATATAAATCTCATGACCCACCGTGAATCATCACTCTCGCCCTGCCACACATTGGCATTGCCCTCTGTTTCGATATCAGCAAATTCCTGCGCCGAAAGCTTTTTGAAAATATCCGTAAACTCCGTGACTACAGGCTCAACAAGGGCAGCAAACATAGCCTCCTTGCTGTCAAAATGGCGGTACAGCGCCGCAGCTGTCATATCCAGCGAAGCCGCTATCCTGCGCATAGAGGCCTTCTCAAAACCGTATTCAAGAAATTCCGCCATTGCGGCAGGGATCATTTTTTCGTGTGTTTCTCTCTTATCTCTCGGCATATGCTCACCTCTGTAAACAACGTTAGCTAACGTCGTTAATTATATCACATTGTCATATGCCTGTCAATAACTGCTAAAAATTTCTTCCGTGTTCAACAATTAAAATACTGCCGCCCATGAAAAATTGTCTGAATTGGATAATTCAGGCAGAAACAAAAAAGCTCTCAAAAACCGCATACCTTTTATGGGGCTGTCTTCCCTCCCCTTTCCCCGAAAAAACACACGCCCCCGAGCGCCGCAAAGCACCCGGGGGCATTCTTATCTTTTCATTTCCCGATACGAAAAAACAGCCATTATATTTTATCAGTGATAGTAAGAATCTATCCCCAGATATTCCTCCAGACAAAGCCCGCTGTCGGTTATCTTCCCGGCCAGCTCCTTGCCCACATATCTGACGTGCCATGACTCATACATAAAGCCAGTCTTGTCTTCCTTGCCCTGGGGGTACCTGAGTATAAATCCATACTCCGCACAGTGGGCAGCTATCCACTGGGCTTCGCGGGAACCGTTGAAGCTCCTGCTGGCATTGTTTATGTCAATGGCAAGCCCCGTCTGGTGTTCCGAATGTCCCGGTCTTGCAGAATAAGTGTCCGCAGCTGCCTGTCCGTCACGTTTCACATAGTTCCAGTAAAGATAATTCTGATCCCAGTAACTCCTGAACCCTGAGCATATCCACAAAGATATGCCGTCGTAAGAAGCCCCCCGCTGCATATCATAGAAAGCATTCAGCGTTTCCGTGGTAAGGCCGTTGCCGTAGTTCTGGGGCAGCGCATAGCTCTTGTTGGCGATCAGTATTCCGTCCACATATGTAACACCGTCTATGACCTCTATAACAGGCCCTGTAGGCTCAGGCTCGGGTTCAGGCTCAGGCTCGGGCGCCACAAATGAACCGTCCAGCGAGCGCAGCCCCTTAACATGGGCAGCCACCATCATCACATCGGTCACATTGATATCCCCGTCCTCGTTGGCATCAGCAAAAGCAAAGCATTCCTCCTGTAAAGGCTTTTCACTTTTAACATGAGCCGAGATCATCATAAGGTCGGTAACATTGATATCCCCGTCAGAGTTGATATCACCGATACCGTCAGCAAAAGCAGAAACCGCAGAAAGCGCCAGTGTCAGCGCCGCCGCTGATATCACCGCAGATAATTTCATATAAATACTCCTTTCAATTTCGACTTCATTGTTCTTTTAGAAAATTATAGCATATCACCTGCCCCCTTGTCAACCGCACCGCCGAAACTTCAGCATAAAAAAACGATACGCACGGGGGAGTATGCCCGTGCGTATCAATGATGGAATAACGGCGAACTGACGTCCGCCTTGCAGAGTGATGGGAACTTATAGGTGGGTCGTCCCCTCACCCATTTGGAAGAAAGAATAGTAGTAAGCTAAAATCTCTCAAGCAGCTCGCTGCCTATGTCGGCAGTTTCTGCTTCGGTCAGTTTCCTGCCTGCCTTACGGAAGGATATTATCCCTATGAAAGCCGCAGCCTCCGCCAGTATCAGCGGTATCGCCCCGACTATCATAGCGCCCCCCAGCAGCTTCACACCCGCAAACAGGGCAGCTACCAGCGTGAGCATCCATACGGCCAGCAAGTTCTGTACCTTGTAAAACATGGCGATAAGTACCTCCGCCATTTCAGGATAAGGCTTGCAGAATACATGGTAGGTAACTGCATAGATAAGCACCGTGAAGAAAAATGCCATCGAAGCCGCAAGAACATACCCCAGCCCGTTCAGCCCCGTCCGCCCGCAGGCAAATATGCCCGCCGCCTGGAACATGGCTATGAGCTGTATGGGAAAATACTTCATCATCTTAAGGTTCTCTGCCGCATATCGGAAAAATCTCCTGCTGACACTGTCGTTCACATCAAAGCGCCTGAGTATCACATCTTTGCCAATGATGAATGCCGCCGTCAGCGCAGGCAGAAACAGTATCCCCAGGGACAGTATCATCGTCCCGAAGCATACCACGCTCAGCACCACCGTCAGGTGTACCATGGAGGTAACTCCCGTCAGGTCAAGCTTTTTCCGTTTCTTCATAAGTACCCCACTTACCTTTCCCCCTGTGCCTCAGCTGCGGCGGGGCACACCACACCGCAGTGAGCACGGGTAATATCCATAGGAGAATATCGCTTGTTCCCTTACATCTTCACCGAGCCTGCAAGACCGTTGTAAATATACTTCTGCAGGAAGATGAAGACTATCATTATCGGTATCATACCGATGATTATTGCCGCAGCCACTATCTCAAAGGGTGTTGACATCGAACCGTAGAACTTGTACAGCGCCACAGTAAAGGTCTGAACATCACGGTTGAGATAAAGGTTGGGTATGTAGAAATCGTTGTAAAGGCCTATGCCGTTAATGATTATCATGGTCGTGCAGGCAGGCTTCATCAGCGGGAAGATTATGTGCAGGAACGTGTAAAAATACCCTGCACCGTCTATCATGGCCGCCTCGTCTATCTCACGGGAAATATTGTCCAGCTGGTTGAGCATGACATAAATTCCCACAATGCCAACGCCCGAGTAAAGTATGATAACGCTCCACATTGTGTTTACCAGCCCCACTCCGTACATCATACGGAAGATCAGGTTCTGGGTGGCAACTACAGGTATGAACATGGTCAGGGTGAACATGGTCATTACTACCTTCTTGCCCATGAATTCAAAACGGTGCAGCACATAGGATACCATGGCTGTCATAGTCACCTGGAAGAACAGGGATACGGTCAGTATTATCGCCGTGTACAGGAAAGCCTTGCCCAGCTTGCCTACCCTTATGGCATAGGCGAAGTTGTAGGTATTCAGCCAGTTCTTGGGTGCCTCAAGCACGCTGGTGGAAGAATACTCCGCACCCGTCTTGAAAGCCATGAATATCAGAGGTATCAGCGGCACAATAACAAATATGCTGGCCGCGATCAGGAAGACATATCTTACGACTTTGTAAAGCTTGGTCTCGTTTGCCATATATTAGTCCTCCTTTACCAGTATTCTCTGCAGACCCACAACTATCATAACGATAACGAATACCATTACCGAAAGCGCTGCCGCAAAGCCCACACGGTTGGTGGACATGGACTGCTGTATCATGATAACAGGTGTGCCCGTGCCGTTTGAACCGTTCATCATGATGTAGGGTATCTCGAATACCTGTATGGAACCTGAGATACTCAGCAGAATGTTGATGAACAGTACCTTCTTGATAAAGGGTATGGAGATATAGCGTATCTCCTGCCATTTGGTGCAGCCGTCAAGGGTCGCAGCCTCGTAAAGCTCGGTGGGTATGGACTGCAATGCTCCGAAGAACATTATGAAGTTCATGCCGTAGTACCTCCATATACTTATGGAAGCTATTGAAGGATTGACCAGGCTCAGGTCCTGCAGCCACTGGTGCTTCAGGCCGTCCAGGTGCAGCCATTCAAGTATGGTGTTCAGGCTGCCCGCGTTGTTGAAGAAGATAATGAATATCGTCGAAATGATAACGCCGTTGAGCAGGTAAGGTATTATCAGTATACCCTTGAACACATTGAGCCCGCGGAACTTTCCGTTGATGACAACTGCCAGCAGCAATGCGAATACCAGCTGGGGTATAGCCACCAGGAAGTACCACCCGCAGTTTTTGAACATTGATATGTATTCAGTGTTTGTGAACATTCGCTGATAATTTCTGAGACCCACAAATCTTATCTCGCCGAAGCCCTTCCAGTCTGTCAGGCTCAGCACAAAGTTGCCTATGATAGGCACATATGAGAATATGACGAGATGTATCATGGGAAGTATCAGGAACAGTAAAATAAACACCGAACGGTTCTTGCTTTTCATATTTTACCACTCCATTAAAGTATCGTCCCCATTTCCTGCCAAAAGGGCGATATAGTTATTATATCGCCCTCAAAGCTTAAAATATAAGGAAATAAAGGAAATTGGAAATTTTTATGACATATCTTAAAAAGTGCCGTCTGTTATATTACTGCCAGCTGTAGCCCAGGAAATCCCTTGCCTCAACATAAGCCTTGTTCTGCTTCTCTACCTGTGCATCGTAAGCAGACCAGTCAGGCTCCTTGGTAACGTCGATAGTATCGAACAGGTTGCCTGCATACTTGTTGTCCTCCAGCAGTGCAGCCTCAGAGAGAACCTCCTCGTTGTGTATAGAGTTGTCATCGGTAGCGTAAGAATACAGTACCTTGCAGGTGCCTGCCTCTACAGCGTCGTCGATGATCTTGTACAGGTCGGGAACGATAGGCTCAACGCCCTTCTTGTTTGCGATGTAGCCGCTGTCAGCCAGATACTGTGCATCCTCAGAGATGTACTCGATGAACAGCCTTGCAGCTTCCTTGTCGTCAGAGCCCTTAGCTATAGAATAGCCGTCAGCAGCAGAAGCCATTACATACTGGCCCTTGCCGAAATCAGGTGCAGGTGCGAACTTGATGGAGTTGGGGTCGCCGCCCTCGGGAACACGGCCCTGTATCTGGGGAACTACCCATGCACCGAAGAGCATCATAGCAGCCTTGCCGTTGCCTACAGAGTCCATAGCCACACCGAAGTCAGTGTAGATATCAGCCTCAAAGAAGCCCTTGGACTTCCAGTCGGTGTACATCTTTATAGTCTTGCCCATAGGCTCGCTCTCGCTGAAAGGAGTATCGCTCTTGAGCATGGAAGGATAAGCGTCGTTAGAGCCTGCCACATAGTTAGCGAAATCGTTCATGGTCGAAAGAGGCCAGTTTTCAATTCTGTGCATTGCAATAGGATCAATGCCTGCCTCACGGAGCTTTGTACACATCTCCTCAAACTCAGCCTGAGTTGTGGGTATGCTGTCATAGCCCACGCTCTTTATAGTTTCCTCGTTGTAAACTACAGCGTTGTTGTAGGTCTTTGCAGGCATGAGGGAGTATACATAAGTACCGTCATTTACCATGGTCTCAGCATAGTCGCCGTACAGCTCTCTTGCCTCGTCAAGGGTGCAGTAAGGCTCAGCGTACTGCTGCCACTCCTCAATGCTCCAGTTAGGTGAGGTATAGATATCGATACCGGGGTCCTGGGTCTGCAGCAGAGGTCTGATATCGTCCTCAGTGGAGTTTACCTGCAGGTCAACGTGTATCTCATATTCCTTCTCGAACTTCTCAGCCAGGTGCTTGAGGTATGCATAGGACTCATCACGGTAGGTGTTGCCGTTCTCGTCCTTCTTCTCCTCACCCAGTACACGGTTGCCGCCGTGGGTGTACAGGGTTATGGTCTTGCCCTTAAGGGAGTCCTTGTCGATCTCATCAGCAGACTTGAAATCGGTCTTGCCGTCAGCCTTGTCCTTACCCTCGCCGCCGTTGTCGCCGCAGGAAGCCATAACACCCAGAGCCATTGTCATGCTCAGTGCCATTGCAAGCATTCTTTTGATCTTCATAATGATATCCTCCTTCGATCATTACATATTATATTACCCGTTATGCAGTCTGTGTAATATTTTAAACAAACTTTCAAATATTACATTTCTGCTATGTTTATATTAAACACTATCTTGCTAAAAAAATCAAGAGGTTTTGCGAAATTTGCTTAACTTTTCTCGCAATTATCCAGTTAATTTTAATATGTCTTGTACACTTTGCACACTTTTTCATTGTAAACGTTATCACTAATTACCATAAATGCACCATTTGTAAACTTAATTGTTATCGTTTACATTAATTGGTAACGTTTACAATTAGCTAATATTAACTAACATTAATATCATAAATGAAACCCCTGAAAATAAAAAAACACCGGCCGTCGCAAAACGGCCGGTGCCCCAGGCAGAACATATCCTTACTAAATTATGACTTCACCAGTTCAAAGCTTCCCTTGAACACTACCAGTACCAGCACCACTGAAATAACAATAACAGCGGCAGCTATCACCATACCGATAACAGACTTCTTGTTGACCTTGAAGCCCTCCTCGCTGCGGGGCAGCAGATGTATGGCCTTCAGCGCCTGAGAAAGGGGCTTGTAGAGAATAAAGCATATAGCCGCATTCAGCACGCTCTTTATCAGGTTGAAGGGCAGCAGCAGGGGCACTATCATGCCTGCGACCGTCTTGACATCAGTGTGCGCATAAATAGGTGTTACGATGAGGTTCATCACCAGCATAACAGCCGTCATGCTGAACACCGCAGCTGTCAAGCCGATGACTGCGCCCTTGAAGCTCTTGTTATGTTTGTATATCAGCGAAGCTGTCACAGAAAATGCCGCGCTGCCCGCAAAGTTCATCAGCGCCCCCCAGAAGCCTGTGTCCGAAAGCGTCACCATTTCCAGCAGAGACTCAGCCAGCGCTACCCCCGCCGCAGCCATGGGGCCGTAAACAAAGCCTGCCATAGTGGTGAAAACGTCCTTGAATTCCAGCGTCAGGAAGCTTACCTTGAACCTGAACACGAACACACAGATGTAACCCAGTGCCGCAAACATGGCAAGTATGGTCATTTTCTTAACGTCGATCCTCTTTGCGGGTGCTGCACCCGCAGCTGTTTTACTGCTCATAAAAAATTCCTCCAAATATAAATATTCGGGAGAAACGATAAAAGCCCCCAAGCATCGCTCGGGGGCTAGTTTATACAAAACCGTCGTTTCTTCCATCCGGACTTTACCGTCGGTTCGGGATTTTCACCCGATCAGCGCCTTTCGGCGGTCGAGGACTTACGATATCCGCAGATACCGATCACCTCCGGTGTGGAATTTCACCACCCCTGAAACAAAAACTATTAAATTATGTTCTGCCTGAACATTACAGACAAGGTAAAGAATTACTCCTCTGCCTCATCATCGGAAAAATCAAATTCCAGATTTTCGCCGCAGTTAGGGCACTCTACCGAGCCCGAGCCTACCATCTCATCGTCAAGCACAATGGTCTCGCCGCAGGTAGGGCATACGCACTCATACAGAGTAGTGTCGTCTGCGTCATCGTAGTCGTCCTCGTCGTCCTCACCGTAGAACTCATCGTAGAAATCGTCCTCCAGGTCGGAAAGGTCGTCGCTTATGCTGTCAACTACATCAACAGTCTCATCAGCCAGCACCGTAACGTCCTCAATGGCCTTTGCCATCTCCTCCAGAAGCTCCGCCATAGCCTTCATGACCTTGCCCTGAT
Organism: Ruminococcus sp.; assembly: GCF_017464355.1. Taxonomy (GTDB): domain Bacteria; phylum Bacillota; class Clostridia; order Oscillospirales; family Ruminococcaceae; genus Hominimerdicola. The sequence continues at coordinate 2,464 of NZ_JAFUAG010000026.1, read as the reverse complement.
CTGTGCTTTCATCTATCTTCAGACCCTCCATGAGGCCCTTCAGATATGCTGCCTTATTGCTCAGTTCCATAATAGCAACCTCCTAACTTTAAGAAGTCAGTTTAAAACTTATGCACGCTCCATGTACTCGCAGGTACGTGTGTCGATCCTGATCCTGTCACCTGTGTTGATGAACAGAGGAACTCTGATCTCTGCGCCTGTCTCAACAGTTGCAGGCTTGGTAGCGTTGGTAGCTGTGTTGCCCTTCTCGCCGGGCTCTGTCTCTGTTACTTCCAGGTCTACGAAGAAAGGAGGCTCAACACCGAATACCTGACCCTTGTAGGACAGTATCTTGCAGACCATGTTCTCCTTAACGAACTTGAAGTTGTCAGAAAGCTCGCTCTTGTTAACGGGGATCAGCTCATAGGTCTCTGAATCCATGAAATAATACAGATCACCGTCGCTGTAAGAATACTCCATATCCTTTCTCTCCACATAAGCAGTGGGGAACTTGGCTGTGGGGTTGTAAGTCTTTTCATTGATAGAACCGGTAATAACATTCTTTACCTTGGCTCTGACGAATGCAGCACCCTTACCGGGCTTAACGTGCTGGAACTCAACGATCTGCATTACGTTGCCGTCCTCCTCGAATGTCATACCATTTCTGAAATCACCGGCTGTTACCATATTTTAGTACCTCCATAATATTCTAAAATTTCCTGTCCAAATCATATTTGCACATTTACATATGATAATCATAACATATTTCTCGTCTCATTTCAAGTCTTTTAAAAAACTTTTTAAAATTTATTATCATTCTTTTCCATACCTGCCCCCCGAATTCCCCATGATATACACCTTGCGGGTTAATCACAATACAACTTTTTGTGAAAAAGGGAAAAGATTATTAAAATTTGAAAATCGCACTTTAATTTGAAAGTCGTTTGTGCTATAATGAACTTGTGTGCCGCGGGAGTGGTGTCCTGCCTGCATACAGTGCTGCCATTAGCGGGAGTGGTGTCCTGCGGCAGAAAAAACATCGGCTGTACCCCAGCGGTCAGCCCCGACAGAAAATACGGAGGAATATTCAATGAACATTGCAGTTGCACAGTCAGGCGGACCTACCTGCGCTATCAACGCTTCCTTGGTAGGGGTATTCAAGGAAGCGTTGAAGACCCCCGCGATAGATGCGGTATTCGGCTCGATAAACGGTATCGAGGGCATGATAAAGGACGAGCTACTTGACCTTAAGCTGGTCATTCGTTCCAATGAGGATATGGAGCTGCTGCGGCAGACCCCCTCAACGGTGCTGGGCTCATGCAGATACAAGCTGCCCTCCCCCGATGCCGACGACGAGGTCTATCAGAAGATAAAGACCACCCTTGAAAAGCACCGTATCGAAGCCTTTTTCTACATCGGCGGTAATGACTCCATGGATACGGTGGATAAGCTCTCCGCCTACCTGGCCGCAGGCGGCTCTGATATCAAGGTCATCGGTATCCCCAAAACTATCGACAACGACCTGCCCATCACCGACCACACCCCCGGCTTCGGCTCTGCGGCCAAGTATGTGGCAGCCACCGTTCAGGAGATAATCCGTGACAGCTCGGTGTACTCCATCGAATCTGTCACCATAGTGGAAATAATGGGCAGACACGCAGGCTGGCTCACAGCCTCCACCTGTGTCCTCCGTGCCAACGATGAGATAGCCCCCCACCTCATCTACCTGCCCGAGTGCAACTTCTCCGCCGAGAAATTCCTGGAGGACGTCCGTGCCATGCAGGCAAAGCACAAGGCGGTCATCGTAGCAGTGTCGGAGGGTGTCAAGCTCCCCGAAGAAAGCAAGCGCCCCGTGGCAGTAGACAACTTCGGCCATGAGTACCTCTCGGGCATCGGCAAAACTCTTGAACAGCTGGTAAAAGATAAGATAGGCTGCAAAGTCCGTTCCATAGAGCTGAACGTTATGCAGCGCTGCTCCTCCCATATCTGCTCCAAGACAGATATCGACGAAGCCGAGCTTATCGGCAGCGAGGGCGTAAAGCGTGCCCTTGCAGGCGAAACAGGCAGAATGGTCATCTTCAAGCGCCTGAGCGACGTGCCCTATGTCATAACGTTTGATACCGCCCCCGCAGGCGAGGTAGCCAACAAGGAGAAATTCTTCCCCCGCAAGTGGATCAATCAGGCACAGAACGATGTTTCTCCCGAAGCCGAAAAATACTTCCTCCCCCTCATACAGGGCGAAGTAAAAATAGCCATGAAAAACGGTATGCCCGTCCACTTCAAACTCAAATAAAAAAGTGCGCTCCTTGTGGGTAGTTCTCATAAAGAAGCTTATGTATTTATTGGGGGAAACCTTTCTGAAGAAAGGTTATCCCCCGAACCCCTTTCCAAAGACTTTTTATATTGGGTGGGCGAAAGGTCACTGCACTTACAGAGTATAGCAAGTATCGGACATTCGCTGTTCTATCATAGAACAGTGACCTTT
>NZ_JAFUAG010000025.1 GCF_017464355.1 Ruminococcus sp. | reverse complement strand
TTTTCAGACAAATAATGTTATACTGTTGCCGATAATCGAGAAATGTTGCCAAAACGTTGCCATGATAACAGTTTGATAACGGCTTTTGGCGTGTTTACGCCCTATTTTTCGGGACGTTTATTATTCCCACTCAATAGTAGCACTTGGCTTTGGTGTCAGGTCGTAGAGGACGCGGTTGACGTTCTCGACCTCGGCGGTTATGCGGGCGGTGATATGCTCCAGCAGTTCAAAGGGCACGTTCTCGACGGTAGCTGTCATAGCATCCTTGGTGTTTACCGCACGGATAATAACGGGGTACGCAAAGGTGCGCTTGCCGTCCTTTACACCTACGGAACGGAAATCGGGCACAGCTGTAAAATACTGCCATACCTTGCCCTCAAGGCCGTTCTTTGCAAATTCTTCACGGAGGATAGCGTCGCTCTCACGGACAGCCTCAAGTCTGTCACGGGTGATAGCGCCCAGGCAGCGCACGCCAAGTCCGGGGCCGGGGAAGGGCTGGCGGTAAACCATGCCGTCGGGCAGACCAAGAGCCTTGCCCACAACACGCACCTCGTCCTTGAACAGCAGCTTGATAGGCTCAACAAGTTCAAACTGCATATCCTCGGGCAGGCCGCCGACGTTGTGGTGTGCCTTTACACCGTCGCTCTCCAGTATATCGGGGTAGATAGTGCCCTGTGCCAAAAACTCTATGCCGTCCAGCTTGCGGGCTTCCTCTTCAAACACGCGGATAAACTCAGCGCCGATGATCTTGCGCTTCTTCTCGGGCTCGGCAACACCTGCCAGCTTGTCAAGGAAACGGTCAACAGCGTCAACGTAAACAAGGTTTGCTTTCATCTGGTCACGGAAGACCTCAACTACCTGCTCGGGCTCGCCCTTGCGCAGCAGACCGTGGTTAACGTGTACGCATACCAGCTGCTGTCCCACCGCCTTGATAAGCAGTGCAGCCACTACAGAGCTGTCTACACCGCCCGACAGTGCCAGCAGCACTTTCTTGTCGCCTATCTGTGCGCGCAGTTCTTTCACCTGCTCGTCGATAAAGGCATTGGCAAGAGCCTCGGTAGTAATTCTTTCCATGCTTTCGGGTCTGACATTTGAACTCATGATATTTGACCTCCTGTCCGCGTGTGCGGTAAATTTTTTTCAGCAAACGACACCGTTTGCTTTTATTATTATACCATGTCACAGCACCTTATGTCAACAGATATCTGCTTTCGTCTGTAAATGTATATAGATACCCGAAATTGTATATATCGGATATGGAGGTGTATATACATTCTTTGAAAGTGTATATATGCTTTTCGGGTGAGAGAAAGCTGTTTTTTGTACGATATACTCAAATATCCGCCGAAAGATCTGTGCAGATTTTCAGATATATCCCCTTGACAGAAATGTATATGTTTGTTATAATGTGTATATCAAATATATACATTACAGGTGATCACAAATGGATATTATAATTTCAAACTCTACGGGCGAGCCTATCTATGAGCAGATCGTAAAGCAGATCAAGACTCAGATAATGACAGGCGAGCTGAAAGCAGGGGACGCTCTGCCTTCAATGCGCGCACTCGCCCAGGCGCTTAGGATAAGCGTCATAACCACCAAGCGTGCCTACGAGGAACTGGAGCGTGACGGGTTTATCGAATCGTACACAGGCAGGGGCAGCTTTGTGAAGGGACAGAACACCGAGCTTCTGAAAGAGGAATACCTCAGGCAGGCAGAGGCACACCTGGCGGAGGCCTGCGAGGTGGCCAGGCGCTGTGATATCAGCCTGGAGGAGCTGACTTCTATCCTGGAAATGCTATACGGAGGTAACTGATATGAGCGAATACGAAAATGCCATAGAGATAAAAGGGCTTACCAAGAGATACGACGGCTTCACGCTGGACAAGCTGAGCTTCAATGTGCCAAAGGGCAGTATCATGGGCTTTATAGGCCAGAACGGCGCAGGCAAGTCCACAACCATAAACACCATACTCAACATAGTAAAGCCCGATGAGGGCGAGATAAAGGTAATGGGGCTTGACCACATAAAGGACGAGAACGAGATAAAGCGCAGCATTGCTGCGGTATTTGATGAGCTGCCTTTCAACGAGCAGCTGAATGCAAACAACCTTGACTTTATCTTCTCAGATTTGTTTGAAAACTGGGACAGGCAGACTTTCTTTGGCTATCTTGACCGCTTTGCCCTGCCCCGCAAGAAGAAGTTCGGGCAGTTCTCAAAGGGCATGAAGATGAAGCTGCAGATAGCCGCCGCACTGTCCCACGGGGCTAGACTGCTCATCATGGACGAGGCTACCACAGGCCTTGACCCTGTGGTGCGCAACGAGATACTGGATATTTTTCTCGAATATCTTCAGGACGAAGACAATTCCATACTAATGTCATCACACATAACCTCCGACCTGGAAAAGATAGCCGACAGCGTGACCTTTATCGACAAGGGCAAGCTTCTGCTGACGGGCTACAAGGACGATATCCTGGACAGCCATGCGGTGCTGAAATGCACCAAAGGCGATTTTGCCGAGATAGACAAGTCTGACTTCATCAGCGCCCGCCTGACAGATTTCGGGGCTGATGTCATGGTGGCTGACAGGTCTGCGGCGCTGAAAAAATATTCGGGGCTGACCGCCGACAAGACCACCCTTGAAGAGATAATGCTGTTCTACGTCAACCGTGAGAAAAAGGAGTGGAGATAATGAACAGACATCACATCGCCATGTTAAAGCATGATGTGCTGCTTTCCAGAAAAACGCTCATCGGTACGGCTGTGAGCTACATCGTCTGTATCATACTGACGATGCTGGTGTTCCTCAGTGCAAAGTACGGCAACATCGCCAAGTATTCCGAAGGAAATGCATACATCATACTGTCGCTGCGCTTTAGTATGCTGATGTTCACGACCCTGTGCTGTTCGGTGCCTTTCACTGAATTCAGCGGAAAGAATGTCATATCTGATATGAACTGCGGCTGGCAGAAATATATATACACCACCCCGCTTACGGTGAAGGAACAGCTTACTTACAGATACGGCATAAATATCATGGGGCTGGTCACATCTGTGATACTCGTCCTGCCCGAACTGACCGTACTGCGGCTGTGCAGCGGGCAGTGGTCGGGCAAGACCGAGCTGATACTTATAGCCTACATAATAGCTTACTGCTACATCTTGACGGTGGTATCGCTGCCGCTTAACGCATATTTCCGCAGCACCGACAAGGCGGGGCTGATATCAATGGTCATCACGATGGTACTGTTAGTGCCCGTTATGATAATATTTATGGATAAGATAGACGAGACAGACAAGCTTGCCAAAGCAGGCGGGCAGGAGGTCGACCTGAATATGCTGACAGATCAGCTGGAGGGCTACATACCCTACCTTGCGGCGGCAGTGCCTGTGCTGATAATAGTTTCGACCGTCCTTTCATATCATTTCATGAAGAAAATACTGGAAAAGAAGGTGTGCTGATATGCTGGGATATATATACTCGAATTTCAAAAGCTGCAAGGGCACGTTCTTCGCACTTATGGGCGTATTGTTCTTTGCAAACTGCTTCATCTTCGTGCCGTACTTTGCCGGCAGCGAGGTATACACAGCTGCCAAATCGAGCGAGGGCAGCAGCTTCCTGTTCATGATGTGCATATTCACGGTGGCTCTGTCCTTCTATGTGGGGGGCATAGTGCAGGAGGGTCTGCTGGCGGCAGACGAGCGCAAAAAGTGGGCATACTTTGTGGTTTCCACCGAAGACGGCATTAAAAAGCAGGTGGGCAGCAAGTACATACTCATGCTGCTGTATTCTGTAACGATATCCTTCGTCTGCATATTTATGAATGCACTCACCGCCGATATACTGGGCGAAGATGTGCCCCCTACCTCGGGGCTGATACTGCTGCTGTTCTTTGTACAGCTGCTGATAAGGGCGATAAATGCGCCTTTCATCTTCGCATTTTCCTCGAAGTACGGCAACACCGTCAGGCTGGCGGCACTGCTGATAGTATCAGCCATTGCACTGGTATACGGGCTGTTCGGGGATCTCAGCATAATAAACATGGATACCATGTGGAAGAAGCTTTTCAAAGCTATAGAAAAGCTCAGCGAGAGCGAAACTGCTATATGGGCGCAGACGGCTTTCTTCGGCGTGGTGATAGTGCTGTACTTTTTATCGTACAAATTATCCTGCAAGTTCTATCTGAAAGGGGCGGAGCATTATGACAAGTGATGAGAAACGCATCCTTCTTCTGCTAGGTGCGGTAGTCGTCCTGCTGTGCTTTGCCATAGGTGATATCCGCCTTGTGCAGGCGCTGACGGGGGACTATGACATCATAAGCAACATAATGACCATACTCGGGATAGGGGGTGCGTGACCGTGAGCGATGAAAAGAAACTTACCCTTAAGCGCATAGTCATATTCACTGTGCTTTGCTTCATACCAAACTATATACTGGAGATAGCTTTCTCCGACCACAGGGGCGGGCTGACCTCGGCGGCGGCAGCTCAGACTGTCATGCTGTACCCCGCCATTGCAAATATACTCACACGCCTCATCACCAAAGAGGGCAAGGGCGAGCATTACCTGAAAGCAAGCCTGAAAAAGCATAAGGGCATATACCTTGCGGCGGCGGCAGGCCCCCTGGCAGCGGGCATAATAAACCTGTTTGCCATGCATTTTCTCTATGACCCGAATACCGACATGGCAGGGCTTCTTGACAAGAACACCGGGGGCAAGGGGCTGGGCCTTATGCTGGGTGTCATACTACTGACCTATCTTCAGGATATCCCCCTGCTGATACTGGGTTTCGGCGAGGAATTCGGCTGGCGGGCATACCTGACCCCCAAGCTTGAAAAGCTCATGCCAAGACTTCCCGCCTGCTGTATAACAGGCATTATCTGGGGGCTGTGGCACGCACCGCTGATATGGTACGGCTACGACTTCGGGCGGGGCTATGCGGGCTTCCCCTATGTGGGCATAATAGCCATGTGCGTGGTGTGTATGCCCCTGAGCTATGTGCTGACATGGATGACCGAGAAGACAAAGTCTGTCATACCTGCGGCGGTGTGCCACACTGTCATAGACAGCGTGATGAACCTGCCTGCTGCGGCAATGATAAGCAGCGAGGCTCTTGAAAAGCACTCACTGTGGGTGGGTATCACCATGATGGGGCTCGTACCGACGGCAGCAGCTGTCTGCCTGCTGCTGACAGGCTTTGGCAGAAAGAAAGCAGAGGCATAACATCTTCCCCCGTGCGCTGTCACAGACACACGGGGGCTTCATACTTTCGGGGAGAAATAATGTTGACAGGAATGCTGTGGTATGCTATAATGGTTAGTGCCGTCTAATGGAAATAAATGGAGGTTTACTGCACTATGAATACCACAGGTATGATCCTCGGTGTGATCACTTTTCTGATAATCGGTATGTTCCACCCCATAGTCATCAAGGCTGAATATTACTTCTCAAAAAAATGCTGGTTCGTCTTTGCACTTGCAGGGGGGATCTTCCTGCTGATATCCCTGTTTGCTGAAAGCGATCTTGTAAGCTGTGTTACAGCGGTGGTGTCAACAAGCTGTTTCTGGAGCATACACGAGCTTTTTCAGCAGGAGGAACGTGTACGCAAGGGCTGGTTCCCCAAAAAACCCGACCGAAGATACTGACAAAAAGCACTGCCGAAAATGGCAGTGCTTTTGCTGTTTCAATATGCCTTATGTCAGTGGAAGGATATCACTCTGTCGTAGTCATAGCCTCTGTCGGGGGTAAAGGTGCGGGGGGTAAGCTCAAAGTAGACTATACCGTTTTTGTTGACGGTCAGCTCTGCCTTTGCTTTGCCCTGTTCGGCGGTGATGACCTCGCTCTGTATGAGGGGCTTTGCGGCCGCCCTCAGCAGCTCGGTCTGTGTCCTGGTGAGGTTTGCGGGCTCGCCCAGGTCGTGCCAGAACTTCAGGGGGTTGCAGGTCTGTTCATCTACCGTTTTGGTGATGAGGGTAAAGCTGTCCTCTGTGGGGAACTCAAAGCTGCGGGTGAAGCTTTCGCCGTCGATATTCCATAGAATGCCTGCGTAGCCCTTATCGCTTTTTACCACCACTGCGGTCTTGTCCCGCAGCACGCAGTCTGTACCGAATTTTTTCAGCGCCTTGAAGAAAGCAAAGGTGTAGAAGGTGGGCTTGGGTATGCAGCCGCCTGCCACCAGGCCAAATCCTCCGTGGAAAGGTGTGAAGGGCACACCCTGCTCCTCGAATACATCGCCGAAGGTCCAGTAGGAATAGGACTCGTTCATATCCCCCAGGCGGGACAGCTGTTCTGCCAGATAGGCAGCGTTCAGGTTTGTATCGTGTATAACACCCTTTGGTGTGTAGGAGGTGCTGAATTCGGTGATATGTATGGGAATGCCCCTGTACTCATCAAAGCTGTCAGCTATATCACGGGTGGACTGCAGATTGCCCAGGCGCTCATCGGGATCCTGCAGGGTGGAATAATCATAATGCCCGACAGTTTCGGGGAAATCAACGCAGTAATGGTGGCGGGTGACAGCGTCGGGGCGGATACCCTCAGCCTTGCAGAATTCCAGGAATTTCCTTATCCACTCAGCGTCGTTGACACCGCAGATAGCAGGTCCGCCGACCCTGAAGCGCTCATCGTAAGCCTTTATGGCATTGAAGGTCTCCTTGAAGAGCCTGAAATACTCCTGCATATCCGCCTTGTACCAGAACCCGGGGAGGTTCGGCTCGTTCCAGACCTCGATGTTCCAGTCAAGGACTTCCTCGCCGTAGCGGCCGCGGAGGTGTTTCAGCAGTGCCACCACCATGTCTGTCCAGAGGGTGTAGTCCCTGGGCGGGGTGGTGTTGCCTTTCCAGTAGAAGATAGTCTGGGTGCCGCTGGCCAGCTTTTCGGGCATGAAGCCCAGCTCCAGATAGGGACGTATGCCCAGTTCAAGGTAGCTGTCAAAAATGCGGTCGATGTAGGTGTAGTTGTACTCCACCTTTGTGACCCCGTCCTCCTCATACTCATGGTAGATAGCCACATCATCGGTGAACAGGCCGTGTCCGCGGATATTTTTGAAGCCTATCTCCTGCTGCACCAGCCTGAGCTGCTCAAGATATTCAGCCGTAAGGGCAAGACCCAGCCTGCCTGTGCCGATACAGTGGTCAACGTTGTTGTTGAATGGTATCCTGTTTTCAGGATCGATGACAGTATTGCGCATACATATTCCTCCTTATGCAAAAACACCGCCTGCGCCCGCAGACGGTGTTGATGTGTTTTAGAAAAGATATTATTCCTTTACGCCGCCGATGGTCAGACCTGCAACAAAGTATCTCTGCAGGAAAGGATAGAGAATGATGATAGGCAGCGATGTGATAACAGTTGCAGCTGCTCTTATAGAGGTAGGTGTAACTGTTGCCTGTGTGTTCTTCATGGTATCGGCAGAAGAGTTCTGGTTGGTAACAGAGCTCAGCAGCTTCATCAGCTCATACTGAAGAGTTGTCAGGTCGCCGTTCATTCTGTTGTACAGCATAGCGTCGAACCAGGAGTTCCACTGACCCACCGCTGTGAACAGTGCGACCGTTGCGATAACGGGCATACACAGGGGGAAGATTATCTTGATGAAAATGGTAAGGTGTCCTGCACCGTCCATCATGGCGGACTCAGCAAGGCTGTCGGGCAGGCCGTTCATGTAGGTCCTCAGCACCAGCATACTGAAAGCGGGCACCAGACCGGGCAGAACGTATACCAGGAAGCTGTTGGTCAGGCCCAGGTTCTTGTAGACCAGGAACACAGGGATAAGACCGCCGTTAACGTACATTGTTATAACGTACAGCAGGGACAGCTGCTTCTTGAACAGGAATTCCTTACGGCTGAGTATGTAAGCCAGCAGTGCAGTTACCATCGTAGAGGAAACAGTACCGATAACAGTTCTCAGCACACTGACTCTTGCGGCGGTGAACATATTCTGCTTGCCCAGCACCGTTTCGTAGTTCTTGAGAGTGAACACACGGGGCACCAGTGTTATGCCGCCCTTAAGTGCGTCCAGACCATCATTGAAGGATACAGCTACCATGTTCAGCAGAGGGTAGAGTATAGTGATAGTGAAAATTATCATGAAGATGGTATTGAGGGTATCAAAGATAATATCGCCTTTGGTACGTCTGCTCATGATACCATGCTTTGTGTTAGCACCAACGCCCTTTGAGGGACTCTTATTTTCCATACCTGAAGCAGGTGCTGTTTTAGTTAATTCTGCCATTTTGCACCCTCCTTAGTACAGACTTTCTTCGCCCATAGCCTTTGCAGTTGTATTGGCTATGACGATGAGTATGATACTTACGACACTCTTGAATATACCTGCGGCAGTACCGATAGCGTAGTTGCCCTTGCCGATACCGTAGTTCAGTACATAGATGTCGATAGTTTCAGATACGGACCTTACGAGGTCGTTACCCAGCAGATACTGGAGTTCAAAACCAACGTTCAGCACGTTGCCGACGTTCATGATGAGAAGTATCAGGATAGTAGGCTTCAGACCGGGCAGAGTGATGTGCCAGATACGTCTGAGTCGGCCTGCACCGTCGATAGATGCTGCCTCGTAAAGGTCGGGGTTGATAGATGTGATGGCCGCCAGATAGATGATACTATCCCAGCCCGTTTCTTTCCATCGTTGTGCGAAAGCAACTATCCACCAGAAGTATTTGGGTTCTGCCAGCCACTGCACGGGCTTGTCTACCAGGCCAAGACCCAGGAGCAGGTTGTTTATGGTACCGTTCTCCATAGAGAGTACGTCGAATGCGATACCTGTCAGGATTATCATGGACAGGAAGTGAGGCAGATAGGAAATGGTCTGTACCACACGCTTGCCCAGGTTAAATCTCAGCTCACTGAGCAGTATAGCAAATACTATAGGGCAGATAGTACCCAGCACCAGGTTGATGACACCCATTGCCAGGGTATTTCTGACATCCATGATGAAGTCAGAGTTTCTGAACAGGAACTTAAAGTTCTCAAGACCGATGAACTCGGAATGGAACAGGCCGTCCCTGGGCTTATATCTCTGGAAAGCCATTATCCAGCCGAAAAGCGGCACATAGTTGAATATAAGAACATAAACAACAAAGGGTATGGACAAAAGCAGAAGAGACTTCTGATTTTTCAGTTTTTTACCGAAGTCAGGATCTCTAAACATTAATTGCACCTCCGAAATTGCTTATCCCCTATTTCCCTCACCAAAGGTATGCGGGAAATATCTTTGCCAAGGGCAACAGGGGATACTTCATGCTTGCTTATCATAATTTAACATATTTAATTATATTATCTGCTTTCAGCCCCCGAAGGTTCGGGGGCTTACTGCAGATATCATGTCAGCTCACGATATCATCATGTTCTGACTATTGTTTCGGGGTGAAATTACTTACCCTCAGCGATGTCGATCCTTCTCTGGATCTCAGCGTCGAATGCGGGCAGCAGAATGCCGTCAACGTCGCACTTCTCCTTGTAAACGCTCAGATACTCTTCCCAAGCAGCATCGAAGTCATCAGCGATGCAGACCTTAGGCAGGTACTCGTGCTTAACAGAAGCCATATCAGCCCAAACCTGACCCTCAGGAGTATCGGTAGTCAGAGCGTTGGAGTAAGACCACATGGGGAACCAAGGCTCATTCTCGGGAGCAGGATTGCACAGCTCAACGTAGGTCTTAACGCCGTAAGCGTCGAAGCACTCCTTAACGGGCTCGCTCAGAGACTCATAGAACTCAGTAGCCTGGTGGTTAGCGTCACAGCCGTTGATACCGTCGTGATCCATACCGCTGTAGTTGGGGAAGTAAGCATAAGGACACAGGTTAGCGTTGATGTAAGCCTGATCGTCAGCGTTCTTTCTCATCTCATCGGTACGAGTGAATACGCCGTCATCGCCCTTGTTGTAGTTTACGCCCTCAAGGCCCCAGTTTCTCATGGTCAGTATCTCAGGATCGAGCAGGTCGTTCATGAACTTCATAGCGCCCTCAGGATCCTCGCAGGATACTGTGATACCAACACCGTTGGAAACGTCCAGTGCGGAGTTGGAGTGCCAGTGCTCTTCGATGTCAGCGTCGATAGCGATACCAACAGGAACATAAGTGCAGTCATCAAGACCTGCAGCCTTTATAGCCAGCTCGCCGTCGTTGAAATCCCAGTGCTGGTCAACCATACCGCAAACACGGCCTGTGGACAGCTTGGAGATATATGTATCATAGTTCATGGTGAAGGTCTCAGGATCGATAATGCCCTTCTTGTACTCCTCATTCAGCTTCTGGAAGTATCTCTTAGCTGTAGGAGTGGTGTTGTAGTCGATAGCCTTGTGGGTATCTCTGTCAACGATGCAGCAGCCGTCGTTAGGATAACCGTCAAGGAAGAAAGGAGCGTTCTCCAGGCAGAAGTATCTCCAGTCATCGCAGAGTATCTCATAACCGATGTTGGGAGTACCGTCTTCCATAGTAGGATTAGCTTCGATGTATCTCTCGATAACGTCAAAGTACTCATCAAGAGTCTTTATCTCGGGATAGCCGGCCCACTTCAGAACTCTGGTCTGCATCCAGAATGCTTCGTCGTTGTGTACGCAGGTGGTGTCGTGATCCCAGATGTTGCCGAACTGAGGAATGATGTAAACGTGGCCGTCCTCAGCTCTGATGGTGTTCCACTGCTCTTCGGTGTAGAAGTTCTTGATGTTGGGGTATTCGTCCCACATTGTATCGATCGGGATGAATGCGCCTGCATCGACCATGTTAGCCATACCGGAAGATGCGTCAACGAAATCGGGATACTCGCCGCCTGCGATCATAACGCCGATAGCTTCTTCAGCGGTCTGACCTGTCAGCCATGTCATATCGCACTTTGCACCGATCTTCTCTGCGATAGCGTCCTGAACTACGTTGTTGTCGTCCAGCTCGTTGCCGGGTACTGCGAAGAATGCGCTGAATACCTTTACGTCAACGGTCTCGCCGCTTTCAGTGGTAACAGTCTCGGTCTTCTGGTTGCCGCTCTTGCCGCTGCCCTTGGTGTCGCCGCAGGCTGCCATGCCGATTGCCATTGCGAGTGCCAGCGTGAAAGCTGCTGCTCTTTTGATCTGTTTCATAAATACAACCTCCAAAAAACGTTTAGTTTAGCTTTGAACATAATAGCTAAATTTTGTTTTGTTTTCTTGAGATTATTATATCAAATAAATTCGAATTTGTGAATAGTTATAATGAAATTAAGCAATAATTGAAAATATTTTTTACCAAATCAGCAAAATTTGTTTAATACAACTTTGTGAAAACTTGTATTCAGCAAAAAATGTGTTATCAATCGCAATTTTTGAGTGGAAAATTATTGCGATTTGATGTATTATTATTTATTTATGTAATCGATTTCCGCCTTTTTCAGGGTTTTTATCATCATTTTCACCGTAATGTGCCTTTCGTGGCCTGCTTATTTTGTTACCATGGAACAAAGCACACTGCACAACTCGGCACCTTTTCTTTTGGTCATTATGACGAACAAATATTGCTCCTCAGAAAATTTCCTGCGCCCCTTTTTATGTCCACTGGGAAAAATGTACGGTCTTCTGACGGCAGGATTGACCTTTTTATAAAAGTATGTTATAATCATATGGAAGCGACATTGTGAAATATCACAGGCGCAGCGGGCAGGTTTCACATATTGATACTCCCCCGCTGCACTATTGTATAATGGAAGGAGGCAGCTGTATGAAAAAAGCTGCGTTTATTGTGCTGGCAGCTGCACTTCTCATGGGCGGCTGTACCATAACTCCCCAGTCGGAAAAGGAGAGCCACAAGCCCGAGGCCAGAGATTATGACGACAGCAAGGCTGATAATTCCCACAGCGAGATATACACCTATGATAACGGCGCCGAGCCCGAAATGGGCGGTCCGCTGGTATACAGGGATTTTATGGTCGATGACTATGACTATCTCAAGGAACAGTTCAACGACAGGCAGGACCTTTATTCCTACACCTACTATGCCTGCTACGATGAGAACGGCGACTGGTACCGCTCGGTGAATTTTTACGCAAGGCTTGAGGGCGACTACAGCCTTGAACAGCTTATGTCAGCCTATGGTGTTGACGAGCTTATCCCCTATGACCCCGCCGCCGACCGGCTGCTGACGCTGGCTAAGGTCGCTGATGACAAGAAGTATATGCACAACGTCGGCCACGCCCTGAGCTATTTTGATGTGTACTACCCCATAGAGGGGCTGTCCCCTGCTTTTGGATCCCATGCGGGGATCAGGTTCTATATCGATGACGGCGACAACATATGTATGTGGGTAATGTTCGTAAACGACGATGTTATGGGACTTTCCCAGCTCGACTACAAGAAAGTTCTCAGTTACGATGAGCTGAGCGACGCACCGCCACCCTCCCCCGAGGGCAGAAGGCTGGTGCCCAGGGTAATGCTGAAAGGCATGAGCAGCTATGACAGGCTTTGGGACTCCCTTGAATATCCCGTGCTGGACTTTGACAGCGAATATGTGACCTTTCAGTGGTACGACCACGACGGCAATGCGACCGAGGGCAAGGGTCTGCTGAAAAGCGGGACGAAGCTTAAGTACACCTATACCGATGAGGGCATAGAGCTGGAAATCCCTCAGGGCGGCGACAGCATGACCACCTACATAAGCTTCAACAAATACCTGCGGGAATACGAGCTGCACGACCCTTACTGGCTGGACAATTACGGCTGCACGCTGATGCTGGGCTTCTCGGTGCAGCAGGGAGAATGATGAGTTAGCATGAAGAACAACGAGATAAAAAAGATAATGAATGACAACCGCAACGACATCGCCAAGGCTTCCCGCCTGGGGGTGGGGATAGTGCTGGGTGCGGTCATTCTCATAGGTATAATTTTTTACGGCATAGCACCCAAGACCCACAAGAAGGACAAGACCGAGTCGCTGAACGACATAAAGCCTCAGGCAGTGCAGAAGACCGCTGAGGGACCTGAAAAGGAAGAAGTCGTTGTTGCCGAGGAGGAGGTCGTGGAGATGCCTGTGGGGCACCTTTACCGTGTGGCGGCGGACACCAGTGTCACCGACAAGAACGGGGGCTTTATCGGGGCTGCCACCGAGGGTGATATATATACCTCCTACGATGAACTGGACATTGCCGAATTCGGCACAGGCAAGCAGATAGAGATAGACTATCTTTCCCAGAAGGGCTTTCTTCCCGCCGATGACCTTAACGAGGTCATGTCTGCGGTGGTGCTGCCGACCTCAGGCAACAGCATAATGAAAGATGAATACAGCGGCAGCTACCCCTGCGACCCTGAAAACAGCGATGTCATCGCCGCAGCCGCACTGGTCAACAGCCAGAAGCTGCGCAGCTGGGACAAGGCTGACCTCATCAGTGCGGAAAGCATTCTTGAAGCCGAGGGCGACCTCGTCAAGCTGATAGATGATTATTCGGGGGGCGACCTCATCGCACAAAAGCTCACCGATGTCAGCGAGAGCGCCATAAGGTCACAGATAGACAGCGGCAAACGGGTGCTGCTGGCCGTGCGCTACTACAACGGTGTCACCGATTTTGACTACAGCGACTACTACGGCGTGACCTCCGAAACAAGGTATGTCATAGTCTGCGGCTATGACGAGGACGAGGAGTACGGCAATATCTTCTATTGCTGCGACCCCTTCTACGGCCAGGGCGGCAGAAGTCTTGCCACCGTCAGCGCAGAAACTCTCTGCACCTCCGCAGGTCTGGTGGACGATGCCCGCAAAGGCATGATAATACTGAAATGATATTTGCGAGCCATGGTATTTCTGGCGTAAAACCGGAAGTGCTGTGGCTTTTCTGTTTGCAGGAAAACGATCTTTATATTATAGTATGGCAAACGGAATATTTTTGCAGGACAGTATCTCTTTATAAAGTACATTATCTGATCTCACAGCAGCTTATCACGGCTGACAGAACTTCTTACAAAAAAAGTGAAACTATTTTTCACCGCATGGGGGTCTATTATTGTGGAGGGGGAAATAAAGCCCCTTAAGCGGAAGGAGGTGTGATGCTTTGAGCAAAAAAGATGTGTCGTCACAGTTTCAGAAAATCTATGATGACACCTATGACTACATATACCGATACGTCATGTCTAAGGCGGATACCCGGGAAAATGCCGAGGACCTGATACAGAACGTTTACCTCACATTTTACCGAAAAATGCTGAAAGGTTTTACGGCGCTCGATCCAAAGCACTATCTTCTGCGCATAGCCAAGAACGATCTGGCAGACCATTTCGGTTCTGATGCGGTAAGGCGGGGCATGATAACAGTGGAGAATATCGACGACCATTATGATATCCCCGACGATGATGCCCTGACTGCACTGGAGCAGACCGAATGCACAGCTTATGAAGGAGTGATGGAGGAACTAAAGAAACAGGATATCACGGCATTCAACATTTTCATGCTGCATTTCGGCAGAGGGCTGACGCTGAGGGAAACAGCTGCAGCCCTGAAGATGGGAGAATCTTCTGTGAAGACAAAGCTTTACCGAATGCTGAAAAGGTTGAAAAAAACAGTAAAGGAGGACGAAGGCGATGCATTATTCCGATGTGGCAAAAAGGTATTATGATGATACCAAGAACAGGATATTAGAGAACGTGCTTGCAGCGGAAGAATACAGCGGCAGTTCTCAGGCGGACACGGACGGAGAGAGAGAGAAAAAGGAGAAAAATATAATGGTAAGCACAAAAACAAGCAGTGCAACAAGGATAAGAGGCGGCAAAGGTATCATAGCGGCAGCCTGCGCCCTGGTGATGATAGGCAGCGGTGCGGTAGTTATGCACGGCCTTAAAGAGGCAGTCGAGCCTGCAACTTCATCAAGGCCTGACAGGCTCATGGAGATGTCTGTCACCTCATCTGACGAGGATATGACCTCGGACAGCCAGGATCATGAGGCCGATGAAGAGGATACCGAAGAGAAAGAAGAAGCGGAGAACACGGAGAAGAAAACAGATAATACTAAGGAGAAAAACAGCACCGAGGTAAAGGAGAAGACCTCGGCTGAAGAAGAGAAGAAGACAGACAGCAGACAGACAGCAAACAGCACTGTGACCTCCGCTGACGGAGAGGACAGCAGCAGAGAGGAGAAGCCTGCTGCGAACAATGAGAGCAGCACAGCAAATGAGAGCAGGGCTGTGAGCTACGAGCTTGATGGGGACAACTTCGTAAATGACGACATTCTGAATGAGGTCAATGAAGCAGCGTTCATCTGCGGGGGCACCATAACCTCCAAGGATATATACGGACGTACTGCAAGCAACGACTTCAGGCCCCTGAGCGAATACGCCGACCCCACTGTTGTAACAAGGCTGTATTTCAGATGTACCCTTGACCTTGACGGTACCTGCTTCAAGGGCAGCGAGGTATTTTCCTATCTTCCCCAGACAAGAGAATACGACGCAGCAACAGGGGACATGGAGCTGATCATACCCATAGGCAAAAAGCAGACCGAAGATATGGGTGATTTCGCAGGGAACTATGCTGAGGACGTGAACCAGATAGACAACATCGACCTCTACAACGTGGGCGATAAAATGCTGGTAGAGTACTACATTGACGGCACAGAGATACACGCACAGGACTACTACAGATATGACCCTGACGACAAGATATACCACAATACCTCCTATTATGTGCCCAGCCTCAGAGAAGAGTACAGCTCGCAGGAGAACATGACGAACTACCTGCTCAACACCTTCAAGGGGGGCAGCCCCGAAACTGCAGAGCAGTGGGTGGGCAGCCTGGGCGAAAGCTCTGTTATCAGGAGCATACCCAGCAAGCGGTTCAGCTCAGGGCAGGTGGTAAGTGTGAACTACTCACTTAACGATAACTGCTATGTTATCTACACAGCTGAATGATATGCTTTTTTGATCTGCAAACTTTGTGTAAAAACACAATTTGAAATTTCCTGAAAATTATGGTATGATATGTATATAACGAGCAGCACCCAGCGTAAGTCCGGTTATTGCTGCTCGTTTTATCTATATCACAGATAACAGCGTGTGGCGTAAGCGTAATTCCGGCTTTTCGTCTCGCGCTGTATTTTTTTTCGGGAGGAATATTATGGAACAAACTGCAAACCGATATTTAGGTGAAGAGCCTGTAGGCAGGCTCATGAAGAAATATGCTGTGCCCTGCATCATCTCGCTGCTGGTGGGGGCGCTGTACAACATCGTTGACCAGATCTTCATTGCCAACGCAAGCTATCTGGGTTCCTACGGAAATGCCGCCAACACGGTGGTATTCCCACTGACGGTCATCGCACTGGCCATAGCCGTTATGATAGGCGACGGCTGCTGCGCTTATGTCAGCCTGAGCCTGGGCAGGGGCGAGCCTGACAAGGCAAGGAAAAGCGTGGGCAGCGCGGTACTCATGACCATAGTGAGCAGCCTGATACTATGCGTGGTATACCTGTTATTCAGCGGCAGTATAATAGCCATGTTCGGCGGCACTGTCAACGGGGAGACCTTCCGCCTTTCAAAGGAATACTTTTTCTATATCTCACTTGGCATACCCTTTTATATGTTCGGCCAGGCCATGAACCCCGTTATCCGTGCAGACGGCAGCCCTGCTTTCGCCATGATATCCACTCTGGCGGGGGCGGTGCTGAATATTATACTTGACCCCATATTCATTTTTGCATTCAAGTGGGGCATGGCAGGTGCGGCGGCTGCAACTGTCATCGGGCAGATGGTGACAGCCATGCTGGCGGTATGGTACCTGTGCCGCATGAAGCTGGTAAAGCCCCGCAGGGCAGACTTCAGGCCTGAGGGCAGCATTATCCGCAGGACCCTTACCCTGGGGCTTACAAGCTTTCTTTCACAGATATCACTGGTGGCAGCCATGGCGGCTATCAACAACATGATACGCAAATACGGCGCCCTGGACAGCGTTTTCGGACAGGAGGAATATGCCCAGATACCCATGGCGGTGGTGGGCATAGTCATGAAGTTCTTCCAGATAGTCATCTCCATAGTGGTGGGCATGGCAGCAGGCTGCATACCCATTGTGGGCTTCAACATGGGTGCAGGCCTAAACAGAAGGGTCCGTGAGCTTTTCACTGTGCTGCTGGCAGCGGAAGCCGCTGTGGGGGCATTGGCGCTTGTGTTCGTTGAGTTCCTGCCGCGGCAGCTCATAGGCATATTCGGCGCGGCAGGCGAGAGCCGCTATTATACGGATTTTGCGGTACACGCCTTCCGCATATATCTCTGCATGATAATATTTGCCTGCGTGAACAAAGCCTGCTTTATTTTCCTGCAGGCTATGGGCAAGGCGGTGGAGTCAACGGTGCTTTCCATGGTAAGGGAGATAGTTTTCGGTGTGGGCTTTGCCCTGAGCCTGCCCCTGTTCTTCGGGCTGGACGGTGTGCTGTATTCAATGCCCTTATCGGATATACTTACCTTCGCAGTATCGCTGTTCCTGATAATACGGACATACAGGCAGCTCGGCGAGGACAGGAGCAGTCAGCATACAGGAAAGCTTGTATCTGCAAGGTCGAACTGAGAATGTTGGGGGATAAGCACAAAAATATTCAAAATCCCGCATACCCCTATGCGCCTGAGGTAGAATTTTTCTCCTGCCTCTTGAATTTACTGAAAATATAAGGTATAATATCAAAGTTAAAAAAATACTATGCAATGACACACGCGGTACACCTGTACATAAGTCTGATCACGGAATGCAAATTTTGGTCGGGATACAGGTATGCTGCGTGTTTTTTGCGCTTTCAGGAGGAATCATACCATGCCAAGAACACAGCTGCAAAGAATGATGTTTGCACTAATGACAGTCATCGTAACAGTACACGCCTATGTTTTCTACAGCATATATGTCGTGAACGGGGCGACCCTTATGAATGTGACGGGAAAAGACAGCGTCCTCGGGGCGGTAAATGCCATGGGCGGTATCTATATGCTGGGGAGAAACCTGCCGATATGGGCAGTGGTCATTACCGAGTTCATACTGGCCTACACACTGGAGGTAACAGTGGGCAGTCCCCTTTCCTTCAGGCTGGCCTGCAAGGTATTCGACCCGAGGGATACTCACCCTGTTCTGTTTGAAACTGCCATAATATGCGCCACAGTAGGTATAATGTGCCCTGCCATGAGCTTTCTTGCGGCCATACTTTACTATCCCTATTATGCAGGCTTCGACCTGTTCACACTGCTGGCCAACTGGCTGAAGCTTGTGTGCTATAATTTCCCCTTTGCGTTTTTCTCACAGCTTTTCTTTATACAGCCCCTTATCAGGACGCTCTTCAAGGCGGCCATGAGCAGGTCGGACAATGAAGCAAAGGCTGAAAAGGTATCGGCATAATGCTATAGTTAACGACATAAGGGTATCCCCTCAGGCCGTCCGCAGAAGCTTTGCTTTTTTGCGGCCGCGGTCGGGATAAGCGTTAAAAATTATTATAGTTCACTATTGCCCTCACCATGCACAGCGCGTGGTGGGGGCTTTGATATTATAAGTTCCTTTTGTCAGCGGCGGAGTTGTTTCTCCTGATATCGGGTCGGTATCCGCCTTGATTTTTGCATAGTTATCTGCAAGTGAGTACGGCGTAAGCGCTTACAATGTCAGAATACTTGATACAAACCGTGAGCTGTTTTTCCATGTTACTTGAAAACTCAGCTGAGTTATGCTATAATGGAACAAATGGTCACAGGCGGACAAAGTTCTGCGCAGCATTGAGATCATACAGCTGATATAAGAACAGGAGGTCACGGATATGAGAGATACTCTTCGTACAAAGGAATACTTTGATACTTTTATAGAGGAGGAGCTTGAAGACATTCAGATGTTTGAGGACAGCCTTGCAGATGGCGAAATTGAAGAAGATAGAATTGATTCAATAAAAGATGAGATACTCCTGATAAAATTTGGTGTCATTATTGCGAGATATTCAAGAGGTGATTCTTTAGATGTTATCAAGTCGGAATTTGAAGACATGATAGATATGTTTTGCGAATCATGGGAAGGTGGTATATATGAATATAATCTTTGGTTTGCATCATTGGCTTATCTTCTTGGGCTTGACAGCGCAAAACTTGAAAAAATAAGAAAAAAATTGATGGAAAGCGATACATATGATTATCTTATTGATTTTGTACTTCTGGGCGCTGAAAGTCAGTTCGACCCCAGTGTGATATCCTTCCCGCGCTCCTACAAAAAGCTGGTAAGGTGTATCAGGGAGAATGACAGAGAGGCTTTGATAAAATATCTGCGGGGCTGGTATAAGGGAAGTCAGGAAAGCTCATGGTATGATACTCACAAGATCACAGATGATGACCTGTACTATGGCTACTGGTGCTTTGAGGCAGGTGCAGTCGCAAAAAGGCTCGGTCTGGCCGACAGCGACCTGCAAAACGAACCCTACTCCCCCTACGATCTTGTACATTTCTCTGATAACTGAATAACACCTTAAGCCCAGGGAACCGCAAGGGTCTCTCAGGGCTTTTTCATGTGCCATTGTCCTTCCCCGCAATATATATCCGAAAGAATACAAAAACAGACCCGAAATGATATACAAATGACACAACTTAGTGTTATAATAAAAACATAGAAAAGGAGGTGCGAAGCGATGAAGATACTTCTGGTGGAGGACGACCGTCAGATATGCAGGGTGACAGAGAAATATTTCAGCGATCAGGGTGCTGAGATAACTTCTGTACAGGACGGCCGTGCGGCGCTTGAACTGGCAGAAAAAGGTATCAGCGGATATTCCCTGGTGCTGCTGGATATCATGCTGCCGGGGGCTGACGGCTTTACCATATGCCGTGCTATCCGCAAAAACAGCGATATTCCTGTTATCTTTATCACGGCTAAGGGGCGGGAGGAGGATATCCTCCACGGTTATGCCCTGGGCTGTGATGACTATATCGTGAAGCCTTTCCTGCTGTCGGCGCTGTATGCGAAATGCTGTGCTATGGTCAAGCGGACGGAGCAGGCTGACACTGTGCTTACCTGCGGCGCCATAACCCTGGATACAAAGAAACTCACCAGCTGTGTGAACGGGCAGGAGGTGGAGCTGACACCCAAAGGCTTTGCCATTCTTTATTATATGATGGAGCATGAGGGCTGGGTCATCGACCGTGACACGCTGCTGAACAAGGTGTGGGGCGATGATTATTTCGGAGTTGACCGTGTGGTGGACAACCATGTGAAGCGTCTGCGGAAAGCCCTCGGCAGTGCAGGGGCTCAGATACATACAGTATTCGGCAGAGGGTATAAGCTCACGGAGAAATAAAGGAGGGAGCATTATGAAAAGAAACAGAAAAGATCATATGCCCGTTAGGACAACATTCACGAAGCTGTTTTTAAAGGCTGTATGCGTATCACTGGTATGCACCCTGATATTTGCAAACATTTTCAGACAGCTTCTCAACAACCATATAAAAGATGACATCAGCCAGTACATGACTGACACTTCGCGAGAGATCACCACATACCTCTCGCAGAATGAGACCGCAGGCAGACCCATAGGCGTGCTTTCGGCATACATGAGTTTGTACACACGCTATTATGTGCTGTTTGCAGAACTGCCGAATTTCATGATGAACGATCCCGATCTTTATGAGATCAGTTCTGATTCGGGAAAGCCCGAAAATTACGCAATGTCTGCCATAGTGGACTCAAAGGGCAATACCTTAGCAGACAGCCGCGGAAAATTTACAGCTCAGTTTATCTTTGACGAAGCAGAAAACAAAGATAACGGATCATACTACTGTGACCCGCTGCGTTCGGATCTCCCCGAAGCAGAGAAGCTGTATGAAGAATACTTTAAGCTTTCGGGGAAAGTTGCGGAGAACACTTACTGCGATGTATCGCTGAATATGGAAAGCGCATATGTGGATAAGGAGACACGCACCTTTGTCCCTCACGAAGCAGATATCCTGCTTGAGACCTATGACCTGTCGGGTCCTGCGGATGAATCGATAGTTACCGATGGAGATCACATCTCCATTGAACTGGATGATGATAATTATGAGCTGGTGACTTTCCGTAAGAACGAGATATCGAAATCCACCGATGACGAGATATACCCCAGAAGTTCGCACTGTTACTTTAGCGGCACTGCATGGGAAGGCTTTGACGCAAATGCCGAAAAAATAAGCGCAGGTATCGATGACGATGTGAACTACTTAGGGGGATACTCAGGAGATATGGACGATTTTGAATGCAGTATGAGTACACCTGTGTATATCGGCGGCGAGGAATGTGTGCTGAATATGTACTATCATTTCTCTGCTAAGGGTACTGTTGCAGAGACCTATTACCGACTTGGCATAGCCATATTCGCAGCATTTTCGGTACTGTCGGCACTGCTATGGGCCTGGCAGAAGAATGTCCGCAACAAGGCTCGCTATGCCTTTGAGGACTACCAGCGTGACCTGACAGACCACCTCGCCCACGACATTAAAACTCCCCTTATGGCCATAAGCGGTTATGCGGAAAATGTGCTCAACGGCAAGCTCACCAAAGAGGAACAGACAGAGTACCTGAACTCTATCCTCGACAATGTTTCCTTTACGGATCAGCTTATCAGCCGTACATTATATCTCAATCATATGAGCGGAAAAAGCCTTTCAAAAGAGAAGATACAGCTGAACGGTATGGCAGAGGATATCCTCGCAAAATACACGCTGCTGCTCCATGAGAAAAAGATAGTGTACAGCGTCAGCGGGAATGCCGAAGTTACCGCTGACAAGACCGCCATGGAAACGATCATGGAAAATCTTATCTCAAACGCTGTAAAGTATACCCCGAAAGAGGGCACTATCAGGATAGCGATAGATAAAAAGCATATGTCGATAAGCAATTCAGTTTCAGAAAAGATAGATACAAAGGAACTGAAACGCCCCTTTGTCCGCGGCGACAAAGCCAGAACAAATGCCGACGGAAACGGCCTGGGTCTTGCCATAGCCGAGCGAGCCGCCCTTGCAAACGGCGCAGACCTTGTGATATCCTGCACGGAAAGTGAGTTCAAAACGGAAGTTGATTTCTGAGTTTAAGATAAAATAAAAAACCGTGAATTCGATCCTGATGACTTTGTATCCAGTGGAAACAAAGTTGAAAGAAAAACAGAGGAGGTATAAGTAATGAATTTTGTAGAATCAGCAAAAAGAGTTATCGGAATAATTGCAGGTATTGCTGCAACAGCAGGCTGCTTAACATTCATATATATAATTATGATGATAGTAGAAAGGTTCGAGGAGTAAGCTATGAAGTGGAACGGACAGAAATAACTGAAAGGAAGGATAATGACATGGCTGCTGCATTTAATCTTAATGAAATGCTGAGTACCCCAACTATTGGAGATGCACAGATAGTACAGATACCTTGTGATAACCTTATACCGTACCATAATCACAAATTTTCGCTGTACGACGGTGAAAGACTTGAAGACATGGTTGAGAGTATAAGAACTAATGGTGTTCTTATACCGATAATCGTTCAGCCGACTGGAGATAAGTACGAGATACTCATCGGACATAATAGATGGAATGCATCTAAATTAGCGGGAAAAAGTGCCGTACCTGCAATAATCAAAAACGACCTGACCGAAAACGAAGCCGAAATATATGTTGTTGAGAGTAATCTCATACAGCGTGGCTTTGATAATCTCAAAGTATCAGAACAGGCAGCTGTTATCTCAATGCGCCACAGCGAAATGTTTTCTCAGGGAAAGCGAAATGACATTAAGCGTGAACTTGCGCTGCTTGAAGACCCGAATGCTGATGTTGATGAACAGCCGACAGACACTAACAAGGAAATCGGTGAGGAATACGGCATGGGTAGAGCAACAATCGCCAGACTTATCCGTATTGATAAGCTGATCCCTGAAATAAAGCCTTTTGTTGATGAAGGAACACTCTCGCTCAGAGCTGGCGTTGAATTATCATATACTGACGAGGAAAGTCAGATAAACATAGCAGCACTGCTTGATGAATACAAAATAGATATGAAAGCAGCTCATCAGATATGCAGCGATGGTGTATAGATAAGCACAGGAACGCTCTGTAAGCGTTTATTGCTTGTGCTGGAAAGGTATCGTCCCCCACACAGTAAATGCTATATGCGGCAATTCTCGCAGCCTGAGAGCAAAATAATCAGACCCCCGAATTACTTCGGAGGTCTGATTTGATTTATAGGGGGTTAGATTATCGAGATTGGCTGTTTTTATCTTTGTCCTTTGAAGGCTGCTCTTTATGCGGCTGTTTGGATATTTCCTGAGCCTTCTTTTTTATGAAACCTCGTACATCTTTGGGCTGAGATAGGGCTTCTTTATCTTCAACCCTCTCAGCTTTTTTTGATATGTACTTCTGGAGAACAGTCTCCAGCTTTTTGAAGTCGCAGCAGCGTTTTGTAAGATCTATGGAATCCTTTGGACGTTCAGTAACAAGATTATATAGTTGATTGGCTTTATGTACAATTAGATCTTGATTTTTTTGACACCAACTCAGCTGTTTTTTTGTCATGTTTTTGTAATGCTTTACATCTGGGGTATCGGTACTATTAATCTGCAAATTAATGGGTTTAATGAGCGTATCATCAACAGGTATCATACTATTAAAGTTCAAAATGCCAATTATTTTGTCATTCTGCATTATCTTTAAGAGATCACGTTTAACTTTCATTTGATAATGCTTTGGCTTTGGAGAACTAAGAGGGATACAGTATTTCTTTTCCTTACAGATAACAACAATTCCAACAAAAGGTCGGTTTTCTTTTCCTCGCTGTGGAGAGACTGACCTTACTATATCATCTTTTTGTGCTAAATTTCTTATATATTTCATGTCAATATGATAAAACATTAATCGTTTTTGTTTCATAATGTTCTCCTTTAATAAAAAAGCTACGGAGAAATCCGTAGCTTTTTTTTTGAATAGTTTCCACTTACGGTAGGACTCACCACTCTTATGGTTTCCACTTACGGTAGGACTCACCACTCTTATAGTTTCCACTTACGGTAGGACTCACCACTCTTTACAGAAACAAAATAGCTTCCATACGATAAGTTTAACTTATCTCCATCTATATTATAACCTATATTGTTGATTTTGTCAAGATGTATTTCAAAAAATGTGTTATTCAGATTACTTTGTCTCCATTGGATACAAAGTTAATCCTCAATACCGCTGACCTTCTTTTTGTTGTTCTGCTGTTTGTCTAAAGTATTTCTGCATTTCGCTGCTTCTTTCTTCAGCTTTGCAACATCAAAAAAGTTTGTACGTTGCCTGCCCTTGCTGTTTTCTTTAATTGTCATAGCAGCCTTGTTCAGTTCTTCAGTAAGCTGGTCAAGTCTTTCTGACTTAGTTTTCAGTTCTTCTTCGTGAGCAAATGGCGTAGCAATTATTTTTTCAGCTTCGGCAACGTCGATGTGCAGCGCATTCACTCTGCTTTCTATATCAGAAATCCTCTGGTCTATACCAGCCAGAACACCCTCCAGCCTTTTGATATTGTTTGCAAATGAAGCTCCAATGTCTATCTTGTGCATTGCAGCTCCGTTAAGTGTCGCAGAGAAGATAAATGTCCCATTCATCGATGTTGACGAAGCCATAAGCGGCATACCTTGAAATTCACCTATTTTTACAGGTTTATCAGGATTTCTATTCACAGCGCTGAAGAATGCCTTTTCAAAAGCTTTAGCAGCCTCTGTTCGATCTTCATTACCATAGATTTTATCACCGATAGCAAGAGCAAACTCAGGCGGAGACGGCAACTCCATCAGATGCTCTTTGTCTTTTTTTAGATTTGAGATGATGGATAGATAGTTCTGCTCTTGTTTTGGTGCGAACTTTACCTTGTCTTCCATGTCGTGTTTAGTATTGATGTACTCAGCACGCTCAATTTGCAAGCCTTTGACTTCACTGTCAAGCTGCATTTTCTCTTTAATTCGCTCGTCTCCAGTACAAAGAGTCTTAATCTCAGCGTAACTCAGAGCTTGCTGATCTACATCTTCACATCTTCTTACTGGTGTTTTGGAAGTCATTATCTGACTTATAAACTGCTGCTTGTTTTCAAGAGTCTGATATGAATAGGCGTCAAAAGTTCCTTTCGTCACATATCTATAAACGTGAACCTTTTCATTCTGATTACCCTGACGAACTATTCTGCCTTTACGCTGTTCTAAATCTGCTGGTCGCCACGGTATATCCAGATCGTGAATGGCAATCAGCTTGTCCTGTACGTTTGTACCAGTACCCATTTTTGGTGTACTGCCTAACAGAACTCTTACCTCGCCTTTACGGACACGTTCAAATAACTCTGTTTTCTGCTTTTCATTTTTAGCATCATGTATAAAAGCTATCTCGTCCTTAGAAACACCTTTTGCTATCAATTTTTCTCTGATATCATCATACACGCAAAAGTCACATTCTTCTTCCAGTGAATTTTGTTCAGAAACACTTTTTTCGTCCATATCCTCCTTATCATTCATTACTTTATGCGGGACACCGAGGTCACAGAAAACTATCTGTGTCAGCTTTTCCGTTTCTGTACTTTTGTAAATGTCAAATACATTGTTGACACACTGATTAAGTTTAGTACTTGGGTCATCTTCAAAAGAAGGGTCTATCAAGCGAGGGTCAAGTCCAAGCTTTCTTCCATCCGATGTGATACGCAGCATATTATCAACCGTAGGTTCGACCTTTCCATCTTGAACATCATCGGCTCTGTCAGCCAGTTCCTGAACGAGCGTTTTCTGAAATTCAGTCGCTTCAACATTAACGATATGTGTTTCACACTCTGGAACTTTAAGCTTAAGTGTATCAGCTGTCCTGACATCAGCAACTTGCTTGAACATACTCATCAGCTCGGGTAGACCGCTGAATTCAGCGATCCTTGTACGCTGCTTGAATTTGTTTCCAGCGGGTGCAAGTTCCCAATCTGTCTTCTGCTGACCAAAAACTGCCGCCGCCCAAAATGGAAGAACGGAATTTAAGTGATAGCAAAACAGCTATATTTCGGTATAATTCAAATGATAAGGGCTATGTCCTCCGTGACTGTGTGTGTGGCGGAGGGCATAGCTTTTTTCTTTTCTGATGCTTATTCCGTATTCGTCTGTGAGGGGGACGTTTTTCTTTATAGCTTTATCAATATTTACCAATAGTATAACTTAATTTGAAATTTCCTCAGTGCAATGCGCTGTAAAAATTTCGGAAAAGCCTTGACAAATCTATGAATTTGTGCTATAATAACAACATTAGAAAGGTTTACTGCTGGTGATCAGCAAAATGTAAATTCTTTGTGAATTTTATGTAGAAAGGGTTGACAAGGTTATGGCTATGCGGTACAATGCGCAAGCAAGCAAGCAAGCTAGCAAGCAAGCAAGCAAGCAAGGCATAACTGCGCCCTTTTTGAAATCAAATACTTGGTAATAGAAGCGTACTCTATGGGATAAGTGTTTCCTGTGGGGTGCGCTTTTGTTGTTGGAGGTGGTATATTTGAGCGAAAAGAAGGACGGCATTACGATACAGAAAAAGCATATCATCATTGCTGTTATTATCATTTTGCTCTTATTGATAGGCGGTGTTCTGCTCGGAGCTAATTGGAGCAAGTGGTTTGGGGACAAACAACCCGACACCACGGTTTCCGATACGGCAACCAGCTCTAAGCCCTCGCTTGACATTGATCCCAATGCAGGCGAATATACGGGTGAAAAGCCGAAAGATGAGGGCGGTGAGGAAGTCGGTATCAAGATACCCGGCTATCCGTCGATCACGATAGCAAAGGACACAACTGATGTCACAATGGCTCTGCTCAATCCCGAAGGAAATCCTTGTTACTTCAAATTCACCATTGTTCTGAAAGACAGCGGTGAAACGATATACGAGTCGAAGTACGTTCCACCGGGACAATCAATCACGGACGTTACCCTCAACAAGCCTTTGGCGGAGGGTGAATATAACGCAACAATACAAATCTCCACGATAGCACTCGATCAGGAAACACCTCTTAATGGTGCGAATGTGGAAACCGTACTAATCGCAAAATAATATATAGGAGGACGAACAGATGAAAAACACGAAGAAGATGATGGCAGCTCTGCTGTCACTCGCAATGGTATCGGCTCTCGCTCCGATGTCTGTCTTTGCTGATACAACAGTTAATCAGGATACAACTCCCAAGACAGGGCAGACCGAAGTCACCTATGATGTAGCTGCCAAGTACACCGTTACCATTCCGGCAGGCGTGACATTGAGCGATACTGCTGAGGTCACAAAGGATATTACCGCCGATGCGGGTGTTATGCTTGAAAGCGGACAGACAATCGTTGTTAAGCTGACAGGTGCAACCTATACTGAAAGCGGTAGCACATTCAATGCAACGAATGGTACATCTGTTGCAAACTACACGATCAGTGTAGACGGTACTAAAAAGGCTATCGGTGATACCGTTGCAACGTTTACTACAAAAACTACTGCACAGTCGGCTACGCTCACATTCTCGGCGGCAACGGGTGCTACCCTTGCAGGCGAACACACCGAAACGCTGACATTTACAATTTCAACACCTACAACTTGATAGCTGAAAGGAGCATATACAATGAAAACTACAAAAAGATTTCTTGCGGCTATGGTAGCTGTCGCTTCTGTAATGGCTATCGCTCCTATGTCCGCATTTGCCGATACAGAGATAAATCAGGGTAGCACGAACAAAACAGGCGGTATGGTGGTAAGCTATCTAAAATCTGCTGTATCACCTACTTATACTATCACTATCCCTGCAACCGTTGACCTGAACACCGCCCGTACTGCTACTATTAAAGCTGAGGGTGTATATCTTAACACCGATCAGCACAAGCAGATAAATGTTACACTTGATGAAGCAAGCAATACCACAACAGCAGACGGGACAACTTTCCATGCAAAGAACAGCAAGGGAGATTCTACAGCTACATACACTATCAATAACGGCACAAAGGATATTGCTGTTGGTGATGTTGTTGCGAGCTTTGCAAATAACCCCGATACAACTGCCGATCCCGATGTGCAGACAGCTACCCTTTCTTTCTCCGAGCCGACAGATGCGACCTATGCAGGCACACATACCGAAACACTGACGTTTGGTATCTCGGTGGAAGATGCCACCGTTACAGTAACCGGCGTTTCTCTTGATAAGAACACTCTCGAACTGACAGCAGGCGGTGATACGGCTACGCTGACAGCAACCGTTCTCCCTGAAAACGCAACTGACAAGACCGTCACTTGGTCGAGCGATAATGAAGCCGTTGCAACTGTGGTGGACGGCGTTGTAACTCCTATTGCAAAGGGTACTGCTACTATAACAGCTACCGCAGGCGGTAAGAGCGATACCTGTACAGTTACGGTAAAACAGCTATACAGTATCACTTTCACGGGACCGTATACTGGTGAGACTCTTGTGATGGAGTTTTATGAGGGCGATACATGGAATGATATGGCCGCTAAATATCCGAATACCATAAAGATATATTCTGGTTATGCTGCATTCGGTAGTGACGGATTTATTTATGAATCTCCTTACGGCAGTATGGTTTCAGCTACTGCACAGATCGACCCCAATAAGACCTATGAGGTAGAATAAAATTTATCCTGCCGAGCTGCGGTGTGCGGCTCGGTGGGGCAAGATAGATAAATTACTGACAGCATTGTTTGACATTTGAGGTGTGACATAATTGAATATACGCCCTTTACTCGGCTCGGTTGAGCAGAAAGGCAGAGATTGTTATGAATGCAGATTCACTTGAAATGTTTATCCAGACAATAGTCCCTAATACATCATTAACTAACACCAATGATACCTTAAATCCTTTGACCACTTATTATAGATATATAGGTGAAGACACATATAAAAAAATCGTAAATTATAACAAACCGTCTATGGAAAAAGGCAAAAAAGTTCCACCATATGATTACACGTTTGAAGCAGTATATAATGAAGGAACAAAGGAAAATGAGGTTTGGTTTACTGAGGATTTCTATCCATTCGCCAAAGTTGCAAAAAGCTTATTAGCACTTCCTGTTACTCCAAAGTACAGAGTTAGGTTTAATGTTACAAAGAATACACCCGTAAGTTCTGAGATTGGTGTCGTTGCAAAAATTGACAAAAATATAGAGATAAAGGGAAATGTAATTCATGTGTGTGAAGCAGGCGGTGGAGAAGAATACAAGGTTACAAATATAGATTTGAAGGTTCAATGCTGGCTTGAAAAGTTGTCTGATAAAGAACATGATAGTCTCATCTTCTTTTTCAGATTGAAACAAGCAATTAAAAGACCAATTCTCTATGATGTGCCATATAATAGCCTCAAAGAATTTTTTTATACTGAGTCAAAAGGTATTTTAATAGCGGTAGACAATCCCAAAACAGTACAAGATCCAGACGTTTTCCATAGCACACTACAAAGACTGGCAAAATCAGCCGGTTGTGATCCTATGAATGGATATAACAAAACGAATACAAAAAACTGGTTGGAGGCAAGCTACTTTTATTTCTTGTTAGGTTTGCGACCTCAAAATTGCTTGAAAGTCCTTGAACAAGTGGTGTCATTTACTGAACAATACAAACGTTCAGATAAAGGATATTTGGATGAATATTACAAATTTTTTATGCGCGCCTTAGTTGATGAGGGTATTTCTGCTCAGCTTCTATCTGATGTCTTGTAAAGATACAAAAGAAATTCTACAAATAAGCATTTATATGCTTAGACAGGAGTGAAATCAATGAAAAAACTGATAAGCGGTATATCCGCACTGATTACAGCGTCAATGCTCATCGCTCCGATGAGTGCCTTTGCCGACACAACGGTTAGCCCCGATCCCGACAATATGCCGAACCCTAAGCCCGGCACAGCAGGCACTACGGTCGAGTTCAGCGTTGATCCTGCCTATACCGTGACTATCCCTGCAAAGGTAACGCTTGAAAAGGGTGAGGACGGCACATACTCCAACAGCGGTACGCTCTCGGCTGCCGATGTAAAGCTCGATGAGGGCAAGGAAATTGTTGTCACGCTGACAAGTGCAAGCAAGTTCAATATGCAGACCTCGGCAACGGCTGAATACAAGCTGCCCTATACGGCTGAGGGTGCGTTCGGCAAGCTCACCGACAAGGAGAACGGCGGTATCGTTGCGAAGTTTGCGACTTCCACAGCGGTGCAGAATACGCCCGTAACGTTCACCACGGACGAGACACCGAAGTATGCAGGCACATACACCGATCCCGTGGTATTCACCATTGAGGTCGAGGATATTACCCCGACAGCAGGAGAATGATTGACGAAACAGGGAGGGATTTTCCATGAAAAATAGAATAGCTCTCGGTGTTTCGATGATGATGTTGCTTTCCCTGTCGGCTATGCCTGTCTCGGCAGCAGAGGAAAAAGGGGCGGTCATTTCAACAGAGGTTGCCCCTGCGTATATCGTGACTATCTCCACAAATATCAAAGTGCCGTTTAATCAGGAAAAAACGGACTTCGGGGCGGTCACGCTGACTACGGCACAGCTTGAACCTGACAAGTGCGTAAAAGTTACGATGATTTGCGATAATCTGCTCGATAACAAAGCCGATGCCGAAAAGACGATACCTTACACAATTTATGAGGGCAAGGCAGATGCCACGGGAAACGTGTTCACCACGGCAAGCTACCTCTCGGCAGGAGATAAAACAGACCTGACAATAGGCATTACCGCCGATGATTGGCATAAGGCTTATGCAGGCGAATATGAGGACACGGTAACATTTCAGATCGAATACACCGATAAGTAAGGGGGCGGTTATATGAAAAGATTAGCAGTATTGGGGATATGCCTATGCTTGTTCCCCTACTGCGCTATGACTGCCTTTGCAGAAGATACAACAACTTCAACCGCACCTGCGGACGGTGCTGTAATCTCTGTTTCCGTCCCGTCTGCACATACGCTGACGGTAATTGCATCGGACGGAGTGACGGTTTCGGTTGACGGTGCAGCAGGCAATAATTTCAGCATCGAACGGCTTTCAGAGCCTACAATTACGGTCAATATTCCCGATGGGCAGGAGATCGTCAAGGTAGTGCTGAATGGCGAGGATATTACGGATAAGCTCGTCAACGGGCAATACAAACTGCCGCCTGTGTATGAAAACCTTGCATTAGAGGTCGAAACAAAGACAGCAGCAGAGCCTACAACCTCGACTACCGAGCCTACCACGTCCACAACAGAGCCGACTACATCAAGCTCCACGGACAGTACATCAAGCACAACCACAAGCGAGAGTTCAAGCACTACAAGTTCGGACAGCTCTAAGACCGACAATTCATCAAGCAAGACCGACAGCTCGGCAAGCAGTACCACAACAAGCTCAAATGGCGGTACAAGCAACTCCAATGACAACAAGACCTACCCGAATAACGATAGCCCTAACACGGGTGATGTTATGGCGGTAAGCATTGGTGTTCCTGCTTTCTTCCTCGGTGTGGCTTTCCTTATGGTATTGCTGAAAAAGCGGAATAATGAAGATGAAGAATGATTGATTTGAAACAGTGTGAGAAACGGCTCTCACGCTGTTTTCTTTTTCAGCGGATAAGTTTCCCCATAATCATCACGGACGGCTCTGAGGGGCATTTCCGTTCGTCTGAGGGCATTATATCATTCAAGATAATTCTTTTTGTGCTTTGCCTGTACCCTCTGACGGCTCTTTTCACGCTCACGCCTGTTATATTCTTCGCTGATATAGTTTCTGACCTGTCGGGTGTACTTCTTCGCCGTATCACGCTTGGTGATAAATGCCGTGTGTTCGGGGATAAGGCTGTTATACTTTGCTTTCAGCTCGTTGGATTTTTCCAATAGGTCAAGCATTGTCGGCGGTTTGCCGTCAACAAGATAAGGCTGCCTATGCTCCTTGATATACTTGACCGTCTGCTCGTATTCCTCGATCTTGTCTGCATTTTTCTTTTTGAAACGGCTTTGTCCCCAGCCCGACTTGCTCTTGTACTCCTTGTAGACGGGAGCAAGCTCGTCACGCTTTTTCATCTTGGCGATAAGCGTGTCGATAGCTGTGTATTTCTTTTTCAGCTCCGCAAGTTCTGCTGTGTGGTCATCAGGGTGATCTCCCTTGAAAAAGAAACTTGCAAGCACACGATACGATGTAACGCCCCCAGCTTCAAGGTCTGCGATGATTTCATCAGCTCTGCCCATACCACG
>NZ_JAFUAG010000024.1 GCF_017464355.1 Ruminococcus sp. | reverse complement strand
GTCGAACTCAACGGCATCGCCGTTCTGAACACATATCTCCTTTACAACACCGTCAAATTCCGAGGGCACCTCGCTCATCACCTTCATGGACTCTATGATGAATATGATATCGCCCTTCTTCACCCTGTCGCCTACCGAAACGAAAGGCCTTGACTCAGGTGAGGGTGCAGCGTAGAAAGTGCCGACGATAGGCGCCTTTACCGCCTTGCCCGATACTGCCGCAGGGGCAGCTGTATCAGCTGCTGCGGGTGCAGATACGGGTGCTGCTGCGCCCATGGACATCATGGGCACGGCAGGCGGGGGAGGAGGACACTTCTTGCCCTTTATGGACAGCTTAACATCGCCGTCCTCCAGCGTCAGCTCGGAAAGCTCAGCGCTCTTCACAAGAGCAGTGAGCTTTTCTATATTTTCAAGAGTAAAATCGAAATCAAACTTAGCCATTACTATTTATTCTCCTTGATCATTAATCACATTTCTTTATGCAGATAGTGGCATTGTGGCCGCCGAAGCCCAGGGAGTTTGAAAGGGCTGCGTAAACAGGCATCTCTCTGTTGCCGTCAACTGCGTAATCCAGGTCGCACTCGGGGTCGGGGGTGGTAAAGCCCAGGGTCTTGTGAACGAAGTCGTTCTTTACCGAAAGTGCGGTGATGATAGCTTCAACGCCGCCTGCTGCGCCCAGCAGGTGTCCCACCATGGACTTGGTGGAGTTGATGACGCACTTGCGTGCCGCATCTTCGCCGAGGGCTATCTTTATAGCGTTAGTTTCATACTTGTCGTTAAGGCCTGTGGAGGTGCCGTGAGCATTTATGTAGTTTACCTGCTCGGGAGCAAGTCCTGCCTCCTTGTAAGCCATTTCCATAGCGTGGGCAGCAGCCTCGCCTGTGGGGGAGGGGCTGGTCATGTGGTAAGCATCGCCTGTAGCGCCGTAGCCTGCTATCTCAGCGATGATGTTGGCGCCCCTGGCCTTTGCGTGCTCGTATTCCTCCAGACAAAGCACACCTGCGCCCTCACCGAGAACGAAGCCCTGTCTGTTGGCGTCAAAGGGGGTGGAGGCCTTGTCAAGCTCGGTGGCCTGAGAGAGAGCCTTCATGTTGTTGAATCCGCTGAGTGCAAAGCGGGATATGCAGGCCTCAGTACCGCCGCAAAGGCAGGCATCAAGGTAGCCGTCCTTTATCTTGCGGAAAGCCTCGCCGATAGCGTGGGTGGCAGAGGAGCAGGCAGTGGTGGTGCAGTAGTTGTCGCCCTTGAAGCCTGTCTTCATGGCCACGGTGCCTGCGGCCATATTGCCTATCATCATGGGTATGAAGAATACCGATACCTTATCGGGCTTCTCGTTGAACTTGGTGACTTCAGCTTCGGTCATGTTCAGGCCGCCTATGCCCACACCGATGATGACACCTACACGGAAAGGATCAAGGTCCTTAAGGTCGGTGCCTGCATTTTCGAGGGCCTGCTTTGAAGCTGCCAGCGCGAACTGGGTGAACCTGTCCATGCGCTTTGCTTCTTTTTTCTCGATATACAGGGTGGGGTCAAAATCCTTTACCGCACCTACTATCTTAACAGGGAAGTCCGAAGCATCGAACTGGTCTATAAAGCTCAGGCCGTTCTTGTTGGCCTTTATATTCTCCCAGAATTCATCAACATTCTTGCCCAGGGGGTTTACAGTACCCATTCCTGTTATCACTACTCTTCTGCTCAATTAAAACACTCCTTGCTGTTTGGGGTAATGCCGTTTATACATCTTTTCGTTTACTGACTACATCATTATGCCGCCGCTTATCTCGATGACCTGTCCTGTCACATAAGCTGCGTCCTTTGAAGCTAAGAAAGATACCACGCCTGCGATATCCTCCACCTCACCGAAGCGCTTCATGGCTATCTGGCCAAGCATAGCGTTTTTCTGGTCATCGGTCAGCTTGTCGGTCATGGGGGTCTTGATGAAGCCGGGGGCTACTGCGTTGCAGGTTATGCCTCTCGAACCCAGCTCCTTGGCAACGGTCTTGGTCATGCCGATGATAGCTGCCTTGGTGGCCGAATAGTTTATCTGTCCGGGGTTGCCGTAAACACCTGCCACGGAAGCCAGGTTTATTATCCTGCCCGACTTCTGTCTCATCATCACGCTGCCCACGAACTTGGACATATTGAACACGCTCTTCTGGTTTACAGCAACGACCATGTCGTACTGCTCCTCGCTCATTCTCGCCATAAGACCGTCACGGGTGATGCCTGCGTTGTTCACGAGAACATCAATGGAACCGAACTCAGCCTTGATAGCCTTTACAGTTTCCTCAGCCTGGGCGTAGTTTGAAACATCGCAGATGAACTTCTGCACCTTTACGCCCTTGGCTGCTATCTTTTCCATTATATCGTTATCCTCGAACATAGCCTCGCTGATATCGTTGAGTGCTATGTCAAAGCCGTCCTCAGCAAGTCTCAGGGCGATAGCCGCACCGATACCTCTTGCCGAACCTGTTATAAATGCTGTTGCCATTTTAGTTTCCTCCGTCAAATAACAGTGTCAGGATAGTCAGGCGATAAAAGCGCCGACCTTCGACCACAAAAAATTATAAATTATGAATTATGAATTATGAATTAAAAAGGCCTTCTGCCTGTGCGAACATTTCCTCGACTATCTCTTTGGCAGGCTTAACTTCGTTGACCATGCCTGCGATAGCACCGCAGAGGAAGGAACCCTCATCAAGGTTGCCGTCCTGAACTGCCTTTCTCAGTGCGCCCAGGGTTATCTTCTCAAACTCGTCGGGGTCTATGCCGCCCTCCATCTCGCGCTTGGCCAGCTGCTTTAAGAACTTGGTCTTTACGTTTCTGCAGGGGTGGCCTGTAGTTCTGCCTGTTACCACGCTGTCGGTGTCCTTGGCCTTTACTACCAGTTCCTTGTAGGTGGGGTGTATCTGGCATTCCTCAGCGGCCAGGAAACGTGTGCCCACCTGAACGCCCTCAGCGCCCAGCATGAAGCTTGCGCAGATACCTCTGCCGTCAGCTATGCCGCCTGCTGCTATGACAGGTATCTCAACTGCGTCAACTACCTGGGGAACAAGGCACATGGTAGTGTTCTCACCGATGTGTCCGCCCGACTCGGTGCCCTCAGCTATAACAGCGTCAGCGCCGCTTCTCTCCATTCTCTTTGCCAGGGCAACAGAGGGAACAACAGGTATCACCTTGATGTTGGCAGCCTTCCAGTCAGCCATATACTTGCCGGGGTTGCCTGCGCCTGTGGTAACGAAAGGCACGCCCTCCTCGATGACCAGCTTAGCCAGGTCGTCGGCATTGGGGCTCATCAGCATTATGTTCACGCCGAAGGGCTTGTCGCCTACAGCAGCCTTGGTCAGCCTTATCTGCTCACGCAGATAGTCGATAGGTGCCGAGCCGCCTGCGATAATGCCTGCGCCGCCTGCGTTGGTAACAGCGCTTGCCAGCGTGTGTTCGGCTATCCATGCCATACCGCCCTGAAGAATAGGATATTTTATGCCGAGCAGTTCGGTTATCCTTGTTTTTGTGGTAGTCATTGTTTTTACCTCTCTTTATGAATTTTCGTTTTTGGAATAATGGTTCTCTATGGCCATTTCGTATCTGTCGTAGACGTGCCTGCCCTCTTTCATGGCGGCAAGCTCTTTTATGCATATATCGGCGCTCCTGTCCACGAAACGCTTTACTATGTCCATATCAAAGTGCATCGTTTCGCCCTCGTAACGGGAGTCGATATCGCCGCATATATCTTTTATCAAAGCTTCGGGCTCAAAGCCGTACCTTTTATATAAAGCAGTGTCTTTCAGCCTGGCGGGAACTTTCAGCCCCTTGTCCAGCTGATAGAAGTCTGCTATCTGTCGGTTGAGTATGTTGTAGTCACGGTAGAATTCCCGAAACAGGCTCTTCTCGCCCCGCCTCTTTATAAGTCCCAGCTCGATATAGAATATCTGCCTGAACACGTTATCTGATATAAGGTGGAAATAATAGCCGAGATAGATATCATCATGCTTTATCTCATATTCATACTCATCGTAGAAAGCAAGGCTGTCGAACCATTTGTAAGCGCCGTCATCGAACAGGGTTATGTAATGGCAGTTGCAGTCATGCTTTTTATCGGGGGGCAGCGCATCGGGGAGTATACACCCCAGCATGAAGCCCTCTCTGTCCCCTGGACAAAGCCTGTCAGCCAGGACCTTCCCCAGGGCGTAATGCATCATTCTTGAACCCATCAGTATTCAAATATTATGCCTGCGTAGGTCAGGCCGCCGCCGAAGCCCACGAAGCATACCTTGTCGCCCCGCTTTATCCTGCCCTCAGCTACCGCGTCGCAGAAAGCTATGGGTATCGAAGCCGAAGATGTGTTGCCGTAGCGGTCTATGTATACCACCATCTTGTCCATGGAAACACCGAGATTTTTTGCGGCTGTTTCTATTATGCGGACATTTGCCTGATGAGGAACTATAGCGTCCAGCTCATCAGGGGTGAGCCCTGCTTTCTCGCAGGCCTTTGATACTGCCATGGGCAGTGCCTTTGTGGCGAACTTGTATACCTCTTTGCCGTCCTGGGTGAAGTAGTGCAGCTTGGTCTCGGGCATACCCATGTCAAATTCTTCCTTGTTGGTGCGGAAGACATTCTCGCTTCTCATGGCGCGTGATACCAGGAACTTTGCCCCGCTGCCGTCAGCGCCCAGATAAGCGGAGTAGAGAGCATCGTGCTTTCTTTCCAGCACGAAGGCCGCTGCGCCGTCACCGAAAAGTATGCAGCTTGAACGGTCGGTGTAATCGGTGAACTTTGAAAGCTCCTCCGCCGATACCAGCAGCACGGTGTTCACATCGTCCTCGGCCAGCAGGTAGCGCCTTGCCATATCAAGGCCGTAGTCAAAGCCTGTGCAGGCGCAGTTTATGTCTATCGCCATGGAACCTATAGCCCCTATCTCCCGCTGTATCAGGCAGGCGGTCGAGGGGGTGTAATAATCGGGGGTAACAGTTGCGCAGATGATAAGGTCGATATCCGCTGCGGTGATACCTGCGTCCTCCAGGGCTTTCTTTGCCGCCTGAGCGCCTATCCAGTAGGTGGGCTCACCGTTGGTGATGTGGCGGGTCTTTATGCCTGTGCGCTGGGTTATCCACTCGTCGCTGGTATCGACTATCTTCGCAAAATCCTCATTCGATGCTATCATCTCGGGCACATACTTGCCTATACCCTTTACCTTTATACCTGTTACCTTTTTTGTTTCTGACAATTGAATATCCTCCTTGTATGCTGATGCAAATAATATCTATAATAATGTACTCCCAATTTTGAAGTGTATTGCTGATGATACGGAATGGCTTTTTTTCGTATTGTTTCCCCCGCCTTCGGCGGGGGAAACAATACACAACCAAATTGGGATATAATGTATAGTGTTCTTATGCTCCTGCAAAGCCGTTCAACTCACAAAAAGTCCGAAAAACCCTTGCATTATGGGAAAAACTATGCTATAATTATATTTCGGGACTGCCGCACGGAAGACTCGTCAGGGCATAAAAAAGCCCTTATCGGCAGTTTACAATAATAATTATAAACCCTTTTGACAGCCAATTCAATTAACAAACTATGAACAACGGGGCCGTTTTCTGAAAATTCGGAGAATATTTCATAGAATTTCGGGTGTTGGTTAATATTTTGTGACCGTTTTTGAAATTTATTTGCAAAAGTTAAAAACATTGACCAAAATACCCTTGGCGGCCGAAAGAATAAAGATCTGCCCCGACACATAGTATTTCAGGAGGAATAGCAATGGCAAAGAATATGTTTTTATTTTCGGGACAGGGTTCCCAGTATGCAGGCATGGCAAAGGAATTATGCGATAAGTACCCCGCAGCAAAGGCAGTCTTCGATAAGGCGTCTGAGGTGCTGGGCTATGACATAGCAGAGATAGCCTTCAACGGCCCTGATGAGGAGCTGAACAAGACCATAAATTCCCAGCCTGCCATAATGGCCTGCTCGCTGGCAGCCTTTGAGGCAGCTAAGGCCGAGGGCATTGAGTTTGACGGTGTTGCAGGGCATTCTCTGGGCGAATATGCTGCTATGGTGGCAGCAGGCGTAGTTTCCATGGAGGACGGCTTCAGGCTGATAAAGGCCAGGGCAGCCGCCATGCAGAAGGCTGCCGAGAGCGCTGAGGGTTCCATGTACGCTATAATAGGCCTTGATGCCGCTGAGGTAGAGAAGGTCTGCGAAGAGACCGAGGGCTATGTGGTGCCTGTAAACTACAATTCCGCTGTACAGACAGTTATCGCAGGCGACACCGCTGCCTGTGAGGCAGCCGCTGCAAAGTTCGGCGAGATGAAGAAAAAGGCCATAAAGCTCAATGTGGCCAGCGCTTTCCACTCAAAGCTCATGCAGCCTGCGGCAGATGAATTCATCACTGCGGCTAAGGAGATAGAGTTCAAGGCTGCTGAGAAGGAGTTCTACTCAAACGTGCTGGGCACAAAGCTGGAGGATTTCTCCGATATGCCCGAAATGCTGGCAAGACACATAGTTTCCCCCGTAAAGTTCACCGCTGAACTGGCTGAGATGGAAAAGGCAGGCTACGAGAATTTCATCGAGCTGGGACCCAACAAGGTGCTGACAGGTCTTGTGAAGAAGACCCTTAAGGGCAAGAACGCAGTGAACATAGAGAACGAGGCTACTCTTTCCAAGGCACTGGAAACACTGGGATAGATCTCTTAAAACACAGCAAGGACACAGTATAAATTTTCTCTCCCGATCAGGCCGTATATCGCTCCCCCTGCCGTCTGCGGGGGAGCAATATGAAAAAAACGGCAGTTCTGTATTATCAGCAATGCAGTTAATGATCGGAGTATCTTCTACGAACGGAGTTACGGTCAATGGAAAAGATCAATGATATCATAAGCGAGATAGACAACTATGTCTGGGGCATACCGCTGATAGTGCTGATAATGGTCTGCGGGCTGTGGCTGACGGCGCGCATAGGGCTTTTGCAGGTGCGCAAGCTGGGGCTGGCGCTTAAGTATATGTTCAAGGACGAAGAGGGCGGAAACGGCGAAGTTTCAAGCTTTCAGGCGCTTTGCACCGCGCTTTCCGCCACGGTGGGCACAGGCAACATAGTAGGTGTTGCCACGGCTATCTGCGCAGGCGGCCCCGGGGCGCTGTTCTGGATGGAGGTGGCCGCTTTCCTGGGCATGGCCACCAAGTACGCCGAGGGTCTGCTGGCCATAAAGTACCGCCGCACCGACAAGAACGGCAATATGCTTGGCGGCCCTTTCTACTACATCGAGAATGGCCTTGGCAAAAACTGGAGGTGGCTGGGCAAGCTGTTTGCCCTGTTT
This sequence comes from Ruminococcus sp., assembly GCF_017464355.1. GTDB lineage: Bacteria > Bacillota > Clostridia > Oscillospirales > Ruminococcaceae > Hominimerdicola. The sequence continues at coordinate 6,238 of NZ_JAFUAG010000024.1, read as the reverse complement.
GGCCTGCTGGCAGGTCTTATGGGCATAGGCACCATTACCCAGATAAACGGCATAACCTCTGCTGCAAATAATTTCTTCGACCCCGAGGGCAGGCATATCATCAATGTGCTGGGCGTTGACCAGACCGTTACCACCGTTGTGGCAGGCCTTGTCATAACCCTGCTGGCCGCACTGATAATCATCGGCGGCATAAAGAGGATAGCTACGGTATCCGAGGTAGTTGTCCCCGCTATGATACTTATTTATGTGGGCAGCTGTCTGCTGATAATATTTACCCACCTCGGCGAGATACCCGATGCTGTCATGCAGATAATCAAGGGCGCTTTCGGCTTAAGGCCGCTGGCAGGAGGTCTGGCAGGCTTCGCGGTGATGAAGGTCTCCGTGAGAAGCGGTGTGGCCAGAGGTATATTCTCCAACGAAGCAGGCCTGGGCTCTGCCCCTATTGCCGCCGCTGCCGCAAGGACGAACGAACCCGTCCGTCAGGGGCTCGTTACCATGACAGGTACTTTTATAGATACCATACTCGTCTGCACCATGACAGGCCTTTCTATCATCATGGCAGGCAGCCACGAAAAGGGTCTTGAGGGTGTGGCAGTTACCACCGACGCTTTCCAGCAGGGTCTGCCTTTCCCCGAAAGAGTATCAGCTTTCATGCTGATGTGCTGCCTGGCTATATTCGCCTTTACTACCATTCTCGGCTGGAACTATTATTCCGAAAGATGCCTTTCCTACCTGACAGGTTCACATAAAAGGATAACCGCTGTCTACAAATGGGTATACATAGTCTTCGTCTTCATTGGCCCCTATATGACAGTGGAAGCCGTCTGGAACCTGGCCGATATCTTCAACGGGCTCATGGCGCTGCCTAATATCATCGCCCTGCTGTTCCTCTCAGATACCGTAGCAAGCGAAACAAAAGACTACTTCAACAGGCTGAAAGCCGAAAAATGATCCCCGGTCCCGTTGATGTGAAAGGGCAGTTTCCCCGCACGGCTGAACGGGACAGGATAAGACCCGCTGATGACAGATGTCGTCAGCGGGTCTTTTGTCATTCGAGCCATACGAAGTTGTTGTCGGAATTTATGAAGTCCACATTATAGAGCATTATCACTCTGTCGATATCGTGGGACTTGACGTACTCTGAAACTGACTCGGCTTCCATATGGTAATAGCGCAGGTCGATGAGGCTTATGTGGGTAAACTGTGCGCAGAGCTCGGGCAGCACGGCATTGGCATAGCTGTCTTTCAGTACCAGCACGTTCTCATCTGTAATGCCGTTTGAGTCTATCTCTGCCAGGGCGAAGTTGCCGCCCATGATAGCAGCGTACTTATCCTTGGTAGACTTGGGCGCCTCGGCGAAAAGCCCTGATTTTGTGGGTATGCCGTCTATCTCGGTACACTCGGCGGGGGGCAGGTGATCGCCAGCCTGTGAAACGTACTTCACGGTGATATCGCTGCCCTCGTAGCTGACAAGCTTTATGGTATCGCTGTCAGCCCAGGCGGCAGGCGCCTTTGAATAAAGCGTGCCGTAGAAGTTTTCAAGCTCCTCCACATTTCTCTCCAGCCCCTCGGCCGCAGGCAGACCCATGGTCTGTCTTAAGGCGGAATATCCCAGCTCAGCGCCGTCGGCTGTCCAGTGGTGGTCGGTGCGGTAGTAGCAGCGGATGCCCTCGGCTTTAAGAGCCTCAGCGGGGCAGGCAAGGTCTATCCTGTCAGAAAGAGTTTCCCTGATATGTCCGATGGTCTTTTCTTGGTCGCCGCAGTTGTGGCGGGCGGGCAGCTTGTCACGCAGCACGCAGGAAGCATTGGGCGCCAGCAGGAAGCTGACGGGTATGTCCTCATCAAGGCTTTCGGCAAAGCTGTTGAGGCAGGCTATGTTCTGGTCAACAAGGGCAGTGTTCTCCTTGTAATCCTGTATATAGAAGCCGTCCTCTCCCAGGTAGACCCCGTTCATGCAGGTCTTGCCAAGGGTGCGGTCAGCCCCTGTTTTCAGGGCTACCAGCTCGTCCTTAAGAAATATCTGATCGGACATATACTGCTCTATATCCGCAGTGAACTCGCCCTTTTTCAGCCTTTCAACCGAGAACTCGGGGGCCTGCTGCAAAGTGCGGTTCTCCATTTCTGAGAACTTCCTGTCAGGGCTGGCAATGCCCGCTGACGCGAACCCGAATACCAGCACCAGGAACAGCCCCGAGGTTATAACGTGCCCTGTTTTAGGCAGGGTACGGTTTTTTTTGTTTTTCTTTGACATTCTATCCCTCTCCGTGAATAAGCTCTGTCAGCTTGTCTATGTGTATTGCCATGATATCCAGCACAGGCAGAGGACAGCAGCTTTCATCAAGTATCAGCGGAAGCTCGGTGCAGCCCAGCACCACCGCTTCTATGCCCTCTTCGTCCCTCATATTCTCTATGACGGTTATGAGTTCCTTGCGGGTGCTTTCCTTTACTATGCCGAATTCCAGCTCGGAGGTTATCCTCTTGTGTATCAGCAGCCTGTCTCCCTTCGGGGGAACTGTCACAGCTGCCCCGGCGGCTTTAAAGGCGTCCTTGAAGAAATCCTTCTCCATGGTGGTCAGCGTGCCCAGCAGCCTCACCTTGCTGAACCCCAGTGCTTTCGCCCTTTCGCAGACGGCCTCGGGTATGCCCGCAAGGGGCAGGGGCGAGATATCTTTCAGCCTGTCAAAAACTATGTGCATGGTGCCTGCGGTAAGGGCAGCGAAGTCAGCGCCCCCTGCCGCCAGAGCATTCAGCTTTTCCATTATGTAGGCGGTGAGCCCCTCGTAGTCCTCCGCTGCCACCAGCTCCAGGGCCTTGTAAAGGTCAAGGCTCTCTATAGCCATTTCGGGGAAGGCTCTGCCGCCGCATTTTTTGTTTACTTTGCGGTTCAGCTCCCTGTAATACACCAGAGTCGATTCATAGCCCGTACCGCCTATGAGCCCCAGCTTTCTCACAGCGCTTCACCGTATATCCTGAAATATGCCTTTACCACAGCCAGCTGGGTCTTGGCATCGGGGAGCTTGTTTTCCATGACCATTCTGAAAGCCTCTTTCAGAGGTATCTTCTTCACGTCAAGGTACTCGCCCTCATCAAGGTGCTGCTCACCGAAGTGCAGCCCCCTTGCCAGGAACATATGTATTATCTCGGTGTCGTAGGCCACGGTGGGGTAGAGGCAGCCCAGGTACTCAAAGCTGTCAGCGGTAGCGCCGACCTCTTCTTTAAGCTCCCGCCTGCCGCATTCCTCGGGATCCTCGCCGTATTCCAGCTTGCCTGCGGGAACTTCCGTCAGGGCAGTGCTGAAAGGATAGCGGAACTGCTCCACCATGAAAAGCTCGTTGTTCTCATCAAGGGCAGCCACGCACACTCCCCCGGGGTGCTTTATCACTTCTCTTACAGCCTTGGTGCCGTTTTCAAGCTCCACCTCATCGCGGAAAAGCTTTACCACAACACCGTCAAAAAGCTGCTCGGAAGATATCTCTTTTTCTTTCTGATACATATTATCCTCCTGGGTATCAGTCTTCGGTATCTTCGGATCTTTCTGCTTCTTCGGACTTCTTGCTGCTGCTCTTCACGGCAGCGGTCTCCTTGTCGAAGAATTTAGCGTATACCATATAAGCTGCAAAAGCAACTACACCGAATATGGTCAGTGCTATGCCCTTGGTCTGTCCCTCGGCGGAGTAGGTGAATACTATCTCGCTGTCGCCTGCGGGAACAGGCAGTGCCATCATGCCGTAGTTCACCTTTTCGACCTTGGTCTCAACGCCGTTTACAGTAGCGCTCCAGCCCTTCTCGTAGGGCACGCTGAAATATACCATCTTGGGTCTGTCCAGCTTTATCTTGCCTGTGAAGCTGTTGGTGTCGTGGCGGAAGTAATAGCAGCTGTCAGCCTTTCTTTCGGCGCAGTTTGCAGCGTACTCATCATAGTCCAGGTCGTCCTCGGAAAAATCGCAGTAGCTGAGATAATCGGAGTAGGTAGCCGCCTGGTTGTCATCTATGACCATAGCCTTGGTCAGCATCATGGATCTCTCCAACTCCTCGGCGTCCTTGATGACAGCGTCGGTGGTGTAGTAGTCATAGGCATAGCCCATGGGGATATAGTTCTTGTTCTCATAAACGTTGAAGCCGTTCATGGTGTCGATGTAGGTGAAGCCCTTGAGTTTGGTCAGTGTCTCGCTCTTGGGATTTTCAGCCTCGCCCTTTCTCTGGGACTCAGGCAGTTCATCGAAATAATACCTTACAGAGTTGATAGCCCTGAAAGGATAGTATTCAGGCTCGATACGGGAAGCAACGTCACGGGTCTGGCCAAGTTCGGAATAGTAATCCATGATAGAGGGGTCAACGCAGCTGTGGAAGCATCTCATGGTAGGCAGATCCCAGAACATTACCCAGTTGTCGATACTGTCAGAAACGTCTATGCGGTAGAAATCGCTGTCCTCGCCGCCGTAGCTGAATGCAGCGTCCAGCCTGGGAACATCTATCTTTTCCTTGCCGTGTATAGCACGGTCGATGTAGTCATCGTTGTCGCTGCCCTGGGTGACACCGTACCATACCTCGGGGGCGGTACAGATGACGCAGGCAACAGCTGTCATGATGAGGGCTGTCTTGTGGAAGTCTACCTTCTTATGGGCGATGAAGTAGATGAGTGCGGCCAGGGCGAATATCATGGTCACGGTAACACCTATCTGTATATAGTACAGGGGCGGGTACTGTGCCAGTTTTCCGTAGACTATCTCCTGTCCCTCATATTTGGGCAGCAGGCCTACCGCCAGGAAACCGATACCCGCGATAGCCGTGGGCATAAAGCCCTTTTTCAGCTGAGTATGGTCTTCCTCCAGCACCTTTGCGGTCATCAGCGCAAAGAGGAGTATGGGGTGGTAGTACCACCTTGCATAGTACGAAGCGTTGAACAGGGTGAATGCCGAGTTCAGGAAAGGCACGCAGGCCATAACGGTGAACACGAACACCGACCAGCCCAGCCAGTCCTTCTTGCTGTGGGTGCGCACATAGGCTATGACACCGCACATGGAGAACAGGGGCAGGTAGCCTGCCAGCGAAGCCCAGCGGGCGCTGTCCACATCGAAGATGTTCACACGGGCGGGCATATCCGAAAGGGTGAAGAATGCCTGGAATATCCTGGCAATACGGGCCTTGTCGGTATAGAGGATATAGTCAAGGCCTATCATGCGCTCGTTTACACGGTAGTTGTTCATTACCATAAGCACCGAGGGCAGCAGTATGATACAGGATATGGCCACACCTATTACCGCCTCGATACCAAGGAAGACGAATTTCTTTATGGTGATGTCGAAGTCCTTGTCCAGACACCTGAGGAAGAAGTATATGACCGTGAACACCACTGCGCTGACAAAGAAGAAATAGCTTATGGTGGCGGTTATGGCCACTGCAATGGCGAAAGCGCCTTTCTTGTTCTCCTGCACCAGCAGCTCAAAGGCCAGCAGCAGCAAGGGGAAAAAGGCTGTGGCATCGTGGAAGTGGTTGAAGAATATGTTGTAGGTCTGGAAACCCGAAAAGGCATAGAGCAGACCGCCTATGGCAGCACAGTTCTTGTTGCTTATGAAACGCCTGAGGTAAGCATAGGCGCACATGGCACCCACACCTGTCTTTATGGCCAGCAGCCAGGGCAGCATATACACCGCTGTACCCTCGGGGAACAGGCAGGTCAGCCAGAAAAAGGGTGAGCCCAGCAGGTAGAACGAGTAGGTGCCCACAAAGCCCGAGCCGAGGTCAGTGCCCCAGTCCCAGCCGAAGTTGCCTTCTTTTACCATTTGCTGTGCGTGCTGGTAGAACATCAGCTGCTGTGAATTGAAGTCGCCGTAATACATAAAAATGCCGTTGTTATGTATTATCGAGGGCAGAAAGCCTATCATCATGCCCACAAAGGATATGATGAACAGCAGCAGATATTTTTCTTTCTCCTTGCCCTCAGGGGGGCCGAGTTTTTTCTTGAACATCTGTTATAGTTCCTTTCTTGCATAGAATATAGCAGGCTTTCATGCAGAGCCTGTTTTGCATACATAGTCTATTATAACACAAATGTCCGCCCAATGCAATAGTTTTTTGCGGTTTTTCAGGACAGAAAATGTACACTTGTCAATGATCTTGGACACTCTCCCTCAAAAAAATAAGATGTTAAGCAAATAATTGCAAATTTCCCTCTTGGAGGAGCCGTAGGCGACGGAGAGAGGGAAATTTGCGGCTCACCACATTACAGACAGGTGAT
>NZ_JAFUAG010000023.1 GCF_017464355.1 Ruminococcus sp. | reverse complement strand
TACATCTACTTTTACAATCACCAGCGAATTCAACTCAAAACAAAACTGACTCCGCTTGAATTGCGAAGCCAGTTCGTAGCTTGATTTAATTTACCATAGGGGCTTTTTTGTGCTGTACGCACAATGTGGGGCGGGTCACTTTCAAGAGCATCTGCTTTTATACTTGCTTGTCATGAACATACAGCTGAGCGCAAAGCGTCTGTATACGGCTTGCATCTTTCATTTAAAAACTTCCCTGAAAGCAGATATGTTTTTGCCGTCAGGCTTGCCATATATTGCGAAAACAACACGCTCAAAACATAAGCCAAGACCGTCATCGATCAAAGCTGTCCTGAATTGCTGCGCAACTTTTGTTGGGTCATTTCCGAAAGCTCCGCAGCCCCAGGCGCCAAGGACCAGGTCATTTATCCCCTTTATTGCTGCGTATCTGAGAAAGATCCTGATACGCCTGAGTATGGTTTTGTTGACCAATTCTTTGGACGCAAGGAAAGCAGCTCCATATCTGTTCGGTGCTGGAACAGTTACGACATCGACAAGGTAAGGCTTCTCCAAAAGAGAATATTCATCTCCGCGAAACACCGTAACATCGGGTGAGATCAACATATAGTCGCTTTCAACGAAGGAAGGATGAGTGTTGTTGTAATGATACATTTCTTTGGACTCTTGCGATGTGATAGAAGCGTAAAGTGTACTGCATCTGCAAAGCGCCTCCTCCTGAGCATTTGCTCCCATACGGAAACCGCCACCGGGATTGTGGGCATTGGCAAAATTCATGACGAGAGGGTGGTCAAGTCTTGCGGCAGCCTGAAACGAACTTTCGCAGGTTACTTCTATCGAACAGAGCTTATCCCTCTGAAACTGCGAAATATCGGTATTTAACAGCAATTCACCCTCTTTTGGGGATATGATTTTGACTTGCTTTGGGTCCTCTGAGAGAAGGCTGACCTTTTGTCCGTTGAGTTCATAGAAACCGTCAGATGTAATTTTGATAGTTTCATTTGCAATACTGATGTTATTCATATTAACCTCCCAAAATTGCGATTTAAGTAATATACATATAAAAACCAAACTTAACTTAAGCAGATGATTTAAAGTTGTATGCGCATTTTGCTGTGACATAACGTAAAATAATCGCCCGAATTTTGTGAAAGATAGCCTTTGAAAAATTGACAGAACTGTGTTATATTAATAAATAGGGGAAGTGTTTCCTATAAAAATTTGTAAAGGGTGATAAAATGTTTGATGCAGGTGAACTTGTGGTTTATGGTAACAGCGGTGTTTACCGCGTGCTTGAAGTTGGCTCGATAGGCATTAAGGGCTGTGAGGGAAAACAGTACTACACAATGGAGCCTGTTTTCGGCAGCGGAACAAGCTATGTTCCCGTAGATACGGGCGTTTTCATGCGTAAGGTCATGACAGCAGATGAGGCTAATGCTCTTATCGACAGTATTCCCGAGATCGGCGAGGAAGATTTCAGCGAACGCAATCCCAGACTTGTCCGCGAGCATTACTCAGCTTCAATGAAGAGTCATGATACCGCTGAACTTATTAGCATGATCAAGGAGATATGGCACCGAGGTGAACGTGCCAAAAGCCTGAACAGGAAACTCAGCCGTGCTGAACAACAGTTTCTGGAGCAGGCTGAAAATCTGGTTTACGGCGAGTTTTCTGTTGTTCTCGGGATACCCCGTGAGGAAGTTCTCGGTTATATCCGCACCAGGATAGAGGCACGGGCCAATTAACCGCAATTATTGATATTCTGATTTTTACGCTGGTTTAAAAATCTAGATTAAATTAACCATAGAACGACTTGAATCATAAGCACATTCTGTACAGAGTGTGCTTTTTGTCTTTTATGCACAATTTCTGAACGGAAAATTTGTGTTACATGACCTATGCATCTTGCAAACACCTGAAATAGTCCCATGGCTATTGCTTTTTTTTAGAATATGTGCTATATTTGTAAAGGGGTGATATCGTGAAAAAATGGCTTATCTCGGCGGATGAACGCACTAAACTGATAGCTGCGCTGCCCTCGGATATGGTGCGCATAAAGCAGACTTTGCTCAATTTTGACCACAATCGTAAAGTATTTGCAAGCACTGGTCAAAAATTGCTGAATGGCCAGAGGACTTCTCCGCTGTGTGATATGCGTTATGGGACCTATCCACTGAGCTGGAACGGCTGCGAGCTTATAGCCTGTTATAACGCGGCTAAAATGCTCGGTCGGGAAATTGATTTCCCTCAGGTCGTATTTGAATTTGAGCTTAACCGAATGCATTACCTGTTTCCGAACGGCTACTGGGGCACGGCCCCGAAGAAGCTGTGGTACTTCTTTAAAAAACATGATATGCCCTATACATCATGCCGCGACGGCGCCTTATTTGCGCGTTCTGCCAAGACTTCTGCTGCCAGCTGCGGGATAATCTCTTTCTGGAACAATAAGCGTTCTACCGCAAAATTTGGTAAGATAAATTTCTTCAGCGGAGGTCTTCACACCGTTGCATACCGCTGGCGTGCAGGCAGATTTTATGTCTACAATCTGTATGGCGGTGACTCCACCCCTCGGATTTTAGGGGATATCGCCGAAGCCTATAAGGAAAAAAGGTTTATTATCGGCTATATTTTCGAAGGCGATATCAAGAATTTTTGAGCAAAATATGTTTACATCATATTTTGCGCAATCTGTTCAATTTATCAGAACTCTTCTTTTAGTATATCGATGAATTTCTCGGTCGAAGTTTTCATGCTGTCAAGTCTGCAAAACGCGCAATATCGCCGTATTATCGGCTGGTCGCTGCGGGTCAGTTTTACTGAACAAGTTGCATCGCCTATCGGTTCCGAACTTCCCTCGATCAGCATGAAACCCCGTCCCTGCACGACCTGCATATAAGCATCATCAAGGTATTCAGAGAAACTGATCTCGCTCTGAAATCCCATATCTTCGGCGAAAAATCGTCGTTCGGTCTCACGCTGTTCTTCGTTTGCGAGAAGTATCAGCGGCAGATTTTTAAGGTCGCTGACCTCCACTGACTTCAGCGCAGCCAGCGGACTAGCTGCTGAGATCTCAGCGTGATACTCGCATATATCAAGGACGATATTCACGTATTCGTCTGAAAATGCGCGTCTTTGGTCGTTTAGCACAAGGTCCAGTTCGCTGCGCCGCATAAGGTCGTAAAGGGCATCGTGGCATCCGTGAGTCACTTTGACGCTGACATCGGGGTGAACAGCAGAAAATCTCGCAACTGCGGCCTGAAATTCACGTCCGCGGTAGCCTTTGAGCAAGCCGACACGCAGAGTTTCTTCACCACCTTTGGCAATATTTTGCAGCTGCTTGCAGATAGCATCGTAGTCCGATACAAGCACAAGTGATTTTTTGTAAAAGAATTCTCCTGCTTCGGTCAACTTAAATGACCGTTTCTTGCGGTCTAGAAGTCTGACACCAAGCTCATCTTCCAGTGCCTTGATCTGCTGCGAGATAGCTGATTGTGAGATGTAATGTTCTTCGGCTGCCGCTGTGAAGCTCCCCAGCCTGACAACTGATTGAAAATAGCGTATCTGCTTTAGCATTGCACTCTCCCTTACATTAATTGTACATCATATTGTACAGTTTATGATCTCTTTTCGCGTATATTATACCATATTTTTTCTTATAAATCAAGCTTATTTTTTCATTTATTTTATTAGACTATCTAATGCAAACAAGCTTATGCGTCCTTTCAGGATTTTCTGTTGGGCGCACGTTCCTTGGCATTGTCAGAATTTTCTTAAGTTAAATTAGTTTTGCGTATAACTTTAATTTTTGTTAATATTTATCTTTTGTATTAACTCAGGAGGTCTTTATGAAAACACTATTACGCTCTGCTTCACTGGCTTGTGCCATAGCAGCTATTTCCCTTTGTGCTGTGAGCGCTTCTGCTGAAAACTCAAATTCTGTGGATATCAAAATTGATCTCAATGGTCAGACAAAGCCTATATCTCCGTATATTTTCGGCATCAATGAAGAACTCATGGGCGGCGATGTAATGCCTACTGCCATTCGTGCGGGCGGTAATCGTTCTTCGGCTTATAACTGGGAAACAAATGCTTCAAATGCAGGTTCAGACAGAACTAATCTTTCGGATAATTACTTTCAGCAAACTATGTCGCAGGACCTCTGGAACACCCCGGGGGCTATGTCCATAAACTTGAAAAATGTCTGCAAAGAGAAGAATGATGCCTATGCCATGACCACCCTGCAGCTTGCGGGTTACGTTTCAGCAGACATGGACGGTGAGGTTACAAAAGACCAGACCGCACCCTCGGACAGGTGGAATAAGGTAGAGCTTGTCAAGGGCAGCGACTTTACGATGACCCCCGACCTGAATGACGGCACGGTGTATATGGACGAATATGTCAACTATCTGCTCAACACCCTTGGAAGTGCGAAAAATGGCGGTATTCAAGGCTATTCTATGGATAATGAGCCGGGCCTCTGGCACCAGACCCACTCCCGTATGCACCCTGACCAGTGTACCTGCGAGGAGATAGTTCAGAAAAATATAACCATGGCGAAAGCCGTCAAAGAAATCGACCCAGATGCTGAGGTCTTCGGGCCTGCTCTTTTCGGTTACAGCGCCTTTACCAGCTTTGTAAGCGCCCCCGACTGGAACGAGATCAAGTCCTGGCGCCCCGATTACCGCTGGTTCATCGACTATTATCTGGAGGAGATGAAGACCGCCGAGGACGAAACAGGTGTGCGGCTCATTGATGCCCTCGATGTTCATTATTATACCGAAGCTAAGGGTGAATGCGGCGAGCGTTCCTGCAAGCATTATTCAAGGGAAGGCTGCGTAAATGCGCGGTTTAACTCTGTTCGCAGCTTATGGGACGAGTCCTATAAAGAGGACAGCTGGATAACTGATGCGGGCGGGACGTTCCTGCCGCTGCTGCCAAATCTTAAGCAGAGCATAGACCAGTTCTACCCGGGTACAAAAATTGCTATCACCGAATACGATTTCGGGGGCAGCTACGATATCTGCGGAGCTATCGCAGAGGCCGATGCATTGGGCGTTTTTGCCGAAAATGATGTCTATCTTGCGACCCTGTTTGCCATGGAAGCCGATTACCAGTGCGCAGCCATCGACCTTTATACCAACTATGACGGAAACGGCGGTCATTTCGGCTCTGACCTGGTTCCCGCTACTACCAGCGATCTTGAACGCTCTACCGCTTATGCCGCAATAAATGGTGATAATAAAGACGTCCTGACCCTGGTGATAACCAACAAGGCTTTCAAGGATAAGACCACCGCAAACATCAAGATAGAGGGCGGAGATTATTCATATGTCCATTTATATGGACTAAACAGCTTTGCACCACAGGTGTTTGATATGACAGATGAAAATGCTGCTGTCACCGTCAGCGGCGATACAGTCACCTATGAAATGGAGCCCGAGACCGTTTCTATGCTTGTTATTGCTAAGGATAAGGCCGCTGTGGGCGGCGGAGAAGAGGCTTCTGCTGAAAATGAAGATGTGTCCAAAAATGAGGATATCAAGAAGAGATCAGGCAGCAAAGCTCCTGTATTTATCGCCATTGGAGCAGCTGTTCTTGGCGGTGCATTCTTCGGGCTGAGAAAGAAAAAACAGGGCTGATATACCCGGTTGCGTAAAATCAGGTCGGGGCAGGGAAGTTCACCTGTCCCGACCATTTTTTGCGGCAAGCTGCTGTTCGTCCGCCTATTTTGCTTTTCGGGAACCCCCGCTTGCTTTTTGCTCTGTATGTTGCTATAATAGTATTGACATATTATAACGGAAGAAGTGATCCTATGCTTAAAATAGCCCTTTGCGACGATTCTGCGGACGACCTCGCAAGGCTGAATGACGTGCTTTCGCTGTATCTCAGGCGGCATTCCGATCAGGCTGAGATCTTCAGATATAATGGCGGTGAGGAGCTGCTTAGGGATATGCAGGACTTTGATGTGGTATTTCTCGATATCGAGATGAACGGCATAAACGGCATAGAAACTGCCCGCCGTATCCGAGGCATGGATCTCAACGTGCCTATCGTCTATGTGACAGGTTACAGCAAATACTGGCGCAGCGCCTATAAAGTCCATGCCTTTGATTTTATACAGAAGCCCTATATCGAGGGCGATATATTCAATGTTATGGACGATTTCCTTGCTTCGGTAAAGCAGGCGGACAGCGTAAAAGTCCAGATAGAAACGTCCCGCGGTGTGGAGATAACCGAGGCCTCGGAGGTCTGCTACCTGCTCATACAGAAAAAGCGTGAGGTCATCGTGGGGCTTCGCAGCGGGGAGATAGTTTCCAATGAAACGCTCACTGCACTGGCAGAAAAATTTTCCTCCGAGCCCCTTTTCCAGACTCACCGTTCCTGCTATATAAACCTGAAATACGTTCACAGCTATTCCAAGTCTGACGGTGTGGTAATGTCTACAGGCACCTGGCTGCCCCTTGCCCGTCAGCGGCAGGACGAGTTTTTGTTCGCCATGGGCAAGTTCCTGAGAAAGAGGTGACACCGTGGATAACGAACTTATGAAGCTTGGGGGATATATCGCCAGCAATGTCGTCTACTACCTGCTTCTCAATATGTTCCTGATAAAGGTAAGTCTTTCCCGCAGGTTCGGCCGCTGGCAGACTTACGGTATTACTGCCGCTATACTCATCATCTCGGTGGCTGTGAATGTTGTGGGCATACCCATTTTCAATCTGCTGACCCACCTGGGCGGAGTCGTTCTGCTGACGCTTTGGGTCTATAAGAATGAGTTCAAGAAAGGTCTGCTCTACACTGTTTGCTTTATGGCAGCCGCCGTTATATCCGAGCTTCTGGCCTCTGCCCTGTGGACGGTCATAACAGGCAAAAGCACCATGGAGGAGCTTACCGACCCCCAGATCAATTTCATACACACCCTTATAAGCTGTGTGATGTACCTTTCAGCCATGACAGCTTTCAACCGAAAGGAACAGCTGGTCGTCCGTGCAGGGGAGCTGGTAATGTTCGTGTTCATGTCGGTGCTGGAGATATTTGTTTCTATCGAATATGCCGCAGGGGTGGTCAGCAGGGGAGAGGGCGCAAAGCTTATAGCTATACTTGTGGGTTTCCTGGCGCTGGATGTCTACTTCATCATCACCATGCGCCGTATAGCGGACAGCTATCAGGCACGGTATGACAACGGTCTTCTGCACAAGCAGATAGAGATACAGCTTGCTCATTATCAGGAGCTGGAGAAAAATTATGCCGAGGGCAGGAAAGTTATCCATGATATAAAAAAGCACCTGGCTATCCTCAGCGAACTTAAAAGCGAGGAACCCGACAAAGCCAGCCAGTACCGCCGCATGATCGAGGCCGATGTGGATTCCCTGGGAGGAGGTTTCACCTGCTCGAACCGCATACTTGCTATCGTCATGGGGCAGAAGATAGCTGCCGCCGAAGCCCAGGGCATAGATATAGGCACAGATGTGGAGGACATAGAGTTCTCCTTTATGAATGACCTCGATATCACCGCCATTTTTGCTAACCTGTGGGATAATGCCATTGAAGCCTGCGAAAGCGTGACCAATAAATGGATAAAGGTATCGGCGGAACAGAGGGGCGGTTTTATACTGATAACCTTCCGCAACAGCTATGACGGAAAGCTTATCAGAAACGGAAGAAAATTCCGTTCCACAAAATCGGGTCACAGCGGTGTTGGGCTGACGATAATACGTTCCACCGTGGAGAAATACGGCGGCCTGCTGAACCTTGAAGCAGGTCAGGCAGAATTTGCCGCAGAGATAACCCTGCCCCTGCCCATGGAGAACTGAGAGATGTCATACAAGCGTGAGCGAGTTTTTTTGCCCGCGCTTTTTTGTCTGATGTCAAATTTTAATACTGTCCTATCCGTGAAAATGTGCTGTTAACGTGGTATTGCTGCTATAGCGGGGCAGTGATATGATATTGATGTTTCAAATATCATAATAAGATCAAGCAATTTCTGTGTTGACTTGCAGCTTTAGACGTGCTATCATGTATGATGGAAAATTGGTAAATTATTTAATGTTAACAGTTCATCAATTGAAAACTTTTAGAGAATGTGCTATAATTATTCAGTAAGTGTTCCGTGGGTTTAAACTTATTTTAAACCTCGTGTGCTATCATATGGCCTGTAAGGTGTATGACCATAAATTCAGGAAACGGGGGATGATTATGAGACTTCTTCTGGCAGAAGACGAAAAGGAACTTTCCAACGCACTGGCAGCAGTGCTTAAGCATAACAATTATTCGGTGGACGCTGTGTATGACGGGCTCGATGCCTACGACTATATCATAGGCGCCGAGTATGACGGGATAATACTGGATATCATGATGCCGGGCATGGACGGCATAACCGTTCTGAAGCGCATTCGTGACAAGGGCATACAGACTCCTGTGCTGCTCCTCACCGCTAAATCTCAGGTCGAGGACAGGATAACAGGTCTTGACAGCGGCGCTGATGATTACCTGACCAAGCCCTTCGCTATGGGCGAGCTGCTGGCCAGGATACGTGCCATGACCCGCAGAAAGACCGAGTTCTCGCCTAATTCGCTGAAAGTAGGCAACGTTACCCTGGACAGGGAGCGCTTTGTCATCTCGACCCCGCAGGGGGGCGAGACCAAGCTTGGCAACAAGGAATTCCAGGTGCTGGAAATGCTCATGCTCAACCGCAATGTGCTCATCTCCACCGAAAGGCTCATGGAGAAGATATGGGGCTTCGATGCCGAGGCCGAGATAAGCGTGGTGTGGGTGTATATCTCCTATATCCGCAAGAAACTTGCCTCTGTAGGGGCTGATGTGGAGATAAAGGCCAGCCGCGGTGTGGGCTATACCCTGGAGGTCAAGGAATGATAAAGCGGCTGCGGCGCAGGTTCGTGCTTATCGCCGCTGTCAGCGTCTTCGTGGTGGAACTGGTGGTCGTGGGGCTGATAAATGTCATCAACATCGGCCAGATGAATAAGAGGGAACAGGACCTTATGCAGATACTCTGTGAAAACGAGGGCGAGTTCCCCGATTTCATGCATAAAGAGCAGAAGACCATTAAGCCGGATAACAGGTACGGCGATGTGAGCCTTACCGAAACATCCGCTGCGGAAGCGCCGCCTCCCGCTCCCGAGAATGACAAGTACCACAGCAGGTTCAATGAGGAGACCCGCTATCAGACCAGATATTTCTATGTGCGGTATAACAGCGCTATGCAGCCTGTCAAGGTCAATACAGGCCATATCGCAGCGGTATCCAGCGAACAGGCGCTGGAATATGCTGAAAATGTCAGTGCTGAGGGGAAGACCTCGGGCTTTCAGGAGAATTACCGCTATGTGGTGACAGATACTGCTGACGGCGGAGTTATGTACATTTTTCTGGACTGCCGTGATGATATCCGTACAAGGAACAACTTTATACTGGTGTCCGCTGCCATATCTCTGGGGGGGTGGCTGCTGGTCTGCGTACTTATAATAGTATGCTCCAGATTTGCCGTCAGACCTTTTATAGAGAACTATGAAAGACAGCGCACTTTCATCACCGATGCAGGTCACGAGATAAAAACGCCACTGGCTATAATCTCGGCCAACACTGAAGTCATCGAGATGATAAGTGAGCCCAGCGAGTGGACGCAGAGCATAAAGAACCAGATAGAGCGCCTGAACGGCCTGATAGCTGATATGCTCAAGCTTGCCCGCATGGACGGCGACAAGGTAAAGCTTACCTTTGTTGATTTCGACCTGACCGATGCCTTTATAGATATCGCCATGCCTTTCCGTACACTGGCAGAGAACAAGGGGCTGACCCTTGAGGTCGATGCGGAGGAAGGCATACATATGAACGGCGATGAGGGCAGCATAAGACAGATTGTTTCCATACTTACCGAGAATGCGGTGAAGTATTGCGACAAGGGCGGCTCCATAAAAGCCACCCTGCAGAAGACCCAGAGTGGTCGGCATATAATAGTGCAGGTGGAGAATGACTGCAAGGAACCTCCCGAGCACCCCGAGAGGCTGTTCGAGAGATTTTACAGGGCAGACAGCTCCCGTGCGAGAGATGAGGGCGAGAAGCGGACGGGTTACGGCATAGGGCTCTCGGTAGCCAAAGCCACAGTGGAAGCCCACAAGGGCAAGATAGACTGCAAGGCTGCTGATGGCAGGATAGCTTTCAGAGCAAGGTTCAGGGCATAATGGGGCGTGAGCATTAACTTAAACTAAACTTAAATTTCCCCCGCAAAAGCACTAAGATCATGATAAACAAGAAGAACAGACAGGCGGCAAGCGCTTGACGGTAAGGGCGCATACCGCTTGTTTTCGGGCTTTTTAAAGTCCCGTATAAATTTGTGTGATTTCAGTAAAATTACACATTCGGTTAAGCTAGGATTAAGGTTGAGGGCTTATACTTATAACCATAGAAGATACCAAGACCCAAACAGAAAGGAATGAGATATATGGCTGCTATACAGGAGATCTTCAAGCGTGTCGAGAAAAAGTATATCGTCACCGATGAACAGCAGGAAGAGCTTGTAAGATGCATGACAGGCAAGGCCGCCGCAGATAACTACGGGCTGACCACCATATGCAACATATATTACGATACCCCAGATCACAGGCTGATACGGACTTCTATGGAGAAACCCGTATACAAAGAAAAACTCAGGATACGGAGCTACGGTGTTCCCGATAAGGACGGCAAGGTCTTCGTGGAACTGAAAAAGAAGTACAAAGGGGTCGTCTATAAAAGGCGCGTGGATATGTCCCTGCTGGACAGCTACGAGTTCGTGAACTTCGGCATTATGCCTGGCAAAAATCCCCAGATAGAAAAGGAGATAGCTTATTTCCTTCAGTTCTACAAGGACATAGCCCCTGCGATGTACCTAAGCTACGACAGAGTTGCTTTTGCAGGTATCGGCAACCCCGACCTGCGCATAACCTTTGACAGCAACATAACCTACCGCGAGGAGGAGATAAGGCTGGAAAAAGGGTCCTGGGGCGCAAAGCTCCTCGATCCCCATACAAGGATAATGGAGATCAAGATACCGGGGGCCATGCCCCTGTGGCTCAGCTGGCTGCTGGACGACCTGAAGATCTATCCCGCCAGCTTCTCAAAATACGGCGAGGCTTACAAACAGGTTTTCAGCCGTGCCCTCGACCGGAACAAATACCTCAAGCTTACCGATACAAATGATAAAGGAAAGGTGAATGATTGTGCTTAACATATTTTCTATTGATCTGACTTCTTCAGTGGGGACCTCCACTATTTCTACTACAGACTTCGTTCTCTGTACACTGGCTTCGCTGCTGGTGGGGGCGGTGATAGCTTTCGCCTTTACCTTCAAGCAGCAGAAGACCAAAAGCTTTGCCACAACACTGGCGCTACTGCCCGTAATCGTTCAGGTGATAATCATGCTGGTCAACGGCAACCTGGGAACAGGTGTTGCAGTGGCAGGTGCATTCAGCCTGGTAAGGTTCCGTTCAATGCCGGGAAATGCCAAGGATATACTGGCTATATTCCTTTCCATGGCAGTGGGTCTGGCAACAGGTACACACCACCTGATGCTGGCAGCTATCTTCACAGCTGTGGTATGTGCAGTAAATGCAGTTTATATGCTCCTGCCCCTGGGTGAAAGTGCTGACAACGAGAAGACCCTGACTATCACGATCCCCGAAAGCCTTGATTACGGCGATGTCTTCGATGATATCTTCAAGGAGTTCACCACCAAGGCAAGACTTGAGCAGGTGAAGACCACCAACATGGGCAGCCTTTTCAAGCTGAGATATGACATCACCCTCAAAAAGGGCAAGAGCGAGAAAGCCCTCATCGATGAGCTGAGAGTGAGAAACGGCAACCTGGAAATACTCTGCTGCCGCAAAATGACAGACACCGACCAGCTGTAAACAACTTCATAATTTTATAACAACGCCCTCGCCCGACGGATAATACGTCGGGGGAGGTTTGTTTGTAAGCAAATGAATGCTAAATGTTTTAAACAGTTAATAAAATGGAGGATAATGCCATGAAAATAAATGTGATGAAAAGGCTGGCGGCCTGTGCGGCAGCGGTTACTGTCATAGCAATGGCAGGCTGTGCGGAAACGGGTACATCAAAGGAAAGCACGGCTGCTGTCAAATCAACGAATGCTGCTGTGGTTACGGCGGCAGAAGCAGGCATCGAGGCAGACGACATCGAGGTGGGCTACGAGGAAAGCGACTCGGTGAACATAGTGTTCTCCGATGAGGGCGCTGAGACCGCAGGCAGCGGTGTTTCGGCCGAGGGTACAAAAGTCACTATAACTGCCGCAGGCACCTATGTCCTCTCGGGCAGCTGTGCTGACGGACAGATAGTCGTTGAGGCAGGAGAAAAGGACAAGGTCAAGCTGGTGCTTGACGGCCTTGACCTCTGCTGCAAAAACAATGCGGCTGTGCTGGTAAAGTCGGCGGATAAGGTCTTCATGCTGCTGGAAGAGGGCAGTGAGAACACCCTCTCGGACGGTGAAAGCTATGACCTGGCCGAGGGTGATAACACCGACGGTGCAGTTTTTTCCAAGTCTGACCTGACCATAAACGGCGAGGGCAAGCTTGCGGTAAACGGAAATTACAAGCACGGCATAGTCAGCAAGGATGACCTTGTGATAACAGGTGGTCAGCTGACCGTGACCGCAGCGGGCACAGCACTTTCGGGCAAGGACAGCGTGAAGATAAGCGCAGGCAGCTTCGATATTACCAGCGGCAATGACGGCATAAAGTCCACCAACGATGAAGAGGAGGGCACGGGCATCATCAGCGTAACAGGGGGCAGCTTTACCATAAACGCAGGGGGCGACGGCTTTTCTGCGGCGGCTGACCTCACCATCACAGGCGGAGAATTCGATATCACTACAGGGGGCGGCAGTGATAATGCCTCGGTGAAAAATGACGGCACCCCAAACGGCGAATGGCAGCAGGATTTCGGCCGCGGCGGCAAAAGGGGCGGCTTTGAGAACGGCGAATTCGAGGATATGGGTGAGCGCCCCGATAAATTCGGTGAAATGGGCGAACGTCCCGAAAACTTTGGCGAATTCGGCGATATGGGCACACCGCCCGACGGCTTTGAGGGCGGAGAAATGGGTGACATGGGCACACCTCCCGACGGCTTCGGCGGGGGAGATATGCAGCCTGCTGTGAACGGGGAAGACCTTGATATCAGCTTTGCTTCCAATGAGATACAGACCGATGAGGACAGCAGCACCAAGTCTGCAAAAGCCCTTAAAGCAGGCGGTAACATAGTTATCGAAGACGGTGCTTTCAATATTGACTCAGCCGATGACAGCCTGCACTGTGACGGCGCAGCCCATATCAGCGGCGGAAGTTTGACAGCTTCCTCGGGGGACGACGGTATCCATGTGGGCGGAGATCTGGTCATTGACGGAGGCACTGTTGATATTGAGAAAAGCTATGAGGGCATCGAGGGCATGACTGTCACCATAGCAGGGGGCGACATCAGTGTTACCGCCCGCGATGACGGCATCAACTGTGCAGGCGGCAGCGATACGGCTTCTGAGGGGCGCATGGGCAGAGATCAGTTTGCAGTCCAGGAGGGTGTCTTCCTGAAAATATCGGGGGGCACGCTGTATGTCAACTCAGGGGGCGACGGCCTTGACTCAAACGGCGACCTCTATGTGGAGGGCGGCTATATCACCGTAAGCGGCCCCGAAAACAACGGCAACGGCTCGGTGGACCACAACGGCAGTGCCAGCATAACAGGGGGCACTATCATAGCTTCTGGGGCTGTGGGCATGGAGGAGATGTTTGAAGAAAGCGGCACGACCCAGTGCGCTGTTCTCCACGACTTCACAAGCACCTTTGCCGCAGGCACAGAGTTCGACGTTACAGATTCGGCAGGGAACACCATACTTTCCTTTACAAATGATAAGACCTGGCAGGGCGTTATCTTCTCATCTCCTGACCTTGCCGAGGGCGAGAGCTACACTGTCACCGCAGGTGATGAGAGCGAGACCATTACACTTGAAGGTGTCATAACCTCCAACGGCAGCGGCAATGGCTTCGGCCGCATGGGCGGAAAAGGAATGTTCTGATAAATAAATGTGCGGAGGGCTACGCTTTTCTCAAATGTAAAAAATATATGAACCGTATTGACAAAATACCTGTGGGGTGGTATAATAATTTAGTCTAATAGGACATGAAAATGAATGCTGCATAGAACTACTGTCTGAACTAAGGATGATGGGCTTCTATGAGCCATAAACTTTAGTTTGGAAGGAGGTCATCTGAAATGAGAAAGGACATTCACCCTAAGTACGTTGAGACTACTATCACCTGCGCTTGCGGTAATGTGATCAACACCCGTTCTACCAAGGAGAACATCAAGGTCGAGATCTGCTCCAAGTGCCACCCTTTCTTCACAGGTAAGCAGAAGCTGGTTGACAGCGGCGGACGTGTTGACAGATTCAAGAAGAGATTCAATCTCGACTAATTATGACGAGTTAAAGAGTGGAAGTAATTTCCACTCTTTTTTTCACCCCGAATACGAGTAGGAGGAAAAACGCCATGGATTACAAGACCGTCTACGGATATGCAAGTGACAGCTTTGTTGAAAAGAAAAGTGAGTTCATAGGGCATATCATGCCTGTGCAGACCCCTGAGCAGGCGGTGACTTTCATCGAAAAGATAAAGGCCGAGAACCGCAAGGCAAGACACAACGTTTATGCCTATGTGCTGAGAGAGGGCAACGTTTCCCGTTATTCCGATGACGGCGAGCCCCAGGGAACAGGGGGTGTTCCCGTGCTGGACGTTATAAACAAGGCGGGGCTGACAGATGTATGCGTGGTAGTAACAAGGTACTTCGGCGGGATACTGCTGGGTGCCAGCGGTCTTGTGAGAGCCTATTCGCAGGCTTGCTCACTGGCGGTGGGGGCGGCTAAGGTCATGGAGATGTGCCTTTGCTCCCGCATAAGTTTTTCCTGCGACTATACCCTTTACGGCAAGGTCAGCTATCTTCTGCCTGAGTTCGGGGTAATAAATGAAAAGGAAGATTTTGCAGATAAGGTCAATATGGCGGTGCTTGTTAAAGATGAGCAGGCCGAAGCCCTTAAGCGAAGGCTTACCGATGTTTCCAACGGCCAGCTGAGCTGGGAAGAGGATAAGGGGCTGTGGGCAGATTTCTCGGGAAAATAAGTGCGCGTTCTGCACAAGCGTTCACATTTTATTTATAGGACTTTTGTTATAATGTACAAAAATTAAATGCCTTTATGTAAAAATAAAGGCATTTTTAAAATATATAGGCTATATTATAAGTGTAAACAGAAAAGCTTCTGTATAGAAAGGGTGAATGCCATGCTGCCCAGAGAACAGACCGAGCATTTTGAACACACCATACTCTGTGAGAGCGCCTGCTTTGCAGACAGCACCGCAGGACGGGATCTTCCCGAGGATAAATGTGACCTGAGGACAGAGTTCCAGCGGGATAAGGACAGGATACTGCACTGCAACGCTTTCAGGAGGCTCAAGCATAAAACGCAGGTCTTCCTGACACCTGCAGGCGACCATTACCGCACCAGGCTTACCCACACGCTGGAAGTCAGCCAGATAGCCCGCACTATCGCCAGGGCGCTGCGGCTGAATGAGGACCTGACCGAAGCCATAGCCCTGGGTCACGACCTGGGACACACACCCTTCGGCCACGCAGGTGAGCGTATGCTCAATGAGCTCAGCCCCTACGGTTTTCACCATTATGAGCAGAGCCTCAGGGTGGTGGATATACTGGAGAAAGAGGGAAAGGGTCTTAACCTTACCCGTGAGGTAAGGGACGGTATACTCAAGCATACCAACAAGGTCGCAAGTACCTATGAGGGCTACGCTGTGCGCTATGCGGACGTTATCGCTTACATAAACCACGATATCGATGATTCCGTCAGGGCGGGGATATTGAGGGAGGAGGATATACCTTCTGCCATAACAAATGTTCTCGGCCACGGGAAGAGCGAGAGGATAACCACCCTGGTGACTTCGCTGGTGGAAAACGGCCTGCATGAGGGCATAGGCGAAAATGAGGGGGCGCTGGGTATGTCCCCTGAGGTGGACAAGGCCTACAGGGCGCTCCACCGCTTCATGTTCGACAGCGTGTACACCAACCCCGCCTGCAAGAGCGAGGAGCGCAAGGCGCAGGACATGATATCTTTTCTGTATAAATATTACACCGACCACATCGAGGCGCTGCCTGCCATGTATCTCAATCTGGCATACCACTACGGGGTGGATATGGCGGTCTGCGATTATATCTCAGGCATGACAGATGTGTTCGCGGTGGAAACTTTCAAGGAGCTTTTTATACCTGCGGCCTGGATGGTCAAGTGAACGCAGGGTCTGTTATTTTTGCTGACGATATGGGCGGCGCTGCCGTGCATTTTGTCTTCGGTATTTATTGGAAAGGGGCGCAGCTTTGGATCAGGCATTTCTTGAAAAGCTGAAATTTGAAAACCCGATCAATGAGGTCATGCGGGAAAACGGCATAGACCTGAAATTGTCAGGGCGGGGATATATGTGCAAATGCCCTTTTCACGGTGAGAAAACGGCTTCATGCAGTGTGGTGCCCGATAAGGGGTTCTTCCACTGCTTCGGCTGCGGCGTCAGCGGAGATGTGATAGCATTTGTGCGAAAGTACCGCAATCTCGGCTTTATGGACGCTATAAACTATCTGGCGCAGCGTGCGGGGCTGACAGTCCCTGCGGGCAGCGGCGACAGCGACCGCAGCTACAAGCGCAGACAGCGGCTTTATGAGATGAACAAAAAGGCAGCCTTGTTTTTCAGGGCGCAGCTTAAGACCCCCGACGGGGTGCGCTGCCTGAATTATCTCATGAAGCAGCGCAAGCTCGATGCGGCAACCATAAACAAGTACGGCATGGGCTGTGCCCCCAACAGCTGGACGGCGCTGAAGATATATATGCTGGGCGAGGGCTACAGCGAAGATGAGCTGATAGATGCTTCACTTATCTTCCGTTCTCAGAAGAACGGGAATACCTATGATTTCTTTGTGGACAGAGCCATGTTCCCCTTTATAGATGTGGCGGGGAATATAGTAGGCTTTGGTGGAAGGACCCTGGGGGACGACAAGCGCAAGTACCTCAACACCAGTGATACCGTTTCAGAGGAATACCGCAGAAGCGGGGGAAAAAAGACCCCCGACGGCTATTCAAAATCACGGTTCGTTTTCTCGCTGAACTATGCCAAGGACAGCGCCGTGACAGAGCGCAAGCTGCTGCTGTGCGAGGGCAACCTTGACGTTATCTCGCTGTACCAGCACGGCTTTAAAAACGCTGTGGCTTCCTGCGGAACAGCACTTACTCCCGAACAGATAAAGGCCATGAAGACCTATGCTGACGAGATAGTCATCTGCTATGACTCAGATGAAGCTGGCCAGAAAGCTGCGCTGCGTGCCATAGGTCTGCTGAGGGCAGGGGGCATGGGCAGCAGCGTTATCCGCATGGAGGGTGCCAAGGACCCCGATGAGTATATAAACAAGTTCGGTGAAGACCACTTTAAATATCTGTTAAGCAATGCCACCGATGGTTTTGATTTTGAACTGGAAGTCTTCAAGCGGGGACTTGATCTGGAGAACCGCAACGACAAGACGAAGTTTCTGCGCAAAGCCTACCACGCTATCGCTATCGAGCCTGACGACACTGCCAGGGACACCATGGAGCGTCAGCTGGCAGAGAAGTATTCCGTGACCTTTGAGGTGGTGCGGGAAACCGTCAATAAGATAGCCGCTGATATGGAAGATCTTCAGGAGAAGACCGAGCAGCGTGAAAAGGAAAGGCAGCTTATCCAACGGGAGGATAACCGCCCGACAAACAAGGCCTTTACGGGTGAACGTGGGCTCATCTACTACGTTTACATGAACAGCGATATGGCTGCTGAGGTGAGCAAGCAGATATCTCCCGATGAATTCACCGATGAATTCAACAGGCGGATATTTGTCAGCCTGCTGGGAAAGATAGCTGTGGGCGAGTATGTCACCCCCGAAACTTTCCTGGAAGAGTTTACGCTGGAAGATGTGCAGGAATTCAAGCAGATGATAACCAAGTATGATAAGCTGAATGTGAACAGGGAAGTTGCCTTTGAGTACATAAAGTCTATCAAGGATTACAACCGCAAGCACGCCCCGCAGAACGGAGAAACTGAGAGCAATGAAGATATGCTGAAAAAGATCGAGGAACTCATGAAGACCAAGGGCGGCAGTCAATAAGGAATATAACACCCAATGACCGGGAAAAATATAAATTCAAGGAGAGTAAAATTATGACCGACAAGAGCAAGATAATGGAAAACCTCATGGAACACGGCAAGCAGACAGGTAAGCTTACCACCAAGGAGATCACCGATGCGCTGGAAAAGCTGAGCTTCGATGTGGAGCAGATGGACAGCTTCTATGACAAGTGCAGCGAGCTGAACATCGAGATAATCGACGATGTCGTAGTTGATGATTCGCTGGATTTCGTCAACCCCGATGATGAGCTGGAGCAGGACGACGTTGATATCTCCCTTTCCACCGACGGTATAGCTATCGACGACCCTGTCAAGATCTACCTGAAAGAGATAGGCCGTGTGCCCCTGCTGACCTCCGAGGAGGAGATACAGCTGGCTGAGATGATGTCGGGCGACAATGACAGAGAAGCAACCAAGGCCAGAAAAAGACTGGCAGAGGCCAACCTGCGTCTGGTCGTATCCATTGCCAAGAGGTATGTGGGCAGAGGCATGAGCTTCCTTGACCTGATACAGGAAGGTAACATGGGTCTTATAAAGGCCGTGGAAAAGTTCGATTACAAGAAGGGCTTCAAGTTCTCCACATATGCTACCTGGTGGATAAGACAGGCCATCACCAGGGCTATAGCCGACCAGGCAAGAACTATACGTATCCCCGTGCATATGGTGGAAACTATCACCAAGGTAAAGAAGGTATCTTCCCAGCTGCTGCACCAGAACGGCCATGACCCCTCGCCTGAGGAGATAGCTGAGGAGCTGGATATGAGCATCGAGAAGGTACGTGAGATAATGAGGATAGCTCAGGATCCCGTTTCCCTGGAAACACCTATCGGTGAAGAGGAAGACTCTCATCTGGGCGACTTTATCCCCGATGATGACGCTCCCGCCCCTGCTGAGGCAGCTTCGCTGGTACTGCTGAAGGAGCAGATCGACCAGGTGCTTTCTACCCTGACAGAGAGGGAAGAAAAGGTGCTGAGGCTGAGATTTGGTCTTGAAGACGGCAGATCCAGAACACTGGAGGAAGTCGGCCAGGAATTCAAGGTAACAAGAGAGCGTATCCGTCAGATAGAGGCAAAGGCACTGAGAAAACTCAGACACCCCAACAGAAGCAACAAGGTAAGGGATTACCTGGATTAAGGAGGGCGCCATGTACATAACTCTTGAAGCAGATTATGCCGTCAGGATAACTGCGGAGCTGTGTAAGGCCGAGGGCAAGCTGGACGCAAAGACCCTGTCGGAAAAGACCTGCGTCACGCTGAGATTCTCGCTTAAGATACTTCGCAAGCTTGTGGCTGCGGGACTTGTAAAGTCCTTCAAGGGCACGCAGGGCGGCTATATGATCGATAAAGACCCCGCCGACATCACGCTGCGCATGGTGATAGAAGCTATCGAGGGTACCTATTGCTTCTCCCGCTGCCTGCAGCCCGACACTGAATGCAGCCGCGGGGCTTCGGGAAATTGTCCTTTTCAGGATGCTTTTTCTGAGATAACAGATATGGTGTCCAAAAAACTGGATAGCTATAATTTCGCGCAGCTTAACAATACCCGAAAGGAAACTAATGGGAAATAAAAGCGATAACAAGA
The DNA here is from genome assembly GCF_017464355.1 of Ruminococcus sp. Classification (GTDB taxonomy): domain Bacteria; phylum Bacillota; class Clostridia; order Oscillospirales; family Ruminococcaceae; genus Hominimerdicola. The sequence continues at coordinate 46,935 of NZ_JAFUAG010000023.1, read as the reverse complement.
AAAACAGCTTTCGTCTCAGTGATGAGGCGAGAGCTGTAATTGACAATGAATATAGTCAGCCCGCTATGGGCGGTGTTTATGATTTCGGTGAGGACGCTGATGACTATCAGCAGGCATACCTGCCCAAATCCTACCCGCAAAGAAGAAGACGCAGTCCTGCGCCTGTTTATGTGCCGCAGGAAGAATATCCCGAGGAGGAATATGAAGACGAGGAGTATGAGGAAGAGCCCCGTCCCCGTAAGCGGAAAAAGCACCGTCTGCGCAAGCTGCTGATAAGGGTGCTGGTGCTGAGCCTGCTGGTGATAATTGCGGATATAGGCGTGCTTTTCTACAGGGGCGAGCTTTGGTTCAACCAGCCCAGAAAGCGTGATTACCCCGTCCGCGGGCCAGTCATCACCGAAAAGGCAGGGGCAGTGAGCTGGAAGGATTTCTCTCAGCAGAATATACAGATGTGCTATATACGCGCCACAAAATCCACTGCCTACGAGGACGAGCGCTTTGATAAAAACGCTGAGGGCTCGGGTCAGACAAAGCTGCCTGTGGGCTTCATGCACGTCTACGACCCGAATATGGCAGGGGAGGACCAGGCGGAGCATTTTATTGAAGTCTGCGGCAACATGAACGGCAGGCTGCGGCCTGCGGTGGACTGCGACTTCGGTCTGCTGTACAAAATAATTCCCCCTGACTACACCGTGCTGTGCAACGAGCTGCGCATTTTTGCAGACCGCATCGAGGAAGAATACGGCTGCACACCCATTATAAAATGCAGTTCAAAGGTCTACACAGCCATAGCAGCCGATGAACGCTTTGATGACTGCCCAATATGGTATGTCAGCGAGTTCTCAAAGCCCGATGACACCGTGGATTGGGAGCTTTGGGGATATTCCAGCCGTGTCAGGTTTGATCATTATGACAGCCATAGCTTCCTGGAAATGGTGCTGCTGCGTGACGGTGAGGAACAGCTTGAAGAAATGTATTTAAATTAAAAGGTCTGCCCGGGGGCAGACTTTTTTTGCGCAAAAAAACAACTGCCGCGTTGCAGCAGTTGTGGTCAGCAGCCATGTAATGTTCTTTTGGTAAGACAGACTGCATAGAATTAAGTGAAAGAGGCTTGACTCAGCCTTTACTTAGCGCCCTTGATCTCAGCGGCACAATCAGCACAGATAGACTTGCCCTTGTAGTCCACCAGGTTCTCAGTGTTGCCGCAGAAGGTGCAGCTTCTCTGGAACTTCTTGAGAATGATCTTGTCGTCCTCTGTGTAGATCTCGATAGCGTCCTTAACGGCGAGATCGTAGGTCCTTCTCAGCTCGATCGGCAGAACGATACGTCCCAGCTCATCAACTTTTCTAACGATTCCTGTAGATTTCATGAGATAGTCAATTCCTTTCTCCTATAAATTTAGCCTATTACGGCCAACTCTCATGTATATATTATACCAATTTAGTTATTATTTGTCAAGCGGATTTATACTTTTTGTCAATTCAAGGGCATGAAATGACAAATTTCAGCACAATGCACATAATTATATTACCTATCTGAATATTCCAGATACGCAAAATACTGGAAATTAGTCAAAATGCGGAATTTTTAAGATATGCAACGATAGTGATGCAAATGAGAATTGTTAACTTTGCCAGTGACAAAGTTTACAATAGTGTGTGAAAGGTGGGCAAAATGATAAGTTTTATGATAGTTCTGCTTCTGGTATGCTCAGCAGCAGCGGGTTTTTACAACCTGACCTGGGAAGACATCTCTGCGGCGGCAGTAAGCTCATGTTCGGAGGCGGTGCAGCTGGGTATTTTTCTTGCAGGTTCCATGGCGCTTTGGGGAGGACTTATGGCAGCAGCGGAAGCTTCGGGGCTAACAAAAAAGGCGGGCAAAGCACTGTCGCCTGTAATAAGGCTGTTGTTCGGAAGACTTGATGATACCTCCCGCAATGCCGTCAGCCTGAATATGACCGCCAATCTTCTTGGCCTGGGAAATGCTGTCACCCCCACAGGCATAGCGGCGGTACAGGCGCTGAAAAACAGCCCCCGTCCCCGAAGAAACATAGCTGTTCTCATCGTGCTGAACACAGCTTCGGTGCAGCTTGTACCTGTTACCATGGCGGCGCTGCGGGCTTCCCACGGTTCAGCCGCCCCCTTTGAGATACTGCCTGCGGTTCTGGCGACGTCCTTCATTGCCGCCGCCGTGGGTGTGTCTACGGCGAGCCTTCTTTATGCGGGGGTAGAAAAATGAACTTTTCCGCTATGATAGTACCTTTTGTTATTATGCTAATATTGTTATACTCGGCCTTTCACAAAGTTGATATAGCCGAGGTCTTCACCCGCGGCGCAAGGGAAGGCCTGCACTCAGCCGCAGCTCTTGTGCCTATGCTGGTACTGCTGCTGACGGCGGTGGGTATGTTCACTTCATCCGGGGCAGCAGACATGATATCCCGCCTGGCCGCACCCCTGGCCGAAAAGTTCGGCTTTCCGCCTGAATGCCTTACACTGGCGCTGATACGGCCTTTCACAGGCGGCGGGGCCCTGGCGGCAGTAGAGGAACTTCTCACCCGTGTGGGCGCAGACAGTTTCCCGGGAAAAACCGCGGCTGTGCTTATGGCTTCCACCGAGACCACCTTTTACACCATAGCAGTTTATTCTGCTGCCCTGGAAAAAAAGCCGGACGGCCGCATTTTTCTTGCGGCCGCCGCGGCTGATCTCACGGGGTTCATATTGTCGCCAATAATGGTGCGTTTGTTTACTTGATGACTATCTCAGCCTTGCTGCCTGAGTAGTTGTCTTTGGTCACGACTATCTGCCGTTCCATTTTCTCCTGCAGTTCGGGAACGTGAGATATGACACCCACCAGACGTGAGTTGCCTGCCAGTCCGTTGAGTGAAGCGTACACCTTGTCCAGCTTTTCATCGTCCAGCGTTCCGAAGCCTTCGTCCACGAACATTGAGTCGATACGCACCCCGCCTGCGGACTGCTGTATCTCGTCCGAAAAGCCCAGCGCCAGCGCCAGCGAAGCCATGAAGGATTCGCCTCCCGAAATGGACTTTATGCTGCGCACGCCCCCTGTGTAGTGGTCACGCACCTCAATGTCCAGACCCATTTTTGATCTGCGCTGGGTGGCCTCACTGCGCACCAGCTCGAACTGGCCGTTTGTCATCTGAAGCAGCCTCGCGTTGGCATAGCTGAGTATCCTGTCAAAATACTCAAGCTGAACATAGGTCTCCAGCTGTATCTTCTGCTTGCCGCTTATATCACCGCAGGCAGTATCTTTAACGGCTTTCTTGATACGGTGTTCCCGCCGCAGGCCTTCGTTGTTGGCAACTTCTGCCTTGATCTTCCTGCGGGTATCCTCAGCGGAGGAAAGGTTAGCTTTCACGCTGTCACGGCGCTGCTGCTGCTCTTTCTTTCTGCGGCTTATGTCCCGAAGGGTCGCTTCAAGTTCGGGGCAGTTGGGCATCTCTTTGCCTGCGGTCTGCTTCTCAAGTTCATCCAGCTTTGCCGAGATCGCAGCGCGGTCTTTTTCAAGCTGCGCCAGCTTTTCCTCAGCTGAGTTTATTGCCTGCTCCAGCTCACTGTGCTGCTTTTTCAGTTCAGCTATCTGTGCCAGAGCCTCTTTCTTGCTGCCGCAGGGGAGCTGTTCAAGCTGCTGTTTTGCCGCCGCCTGCCGTTCCTCTGCCTTGGCTGCGGTCTCACGAAGTTCGCCCTGCCTATCGTTCAGGCTGACCTTGTTTTTCTCGGTCTTCTCCGTCAGCTGTGCCAGTTCGCTCTCGGCTCTCTGCTTTAGCAGGAGCAGTTCATTAAGCTTATCCATTTCAGTTTTGGCAGCTTTCAGCTCAGCAGATTTTTTCTTGTAGTCATTGCGTGAATTTTCAAGTGCCTGCTCGGTGGTGCAGCCCTCGGGGGCATATTCGCCTGCATGGGCGAGGGCATTGCTGCGGGCGGTGTCGAATTTGCCCTTGGCAGCAGCAGCCTCCTGCGCTGCCTGATGCAGCAGGTCGCCTGCACGGTCAGCTTCAGCCTTGGCTTTATCAAGGGTCTTTTTATCGGGGATATAGTCGTCAAAAGGCGCCGGATGCGGGTGAGTCGTCGATCCGCAGACAGGGCAGCATTCACCATTTTTAAGCTCTTTGGCGATTATGCCTGCCTGACCTTTGACATAATTTTCAAGGATATTCTTGTAGCTTTCCTCAGCAGAAGAAAAAGCTATATTAAGCTCCAGATACTTGTCAGCGGCGGCAACGGCGGCTTTTCCCGCATTGTCAGCTTCACGGAGTTCACGGCCAATGGTCTTGATGTCTTCAAGCTTTTCCTCCAGTGACCTGACTTCAAACTCAGCCTTTGTCAGCTTTGCACCGATATCACCAAGCCCCGAAAGAAAGCTCTGCCTGTCGGCAATAGATCTGCTGTCCGTTTTTATGGTCTGTTCCAGAAGAGCTGTCTGCTTTCTCAACATCTCGGCATTCTTAAAAAGCGCAGCAGCCTCAGCCAGCAGAGCCTCAGCGGCGTCATAACGGCCAAGCTGACCCTCCATGGCGGCTATTTTTCCGACAAAACCATTCAGCTCAGGCTTGCGTGCTCTAAGCTGTGCGGCGATAGTTTCGGCCTTTTCACGGGAGATCTTGTTATCTTCCAGCATACGGGAGGTGTTCTTTTTCCTGTCAAAAAGCTCCTTAAGCTTATTCGCTTCTTCCAGTGCATTGGAAATCTTCGTCAACTCTTTGTCTATGGACTCAGCTTCTGCGTCTGCTGATTTGACCTTTTCGGTCTCAAACGCGATGATACGTCCGCAGAGGTCATCAAGGTCAATGGTGGCTGCAGCTTCATTGTTGTTCCCCGCAGAAGCCAGCTCCTCGCTGTAGGGGTCATCTTCACTGAGCCTTATGCTGTCAAGCAGGGTGTGTATCCTCAGGTTTGAATCGCTGTACTCACGTTCGATACGGGAAACATCGCTTTTCAGCGCTTCCTGCAGTGCGTAATATTTTCCTGTTGAAAATATGGCACTGAGTATCTTGGTGCGTTCCTGGGTGGGGGTGTCAAGCAGCTGTGCGAAGCTGTTCTGGGCTATCATGGCAACGTTGCGGTACTGCTCGTGCTTCAGCCCCAGTATCTCGGTTATCTTTTCGTTGACAGTGCTTTCTTTAAGGGCAATGGGTCTGTCGTCGCCGTCGATGTAAAGCTCCACCACGGGAACGTGCTCGACCTCGCCCGTGCCCCGAAGCTTCTGCCTCATCTGCTTTGACTCACGGTAGACCCTGTACCTTGTTCCGCCGTACTCAAAGACCAGTTCCACATAGGTAAGGTCTTCGGGTCTGGCATATTCGCTGCGGAACATGACCGAAGTTCTGCCATCGCCGCTGGCCTTGCCGAAAAGTGCAAAGCACACACCGTCGAAAATGGTGGTCTTGCCTGCACCTGTGTCACCTGTTATAAGGTAAACACCGCCGCTGCCCAGCTTGTCAAAGTCGATCACCTGAAGCCCCGCATAAGGCCCGAAAGCCTGCATTTTCAGTGTTATAGGTCTCATCTGCCGTCCCCCCATATCCTGCTTATCATGCTCTGTATGTACTCAGCCTGCTCCTCGTCAAGGTCAACGCCGTTCTGCTCCTTGTAAAGTCCCGCAAAAAGTTCAAAGGGCGACCTGCTTGCTGTGTTCTCCACACGCTTTACCTGACTTGTGGTGCGGGTACGCTCATTGTCAAAGGTGAGCTTTACAATGTTCTTGTAGACCGTCCGCAGGCGCTGCATGACGTTGAGTATCTCATCGTTGTCCGTAAGAGTTATGTAGTAGAAATCGTCCAGATCTTTACCCTCGTAGAAAGACTTGTCCATGATCTCATCGTACTTTCCCTTTATCTCATGCATATCTCTCAGGGGAACAAGAGGCACAGTGCTTACGGAAACATCGTTCTTCCCTTTAAGTTCAACAATGGTCACGGATTTTTTGTGTTTTATCTCTGAACCCGAATATTTCAGGGGAGTGCCGCAGTAGCGCACATTCTTAGCAGGCTCCTGAGGCCCATGGATATGCCCCAGCGCCACATAGTCAAAACCCTCAAAGACGTTTGCGTCAACGTTGTCAAGGGTGCCCACGTTCAGGTATTCAGAGTCACAGGTGGCAGCCCCGCTGATGAACTGGTGGCACATCATCAGGCAGCGCCTGCTTTTATCGATGCCGCTGCTCTCTATAACAGCACGGATCATGTCGGTGTAGCTGGCTATCTCGTGGTCTTCATGATAATGACGCACCATGGAAGGCTTCAAAAAGGGCAGCATACAAATGTCCAAAGAACCGTACTCATCTTCAACCGTGACCACAGAAAGCTTCCCATCATACTCGGCTGCAATGTGTATATCAGCCTTCTCCATTATCTCGCGGCCGTAGTTTATACGCTCGGCGCTGTCGTGGTTTCCGCTGATAATATAAACCGAAAGGGAAGTTCGGCTCAGCTCCGTGAGAAATTCGTCAAACAGCTTCACAGCCTCCGCCGAGGGCGAAGCCTTGTCGTAAATGTCCCCCGCGATAAGAATGCCGTCGCAGCCCTCATCAAGGGCTATTTTGATAATCTGAGAAAGAATGTGACGCTGATCCTCGATAAGAGAATAATTGTCCAATCTTTTACCCAGGTGCAGGTCAGAGATGTGCGCAAACTTCATATGCTACTCCTTTGGCGGTCAGGCCGCCGTTACTTTTTCTTGTAAACGAATTTGTCTTTCAGGTCGACCTGATCGTAGCCCCACTTGAAGCCGATGAATGTCGAAACGGGAAACAGTGCTAAATAGGGCAGTATCAGCCCGAAGACACCCATGCGGAAGTCCCTGATATCAGGCGAATGGGCGAAGATATCCATAAGCGGGAAAAGGCAAGCGTTCAAAATTTTGTACACCGCCAGAAAATCGAAAGCGCCGCTGAGCTTAGATATAAAAAGTATCAGCGCTGTCAGGGCAAAGGGCGCCATGGCGATGAAGCCAAGTTTCCAGCCGAACTGTCTGCCTACGTCGTCATCGTGCAGCTTGTCTGCCGAAGCCGCCTGATTACCCTGTTTCAAGCCAAAATCCGCCAGTATGCACACCACGCACATCAGCCCCGTAAAGCCGAACATGATGTTGGCGAACAGCCTCATGAACTTTGCCACGCCCCAGAAAAAGATCATGACAAATATCCCGAAAAACTCGGCTTGCAGCCCTTTAAGCAGGGCATAGACCATAGCGTTTTTCCTTTTGAATTTCATTGAATACACTCCTTGCAAGTTCGTGATAGACTCATTATAGCACAGTTTTTCGCGCTTATCAAGAGTTTTTTAGCAAAGAAGACCAACTGTCCATTAAAATGGATCTATTTGCTTTATAAGGATAAAATATCATGAGAAAAAAGAAAATATGTTCGCACAATAAGTACATAAATTCGTACAGAAAACATATACTAAAGCTAGCATACACGAAAGGAGGTCATACCATGTCTAAACGCAGAAAAGCTCCGCTGCCCGTTGACCCTGTGGACGGCACAAAGGTCTACACGCCGCTGGGAGAACGTTTTTCCGCAGGCGAAGCGTTGGGAGCAGTTGTCTTCGATGAAGCGGAAGAAAATGACATGAATTGAAAACAACGTCAAAAAGGCAGTAGCACAATGTGGCAGTCTGCCTTTTTGTGTACATAAATTTACACAGTTATACGCCTTGCCAAATCCGTCCGATTGTGCTATAATGAAAAAAGCAAACCGAAAGGACGGATATTATGGGAAAAATAAAAAAAGCCGCCCTGGTCACAGGGGGCTCGGGGGGCATAGGTAGTGCAGTTTGCCGCAGACTTGCGCAGGCAGGCTACCTGACAGCTATCGGCTTTAACCGCGGAAGATCAGCCGCTGAGGCGCTTGCATCGGAGCTTCGGGAGCAGGGGCTCACGGCGGAGGCTGTCTTCTGCGATATAGGGGACCCTGTGAGCATAGCGGAATGTCTTGAAAAAACTGAGAAAATACTTGGACAGATAGAACTTCTGGTAAATAACGCAGGAACAGCTGAAATAAGCCTTTTCACCGACCTTTCCGATGAAAGGCTATGCGAGATAATGAACGTTGACCTGCTGGGTCATATGCGCCTGACAAAGGCTGTCCTCCCGCAAATGCTGCACCGCCACGAGGGCAATATAATCAACATCTCCTCGGTCTGGGGCGAGTGCGGGGCTTCCTGCGAGGTGGCCTATTCTGCCGCAAAATCAGGGCTTATCGGCTTTACCCGTGCCCTCGCCAAGGAATGCGCCCCCAGCGGTGTGCGGGTGAACTGTGTCAGCTGCGGCCTGATAGACACGAAAATGAACGGCAACTTGTCCGCCGAGGAGCTGCAGGCAGTGGTCGATGAGATACCCGTGGGACGTATGGGAAAGCCCGAAGATGCGGCCTCTGCGGTGCTTTTTCTTGCAAGCGATGAGGCGGCTTATATCACTGGTCAGGTGCTGCGTGTTGACGGCGGCTGGATCTAAAGCCTTATCTCCACAGGCTTCCCGACGGTCAGAGTATCGGGAGTTACTATGCTGTCATAGCATAGCAGCTTGACCCCCGATTTTTCGGCATTTCTTAAAGCTTTGCCGAACTCGGTATCGGTGTCATCATTTGGCGAAAAGTACAAAATATCACCCATTTGAACAAGTATCATGACCGCAGAATCAATACCCTGCCTGCGGCATTCGATCAGCTCATTCAGATGCTTCGTGCCTCTCTCGGTGGGTGCGTCGGGAAAGAACACTGCGCCGTCGCGTTCAAGGGTGCACCCTTTGACCTCCAGATACATTATTCTGTCTGTTTTTATGGACTTAAGCATAAAATCAAACCTCGAATTACCCCAGGTCTTTTCAGGGAAGATTTCCATGTCGCCGAAAGGTCTGCATTCCTTTAACCACTCTGAAACCGCCTTGTTAGGGGCTTGACTGTCCATGTTAATAAGTCTGCTGTCCTTTTTTACGGTCACAAGATCATAGGCTGTTTTTCGCGCTGGATTGTCGCTTTTTTCAAGCCAGACCTCTGCGCCTTCAACAAGAAGTTCGGCGCATCTGCCAGTGTTTTTTACATGAACTATCTCATCTTGTCCGTTAATATGTACAGTTGCTATGAACCTGTTATGTCTTTTTACAAACTCTCCGCGGACTATGTTATTGTATTTCATATTGCTCCGTTCTTTATACCATGCTTTTTCCCGCTGTTTGCACTGAACTGTCCTGAAAATTGTATTGTTTATTGGAAAGTTTCCATTAAGAACAAAAAAATCGGCGTTTACAGCGAACAAATTTAACCAAAATATTTACATGAACATGATAACACAGCCTGGTAAGAATGTCAAGATTTATCGTATGAATATGCGTAAAGCTTAGAAATTTTGGTTTAATTGTGTAAATTATTGGTCAAATATGCTATTGACGGGAAGCCTTAATATATGTTACAATTTTAACATAGTTCACATCTCTGAAAGGATAAGTAAAATGGGAAAATTTCTTGCGATAATATGCGCTTTGAGCCTTAGCTGCGCAGTCTTGACGGGCTGCAGCGATGATAAAAATACAGGCAGTGATACAGAAAAAAGTGTTTCCGATAGTACAAATTATAGTACAGAAAACGGGACAGTTTCTGAAAATGAAGAAGAACTTACTCTTGCACAGATATACACTAATTCACTTGAAAACGCTTCGTTCAGGGCAAAAATGGTCACATCGTCCGATTTTATGGACGATACCTCTACTTTGGTAGAAGTCAGCGGAAGCGATTATCACCTCAGCATTGGTGACGGCGATATGCAGACGGAAATGTACCTTGTGGGCGGTGTGATGTACGTCCTCAACCATTCCGATATGAATTATATTACCGATGACGCGCCCGCTGAACAGTACGTTAATATTGACACAAGCAGTTACACTATGGGCGTTGAGGACAGCTATATTTTCATCGGCAGTGAGACAACTAATGACGGACTTATCTGCGAGACTTACCATGCTCCCGATCTCCTCAGCGGTGAGCTGCCCTCGGGCGATGAAGACGGCGAGGTCACAATCTACAAGTATTATTTTGAGGAGGGCTCAAAAACCCCGAAAAAAATAGCTATGACAGCTTATGGCATGGAACAGACAACTACTTTTGAAGAGTTTTCATTTGACATCGATCCAATTGAACTCCCTGATCTGTCAGGCTGGACAGATGACACTGAAGCTGTCGAGCAAGGTGCTGAGTCTGAAAACATTTCCGAAGACTTTGATGATGAAGATATTGAAGTGGAGGTCGCTCAGGCAGCAGAAAATGATTAGTTAATATTGTTGTATGGTACAAACAAATCAGCTATATCCTGTGCGGATATAGCTGATTTTTATCTTAGGACTTTGATTTTATCAGATGAGAATATTATGGTATATTCATGACCCTTGTATTTGTAAAAGCACTTGTTTGTGTCCGATATATCGGACTTTTCAATTTTCTCACCGGAACAGCAATTGTCCAAAAAATCACTCTTATCTAGAGTCGTTGCCAATTCGAGCAATATACCCGGTCCATCGGGACCTGCAAAGTATCGCTTATATTTTTTTGGAGTGACATCTTCTGTAATAATAATGCCTGTTGTTTGCTCAACTTGTGAAATTCTGGAGCTTGAAAATATCAGCCAGTAGTCAAAAGTAAATAATGAGATCATAGCTGTGGCTATAATGCCGAAGAATAAGATTATCATCGTAATTATCCTTGCGGTCTGAAAGAGTATTCTGCCTGCTCCCATAGTCGGAACAATATAGCCGAAACGGCGTAAAATAGGCTTTTTAAGAACTTTGAGTATTATCAGTACACATATATACAGCGGGAAAAGCCATTTCATTCTTTCATCACCTGCTTCAGCATAAAGGACGAAAAATTGTACTGATAATAAGGGTCATGATTTATATGGTGATTCGTTATATTTTCAAGATATGCTCTGCCGCTATCGAAGTTTTTATATTCATAATACCGCGCATTTTCGTACATTCTATCAACTGTGAAAGCATATTCGGGTTCAAGGACTATTGCTGCTGCATCAGATGAAAGCAAGGTCATTTCTCTTATATCATTAAAAGTCATGCTGTCTGTACAATTTTCCATATTATACCTTGCAATGAGAGCGTCAGGTCTCGAAAAACAGAGCACAGCGAAGAAAATCGTGAATGTGACAGCTGCCGCACGCAAAAATGGAAAGCTATGTCTGAACTGTCTTATGATAATGAAGATGAATGCAAATGCAGTTAGTACCATGAACCATGTGGTGTAAACACGCAGCTGTGTTAGTCCAAAATTTCGGATATATAGTACCATTTTGCTTATTGCAGTAGCAGTTATCAGTAGCGTGAAAACTGCGATAACAATGGAATACAGCTTTAATGCCAGTGGCTTTTCTTCTCCTGTTTTCTTGGAAAAGAAGTTCATAACAAAGATGACACCTGCGTTTATCAACTCTATGGCGAAAAGCTCAAAAAAACCTCTGCGTGCATAGTCTGCATAACCGTAGTTTTCAGGTAAACTGCCCATAAAAGCGGACAGAAAGTAATTAGCCTGTGATATGAAGAACATCACGTAAAGCACGCAGATAGGCGTTATAGCGCTGTATATCGCTGCATTCTGGATCATTCTGAGCTTTCGGATAGATGTGCTGCAGTCTTCTTCGTTAAGTGCTTTTATCTTGTCAGGGTTAGTATGAGAATATATTTGTCCAAAAATATACGCAGCTACTGGTATGGATACAAAAATTTTCTCTATAAAAGTAAAAAGATTTGGTATATTTATAGCATCAATAATAGTGGTTATCATTCTTTCAACGCCCGGATCTGCGGAAACAAGCAATGCTCCGACGATAACTGTCAGCGGAACTGCCACGATAAGACCGCCAATTATCGTCTTGAAATACTTTCCTGTACGGCTCATTTTTATCTGACTATTCGCTGCAAGAAACTCTTTATCGAAATGAGATAGAGGATCTGCTAAAGTACTTTTGGCTATTTCAAAAACAGAAAACTGTCCGAACATCGGTCTTTTAGTTGTTACACTGTAAATCAGATATGCTTCACCGATTATAAGAAATATCATATCCAGATTTTTTATGAACGAGTTGTCGGTTATAGAAAAAGTGGTAGAAAAAATGTACAGTATAGCAGACCATATCTTGTTTGAAGTCGAAAATTTGTACTCTTTCTTGTGGAGATAGATCCCTATCACCGAGAATATCAGTATAAAGACAGCAGTTGTGAAATAGCCTTTGACATTCCAGAAAACAAATTGTACGAACAAAAATCCCAGAATGAGTGCGGCATAGGACAACTTCTTTTCAGCAGAAGTAAACTCTATCGGTTCACGCTTGGGAACAGCCTGATACTGCGCAGGATAGGGGTGATAGTTGTTATAACAGGGCTGTCCGTTCTGCTGAGTCATCGGCTGTCCTGAATACAAATTGTTGTTTTCGTTCATGATCTAATCTCCTTTATTATCTTATAAGCTTGTATCTGTCCGTACAAATTTGCTTTAGTCTGAGTACAGATAATGATTTTCTTCATTCTGTTCGCTGCCATTGGCCGTTACTCTGACATGATCTTCTCCGAATGAGATGCTGAAATTTCCGCTGCTGAGCGAGCCACCGTCATTTGCCACATAAAAGTTGCAGCTGTCACAGACCTCTCCGTCTTTACTCAACTCTGCTAAGCACTCGTTTGCAGAGAAGAATTCCGCATGGCCTATTTCGTAGATATTAACGGAAAATCGGCCATTATCTGAATTTTCAGCTGTTATAAGAGTTTTCTTGCTGTCCATAAAACTGAACAGCAAAAACACTGCAAATAATATTAACAGACCTCTTACTACAAACCAACAGATGCATGATATACTTAAAATAACTATCCGTTTCATTGTACACTATCCGCCTTTTTGGACAGCATCATATATATCTGTAACTGTCCCGTTTGCATCAAACTTTATCCAGTAGTAATGCTTCATGTGGTCTGGCATTATCGGGCCGTCATCTGTATATATGTAGTACCCTATCACGCCTGAACCGCTTTCACTGATGTGTCCTGTGTCGAAATCTCCATAGCGTTCTATCACAGTTTTTATGTCGTGGCTGTACACATAGTTATTGTTGAATTTGTAAGATATGGGATGAGTTGAAAAAAAGTATAGCATCAGTATGAATAAACCTGTATCAGCCCCTAAAAATCCCACATATCTCAATACGCTCTTGCCGTTTCGCCTGGCTGATCTCAGGAGTATCAGGCTGACGCAGGCTATTGTGATAATACAAATAGTAAGTATCATGTATACAGTTATCTCTGTCCAATCGTTCATTTTTTTGTACTCCTGTTCCTACTGATCAGCTGTACGATATTTTGTGCTGCTAGATGTGCTCCAGTATATCTCCGGGCTGACATTCCAGCACCTCGCATATCTTATCTAGGGTAGAAAAACGTACAGCTTTAGCTTTGCCTGTCTTAAGTATCGAGAGGTTCGCAGCGGTTATGCCCACTTTTTCTGCAAGCTCATTGGAGGATATCTTACGCTTAGCCATCATAACATCAAGGTTAACAATTATTGCCATGATATCGCCTCCTATATGGTAAAATCGTTCTCGGATTTCAGCTCTACAGCCTTCTCAAAAACGTTCTTGAGCACCCGCATGACAAGTCCCAGGAAAAGTGCGAAAAACGCTGCAAACAGGAACTCATATCGCCAAAGGCTGAACACCGAGAAGGTTATTCCTGCGAAAACGATGCACCATGAGATGATCCTCAGGCAGCGTGTGTTTTCATCGATAAACACCTCGTTTTTCGCAATATTTGATAATAGCTTGTTGAGTTTAAGAACAGCAGTTATCGCAAAAACATCGCAGATATAGATCATCACAGTGACCACGATATCAAGTCTTTCTGTGTTGATGAGCCCTTTGCCAACTGATATTATGCTGAACCATTCTGCGATAAGGTGTGCTGTGAACAGCAGCACGATAAGCAGGAAAAACAGCCCTGCCACCAGAAATCTTGATAATTTCAGCGACTTCATCTCTGACCAACCTGTTAACTCATTTACCATATTTACGTCCTCCTAATATAATTGTCGACAATAGACCTCGGGCGACATTTCCCTTGGTCTGACAGTATTATAGCACATCATTTTCTGTTTGTCAATAGTAAATTATCGAAAAACAATAAAAAATATTTGAAAATCAGAAATCTGATATTGTTTTTCAATTATTATGCTTTGAACCCCCTGTTTGCGCGGTTTTCTCTGCTTTTTTATTTTTGGGATATTTTGTTTGCTGCGGACGGCAGTTTACTTCTTTATACTTCAACATAGTTTCAGATATTACTAATATTTCATCGGAAGTTCCTGCTGTTATCAAAGCCCCCTTAAAATGGATAATCTCAAATATCCCATAAATACGAAAATTATTTCATGCAAGAACGCTAAATTCACCACCCAAAATTCTCCAAATAGGCAAAAGACAAAAAGCTAAAACTGTGGTATAATATTTTCATACGGAATATATAACACCTTATCAAGGAGGATATGAACATGGGTAAAAACAGATACGTCGGGGATCACCCCGTTATCGGCATCAGGCCAACTATCGACGGCAGACGCGGTGCGCTGGGCGTTCGTGAGTCACTGGAAGACCAGACAATGAACATGGCAAAGTCCGCAGCTAAGCTGTTTGAGGACAACCTGCGTTACTGCGACGGTGAGCCTGTCAAGGTCGTTATAGCCGATACCACTATCGGCCGTGTGGCCGAGGCCGCTGCCTGCGAGGCAAAATTCAAGAAGTGCGGGGTGGAGATCACCCTGACCGTCACACCTTGCTGGTGTTACGGCGCTGAAACTATGGATATGGATAAAAATACCATCAAGGCTGTCTGGGGATTTAACGGCACCGAGCGTCCCGGGGCCGTGTACCTGGCTTCTGTGCTGGCTACCCATGCCCAGAAAGGTCTGCCTGCTTTCGGCATTTACGGACATGATGTCTGCGAGGCTGACGACACCGAGATACCCGCAGATGTCCGTGAAAAGCTGCTGCGTTTCGGCAGAGCTGCGGTGGCTGCTGCGACCATGAGGGGCAAAAGCTACCTCCAGATAGGTTCTATCTGCATGGGTATCGGCGGTTCTATCATTGATCCCGCTTTTATAGAAGAATACCTCGGCATGAGGGTAGAGTCGGTGGACGAAGTCGAGATAATCCGCCGAATGACCGAGGAGATATATGATAAGGAAGAGTACGAAAAAGCACTCAGTTGGACAAAGGCTCATTGTAAGGAGGGCTTTGACAAGAACCCCGATTTCCTGCAGAAAACTCCCGAAGAAAAGGAGAAGGACTGGGAATTCGTGGTCAAGATGATGTGCATCATCAAAGACCTGATGAACGGTAACAACAAGCTTCCCAAGGGAAGAGAAGAGGAAATAGTCGGGCACAATGCGATCGCTGCTGGCTTCCAGGGTCAGCGCCAGTGGACGGATTTTTACCCCAACTGCGATTTCCCCGAGGCTCTGCTGAACACGACCTTCGACTGGAACGGCGCCCGTGAGCCTTACATTCTTGCCACCGAAAACGATGTCCTCAATGGCCTTGGTATGCTGTTCATGAAACTGCTGACCAACCGTGCCCAGATATTTGCTGATGTGCGCACCTACTGGTCCCCCGAAGCCATTAAAAAGGCCGCGAATTATGAGCTTACAGGCCATGCAGCCGAGGCAGGCGGTTTTATCCACCTGATAAATTCGGGAGCTGCCTGCCTTGATGCCTGCGGTCTTGCCACCGATGAGAACGGCAACGCCGTCATGAAAGAATGGTACAATGTCACCGATGAGGATATTGAAAAAATCATGGGTGCGACCACCTGGAATTACGCTGATTGCGGCTATTTCCGCGGCGGTGGATTTTCCTCCCGCTATGTTACGGACGCTGAGATGCCCGTGACGATGATAAGGCTGAACCTTGTGAAAGGCCTTGGCCCCATGCTGCAGATAGCTGAGGGCTGGACGGTCAAGCTTCCGGCGGAGGTCAACAATATCCTCTGGAAACGCACCGATTACACTTGGCCCTGCACCTGGTTCACACCCCGTGTTACCGACAAGGCGCCATTCAGGACGGCTTACGACGTAATGAACAACTGGGGTGCAAACCATGGCGCTATCAGCTACGGCCACATCGGCGCGGACATCATCACCCTGGCTTCTATCCTGCGTATCCCTGTGGCAATGCACAATGTTCCCGAGGAGCAGATCTTCCGTCCTGCCAGCTGGAACGCTTTCGGTATGGACAAGGAAGGTGCGGATTACAGGGCTTGCGCAGCCTACGGCCCCATGTACCGCGGCATGAGATAAGTACAATATTTTGGATAATTATGGAGGTGAGCAGCGTTGGCAAAGCAAGTTCTTGCGGTAGACCTTGGCGCATCAAGCGGGCGGGTCATTCTCGGGAGATTTGACGGCGAGCGCATAAGCCTTGAGGAGATACACCGTTTTCCCAACGAACCCGTTGACCTGGGCGGCACCATGTACTGGGACTTTCTGCGGCTTTTCCATGAGATAAAACAGGGTCTTATAAAATCTAAACAGTACGGAAAAGTGGATAGTTTAGGTGTCGACACCTGGGGCGTTGACTTCGGGCTTATCGATAAAAACGGACGTCTTCTGGAGAACCCCGTGCATTACCGTGACAGCCGCACAAAGGGTATGCTTGACGCTGCCCTGGAACTTATCCCGAAAGAAAGCTTTTACGCGGTAACAGGCAATCAGTTCATGGAGATAAACACTGCCTTTCAGCTGATGAGTGTACAAAAAAACAGACCGGAACTTCTGGCGCAGGCGGATAAAATGCTGCTCATGCCGAACCTGTTCACATTTTTCCTGACAGGGGAGAAAGTCACCGAGCAGTCCATTGCTTCGACGACCCAGCTGTACGACCAGACGGGCAGCTGCTGGGCTTATCGTCTTGCGGAAAAACTGAGCATCTCGGAAAGTCTGTTTACTAACATTGTGCCTGCGGGTACAAAAATCGGTACACTTACTCAGAAGATAGTGAACGAGCTGGATATCCCCGAAATGGACGTATATGCGGTCTGCGGCCATGATACCCAGTCCGCCATGGCGGCGGTGCCTGCGCTTTCAGGGGACTTTGCTTTCCTCAGCTGCGGAACGTGGAGCCTTCTCGGCACCGAACTTGATGAACCCCTCACCGATGAGAAAGCCTGTGCCAACGACCTGACAAATGAGGTCGGCTGCGGCGGAAAAGTGTCTTTCCTGAAAAACATCATCGGCCTCTGGCTCATTCAGGAGAGCCGCCGACAGTGGCAGCGTGAGGGCCGCGACTTTAGCTTTTCTTATATGGAGGCTCTGGCCAATTCCGCCGAGCCTTTCCGCTGTTTCATCGACCCCGATGACCCGCGCTTCGTTCCCTCAGGTGATATCCCCGAGCGTGTGCGTAAGTTCTGTATGGACACAGCCCAGCCTATCCCCGCTACAGAGGGTCAGGTGCTGCGGTGCATCTATGAGAGTTTAGCCCTGAAATACCGCCTTGCGGTGGAGGAGCTTGAAGCCTGCACAGGCAAAAGTTTCCCAGTCATTCACATGATCGGCGGCGGTATCCGTGACAGGCTGCTCTGCCAGATGACCGCAAATGCCTGCAAAAGGCAGGTCGCAGCGGGTCCCGTTGAAGCCACTGCCCTGGGAAATATCGCGGTGCAGCTGATAGCTTCGGGGGACATTCGTGACCTATCCGAGGCTCGCAGATCGATCGCAGGTTCAGAAAAACTTACGGTCTATCAGCCTGAAAGTCCCATGCAGTGGGATAAGGCATATGAAGATTTTAAACATATTATTCGGAGGTAAGCTATGCTAAAAAACATACCGCCTATCCTATCACCAGAGCTGCTGAAGACCCTTTGCGAAATGGGTCATTCTGACAGGATAGTTATTGCAGACGGAAATTTCCCTGCTGAAAGCATGGGCAGAAACTGCAAGGTCATTCGTGCGGACGGCCACGGTGTCCCCGAACTGCTGGACGCTATACTGACTTTGCTTCCCCTTGATACATATGTAGATAAACCTGTTTCGCTCATGCAGGTGATGCCCGGCGACACAGCAGAAACTCCTATCTGGGAGGAATACAAGCGTATAGTTTCCTCCCATGATGAGAGAGGCGCTGATATCATCGGTGAGGTCGAACGCTTTGAGTTCTACGAGCAGGCGAAGACGGCCTATGCTATAGTTGCAACAGGGGAGAAGGCAGTTTATGCCAACATCATGCTGCAGAAGGGTGTAGTTTGATATAAATATATTAAATGGGAGAAAACAAGATGAGCAAGATAAAAAACGATGACGTTTCTCTGGGGCGCTTTATAAGTCTGGTGCTGCGGCACGAACCCTCAGCTGCGGGGCTGACGCTTGACAGCGAGGGCTGGGCAGACACCAAGGCTCTTATCAGCGGTGTCTGCGCCACTGGAAGAAAACTGGATATGGAAACACTCGAAAGGATAGTCCGTGAAAACAACAAGCAGCGCTATTCTTTCAACGCTGATAAGTCGAAGATACGGGCAAATCAGGGGCACAGTGTCGATGTTTTCATCGACATGAAAATTGCCGAGCCGCCCCCTGTGCTGTACCACGGCACTTCGTCCGCTTTTTTGGACAGCATAAAGGAAAATGGCATTCTCAGAATGTCAAGGCAGTATGTTCATCTGTCCAAAGATATGGACACTGCTGTCAAAGTCGGCAGCCGCCACGGTAGACCTGCCGTGCTGGTGATCGACACTGCAAAAATGTCTGCGGACGGATATGTGTTCAAAATTTCGGACAATAACGTCTGGCAGAGCGAGGATATACCCTGGGCTTACGTCATAGAGGTAAAATATCCTGAATAAAGGACACTTAGTCGGATATACCGCGTATTTACGCGTATATAGATAATGGGTAATATGGAAAGGAATATGGATATGTACGAAGATATCAAGGATAAGATGGTGGAGGTCTGCCATAAAATGTGGCAGAAAGGCTGGGTGGCAGCCAACGACGGCAACGTCACTGTCAAGGTGGGTGAGAACCGTTTTCTCGCCACTCGCACAGGCATTTCAAAGGCTGAGATAACCCGTGACCACATCGGTCTTATCGACAGCGATTTCAACATAATCGAAAAGCCCACCGAGGATTGGAAACCTTCCTCCGAGGTGAAAATGCACATCAAGTGCTATCACGACCGCCCCGATGTTGGTGCGGTGGTACACGCTCATCCCCCTGTATCTACGGGGTTTGCCTGCGCTCATGTGCCTCTGGACGACTATTGCATGATCGAAACGGTCATTGCTGTGGGCTCGGTCCCCCTGACCCCCTACGGCACCCCCTCGACCTTTGAAGTCCCCGAGGCTATCGAGCCCTACCTTCAGGAACACGATGTCATGCTGCTGACAAATCACGGTGCCCTGACCGTCGGCGCTGACCTGACCACTGCTTATTACCGCATGGAAACTCTTGAGCTTCAGGCGCAGATATCTCTGGTGGCAAGGCTGCTGGGTGGTGTCAAGGATATCGACCGTGACAACATTGACAGACTCATCGGTATGCGCCCCCAGTACGGTGTCACAGGTAAGCACCCGGGTTATAAAAAGTATTCGGGGGAGGATAAGTAACTTTGCGTACTTTTGATATTTGAACATAAAAATGATCCCGAAGGCATTCTCTGCTTTCGGGATATTTTTTGTACTGTTATTTTCTCACATAAGCTTCCAGCCTGTAGATGGGCTGTCCAAGGTCGGTGAAGCGCTTTTCGTATTCGGTGACTATGTTGCCCTCAAAATCACTGTTGTGCAGGTCAAGGGAAATGTTCCTCAGCCCCCAGCCCTCCTGAGAGAACTGCTCCAGCGAGAACTCGAAAAAGTGCATATTATCGGTCTTCTGGTGTATCTCGCCGTCCGCTGTCAGCAGGGTCTTGTATATTCCCAGGAACTCAGCATGGGTCAGCCTATGGTTGGCATAGGTGTTCTTCGGATAGGGACAGCTGAAATTCAGGTATATCTTCCGCACCATGCCCGCAGGTATAAAGCAGTCCAGATACCTGGCGTTGCCCCGCATGAACCTGACATTGTCAAGCCCGTCAGCGATGACATTTTCTGCTGCTTCAACTATAACATTTGAACTTACTTCCACTGCCAGAAAATTCACCTCTGGGTGCCGCTTTGCCATTTCACGGATAAACTGCCCCTTGCCGCAGCCTATCTCCAGCTCCAGCGGCTTGTCATTGCCAAAAATTGCGGGGATATCCAGCATATCCCTGTCGTCCTTTACAGAAAAATCCAGCACATCGCGGTCAAGGTAGATTATCCTGTCGCCGCAGGCCGCCAGCCTTTCTTCAAGGTTGCTTTTTCTTCTCATTCGCATATTCTTACTTCTCCTTACAATTGCCTTGTGTGTCAAGGCAGAATATCTTACCGTCCTCGGCCGTGACCTCAACGCTGCCGTCAGACAGCTGCTGCGCACTTTCCGCCCATATCTCGCAGCCCCTGTCAAAGCCGTATTTTCGGGAATTGCCTTCTGTCAGCCCGCAGAAGGATATCCCGCAGCCGTACAGCACTGCAAAGCGTTCCTCCCTGTCTATCAGACCCCCTGCAGGGTCGCCGTAGAAGGAGCATTCCGCCAGCACCTTTTCATCAGACTTCCTTATCACATAAGCGTTTTCATATTCATGCACCAGGCGGATATCATCGCTTTCCGCCAGAACTTTCCCAGTCTCGCTCACGTTCTCTTTATCCTTTCAAGAACTTCCGCCTCCGCCTCTTTCAGCACATAAATGCTGTTCAGCGTCCGCAGAAATATCCTGTCACCCTCAGCGTACATTCTCTCGAAGTATGTGGCTCTCACAAATTTTTCAGCCTTCATTCCGCCATTTTCGTCTTCGCTGTAAAGCACAAAGGGAAAACGCTGTCCTTCTTCAAGCTTATCATCGTCCAGCAGCATTATCTTCCCGCGGCGTTCATCATATTTTTCTCCGACTTTCGGGGTGTATTCAACACCGTGGTGCCCCGTGTGAAGAATGTCCGTCAGATAAAAAGCCCTCATCGTCATTACTTCTTCCTCTTTCTGCCAAAGAGCCCGCGGCCTTTTTTTACCTTGTGCAGAAAATAGTCCTCGTCCGCCGTAACTTTTTTCCACTCGGTAGCCGACCCTGTTATAGGGTCTCCCAGCGGGTAGACCGAAAGCATGACCTCAGGTGTATCATCGCCCTCAAAGAGGGGAGTCACCCTGAATGTCAGCTGAGTTGAGATCACTCCCAGGAACTCCTCCTTGGTGGTGGCAACTTCGGGGTCGAATTCCTGCAGGGGCAAGTCATCAAACCTGGCCTGATATATCTTCTTGCCGTCCTTTTTTGTCACCAGCGGGAAGTCGTACCTCTCAGGCGCACTTTTGCCGTTCTTCTGTTTCATGAAGACCAGGTCGGTGAAACGTATGCGGCCGCTGTCCACATCGTCCCCCGAGATAGTCACGCATATGCCTTTTGACTCCGCCCCGATGTTCTGCATACTGAAAGTATAGGGCAGCCCCGCTATCATGATCTCGCCGCAGCTTATCATTTTCAGGCAGGGCTTTCCCGAGGCCACATGGTCGCCCAGTATGCCTTTTATCTCGTTTATCTTCATGCTTCAAACAGCACCTTTGTGCCGCCGCAATTCCTTATGGAAAGCACATGGCAGCTGCCCTCGCCGAACACTCTGTCCATTTCAGCCCTGAAAGTTTCCAGCTTGCTTTCAGGCACGAAAGCCTGTATCGTTCCGGCAAATCCGCCGCCGTGAACTCTGCAGGCACCCTCGCCGTCCAGCAGCTTTTTCGCCAGATACAGCGCTACCGTCAGCCCCTGCTCACGAACGTTCACTGCTGCAAAAATGTTCTGCAGATATGCCAGCGAGGACTGACCGCTTTCTGTTATCAGCTCCAGGAACCTTGCAAAGTCGCCCTTTTCCAGCGCCGCTGACTGTCCCGCAACTCTCTCGTTCTCATCGAAGAAATGCAGCGCTCTCAGCACAGCCCTGTCGCCGCATTCTTTCCTGAGGACAGCAATGTTCTCCATTACCATGTCCCTGTCTATCTCCCTCAGAACTGTCTTGCCGAAATGCTCTGCAACGCTCTTCATCTCGGGAGGTATAGCAGCGTACTCTGGTGTCAGGTCAGCGTGGCTGCCCTTGGTGTCTATGATACACAGCTTGTGTCCGCTGGAGGCAAAGTCGAAATCCACCTTGTTTATCACAGGCTCGTCCTTGTCGGCAAAATCAATGGTTATCAGCCCGCCCACGGAAGATGCCATCTGATCCATAAGACCCGAGGGCTTGCCGAAGTAGACATTCTCCGCATACTGCGCCAGCTTGGCGACCTCTACATCGCTGACCTCGCCGTTATTGTACAGCCCGTTGAGTATAGTGCCGATAAGCACTTCATAGGCCGCCGAGGAAGAAAGCCCCGAGCCCTGCAGCACTTCAGAGGTCGAGTAAGCCTTGAAGCCCCCGACCTTGTGGCCGTTCTTCTTGAAACCGCCCACCATGCCTCTTATAAGTGAAGCCGAGGTGTTCTTCTCGTTTTCCTTGACCTCTGTGTCCTCCACCTCAATGGTGTCCACAGGGAAGCCCTCTGACTTTATGGTTATTTTGCCGTCAACTGTAGGTACTACCGCCGCGATGATATCCAGGGATACACCGCCTGCCAGCACACAGCCTAAGTTGTGGTCGGTGTGGTTGCCGCCTACCTCAGTGCGTCCGGGGGCGCTGAAAAAGAATGCGGGCTTTTCGCTGTACAGCTTTTCAAACTCCGCAGCAGCTGCGCTGTAGCGTGCAAGCTGTCTTTCCATGTCCTCCGCACCGTATATTTTTCCCATTGAAAGTGTTTTCATAAATATTCCTCCATATCATATATCCTGTCAGTTCACAGCGGTTTTGTCAGTTCGCCGTATTTTTCGCTGTGCCTGTATTTATCGCCCATTACATCTTCCGCGCGGTGCCTGCGCAGCATATCAAGGTCGATCTCGGCCATGTATACCCCCGGGTCTTCTCCCGCCTCAAACACGCACATATCCCGCACGCCTTCTTCCTCGGGAAGCCACGGCACTCCGTCAAACAGGGTAGAATGCCCGTTGCAGTCAGGCTGTCCCGCGGGATAGTTGCAGGTCGCCACCGCCAGCATATTTTCGTAAGCCCTTGTTCTCAGGGCGGAAAGCCTGTTTATCTCCATGGGGCAGGCATTTGGCGCCAGTATGAGCTCCGCACCCTTTAGCATGAGTATCCTTGCGCTCTCGGGAAACTCCCTGTCAAAGCATATCATCGAGCCTACCTTTACGCTGCCCTTTGCGGTTTCCAGTTCGGTGACATAAAAATCCTCTCCCGCAGAAAGCACCCTTTCCTTATCGAAAGCGCAGGTGTGTACCTTCGAGTAATGCAGCACGTTCCTGCCCAGCCTGTCAAAAAGTATCACCGAGTTTTTCGGCGCAGGCTCATGGCTCTCAAGAAATGTCACAGCAATGGCCATGTCAAGCTCCTTTGCCAGTTTGCCGAAGCTCTGCACGAACTCACCCTCCGCAGAAACTGCCAGCGCTGACAATTCTTTCCTGTCCTGCGAAAACCTGTATCCGCAGCTGAACATCTCCGGGAACAGTGCTATGTCCGCGCCCATTTCCTTTGCAAGTATGCAGCCCTCTCTGCCGATGGCCAGCTGTTCCTCTGCTGTGTACTTTGGCAGCAGCTGCAAAAAAGCTATCTTAAGTTTCACACCTCTCACTTCCTTTGCGAAAACATCATCTCTATTATACAATATGAATGACCATTTTGCAATAGCCCAAAGACAATTTTATCGCAAATTTCTGCGCAAATAAGCGCAACTGAAAGCTTCTGCCTGCAAGATCTGCTGCCGCTGAACTAAAAACATCACCGAGCGTGCCGAAAGCTGTATTTGTTATTGCATGAAGTAACACTGTCCCATATCCCCAAGTCACCCGTAAAAGCCTTTCTGCGGACTTTTTCGCAGTTTTTCCTGATGACTTCTATGGCTGATATACCTGTGTTTTACTTTGAACTTCTGCCAAATAACCATTTTGTGGCAATAATAATAAAAAGTTGCCCCGCGCCTATTGCAATTCAGTGGAAAATGTGGTATAATCAACTTATATATTTACAAATGTATCACTGACTTGTGAAAAACACAAAAATGAAGGCGGAGGTTTGCCGCCTTGCATGAAAGGAAAGATCGCTATGAAAACACTGATGCTTGGTAATGAGGCATTTGCCAGAGGACTCTATGAAGCGGGCTGTAAAGTCGTTTCGTCCTACCCCGGCACACCCTCTACCGAGATAACCGAGGCAGCCGCTAAGTATGATGAGATCTATGCTGAGTGGGCACCTAACGAGAAAGTCGCTATGGAAGTTGCTCTGGGCGCATCTATCGCAGGTGTGAGAAGCTTCTGCGGCATGAAGCACGTTGGTCTTAACGTTGCTGCCGACCCCCTCTACACCGCAGGCTACACAGGCGTAACAGGCGGTATGGTCATAGCAGTTGCCGATGACCCGGGTATGCATTCTTCCCAGAATGAGCAGGATTCCCGTCATCACGCTGCGGCCTCCAAGACCATGATGATAGAACCCTCCGACTCCGCTGAGTGCAAGGAGTACACCAAGATGGCATTCGAGCTTTCTGAGAAGTTCGATGTTCCCGTTATCGTGAGAATGTCTACAAGAGTAGCCCACTCTCAGTCCGCAGTTGAACTCTGCGACAGGGAAGAGCGTGAGCCTATCCCCTATGAGAAGAACGCTGCCAAGTACGTTATGATGCCCGGCAACGCTATCCGCAGACACCCTGTAGTTGAGGACAGGATGAGAGCTATCGCTGAATACGGTGAGTCATGTCCCCTGAACACCGTTGAGGATAACGGCGCTGACATAGGTGTCATCACCGCAGGTATCTGCTACCAGTACGCCAAGGAGGCTCTGGGAGATCAGGTAAATTACCTTAAGCTGGGTATCGTTAACCCCATGCCCGTACAGATAATAAAGGACTTCGCTGCAAAGTGCAAGCGTGTCATAGTCATAGAAGAGCTGGACGACGTTATCGAAACACACTGCAAGAAGAACGGTGTTGATGTTGAAGGCAAGAACCTGTTCGGCTGGCTGGGCGAGATAAGCCAGACCAAGATCCGTGAGCAGGTGCTTGGTATCAAGCCTGAGTTCGATACCTTTGAAGACGCTGTTCCCGTAAGACCCCCCGTTATGTGCGCAGGCTGCCCTCACAGAGGTCTGTTCTACTGCCTGAGCAAGCTGAAAGTCACCGTTTCCGGCGATATCGGCTGCTACACCCTGGGCGCGACTGCACCTCTGTGTGCTATGGATTCAACTATCTGCATGGGCGCTTCCATTTCTGCCCTCCACGGCTATAACAAGGCCCTGGGCGCTGAGGCCGAGAAGAAGTCTGTTGCTGTTATCGGTGACTCCACCTTCATGCACAGCGGTATGACAGGTCTTGTGAACATCGCTTATAATGCTACTAATTCTACTGTAATAATCCTCGATAACTCTATCACAGGCATGACAGGCCACCAGCAGAACCCCACCACAGGCAAGAACCTAAAGGGCGACCCTGCTGCTGCGGTAAATCTGGAAGACCTCTGCCACGCTATAGGTATCAGGAGCGTACGTGTGGTAGACCCCTATCACATGGCTGAAACAGAAGCTGTCATCAAGGAGGAGCTGGCAAAGGAAGAACCCTCTGTCATCATTTCCAGAAGACCCTGCGCTCTGCTGAAGTATGTAAAGCATAAGCCCGCGCTCCACTGCGACCAGGATAAGTGCGTAGGCTGTAAGCAGTGCCTGAAGATAGGCTGTCCCGCAATTTCTATCCACAACAAGAAGATGGTCATAGATCATACCCAGTGTGTAGGCTGCGGCATATGCACCGAGATGTGCAAACTGGGCGCAATAAAAGGAAATGAGGTATAACTGATGTATCTTGACAATGATGACAATAAACTGATGGGTGCCATAGGCGCTGTCGTCGGCGCAATGCTGGGCATAGGCCTGTGGTGCCTCATAGGTATGCTCGGAAAGATCGCATTCATCGGCGGATTTGCCATTTGCCTGGGTGCCCTTGGCGGCTACTATCTTCTGGGTAAGGGACTGAGCGTTACGGGTCTGGTGATATCACTGGTGGTCATACTGGTGTCGGTGTATTTTGCCACAAGGCTCAACTACGGTATAGCTTTGTACCGTGCAATGGACGGCGAGATGACCTTCGGTGAATGCTACAGCAATGTGCTGGATCTGCTGGATATGATCGGCGAGAAAGGCTCTTTCTATAAAGACCTCGTTATCGGCTACCTGATAACTATCGGCGGCGGCTTTGTGGTGCTTCGCAAGTTTGATGTTTTCAGCTGATGATCAAGAAAGCGGGTACTTATGAAACGTGTTCTGCATATAAATGAGATACTGCTCTGTGCTGTATATCTGGCTCTCACTTCTATGCATCTGTACACATTCTATGAAAAATGGTTCACGTGGGATCATATTGTGTCTTACGTGATCTACGGCATCTCAGCTGCTCTTCTGACAAATTTTCTTATTAACGATCTTAAATCGAAAGATGGCATACAGATCCTGCGATAAGATGATCTATGAAAATTCGTAAAGATGATATGCTAGGTTTGACATGATTATGTTAACAAAGGAGTTGTAATTATAAATGGAAACTAAGTCTATAATGATAGTCGGCGTTGGCGGACAGGGTTCGCTGCTGGCTTCCAGGATACTGGGCAACGTGCTGCTGTCCCAGGGCTTCGATGTAAAAGTCAGCGAGGTCCACGGCATGAGCCAGCGCGGCGGTTCGGTAGTTACATATGTAAAGTACGGCGATAAGGTGTATTCGCCTGTGGTCGAAAAGGGCGAGGCTGATATCATCATCAGCTTTGAGCAGCTGGAGGCCGCAAGATATGTGCAGTACCTGAAAAAAGGCGGCCATATCGTTACCTCTACCCAGCAGATAGACCCTATGCCCGTTATCAACGGCACAGCTGTTTATCCTGATGAGATAATCCCCAAGCTCAAAGCACAGGGCATCGATGTTATCGATGTTGACGCACTTACCCTTGCCGAGCAGGCAGGTACCTCCAAGGCTTCCAACGTGGTCCTCATGGGCGTTGTGTCCAAGAAAATGGACTTCACTGAGGACATATGGCAGGCAGCGCTGGAGCATTGCGTTCCCGCCAAGTTCCTTGAACTGAACAAGAAGGCCTTTGCACTGGGCAGAGAACAGGCCTGATAACGATAATATACAGCGCTTTCCCCGACAGGGGAGGGCGGCTGTTTATGGGCTGAACGATTTAATAATTTAAATCATCAGGATAATAAAGGAAATAAAAGTAAATTTCAGTAAACCGATGGCGGTCGCCCGCCTAAAAAATACTTTAGAAGGAGTTGAAGACCAATGGCTGAAAAGATCTATTGGAACAAAGAGATCGAAACTATGGAGCAGGACAAAATGAGAGCCCTCCAGAGTGAGCGACTCGTCAAGCAGGTGAAGCACGTCTGGGATAACGTGCCCTACTACCGCGGACTCATGGAAAAGAAAGGTGTTACCCCCGATGATATCAAGGGTATCGAAGACCTGCACAAGCTGCCCTTCATCTCGAAGGCAGACCTCAGGGAAAATTACCCCGACGGTATGCTGGCTGTTCCAAAGTCTGAGTGCGTTCGCATACAGTCTACCAGCGGCACCACAGGCAAGAGGGTAATAGCTTTCTATACCCAGAATGACGTTGATATGTGGGAAGACTGCGTGGCTCGTGCTATCACCGCAGCAGGCGGCACCAGGGACGATGTACTGCAGGTGGCTTACGGCTATGGTCTGTTCACAGGCGGCGCAGGTCTCCACGGCGGTTCCCATAAGGTGGGATGTCTTACACTGCCCATGTCTTCGGGCAATACCGAAAGACAGATACAGTTCATGCAGGATATGCACAGCACTATCCTCTGCTGCACACCCTCCTATGCTGCATACATAGGCGAGACCCTGCAGGAAATGGGGCTGTCGGCTGACGATATCGACCTCAAGGCAGGTATCTTCGGCGCTGAACCCTGGACAGAGGAAATGCGCCATGAGATAGAGAAGTCCCTTGGTATCAAGGCCTACGATATCTATGGTCTTACCGAGACCTCAGGCCCCGGTGTGGCTTTTGAGTGCGAAGAGCAGACAGGTATGCACATCAACGAAGATAACTTCATCGCCGAGATAATCGACCCCGATACAGGCGAGGTACTTCCCGAGGGCTCAAAGGGCGAACTGGTATTCACCAGTATCACCAAGGAGGCTTTCCCTCTGCTGAGATACCGCACCAGAGATATCTGCATACTTACCAGGGGCAAGTGTTCCTGCGGCAGAACTCTCGTCAAGATGTGCAAGCCCATGGGCAGAAGCGATGATATGCTCATAATCAAGGGTGTCAACGTATTCCCCTCACAGATCGAAACTGTTCTGCTGAAGGACTTCAATGCTACACCTAACTACCAGATAGTCGTTGACAGAGTTGGCAACGTGGATACCTTCGAGATAAAGGTAGAGCTTTCCGATGAGATGTTCGGCGATACTATCAAGTCCGTATCCGCCCTTGAAAAGAAACTCAGCGCAGACATCGTGCAGATACTGGGCATAAAGGCCAAGATAACCCTGGTTGAACCCAAGAGCATCCCCCGTTCCGAGGGCAAGGCTGTAAGAGTCATCGATAAGAGGAAGCTGGTATGAGTTGTCTGGGTGTGCTTTTTGCAGTGGACTTTCCTGTGGTGCGCAAGCTTCGCAATACCCCCGCAGATGATCGCCCCGACTTCGTGGCCGAGGAGATAGAGGAGGAGCTTTTTGATAATTTCCCCGAGCGTACCTGTGAGCTTGATAAGTCCTGGGACGCCATGCATCGCCTGCTTTCAGACGGCACCCTGTCCTTAGGGGCAGATAAGGGGACAGCCCTTGCCATACTGGGCGGGGAAGTCATCTATCCCGCCGCTGGCGAAGATGACTATATCATCACAGCAAAATCCCCCATGCAGGTAAAAGAAGTCTTCCGTGCCCTCAAAGGCCTTTCCGATGAAGATATCAGAAAGCGCTATGAAGCCATACCCGATGAGGAGTACGGTGAGTTCAAAAATGAAGAAGACTTTCAGTATACCCTTGAATATCTACGTGACAGCATAAGCTTCTGGAAAAATGCCGCACTGAACGACCTCTGGGTGCTGTTCACAGCGGATCAGTAAATCATCTATTGAAAGAAGGTAAGAACATGACAATAAAGCAGTTATCAATATTTGTAGAAAACAAGCCCGGCAGACTTTCAGATGTTACCCATACCCTGAAAGACGGCAACATCAATATCCGTGCTATCACCACCGCCGACAGCAGCGATTTCGGCATACTGCGCCTGATAGTCGATGACACCGACAAGGCTATCGAGTGCCTTAAGGCAGCAGATTATCTGGTAAAGGTAACTAACGTCATCGCAGTTACCGCCGATGATAAGCCCGGCGGAATGGCAGCTATCATGAAGACCCTCTACAAGGCAAACATCAGTGTTGAGTATATGTATTCAGCTTTCCTGAACCCCTCTGAGGTAACAGCCTGCCTTATCCTCCGTGTTGACAGCAATGAGAACGCTATCGAAGCCCTGACCGATGCGGGCTACAGACTTCTTGCTGCTGATGAACTGGCAAAATTCTGATATATAGTGATCGTGGGCAGATATCCCGTCTGCCCACGTTTTTTATAGTATAAATGTTAACTAAAGTAAACTTATTTCTTCCGAAAGCTCTGTTTCTTCCCGAAAACAGCGACCTGAAAAAGTTAACTAAACTCAATTTGCAAAGCTGCTGTACCCGCCTATCAGCGCCATTTCCCCTATTTTACGGAAAAAGCGTACCCTGCTGAAAAGTTGCGTTAGTTGTAACTTACTATTGAATTGGTTAGTCTTAACTAATCGTTTATTAATTTTTCATTAAATTTTCATAAAAAGCCTTGACTATTTGTGAAAATGTGATATTATAATAAATGTAAGAGGAAGCGCGTGAGGGCGCGCAGAACCTCTGACCTAACTTACAAGGAGGTACAATACTATGGCTTATAAGATCAATGAAGAGTGCATCGGTTGCGGTGCGTGTGCAGCTGAGTGCCCTGTAGGCGCTATCTCTGAGGCTGACGGCAAGTGCGTTATCGACGCTTCTGCTTGCCTGGATTGCGGTGCTTGCGCAGGTGTATGTCCTGTTGGCGCTCCTCAGGCTGAATAATTTAAGAGGTAAGATATCCGTTCCTTTTCGGGAACGGATATTTTTTTGCCTTTTTTCCGTCAGCCCCAAAATCTCTACCCTATAAGCACGGGCTGCAGCTGCCTGCCTTCCAGCGCCGCCGTGATAGCTTGGGGGATAAGCCCGAAGTCTGCCACCAGCGAGGCAGGTTTGTTCACATGGTCGTCCTGGCGGTAGGGGACAAAATAGTAGTGACGATAGTTTTCCAGCGCCCCCAGATTTTTTGCACACCCCGCCAGGCCGTCATTCGTAGCCAGCGCTATGACCACAGGCTGTCCGCCCCGCAGATGGCTTTTTACT
The DNA here is from genome assembly GCF_017464355.1 of Ruminococcus sp. Taxonomy (GTDB): domain Bacteria; phylum Bacillota; class Clostridia; order Oscillospirales; family Ruminococcaceae; genus Hominimerdicola. The sequence continues at coordinate 16,315 of NZ_JAFUAG010000023.1, read as the reverse complement.
GCCATGGTAAGCGGCGTGTCGGTAATGCCCAGCGCCAGCTTTGCCGCCGTGTTCGCCGTGCAGGGCGCTACCACCAGAATGTCGCAAAGCTGCTTAGGACCGATAGGTTCTGCGGCCTCAATGGTGTCAATGACCGACCGCCCCGTTATCTTTTCAAGTCTTTTGCGGTGGTCGGCTCCTTTCCCGAAACGGGTGTCCGTCAGCGCCGCATTGAATGACATTATCGGCAGAAGTTCAGCGCCCATATCCCGCAGCTGTTCCGCCGCCATAAAGCTTTTCTCAAAGGTGCAGAAAGACCCCGCCATACCGTAGCCTATCCTGACACCCTGTAAACTGTTATCCTTAAGCACATCTCGCTCTCCTCTCTGTATGACCCCTCCCCGCCGCCCGTAAATGTCAAGTTGTATTACTTTTCAGACCTTTCGCTCAGTTTCCCGCATATCTCCTCCGCCAGAAGCAGCCCCGCTGTCCTCGGTGCCGTCTTAGCGGGAAGTCCTGGGGCAAGTATCGCCTTTATCCCCTTGACCTTTGCGGCGGTAAAGTCAGTGCCGCCTTCACCGGAGGCCAGATCTATTATCAGGCTATCGGGCTTTACATAAGCAAGCACTTCTTCCGTCAGCACAAGCGCAGGCACCGTGTTTATAATGATATCAGACATTTCTGCCGCAGAACTGAGCTTAGCAATGCTGACACCTGCCATGCCCTCAGCCCAGACCTCCGCCATGGCTGACTGCTTCCGTGCGGCCACCGTGACCGTCGCCCCAGCCGCCTTGAAAAGCCTTGCACAGCACTTTGCCGTCCTGCCCCAGCCCGTTATCAGCACCCTGCTTCCGAAGACAGTGTCCGCTGTTTCACGCAAAGCTATCATCAGCGCGCCCTCAGCTGTGGGTATGCAGTTTTTTATCATAAGGCTCTCACTGCCGAAATAATCCGCACAGCCAAACCCTCTGCCCTCAAAGAATTCCCGCTGTTCCGCCGTAAGCCTGCCCCCCAGCACTGTTCCCGATGGCTTGAGTTTTTCCGTCAGCTGACCAAAGCTCATACCGCATACTTCCGTGCCTCTGCACATCATCTGAAGTACCAGCACATCAGCAGGAAAGGGCATCTCCTCAGGGGAAGCTATGACCTCTGTCCCCGCAGCCCTCTCCCCCATGCAGAAGACCCTGCCTGCCCCGCAAAGCCCCTCGCACATACACTTAAACCTGGCACCCTCGCCCGCACAAAGAATTATCCTGTCTTTCATAAGGCTCCTCCCTGTCAACTTTATATCCTATTGTATGCGCAAGGTCATCTGCCTGTGCAGGGGCTGAAAATATGCGTAAACCGACCTGAAACTGCCTTATCTGCACCCTTTTTTATCCATATGTAAAATATTCGCTTTAAATTTTGTTCATATTCACGAAAAGTTTTTTCGGTATTGCTATTGCTATTTTAGCTGAAATAATATATAATTATGTTATGCGGTGATGAGTTTTTGTGTATATTCACCACTTAGATTTTTCCCGCTGTAAATACTAAAGACATTAGTCACAGATAGGAGCGAATCACATTGAAAAAGTTTGACAGTACAAAGATCAAAAATATTGCCATTGCAGGTCACGCAGGTTCAGGTAAGACCTCACTGACAGAGGCTTTGTTATATAAAAGCGGCGCTGTTGACAGACTCGGCAAGGTGCTTGACGGTACAACAGTTTCGGACTATACCGCAGACGAGATAAAGAGAAAGTGTTCAGTTTATACTTCGCTTTCCGCTATGGAAACAGGCGAGTTGAAAGTCAACCTGCTCGATACTCCCGGTCTGTTCGATTATGAAAGCGGCATGGTCGAGGGCATATATGCCAGCGGCTGTGTGATGATAACAGTTTCCGCAAAGTCGGGCGTAAAGGTAGGCACTCATAAGGCTTACGAGTGTGCCAAGAAATTCGGCAAGCCCACCATGTTCGTTGTCACCAAGATAGATGACGAGAACGCTAACTTCAATAACGTGTTCACACAGCTGAAAGCCGAGTTCGGCCCCACGGTTTGCCCCGTAGTCGTTCCCGTTATAGCTGACAGAAAGATAGTTTCCTACATCAACCTCATCGAGATGAAGGCTTATAAGTACGAAAACGGCAAGGCTGTCGAGACCGATATGCCCACAGCCGAGGTATCCGAGAAGATGGAATACCGTATCGACGGTCTGATCGAGGCTGTTTCCGAGGCCGTTGCCGAGACCGATGAGGAGCTGATGGATAAGTTCTTCTCAGGTGAAGCCTTCACACAGAAGGAACTGATAGACGGTATCCACAAGGGCATGAACGAGGGTGTCATCACTCCCGTTACCTGCGTATCCTCCACCGACCTTTCGGGTGTTGATATGCTGCTCAAGGAGATCGACCTGCTGCTGCCTCCTCCCTCCGAGAAGGACGCTACGGTAGGCGAGACAGCAAACGGTGATACCGTTGAGGTAGAGTGCAGAGATACCGATCCTCTGGCTGCCTTCGTTTTCAAGACCGTTGCCGATCCTTTCGTAGGCAAGATGTCATTCATCAAGGTCTTCGCAGGCACTATAAAGTCCAACATGGAGGTTGTAAATGCTACCACAGGCGCCACTGAAAAGGTAGGCAAGCTCATGAGCCTTATGGGCAAAAAGCAGCTTGATATCAGCGAAGCAGGCGCAGGCGACATAGTTGTGGCAAGCAAGATGAATGTCAATACCAACGATACTATCTGCGACGCTTCAAGAGTTGTTAAGTTCCCCGCTATCGAGTTCCCAAAGCCTTGCTACAAAATGGCAGTAAAGGCAACCAAGCAGGGCGACGAGAGCAAGATCTCCGCAGCTATAAGCAGACTGCTGGAAGAAGACCTGACCCTCAGCTACGAGCTGGATCCTTCTACCAATGAGATGATCCTCTCCACTCTGGGCGGCCTGCACCTTGATTCCGTTCAGGGCAGATTAAAGAGCGACTTCGGCGTTGATATGGACGTTGTAGCACCTAAGATAAGCTACCGCGAAACTATCCGCAAGAAGGTAAAGGTACAGGGCAGACACAAGAAGCAGTCGGGCGGCCACGGCCAGTACGGCGATGTATGGATAGAGTTCGAGCCTTGTGTATCTGATGAACTGGTATTCGAGGAGAAGGTATTCGGCGGTGCTGTACCCAAGAACTTCTTCCCCGCAGTTGAAAAGGGTCTGCAGGAAAGCGTCAAGAAGGGTGTGTTGGCAGGCTTCCCCGTAGTTGGCCTTAAGGCTATACTGGTGGACGGTTCCTACCACCCCGTTGACTCCTCTGAAATGGCATTCAAGATGGCAGCATCTATCGCTTATAAGGAAGGTCTGCGTCAGGCAGAGCCTATCCTCCTTGAACCCATCGGTGCGCTGAACGTTATCGTTCCCGATGACAACACAGGTGATATGATGGGCGAGCTGAACAAGCGCCGCGGCAGAGTTCTGGGCATGAACCCCACCGACAAGCACGGCCTTACTGAGATAGTTGCCGAAGTTCCCATGGCAGAGATGCAGGACTTCACCCTGACCCTGAGACAGATGACCCAGGGCAGAGGTTCCTTCACATTCGAGAAGGTAAGATATGAGCCCCTGCCTGCTAACCTGGTAGCTGATGTTATCGCTAAGAACGCAGTTACAGATTAAGATAATTCAAAACAGATAATTTTGCCATAGTATTTCAGGTGTATCATCGGAAATACTATGGCTTTCTGCTGAGATATCAGCATAGATACAAGGAGGATAAAAGTGAATAATTGTTTGCTTGACCCCGAGGAGTTCGAGATAGAACCCTCATGGGACGAAGAAGATGAGGGCGAAGAGTACTGCAAAATGCTCGTGGAAAAATGGTCGCCCGAACTTGAAAAAGAAATGCTTGAAGCTTTTATACGTTACTACTATGATGTAATGTATGAACAGTGGGGGCCCGATGACCCCGAAGAGTTCAGGGGCTACTGGCCTGAGTTTTCTTCTCCCGAAGAGTTCCTTGACTATATCGGCAAAGATGTGAGCATATCTGCGGAAGAAGATGCCATATATGAAAAAAGCGAGTCTGGTGATAGTCCCTACGAGTCCTCCAACGTGCCATGGGCCGTGTTCGTGACTCTCAATTGTCCCTGGGATCCGGAGCTTGGCTGGGCGGCAGCTTTTGTGGACGGGAAATTCATCAAAGTTTTCAGCGACCCCGCAGGCGGTGTCGTTTACCTTGATTGAACTGACACGATAATATCCTATCAGAAAGAGGGACTTATATGAAAGACATCAAGAAAATAGTCATCACAGGTGGGCCATGCGGCGGCAAGTCCACGGCTATGAGCCGCATAATGAAAGAACTGAGCAAGCTGGGATATACCGTGCTGTTCATTCCCGAAACCGCCAGCGAGCTGATAAACGGCGGTGTTTCTCCCGTGACCTGTGCTGCCAATGTGGATTTCCAGAAATGTCTATTTGAACTGCAAATGACCAAGGAAAAGGTTTTCCTCAGGGCAGCCGAGGGCATGGCAGGGGAGAAATGCCTTATCGTATGCGACAGGGGCGCCCTTGACAACAAGGCCTATATGACCGGGGAGGAATTTGCTGAGGTGCTGGATCATGTGGGCATGAACGAGGTGAAGCTGCGTGATAACTACGACGCTGTATTCCATCTTGTGACAGCTGCCAGAGGTGCGGAAAGCTTTTATACTCTCGCAAACAACCAGGCACGCAGCGAAACTCCCGAACAGGCAAGGCAGGTCGATGAAAGGCTCATCGCCGCCTGGACAGGCCACCCACATCTGCGGGTCATCGACAATTCCACCGATTTTGAGGGGAAAATGCAAAGGCTCATTGCTGAGATAGCCTCTTTCCTGGGAGAACCCGAGCCACTGGAGATAGAGCGCAAGTTCCTCATAGAATACCCCGATACCGCCATGCTGGAGGCTTTGCCCAACTGCTCGCGCATCGAGATAATACAGACCTATCTCAAATCAGATGACGACAGCGAGGTCAGGGTGCGCCAGCGGGGCGCTGACGGCAACTTCGTCTACTACCTTACCAGCAAGAAGACCCTGACCGATATGAAGCGTGTGGAGATAGAGCGCAGGCTCACCCAGGAGGAATACCTTTCCCTATTCCTTGATGCCGACACCACCCGCCGCCAGATACGCAAGACCAGATACTGCCTTTCGGAAAATGACCTCTATTATGAGATAGATGTCTATCCTTTCTGGCAGGATAAGGCCATTGCCGAGATAGAGCTGAGCGACGAGAATGCCGAGATCACTTTCCCCGATCTCATCAAGGTCATAAAGGAAGTCACCGATGACCCCAACTATAAAAATGCCGCCCTGGCGAAGATACGGCTGTAACAGCAGTAAGTCTGCCGCTTATCCGATCATACCGATAAGCACAGCTGCAGCTCGGGTGCATCGGTGATATCCGATCCTTTATCATCTAACCCGGATCTGTCATGGTACATCAAAATTGTGAGGAGAATATATATTTCTGAAAAACATCTTCGCCCTACGATGACGGCTATGTAGATCCCACTTCACAGGAAAGCCCCCGCAGCAGCATACTGCGAGGGCTTTTCGTGTATCAGTCAACTGCAGGTCATGAACTGCATTGCTAAGAAACTAATGCTTTTGTTAATAGTTCGGGTTCGTCCCTTATGAAACAGGGATAGCCCCTGCCTGCCCGTTGGTCTTCTCTCCCGTGCAGATCATTTTGCGCCGTTACTCTATCACAGAGGCTCTATGCCCTTTACACAGGCCGCCAGCTTCATAAGGTCGGTCACATCGACCTCGCCGTCGCCGTTTATATCTCCCTTGACAGTTTCATCACTTGTGGTCTCATCGTCGGTGGTCTCGCTGTGTTGCCCTCGGGAAGTGACGGCGCTGATGTCGCCAGCGCGCTCATGGGCGCCGCATACAGCGAGAGCGTAAGGGCTGTCATTGCAGGCAGTAACCTGTTTTTCATATTTAGGTAAAATAATTATTTGTTATATTGTAACATATTCAAAGATGATTTTCAAGTATATCATACATTATCATATCTCTGCTGAAGCCCTTTTCCGGCAGACATTTTCTGCGCCAGCTTGTCAGCGATAGAAGTCGTAGCCATATCATCACCACCATTCTGAATTTTAGTCGAGCCGAACTACTCAGCCCCACGATAATATTATAGCGCACTCAGATACTAAAAGTCTATTCGCAGTGCGCATGAACTTGGGTGCGCCATAAAACTTTTCTTATCGTGAAATTGTTATGGGGAATTTTGAATTGGACATAAAAAATGCAGAGCTGGTGTTGCTCTGCATGAAGATAGTATTCGGTTTTATTATCTGAATTGTACGCTTAGATTACTCTTAGTCCATACGGCGAAAACGATATAATTGCAAACTCGTAAATTCATCTTTGTTATGCTCCTTATACACGCCAATTTGACGGAGCAAGTAGTTGATTACACCATTGCCTTGCATTGGTTCTATCGCTATGCTGCCATTCTCAAACAAAACACCTGTTTGTGTTCCATATCCACCAAAATAATCTGTTTCAATATATATGATCTGAGCGTCTTTAGATTCCTGCAACAAAAAGCTAATGACAGAATCAGATAGATAATTGAACTGAGGATATTTATGAGTATCAGCAATATCAAACAACTCCTCAATATCGTCAAATAAGCTATCATTGAGAAATGACATTCCATAACCCTGCGGAAGTACAATTTTCTCCCCATACGCCCAATGATCTGAAATGTTTTGAATAACATTCTCTTTTGCAATAATAGCTCTTATCATATGTCCCATGAAAATTCTCCCTGTTTTTTACGAACGAGCCGACCACCTACTCTTACCCCTAAATTATACCATACTAGCCCCGAAAATGCAATCCCATTTCCGAGAAAAACACCCTCTGAAATCACCGTCATCAGGGGCAGAAAGCCCGTGCCCCAACTATGCAAGAGGGAGAATTATCAAGAGCAAACTGTAAATATTTCAGAGAACAGACTCCCAAAAAAACGAAAACGTCAGTAGATATATGGAGGGCGTTTTACAAAAGAATGCCCCGGGGACTGCGCTGGGGCAATATCATAGCTGATCGAGCCGTTCCTGATACGGTGCTTTGCTTCCTCCACAGTTTCTACCTCTTTTGCAAGAAACGTGTCAACAAAGCCGTCCTCGAGCTTCTTGTATCCGCCCACTACGGCATTTTCTACTGCCTTACAGCCCTTTTGTTGCAGTTAGGTTTGAGTTTTGTTGCAGTAATATTAAAATGTGCCGATGTGTCTTGAAAGCCGCATGGATATTTGGTATAATGATAACAAGAAAAGTTCCGTGGAGTGATTACATGAAAGCACCTCGTTTTGAATATAAAAAACTGCTTCACCCACCTGGCAAAGCAGTTATACTTACAGATATTATTGCATTTCCGCTTGTTGTCATCGCACTGGTGTTTTTATCGCCTATGAATCCTGTTTCTATCATTGCATACATACTTTCAAGCTACGCACTGATCATCACGTTCATGAATGCAGGTCGAATATACAGAAATATCCGAACAGCAGTCAGAGAGGACAAGATCTCTTTCGTTGTGTGGTTCAAAAAACTGATGCGCAAAAACAGGTACACTGCCCTTTATCTTGAAAGCACTGATTTTCGTGCTGAAATATCACTGTATTCAGGACTGGCCGCAAATTTGTTTTTTGCTGTGTTCAAGTGTGCATCGGGTGTTTACTATCATTCTACATGGCTGGGTTCGGTGGGTGTGTATTATCTTGTGTTCGGGGCGATTCGCTTTATGCTGATGAAAAGCTACCGTGCCCATAAAAATGCCGAACGTGACAGAGCTGTTCGTCTGCATGAATACAGAACCGTGAGAAGCTGCGGCGTTATGATGATCCTGCTCACGCTGACTGTGACGGGCATAGCATACCACATGATCGTAAGGAACGATATGAGCAATTATTCAAGGCTCGTTGCGATCGTTTCGGCAGCGTATACCTTTTATTATGTTATCACAGCGGTCATCAGTGCAGCAGCCTTCCGTAAGCGTGACAACGCGATACTTGCCGCCGCAAAAAAGCTGAATATTTCAGGGGCGGCGCTCTCAACGTTCACCTTGCAGACCGCCATGATACACACCTTTGGCGGAACGGTAAGCAGCTTTTCAAGAACGTTGGATCCCATTACGGGAGTTGCAGTCATGGTCATTATGCTGTGGAATGCCTTGTCCATGAGTATCAGGGCGCATAGAAGCATCAAACAGGAGGAATTAAAATGATACATATTTTAGTAGTTGATGATGACAAAGACTTAAACCGACTTGTGTGCAGTTATCTGAACGACAGCGGTTTTTCGGCAAAGGGTTGCCTGTCTATGAACGAAGCTTACGACGAGATGTATGCCAACCTGTATGACCTCATAATTTCAGACATTATGATGCCGAAGATAGACGGCTTTGAGTTTGCGGAGACTGTCCGTAAGCTGAATGCGAATATCCCGATACTGTTTCTCTCGGCAAGAGACGATCTTTCGTCAAAGGAAAAGGGCTTTCGGCTCGGAATAGACGATTATATGGTCAAGCCCGTGGAGCTTGCAGAGCTGGAAATGCGTGTGCGGGCACTTCTTCGCCGTGCAAATATAGCGGAATCAAAAAAGCTGACAGTAGGTGACCTGACACTGGACGGCGATGCCATGACAGGCACGGTGAACGGCGAGGAAATGCCGCTATCCACAAGGGAATTCAATATCCTTTTCAAGCTGCTCTCTTACCCGAACAAGACCTTTTCGAGGGCGCAGCTCATGGACGAATTCTGGGGAGTGGACTCCGATGCAAGCCTGCGTTCGGTAGATGTGTATATCACAAGACTGCGTGACAAAACTTCGATCTGCACGGGATTTGAAATAAAAACTATTCGGGGGATAGGCTACAAGGCGGTGCTGAAATGAGACAGCATGAGCTCACGCAGGCAGTCAAAAACAGCCGTTTCCCGAAGTCTATCTTTTTTGGATATTATGTTGCTTTACTTCTGCTGTCGGGCGTTCACATAGGGCTGCTTATCGGTGTCGAAAAGGCGAATTTTAATGACATCATTATCATCATAACGCTGATGAGTTACTGGGCATTGGTGGCAGGCGGCCTGACGCTGTATACCCGTCATCAGGTGCGAAAGACCTATGAGCTGCCGATGCTGCGCCTTGCCGATGCGGCGGCAAAGATCGCAAAGGGTGATTTTTCTGCCCGTGTTGAAACGATCAACGAGCGTGAGAAATTTGATTACCTCGACCAGATGATAGAGGATTTCAACAAAATGGCTGCCGAGCTTGGCAGTATCGAAACGCTCCGTCTGGACTTCTTTTCAAATGTTTCGCATGAGATCAAAACGCCTATCGCCGTTATCCAGAACTCTGCGGAAATGCTGAAAAAGCCCGACTTGTCCGAAGAAAAACGGCAGGAATATGTAGACACCGTAACAACTGCCGCAAAGCGACTGAACACCCTCATCACGAATATCCTAAAGCTTAACAAGCTGGAAAAGCAAAGCATTACGCCTCATGTCAGCGAGTTTGACCTGTGCGACCAGCTTGTGCAGTCGGCTCTGCTGTTTGAATCTGTGTGGGAGGAAAAGGGTATCGAGTTTGAAGCGGACATCGCAGACGAGCGCAAGCTCATCACTGCCGATGCGGAATTGCTTCCGCTTTTGTGGAACAATCTGCTCTCCAATGCGTTCAAGTTCACTGAGCAGGGCGGCACTGTCACCTTGCGGGAATATACCGAAGACGGCAGGGTCGTGGTCGAGGTCGAGGACAGCGGCTGCGGTATGGACGAGCAGACAAAAAAGCATATATTTGATAAATTCTATCAGGGCGACACCTCCCATTCTACCGAAGGAAACGGCTTGGGGCTTGCGCTGGCATTGCGTGTCCTGCAGCTCACGGGCGGTGAGATCAGTGTGGAAAGCGAAACGGGAAAGGGCGCAAAATTTATTGTGACAATGAATATTTAGCGAAAAGCTGTCGGCTCAAAAGGTCGGCGGCTTTTAATGTTTCTGAAACAAAACTCAAACCTTACTGCAATAAAAGGGGGATAAAATACAGACATACCAAATGAAACAGGAGGTCATCAGAATGAAAAAGACGATCGTAGTTATTGCAGTGATCGCCGCTGTTGTGGGAGTGTTCATCGGTGTGACCGTAAGGAGGAAGAATAGATGAGTGTGATCGAAGTAAACAAGCTGACAAAGGACTACGGTCACGGCAGGGGTATCTTCGATGTGACCTTTGAAGTACATAAGGGTGAAACACTGGGCTTTCTCGGCCCTAACGGTGCAGGAAAATCCACGACTATGCGCCACCTTATGGGCTTTTCAAAGCCGCACAGCGGTATGGCGAAGATAGACGGTCTTGACAGCACATCAAAACACCATGAGATACTTAAAAATGTCGGTTATCTGCCCGGCGAGGTAGCTCTTCCGGATGGTCTGACCGGCAGGGAGTTCATTTCAATGATGAAGAATATGCGCAGAACGAAGGGCGATGGTCGGACCAATGAACTGTTAAAGCTGTTCGAGATGGATCCCGACGGTGATGTAAAACGTATGAGTATAGGCGAAAAACGTAAACTGGCAGTTGTTACAGCTTTTATGTCAGACCCTGATATCCTTCTTCTCGATGAACCGACAAGCGGTCTTGACCCTGTGATGCAGGAGGTGTTTATCAACTTTATCTGTGAGGAGAAGAAACGCGGCAAAACGATACTTCTTTCAAGTCATATTTTCAGCGAAGTCGAAGCTCTCTGCGACCGCATTGCGATCATCAAGGACGGCAGGCTCATCTCCACCGTAGATGCCGCCGATGTCAAGCACGGACTGAAAAATGAATTTACTATAGAGTTTGAGACCACCGATGATTATGACAGATTTATAAATTCAGGGTCAAGTCCCGAAAAGGGAGATAAATCAGCTAAAAAGTGCGTGATCTCTGTTCCAGATGAAAAGACAAATGACTTTTTGTCAGCTCTTTCAAAGTGCAGTATCAGGAGCCTTGACGAGCATTCCGTCAGTCTTGAGGAATACTTTATGCATTTTTATAAAAATGATAAGAAATTCGGTGTGGGAGGTATTCAAAATGCCTGAGATCATAAAAATCGAGAACATGACCAAGGACTATGGCAATGGACGTGGAATTTTTGACTTCAACATCTCGATCAATGAAGGCGAGATATACGGCCTTGTTGGCACGAACGGCAGCGGTAAGACAACTACGATGCGCCACCTTATGGGCTTTCTTGCACCCGACAGCGGAAGCTGTGAGATCGGCGGTATCAACTGCCGTCAGCATCCCGAAGTGATCATGAAGCGTGTGGGCTATGTGCCGGGGCAGATAGACTTTCCCGATGTGGGGAGTGGAACGAATTTCCTTAAGATCCAGGCGCAGTATCTCGGCATTACCGATATGAGCTATACCGAGAAGCTGATAGACCTGTTCAAGATAGACACCTCAGCACCGCTCAAAAGAATGAGCAAGGGCATGAAGCAGAAAATGGCACTTGTAGCTGCGTTCATGGCAAAGCCTGATATCCTCCTGCTGGACGAGCCCTCCACGGGACTTGACCCCGTTATGCGTGATGCCATGATCGAACTTATCCTCGAACAGAAAAAACGTGGGGCTACAGTTTTTATGTCCAGCCACATTTTCAAGGAACTCGAAGATACCTGCGATAAGGTGACATTTATCCATAACGGCAGGATCATAAATACCATAGGTCGTGATATCTTCGATGAGAATATGCCGAAACTATACCGTGTGGGCTTTGCTGACGAAGAACAGTATCTTGAATTTAAAAAACGCACCGATCTTCATATCAAAAGCTTCAACGACAAATACAAGCATCTTATGGCGGCTGTACCTGTGGACGCTGTGAACAGCTTTGTCAGAGAACTTGCTGATTACAATATGCGGTATGTGCGATATGTGCCATATTCTCTTGAAATGTATTACAAAAATGAAATAGAAAACGGAGGAGTTCTATAATGTTCAGCTTACCATTATTCAAGCAGTCAGTAAAATCAAACTGGGTGATGTGGACTGCTATCACCGCTGTTATGTCAGTTCTGTGCGCACAGTTTGCGGTACTCGAAATGACACAGAATCTTCTATTTGTTATCTTCTACGGCATGATGACGACTATTCTCCCTGCGATATATGTTCTTGTCACGGCAAACAAGCTTATCGCAAGTCAGGTTGATCGTGGCTCTATGGCTTATGTGCTTTCAACGCCTGTCAAACGTTCGGCTGTGACCTTTACACAGATCGTATTCCTTGTAGGCTCTCTTGTGGCTATGTTCGGTATCGAAACGCTTCTGCACCTTGCTGTCAATTCAGCAAAGCCGATCACAATTGCTACGGCACTCGGAAACAGCGCACTTCCAATCAAAGGAGAACTGACTTCGGAAATGATAGTTCAGGTAAACCTTTCGGCACTTGTTGTCTGCATTGCACTTGCCGCTGTATGCTTTATGTTTTCAAGTATTTTCAACTCGACCAAATACTCCATAGGTCTTAGCGGAACTTTCATAGGTGTGAATATCCTTGCAAATATGCTCTCGATGTTTGGCAGTCTTGGCGTGAGTGGACTTGACAAGTTCAAGTATCTGACTATCTGTTCTTTCTACGATCATCAGTCTATACTCTTTTCGGAGAATGACTGGATCACAAAAATGATATTCCCTGCGGCAATTGCTATCGTGGCTTTAACGATAGGCTCGGTAGTTTTTAAGAAAAAAGACCTGCCGCTGTGATGATATAAAAAATATAATAAGAGGTCTATGCCTTCCGTTCGTGGGGCATAGACCTTTTTGGGTTGATCATTAAGTCGCCCATTATTCTAGCATATTCCACATATCCGTCTGTGTTAAGACAGCCGTCAGGATCTTCGGGAAAAATCTTAGCCATGTCCTCCGAACTTGACTTGTTGTAATTGCAGATGACTATCTGTGTTAAGGACATTTTTGTCCTTAGCAAATGCTAGTCGTCTATGAGACCGCTGTACTGCCTGTCGATAAGTTCAAGTATAGCGGTTATTTCAGCCCATATCGTGCATGATATCAGCTCCTTTCGGGCATGAAAATACCGCTCTCGGGTGAGGGCGGTCATTTGGTTTTATAGTTTATAATAAGCTTTTCACCACAATGCGAACACTTAAACATACTCGTTTTATCAGAAGCGGCTTTTGTAGCAGATATAAAGTATCCCTTATTGCATAGGGGACAAATAACTTTTTCACCATTGCGTATTTTCTTCATATCAATAGCCATATAAATCACCTCTTGGAAGGTCTGAGTAATACTTTTTTACAAAATCAACAATACTCTTGATTTTTTCTTCTGTGATACTATCGTGAGTATGAAAATACTCATATATTCTGCAATTGATTTCATCTTCTTGTGTGTTATCCCAAGAAAACTGTCTGTGTGCAGTTTCATGTATGATCGTTTCAGCAATTTGAGTTTTGTTTGTGTGTGCCGGAGCATTAACAGTTATTGTATGACCATAAATATGCTCCATTTCATATTTATCCTGTTCAAGCGAATAATTCATCTCTATGCTGAGTGGTTCTTCTTCGATATATTCCATTGTACATCGTCCGACTTCTGATTTTTCGAGTTCACTATCAATGTCATCAGGGTCAAACAAATCGTCACTATTATCATAGTATATATCGTACATTCGATAGCCTATCTTTTTATTAATATTACCACGTTTCTCATCATAAGTCAACCTTTTCGGCGCATTATCCGCCTGCAATTTCTGCCCCTGTTCACGGCTGAGCCTGCGGGGCTTTTTTGCTCGCAGCTTCATCGTCGGGAACTTCCCAAGTGCGCTTGCTCCAGACGTCCTGCCGCTTTCAGCCGTTTTCGTATGTCACGGTGCAGCCGCAGTTGTCGTGGCGGCGGAAAATCTCATCGGGGATATCCTCGGGATATCTGTACCGCCCTGCCTTACTGCGAAATTCTGCGTTTTTCTTGATGTAGTCGGTATGAAAACTGCCTGTGATGTTCTCGGCAGTGCGACCGTGATCTAGGGGTATTGAAAAAGACTCTGACTTGTGTTATAATATTTTAAGTGACAAAGATTTTCTGACATATCTCACTTACCACTGCCAATATGGCGGCAGCGGTATACGCTTCATACCCATGACCTTTGAAGTTGAACAAGCATTCCGCAGGGTGATAAGCAGCCGCAGAAGAGTAAAGTGCTAACCTGCTTTCGGCGGGTGTATCGGATCTCTGTTTCTTGATAAAAACGGTATGCCAAAGCCGGCTATGCACTGGCAGAAAGTCATGCAGCGCATTCGTGAAAAATACTCCCGTGAATGCTCAATACTCTGCCAAAGATAATGCCCCACGTCTGCCGACACACCTTCTGCACCAACATGGCAACGAAAGGTATGAATCCCAAAATGCTGCAATACATAATGGGCCATGCCGACGTGGGGGTAACTTTGAACACCTATACCCATGTCAGATATGAGGACGCAGAGCGTGAGATGAAGCGTATCTGGAGCTCAAAAACAGCCTGAAAATTGCGCTAAATCGTGGCATATGAACACGAGAGTGTGAACTTTTTATGAAATCCAAGGCTTTAAAAAGCCTGAAATAACGTAAAAACGCAGCAAATGGCACTCGGTTTTACCACTATTTTACCATTGGAAAAGGCAAAAACTCGAGAAAATATGAGAAGATTTGAAAAAATATAAAAATATTAGCATTATTGAAAAAGTGCCGTATACCGCGTAAATACGCGTTTTGCGTGACTTTGAAGGGAGAAAACAGAATGGTAAAGATCCTATTCATCTGCCACGGCAATATCTGCCGTTCGCCTATGGCTGAATTCATAATGAAGGACCTGGTGGAGAAAGCAGGTCTGGCAGGGGAGTTTGAGATAGCTTCCTATGCGGTGAGCACTGAGGAGCTGGGCAACCATGTTTATCCGCCTGCAAAAAGAATTCTTGCACAGCACGGCATAGGCTGTGAGGGCAAGCGGGCACAGCTGCTTAGCAAACGTGACTATGATGAATATGACCATATATTGGTAATGGACAGATACAATCTCAAAAACATAAAGCGGATAATAAAAGATGACCCAGAGGGCAAGGTTCGGCTGCTGATGTCCTGTGCGGGCAAGAGCAGTGATGTGGCGGACCCCTGGTATACAGGAGATTTTGAGACCGCCTACAGTGATATCCTTGAGGGCTGCAAGGGTCTGCTGAAAGAACTGACAGGGTCCGCCTTATGAAGTTAAAGACTTGTTAAGACAAAACCCGTGTATCTGCGCATTAATTATCACTTATACGTCCAATATACGTCCAATATGCAAACAAAATAGCCCCATGCTCCGCCGTAACAAGACGGTCAGCATGGGGCTTTACTTTATACGTTACTAAGGCTACTAAGGTTACTAAGGTGGAATAAGGTTACTTCAACGCCTTTATCCCCTTAACATGAGCCGCCAGCATATTGAGGTCGGTCACATCGACCTTGCCGTCGCCGTTCAGGTCGCCCTTAACAGCTTCGGGCTTGCCGTTGACCTTCGTCTGGTCTTTGGGACGCAGGACACCAAGAAAAGCACGGTAGTTATGCTTTATCTTCGTGCAGGGATCGCCGTTGCCTGTCCAGTTCTGGTCGTAGCTGTAAAAGTAGTTCGTGTCGCCCTCGCCCGTGCAGAGTGCGATATGTCCCCAGCCGCCCGAGGAAAGGTTCCCGCCCCAAACGGCCACGTCGCCCTTTTTGGGTACGAAGCTGGGGGTGTTGGGTATGCGGTCAAAGTTCTTTTTCAGCCAGCTGTTCTGCGGGTAGAGCTCGTAAAAGTGGCGCGCGTCGTACCAAAAATTTTTGATGCCGCTGCCGAAGACTTCGTCGAAGTATGCCTCCGCCAGGTCTACACACTGCTTGCCTGCGGTGCCGTCGAAGTCAACGGCTTTGCCTTTGTGCTTGGCTATAAACTCATCATATGTCATAGTATCCCTCCTATTTGGATTTTTTGTATTTCAGTTCGACTTTTTCAGGTTGTATCTCCGATGAATACGCATAACTTACTCTTGTGTTGTCCTCCAAAGTGTATGTCCTCACCCTTCCACCGTAGTCCTTCGGGGTGAGGGGAGCAGGGTATGCAGCTATAAACGGCTCAAACTCCGTACCGTTTGCATTGGTGCGATTACCTACGACAAGTCTAACCGTTAGTGCTGTTTCCTCGGTCAATGTAAACTCCAAAGGGCTATTATTTGGATTACAAACCACCGATATCGGCTGTAATCTTATACGCACTCCTGTTGGATCATTTAAGGTCTT
>NZ_JAFUAG010000022.1 GCF_017464355.1 Ruminococcus sp. | reverse complement strand
CTTCTTAGCGTCGCTTACTACGATCTCATTCGTTTCCTCATTTACCTCGTAGAAGCCCTCGCCGCTGTCCTTAGTAGTCTTGTTCTCAACTACTGTTACCTTGCCGTCCTCTACCTTGAATGTCAGGCTCGACTCGATAACATCGTACTCATTACCGTCCTCGTCAACGATCTTATCGCCGCTCTCGGTCAGTGTGTAAGTACCATTTTCAAGTTCAACTTCCAGCTTCTCGCCCTTCTTGGAGGTCCAAGGCTCACCAACGGTGTTGCCCTCTTCGTCCTTGATGGTCAGGATAGCGCCTTCCAGCTCTTCCTCGCCGGTGATATCGAACTTGTTGATAGTAACCTTAGTAGTAGTTACCTTCTTAGCGTCGCAAACGAATATCTCGTTGCTGCCTGCGGAAGCTACAGCGTAGCTCTCATTGCCCGCAGCTGCTTCGCTCTTCTGGAATTCTCCGCTAAGAGTAGTTTCTCTGGAGGAAACTGCGGAAACCTTGCCGTCGCTGATAGTGAAATCAACGCTGGAAGGAATTACCTCATACTCACTGTCTGCGGTAGCAAAACCTGTCTCAGTCAGTGAGTAGCTGCCGTCTCTCAGCTTAACGTTCCATGACTGTCCCTCAACAGAAGTCCAGGTCAGGCCAACGGTCTTGCCGTTTTCAACGACCTTTTCTGAATCGGGGTTCAGTTCAGCTGCCTTATCCCAGTCAATATCATCGCCTGTGATAGTCAGCACAGCACCTGCGATCTCATTGTCGCCAGTGATGTCGTACTTGTTGACAGTTATGTCAGCACTCTTGATTTCAGCGTTGCAAACGCCGATTTCGTTACCTCTCGAACCAGAAGAACCAGAATAAACATAGTAGTATTCCTCATCTGCTTTTTCTGTGAACTCAGGATATACATCAGCACCGTCAGACTTAGCTGAACCCTCAACTATTCTGCCGTCCTTTACGCTGAATGTAAGTTTGCTGTCTATAATGGAGTACCAGGTATCGGTGTTCTCATCATAGATCTCATCCTTGCCGTCAGCCGAAGTCTCGGTCAGCTCATAGGTGCCGTCCTTCAGTGAGCCTGTGGAACAAGCAGCGTTCGCACTGGATACCCACTCGATCTTGTAATTCTCAACGCCCTCGGAGATACCTCTCAGTATCAGCTTAGCGCCTGTGACCTCATCGCCTGCCAGGTTGAACTTATTGAGCAGGATAGCGGTGGTCTTGGAGTCGAGCAGAACTACCTTGTTGCCTTCAACGGCTTCACCGTTAGCGCCCGACAGTGTAACAACACCGTTCTTGACAGTGAATTCAATGTCGTTAGCTACCTGGTAGCCCCTGGGAGCAGTCTCCTCGTGGAATGTGTAGGTGCCGTTAGGCAGACCCTTCAGCTCAAAAGGCTCAGTGCCTGAGGTCCAGGTCACGGTTTTGCCGTCAGAGCTTATAGAAGCACTGTACGCTCTGGCGTTTGCAGGCAGGTTGTCAGCAGTGAATACAACTGCTTCATCATTGTCCTTTGTGCCTGTCACTGTCAGAGAAGCGCCTTCGACCTCATCGTTGCCGCTGTTCTGCTTGCTCAGTGTAACGTCAGTACACTTAGCATCGCAGATGTTGATGACATTCTCATCGTTGTCAGCATTCTTTCCAACAGTGTAGTAGCTTGCTTCAGCCTTGCTGTCAAAGCCGTCAGTGCTTATGTTGGAAACCTTGCTGGCAGGCTTCACCAGCTTGCCGCCTGCGATAGTAAAGGTCAGCTCGGAAGCAACTACCTCGTAGATACCATCTTCGGTAACAACTGTTTCGCCTGTTTCTTCAAGCTTGTACTCGCCGTCTTCAAGCTCCAGTACCTTCTGTCTGCCTGCAGCTGCTGTGCTGACAGTTGAAGTCCACTGCCACTCGTCCTTGGTCTCGTACTCGCCTTCTTCGTTCTTCTTGCTTACTGTGATAGTAGCGCCTGCGATCTCATTCTCGCCTGTCAGGTCGTACTTGTTGATAACAACAGTTGCGGGGCCTTCAGACTTGCTTGCGTCGCAAAGGGTGATCTGATGACTTGTTTCATCATAAAGGTAGTAACCCTCAGCCGAAGTAGGATCAGCTTCCTCCTTCAGACTATCCTGTGCTTCAACAACGATAAGGCATCTGGTTGCCTGGTCATCAGTTGCAGCCGCAGGGTTTTCGATCACTTTGAACTTGAACTCAGATTCGGTAACAGTATATACCGTGCCGTCAGCTGCTTCAAATTCTTCGCCCGTTTCTTTCAGTGTGTATTCGCCGGGAGCAAGTGCTATGGTCTTGGGCTCGCCGCCTGTAGACTTCCAGCTTGCTATACGCTTGCCATTAGCATCAAAAATGGTAAGTGTAGCGCCTGCGATCTCATTCTCACCGGTGATATCGGTCTTCTGCAGCTTGACCTGGCCTGTGTAGCCCATCTCGCTGAATACGAAGTGCCACTCACCGTTGTTGGTAACATAGCCTGCGCTGTGCAGCCAGCCTGTGGAGGAGTCCTGAACTGTAGTCTCAGAATTCTCTTTGGGGACAAGGAATATGCCCGCACTGTTGCTGATAGTCAGCTCGTCAGCCGACGCTGCGTTCCATACAACGTGTCTTGTCACCTGATCCAGCCAGGTATTCTGGTTGCCGTCCAGAGAATTTCTAAACTCCAGAGGCTTGGAAGAATTCTCCAAGCTGTACGCGGTCTCGGGGATAGGATCGCCGTTTTCATCAAGTATCTCGATAGTGTACTGATTGATCGTCAGCTCTTCTGTATCATCGAAATTGAAAACTATGGTCTGTCCGTCAAGTATCTTCATGCTGAGGGCACCTGACTTAGACAGTGTATCCTTTATCTCGTCACCGTCAACATAAATGGTAGCATCCTTAGGATAACCTGTGGTATCCAGCTTTGCTGTCTGCTCAGTTCCCGTGCCCTTGATGAGGGGCTTGGCATTGATCTTGCCATTGAGCAGTTCAGCCGACATATCCTGCATATCCTTTATAAGAGGATCGATAACATTGTTCTTCATGTTATCGGGATCGTCGATAACTATAGCTACCGTAGGATCGGTAGTCTGAGCCTGACGGTCAGCGCTGTCAACATGAAGTGTGCAGCCGTCTCTGGTGTGCTTATTAGCGTCGCCCAGGATTATCTTTCCATCAGGATCTATCGTATAATGAGTAGGATCGTCAAACTTAACAAAGTTTGCGATATAGAAATCGCCGCCGTAATAACCGCTCAGGTCACTCTGAAGGTCGCCTTTACCCTGGTAGTAATTTACAGCAAGGTTAGTTTCGGTATGACCGCCCTGCTCGTACCTGTCTGCGACAAAACCATAGTGGATACCGTTGCCCAGTATCTCAGCGTATGTAGGATACGAAGCAGCCTCTACACTGTCGAGCTTGATAACGGTCTTATAAGTCGAAGTCTTGGTATCTTCATTCCTTACAGGTTCCTCATTGGTATAAGTTACCTCATAACCGTTGAAGAAACCGCCGTCTTCAATGTTGTAGCAGCTGTTTGGATCCCACTTGGCTACCTGTTCAACTGTCTTTTCACCGTCAGTTACGACCAGGTTGACCTTTACCTCCTCAGCGCCGTGATAGCGCTCATTGTCAACGGGATTACCGTTGCCGTTTCTCCAATAAGCTTCGTCAACAGTCTGAACAGGGATAGTGAGATCGCCGTCAAGCTTCAGCTGCTGTACGAAATATGTGTGTGAACCGCTGTTATGCTTAACATCGACTCTCACAAATACGTTGTCGTCAGGACCTATCTGCAGTGCATCGTCGCTTGAATCGATAGTGATCTCATACTCTACCTTATCGCTGTAAAGTGTGATATCGAGGGGATCCTTGCTGTGATCCTTGGGGAAAAATGTATAACCAAAGATCTGATCCGTGCCCTTGTTTTTCAGTTCGGCCATCTGACCGATCTTCTCACCCTCATCTACGGCATACAGTGCAGCATCAAAATAATACTTTCCTGTTTCGTAGAAAACTTCCTCCCCGGTCTTGGAGTCAGTGAACTTCCAGAAGTTCAGGTTTGTTGTTGCATCTGATTTGGGGTCTATCTTGGCAATAGCCCAAGCATCAGGGTCGCTGAATCTTACGTCCTCATCGCTGCCATCAGAATAGATACCCGCGAGAACGTAATAATCCTTACCACTGTCAGCGCCTATAACTGCAGGTGTTGCCTGATCGTAATCAAGCACGTTTACGTTGACACCCTTAGTATCTATGGCCGCGTCATACTGTGCAGTGAACTTGACTTCATTAGTCCATGGATTTGCAAAATAGTTCACATTGCCAAGAGTAGGCTCAGACAACTTAAAGCCTTCGATATTGTCAACAGTGGTGCAGCCCCAGCCGTTCACCGCGTCATTGATAGTCAGTTCCTGATCGGGGTTAGCGCTCTTTATGAACTTACCGTCAACGCTGACCGTAGTGGCATAGTTAATGAAGCCGCCCCAGCCTACTATACTGGGTAACAGATCGAACTTTTCCGATTTCCAGTAAGATGTGTTGCCGCTGATCTCGATGAGCTTATAGGTTTCTTTTGTTTCGTTTTCTTCGTACTTGAAAGCACCCCAACCCATGCCATCATCGCCTACCGCGTGTACAAGCAAATAGTAGGTATTATCAGGTATATTGACACCTACACTCTTGCCGTTGGCATCGGTGAAAGAAACGCCTGCGTACAGATTAGAACCGCTTACGCCACCCAGTTCACTGCCTGCATAGCTGAATGCGCCTTCGCCTTCTGCCGAAGCCTCGATCACACTGAAAAGGTTCAGATCACTGACACTTACCGAAGCAGCCATCAGCAAAGCTGTTACACCGCTGACAATTCGTTTACCAATTGTCTTTTTCATAGCTTCTTTCCTTTCATAATAATATCTTTTGTTTACTCAAACAAGTACGAGCATCCCTTTCACAATCCTTTATCCCAGCGCTTTTCAGCGTCTGCATACAATCGTGGTAAGAAATCGGTCTGACCACCCCTATTTTCAACATCGTACCTGTGCGCAAACCGTTGTCAGATATGTCCCGTTTTCCAGACAGGACACCATCCTCTCCCAAAAATTCAAACACCTCCGTTTACACTATTATATGTAAATCCATTATACACAATTTTATCACAAATGTCAAGCTATTTTTTCGTTTTTTTCGCTTAACTGAGAAAAAAATTAACCAATTAAATAAGCCGCCCCATATATGGTAGCGGCTTTGTCAAAACGACACTTTATATGCTGTTCTCTAATGTTAATATTGCCTAATAATACTTAATTCTGTAATATTCCTCGTTCCGATAATTGCCGTTTTGGCAAGAGGAATTTTCGTTTAACGATTGGTTAATTTTGTCATTTGGCTCTTGCCATTCTTCTGGCAGCGAGACCGCCGTCTACGAAAAAGCGTACTATCTCATAAATTGCGGAATAGATGACGAACCCGATGACCATAGAAACGGCATAGGAGAGGTAGTCAAATCTGGTAAAGCGTCCGCTGAACCAGTGGCCTGTTTCTACAGCCTTGCAGATCACGCCCGACATAGCTGCGCCCAGGACGAACCAGGCTATCATGTACATGGCTTTCTCGGCGAAATCAGAGAAATGGCCTGCCCCTGTGACAGCCCTGTAGATAGCAGAAGCGGCCATGGGCACCACGAACCATTCAGCCAGAACGACCATATTTACGAACGAATAACTGCCGAGGAAAAAGTCGGTAAGGGCGAAAATGCCCCAGCCCACCAGGTTCATAACGACCGTGAACACTAACATTGCTGTCATCTGATATCTTCCTTTCTTTTGTCTTACACCTGCGTTTAAGCAGAGGTTTCAGGTTTGATCCTTGCATTCATTTAAATACAAGAGCTGATTTGTTGATATTTTTGTTAAAATGACATTAAGGGGCAATTTTCTTGTTTATTCTTGAAACCAATTATAACATATTTCATTCTGCTTTTCAAGAATAATTTTATATAGTTTCAAAAATTCTTTTACCAATTCAATTGTGCATACTGTGCAAAAACGGGATGAATCCCCGAAACGGGCATATATATTCGTTTGGAGTGTTAATGTTTTCACAAATGACTTTCGGCCACAATGTACACTGAATAAGTATGGTATTCCATATGAATGCAGAGATTTTGGTTATCATAATTAACTCTATTCACATTATGCGGGATTTTGTTGATGATACACAATTCACCGCCACTGACGAAAGGATGAGTTGATTCATAATTCATAATTATCGGCATGGGCGGAAGTTTGTGGTTTTGCGGGTCATTTGTTTGGGCGATTTTTGGGTGGAATTGGGGGACAGCATTTGTAGGGTGGTGGCTTGCCCCGCCGTTTTTTGGCAGGTTATGGGGTTTGGTGGAGGTGCGCATTTTTCGGGAAAATACACGGGGTTTGGGCGAGGTCGGTTTTTGGGGGACAGGTGGGGGCAAGCACCCGCCCTACCCGAGTTTTTTCTTGGGGAGATAAGGGGGGGATCGCGGGGAAGGCGGTGGGTGATTTTTTTGGGGGTATCGGGGTTCAGGCGAATTATGGGGGCGGGGATATAATTTCCCGATAAATGGGGCAGTGAGGCGGTTTTTGGGGGTTCGGCGGGGCGGGGACGTTGGTTCGCAGAAAAATATATTTTTCACCCTTTGACAAATGCGGGGGAATGTGCTATACTATGTAATGCACGGTAGTGAAAGGAGGGCTCGCTTGTGGCGATCGACAAAAAAGGCACCAAACAGATAGCCGATAACCGCAAGGCGCGGCACGACTATTTCATACTGGAGACCATTGAATGCGGCATTGAGCTGGTGGGTACTGAGGTAAAGTCTATCCGCAAGGGGGGCGTTAACCTCAAGGACAGCTGGTGCAGTGTCGATGACGGCGAGATGTGGGTCAAGGGTATGCACATAAGTCCCTATGAACAGGGCAACATATTCAACAAGGACCCCAGGCGGGTACGCAGGCTGCTGCTACACAAAAGGGAGATAATGAGGCTTTTCGGCCAGGTACAGCAGGAAGGTCTGGCGCTGATACCGCTGTCGCTGTATTTCAAGGGCAGCAGGGTCAAGCTGGCGCTGGGGCTCTGCAAGGGCAAGAAGCTCCACGACAAGCGGGACGACATGGCCAGAAAGGCGGCGAACCGCGAGATCGAAAGGGCGCTGAAGGACAGGCAGAACTTCTGAGGCTGCTATGGACAGACAGAAGAAGCTTGGTTTCGGGGAGATACTGCCGCTTACGCTGATATCTGCGGTGCTGGTATGCCTAGTGCTGAGCATTGCGTTGAGTATAACGAAAGGCTCTGTTTACAGGCTTTACAAGGACATCGGGGCGACCCCGTGGCACAGACCCGAAACGGTGACTTCGGCTGAGAAGTCTGCCAGATACAGTGACGAAGACATAAGCAAAGCCATGGAGGCGGCGCTCAAGGTCTACGAAGAAAAGTGGTACACCTACAACGGGGTCTACCTGCTGGAGCTGAGGTATGAAGATGATTTCAGCGAGAGCAGGCAGGACGAGAACGCCGGTGACTGGATATATCTGAGGTCACGGGTGTACACGGGATATGCCGACACGGTGGAAGAGCGCTTCCGCGGGAAATTCCACGAAGATGCCTACTGGGCGGTGGAACATCGGGCGGACGGGACATGGGTATGTCACGGGTGCGCTGATATGTCGGCTGAAAATTGAGTTTTGAGCCGCGGTGTTATTCAATTGTCAAGCTGCTCGGAAAAGCAGTATGGCTCGGCCGATAGTCGTGCCGTGGTCACGATAGCAGCGAAGTCATCGTGCGCGATCCCTTATTAATACATGATTTTCTTTAAAAGTTGCACGTTTTTGTACAACCTTTAATGAAATATAAATTGATTTGATAAAAAATCATTTTTCTGCACAAGGCGAATGCGGAGGCTTTGGGCAGAAGACACAATTCCTCCGCAGACAGGAATGAACGCAAGGTGTTGTGAGTGGGGCGGAAAAGTCCTGCGGAACGGGCACCCTTGCGGGGAAAAG
Organism: Ruminococcus sp.; assembly: GCF_017464355.1. GTDB lineage: Bacteria > Bacillota > Clostridia > Oscillospirales > Ruminococcaceae > Hominimerdicola. Next base: position 31,912 of record NZ_JAFUAG010000022.1, on the reverse strand, counting down.
CCGACTCTATAAAACGGCTAAAGCGAACAGGGCTGCGCCTTTAAGGTGATTATTTGCACTGTGCAGACTTCGTAAACAAACGGAATGCACCGCAAATGACAGCGAGGAGCGGAGCGACAAGCGGCCGATGCTAAAAGCTAGTTCCCTTAGAACAGCTAAAGCGAACAATGTTGCGCCTTTAAGGTGATTATTTGCACTGTGTAGTTTTCGTAAACGAACGGACCGCACCGCAAATGACAGCGAGGAGCAAAGCGACAAGCGGCCGATAATAAAAGGGGATGTAAAGGTTTCGACGGGGGTCTTGAAGGACGATAAGCGAGTGGAGGAGCGCACTCTCCTAAAACGGCGTACGTTTTAAAATTAGACGACAACGATAATTTTGCAATGGCAGCCTAAGGGCAGCCCGTCTTGCCTGAGAGTACCACGGCTTGGGTAAAGGCGTCGATCAGTGGTGAACGTCGGCAGGCGACGGCTGTGACCTGCTGATGTACTACAGCCTACCGAACCGTTTGGCCTGTCTGTTTGCCTGCGGGGAGGGAACGGGCGCAAGCCGCTTAACAGACTAGACTCGTAGAAATTCGTGTGAATGGGCTTTCGGACAGGAGTTCGACTCTCCTCATCTCCACCATATGTTTTCCCCCCTTGGCTTTTTCGGCTGAGGGGGGCTTTTTGATTCATAATTGTGGCGGCTCGCTGCGCTCGCGGGTTTTCAGGGGGGATAACAGTGCGGTGTAGCTGCGCCTGCCGTTTGGATATGACGATGGTATGTAAGCTTGGCAAACAGTTGAATGGGAGATGTTTTACACAGGGCATGGCAGGCAACACGCGATCGGACTTCACGGGGAACGGATATTTTACAGCACCGAGCTTGACTTTTACAACGGCAGGTCGTATAATTATGATACGACATGACAGGAGGTATCGCAATGTCAAATATTCTCGTGCTCAATGGCTCTGCCAGACCAAATGCTTTCACGGCTGAAATGATAAGATCATTCTGCAGGGGGGCAGAAACGGTCGGTCACAGGGTCACGGTCATTGACCTGTGCAAGCTTGATATCCATTGCTGTATCGGTTGTCTGAACGGAGGCAGGGACAGGGAGCACCCCTGCGTGCAGCGTGACGATATGGATACCATATATGCAGAGCTGCGCAAGGCTGATGTGATAGTGTTTGCTACTCCCCTGTTTTTCTGGTCGTACAGCGGTCTGCTCAAAAATGTCATCGACAGGCTGTGGGCGCTGGCAGAGTATGACAGAAGTGAACTGATAGGCAAAGGCAGAGGCGGTGCATTGCTGGTCGCGGCAGGCGGAAGTCACCCTGAACTGCTGTATGAGCATTTCGATCACATGATGAAACGGCTTGCGTGGCGAAATCTCGGAAAGGCGGCTATGCTGCATACCGATGATATGGATATGCGGGCTATCCCCGAATGTGAAGCTGCCTATATGCTCGGTGCTTCTGTCGGAAAGCGCGAAGAACAATGACAGACCCGCAGTTTGGCGTAACCGAATAACATTCAAGCCCCGGGAGCTGATGACAGGCATTTCCCGAGGCTTTGTTTTTTGTGGTAAAGTTTTACAACAGGGAGATACGGGCAGCAGACAGATACCCAGCTGCTTTGCGTCTTCGTTTTTAATGCTCATACTGCCCGACCCCTTTCAGATACAGCCCCCGGGCACATCAAAGCTGATACCGTTTTTGAAGTGTATCGCTGATGATACAGAATGGCTTTTTTTCGATCAATACACAACCAGATCGGGATATACAGCAAAAGCGATGTCCTCCGAATATAGGAGGACATCGCTTTATCAGCGGGACATTTTGTTTACTGCATGATAGTTTTCGCAGGACACGGCCTACCCACGGGGCTGTTCTTTCCCTGAAAAATGCTCTGCGGCGGTTTTGGCTGAGGTCAGGGCATTGGTGTATTCTTCCAGGAAAGCTTCGTGGTGATGGGCGATGTAGTCGGTATCGCCGTCACGGGCGGCAAATTCCAGGGCTTTGGCATGGTCTGACAAAAGCTGGTAGCCTACGGTAAGGGCGGCGCTTTTGATACTGTGGGCGGTTATGCGGTAGTTCTCGGCATCGCAGGCGGCAAAGGCTGATATGAGCTTTTCACGCTTATCAGCTTCGGCAAAGCCTGCGAGGGTATCGAGGTAGAATTCCCGCGAACCCATGCAGTATTCAAGACCCAGCAGGGGGTTGAGGTCACGGCAGAGCTCACAGAGTTTTTTCAGTTCATCTACGGTGAAGCTGTCAGCGGGGGTTTCCTCCTGCTGTTTTTTCTTTTCTCCTGTTCTGACCATGGTGACGAGGTCGGCGGGGATATATTTTTTCAGCATTTTTTCCAGCTGGGCGCTTTCGATGGGCTTGGTAAGGTAGTCATCGAAGCCTGCTGAGATGTAGGTATCCCTGGCGCCGACCACTGCGTTGGCGGTAAGGGCGATGATAGCTGTTTCAGCGTCACGCATACCCTCTTCCTCGATACGCATGAGAGTTTCGATGCCGTCCATGCCGGGCATCATATGGTCAAGGAGGATGACATCGTAGCGCTTTTCCCTTATCATGGACAGAGCCATGTAGCCTGAGGAGGCTGTTTCGGGGACTATGCCGTAGAGCTTCATGAGGCTGACGGCCACCTTGATGTTCATTTCGTTGTCGTCCACCACCAGCACTTTAGCTTCGGGGGCATAGATATGGCGGTCTTTCTCCCTGGAGCGCAGGTGCTTGCGGTGGTTATACTGACCCATAGGAGAGGGGTCGGAGATACGCTGGGGCAGGCGGAACCAGAAGGTACTGCCCACACCGTAGATACTTTCCACATGGAGCTCGCTGTCCATCATTTCAAGGAGCTTGGTGACTATGGACATACCCAGGCCTGTGCCTTCGATACTGCGGTTGCGTGTTTCGTCCAGGCGGCGGAAGGTCTCGAAGAGGGCGCCCAGGTCTTCTTCCTTGATACCTATGCCTGTATCGGCCACCTCGACATAGAGCTGTATGCTGTCATCGGTACGGTCGTCGGCCTTTATGGTCAGGGTGACACTTCCCTTTTCGGTATACTTGACCGCATTGGTCAGCAAATTGGATATGACCTGTTTTATGCGCATATCATCGCCTTTGAGCTTGGCGGGCAGGTCGGGGTCGGCCTTGACATTGAGGGTGAGGTCCTTGGCGGCGGCACGGGCTGCCACGGAGGTCACGAGGTCATTTATCATGGAGGAGGTGCTGTAGGCGGCGGGGATTATCTTCATTTTGCCGTCTTCTATCTTGGAGAAATCAAGGATAGAGTTTATGAGTGAGAGCAGAGTTCTGCCTGCGGAACGGATATTCTCGGCATAGTCCTTGATATCCTCGTCGTCGCTTTCACGGAGTATCATCTCATTCATGCCGAGGACGGCATTTATGGGGGTGCGTATCTCGTGGGACATCTGGGCGAGGAAGCTGCTCTTGGCTTCATCGGCGGCGATAGCGGCTTCGGCTGAGAGTTTCAGCTGGCGGTTGGCTTCCTCCTGCATGGCTATGAGGTTATTTGTCAGCATATAGACTGCCACGGTGCATACAAGGAGTATGGCCAGGCAGATGAGTCCGTAGAGGAGGACGCCGCTGAATACGCTGGTTATGTTTTCTGCCAGGTAGACGGTGAAGCCTGCCTCGGGGACGGACTGTGCCAGCAGGGCACGGAGCTTGCCGTCGTAGTCCATGATGAAAGCCATATCATCGCCGTCGGTCTTGACGGAAACGTAGGGCTGTTCGGCTATATTGGTGACATCGGAGCCTGTCATGCGGTAGGCGCCGTAGGGGTGATCGACCATTCTGCCCTCGGCATCGGAGATAAAGGCATAGCCGTTCTCGCCGTAGCTGGAGCCAAGGATATCCACCAGTTTATCCATATAGAAGTCGATACCGAAGCTGCCCAGATAGGCGCCTGTGCGGGCATCGCAGACCCTTTCGGCGAATGTGACGCAGTAGAGGCCTGTCTGTTCATCGTAGTAGGGGGCGGAGATACACCTGCCGTTCTTGGAGGTCTCCAGCTGCTTATACCACTCTCTGTCCTCGACGTGCCAGTTATCATCGGGTTCCCAGCCGTTGTTCATGATAACGGTATGTTCCCAGGAGGGGTTGGTGATATAGCTGGCGGATATCTCGGGGTACTGGATAGTGATATCGTCAAGGTACCTGACCATGCCCTCGTAATCATCGAGCATTTCGGGGGAGGTGGAGATGACGGAGCAGAACATATCCAGTATGCTCATCTGGGAGCTGACCCATTCCTGAAGACGGGCGGTATGTACGCCCAGTTTCTCCTTCATCTGACCCTTGCCGAAGCGGAAGGCGGAGGTGAAGTTTATATAGGCGCTCATGATGAAGACCAGCGCCAGGGCTATACTTATGAGCCGCTTGAAGTGGCGGTCAAGGGTAAGGACGGTGGTATTTTTTATCTTCTTTTTCTCTTTGTTTTTCTTTTCGGTGCTGACTATGCTGTTATAGGAGTTTATCTCGCCTATCATTTCGCTGAGCTGGCTGCCTGCTTCGCGGATATTCTCGAATTCAAGCTCATAGTCGGTGGAGCTGCGGACGTTCTCGGGGCTTGCCCCTGTGATGATACGGCGCAGGGGTTCCTGCACGCCTGCCGTAAGGTCTTTGAGGAACTTTTCGCTGCCTGCCAGGGTATCCTCTGCCTGCTTGGCCGCACGGGCGGTGGTGAGGTACATATGTATCATTATGATGAGAATGATAAGGGAGACCCCTGTCATTACCAGTATCTGGGTATAGGAAGAACGGTAGAGGGAAAGGTCGTTCTCGGAGACTATGAGGTACCAGCCGAAGCCTGAACGGACAGCAAAGAGGTTCTCGCCCCGACGGCTTATATGCACGGGGGCATCGCTGTTTTTGGCCAGGGAGAAAATGCCTGTATAATCGGGCAGCTCGGTGAGCATATCCTTTCCCACCAGGTCGGGGGAGGTACAGCCTGCGATAGTACCCTGGGCGGTGACGATGACAGCTTCGTGGCCGTCATCGGTATACATTTCATCTATGTAGGAACGGACGGTGTCCATGGAATAGTCAAGGGCTACTACTGTATCACCGTCATTGAGGATAACGGAAACGGTATAGCAGAGATCCCCTGTGGCGGCATCGACGTAGGGGTCGGTGACGTAGGGGGTACCCATGCTGCGCTTGGCTCCCGCATACCAGCTGCGCTCTGTGGCGACGTAATCGGCGGGGGCATCGAAATCGGGTATGACAGCCCAGCCCTCTCCTGCGGCATAGGCATTGTAGCAGGAGCCCCCTGTCCTCTCGCTGAGGTCTTTCTTGCGGGTGCGCAGATAGCCTTCAAGCTGGGCGCGGTCATCAAGGTACAGCTGCGCCCCCATGGCCAGGGACATGACTTCCTCACGGGCCTCGTTTATGGTGTCGTCCAGCCTGCTGCTGACTTCGCTGAGTTTGCTGCTGCCTGCTTCCTTGGCCTGCTCGGTAGTCATCCTGAAAACCAGAACTATCTCCATTATCATCGCTGTGACCAGCAGCGACGCTGCCACTGCTACCGTTACTATGACCTTAGTATTCTTTTTCAATGTCTTCACCCGCCTTGCACCGTATCAAGTTAATATGATTATATCACAAATCTCACCGCTTTTCAATAGCCCCCGTCAGCTAAAAAAAGTCCCCACGACAGGGACGGCTCATAGAAAAGAACTGCGTATCTTATCGGGGAAACCTTTCTGAAGAAGGCTCTCCCATGGCAGGATACGCAGTTCTTGCTGTAAGCCGCCCCCGGCGGGGGACGTTTTTTCAGGTGATATCGTAGGTGAAGAGGTCGTAACGGACATCTTTTCTGAGGAGATAGCAGGTAACTCCGCTATAGATGAAGATACCCAGGAATGCAGCGGGAGTGATGGTCTGGGTGAGGGAGGAAACGAGGTCATTGCCTGTGGTCATGCTGTTGGGGAGGAGTATGCAGAGATCCAGGAAAGAATGGAGGAAGAAGCATACCTTGATATTTCCGCTGCGGCAGTAAACTGCGCCCATGAAGATACCCATTCCCGTTACGGAAACGACCTGTGCCAGCACGTTGGGGAGAGGCACGCCTGCCCTGAGGTTGATGAAGTGCATACAGCCGAACATCACGCCTGAAATTATGATAGCGAGGAGGGTGCCTTTGAAGGTATCTCTGCCGAAGCGGTCACGGAGGGCATTGAGGATAACACCGCGGAACATGAGCTCCTCGCAGATACCTGCGCTGAGGATAACACCGATGATGAGCCAGATCTGCTCGGTGCCGAAGGTGAGGCTTTCGGGGGCAGAGTAGGTGGGTTGGCCGTTGGCATCGGTATGCTGGAAAAGCTGGGTGAAGAGGCTGGACACTGCGCCGAAGATGAGATATCCGCCGACCAGGAGCCCAGGGAAGAAGCCGTTGCCCTTAGCGGTGAAGATATGCTTTTTTTTCATGACGGCCATGACCATGATAATGAGCATGGCGGCTACGGGGATAGAGCCTATGAACTGGAGCTTATAGGACGTATTGGGTATTTTGAAGAAAATGGCATTGAGGTTGGCGAAGAGCCATTCGATACCGAAATAAAGCACGATAGTTGCCACTATGATGATTACGGTGCGCAGGGTGGAGGTGCGGGGGGCGGGGGGCGGCCTGTAGCCCATGGGGGGCGGGGCAAACTGTCCGCCTGGCGCCATGTTGTTCATGGGTGCGCCGTACTGTGGGGTGCCGTTCATGGGGGTGCCGTACTGTGGGGCGCCGTTCACGGGGGTGCCGTACTGCGGGGCGCCGTTCATGGGGGCGCCGTACTGCGGGGCACCGTTCACGGGGGTGCCGTACTGGGGGTTGTTGTTGTTTTCCATTTCTTTTGTCTTCCTTTCGTTTATATGAGGGTCAATCTTCAAAGAAGAAGATGTCTTCCACTGAGGTGCCGAAGATCTTTGCTATATCCATGGCAAGCTTCAGGGAGGGGTTATACTGGCCTTTTTCAAGGCGGATTATAGTTTCGCGGCGGACACCTACCAGGTCGGCAAGGTCGCCCTGCTTCATGTTTTTTGAAGCGCGGAGTTCTTTGAGTTTTGTTTTCATCTCGGGCATTTTCATTCCTCCTCATCTGCCCTGTCGGGCTTATCAAGCATAAGGAACATGAAATGCCTCAATGCATCGTATATCAGCAGCCCGCTGATGAATATGAGATAAAAGCTCCCTCTGAGCAGCTGCGACACCGAGCCGTTTTTAACTTTCTCCATGACCATCAGCAGCGGGAACACTGCCAGGTACCATACAAAGAACGAAACACCGTTTGCCTTGTCCCTTGTACGGGCGGACATCTCGTCATCAGGCTCCATTTTATAGGAAGCCAGGTTCATCAGCCAGATGAAGCCGCTGATTAACATACCTGTCATCAGCACGAACATTACGGCGATATCAGCGGGGTGGTCTTCCTTATCATTCATGCCGAGGACATCTCCCGAGAATACCATGTAGAAGAAAAACAGGCCTGAAAACAGTGCTGTTATGGCTTTGAGCTTTGTGTGGGCGCGAACGCTCATGGGCTTGCGCTTATCTTTTTTATATTGTGCCCTGATCTCTTCGGTGGACTTTGGAGTATTTTTCATGGTCACTCCTCCTCGTCATCGGACTTTTCGGGTCTGTCAAGGATAAGGAAGGTGAAGTGCCTTGCGGCGTCGTAGGTAAGTATGCCGCTTATGAAGAGCATGAAGAAGTTCCCCGGCCTGAACATGGCGGACATGGCGCCTTTTTTCACAAGCTCGGCCACGAAGAACAGGTTGATGACGATGATATGCCAGACCACGAAGCTTATACCGTTGGCCTTGCCCCTTATCCGTTCGGAAAGCTCGTCATCGGGTTCCATTTTATAGGAAGCCAGGTTCATCAGCCAGATGAAGCCGCTGACTAACATACCTATCATCAGCACCACAAATATGGCCAGGTCGGCAGGGTGATCCTGATCCTGCATACCTATGACATCGGCTGAGAAGACCGTATAGAAGCAGAAGAGGCCTGCGAACAGGGCTGTTATGGCATTCAGCTTTGTGTGGGCGCGGACGCTCATGGGCTTGCGCTTATCTTTTTTATACTGTGCCCTTATCTCCTCGGGGGACTTTACGGTATTTTTCATGGTCACTCCTCCTCGTCTTCTGCGGGGGCTTTATCCAGCAGGAGGTAGGCGGCATTTCTGACTATGAGGTATACGCCCAGCAGCAGCATTGTAAGACCCATTAGGTTATCGCTGTTCACCCTGATGAACTCTTCCCCTCTCTTATTACTGATGAGGGTGGTGATGAAGCCCAGCGCCCAGACCGTTATTATCATGGCATAGGCGGAATAGGAGGTGGCTTTGAGCATAAGCTCCTTTGAAAGCTCATCGGCGGGTTCTTTTTTATGCCTTACCTCGAAGTATCCCATAACGGCCATGAACAGCACAATGGCTGCCAGAGGCACTGATGAGGGGATATTATCGGCCTTGATACCGAGGGTCATGAGCATGGCCATAGCGAAGATGATGACACCGCAGATGAGGTTCATCAAGGCCTGTCCCCTTTGGGAGACGGGTTTGCGGGGGTCATCTTTATAGCGCTCACGGTAGATCTTTTCCATAAGCTCCTGACGCTCGGCACGGGTCATATGGGGTTTCTGATACTTAGCGTAGAGTTCGCGGATAGTTTTGCTGTCTTGTTTCATTTTGGGTTCCTCCGTTTTTTGTTATCTCTTTTTTGGTGTGATGTATTTCTCACCTTATGTGACAATTATATCACCTTAATATATGATTGTCAAGGGAAAAGTGACATTTTTATCACTTTTGGAGATATGCACAAAATCGGGAGTTCTTTAATGTGACAAATATATCACAATAGAGCAAAATAGACAACAAGGAGCAACGCTATAGCTGCGGCGGCGATAGAATAGGCATAGACCATGGCATTGCTGTAGACGGTGGGTCGGATATCGGTATGGATATCGGGGGACACGAGGTCTTTGAATTTTTGGGCAGCCTGTCTTCCGCCAAGGAGGGCGCCGTAGTGGATAGGGATAACTGTTTTGGGTCTTATGGTATTGGCGAGGTCAGCGGCTTCGGCGGCATTCATGGTATAGTTGCTGCCGCCCACGGGGAGCATGAGGACATCGCATTTAACGGCTTTGCTTTCGGGGGTGGCATCGGTATCCCCTGTTATGTAGACCTTTTCTCCGCCGATATCAAGGACATAGCCCAGCCAACCGAGGAAACGCTTATGGGGGCGGGCAGGCTTAAGGTTATAGGCGGGGACGGCTTCGATATTTATGCCGCAGAGGTTGGTTTTCTGCCCTGCTGAGAGGGGGACGAGGGAGCAGCCGCCGATGACAGCCTTAGCTCGTTTGAGCATATAGGGGCCTGCGACTACGGTGCCTTGTTTAGCGACCTTACGGATATTGGGTGGTGAGAAGTGGTCGAAGTGGGGGTGGGTGACGAGGACGAGGTCAGCGTCATGGGGAGCGCCCTCGACCATAAAGGGGTCGATATAGATGACTATGCCGCATTCGATACGGACGCAGCTATGCTTTATGACTTTGATGTTATCTGTTATCATGGCTATCTCCTGTTCTCAGAAAAAAGCCCCGTTTTTGCGGGGCTTTGCTGTTATAATGTCAGCCGCAGGGGTATGAGCGCACGGCACTGACCGATGGACGGGCACTGAGTTCCATGCTCATCGTGCTCGATATTGAGTGCGCACGCTGATGACAGCATTGCGAGGGCAACGGCTGCGGCGGCTATAACTGCGGTTATCTTTTTTATGAATTTTTTCATGTTGTCTCTCTCTTTCTGTTGTCGGGGGTGTTTTCTTTACAGGGGGGGCGGGGCGGCCTTTGTTTACTGCCCTGTGCTGTGCAAAACCAAGCTACGGATCACAGCACGCTCGCCGCGCGATCATAAATTGACTTTCTTCTTTCCGCCTAAGGTCATGGTGAAGATGCGGTCACTCATGAATATGCGTAATGCTATGAACATACATACGGCAAGGAATATGGTCTGGTAAATGAGGCCGCCTATATACAAGGCGGTGTTGCCGAACATAGCATTCTCCGAAGCCATGAAAGCATGGGAGAAGGGTATCGCATAGACAAAGTATTTTACCATGGGTGACATAGTTCTGATGTCAACGAACATGGAAAGCATATAAGGTATCATGGTGAACATCATGATAGGCAGAGTGAGTGTCTGGGCGCTTTTGGAATCTCTGGCAAGTACACCCAGTACAAGGGAGATGGACAGCGCTATGAGTATGGACAGGAACATCTGTATGCCTACCATCACATACTGGCCTGCGTCCATGGTAAGACCTAAGTTCTTCATGGCCTCGCTGTAGCCTGTATCGCCGCTGACGTTATCAAGGACACCGTTCATCATGCTTCTGGCGCCTATCATATACACAGCTGCCTGCATTGCCGCGACCACTGCTGCGGAAAGCATTTTTGCCGCTATGACGGAAAGTCGGGAGATAGGGGCGGAAAGCAGAGTTTCAAGGGTCTTATCTATCTTTTCGGTGCTGACTGCGTTGAGTATCATATTCGAGGACATCATGACCAGCACGAACATCATGATAGGTACTACCATGTTCTGTGCGGAGCAGAGGGACATTACTATGGAAGCGGAGATATCCTCGCTTTTATCGGCTACGACGGTGGATTCTTCCAGGTGTATGGGGTCATTGAGGAAGCTTACCTCGGTATTGGTGAGCTTGCCCCCTGCTACCTTGGCGCTGAAAACAACGTCCTTGACGGCGGCAGAGAGGTATTCGACTGCCACCTGGGAACCTGTATTGAGGTTGGAGAAGGTGGCCAGCGAGGAAAGCCGCTGGACGAATTTTACTGTGGCAGGCTCGCTGTTCTGCACGCTTTCGGTGAAGCCCTCGGGGATTATGATGACGCTTTTTGCGTCCGCCTTTTTGAGTTCTGCGGCATAGTCATCGGTGGTGACATCGATGACGGTGACTTCGCCGTCGAGCTGAGCCAGATTGGAGCGCAGGAATTTCAGCATATTACGGGTGAACTCGGTATCGTCCCTGTCGCAGATAGTCAGGTCCATCATGGTCTCGGCGTTATCCTCCACCGCTTTGGACATGGCCTTGCCTGCAAAGGCAAGCACGAAGACGGAGATGACCATGACCAGGATAGTCTGGGCGCTGAGCATCTCACGGAGTTCTTTAAAAAAGAGGGTACGGAATTTCATTATGCTTTACCCTCCTTAAGTTCTTTTCTCATGACTACCAGCTCGAAGACATCTTCGAGGTTATCGGCGCGGTATTTACTGATGAGCTCCCGAGGGGTGCCTGTTTCCAGGAGGTGCCCCTGGGCGATTATGCCCACGCGGTCGGAAACGTACTCTATCTCCAGCATATTATGGGAGGAGAGCAGGAAGCTCATGCCGTCCCTGGCCAGAGATCTTATCATTCTTCTTATCTCAAGGGCATTGATGATATCAAGGCCTGAGGTAGGTTCATCGAGGATAGCGAGATCGGGCTTTGACATGATAGCACGGGCAAGGAGGAGCTTGCGCTGCATACCTCTGGAATAGCTGGCTATCTTATCGTTGAGCCTGTCGCCGAGCTCGCAGATCTCGCGGCCTGTTTTTACATATTCTTCCGCCTGCTGTTTATTATCGGCATATAGCTCGGCCATGAACTTAAGGTAGTCGATACCTTTCATATTTTTATAGGCGCCTGCTTCATCGGGCAGGTAGGTTATACAGCGCCTGACGTTCTCGGGTTCGGTGAGGATACTGTGGCCGCTGATAACTGCGTCGCCCTCGGTGGCCTGCAGGAGGGTGGATATCATGCGGATAGTGGTGGTCTTGCCTGCGCCGTTGGGGCCTATGAGGGCGAATATCTCGCCTTTATGCACATCGAAGGTGACTTTCTCGGAAGCGTAGACACCTTTTTTATATTGTTTGGAAAGTCCTCTGACTTCCAGTACCTTTTCATTTTCCATAAGTGACCTCTTATCTGAGGGGCTCTCCCAGGGGTTCAAAGCCAAGGAGGTCCTCTGTATCAGTATTATCTATCATGAATCCGCCAAAGCTTATGGAGGTGCAGGCTGCAGCCAGTGCGACAAGCCCCATAACGTCCCCCGAAGCGGGGAGCCTGTTATTGAGCAGGAAGTACAGCACAGCGATAAGTACGGCTGCGAGCAGACCTTTGACGGCTTTGATGACATTGCGCTTTGTATTTGCTTTCATTGTTATTCTCCTTTACGTTTCGGGTGACCTTTCTCTTGTTCTTTGTTTCTTCGGGGTGCTTATCTGTTCTTTATTTTCAGCACTGTGGTGAAGGCGAGGACGGGCAGCGCCAGTATCTCGGCTGTGCCGAGGACTCTTATCAGGGTATCCCCGACAGCTGTATCTGTCATGCCTGCTGCACCGAGCAGTATAGCGAAGATACCTGTCGCGAGAAGTGACAGTGACCATACCTTTGAAATATTTCTCTCTTTCATGATGATGCCTCCTTATTTGTCTTGTTATCTCTTTCTCTGTTGTCTTTCTTTTGTTCTTTGTCTTTTGTTGTCTTTCTTTTGTTCTCTTTCTCTCTGTGTCTTTATTATATACTATCTTTTGGGCAAGTGCAACTAAAATCGTGCGAACGGTAAATTCTGAGGTGTGAACGGCAGTTTATTCCTTATACCGCCGGGGGTACGCACGGCGGAAGATGTTGGCGCCGAGGGTCAGTGCGAGAAGTATGCCTGCTGTGACCTTTACGGGTACGCCGTAGGCTTCGAGGACATTTACGAGGACGCCGCCCAGGACGCCTGATATAACTAATATGATCGTTGTGATGATATCTCTCTTGTTGGTCTTCAGTTTCATTTTTGTTTCTCCTTTGCTATAATTATCTTTCTTTGTTTTTCTTGTTTATGACGTTCGAGGCGTTGATACAGGTGCCTGCGCCGCAGAAGCAGGCTATGGTGGAATTGGGAGCGCCTGTGGCAAGGGCTATAAATCCCATGGCTAGGGAGGCAATGCCTATTATCCTGAGGGCTGTTACTCTTTTGTCTGTTCTGTTGTCTTTCATAGTGATGCTCCTTTCTGTTTTACGTTTCTGCGTTTTTCTTAGCTTCGGCATTTGAGGCATTGAACAGCAATATGGTGGCTGCCACGCAGGGGGTCATGGCGAACATGGTGAAGGCTGAGGCGACGATGCCTGTGATCATTGAGCCTGCAGCGGCTATCCTGAGTGCGGTCACTTTCTTGTTTTTCATGGTGTTTCTCTCCTTTTGATATGCTTTGTTGTCTTGTTTCTGTTATTACTGTTATGACTGTTATTGCAGCCTTAACTGTATGTATACAGTATACACAGTTTGTGCAGTTTTGTCAATAGGGTGGAGACACAATCGTATAGGTGCATAATTCAGAAGGCAGGCGCAGGGTATTTCGATGTATGATCTGCACAAAACAAGAGCATTTTCAGGCGGTGAACTGTGTATATACAGGGGGATAGCTGTGTATATGTGGGGGTGAACTGTGTATATACAGAGGTCAACTGTGTATGCGGGGGAGGGGTGTGTATATACACAGTGAGACAGGGCGGGGCGGCGGGAGATTTCTGCAAAATATGGCAGGAGGGCGGAAATGGGGAAATTTTGTGCAAAATGCCACGCTGTAAAATTTGCATTTTTCTTTAAGATGTAGTATAATATATGATGTATGAGTATTTTTATTTAAAAGGAAGATGTAAATGATTTTCAGACTTTTTTTCGGAAAGACCTTTGATTTTTTTGACGAGAGCGCGCTGACGAAGTACTCTCTTTATATGGTACTGATGATAGCCTTCGCTTTCTGGGCCTGCTTTTTTGCGCTGAAATTTTTCAGGAGGATACTGCCCAAGGATCAGGGACGTGAGTTCGCGGTGAACGGTGAACTCAGCCAGGGCAAGGCAAGAGGGTGCGGGCTGCTATTTATAACGACCTTTTGTCTGACGGCGGCGCTGTTCGTTCCGCTGGATATGGAATACCTTATATATCTGGTGCTGATATACCTGGCGATGATAACGGGATATCTGGACGACGCGGCCAAGGTGCCCTGGGGAAATCTGAAAAAGGGTCTGCTGGACCTGGTGATATCTCTGGGTGTAGCGGTGAACCAGTGGTATTTTTCCTCCACGGTGCCTGCTGAGAGGGCTATGGTGCCTGTGGGGCTGCCTCTTCTGCACATAACGCTGCACATACCTGCGGTGATATACATTATACTGGCGGGAGTACTGGTATGGGCCGCCATAAACGTGACCAACTGCACCGACGGTGTGGACGGGCTGTGTGCTACGCTGGTAATGGTAGTAATGATGGGCTTTGTGATAGCACGGGGAGTGGTATCGCTGGCTGTGGGCTTACGCTTTGTGGACTTTACCCCTGTCATCATGCTGGCCACGCTGGCGGCTTATCTCTGGTTCAACTGCTCGCCTTCGACCATGCTGATGGGCGATGCGGGTTCAAGGGCGCTGGGTGTTTTCCTGGCGATAATGTTCCTTGTTTCGGGCAATCCCTTCGGCTTTATACCCGGGTGCATAGTGATAATACTGGACGGCGGGCTGAGCCTGCTGAAGGTAAGCTTTATACGTTTCCTGAAGATGAAGAACTTCATGAAGGACATAAGGACACCTTTACACGACCACTGCAGGAAGAACAAGGGCTGGTCGGACACACAGGTAGTCATGAGATTTGCGATAATACAGCTTATAATAGACATAATATATCTTTCTGCCATAAATGCACATTCGCTGGTAGCGGTAAGATGATATACGCTTACGGCGGGAAGACAAGAGAAAGATACAGTAAAAGTTGGTGAGAAACAATAAAACGTCTTATAAAGAAATATCTTAAATATGTACTTGATGTGTCATTCATCGGGGTGATAATGTGGCTGACCTACAGGCTTTTGTTCTCGGGGCAGGAGATATCCGAGATAGCGAAGGACTTACAGGAGGCGGACACGGCCTGGCTGGTGCTTGGGCTGGTGCTGGTCTTCTGCTTTGTGGCGGGAGAGTCATGCATAATACATTACACGCTGAGAGTATGCAAGCAGAAGGTACCCTTTCTGAGTTGTCTGAAATATTCGTTCATAGGGTTCTTTTTCAGCTATATAACACCGTCTTCCTCGGGGGGACAGCCTGCGCAGATGTACTACATGAAAAAGGACGGCGTGAAGATAGGGTTCTCGACGCTGGTGATGCTGCTGGTGACGATAGCTTACAAATCCATACTGGTGATACTGGGGCTGGTACTGCTGATATTCAACTTTGATGCGGTATTCACCTACGGGGACAGGCTGGGTTGGCTGCTGACCATAGGGTTCGTGCTGAACTGTGCCTTCATAGCGGGGCTGGCCTTTGTGGTGACAAAGCCTGACTGGGCGAGGCGCGCGGGGATATCCATACTGAACAAGCTGACAGACTGGAAGATAGTAAAAGAGAAGAACCACGAGAAGTGGGTAGACAAGATAAACAGGATATGCGACACCTATGTTATAGGTTCATCGTATGTCAAGGAAAATGCTGTGGTGGTAGCGAAGGTCTTCGGCATGACGCTTATACAGAGGTTATGCTTATTCGCTGTGACCTGGGTGGTATACAAGGCCTACGGGCTGACGGGGGTCAGCTTTTTAGACATAGTGACCATGCAGGTGATGATAGCCATAGCGGTAGAGATGCTGCCCTTGCCCGGGGCGGCGGGAGCGACGGAAGCAAGCTTCATACTGGTATTTGAGAAGATATTCGGGGAGGGGCTTGTGAAGCCTGCTTTACTGCTGAGCAGAGGGCTGACATTTTATGCGGTGCTGATAGTCGGTGGTATAGTTACGCTGATAGCCCATTTAAGGGTGATGAGGTCGGACAAGAGGCTGAACATACCTGTGGAGCACAGGTAGGGGGTAATTGGGGTAAGATCGTTGTTTTTCCCGGGATATATATTTATATGGTAAAATTTTTTAAGATAGGATAAAGTGATAAATATGATTGGATTTTACAATTATTCGGTTATACTTACTTATATAGGTCTGCTTTCTTCGGTCTTCGGTATAACACAGGTGTTCGAGGGGCATGAGGCTGTTGCTTTCTTCTGCCTGGTGATATCGGGCATATGCGACCTGTTTGACGGCAAGATAGCAAGGAGCATGAAGAACCGTTCCGACCATGAGAAGGTATTCGGCATACAGATAGATTCGCTGTGTGACCTGGTATGCTTTGGTGTCTTCCCTGCTGTGCTGGGCTATCACTATGACAGTGTTTACCCCATGAAGCTCATACCCTCGCTGATGATAGTGCTGGCGGCGGTGATAAGGCTGGGATACTTCAACGTTATGGAGGAGGAAAGACAGCGCAGCACCACGGAGAACCGCAAGGAATACGAGGGACTGCCTGTGACGAGCGTAAGTGCGGTGCTTCCCCTGTTATATGTGGGCAGGCACAACATACCGCCCCACATCTTCCCTTATGTTTTCCAGGGATTTCTCATGCTGATATCCATACTCTTCGTGGCGAGGATAAAGGTGAACAAGCCCAACAACAAGGCGCTGCTGATAATGTTCGCGCTGGCTATAGTGATATTCTTCAGCTACCTTAAGATGGAGCATATAATCTGACAGATACAGAAAAAAGCTGTCAGCGGGGCTGTGCGGCTGCACGGCGATATCGGTGATACAAAAAGATACAGGGAGAAAGAGAAAAACAACAAAAGGACAGGTGAACAGATATGCTTTGGATGATCGCGGGAGCGATAGCTCTTGCCATAGGTATAATAGTATGGCAGGACATAAAGAGGAAGAAGGAGACCGAGAGGTATCTGCGAAATTCCTATGGCACGGTCAGGGCGGACATGGCTTCGCGGCCGGATATGCTGGGGAACATAGAGCAGCTTTATCTTTGTGAGCAGGAGGAGATACCCGAGGGCTACAGGGTAGATGACATAACCTGGGACGATCTGGGCATGGACACGGTCTTCGCGCTGGCTGACCACACTGACAGCTTTGCGGGAGAGCAGTATATGTATGAAAGGCTGCACGACCTGCGGGCGGACAAGGAAGAGCTTTCGGGATTTGAGAAAATGGCCCGTGACTTTGACGGGGACGCTGAGAAGCGCTTCAAGGTACGGAAGAAGCTGTACTCGCTGGGAAAGAGGTACATAGACTACGATGTGCCTGTGATAATAAAGGCGGCGGGTGTGCTGCGGGTAAAAAATGTTAAGCTATATTATGTACTGGCGGTACTGCTGGTACTTTCGATAGTATTTGCGGCGGTGATACACACCGCAAAGGCGCTGCTGCTGCCTGTGGTGATATACGTTTTCAACATGACGGTACACGGGATAAAGAAAGAGAAGATGGACGTGAACATAAAGTCCATGTTCGGGCTGGGCAGGCTGCTGAACACGGCTTTTGCCCTTAAGGAGCTGATACCCGAGCATTCGGGGGACATAGGCGGTGATCTGGAGGCCATGAGGGGGGCTGCTAAGAAGGCGGCTTTCCTGGAGATGAGGAGCGCTTCGGACAACGGCGACCCTATGAGCGTACTTATCACATATCTGCTGGGGCCTTTTATGACAGACTTTATCATGTACGACAGGCTGGTAGCGGAGATAGAGGGAAAAAGCGGCGAATGCATGAGGGTATACAAATATGTGGGCAGGCTCGACTGCGCCATAGCGGCGGCTTCCTACAGGAAGAGCCTGAGAAACTGCTGTGTGCCTGAATTTACGGGAGAGGACAAGTTCTCCTTTGAGGGGCTGGTACACCCTGCCATTGCAGGGGCGGTGGCAAACGACTACACTCATGAGAGGAACGGGCTGATAACGGGCTCGAATGCCTCGGGTAAATCGACGTTTATAAAATCTGCGGCCATAAACCTTATACTGGGGCAGACGATACACACCTGCACGGCGGAAAGTGCGGTGATACCCTGCTGCGGGGTGATAACCTCCATGGCGGTAAGGGACGATGTGCTTTCGGGTGAGAGCTATTATATCCGTGAGATAAAGTACCTTAAGAGAATGGTAGAGCTTTGCCGCGGGGACAGGCTGCTTTTCCTGGCCATTGACGAGATACTGAAAGGCACGAACACGAGAGAGCGCATAGGGGCTTCAAAGGCCATACTGGAATATTTTGCGGACAAGAAATGTATGCTTATCGTGGCGACCCACGACCTTGAACTGGCAAAGGCTTTTGAGGGGAAGTACGACAACTACTACTTCTCGGAGGTGATAGGCAGCGAGGACGTAAAGTTCGACTACAAGCTGCACAGGGGGATAAGCTCCTCCTGCAATGCTATAAAGCTGCTGCGGGTGATAGGCTTCCCTGAGGAGATAGTTGCGGGGGCTGAGAAAGCGGCGGCTGAATAGGCGGCGGGTCACGGCAGGCAGACTTATGATATGAAACTGAACGTTTATGTGCTGTCTCCCCTGCCGAAGCTCGGGGAACAGCACATACCAAGGATATTTTGTACTATCTGAGATACACTATACTTACAGGGATATGTACCGCACATTGCATTGTGTAAAGGAGGAACGAAAAAATGAAATACAGAGATCGTCAGGGGCACACCTACAAGGTGACTACCAAGCAGGACAGGCTGCTGAATGATGCATACGACAGCTACATAGGCAGGAGCCTGCTGGAGATAGCGTCGCTGCCTGCCCTTTCAAAGCTGAGCAGGAAGGTGCTTTCGAGCAGGATGAGCAGCGGGTTCATAGAGCAGTTCGCGGAGAACAACAAGATAGATATGTTCGACTACGAGGACAAGCAGTACACCTCTTTCAATGATTTCTTCACGAGGAAGATAAAGGAGGGGCGGAGGTATTTTGAGCCTGATGAGAAGAAGCTGGTATCGCCCTCGGACGGAAAGGTAAGCGCTTATGCCATAACCAATGCCAACAGCTTTGTGATAAAGAACTCGGTATACAATGTGGAAAGTCTGCTGAGGGACAAGAAGCTGGCGGCGAAGTATGCGGGGGGATATGCGCTGGTGATAAGGCTGAGCGTAGATGACTACCACCGCTACATATACCCTCTCAGCGGGATAAAGAGCCATGACAGGGTGATAGAGGGTTTCCTGAACACGGTGAACCCTGTGGCCAACCGCCATGTGGAGGTCTACAAAGAGAACACTAGACACTACTGCATGATACGCACGGAGCATTTCGGCGATGTGATACAAATGGAAGTAGGGGCTTTGCTGGTGGGCAGGATAAGCAATCATCACCCATGGGGGAACCACAGGGTAAGGCAGGGCGAAGAGAAGGGCTATTTTGAGTTCGGCGGTTCGACCATTGTTTTACTTCTGGAGAAAGGCAAGGCCATAGTTGATGAAGACCTTTTGAAGAACACTGAGGACGGCTGTGAGACCAAGGTACTTCAGGGGGAACAGCTGGCGGTTTGTAATTCATAATTCTTATGGCGAAAGTTTGCAGTTCAGGCGGAGAATGCCAAGGAAGGGAGCTTTGGGTCAAGCCTTTCGCGAAAGGCTTGCGGAGAGTTTGAGAGGCAGAGCCTCTCAATCACCAAGGTACGAAACCAAAATGCACAGCGAACGACAAGAGCAAAGCCAAAGTTGCCACAGGCAGAGCAATGTCAGAACCACGGCAAGCCAAGACCCGAGCACGCCTTGACCATAGTGAACGAATGAGTGAGGAACGAGCGAATGAGCGAACGACGGTCAAGTTACTGCGTGAGGGTCTTGGTGCGCAGGGGGGTATGGGGGCGAAGCCCCCATTTAGATAATCGTTTATTTCAAAGTTGGCGAGAATGCGGGGCATATGGCGGAAGTTTGTGGGAGAAACGGCGGGGGCAAGCCCCCACCCTACCCTTGTATAAAGCACACCCTGCATTGCGGACGAGGGGTTTGTGGTAAGACAATGGCGGGGGCGATGCCAACGCAGTTGCATCTGCCCCCGCCCTGCCGGTTTGGGGTGTGGCCTAAAGTAATTTTTGGGCGGGAATTTTTTTTTGAGATATGGGGAGCGTTCCCTGAGAATTTTTTTATGAAGTTGGTGAACTAATTGCTGAGATACAATGCGGCAGAGATCGACAAGAAGTATTATTACGACGGTGATGACCTTGGGGCAAGCATTGTCGGGGAGAATAAGGACAGGACGGTGTTCAAGACATGGTCGCCGCTGGCTACGGGGGTGTACCTGAACCTTTATCTTGACGGGGAGGGTGACAACCGCATTGAAACACTGCCTATGGAGAAACTGGACAAGGGTGTGTGGTATGTGGAGCTTTTCCGCAGCTGCGACGGGCTGTTCTACACGTTCTCCTATGAGTTTGAGAATGCCCACAACAGGGTGGAGACTATAGACATCTACGCCAAGGCCTGCGGTATAAACGGCAACAGGGGCGCTGTGGTGGACTTTTCGACCACTGACCCTGCGGGCTGGGACAAGGTGAAAAAGCCTGAGTGCGAGAACGCTTGTCAGGCCATAGTATACGAATGCCATGTGAGGGATTTTTCCATTGATGAGAGCTCGGGGGTCTGTCCTGAGCACAGGGGGAAATTCCCGGGATTTACACACAGCAGGACAAGGTGCGGGAGGTCGGAGACCTGTCTTGACCACCTGAAAGAGCTGGGGGTGACTCACGTTCATCTGCTGCCTGTGGCGGACTATGCGACCGTCGATGAGGCGCACCCTGAGAAGGGGCAGTACAACTGGGGCTACGACCCGAAGAACTACAACTGTCTTGAGGGGTCATATTCCACCGACCCTGCTGACCCGAAGTGCAGGATAAGAGAATTCAAGGAACTGGTGATGACCCTGCACAAGAACGGCATAGGGGTCATCATGGACGTGGTATACAACCATACATATTACACGGAGGAAAGTTCCTTTGAGAAGGCTTTCCCGAGGTACTACCACCGCACGAGGAAGGACGGCAGTTTTTCAAACGGTTCGGGGTGCGGGAACGAAACAGCTTCCGACCACCTGATGTTCCGCAAATTTATGATAGACTCGCTGAAATTCTGGGCAACGGAATACAAGGTAGACGGGTTCAGGTTCGACCTTATGGCGCTGCACGACATCGACACGGTGAACCTGATCAGGGACGAACTGAACAAGATAGACCCGCAGCTGCTGATGTACGGCGAGGGCTGGACGGGGGGAGAGTCCCCTTTGGCGGCGGACAAGCTGGCATACAAGTGGAACAGCTACAGCTTCGGGAGAGTGGGGCTTTTCAACGACAACATCAGGGATTCGGTAAAGGGCGGCACATTCAACCCTTACGACCTGGGATTTATCAGCGGCAACCGCAACACGGCTTCGATACTGAGGCGGGGGATAGCGGGGTCGGTGCCGCACTATCAGCTTAAGGACGCCTCGGAGGCCTGCTGGGCTTTTGAGCCTACACAGGCTGTGAACTATGCGGAGGCACACGACAACCACACGCTGTGGGACAAGCTGAAGATATCGGGGAGCAACCATTATTCCCCTGAGGATCTTATAAAAATGGACAGGCTGGCGGCGGCGATAATAATACTTTCCCAGGGTATGCCTTTTATACAGCTGGGGCAGGATTTCCTGAGGAGCAAGCCGAGAAAGCTGGCGGAGGGCGAGAGCCCCAACGAGGTAAACATTTACAGCCACGACAGCTACAATGCACCCGACTTCACCAATGCGATAAAATGGGACAAGAAGAACAAATACAGGTGTGTTTTCAACTACTACAAGGCGCTGATAAAGCTGAGGAGATCGAGCCCGCTTTTCAGGCTGGCGGACAAGGGTTCGGTGGAACGGCACTTGCAGTTTCTGGACACGGGGGACTACAACCTGGTGGTATGGAAGCTGGAGGATGACAAGGAATGCTTTGTCATAGCGCTGAACCCCTATCCCGAGGAGAGATATTTCAATCTGCCCTGGGGGATATTTCAGCGGAGGCTGGACGAATTCGGAGCTATTGACGAAACGGAATGCTCGGGGTATGTCAGGGTGGCACCTCTGGCGGCGACGGTGTTTAAGAGGAATTCATAATTGTTGACATGAGCGCAAGGGTGTTGTTCTGCCGTGTGGACGGCAAAGCATTATAAGAATGGCAAAACGTTGCACGCAAAGCATTATTAGAACCACGGCAAGCCAAGACCCGAGCACGCCTTGACCATAGTGAACGAATGAGCGAGGAACGAGCGAATGAGCGAACGACGGTCAAGTTACTGCGTGAGGGTCTTGGTGCGCAGGGGGGTATGGGGGCGAAGCCCCCATTTAAAATAATCGTTAATGACAAAAGTCGGGGAGAACAGGGGCATAAAGCGAAAGTTTGTGAGAATGCGGGGCATAAGCGGAAGTTTGTGGGAGAATACGGCGGTGTGAGGACAATTCGGCGGGGGTGATGCCAACGCAGTTGCACCTGCCCCCGCCCTACAAGTTTTGGGTGTGCCCACATTTAAAATAATCGTTTATTTCAAAGTTGGCGAGAATGCGGGGCATATAGTGAAAGTCTATGGGGGAAATGGTGGGGGCAAGCCCCCACCCTACCCTTGTATAAGGCACACCCTGCCTTGCGGACTAGGGTTTTGTGGTAAGACAATGGCGGGGGCAAGTCCCCATTTAAATAGATATTCACCATTTGAGATAGGAGAATTAAGATGCATAGTGAGTTTTTGATGGGCAATGCGGCTATTGCCAGAGGTGCGATAGCGGCGGGATTGAATGTGGTGTCGGGGTATCCCGGGACACCTTCTACCGAGGTGCTGGAAACAGCGGCTAAGTGCAACGACGGCGGACTGTATGTGGAGTGGTCCGTTAATGAGAAGGCTGCGCTGGAGCTGGGGGCGGGTGCTGCTTACTGCGGCGCACGGACTATGGTGACTATGAAGCAGGTGGGGCTGAACGTGGCTTCCGACCCGCTGATGAGCCTGGCTTACATAGGTGTAAAGGGCGGAATGGTCATTATGGTGGCGGACGACCCGGGGCCTATATCTTCGCAGACGGAACAGGACACAAGGACCTTTGCGGGGTACTCGAAGCTCCCCTGCTTTGACCCCTCATCGGTACAGGAAGCCTATGACATGATACAGGAGGCTTTTGAATATTCGGAGAAGTATCACACACCTGTACTTTTCAGGCCGACTACGAGAGTCTGTCACGGGTATGCCAGCATAGTCGTGAAGGACGAGGCTGAGTGCAAAAGGGTGGAGCCTGAGGGCTTTGTGAGAGATCCCTCGAAGTGGGTCATATTCCCCAGGTTATCCTTTGCGGCACACGGAGCCATTGAAAAGCGCAACGCTGAGCTTTCCGCGGTATTCAGCGGCAGCGGACTTAACAAGGTGAGTGCGGGCAGCGGGAAGGTCGGCATAGCTACCCACGGTATCAGCTACACCTACGTTATGGAAGCTGTAAAGGCGCTGGGGGCTGAGCCTGCTATATTCAAGGTGGGGACACCTTTCCCGTTCCCTGAGGAGGCTGCGCTGGAGTTTTTAAAGGGTGTGGACGAGGTATTGTGCATAGAGGAGCTTGACCCTGTTATTGAGAGAGGGCTGACTTTTGTATGCGGCAAGTACGGTCTTGACAAGAAGATAAAGGGCAAGCTGACGGGCGATGTGCCTGCGGCGGGCGAGAACACCTGCGACTCGGTAAGGGGAATGGCAGCGAAAGCGCTGGGCATTGAGGACAGCTGCTGCGAGGCAGCAAACGATGCGCCCGAGCTGCCTGTAAGACCGCCTGTGTTATGTGCGGGCTGTCCGCACAGGGCTTCTTTCTATGCGGTAAAGCAGGCCATGAGGGGGCAGAAGAGCGTATTCTGCGGGGACATAGGCTGCTACACCCTGGGCAATGCCATGCCCCTGGACATGGTAGACACTTGTCTGTGCATGGGTGCGGGAGTGAACATAGCCCAGGGCATTGGGCACATTCAGCCTGACACGAAGTGCTTTGCCTTTGTGGGTGACTCGACTTTCTTTGCATCGGCGATAACGGGTGTTATCAATGCGGTATACAATCAGGCGGACATGGTGCTGGTGGTGCTGGACAATTCCACCACGGCCATGACAGGACACCAGCCCCACCCCGGCACGGGCAGGACCATGATGGGTCAGGTAGTGGACAAGGTGAACATAGAGCAGGTGCTGAGGGGCATAGGCGTGAAGTTCGTGGAGACTGTTGACCCTCTGAAACACGGCGAGGCTGTGGAGTGCGTTAAGCGTGCGGCAGCGGAGAAGGGTGTAAAGGCCATAATATTCAAGTCGCCCTGCGCGGTGCTTGTAAAGGGCAAGGCGCCTGTTAAGATAGACAGCGGCAAGTGCATAAACTGCAAGAAGTGCATAAACTCGCTGGGATGTCCCGGTTTAGTTATAAAGGACGGCAAGGCTGCCATTGAGCCCAGCTTATGCGTAGGCTGCGGACTTTGCGGGCAGGTATGTCCCGTTGATGCGATAGGAGGCGGCTAAGATGCAGAATAACATACTTATATGCGGAGTCGGAGGGCAGGGCATCGTACTGACCTCGAAGCTGATAGCTGCCACGGCGATGTCAAAGGACATACCTGTGATGAGTGCGGAGACCATAGGCATGGCCCAGAAGGGCGGCAGCGTTTTCAGCTTTTTAAGGCTGGGCGAGGGACTGCACTGCCCCATGTTCGCTAAGAAGACGGCTGACCTTATAATAGCCTTTGAGCCTGCGGAGGCGGTACGTATGCTGCCTTACCTGAAAGAGGGCGGACGGGTGATAGTGAACTCGCACCCTATAATGCCTGTTACTGCTTCGCTGAAAGGCAGCAGCTACAACGGCAGCGAGATGCTGGGATATCTGGCGGAAAAGGTGAATGATGTGAAGGTCATCGACGGCGAGGCTGCCTGCGAGGCAGTGGGTTCGCCCAGAGCTTTGAACATGGTCATGCTGGGACAGGCCGTGAAGACGGGAGTTCTGCCCTTTGGCATTGACGAGGTCGAGGAAGTTATGGCTAAGACCGTCAGGGCGCAGTTCGTGGAGATGAACTCAAAGGCGCTCAGGCTGGAGATATAGGGACATCGGGCGGTACTCATAAAAAAGCTTATGTATTTATTGGGGGAAACCTTTCTGAAGAAAGGTTATCCCCCAAACCCCTTTCCAAAGACTTTTTATATTGGGTGGGCGAAAGGTCACTGTTCTATGATAGAACAGCGAATGTCTGACACTTGCTATACTTCGCAAGTGCAGTGACTTTTCGCCCACCCAAAATAGAAGTTTTAGGGAGTGGGGTATATGTCAGCATAGCTGACATAGGGGAGACCCTTTTTCAAAAGGGTCTCCCCCAGTAGAACATATAAGCTTTTTTATGGGTACCGCCCTTGCTTTGCCGACACCTTGCAAAGGCGTCCAAAATATGTTATAATATCCTCTGAGGTGAAAATAATGCTGGAAAAATTCATTCTTCGGTTTGAAGACCTTATGCCCAACCTTGCGGCGGCTGCCATAATACTTGTGGGCGGCTACATAGCCCAGAGGATAACCCTGCGCATAATGGGCAAGGCGCTGAACATAAAGCACGTTGATGCCACCATACACAAGTTCCTGATGTCCATGGTCAAGGTGATACTTACGGTCATCGTGGTGGTGAGTGCGCTTTCCGCCATGAAAGTGCCCATGTCCTCCATACTGGCCACCATTGGCACGGCGGGCATAGCGGTGGGTCTTGCTTTGCAGGACAGCCTTTCCAACGTGGCAGGAGGATTTATCATACTCTTCGCCAAGCCTTTCCGCTGCGGCGATTATGTCCGCATAGGCACGGACGAAGGCACTGTAGATGTCATATCCATACTGTACACCAAGCTTAACACCATAGATAACAAAGCAGTGTTCATACCCAACAGCACAGCGGCCAAAAGCCCTGTTACCAACTTCACCAACGAGGTCAGCCGCCGCCTTGAACTTAGCTTTTCCATATCCTATGCCGATGACCACCGCAAGGCTATGGATATCATAAAGAGCGTCATAAAAAGCGACAGCAGGACGCTTAACTCACCAAATGAGCCCCTTGTGGTAATGAGCGAGCATGGCAGCAGCGCCATAGTCATACTCACGAGGACATGGGTGAAGACCGAGGACTACTGGCCCTACCGCTGGGATATCATACAGAAAGTAAAGGAAGCCTTCGACGAGAACGGCATAACCATACCTTTCGAGCAGGTAGATATCCATATGGCCAAAGATTAAAAAAAGGACACCCACAATGGGTGGCACTCATAAAGAAACTTGTGCGTTTTATCGGGGGAAACCTTTCTGAAGAAAGGTTATCCCCCGAACCCCTTTCCAAAGACTTTTATATTTTGGGGCGAAAGGGTGCTATTCTACGATAGGACAGTGTGTAGCGGACATTCACTGTACTACTATAGAACAGCACCCTTTCGCCCCAAAACGTAAAAAGTTTTAGGGAGTGGGGTATATGTCAGCATAGCTGACATAGGGGGACGACCCTTTTTCAAAAGGGTCTCCCCCAGTAGAACATATAAGCTTCTTTATGAGAACTACCCATTGTGAGTGTCCTTTTTTATCAGCAGTCGATCTCGCGTTTGGTGAAGGTGATATAGCCGAGTATGAAGCAGACGGCCATTATTACTGCACTGATGATATAGCATTTTGTGCGGTAGCTGTCGGTGCAGTTGACGGCGAGTTTGCTGAGCATATAGCTGAGCTCGTAGGTGAGCAGGTGTTCTGCCAGCTTTTTGACAGCGTTTATGCCGAACATTGTCAGTGATACGGTGGCATAGACCAGTGGAGTGATGATAGCCACTGCGTTGAGGGCGGCACCTTTCCGCAGGAAGAAGGCCAGGAAGATGAATATGGACACAACGGCGCCGAAGACGGGGAGCTGTCCTAAAAAGGCTTTGGAGAAGTCTGCCAGAGAGGAACTGAACTTAGTGCCGTTGACCGCACGGTTCACGAAATAGAAGAGGTAATTTGCGATGATAAGTGCGATGAGGGAATAGAAGAACGTGAACAGGGTCTTGGAGATGAAGTACATCTTCTTGCTGATAGCGGAGGTTATGGTATTTTTGATAGTATGCTCGCCGAATTCGGTGGCTATTATACAGAATGCGGGCATGAGCAGCAGGAAGTAGAACGTGAAGTTCATGGCTGTCTGGGCGATATCAAGCTTGATATCGGGGGGATAATCGAGGGGGGCGCCGAATGAAATGCCGCCGGGCTCGCGGTATATTATGGATATGGCGAAGGTGATGACTATGAAAAGCCAGAAGAAGATAAAGCCCTTTGTCCTTAACATACGGTAGAATTCTGCTTTGAAGATATTGATCATTTCTGACCCTCCCCTACTAAAGATTTGAAGTAATCCTCCAGCGAGATGCCTGCTTCGGAAATGCCTGAAACGGGGACATCGGCTTTGATGAGGACGCGGTTGAGCTCATCGGGGCGGGCGGACTGGTCATAGACCCTGATCTCGCCGCTGTCGATGACTTTATAATCGGATATATGGAGCTTATCCTCGATGACGGTGACGGCGGCCTTGGTATCGGCAGTTTTTACGACAAGGCAGCGGCTGCATTCGAGGTCAAGTTCTTCCTTGGTAAGCTCTTTGAGGACATGGCCGCTGTCGATGAAGATGAACCTGTTGGCAACGGCATACAGCTCGGAGAGGATATGGGAAGATATCATGAAAGTGACTCCCCTCTCGCGGTTGAGCATATGGAAGGTATCGCGCAGCTCGCTGATACCAATGGGGTCAAGGCCGTTGATAGGCTCATCGAGGACGACGAGGTCGGGGTCATCGAGCATAGCGAAGGCGATACCCAGGCGCTGTTTCATACCGAGGGAGAACTGTTTGAATTTACGGTCACGGGCCTCGGTGAGGTTTACGAGGGAGAGGACCTCATCTATCTTGGAGAGGTCGGTTATGCCTTTCTGGAGGCAGTAATATTTCAGGTTGCGGTAGGCTGTCATGCTTCCGAAGAATGAGGGGTTCTCAATAAGGCAGCCTATACGGCGGCGCTCACGCTCGGCGGCGGCGCCTGTTTTGCCGAATATCTCATAATCGCCCGAGGTCTTATCTGTCAGGCCTGTGATGGTCTTCATAAGGGTGGTCTTGCCTGCGCCGTTGCGGCCGATGAGGCCATAGATATCCCCTTTATAGACAGTGAGGTCAGCGCTGTCGAGGGCGGTGAACTTTTTATAGCGCTTAGTGAGCGCCTTGGTTTTAAGGACTATTTCTTTCATGTTGTTAGCTCCTTTCCTTTGGTCTGGTCTTATTATAGCAGGAAGGTCTTAAAAAACACTTAAATATAGTCTTAAAAAAGGCTTATTTAATTCATAATTCATAATTAAGGCGGCTCGCTGTTTTATGTGGGCGGAAGAATAGTTGTGTCTTTAGGTTGATGAGGTAAAAAAAGCGGCGGGGGTCATACCGACGCAGTCGTATGCGCCCCCGCCCTACGATCTTGTGATTTTCAAGAAAAATTATGTTTTATCAAACAAAGTTTTTCGGTAATGTCAATAATTATGAATTATGCATTATGAATTAAATAGGGGGTGGTGCCCGGTTGGCATCACCCCCTTTTTTGGGTATGTATTTCCCCCGACGATAGCGGGAAAACGCGGAAGAATAGTTGATGAGGTAAAAAAGCGGCGGGGGGCATACCGACGCAGTCGTATGCGCCCCCGCCCTACGATATGTATTGGTTTGAACATCTATGTTAAGAACAACAAAGTTTTCGGTAATGTCAATAATTATGAATTATGAATTAAAAAAGCGATCTTACTGCTTCGCAGATCTTTGTGGCGATGTAGGGGTTATTCATGGTGTAGAGGTGTATGCCGTCCACATCGTTGGCGATGAGGTCTACTATCTGGGAGACTGCGTAGGCTATGCCTGCATCTCTCATGGCTATGGGGTCGTTCTCGTATTTTGACATGATGGTCAGGAACTTCTTGGGGAGCTTTGCGTGGCAGAGGGTAGCCATTCTCGCAATGGTCTTGGGATTGGTGACGGGCATTATGCCTGCTTCTATGGGGACATCGATACCTGCTATGGCGGCTTTTTCCCTGAAAGCGTAGAAGTCTTCGTTATCGAAGAAAAGCTGGGAGATGAGCTGGGAACAGCCTGCGTCTACCTTTTCTTTAAGGTGCTTTATATCATCGACCATGCTTGGAGCCTCGGGGTGTCCCTCGGGGTAGCAGGCGCCCAGGATATTGAAATCTCCGTTCTGCCTGATAAGCTCTATCAGCTCGGAGGCATACCTGAAATCCTCATGGGGAGGGATATTTGGGTTGACATCGCCCCTGAGGGCAAGGATATTCTCGATACCTGCGGCTCTCATCTGAGCCAGTTCAAACAGCACCTTTTCCTTAGTGAGATTGATGCAGGCCAGGTGAGCCACGGGCTCAATGTTATACTTCTCCTTTATCATCTCGCAAATGCCGATAGTGGCATTGCTGCCGTTGCCGCCTGCGCCGTAGGTAACGCTGATGAAATCGGGTTTAAGGGGCGCAAGGCCGTCAATGGTAGAGTAGATGTTTTCGATAGGGGTATCGCTTTTAGGGGGGAACACCTCGAATGACAGGGTGGTCTTCTGCTTGAAAATCTCGCAGGTCTTCATATAATTTCTTCCTCTCATCAATTTACTGCTTTATAGGGTTAAATACCCCGCAAATTGATATGAATTATACCACATTTTTGCGATATAGTCAAGTAGATTTTTATTATGGCGGGGTATAGGCTGAGACTATAGCTTTTTTAATTCATAATTCATAATTGTTGGCAGGGGCGATAAATAGCAGTTCAATCGGGGAATACAAAGGAGACGAGCTTCGGGGGCTTCGTCCATTTTGGCAAGGCTGATTGACATATCATGTGCAAAATGGTATAATGTATGTACGATATGTAAAGTCGGAAAATGTCGGAGAAAGGCAGGGCTATGAAATGGAGAGGATACGCAGGCATATAATATTCCATGGAATGGTCCAGGGGGTAGGTTTTCGGTACACGGCATACTATGCGGCGAGGAGCTGCGGAGTAGCGGGCTGGGTGAGAAATCTGCCTGACGACACGGTGGAGGCTGAGGTCGAGGGGACGGAGGCTGCCATTGACATGATGATACAGGATTTAAGGCGGGGACGCTTTATACAGATAGACTACATGGACGTAAAGGAGATACCGCTGAAAGGCGGCAGCGATTTTCGCATAAGGTAAGAATGCTTACGTCCGAAGGGCGATGACTTATTACTCCCGATACGAAAAAAGCTATTCTGTATCATCAGCAATACACTTCAAAATCGGGAGATGAAAAAAAACGGACGTTCCGAAGAACACGGGGCGGCCGCACTATATTACGGCCTTTGCGGCGGACAGGGCTGCAGGGCTTTATGAAAGGGAGCAGGCGCACTATGAAAAAGATCAACATCAACAAACTCAACAGCAAGATAGCGGAACAGGGAGCATTCATCGGCGAGTGCAACGAGAAGTACGAGAAGAAGCTTCGCCGTGCTGCCGAGAGGATAGCGGACGAGCACAGGGAAAAGCCCATAATACTGCTGGCGGGGCCATCGGGTTCGGGCAAGACCACCACGGCGCTGAAAATAGACAATATGCTGGACGACATGGGGATACACACCCACACCATATCCATGGACGACTATTTTCTGCCGAAGGGTTTTTTTGAGCATATAGTCAACGAGGACGGCACCCCTGACTACGAATCGCCCATGAGGATAGACATAAACAAGCTCAACGAACACATGGAGAAGATATCGCGCTGCGAGGAAGTGATGATACCAAAGTTCAACTTTGCGGAGCAGTCAAGCTCGGACGGTTTTCTGTTCAAGAGGGGCAGGGACGACATAATAGTATTTGAGGGCATACACGCACTAAACCCACAAGTGACGGGCGGTGCGGGTGATTTTGCCAGATGTATGTATGTAAGTGTGCGCACCCGTATAGAATTAGAGGACGGCACGCTGGTACACCCCTCGATGATAAGGCTGATGAGGAGGCTCATCAGGGACGAGAGGTCAAGGGGCAGGGTGCCTGCGGAAACCTTTGATATGTTCCGCAACGTATCAAGGGGCGAGGAGCAGTACATACTCCCCTACAAGTACCGTGCTGAGGAAGAGAAAGAATTCTCGCTGGACACCTACATCGGCTACGAGCCTGCGGCATACAAGGGGCTTCTGCTGGACAAGATGAGGGAGGCCAGCAAGACCTACAAGGATTTTGACAGATACAGCAGCATACTGAGTCTGCTGGAGGCTGTTGACCCCATTGACACTGAACTTATCGGAGATGACACCCTTGTCCGTGAGTTCCTTGGGGGAAGCAGGTACACGGATTAATTCATAATTGTTGGCAGGGGCGAGAATTTGCAGTTCTATCGGGGAATGCCAAGGAAAAAAAGCGCGCGGTCAAGCCTCGCGCCAGCAGGCTTGCAGGGAGCTTGAGGGGCAGAGCCCCTCAATCACCAAGGCGCAAGCCAAAATGCAAAGCGAACGATAAGAGCGAGGCAAACGTCGGGAAAGCGATAAGAACAGCGAACCACCGCAAATGACAAAAACGCGGGCGGGCGCAAAATTCTGAGCGTGAGCGATGTTTCACCCTATAACAAAACCCTGTGCGGATAACGACCGCCCGCGTGCAATTTTCGGCGGAGCGACGAAAATTGCGCCCCGACAGGGGCACTTTAATTCATAATTCTGAATTCATAATTCATAATTGTTGACAGGGGCGAAAGATTGCAGTTCTATCGGGGAATGCCAAGGAAAAAAAGCGCGCGGTCAAGCCTCGCGCCAGCAGGCTTGCGGGGAGTCCAACATCAGCAGAGCTGATGAACGGGCAGAGCCCTCAATCACCAAGGAGCAAAGCAACGACCACAACAAACATTAAGAGCAAAGCAAACGTCGGGAAAGCGATAAGAACAGCGAACCACCGCAAATGACAAAAACGCGGGCGGGCGCAAAATTCTGAGCGTG
>NZ_JAFUAG010000021.1 GCF_017464355.1 Ruminococcus sp. | reverse complement strand
TTACATCTACTTTTACAATCACCAGCGAATTCAACTCAAAACAAAACTGACTCCGCTTGAATTGCGAAGCCAGTTCGTAGCTTGATTTAATTTACCATAGGGGCTTTTTTGTGCTGTACGCACAATGTGGGGCGGGTCAGGGCACACAAAGACCCTGTTGACGCTCTTATCATTACTTAGCCGCGGGGAAATCCTTTTCCACCAGCTGCTGCATTTCTTCGATTATAGCCTGCACCTCTTCGTTGGTGTAGCTGTCGCCGTCCCATATCTCGTGGGCTTTCACAGCCTGCCATACCAGCATGGCCATGCCGCCGCAGTATTTTTTGCCTGCGGCCTTTGCTTTTTTCAGCAGCTGAGTTTCCCTTGGATTATAGATAACATCGAATACCGCCTTGCTTGCAGCGATGACTTCGTCGCTGACAGGGCAGTTATCCACCCTGGGGTACATACCCACGGGGGTCGCATTCATAAGCAGATCATAGCCGAGGGAAGCGTCTATCTTGGTGGTCAGCACTATGTTCACCGCAGCGTCGGGCTTCATGGCGGTTATCTCTTTCTTAGCCTGCTCCGCCAGAGGAAGGTCGCTTTCAAGGACAGCTATGTAAAGCTCAGCACCAGCCAGGGCGGCCTCAATGGCCATCATTCTGCCCACACCGCCGCAGCCCAGCAGCAGCACTCTTCCGCCCAGCTCGGCACCCATGGCTCTCACCGAGGCCAGGAAGCCGTCACAGTCGGTGTTGTAGCCTGTGTGTACACCGTCCTTGTTGTCAACGCAGTTGACCGAGTTGTACCGCTTTGCCGACTCCGCCAGCTTGTCGCAGTGGGGTATTATGCCCATTTTATGGGGAATGGTGATATTGAACCCCGCCAGACTTTTCAAGTACCCCGCATGGGGCTCCAGCTGCTCGGGGGGCAGCTCTATTATCTCATAGCTGAACTCTCTGCCCTTAAGCTCAAACAGCCTCGTATGTATGGGCGGCGACATGGTGTGCTTCAGGCTTTCGCCCAGCAGTGCGTATTTTCTTTCCATTTTCCTTACTCCTTTATAAATAATCTTCTCCCAATTTTGAAGTGTATCGCTGATGATACAGAATGGCTTTTTTCGTATTGTTTCCCCCGCCTTCGGCGGGAAACAATACACGATCAAATTGAGATATAATCTTCAATGAAGCATTTTTCGATATAGTCACAGGCTTCCTCCGCCGAAGAAAACCCCTTGTACTTTGCCCTGCAATAATAGGTGAGGTGGTATATCCTCCAGGGAAGCTCCTCTCCCCCGATATGATACAGCACATCGTCATTGGCCTCGCATTTTGCCAGGGCAGTTATCCTTTCGGGCTCAATGTCCGACTCCTTTACCAGCTGCCTTTCAAAAAAGCTGCCGTCAGCAAGGGGCGACCAGATGAACTCATCGCCGTACTTTTCCGCCAGTGCGGATATCATTTTCTTCGCTGTCAAAGCTCTATCCTCACTACCCTTTCGGTGAAGCCGTACTTCCTCAGCTTTACACCCGCCATGTTGAACATCTGCTTTGAGGCCTTTACGCCGTCGGTATCGGCATACTTGTCGTCACCGTAAACGACTTCCTTGATACCGCTTTGTATTATAGCCTTGGCGCACTCGTTGCAGGGGAAGAGCGACACATATATCCTGGCATTTTTCAGGCTGCCCGTAGAACGGTTGAGTATGGCATTCAGCTCCGCATGGCAGACAAAGGGGTACTTGGTATCAAGGAATTCCCCCTCCCTCTCCCAGGGCATCTCATCGTCATCACAGCCTGTGGGCATACCGTTGTAGCCCACCGAGAGTATCTTGTTCTCTTCAGAAACTATGCAGGCCCCCACCTGTGTGTTGGGGTCCTTGCTGCGCCTGGCCGAAAGGTGTGCTATACCCATGAAGTATTCGTCCCAGCTGAGATAATCCTGTCTTTTCATATTTTTCCTCCCTGAAAAAAGCTTATTGCTGCGCTGCAAATATTTTGAACAGTTCTTCGGCGGTCTTGCCTTTCATCTCCTCATCGGCCTCACCCTCATCGACGTCGATACCAGCAAAAACGCCGTACTTGCCGTCTATCTTCCAGCCCATAAGGTAGTCGGGCACCCTGTAGGAATTATCACCGTCCACGATAGTGATATCTCCCCAGAAATATGCATCATCGCCGTCTTTCCCATAATACTCCAGCAGCAGAAGTATGACCGCATCATCACTGACCGCTATGGGCTCGCCCTCGGTATCCCAGATAGTTTCATCGGTCAGGTTATCGGCGGTATTAGGCTCATCGGGGGATATGCTGCCTACCAGCTCAGCTATTGCCTCACTGAACTTTTCGGGGTCTGTTGCGTCAATGGTATCCTCAACTGCCGCAGCGGCCTTTTCGCTGCCAAGCACCATCCAGAGCCCTGCTACCTCATCGGAAAGCTCGTACTGTAAAACGTGGTTTGCGTCCTTGCACCAGCTTTCAAAGTCCTCATCGCTCAGCTCATTGATCTTTGTATTGACCTCATTGACAGGCTTCTGCATGAGCCCCAGGCCCATAGTGTCAAGGAATGCCTGCATATCTCCCCCGCGGGAAGCCTCAATGTGCCTGACAGCCGCTTCTGCAAAGCCCTTTACATCTTCATCTGTGGGCTTTTCTTCTATATCGGAGTACGTCACACTATATATGATATTGCCCGTCCTTTTGACAGAAGTGCCCTCTTCGGTGGTATACTCTTCCGCGCCGTCAGGGGCTTCACTCGCAGGCGCTTCACTCTCGGTGGTTTCTTCGGGCTTGCTTTCATCAGCCTTGCTGTCTTCGGGCTTTTCTTCTGTCACCGTAGAAGTTTCCTCTGCCTTTTCTTTCTCAGAGGAAGTCACCGCTGCGGAAGAAGATGTGTCTGCCTTGCTTTCTTCCTTTGCAGCTTTTTCACCGCAGGCCGAAAGTCCTGCGCACATCACCAGTGCGGTAAGTGCTGCTGTTATTTTTCTTGTCAAAACATTCTCTCCTTTGCTTTTGTTAGCTTTGATCTTCTGTATAAACTCTCTCGCCGCCCTTCGGGGAGACATACCTCACCGACGGCACATCATCAGCATACACCCGACCCGCAGTTATGCCGCTTTCACGGGCGCTGTCGTAGATGTCCCTGTCACCCTCGGCGGCAGGCCTTTCACCCGAAAGGTCAAGCCCCTCCTCGGAGGCTGCTGCGGGGTATTTCTTTTTCAGCACCTCGGCAGTGGTCATCTCGTAGTCAAAGGCGAAGACCTTAAGCCTTTTGCAAAGCCCGTCATAAGCCGCCTTTGCCGCGGTATCGGTGTCTATATCTAAATCCGAAGGCTCGCTCACCGCAGGGGCTTCTGTCGCTGCCGCAGAGCTGCTTTCCGCAGAAGAACTGCCTGTGCCGCCCCCGCCGCAGCCTGTCAGCAGTGCCGCAAGCAAGAGGGGCGCGAGAAATATCATCTTTGATCTGTCCATGCTGACCTCCGACAATGAGCTTTTTCATCATTATAGCACATTACCTCGCTGAAATCAAGGCTTTGCCAGAGTTTTCGGTGCAGTATCATTTTTTTCACACGAATAATACAAAGAAAACTGCCCATACTATCCTCAAATACACCGACCTCCTTTGTCTGCAAAACAGGCACGGCAGGTCGGCAGAAGAAGGACTGATAGAATGACACTAAAAAAACGGGGGCTTATCCGCCTGTGCAGCCTGTCACTGGCGGCAGTGGGTGCCCTTTCGGTGAAGAACTACTCGCTCATGCGCAAAGCGGAAGCTGCGCAGCGCTCGGTGAACAACAGCTACACTGCGGCGGTGGAGGAACTGGCGGGCAGCTGCGAGAACCTTTCAAACGTGCTGGAAAAGCAGCTGTATGCAGGCTCGGGGCGGATACAGCAGAGCCTTTCCGCCGACCTTTACAAAGAGGCTGCGGCGGCAAAGGCTGCCCTTTCCAGGCTGCCTGTTTCACGGGGAGATCTGGAGAACACCAACAAATTCCTTTCCCAGGTGGGCAACTATTCCCTGACCCTTTCCCAAAAGCTGGACAAAGGCGAGGCGCTGACAGCGGAGGAGTACAGCAATATCTCGAAGCTTTGCCGTTTCTCGAAGCAGCTGTGTGACAGCCTGTGGGAGCTGGAGGGTGAGATAGCAGGGGGCGA
This sequence comes from Ruminococcus sp., assembly GCF_017464355.1. Taxonomy (GTDB): domain Bacteria; phylum Bacillota; class Clostridia; order Oscillospirales; family Ruminococcaceae; genus Hominimerdicola. The sequence goes on along the minus strand of NZ_JAFUAG010000021.1, from coordinate 52,463 downwards.
GCTGACCTTTGAGCAGGCCGATGGTATGCTCACCGACAAGGAGCCGCCCCATGTCACCGAGGGCTTCACTGATTTTGAGGGCAGCTTTGATGAATACCCCAAGCTCATCTACGACGGCCCCTTTTCGGACGACCTGCTTGAACAGGAGCCCCTGATGACCAAAGACGCGGAGGCTGTCACCGAGGAATATGCCCGCGATCAGGCGGCAGAAGCCCTGGGCATCAGCACCGCAGACCTGACCGACACCGCTGAGGTAGGCGGCAAAATGCCCGCATGGCGGTTCAGCGATGAGGAGGGCAGCGCTTTCTGTGAGGTGACTAAGCAGGGCGGGTATATCTCATATTTTCTGAATATGCGGGACGCAGGGCAGGAAAAGATCGGCAGGGACACCGCCCTTGACAATGCGGCAGACTTCCTTGAAAGGCTGGGCATGACCTCCATGGAAGTGACCTACTACGAGATACAGAACGGCGCCATGACGGTGAACTTCTGCTATCTCGATGAGGACAGGCGGGTGTACCCCGACCTTGCAAAGGTCACGGTGGCCATGGACAACGGGGATATACTGGGCTACGATGCCAGAGGTTTTCTGGTGAACCACCGCAGGCGCACCTACAGGGACAAGCTATGCTCGGCCCTGAAAGCAAGGCAGGCGGTATCGCCAAGGCTCGATATCCTCAGTGAGCGCATGGCTGTAATACCCACCGACGGCGGCGGCGAGGTGCTGTGCCGCGAATACACCTGCAAAGCAGGCAGCGGCAGAAAGGTGCTTGTCTATGTAAATGCCTGCACCGCCGAGGAAGAGCAGGTGCTTCTGCTGGAGGAAAACGAGAACGGAACCCTTACCGTATAACGATGAGAACATTTATACAAAGGAGATATGATATGGAACTTGCAAATTCAAAGACTAAGGAAAACCTCATGAGGGCTTTCGCAGGAGAATGCCAGGCGCGGGAAAGATACAACATCGCCCGGCAGGCTGCCCGTCAGCAGCACTACGCTGTATCAGAGCTTTTCCGCTTTACCGCAGACCAGGAGAAGGAGCACGCTGAGGTCTTTTACGGCCACCTGAAAGAATTTACGGGGCAGCAGGTAAACATCTCGGCGGACTACCCTGTGGACACTGAAACGGACGTATGTGTGCTGCTTGAAAGGGCAGTGAGCCACGAGCAGAACGAGTCAGGCGAGCTGTACCCCGCCTTTGCAAAGACCGCCCGTGAGGAGGGCTTTGCGGATATCGCCCGTGACTTTGAGAACATCACCAAGATAGAGGATACCCATTCAAAGCGGTTCGATACCTTTGCAAAGCTGATGAAGGAGGGCAGGCTGTACACATCCGACAAGACCGAGACCTGGGTGTGCCTCAACTGCGGCTTCATCGTTGAAAGTGACAGCGCCCCCGAGCAGTGCCCTGTCTGCGGGGTACCTCAGGGGTACTATATAAGGCTCTCCATGGCACAGTGGGGCAACAATGGCGGCAGGTGTTGAGTATTGAGCTGTTTGCACCAATAATTTTTAACTGTGACTAACTGCTTTTGTGCCAAAATCCAAAAATCAAAAATTCCCTTGACAAACAGGGAAAGTTGGTGTATACTCATACACGTAAACAGCAATGGCGCTGTGGACCGAACAGTCTGGTCCACAGCGCTTTTAATTTTTTCTGGAGGGATAGATTATGATCAACGTACCCGAGATCTTCGGCTCTGATGTTTTTAATGAGTCGGTCATGAGAGAAAAGCTGCCAAAGTCTACTTTCAAGGCACTGAAAAAGACTATCGACAACGGCGACCCCCTGGGGGCTGATGTGGCAAACATCGTGGCTAATGCCATGAAGGACTGGGCAGTGGAAAAGGGCTGCACCCACTACACACACTGGTTCCAGCCTATGACAGGCCTTACCGCTGAAAAGCTGGACAGCTTCATCACACCCACTGACGGCGGCCATGTCATCATGGAGTTCTCGGGCAAGGAGCTGGTAAAGGGCGAGCCCGATGCTTCCAGCTTCCCTTCAGGCGGACTGAGAGCTACCTTCGAGGCCAGGGGCTACACCGCATGGGACCCCACCTCCTACGCTTTCATCAAGGAGAAGACCCTGTGCATACCCACCGCCTTCTGCTCCTACAACGGCGAAGCGCTGGACAAGAAGACACCTCTGCTGAGAAGTATGGAGGCTGTGAACCGTTCCGCGCTGAGAGTGCTTAAGCTGTTCGGCTCCGACGCTACCAGAGTTGTGGCAAATGTGGGTCCCGAGCAGGAATACTTCCTGGTGGACAGAGAGATGTATTCTCACAGAAAGGATCTGATCTTCACAGGCAGAACACTCTTCGGCGCACCCGCACCCAAGGGACAGGAGCTTGAGGATCACTACTTCGGCACTATCAAGACCAGAGTTGCCGCTTACATGAAGGACCTGGACGAGCAGCTGTGGAAGCTGGGCATCTATGCCAAGACCAAGCACAACGAGGTCGCTCCCGCACAGCACGAGCTGGCACCTATCTACGGCACCACAAATATCGCCACCGACCACAACCAGCTGACCATGGAGATAATGAAGCGTACTGCAAGAAAGCACGGCTTCAAGTGCCTGCTCCACGAGAAGCCCTTTGCGGGCATCAACGGTTCGGGCAAGCACAACAACTGGTCCCTTTCCACCAACACAGGTGTCAACCTGCTGGAGCCCGGAAAGACCCCCGCTGAGAACGCACAGTTCCTGCTGTTCCTGACCGCAGTTATAAAGGCAGTTTATGATTATCAGGATATACTGAGAGCCAGCGTAGCTACCGCAGGCAACGACCACAGACTCGGTGCCAACGAGGCACCTCCCGCTATCATCTCCATTTTCCTGGGCGATGAGCTGACAGGTGTGCTGGATTCTATCGTAAACGGCTACAAGTATGAGGGCGAGCACGTTGAAATGGAGATAGGCGTTGACGTACTTCCCCATTTCGCCAAGGATACAACTGACAGAAACAGGACTTCGCCTTTCGCTTTCACAGGCAACAAGTTCGAGTTCAGGAGCCCCGGTTCAAAACTTTCCTGCGCAGGCCCCAACACTGTTATCAACACTATCGTTGCCAAGGTGCTGGACGACTTTGCAGATGTGCTTGAAAAGGCAGATAACTTCCAGGACGCACTGGACGACCTTATCAAGAACACCATCAAGGAGAGCAAGGATATCATCTTCAACGGCGACGGCTATTCCGAGGACTGGGTGAGCGAGGCTGAGAAGAGAGGTCTGCTGAACCTGAAGAGCACCCCCGAGGCTATACCCACCTACCTGGCACCCAAGAACGTTGAGGTGTTCTCAAAGTACGGCGTGTACAGCGAGACCGAGCTGAGATCCAGAGTGGAGATACTGCTGGACGAATACTGCAAGACCATAAACATCGAAGCACTGACCATGGCTGACATGGCAAAGAAGGACATTCTGCCCGCAGTTGCCACCTACATAAAGGAACTGGCAGAAACTGCGTCACTGGCAAAGGCCTGCGGTGCTGACACCAGCTTCGAGGACGATCTGGTGAAGCGCCTGTCATCTCTGGCTGCACAGACCTACAGAAAGCTTTCCGCACTGGAGGAGGCTGAGGTCAAGGCAAGAGAGATCGACGATGTTGAGGCTCTTGCAAACTACTACCACGACACTGTTTTCGTTGCCATGGGCGAGCTGAGGGCTGCCGCAGACGAGATAGAAACACTGGTAGGCGAGAAGTACTGGCCTTATCCCACATACGGTCAGCTGCTGTTCTACGTTAAGTAACAGCTGCCCCTTTCAGGGAAAGTAAAATGATATGATGAACACGAGGAAGTGTACGCAGACGGTAAAACGTCGGTGTACACTTCTTTTTTTATCCCGATACGGCTGCGTATAGTTACAATATCAGCATTATCAGTGATACACATAAGTATCGGAGATCTTATTTAGGAGGAAAAATAAAATGTTACACTCATCAACCCTTGCCGCAGACTACAGTGCGGTCAGCACCATATGGGTGCTGGTCGGTGCGGCGCTGGTATTTTTCATGCAGGCAGGCTTTGCCATGGTCGAAGCGGGCTTCACCCGCGCCAAGAACGCAGGCAACATCATCATGAAAAACCTTATGGACTTCTGTATCGGTACGCCGCTGTTCTGGCTGTTCGGCTTTGGCATAATGTTCGGGGCGGGCAAGTTCATCGGTGCCTATCAGGGCATCGCCGATGAGACCTACGCTTCCGTTTCACCCGATGGCGTACCCTTTTTCGCATACTTCATCTTCCAGACAGTTTTCTGCGCCACCGCAGCTACCATAGTTTCGGGCGCCATGGCTGAAAGGACAAAGTTCGTTTCCTACTGCATCTACTCGGCCTGCATAAGCCTGATAGTTTACCCCATAGAGGCACACTGGATCTGGGGCGGCGGCTGGCTGGCCGACCTGGGCTTCCACGATTTTGCAGGCTCTACCTGCGTACACATGGCAGGCGGTGTGGCTGCCTTTGTGGGTGCTGCCATACTCGGCCCCCGTATAGGCAAGTATGACAAGAACGGCAAGCCAAGGGCTATCCCCGGGCACAACCTGACCATCGGCGCACTGGGCTGCTTTATCCTCTGGTTCTGCTGGTTCGGCTTCAACGGCGCTTCCACCGTTTCCATGGAGGGCGAGAACATCTCGCTGGCAAGCAAGGTATTCACCACCACCAACCTGGCGGCAGCAGTTGCAACTATCGTGACCATGCTGTTCACCTGGTTCAAGTACAAAAAGCCCGATGTTTCCATGACCCTCAACGCTTCACTGGCAGGCCTGGTGGCCATAACCGCAGGCTGTGACACCGTATCCCCCGTATCGGCAGCTATCATCGGTGCAGTTTCGGGCATACTGGTAGTAGTAGCCGTTGAATTCATCGACGCCAAGCTCAAGGTAGATGACCCCGTAGGTGCCTGCGGCGTTCACCTCTGCAACGGTCTCTGGGGCACCATAGCTGTAGGCCTGTTCTCTGACGGCACTATCGGCGAAAAGGGTCTGTTCACAGGCGGCGGCGCTCACCTGCTGGGCATACAGGCGCTGGGCGCAGGCTCGGTCATCCTCTGGGTAGCTGTTACAATGTTCGCAGTATTTGAGATCATCAAGCACACCATAGGCCTGAGGGCTTCCGCACAGGAAGAGATCATCGGCCTTGACATAACCGAGCATGGTCTGGTATCCTCTTATGCTGACTTTGCCCCCACCATGGCACAGGCAGCACTTTCCTACACCAAGGACGACGCAAAGAGCGTTACAAAGGTCGAAGCTCCCGCAAGACCCGCGGTGCCTGTTGAAAAGGCAGTAGAGGTCGAAAGCTACACCACAGGCACAAACAAGATGACCAAGCTTGTCATCGTATGCAACCAGCAGAAGCTCAACACCCTTATCGAGGCTCTGGAGAACATCGAGGTAACAGGTGTCACCGTGACCAACGTGCTGGGCTGCGGCATACAGAAGGGTCAGCCCGAATACTACAGAGGCGCTGTGGTCGAGGCGAGCCTTGTGCCCAAGGTAAAGGTAGAAGTCGTGGTATGCAAGGTAAGTCCCCGTGATGTCATCGAGGCTGCCAAGGCTGCCCTTTACACAGGCCATATCGGCGACGGCAAGATATTCGTTTACGATATCGAGAACGTAGTAAGGGTACGCACAGGCGAAGAGGGCTACGATGCTCTCCAGGACAGCTCCACATAGTTCAAGCGTTCACCGGACCCCATCTTATATATAACAAGCCCCGTCTTCCTGTTACGGAAGACGGGGCTTGTGCCTTTTGTTACATATCACATTTTCTGTCCGCAGTTTGAGCAGAACAGTTCGTCCTCGCCGACCAGCTCGCCGCAGTTAGGACAAAGCTTGACGGTGGCTTTCTTTGCAGGCCTGGGTGCAGGTGCGGGAGCTTCTTCCTTTACAGCAGCGGGAGCCTCCTCCTTTTCGCCGTAGGTGGCGGGCTTTGTTTCACCTGTAAGACCCTGTATCTGCTGGGTGTTCTCGCCGAAGCCGTGGGCGTCGTTCTTCTTAGGCTTTTCGGGCTTGGGAGCCTCAGCCTTTCTGCCTGCACGGGGGGCTTCTATCTCAAAGTCCTCACCGCCTATGCGCACCAGAACTATTATGCCTGCTATGAGCAGCAGCAGACCTGCCAGTTCGGGGAGCCCTGCCTTTGCCAGTTCAGCTGCGCCGCGGAATTTATCGCTGTCATAAGCGGTATCGAACCACCTGCTCATGAAGTCGCTGTCAAATATCTCATAAAGCTTCACTGCGGGGGAAAGGGTAAGTCCCAGCCCCATGAAAATGCCCAGCCAGCCGAACTCTCTTCCCATGCGTCTGCCCTTGGCAGCGGTCAGTGCCCAGATGAACATTATCAGTGCGAACAGCCCCATGACTATACCGCCGTTGTTATCCCTGATATACTCTATGGGGTCGGGGGTCATATCATAGACCTGATTTTTATAGAACTGCGTGTACACCGCCCCTGCGATGAAATCCCCCGCCGCAGCCGCCAGTGCGGAAACTGCCGCGAAGCCTGTCAGCGTGCAGACACCGCCGCCGCTGTTGGTTAGTGTTTTTCTGTAGACTTTTTTTGCCATATATCTCTATCTCCTTCAGGGAAATTTTTTGCGTGTACATATATGATAACCCATTCACTCGTTTTTGTCAACAGTATTTTCTGTCTTCTCAGAGGTCGGCGGGTCATCATCGGCTATCTCTATCATAACGGGCTCGGGCACCTCGGCGCCGCTGTAGGTAGGCTCAGGCAGAGGTTTTTCCGCAGCCTCTTCCCTGCCGTTTTCAAGCAGCTTCTTTATGCGCCTGCCGCCCCCAAGCTCCCAGAGCATGATGACAGCCAGCAGTATGACGCCGAAAATGCTTATTATCAGCGATAGCCGCCAGTAGTTGGGCGAGAACTTCATCTTCACGGTGTTCTCTCCCGCTTCGAGGGGTATGGCTATAAGGGCATCGTCCACGGCCTTTTCGGGCTTGACGTTTTTGCCGTTTACAGTTATGGTCCAGCCGTTCTCGTAGGGTATGGTGGTGAACAGCAGCTGTCCCTGCTCCTCGGCAGTTACCCTGCCTGTCAGCTGAGTATCCTCAAACTCCGTCACCTCAAAGGAACTTGCCTTCAGCTTTTCGCAGGCCTTTGCAAAGCCCTCGTAGTCAAAGCTGTAGAACAGCTTGTCCCGCCAGTAGGCTTCGTTGTCATCGTTGGCTATGGTTATGCGCACCCGTATCTCCTGCCCCTCGATGAACCTGCCTATCTTCATTATGGAATAATTATCCCCCGTGAAGAACTGCCCCACGTATTCCATATTGTACTCGCCGTCCACATAGTCGTCCTCGGGCTGGTACCAGATGTTGCAGCTGCGCTCATACTTGGTGGGCAGGAACATATAGAGGTCGCTGTCCTTGTCCATGCGCACCACATAGTCCACATGGCATTCCTTGCGGCTCTCGTCCATGGGATAATACTTGATATGCCCGTCAGTGGTGTTCACTGTCATGACATTGTCGGTGTCGCTGTTCACAACATCAAGCTGTGTAAAGAAGTTACATTCCTCCCCTGCCAGTGCATTGAAAAGCCTGTTCTGGTTATCAAAGGGGTCATCGTCGTTCAGCTTGACGTCCTGTATATCCCCCTTGGCGGCCAGCCCCAGCCCCAGTGCATTGGGGTTGCGGTAGAACTTGAATGTGGTGGGCACCACCTTTTTCTCGCCGTCAACTATCTTCTCGTGGTCAATGCTCACCTCGGTGGTCAGCTTGTACTCCGCAGGCACCTTGTACCTGCTGCTGACATACATATCATTCCCCGTTTTGTCCATAAGATACCTTATGTCAAAAATTGCATCTGTCATGGGGGTGGCGCCGTCATAGCGGGTGAAATGTCCGCCGTAGGCAAAGCCCAGCCTGTGCAGCATGAGCAGTGCGGGGGCATTCATGGTGGAGCTTGAATGTGAAAGGCTCTTGTAGCCCGTGCCTATGGCATCATTTACCGTTCGGTGGAAGGTGGCTTCCATGCGGTAGAAGGGATCGGTGTCAAAATCCTCAATGGTGTCCACGGCCTTGTTAAGGTCGGACATATAAGGCTCGTAGGAGCTGTACTTTGAGTATGCCACATCGATATCTATCTTCTTGATAGTATCGATATTTGAGGCGAACAGCTCAGCGGTCAGCACCACTGTCAGTGAGAAAGCCACCGCCTTTGAACGGGGGTATTTCCTGATAAGATAGAGCATGACGAAATAAACTATCAGCGCTATCATGCTGACCCATATGCCCTGTATGACATTATAGGGCTCGTTGTTCGCATCGCGGCGGGTCACGAAAAGCTTGAAGTGGGTGTAGTTCTCCCTCTCGCACCAGAAGAGGAAGACCATGAGCCCGAAGAACACACCGCCTATATTTTTGGCGGTTATGCCGTCTAAGTTCTCAAAGCTCTTGAAAGCCATGACCACCAGCATGAATGAGAGTATGAACGAGTAGCGGAAGGGCAGCCAGTTAGGCACCTGAAAACCGTGCATGGCCATATCCCAGGGCTTTATATACATAAGCACCGTCAGTATCACGCAGAGTATGCCGTCAGCGGTCTTCTCCTTGACGTTTATCTTCTCGTTCATGAAATACAGGGGCACCAGCAGCAGCACTGCTGTTCCGCAGTATATCATGGGCATACCCTCGGGGTACACCGTATCGTAGGTCATGGGGAAAAGCTTGGTTATAAATGTCAGGAAATCGAACTGGGTAGCCAGGGAGAAGTCGGGGTCGGTGAACTCGAACTTGCCCAGCTTAAGGGAGTTATACACAGGTATCAGCACCCAGGCTGCGCACATGAGAGCCACCAGCGTTCCCGCACCAAAGGCCAGGCAGCGCAGTATGAACTTCCTGGGCAGCGCCCTTTCGGGGTCTCCCAGGCACACATAGCAGAAATAGAAAAACGTGAATATGCCCACCATGTAGCCTATATAGAAATGGGCTATGAACATGAGTGTCAGGGGTATTATATAGGGCAGCAGCCTGCCCTCATTGACCAGCCGCCTTACCCCATGGCATATCAGGGGCAGATATATCAGGCCGTCCAGCCACATGGGGTCCATGAGCTGCACCACCATGTAGGACATCAGCGCATACATCAGCGGGAAGAGTATGAGCGAGACCGTCTTCGGGGGGCGCTTGGCCGTCCGCTGCAAAAAGAAGCAGAAAGTCACCGCCGCCGAGCCCACCTTGGCAAGCTGCATTATCAGCACAGCTATCTGCATGAGGCGCCTTGGCATAAGGGCTATTATTATCATGTAGGGGCTGGCCAGGTAGTAGGCGAATATGCCGAACATCTCGCCGCTCAGATTTCTCGACCAGCTGTAGATCCAGCTTTCACGTCCCCAGAAGGCTTCGCGGTAATGCTCGTAATAATAGACATACTGGCCGTTAAGGTCAAGCACCAGGGGCGAGCCGTCGCCTATGGGGTATATCCTGAAAAATGCGTATGATGCGTAAAGTATCCCTGCGGACAGGAAGAACACCGCAAAATATATCCTCCTGTCTATACAGAAGCCGCCAAGTCTTTCCGGCAGCCTTCTGAATAAGCTGCCCTGCTTTTCGGGCGGGGCGAGCCTGCTTTTATTTTCCATTTTTATCCTTATCCTCTCTTCGGCAGACTATATCTTTTATGATATAGCGGGGCCTCTGCTTTATCTCTTCATAGATCTTGGCGATATAATACCCTATTATCCCCAGGCTGAACATGATTATGCTCGATGTCAGCAGCTGCAGGATTATGACCGTAGGGAAGCCCGCCTCGGAATTACCGAAAAATTTATTGTAAAGGGTGTTCACACCCAGTATCAGCGAAACCAGAAAGGTTATGACACCGAAGACCGTTACCAGCTGCAGCGGCGCAGAGGTAAAGGAGGTTATGTTGTTCACCGCAAACTTTACCAGCTGTGATGGGCGCCACTTTGAGGTACCTATCTCACGGTCGGCGACCTCGAACCAGACCTTCTCCGTCCTGAAGCCCACCCAGCCCGACATGGCGCGGAAGAACGTCAGCCTTTCGGGCATACGGTTCAGGGCATCTATGACGCACCTGTCCATGAGCTTGAAATCGGAGGCGTCCTTCATATCAAGCCCCCCCGACTTGCTTATCAGCTTGTAGAACAGCAGGGAAAAGCCCTTGTACACAGGGTTTTCCCGCCCACGGGACTTCTTGCGCCCCTCGACGATATCCACCCCGCCCTTTTCCCATATGCGGTACATCTCCACCACGGTCTCCACGGGGAACTGCAGGTCACAGTCCAGCAGCACTGCGCAATCTCCCGCTGCTGTCTCCAGCCCTGCGAAAATTGCGCTCTCCTTGCCGAAGTTACGGGAAAAATTCACGGCAGTTATGCGGCTGTCCGCCTTTGCCAGCGCTGTCATTTTCTCCCAGGTCTTGTCAGCGGAACCGTCGTTCACAAAAACTATCTCATGATCTATATTATTTTCAGCCATAACTTTGCCCACAGCGGCGGCGGTGCGTTCAACGTTGCCCTCCTCGTTGTAGGCAGGTATTATAACAGATAACATTATTTCAACTCCAGTATCAGTCTTCTTCGGGCTGCTTGGGGTGGCGGCGGTAAAAGCCTGCCCTTACAGCATTTGTCCTGACAGCGGCAGTTATTACAAAAACATACAGCGTCAGCTTGCTTACAAATGCCATGAACCCCGCATAGGTCTGCACGCTTTCCAGGGGCACCACACGGTTGAGTATATCGCATATCAGGTTCACCGCCATGCATATGCCCGTTTTGTTGATGAGGTCCTTCATTCTCAGAAGGTCGGTGCCTGTATCACAGAAAAGCAGCTCGGTCAGGCGGTATTCACGGCAAAGCTTATCATGCTCACAGAGAAAGGCCGTTATGCCCCCTGCCAGCCGCAGTGCCAGAAAGGTCATCACAGCGCCGCAAAGGGAGGTCACATAGTTCCCTGCCGATGAGTGAGATACAAACTCAAACACCGCAGCAGCCCCTGCACTTATTATGCCCGCTGCCATGCCCGTTACCGCATTTTTTCTCAGCATATCCAAGGCTTTCAGCCGTGAGGTGCGAAAGCCCCCTGCGCCCTCAGCGGAAAGCAGCCTGCTCACAGCCCTCCAAACAGCGATACCCCCAAGCCCGCTTTCGCGGACAGGGGGGTCAGCCTTATTGTTTTTATTATCCTGCGCACAATGCTCTCTCAGCTCCGAGAAGCCCGCTGCGCACAGTGCAAAGCCTATGGTCTTGAGCACGTAGCCTGCCGTCCAGCCAAGAGGGAGCTGCACCAGCAGTATGATGATGCCCAGAAAAACAAACGTCATTCACTCAGCTCTTTTTCTTGAAAGTGGATTTTATAAGCAGACCTGAACCTGCTGCTATCATGGCGAACATGATAACATAAACGTACAGGGAGTAGCCGTGTTTCGCACGGAATTCCAGCGAAGACAGCAGCGATATAACTATGACCAGCAGACCCAGTGCAGCCACCGAGTAGCCGATGAAACGCTTTTTGCCGTCAAGGAAGAATATCAGGCCTATACCGAGGAGCAGAGGTATCAGCATAACGCCGCCCGTTATCCTCATGCCGAAAAGGCTGTAATATCCGCCGAAGCCGCCTGCACCTATGCCCGAATAAACGGTGAACGAGTTGAGCAGCCAGTAAAGTCCGCCGCCCAGCAGCAGGAAACCTATGAAAAACTGCAGCGTGTTGTTCCCTGTGGAACCGCTTCTGTTGCTTACATCATGATCAAAGGTGTTAGTTGTCTTTCCTCTCATGATATCCTCCACTTCCTTTGCGTCTCTTTTATTTTTCTTCGCAAATGCTCTTGCGCTCTTTTCTGCTCTTTTCATCTCTTTGTCAAAGTTTGTGCCTCTTCCGAACATATCCCACACCTCCGTATAAACAGATGATAAAGATGAACCGTTTCGTTCATCATCATAATTATAATTGATTTTCCCCTAAATGTCAATACTCCTGCGATTGCACTTGTGTTAAGTTCAGTTGCACTTTTTCGGGGTATATGCCATATTTTACCCGGCAGCATACACAAAAGGGCGGGCAGCACTGTCCGTACCGTCCGCCTGATGTATTCACGCTTTTTTGCACACTGCCGTCACGCTCATCTCATCGCCCTTTATCTCAGCGAAGATATCCCCGTTCATCAGCTGCATGAGCCGCCTGCATATATACAGCCCCAGGCCGCTGCCCTGTCGGCTGCCCACATTAGAGCCCCGCCAGAAGCTGTCGAAGATATGGGGCAGCTCGCTGTCTGTCAGGGTGCAGCCGCTGTTTGTCACGGTGATGAACCGCATATCCTCCTCGCTGCCGAAGCTAACTGCTATGCGCCTGCCGTCCCCGTATTTTATGGCATTTTCCATGAGGTTCTGCAGCACCTCCGAGAGCCTGTCGGGGTCCCCCTCCAGCAGGCAGTCGGTATACTTTTCGATCTCAAAGCCTATGGCGAGATCATCAAGCTTGTCGCTGTAATAGGCCTTCAGCCGTTCCATGACCTCCGAAAGGTAGAAAGGTCTGTTATCCGCCGTGAAGGACAGGAAGTCATCACTGCTGTTCTTGATTATCTCCCCCACATAGCCCTCTATCTCATCGGCCTTGGCATTTATGCTCGCGGCTGTTTCACGCTGTTTTTCCTTATCGGGATACAACCCCTTTGAAAGGGCACTGGAATACAGCTTTATGGCCGCCAGCGGTGTCTTGATATCGTGGGAAAGGGACAAAAGCAAAGTCTTTTCGGCCTTGGCCTGTTCAAGCCTGCGCAGCTCGGCCTGTTCAAGGCTTTGCCTTAGCATATCAAGTCCCCAGAGGAACCTGCCGAAATACTTATGCCTGCTCTCCTTAAGCGGACGGTTGAGCCCGCCCTTTGCAAGCTCATAGGGCAGCTCGCTTATTCTGTTGAAAGGGACAATTATATTGCGCCCCAGATATATCAGCACCCCCGCCATCAGCAGCGCCCCTGCGCCCATGGCTATATTTACCGTCTTCATGGCACGGGCATAGCTGTTGAAGGTGCTGTCGTCGTATTCAAGGCGGTAGAGCCTGCCACCCGCCTTTATCACAACGTATTCGTTCGTGGTATAGTAGAAGTCCTCGCTGCCGTCATCGGGGAATATGCCTGTCACCGCAGGGTAGTCGGCCTCGTCGGGGGTACCGCCGTTTTCTATGGACTGCTTTATGCGCTCGGCGTCCACCTGATACTGCCTGCTGCTGACAGCACTGTTCCTTTTCAGCATGATGATATCCGCCGCTGCCCACAGTCCCAGCCATATCACCAGTATGACCGCCGTAAGTCTGCCGTAGCTTTTCATGCTATTCCCACCTGTAGCCCCTGCCCCAGACGGTCAGTATATGCCTGGGCGCCTTGGGGTCGTCCTCTATCTTCTGGCGGAGCCACTTTATGTGGACCGTCAGGGTCTGCTGTTCGCTTTCGCTGTCTGCACCCCATATCTTCCCGAAGAGCATATCCTTGGTCATAAGCTGGCCCTTGTTTGTCATCAGCAGGTGCAGCAGCTCGAATTCCTTGGCGGTCATCTGTATCTGCCCGCCGTTTCGGGTGACGGTGCCGTCTGCCAGATTTAAGGTGATGTCACCGTCAGTGATAGTATCAAGTGCCAGCCGCCTGGCGAATATGCCCTTTATCTTGGCCATGAGTATGTCTATATCGTAGGGCTTCTCGATGTAGTCATCAGCCCCCAGCACCAGGCCGCTCAGCTTGTCCTCGCGGTCAACGCGGGCGGTAAGTATGAGTATGGGTGTGTTGTCCTGCTCGCGTATCTTTTTGCAGACAGCAAAGCCGTCCATACCGGGGAGATTGATATCCAGCAGCACCAGCCTTGCCCCGTATCTCTCAAACAGCGAAAGCGCCCTTTCGCCGCTGTCCGCCACACTTACTACATAGCCCTCAGCCCGCAGGAAATCGCTCAGCACACTGCTGAGTTCCTTGTTGTCCTCTACTACAAGTATGTCCGTCATGGGAACGCTCCTCTCCAAAAGCTTTATTCTCAATTCATAATACCATATTTTCTCATATTTTTCAAGTGCCGCCCCATGCAAAAAAGCGGGCGCAGACGACAGCAGCCGCCTGCGCCCTTTATAAGGTGGAGAAGTTATCCGATGAAGCTTATCGTCTGTTCGCCCGAGGTGCTTTCGAGCCTTATGTTTTTATCCGCACCGTTGTCTCTCTTGTATGACCTGCCCTCATGGCTGCTGCCTGCGACCTTGATATCACCGCTGGTCACGGTCAGGTCGTAGTTGTAGTCCTGCTCGCTGCCTCTGAGCAGCAGCTCTGTATCGCCGCTGGAGGACTTCATATCCATATCAGCAGCTGCTGTATTCTTTAATGTGATATTTCCCGAGGACTGGTTCTTGCCTATGCTTTCAAATACACATCTGTCCAGCAGCATATCTCCGCTGGCGGCCTCAAGGTCAAGTCTGCCGCCGCTGACATCTCTCAGCTCAGTTTCGCCCGAAGTCGTCTTTACGCTCAGGTCAGCTATCACAGAGTCAGACAGCTTTACATCTCCCGATGTGGCCTCAAGCCTGAGGCTTTCTGCGGTATTGCCCGATATATCTATATCTCCCGAGGTAGTTTCCACGCTGCCCGCAAAGCTTATGCCCTTTATGGTCACGTCCCCCGAGGCGGCCTTTGCCTGCACCTCAGCCAGCTTGTCTTTGGTCACGGTAAGCTCCATATACTGCTTTGAAACTGTCCCTGTCATCAGCGATATCTTTTTCTTGTTCTCCGAGATTATGGTCAGCCTGCCGTCATTCTCCTTTATCTGCGGTGCCAGTTCTTCTATGGTCCTGTAGGTCAGCTCGTTCCTGTCCCCTACGGTTATGGTGACATCGGTGCTGGTGGTGCTTATATCCAGCTTGTCAAAATCATCAAGCTCTATCTTGTCGCTTACAAGCCTGCTCTCTCTTATCTCTTTGCCTGCCACCGCATACACTGCCATGGCGCAGGCACCTGTCAGCAGCAGCACTGCTCCGCCTGCCAGCAGACCCTTTACCAGTTTATTCATTTTGCTGTCTCCTTTCGTTCTGCTTTACCAGCCCATTTCCAGCAGCCAGTTGTTGAGATCTCTCTCCCTGTCACGCAGGGGCTTGCTGCGGTCTATGTCGTACTCGCCCTTTATGCTGCCGTCAACTATGAACAGCACCCTGCTGCACTTGGCAGCTACCTTGGCGTCATGTGTTACCAGCATTATGGTGGTGCCCTCGTCATTGAGCTTTGTCAGCTCCTCCATTACCTCCTCGGAGGAAGTGCGGTTAAGCGCACCTGTAGGCTCATCAGCGAATATCATCTTCGGGGAGTTTATCATGCTCCTGCAAATGCAGGCACGCTGCAGCTGTCCGCCCGATACCTCGTTGATGTCGTTGTTGGCGGTATCGATTATGCCCAGCTTGCGCATGAGGTCCTGGCCGCGCTTAACTGTCTCGCTGCGGCTCTCTCTGGTCTTCTTTGATTTTACCGCAGGAAGAATGATATTGTCAAGCACTGTCAGGTTCTTCATCATGTACATCTGCTGGAAGATGAAGCCCATGTCGTCCAGCCTCATCTCGGCCAGCTCGTTGTCCTTCATGTCGGACATATTCTTTCCGCAGAACTTTACCTCGCCTGCGGTCATCTTGTCCATGCCTGATACGGTGTACAGCAGTGTGCTTTTGCCCGAGCCCGAGGGTCCCATGACCGCTACCATCTCGCCCTCGCTGACGGTCAGGTCAAGGTTGCACAATACATTGTTCTGTCTTTTGTTTACCACATAGGTCTTGCAAAGGTCCTTTACTTCCAGTACGTTCGTCATAGTTATCTCTCCTTGTCTGTTGTCTTCGGAGGAGCCTCTCTCGTCCTCCACTGTATGCATTATAGCACTTAAATTCTTAAATAGTCCTTAAATCCCGAAAACCCCGGGAAAATTTCTTTTATCAATGCCTTGCAGAGATTTCCGCACAGCTTTCCCCCGCGCACCGCAGGGGAAACACCGTCCGTCATCAGCAGCGTCTTCCTGCGCCGCCGAAAATTATGCATCATTCAATATCTGCCGTGTCGCTGGCCTTGATAGTTCTGGTGTATATCGCTGTCAGGGAAGCGCCTATAACTGTCACGGCTGCCATGAGCACGGGGTAAACTACGCTTATCTCCAGGGGATCGAACTTGAAGGGTATGTCACTGTCGCCGCCCAGCATACTGAAAACGGGGGTCATGATGAGCTTTGTCAGGGGCAGGCAGAGGATATTCGCCAGTATGCCCGCCGCCACTGCGCAGATGATGAACCTCACGCTGTGGTGTGCCGAAACGGAGCTGTTCCTGAAGCCCAGAGCCTTCATCAGGGCTATCTCGCTCTTCTCCTTGGATATGAAGGATCTCTCCATAAGCACGCTTATGAGCAGTATGATTATCACGCTGATAGCCAGCACCATGTACTTTACCATATCAATGGTGTCAGCAGAGTTGGTGCTGATATCCACGAACTCACCTACAGTGAATACCCTGCCGTTATCCATGATATCCTTTATCTTTTCCTGTCTTTCAAGGATAGTCTTGCGGTCGGGGTGGTCATCGAATGATATGCCGCACTCCATGTGCTGATCCATTTCGGTGTAGTCCAGGTCCACGTCCTGATACAGCCTGCCCACCTTGCCTGCCTGCTGCATACTTACGAACTTTGCGGTCAGCAGATATTCCTCCTGCTTGTCGTTGATGGTTATTTTCAGCTTGTCGCCAATGTCGGCGCCCAGCTGTTCGCACATAACTGTGCTGAGGGCGATCTCGTGAACGTTCTGAGGAGCGGTGCCCTCAACGTAGTCGTAATCTGCGGTATCGGTGTCCTTGTTGAGCATCATCTCCAGGTTCAGCTTCTTGTCACCGAACTCAACAGGCAGGAAGTATCCGCCCTCCAGTGTGATCTTTGCGGGCATACCGTTATCCGCAAGTTTTTTCTCCATCTCGGCAAGTCTGTCCCCGACCTTTACATTGCCTGTCTGTATATCCGATACGTCATCAAATCCCGGGTCGATGTACAGGTCGCATTCGATACAGCCCAGCATACCTACCAGCCCGCCGTCACGGAGGGTGTTGGCTGTGGTGGCAAGCACCATTATCAGCACCATGCATATGGAGAATATCACTGTCATCATGCCGTAGGTCTTAGGCTGACTGAGAACGTCGTTCAGGGGCAGGAAGCTGCCTGCGCCCAGTTTGCTTTTGCTCAGGCTTATCATGCCCTTTTTGCGGAAGCGCTCACCTGTCTGGCCGCTGCGCACTGCATCTATGGGGGACATCTTCTTTATCCTGCCTGTGCAGCTCCAGCAGAACAGCATTATTATCACTACAACTGCCGCTGCGCTCACTATGCTTATACCGATACTGTTGTCATTGCTCAGCACCATGCTCTTCGAGGAAGAGAGCAGCAGCATCCTGCCGAAGGGCAAGCTCAGGAAGAAGCCTATGGCCGCACCTACCAGCGCCAGACCCAGGTACTTCACCATATACAGTGTTCTTACGGAAATGTTTTTCAGGCCCACCGCTTTCATGACACCTATCTCGCGGAACTCCTCTGTAAGGCTCAGGCCTATGGTAAATCTCAGCACCGAGAAGGCTATGAGTATGAGCGCCACGCAGACTACCAGCATTATGGCTGCGATCACCATGTCAAGTATGTAGGTCATTCGTATCAGGGCTCTGTCACCCGAGAACAGTACGCTGCAGATATCTGCTGTATCTCTCTGCACGCCGTCCATGTCGGTGGTGTTCATGTAGTACAGCCCTATGCTGCACAGGCCAGCTTCTTTGTTATCGAGCAGTTCCTTGTAGTCAGCTTCGTTAACGATTATCCTGGGGGTGCCTGTAAAGTTTGAGCCCAGCACTGCGTCCTTGGCATGGCCTGCATATTCAAGCTCAAACTCTGCGCCGTTTTTCTTTATGGTCAGCTTGTCGCCCTTGTCAAGGCCGCCCTTGTCTGCCAGTGTGCTTGAAGAATAAAACTTGCCCTTGGGCACCTCGGTGAGCTTTTCATCTTTTTCGTCAAAGATATTCAGCTCAAGTCTGTCCACCGACTGCACCAGCGAAAGGCGCAGGTCTTCATCGATGACCTCACCGTCAGAGAACAGCTCCTTGCCCTGCAGCAGAACAGCCTCTTCCCTTTTGTAGTCAGATACATATTTGCTGTTGTCCAGCACGTTTTCCACATCAGCAGTGTCACCGCCCGATATGATGAAATAATCGGTGACACCTGCCTTGTCCAGGAAGCTGTCTATGCCCCCTGCCACACTGATGATGTTGTTCACGCTGCTGGCGGCGAACATTGTTGAAAGGACAATAAACAGCAGCAGTATGCAGTTTATCGTCTTTTTGCGTTTCAGGTCTTTTTTAAGTATTGTCGGATACATATTCGTTACCTCTCTTTCGGGAATGTTGTCTTCCGTTCTTCTGTGACTTAAGTATAACACGGGAATTATTAAATAATCATTAAAGGCCGCAAACACCGTGATATCGGGATCTTTCCCCTTTGTGCAGAGGACAGCGGGGCAGTTTATTAAATCATTCTTAAATGTGGTTATCCCGCTGACACACCACAAAAACAGCGGCTATACAGAACTTAAGGTTCTTGGCGTATATCTTTCCCCCGCCGCAGGCGGGGGAAAGATATACAATGCTCAATTATCCTTTTGTTTGCCGCATTTTTAGTTGGTGTGCTAAAGGGATAGTCATATTCTTAAATACCGCGGATACTGAATGGTATGACATTTATATAGTACACTATTGTTCACTATATATTGCGCACCGTAAAGCCCTCATTTATGAACAAAAGGTCTTTCTTTGGCAAAACATCATTAACATTTAGTTAATGTTAACGAAATTTATAAACATAAAGCACAAAAACTGACTGTATCCACAAGGCAAAGAACAATTTTTGACTTGTAATAAAAGGGCAAACGTGGTAAAACCATAATTGGGGGCATAACAATTCTGTCCCCTATCACACCCGCAGATGAAAGCTAAGCTGCGGGAACACGGAAAGCGAGGTCAGTACCCGAATGGGAAAAAGACTATTCAAGCGTTTCGCGGCAGGTGTTGTGGCAACTGCCTGCATGACAGGTCTGCTGGCAGGCTGCGGCGGTGAGTCGGGGAACAGCAGTTCCTCTGCAAAGACCACCAAGGCTGAAAGCAAGGCAGCGGAGGAGTCAGAGGCAGCTGAGAACCACGAGGATCAGGTGTTCACCGAGAACGTCACAGGCACCGAGGACGGCTATGCCTATGAGCTGTGGAAGGACAACGGCGACACCGAAATGACCATTACAGGCGGCGGAACGTTCTCATGCAAATGGGAGAACATCAACAATGCCCTGTTCCGCAAGGGACAGAAGTTCGACTGCACACAGACCTACAAGGATCTGGGCAACATCTCTATCAAGTACGGCGTTGACTACCAGCCCGACGGCAACTCGTATATGTGCGTATACGGCTGGACAAGGGATCCGCTGATAGAGTATTACATCGTAGAAACATGGGGTTCCTGGAGGCCGCCCGGAGCGCCTGAGGCACTGGGCACTGTCACTGTGGACGGCGGCACATACGATATCTACCGCACCACCAGATACGACCAGCCCTCTATTGACGGCACACAGACCTTCGACCAGTTCTGGAGCGTAAGGCAGGTAAAGCCCGAGGCTGACGGCACCAAGATCGAAGGAACTATATCGGTATCAAAGCACTTTGACGCGTGGGAGCAGATAGGTCTGCACCTGGGCAATATGCATGAGGTGGCACTGAACATCGAGGGCTATCAGTCCAAGGGTCAGGCTACCATTTATCAGAACGATCTGGTCATCGACGGAAATTATTCCGCTGACCCCGCCCCCGAGGTAACTGTCAACGAAAGCACAGGCAGCGGTCCTGCGGCCATGGCAGGCGGCGTGGGCTTCTTCACCAGCAACTTTGAGGAAGATGAATGCAGCTGGGGACCCAGAGGTTCTGCCACTGTCAGCCGGACCACCGATGAAGCTTCCGACGGCAGCGGCTCGCTGTTCGTAAGCGGAAGAACGGATAACTGGAACGGCGCTGCTATCAACCTTGATGTTGAAGCCTTCAAGCCGGGCGGCACCTACACCTTCAAGACCGACGCTATGCAGAAGAGCGGCGAGGAGATATCCCTCAAGCTGACCATGCAGTACAGCGACGGCGGCGGCGACCACTACGACCAGGTAGACCTCAAGACCGCCCCCGACGGCGAATGGGTGACTCTTGAAGGCGAATACACACTTCCCGAGGGTGCTGTGAACCCCATACTGTATGTTGAGTCCCCTGACAGCCTGGCTGATTTCTATATCGACTGTGCCGAGGGCAAGGGCGACGGCGGAGAGACTGAGGAGTCCTCCTCGGGCAAAAAGGACGAGGGCGAGTATGTTTTTGAAGACCCCGTTGCCATAAACAACACCGCTGATGTTTCGTGGATAGACAAGGACAAGCCCATGGTGGCTATAGCCTTCGATGACGGTGCCAGCGCCACCAAAAAGGACGACCCTGCTTACCGTATCATCGATACCATGGCAGATAACGGTTTCCATGCCACATTCTTCTATGTGGGCAGCTGGATAAAGACCGAGGAACAGGTAAAATATGCCAAGGAAAAGGGCATGGAGATAGCTAACCACACCATGACCCACCCCTATCTCTCCAAGCTGGAGCCTGCCGAGATAAGGGACGAGTACGAGCAGTGCCGCGAGAAGCTCAAGGGCATCATAGGCGAAGAGCCTTCGGCTTTATGCAGACTTCCCTACCTTGACGGCGGCGGAGATACCAGGAAGACCCTCAACGACGTGGCTCTGATATCCTGCTCCATAGACACCCAGGACTGGAACAAGGCTTCTGCCGATGAGATAGTCGAGAAGCTGAAAAAGGCCAAGGAAGACGGCTCCCTGAACGGGGCTATAATCCTCTGCCACGAGAACTATGCCACCACCGCCGAGGCCATGGAGACTATCGTGCCCTGGCTGAAGGACGAGGGCTGGCAGGTAGTTACCGTATCTGAGCTGTTTGCGGCCAACGGCAAGGAGCTTATGGGCGGAAATGTGTACAGTAAACTCAGCTAAACAGGGCTTTACTGTTCAAAAATTGCTGTTTCAAAGTTGTTTTGTCTGATTTGTCAAAAACTTCTCAAAATTAATCGGGATATTGTAGACCGATGTTAAAAATCACGATGAGCATTTTGCGAATTATAAGCATTTTAACTTGTAAAAACTGGATTTTTTCAGAGAAAAGAATACAAATTTAATCAAAAATTGCTTTTTTCGCAATTAATGGTCAAAATCAAGGGTCAACCTAGCAATAAATGATTAGTCATTTATCTGTAGTTGTACTAAAATGATTACATGGATATATGTAATCGGTCTCAAATTGGGACTAAATGGTATTACAAAAAAAATTTTGGAGGTAATGTATATGAAAATTTCAAAGATCTTCGCAGGTATGTCCGCACTGGCAATAGCAGGTACCGCAGTTATCCCCGCTTTCGCAGAGAAAGAGATAACCGATACCACAGGCCTTGACTACGTTGAGGTAAAGGAAGCTGACGGTGTTTATCAGTATTACATCGATCTGGCTGCCAGCCCCTATGATCCTGCTACCGTATCTTCCATCAAGTACACTTTTACTATCGATGATACAGAAGGTTTCGGCGGCGGTCTGATGCTCAACAGCAAGAAGAGCGGCTGGGATCAGGACGGCACTACTCCCGGTGACTGGGGCAGTGAGGGTTCCGAGAAGAGCCTGACACCTGAGGGTTCTGACGGCAACTACACCCTGACATTTGATTTCGGCGCACTGGGCGAGGACTACTGGGGCAGCCCCTCTGATGAAGAGTACTGGGCACAGGTAGTTTGCCAGCTGTGGTGGGGCGCTGACCTGACCATGACAGGCATCGAGATCGTTGGTGAAGAGAAGCAGGCAGCTCCTGAAGACAGCAGCGAGGCAGCTAACGAGGAGAGCAGCAGCGAGGCAGCTAACGACGAGAGCAGCAAGGCTGAAGAGTCTTCTTCCAAGGCTGATGAGTCTTCCAAGGCTGAGTCCTCTAAGGCTGAGTCTTCCAAGGCTTCTACCACAACTGCTACCAAGACAAACAACGCTACAACAACAGCTGCTTCTTCCGCAGCAGCTGCTACCGATTCTACCGCTACCGACAACACCAACCAGGCTACAGGCGCTACCGCCGGTCTGGCACTGGCAGGTCTGGCACTGGCAGGCGCTGTTGCAGTAGTTTCTAAGAGAAAGTAATTTCTGCTTAGGGAAAACAGCAATAAATAAGTAATGATACAGGCGCTGTTGGCAGCAACTGCGCCTGTTATTACGCCATAAAAACCGTGAAAATGTACAAATTCTACAAATATAATTCTAGATATTTGTAGATAAGCAACAAGTTTTGTTGAAATGGAGGCTATTAAAATGAAGAAGCTACTTGCGCTGACTCTTGCGCTCACCATGACGGCTGCTATGCTTGGCGGCTGCGGCGATACGGCAAGTGAGGACTCCAAGAAGGAGGATACCACCACTACTACGACTACCGCAGCTGAGACCGAGGCTCCCGAAGAGAGCGAAGCACCTGAGGAGACAGAAGCTCCCGCTGAGACCGAGGCTCCCGAGGAGACAGAAGCTCCCGCAGAAGAGGAACCCGCCAGCGGCGCCGCAGGCCTTGACGCTATCAAGGACAGACTGCTCAACTACGACAACGCTTCGCTGAAATTTGCGCTTGACACAGATGTCAGCCAGTTCATCTATCCTTTCAACCAGGAGAACACCAATAATCTGAAATACAAGGACGCTGACGGCAACGATATTGAAAATCCCCACAAGGACGAGGTGCATACCCCCGGTGAGGAAGGCTACGGCGGAAACGAGGCCGTGCTGGATATCTCCGTGCAGGACGTCGGCGGCATACCTATGTGCAAGTTCAGAGAGATCTAT
The DNA here is from genome assembly GCF_017464355.1 of Ruminococcus sp. GTDB lineage: Bacteria > Bacillota > Clostridia > Oscillospirales > Ruminococcaceae > Hominimerdicola. The sequence continues at coordinate 29,498 of NZ_JAFUAG010000021.1, read as the reverse complement.
ACCCAGTGGAAGGACGCTGACGGCAACGTAGTTTACGAAAGACCCGATGACACTGCTTCTCCCGTATATATGCTGAGAAAATGGAACATCGACCTCGACAAGCTGTTCGCAGGCCACGAGGACGAGCTTGCAAAGATATTCACAGTTAAGTTCGATGTAGTAGCTATCGCTCAGGAGCCCGCTTCCGACAATGGCGAGATCTGGGGCACAGGTATCTACTGGCTCGGCGGCGAAATGGGTACCAACAACGTTGAGAAGTGGTCGGGCAACCTGACAGGCTTCGATATGAGCTCCGACAAGAATGACGAAGAAGGCTGGATCAACCAGTGGGCTTACACCGAGATCGTCGGCAGACCCGGCGTTAACGCAGGCACCGAGAAGTCCTTCGGCTTTGAGGGCAATGACCACAACTATATCTTCTTCCAGACCTGGGCAAGCACTCATCATCAGCTGGTAGACTTCTACATCGCTGATATGGTACTGCTCGATGAGTCGGATAACGTTATACCCGTTCCCGAGGAGAATATCCCCGGCGGCGCAAGCTATGACGTTGTTGATCCCCTGGGCGACGGCACTATCTATTCGGGTGTCACCGCAGCAGCAGAATAAACATAAAAGATCCTCTTTCCCAATTTCAAATATTCCAAACAATACCCCCGCAGCTGCATAAGCTGCGGGGGCGTTGTTTTACAGAATGCCCGCGGGCGGTCATTTCTTTTTGGGACGCTTTTTGGCGGTGGGCTTGCTGCCCAGGGTGGTATCGTAGGAGATACCTGTGCCGGGCAGGCCGAAAGTCACTTTGTTTTTGTTGTTCAGGGTCAGCTTGAGGTTTTTGTTGCCCACCGAAACGCTCAGGCCTTTCTTGGTCTTGTTGATCCTGAATAGGTTGCCGATCTTGAAGCTTTTTCTGATGTTAAGACCCATGATGATACCTCCTGTCAGTCTTTTCTGTAAAATTTCGGGACGGTGTCTGAAAACGTAAGGTGCAGGTGTGCGGCGAAAGCCATGAAAGCCTCTGCGTCGAAGTCCTGTTCCGAGCAGGCCAGCTCCAGCTCGACACCGTCATAAAAGGTGTACCAGCCTGTTTCGCAGAACCCGCTGCGGAGATAGAAAGCCCGCCTGCGCAGACGCACATCATTTCCGCTGAGGCTTGCGTCGGGGGCTTCAAATTCAAGGACGATCACGCTGTGGGGGTAATATTCTCTGAGAAGTCCCAGCGCTCTGCTGCCTATGCCTCTGCACCGAAGGTCTGCCCGCACCGCAAAATATGCCATGTACCTTAGCCTGCCCCATTTGCGCACCGCAAAATATCCCGCAGGCACGCCGTTTTCGTAGATACCGAGTATATCAATGGGCACGGCACCGCCCGAGGCATACAGCTCGTCCAGAGCAGTTCTTTCGTTTTCGGGGAAAGCCTCGCTGTTTATCTCGTCGAGCAGCAGCTTGTCGCTGTCATTGGCTGATACGAGCCTGAGTTCCATTTGACCACCTCTCCCCTTTTACAATATTATAGACCAACGCCGCCCTTTTGTCAACCGCAGGAATTGTGTTCTGTAAGAGTGAAAATATTGTGAAATGGGTGGAAATTTTTACAGTTATGTGTTATACTATATGTTGGTATATTTTATGCCCATGGCGGCATATAGAATGGAGAATGTCAATGGCAGTAAATTATAACAGGAGCGAGATAGGCAAGGGGATATTCCTGACAAGGATATGCGACCCCAAGTACAAATCGAACATAGTGCGTGTGCGGTTCATAACGCCTATAAACAAGGACGACCTGGGTGTGAATGCCCTGCTGATGTCCATGCTGATAACCTCAAACTCCGAGATACCTTCGAGGAGCGAGCTTTCAAAGAAGCTCATAGGGCTTTACGGCACATCTATCGGGGCAGTATGGGGAAATGTCAGCGACCTGCAGGCGCTGGGCATAACTATAAGCACCATACGGGACAGGTTCACTATCGGCGGCGAGGTCATTTCGGAAGAGGCAGTGCGTCAGCTTTTGCTGTGCATTTTCTCCCCCGACCTTACTGACGGAAAATTCAAGGAGAAGTATTTCAGGCTGCGCAGGCAGGAGCTGCTGGACAACATTGCGGCAGCTGTGAACGACAAGCGCAGCTACGCTTTCATGAAGGCAAGAGAAGTCATCTATGAGGGCGAGCCTGCGGCGGCTACAGACCTGGGGTCTGCTGAAAGGGCTGAAAAGATAACTCAGGAGGACCTGCTGAGGCAGTATGACTTCCTGATGAAAAATGCGGTCATAGATATAACTGTATGCGGCGGCGGCGAGATAGACAGCGCCGTGGCCATGCTGACAGAAAAGTTCGCAGGAATGGAGAGGGGCGATGTGCCCGAGGTGGTATACCGCAAATTCTCGCCTGTGAAGAACGAGGTGTGCCGCAGAGAAGAGCCTATGGATATCAAGCAGAGCAAGATGTTCATGGCTTACAAATCCGACTATGAGGATATCTACGTCTGCAAGGTGATGGCCTGCCTGCTGGGCGGTTCGGCTTTTTCAAAGCTGTTCATGAACGTCCGCGAGAAGCTTTCGGTGTGCTATTACTGCGACAGCTATTATCAGGATCTCAAAGGTGTCATGATGATAGAAAGCGGCGTGGACAACTCAAACATCGAAAAGGCGCAGAAAGCTATCACCGCTGAGCTTGAAGCCGTGCAGAACGGCGATTTCACGGATACGGAGCTGGAGAACACCAAGCTCTACATCAGCGGTAATTTCAGGTCTAACTACGACTCGGAATGGGATATAGCAGGCTGGTACAGGGTGCAGGCCACCCGCGGTACAGCCTATTCTCCCGAGGAAGCAGGGGCGCTCATAAATGCCGTTACCAGAGAACAGGTGATAGAGTGCGCAAAAAGCTTCAAGGCAGATACCGTGTTCATACTGAAAGCAGAGGAGGGCAGCGCTGATGAATAAGGAGATAATAAGGAACGAGCGCTTCGGCGAGCAGTACTCGCTGATACACCACCCCTCAGGGCTGGATATACTGGTGTGGAAAATGGAGAACTATTCCACTACCGAGGCTTTGTTCGCCACCAGATACGGCTCGGTGAACACCTGCTTCAAGACCACCAAGACGGGGGATTATATCGAGGTACCCGAGGGCATAGCCCATTATCTGGAGCATAAGCTGTTCGAGAACGAGGACACTGATGTCTTTGACCTTTACGCGGCTACAGGTGCCAATGCCAACGCTTTCACCAGCTTTGATGAAACAGCCTATACCTTCAGCACCACCCAGAACTGGGACAAGGCCCTGGAGATACTGCTGGACTTCGTGCAGAAGCCCTACTTCACTCAGGAGAATGTTGACAAGGAGCAGGGCATAATCGCCCAGGAGATAAGAATGGGCGAGGACTCGCCTTTCAGGCGCAGCTACTTCAACCTGCTGAAAGCCCTTTACAAGCAGCACCCCGTCAAGATAGACATTGCAGGCACGGTGGAGTCTATAGCGAAGATAACCCCCGAGCTGCTTTACGACTGCTACTACACCTTCTACAACCTGCACAACATGGTGCTTTCCATTGCAGGCAATGTGGACGAGGACAAGGTAATTGAGATATGCGACAGGGCTCTGAAGCCTGCTGAGGATCTGAAGCTGGAATGCAGGTTCCCCGAGGAGAGCCATGGTGTGGCACAGAAGAGGGTAACAGACAAGTTCCCCATAGGCCAACCCCTGTTCGATATAGGCTTCAAGGCCGCCCCCTGCGACGGGATAGAATACGAGCGCAAGGTCTGCGTGGCGAGAATGGTGCTGCAGCTGCTCGTGGGTGCGTCATCGCCCCTGCACCAGCAGCTGTTCGATGACGGGCTGATAAATTCTCAGTTCGGCTACAGCGTGTTCTCGGGAAGCGGCAGCTTCTTCGCCTGCGTGATATCGGGCGAGTCAAAGGACCCCGATGAGGTCTACAGGCGCATACTTGCCGAGGTGGAAAGAGTTAAACGCGAGGGCTTCGACAAGGACAATTTCGATATACTGAAAAAGTCCCGCTACGGCTCAATGGTGCGCACCATGGGCAATGTAGAGGGTCTGGCGGACGCCATGACCGAGAGCTATTTCAACGGCACAACTGTTTTCGATGAGGCTGAGGTGCTGGCTGAAATGACTATCGAGGACTGCAGGGCTGCCCTGGACGAACTGTTCGATGAGGAAAATTCGGCTATTTCTATAATAGAGCCAACAAAGGAGTAAATTGAAATGAACATGAATGTGATGACCGCCCTGACGACCCTTGCGAATGACACGGCGGCGGTCAGGGAAAAGCTGCGCGAAAACCCCGACAAGGTTTATTTCCCGAATTTCGGCAGCGGCGACAATATCCTGAAAGAGGGCATAAGCATCGACAGGGTGGCATTTACCATACCCGGTATAAATTTCACGGTGTACTGGTACGGGCTGCTCATCGGCATAGGTATGCTGCTGGCCATAGTTTACGGCTACAAGAAAATGCGCCCCTGCGGCATTGACCCCGACAGAGCCACCGACTCGGTAATAAGCGGTATAATCGGCGCCATTGTGGGTGCAAGACTTTACTATATCATATTCAACACCGAGGGCATGGAGCTTACGGATTTCTTCAAGATACGCGAAGGCGGTCTGGCTATATACGGCGGTATCATAGGCGCCATACTGGTAGGAGGCATAGTCACCAAGCTGAGGGGGCTGCGGCTCTCGGCCATGCTTGATGTTACAGCGCCCTGCTTCCTCATAGGGCAGTGCATAGGCCGCTGGGGCAACTTCTTCAATCAGGAGGCCTTCGGCGCCAACACCGACAAGCCCTGGGGTATGCTCTCCTGGAAGACCGCTGCCTTTGTCAGCGACCACTACGACACCCTTACAGAGGTAGACGCTTTCAAGCCCATACACCCCTGCTTCCTCTACGAGAGCCTCTGGTGCCTGCTGGGATTTATCCTGCTGCACCTGTACTTCAGGCACCGCAAGTTCGACGGTGAGATATTTATAATGTACGCAGGCTGGTACGGCCTCGGCAGATTTTTCATAGAGGGTCTGCGCACCGACTCGCTGTACCTGGGAAACATCAGGGTATCACAGCTGGTGGCAGGCACCTGCGTGGTAGCTTCGCTGGTACTGTGGATATTCTTCCGCAGCTACACAAAGCGTTCGGGCAGCTACAGGTTCTTCTACGAGACCGAGGTATCCAAGGCGCAGCTGGCTGAGTATGCAGGCTACGAGGATATGCAGAAGGAAAAGAAAGAGCTGAAAAAGAAGATAAACGAAGCCAAGCACAAGGGCGAAAGCTTCGCGGAGCTGGAAAAGGAATACAAGGAAAAATTCGGCAAGGAGGCTGTAAAGGCCCGCAAGGAAGCCATGAAGGCCGCTGCCGCAAAGGACAAGACCGAGGCAGAGAACCCCGACGAGGACTACAAGTCTATACTGGGGGACGATGAGGAGGAAAAGGAAGATAAGACGGACGACTGATAAGTCCGAAGGAGGCAGCCATGAAAACAAAACGATACGCAGCTGTACTGGCGGCGCTGCTGGTGATGACATCGGCGGGCTGCGGGAAGACCACAGACAAAGAACACAGCAAGGCGGCAAGGGCTGTGTCGGCGGAGGTATCTTCGTCGGAAGATACGGGCGCTGAAAGCCAGAGTCAGGCGGAGGACAGTCAGACGGAGGACAGCAAGCCCGAGGGCGAGAAAAAGCCTGCCCACCAGGCCTTAGGCAGCAGCGGCGCCAAGGGAGTGACAGATGTACTGCTGATACCCGATGAGGACGTGGATATCTCCCGCAAGGTGAGTTTCAGCGATCTGTACGGCAGGCACGTCCTGCATTCGGGGGTCGTGGGGCTGGTAGGTTCACCTGTGGAGGTAGAGTTTGACACGGCAGAGGTCAGCGGCGGAAATCTGGTCTTCGTTTACGACCCTGCGCAGCTGGGAGGTGTGCGCCCCGATGCGCTGATGTTCCTGTATTATGAAGAGAACGATGACTTCTACCAAGAGTGTGACAACGGCGTACTCAACACAGAGAACTGTTCCATGACCCTGCCTATCGAAAAGCCCGGGGTATACCTGCTGGTGAACAAGTACGAGTGGCTGAATGCCTGGGGAGCTGAGCTTCCCGACAACGGCCTTGAAAGCGGCTACGACCCCTACAGCCAGCCCATTGACAGCACCATGTGGGAAAAGAACGAGCTGACAGGCGACATACTTGAACTTAAGGACGATGCTTACATAGCCGCCAGCCGTCAGCCTGACAACAGCTATCTCTTTGAGGCGGGCACCCCCGAGCAGCTGGCCAGCGCTGTATTTGTGAACAACTGCGCCACCCCCAGGGTACCCATCGTCATAGAGCTGACGAATGACATTGACCTGGCGGGATACGAGTGGGCCTCCATGGGCTGGTACACTGCGGGCATAGAGTTCCCCTTTGAGGGAACTATCAACGGCAACGGCCACACTATCCGCAACATGAGGATAGAGGACGGCTACTATGTGGGGCTGGTAGGATTTTCTTCCTACTGCTACATATACGACCTGAACGTTGAGGACGCTTATGTCAGCGGCCTGAACCCTGCGGTCATGGTCGGCTATCTGAGGAACGGCAGCATAGTCACAAACTGCCATGTTTCGGGCGAAGTCAACGGCTCCGAGGCGGGAGCTATATCCAGCTTACAGCAGACCTCCGACATAATAGACTGCACGGCTGATGTCATAGTCAACGGCGAGGACTTCGGGCAATTTCTCTCGGGGGACAAGAAGCTGCAGGCTGATACGGCGGCGGCAAACCCGCCCGCCGAGACCATTTACAGGTCCGATGACGGTGTCATCTCCCGTGAGGCGGGCATTGAGGACAAATACCAAAATCTCGGCTGGGAGGTAAACTGTGACGGCAGGCATATTGTCAGCCGCAACGCCCGGGACGAGACCGAGCTGCCCCCTGAGTTCACAAACTCCCCGGGGCACTACGATATAACGCTCACGGCCTTTGTGTCGGGGTATTATATCCCTGTCAGCAACACGCTGGAGTTCGATGTGAAATAACAGAATAACAAAAGTCCGCGGGTGGGCGGGCGGGGCGCAGTCTGTAAGTCAGAAAAGCTCTCACCGCAGTACCCCTGATACAGAACGATATATAATACTAGGAGGAAAAAACAATGGCAAACATTATCGACGGCAAGGCAGTTTCGGCACAGGTCAAGGAAGGTATCAGGCAGGAGGTCGAAAAGCTGAAAGCCAAGGGTATCGAGATAGGTCTGGCAGTAGTCATCGTAGGTGACGACCCCGCTTCACAGGTGTATGTACGCAACAAGGAAAAAGCCTGCGAGGCAGTGGGCTTCAACTCCTACAAGTACGCACTTCCCGCTGAGACCACAGAGGAAGAACTGCTGGCGCTGGTTGACAAGCTCAACAACGATGACAAGGTAGACGGCATACTGGTACAGCTCCCTCTGCCCAAGCACCTTGATGACAAGATGATCATCAACAATATCCGCCCCGACAAGGACGTTGACGCTTTCCACCCTGTAAATGTCGGCAAGATAATGATAGGCGATTACAGCTTCCTGCCCTGCACACCTGCGGGCGTTATGGAACTTATCAAGTCCACAGGAACTGAGGTAGCAGGCAAGGAATGCGTAGTCATCGGCAGAAGCAACATTGTAGGCAAGCCCCAGGCCATGCTGCTCCTCCACGAGAACGGCACCGTTACTATCACCCACTCCAAGACCAAAGACCTTAAAGAAGTCTGCTCCCGTGCTGACATACTGGTAGCCGCTGTAGGCAGGGCTAAAATGGTCACAGCCGACTACATCAAGGAGGGTGCAGTAGTCATCGATGTTGGCATGAACCGTGATGAAGAGGGCAAGCTCTGCGGCGATGTGGATTTCGAGGACTGCAAGGAGAAGGCAGGCTACATCACCCCCGTTCCCGGCGGCGTTGGCCCCATGACCATTGCCATGCTCATGAAGAACACCCTCACTGCCGGGTTGATACATAATTCTTAATAATTGACAGGGGCGCGGGTCTTGTTGTGCGCTGTGAGGTAACGTTTGCCTGCGTACAAAGACTTGCGCCCTGCGTTTTTAACAGGAGCTACTATGGATACAGATGAACAGCGTTTTCTCACGATACAGGATTCTCTCAGGGAGAAGATATGCCTTGAAGACAGCTTTGTCTTAGAGGACATAAAAACTGTGGCAGGGGTCGATCTGGCTTACTGGAAGGACGGCGGCACCGAAAGGGCAGTGTGCTGCATCGTAGTTATAGATATGCAGAGCCGTCAGGTCATAGAAAAGCAGCGTTATGACGGTGTGATAGATGTGCCCTACATACCCGGGTTCCTGGATTTCAGGGAACTTCCGCTGATACTTGAAGCGGTGAAAAAGCTGGAGCATGAGCCTGATATCTATGTGTTTGACGGCAACGGATATCTCCACCCGAGGCACATGGGCATTGCCACCCACGCAGCACTGGTGCTGGACAAGCCTGCCATAGGTATCGCAAAAACATACTTCCGTGTGGACAAAAAGACCGACTACACCGAGCCCGCCCCCGAAGCAGGCAGCTTTACGGATATCGTCATCGGAGGTGAGGTCTACGGCCGTGCCCTGAGGACACACAAAGGGGTGCGCCCCGTGTTCGTATCGGCGGGAAACAAGGTCTGCCTTGACACCGCCTGCCGTATCGCCATTATGCTGACCGACAAAGAAAGCCATATCCCCATACCCACCCGCCTGGCCGACCTTGAGACCCATGCCGCAAGGCATGAACTGACAGAATAACACATTTACAGACACCCCTGCTTAAAGCGGGGGTGTTTTTTGCTGTGTGTACCCTCTTGACAAATACCCCATGGGGGTATATAATAGTTACAGCTAACTATGTATCAGACATTTTTCGGGAGGGCATGATATGAGTGAGAACAAATGCGAGTGCTGCGGCAGGAAGAAAGTCCGCAGTGAAGAGGAATACAAAAAGCTGCTCAACCGCCTGAGCCGTATCGAGGGGCAGGTGCGGGGCATAAAGACCATGGTGGAGCAAAGCGCCTACTGCCCCGACATACTGGTGCAGTGCGCCGCCGTAAATGCAGCCATGAACGCTTTTTCCAAAGAGCTGCTGGCGAGCCACATACGCACCTGCGTGGCCGAGGATATCCGTGGGGGAAAGGACGAAACGGTGGACGAGCTGGTGGCCACCATACAAAAGCTGATGAGATAGGGGTGTGACTATGAAGCAATACGATGTTACAGGCATGAGCTGTGCCGCCTGCAGCGCCAGGGTCGAGAAAGCGGTGGGAGCTGTGGAGGGTGTCACCGCCTGCACGGTGAGCCTGCTGACGAATTCCATGTCGGTGGAGGGCAGCGCCCCTGCGGAAAAGGTCATACAGGCGGTGCAGGCGGCGGGCTACGGCGCCTCGGTGAAAGGGGCGGCAAAGGCCTCAGCCGATGAGGGCGCCCTGGCCGACCGTGAGACCCCTGTGCTGAAAAAGCGGCTCATAGCCTCACTGTGCCTGCTGCTGCCGCTTATGTACATCTCCATGGGACACATGATGTGGGGCTGGAAGCTGCCTGCTTTCTTCGCGGGCAACCATTTAGCCATGGGGCTGGCAGAGCTAATACTGTCAGCGGCAGTAATGGTCATAAATCAGAAATTCTTCATAAGCGGCTTTAAAGGGCTCATACACCGTGCGCCCAATATGGATACCCTGGTGGCCATGGGCTCGGGGGTATCCTTCGGGTGGAGCCTCTGGGTGCTGTTTGAGATGACACGCTCTGTCACCGACGGCGACAAGGGGCGGACGGAAGAGCTAATGATGAACTTCTACTTTGAGTCCGCCGCCATGATACTCACCCTTATAACCGTGGGCAAGCTGCTGGAGGCACGTTCCAAGGGGAAGACCACCGACGCGCTGAAAAGCCTTATGCGGCTGACCCCGAAGACCGCCGCGGTGGAGCGTGAGGGCAAGGAAACTGTTATTGCAGTGGAAGAAGTTCGGGTGGGTGATATTTTTCTTGTGCGCCCCGGGGACAGCATACCTGTGGACGGTGTAGTCATTGAGGGCGAGAGCGCCGTGAACGAAGCTGCCCTGACAGGCGAGAGCATTCCCGCTGACAAGCAGGCGGGCAGCAAGGTATCTGCCGCCACCATAAACACCACGGGCTTCCTGCGGTGCAGGGCTGAAAGGGTAGGCGAGGACACCACCCTCGCACAGATAATAAAAATGGTCAGCGATGCCGCCGCCACAAAAGCGCCTATCGCAAAAATAGCCGACAGGGTATCGGGGGTATTCGTGCCGACGGTCATAGGCATATCTGCGCTGACGCTGATCATCTGGCTGGCGGTGGGGCAGAGTGCGGGCTATGCCCTGGCAAGGGCGATCTCGGTGCTGGTCATAAGCTGCCCCTGTGCGCTGGGGCTGGCTACCCCTGTGGCTATCATGGTGGGAAGCGGCATGGGCGCAAAAAACGGCATACTTTTTAAAACGGCCGTTTCGCTGGAAGAAACAGGCAGGGTGCAGATAGCTGCCCTGGATAAAACAGGCACCGTCACCAAAGGCGAGCCTGCGGTAACGGACGTTCTTCCTGCGGAGGGCGTAACTGCGGAGGAGCTGCTTTTGTCTGCGGGAGCGCTGGAGAAAATGAGCGAGCACCCCCTGGCGGCAGCAGTGAGGGTTCACTGTGAGGAGAAAGGCCTTTCCCCTGAGGAGGTAACAGAGTTCAAGGCACTTTCCGGCAGCGGCCTGCGGGGCAGGGTCGGCGGAAAAGAAGTGGCGGGCGGAAACATCGGCCTGATCAGCAGATACTGCACCGTTGACGACAAGGAAAGGTCCCTGGCGGAAAAGCTGGCGGAGGAGGGCAAGACTCCCCTGTACTTTGCAAAGGGCGGAAAGCTGCTGGGTATCATAGCGGCGGCGGACAGCCTGAAAGAGGAAAGCATTGAAGCCATAAAGCAGCTGAAAGCCATGGGCATAGCCGTGGTCATGCTGACAGGGGACAACGAGCGCACCGCCCGTGCCGTGGGCAGGCAGGCGGGAGTTGACCGTGTCATAGCGGGCGTGCTGCCTGCGGGCAAGGAAAGCGTCATACGCAAGCTGCAGGCCTGCGGCAGGGTGGCCATGGTCGGGGACGGCATTAACGATGCCCCCGCCCTTACCCGTGCGGACATGGGCATAGCTATCGGCGCAGGGGCAGATGTGGCTGTAGATGCCGCCGATGTGGTGCTGGTAAACAGCCGCCTTACGGACGTGCCTGCGGCTATCCGCCTGAGCCGCCTGACCCTGAGGAGCATACACCAGAACCTGTTCTGGGCTTTTATCTACAACATCATAGGCATACCCCTGGCGGCGGGGGCTTTCATAAAGCTTTTCGGCTGGGAGCTGCAGCCCATGTTCGGGGCGGCTGCCATGAGCCTTTCAAGCTTCACGGTGGTGACAAATGCCCTGCGGCTGAACCTGAAAGATATCTTCTCGCCGAAGCATGACAAAAAGCGGGAGGCCGTCGCCCTGCCCGAGGACTTGGCACCCGAGCAGCAGCAGACCTACACCATGCGCATAGAGGGCATGATGTGCCCCCACTGCGAGGCTACGGTGAAGAAAGTTCTTGAAAGCTTTGAAGAGGTCGATGAGGCTGTGTGCAGCTTCACCGAGGGCACCGCCGTGCTGACCCTCAGCGCACCCCTCAGCCGCCTTACGGAAATGGAAGAAGCTGTAATAAAGAAGGGCTACGAGGTCATAAAATAGCAGAGCAGGCTGTGATCTTATAGCAATCCGCCTTAAAATTCAGACAAAATCCAGTCACAAAACCCATAAATCCCAGCTTTTGCGACTGGATTTTGTGAATTTAAAAAGTTGGATTGCTATAGGCATTTTGCTTTTGTGTTGAACTTGTGCTAAATATCCGAAATTCTACCCACGCTATTGACAGAGAGGGGTTATTCTGATATAATTATCTCAGGTGTTTTTACCGATAATAATAAGCTGGAAAGCATTTCTTCGGTGCGCTGACCGTGCGTGCCGTGCTTTTGGGAGGTATATTTACAATGTGCGGAATAGTTGGTTTTACAGGTATGCGTCAGGCTGCCCCCGTGCTGCTGGACGGACTGTCCAAACTGGAATACAGAGGTTATGACTCGGCGGGCATAGCTGTGCGTAACGGCGAAAGCGACACCGAGATAATCAAGGAAAAAGGCAAGCTGGAAGTCCTCATAAACATGACCGACGGCGGCAAGGCCGTAAAGGGCTGCTGCGGTATCGGCCACACCAGATGGGCTACCCACGGTGAGCCCTCTGCCCTGAATGCCCACCCCCATGCCACCGATGACGAAAACGTCATCGCAGTACACAACGGTATCATCGAGAACTATCAGGAGCTGAAAGAAAAGCTGATAAAGGCAGGCTACAGCTTCAAGTCACAGACAGATACCGAGGTAGCTGTAAAGCTGGTGGACTATTACTACCGCAAGTACGGCGAGGGTCCTGTGGACTCTATCGCAAGAGCCATGATACGCATACGCGGCAGCTATGCCCTTTGCGTTATGTTCAAGGAATTTCCCGGGGAGATATACACTGCCCGCAAGGACAGCCCCATGATAATAGGCATCGCTGACGGCGAGACCTATGTGGCTTCCGACGTGCCTGCCATACTCAAATATACCAGGAACGTATACTATATCGGCAACCACGAGATAGCCAAGCTGGAAAAGGGCAATGTTACCTTCTATAATATCGAGCGCGAGGAGATACAGAAGGAGCTGACCGAGATAAAGTGGAATGCCGAGGCAGCCGAAAAGGGCGGCTATGAGCATTTCATGCTCAAGGAGATACACGAGCAGCCCAGGGTCATCAGGGATACCATAAACTCAGTGGTAAAGGACGGCAGCATCGTGCTTTCAGAGTTTGGTCTTACAGATGATGAGGTAAAGGCACTCAGCCAGATATACATAGTAGCCTGCGGCTCGGCTTACCATGTGGGCGTGGCTGCACAGTATGTCATAGAGGAGCTGACGAGCATTCCCGTAAGAGTTGAGCTTGCCAGCGAGTTCAGATACAGGAACACCCCCTTCAACAAGAACAGCCTGGTCATCATAATAAGCCAGTCGGGCGAAACTGCCGACAGCCGTGCCGCCCTGACCCTTGCCAAGGAGAACGGCATAAAGACACTGGGTATCGTAAACGTGGTGGGCTCAAACATTGCAAGAGATGCGGACAACGTATTCTACACACTGGCAGGCCCCGAGATATCCGTGGCTACCACCAAGGCCTACAGCACCCAGCTGATAGCAGGCTATCTGCTGGCTATGCAGTTTGCAAAGGTGCGCGGTGAGATAACCGACGAGAGATTTGCAGAGCTGCTGGAGGAGCTGCAGACTATCCCCGACAAGGTGGCCAAGATACTGGAGGACAAGGAGCGCATACAGTGGTTCGCTGCTAAATTCGCAAATATACACGATGCATTCTTCATCGGCAGAGGTATCGACTATGCGGTGAGCCTGGAGGGTTCGCTGAAGATGAAGGAGATAAGCTATATCCATTCGGAGGCTTATGCTGCAGGCGAGCTGAAACACGGCCCCATTTCCCTCATCGAGAACGGCACTCTGGTCATCAGCGTGCTGACCCAGCAGGCACTGTTTGAGAAGACAGTTTCCAACATGGTGGAATGCAAGTCGAGGGGCGCATATATCATGGGTCTTACCACCTACGGCAACTACAGCGTTGAAGACACCGCTGATTTCACAGCCTATGTTCCCAAAACAGATCCCCTGTTCGCTGCGAGCCTTGCAGTAGTGCCCCTGCAGCTGCTGGGCTACTACATCTCGGTAGCCAAGGGACTTGATGTGGATAAGCCGAGAAATCTCGCAAAGAGCGTTACTGTTGAATAAATATATCGCCCCGAAGCACGTTGAAATGCTTCGGGGCATTGTATTTTATCTCAATTTGGCCGTGTACGAAAAAAGCCATTCTGTATCATCGGCAGCACTCATCGGGGCAGTGAAAAAAAGATAACGTTTACAATTTTTAAATATTTGTGATATGCTTGAAATGTGCGTTTTTATGGTGTATAATTAGTGCAAACAGGATATGTTATGAAAATGAAGGAGAGATAAACTATGATGATCGAAGAAGTTAAACAGGAACTTACACAGCATATCATACCTTTCTGGAATGGTCTGCGGGACGATGAGAACGGGGGCTTTTACGGCTTCAAGAGCTTTGACCTCACCCTGGACAAAAAGGCTGACAAGGGTGTTATACTGCACTCGCGCATACTCTGGTTCTACTCAAAGGCTTACCTGACCCTGAAAGATGACAGCCTGCTGGACTACGCTGCTCATGCCTACAGATTTATAAAGGATAACTGCATAGACTACGAGCAGGGCGGTGTTTACTGGATGATGGACTATAAGGGTCAGCCTGCGGACACCATGAAGCACACCTACAACATCGCTTTCGCCATTTATGCCCTTTCCTGCTACTACAGGGCAAGCGGCGACAAGGAAGCCCTTTCGCTGGCCTACAGGCTTTTTGAGGACATCGAGAAGAACACCCTTGATGAGTACGGCTACCGCGAAGCCTTCGACCGTCAGTGGAACCTGGTGGACAACGAAGCCCTCAGCGAGAACGGCCTGAAAGCGGACAAGACCATGAATGCCATACTGCACCTTATCGAGGCCTACACCGAGCTTTATCTGGCAGACGGCAACGAAAAGGTGGCCGACAGGCTGAAATTCCAGCTGGGACAGATGAGGGACATAGTGTACACCCCCGAAACAAATGCGCTCAAGGTATTCTTTGATACCGCCTTTGGCCTGGTGGGGGATATACATTCCTTCGGCCACGATATTGAAGCTACCTGGCTCATGGACAGAGCCTGCGATGTGCTGGGCGACGAGGAGCTGAAAAAGCAGTTTGCTGAGATGGATCTTAAGATATCCCACAACATTCAGGCTATCGCCCTTGAAGACGGCGCCCTGAACAACGAGCGTGAGAACGACAAGATCGACAAGACCCGCGTATGGTGGGTGCAGGCAGAGGCTGTGGTAGGCTTTATAAACGCTTACCAGCACTGCGGTGAGGAGGAGTTCCTCAGGTCAGCAAGGAGCGTGTGGGAGTATATCAAGAGCGATATCATCGACAAGCGCGAAGGCTCTGAGTGGTACTCCGAGGTAGCTTTCGACCACAAGCCCCACGACTACAAGGAGATAGTCGGCCCCTGGAAGTGCCCCTACCACAACGGCAGGATGTGCATGGAGGTCATCGACAGAGGGGTAGACTTCTGACAGGATATCTGACATTTTGTGAGCCTGCGGCAGGCAGCCGCGGGCTCATGTTAGTTTTACTGTCCTTAAAAACACACATCAGGACGTTCAAATGTGTGAAAATAAGCTGAAAATAGGCGCAAATACTTGAATAATCGGCACAGATATGATATAATGATATCCAAGAATAGTGCAAAGGCACATATGCGGAAAACAAGACTTTTCCGCCGAGGAAAGCCCCTTGCAGCAGCGGTAAAAGGGGCATAAGACAAGCTGAGAAACCGTAAAGGATGTTATATATTTGAAAAAAACTACTAAAAGCCGCGAGCAGTATAAGCGCCTGCTGAATTTTCTTGCGGCACTGGTCATAATATTTTTCTTCATGCTGGGGTTCTCCCATGTGTGGTACAACTACTATAACAGCAAAATGCACGACCCTTTCTGGTACTACGGAAACCTGCTCATGGTGGGCATATACGGCGTGCTTTATACAACTATAACCAGCCTGTTCAACGGGTTCCGTCTGGGGTACTCGAAGTTCATGGGGCTGTTCGGCTCACAGGTGCTGGGCATAGCGGGCACCAACTGTATGGAGGTAGTGCTGATAGCCCTTATCGGCCGTAACCGTATGGACCTTAAGCCCATGTTCCTGCTGTGCGCCATAGAGCTATTGTTCGCCTGCCCCTGGAGCTATGTGTTCACCCTGGTGTACACCAAGATGTATCCGCCCAGGCGGCTGATAATCGTCTACGGCAACTCAAATGCCAAGTACCTTGTGAACAAAATGGCACAGCGGACGGACAAGTACAACATCTGCGCGGCGGTGAGCTGCGAGGAGAGCCTTGAAGAGATAGAACGGCGCATACTCAGATATGAGGGTGTCATCATCACGGATATACCCAACGACCTGCGCAACAAGCTGGTGAAGTTCTGCTTTGAGCATTCTATCAGGACTTACATCAACCCCAAGCTTTCGGATATAATCATACGGGGGGCGGACGATTTCCACCTGTTCGATACTCCCCTGCTGCTGTCACGCAATGACGGCCTTAAGTTCGAGCAGCGCACCCTCAAGCGCCTTTTCGATGTGGTGCTGGCAGGCATAATGCTGGTGGTGCTGCTGCCCTTTATGCTCATAACCGCACTGATAATAAAGCTGTATGACGGCGGGCCTGTGTTCTATTCTCAGGTCAGGCTGACTATAAACGGACGGAAGTTTCGGGTGCTGAAATTCCGCAGCATGGTAACTGACGCCGAAAAAGGCGGTGCCAGGCTGGCGGCGGAAAACGATGACCGCATAACCCCTGTGGGCAAAGTCATCAGGAAGATACGCTTTGACGAGCTGCCCCAGCTTTTCAACATACTCAAAGGCGATATGTCCTTTGTGGGGCCCAGACCCGAAAGGCCTGAACTGGCAGAGAAGTATGAGCTGACCATGCCCGAGTTCAAGTACAGGCTGAAGGTCAAGGCGGGGCTGACAGGCTATGCCCAGGTAATGGGCAAGTACAACACCACCCCCTACGACAAGCTGAAGCTTGACCTGATGTATATAGAACATCAGTCTATCAGAGAGGATCTGCGTATCATACTCAGCACGGTGAGGACGGTATTCGTGCCTGACGCCACTGAGGGTGTTGACGACGACAGGCCTCTGGAAACAAGGCGCGACCTTATACAGCACGATTTCTCCAAGGACAACGGCCTCAGCGATGAAGAGGTAGTTGAGTTCGAGGAGGAGAACGGTCTGCCAAAAAGGTAACAGGTGCTGCGGTAAGCGGCATTCTCTATAGATAATTTTCTGCGGGGTATCCGCATAGAAAGGTCTGCACAAACCATGTACAAGTACGAAACACATCTGCACACAGCCGAGACCTCGGCCTGCGCTTCCGCCACGGGGGCTGAACAGGCAAGGCGCTACAAGGAGGAGGGATATGACGGCATATTCGTCACCGACCATTTCTTCAACTCAAACACCACTGTTCCCCGTGACCTGCCCTGGAAAGAGAGGGTGGACCTCTACTGCAAGGGCTACGAAAATGCCAGGGCTGAGGGCGACAGGATAGGCCTGAAAGTATTTTTCGGCATAGAGTACACCTATGACGGCGCTGACATACTGGTCTACGGGCTGGATAAGCAGTGGCTCTGCGACCACCCCGATTGTGACAAGGATTTTTTCAGGTTCCACGATGACGCCAGGGCAAGCGGCGCTTTGCTCATACACGCACACCCTTTCAGGCAGGCTGACTACCTGCGGGGAGTCATAAAGCTGCTGCCACGGTGGGTGGACGGTGTTGAGGTATACAACAGCGGCAACGGCGAGGAAAGCTGGAACGAAGAGGCTGAGTGGTATGCTAAGACCTTCGGCTTCCGTGTGACGGCGGGTACGGACAATCATCATCTTTCGGTGGAGCAGGACAGGCTCGCAGGAGTGATGAGCGAGGTGGAGATATCAGGCGGTGCTGACTACAAGGCCGCATTTTTATCAGATAAGATAACGCCCTTATATCCAAAGCGCAGGCTTGGCTGAGGGCGGAAAACAAGGGGTATAGGATAAGGAGGATATTCTATGAAAATGAGCAAACTGGCAGCGCTGCTGGTGGCAGCGGCAGTATCTATGGGGACATTTGCTTCCTGCTCGGGGGACAGCAGTTCTAAGAAGGACGAAAAGGATAGCAAGGCTGAAAACAGTTCATCGGCAGATAACAGCGGCAATGCTGAGGACGTGCCTGTTTCACAGACCCACACCAACGACCCGATGACAGAGACCTCTGCCATTGACCTTGTGAAGAAGATGAGCTACGGCTGGAATCTGGGCAACACCATGGACGCCAGCGGAAACGGCCTTGAGGCGGAAACTGCATGGCTCCCCACCAAAGCAGAGACCAACCAGTACATGATAGATATGCTGGAGCCCGCAGGCTTCAACGTACTGCGCATACCCGTAAGCTGGGACGGCCACATAACAGGTGACGACTATCAGATAGACCCCGCCTGGATGGACAGGGTGCAGGAGATAGTCAACTACGGCATTGATGACGGACTGTACGTTATACTCAACACCCACCACGAGGAATGGTATATGCCCAAGGCTTCCGAAAAGGAGCAGGACATAGAGGAGATAAAGGCGGTATGGGCGCAGATAGCCGACCGCTTCAAGGGTTATGACGAGCATCTCATCTTCGAGGGACTCAACGAACCCAGACTCAGGGGCGAGCCCGCTGAATGGACAGGCACCACCGAGGCCAGGGAGATAATCAACGAATACGAAAAGGCCTTTGTTGAAACTGTAAGAGCCAGCGGCGGCAACAATGCTGACAGGTGCCTGATGATAACAGGCTATGCCGCTTCTTCGGCACAGAACAACCTCTCGGCCATTGAACTGCCCGAGGACAGCGACAAGCTGATAATCTCGGTCCACGCTTACCTGCCCTACTCCTTTGCACTGGATACCAAGGGCACCGATGTTTACGACCTGAACGATACATCTATACCCGATTTTTTCAACACCCTGAACGAGCTGTTCATCAGCAGGGGCATTCCCGTTATCGTCGGTGAGTTCGGCTCGGTCAACAAGGATAACATCGAACAGCGAGTAAAGTGCCTGGAGGATTACCTCACCGCAGCTTCAAACTACGATATCCCCTGCATATGGTGGGATAACTATGCCCGTATCGGCGGCGGCGAGAACTTCGGTCTGCTCAACCGTGCTGAGTACGACTGGTACTTCCCCCAGATGATGGACGTTTTCAAAAAATACGCCGAAAGCGACCCTTCGGCAAACGCATCGTAAAAAAACAGCCCCTCAAACGGGTGGGCGAATATGAAAAGAGCTTGTATATTTATCGGGGGAAACCTTTCTGAAGAAAGGTTATCCCCCGAACCCCTTTCCAAAGACTTTTTATATTGGGTGGGCGAAAGGTCACTGTTCTATAGTAGAACAGCTAATGTCCGACACTTGCAATACTACGCAAGTGCAGTGGCCTTTCGCCCACCCAAAATAGAAGTTTTAGGAAGTGGGGTATATGTCAGCATAGCTGACATAGGGGGATAACCCTTTTTCAAAAGGGTTTCCCCCAGTAAGCATACAAGCTCTTTTTTGTATTCGCCCACCCGCTGGGGGCTGTTTTTTATCAGGCTTCTTCCTTGGGTGCGATAGTTTCTGCGGAGAAGTCATTGCCGTCGAAATCAACGCGCATGGTGCTGTCGGCGGCGGGGTCATCTCTGATGATAGCCTTAGCCAGCAGAGTTTCGACATGGCTCTGAATGAAACGTCTGAGGGGTCTTGCGCCGAAGGCCATGTTATAGCCCTGGTCAACGATAGCGGCCTTGGCGGCCTCGCTTATCTCCAGCTTAAGGCGCTTGTCAGCCAGGCGCTTTTCAAGGCTCTTGAGCATAAGACCGCATATGCTGTATATCTCGCTCTTGAGCAGGGGCTTGTACATAACTATCTCATCAAGGCGGTTGAGGAACTCAGGCCTGAAATGGCTTCTCAGCAGTTCGTTCACATTCTCCTTGGCTTCCTCGGAGATATCGCCTGTCTGCTCATCTATGCCCTCCAGTATAAAGGGCGAGCCCAGGTTGGAGGTAAGTATGATGACGGTGTTCTTGAAGTCGATAGTTCTGCCCTGAGAATCGGTAACACGGCCGTCGTCCAGCACCTGCAGGAGAATGTTGAACACATCGGGGTGGGCTTTTTCCACCTCGTCCAGCAGAACTACCGAGTAAGGCTTTCTGCGCACAGCCTCGGTGAGCTGGCCGCCCTCCTCATAGCCCACATATCCGGGAGGCGCTCCGATCAGCCTTGATACGCTGAATTTCTCCATGTATTCCGACATATCTATCCTGACCATGTTGTTCTCATCATCGAACAGCGCCTGCGCCAGTGTTTTTGCAAGCTCTGTCTTGCCCACGCCCGTAGGTCCTAAGAACAGGAAAGAACCGATAGGCTGGTTGGGATTGGCTATGCCTGCCCTTGAACGGAGTATGGCCTCGCTGACCTTTGTAACAGCCTCATTCTGGCCGATGACTCTTTCATGGAGAATGCTCTCCAGTCTGAGCAGCTTGTCACGCTCGCCCTCCATGAGCTTGGCCACAGGTATGCCTGTCCAGCGGCAGATTATGCGTGCTATCTCGTCATCTGTCACCTTATCTCTCAGCAGGGTGTTGCTCTTGGAGGTCTGGTCGGCTTTCTTCTCCTCCTCGGCAAGCTCCTTTTTCAGGTCTTCCAGCCTGCCGTATTTCAGCTCGCCCAGCTTTTCCAGATCGTAATCTCTCTCCGCCTGTTTGATCTGACCGTTTACAGCGTCGATCTCCTCGCGTATCTTCTGCACCTTTCCGATAGCGTTCTTCTCGTTTTCCCACTTTGCCCGCATCTCGTCATACTGTGCGCGCATATCTGCCAGTTCCTTCTGTACCTCCAGCAGGTGTTCCTCAGCCAGCTTGTCAGTTTCCTTTTTGAGGACAGTTTCTTCGATCTCATGCTGGAGTATCTTTCTGCGCAGGTCATCAAGCTCGGTGGGCATTGAGTCCATTTCGGTGCGTATAAGTGCGCAGGCCTCGTCCACCAGGTCAATGGCCTTGTCAGGCAGGAACCTGTCAGTGATATATCTGTCAGAAAGCACAGCCGCAGTTATCAGCGCCTGGTCCTGTATCTTTACACCGTGGAAGACCTCGTATCTCTCCTTAAGTCCTCTGAGGATAGAGATAGTGTCCTCAACGCTGGGCTCATCTACCATAACGGGCTGGAAGCGTCTTTCCAGCGCCTTGTCTTTCTCGATGAACTGTCTGTACTCGTTAAGGGTGGTGGCGCCTATGCAGTGCAGCTCGCCGCGTGCCAGCATGGGTTTGAGCAGGTTGCCTGCGTCCATGGCGCCGTCGGATTTGCCTGCGCCTACGATGGTATGCAGCTCATCTATGAACAGTATTATCCTGCCCTCTGATTTCTTTATCTCCTCCACGACGGCCTTGAAGCGCTCTTCAAACTCGCCCCTGAACTTGGCTCCTGCTATCAGCGAACCCATATCCAGCGAGAATATCTGCCTGTCCTTTAAGCTGTCGGGCACATCACCGCTGACGATACGCTGCGCCAGCCCCTCAGCCACAGCGGTCTTGCCCACGCCGGGTTCGCCTATCAGCACAGGGTTGTTCTTGGTCTTTCGGGAGAGTATGCGGATAACGTTCCTTATCTCGGAATCACGGCCTATAACGGGGTCGAGCTTGTTCTGCCTTGCCAGACCCACCAGCTCCTGGCCATACTTTTTCAGCACGTCATAGGTCTCCTCGGGGTTCTGGCTCGTTACCTTTGCACTGCCCCTGACCTGCTTCAGCGCCGCCAGAAAGCCTGTCTTGTTTATGCCGAAGGTCCTCAGTATCTCGGCTATCTCGTTGTTGGCGCAGTCCATTATACCGATGAAGATATGCTCCACCGAAACATACTCGTCCTGCATCTGCTTGGCAGCAGCCTCAGCCTCAGCAAGGGCTCTGTCAAGCTCATTGGAAATATATATCTGCCCCTGAGCTCTGCCGCCTACCGTTACCTTCGGTATCTTATCCACTGCCCTGTCCAGTGCCGATCTGAAAGCATTCACATCGGTACTCATCTGTGTGAGCAGCTGGGGGATGAGCCCGTTGTCATCAAGGCACAGCGCACTCATCAGATGTTCCTGTCCTATGGCCTGATTAGACTGCCTTGCCGCGATATTCTGAGCGTCCTGTACAGCCTGCACGGACTTCTCCGTAAACTTCTGCATATTCATTGTTTGTCCTCCTTTATATATAGCAATCCGCCTTAAAATTCAGACAAAATCCAGTCACAAAATCCATAAATCCGAGCTTTTGCGACTGGATTTTGTGAATTTAAATAGTTGGATTGCTATAGGTATTATTATCAGTATTCCCTTATCTCCAGAAACGGCGCATCGCCCATGAAAACATATTCGGCATATTTCCTTTCACCTATGCGCCAGTATGCCCTGCATATCCCGAAGCCGTACTTTCCACTGGGTTCGCCGAGTTCTTCCACAACTTCATCGTAGGTGGGAGCGCTTTTGCTGAGGTCAAGGATATAGTCTTCGGGCATATTTATTATAAAGTCACTGCGCACATCATACACTGTACCGATGACATCTGTTGTAGGTGACTTCGGAACAGTCATGCCGAATCTGCGTTCCGCCTTAGTAGTCAGAGCAAAGAATGCAATGACCGCCAATATGATAAGCGCCGATATAATGCCTGCCGTTATCTTTATCTTCTTACTCATGCTGCCCTCCTATATCACCGCTGTGACAGTTTTTACATAAGCGGCATATTCAGCGCCAATCTCGGCAGAACGGTCGGTGCCGTCGGTCAGGCCGTCAAAGTAGGTCTGTATGCAGCTGTCCATGAGCCTTATATACCCCGCCACGGAATTTGCTATCTCGTTATCGGAAAGCCTTTCTGCCAGCGGCGAATAGAAATCCCTGGTATACCTGCCGTTTTCGGCGGTGGCAGGCACCCCCTCGGGGAATACCTTGTGAAGATACCTGTCCTCCAGCGTCAGCCAAAGCTCAAAGAAATTCTCCGCCGCCAGTATCAGCTGTTCGCTCTTGGTGCGGAAGGATACCTTCAGCCGCCCCACCCGCCCCTGCAGGTCACGGCTCAGCTCAAGGCTGTAGCGCAGCGTGGGCTTGTACTTGTACCTGACGGGGCTTTTTATGGCTATCATGCTGTCAGAGGGCTGGTCGATGAACAAAAACCGCGGGTCCATAAGCTGCTCTATCTCACTGAATATCTGCCGCATACGCATCTCGGGGGTCATAAGGCTCACCCTTTCTGCCAGTATCTGGTTTATCAGGTTTGAACGGCTGGTGTTCATGGAATAGGCCATGCGGTCAATAGCTTCAACTACTTCATCTGCCAGCACCAGGCTGTACACGCTCTTGTTCATCAACTCACCCCCTTTTCACTGATAACAGTATACCACCGTTTAAATAATTTGTCAATGGAATTATATAATTTCGCTTGCACTTTATTTACCTGCACAACCATGAGCCGTCCCCGCAGGAAGTCTCTTGTGCATTTATAACAAAAACTTTTAACAGGAGCTTCTTCGCCTGCCGTGTTTTTGGGTCCTGTGTGTAAATTTTTGTATCAGTTTTACAAAACCACTTGAAAAAATGAACAAAATGTGGTATAATCTACTATACGAGAGTATGCCTTGCGGAAAGGGGGTACAGCACTGTGACAGGTAAAGCTATGGACGGTATGTGCGAGATAAACGCACTGGATTTTCTGCGCCTTGTGAACTTCGTCAAGTCGGGCTACGGCATCGACCTGGAGGGCAAGCAGTTCATAGTGCAGTCCCGCCTGGCCAACTATGTGGCTGACTGCGGCTTCAAGGATTTTTCCGATTATCTTGAAGCGGTGTTTGATGACAATTCGGGACGGGAGGTAGCGAACCTCATCAACCGCCTGACCACCAACCACACCTACTTCATGCGTGAGTCGGAGCATTTCGACCATTTCCGCGAGGTCTTCCTGCCCCAGGCAGAAAAGGCCATAACAGACCACGACCTGCGCATATGGTCGGCGGGTTGTTCTTTCGGGAACGAGCCCTACAATCTGGCCATGTGCTTAGATGAATATTTCGGTTTCAGGCAGCAGAACTGGGATCTGAAAATACTGGCCACGGATATATCCTTCAACGCACTGCGCTCGGCGGCAAGGGGCGTGTATACCGAGAATGCCCTTGAAAACCTGCCCGAGGAATGGCGCAGGAAATACTTCGACCAGACCTCCCACGGGCTGTATCAGGTAAAGGACAGGATACGCAGCAACGTGGTGTTCAAGTACCACAATCTCATGGATGAGATAAATTTCAAGAAAAAGTTTGACCTGATACTTTGCCGCAATGTCATGATATACTTTGATGACAAGACGAAGTCGCAGCTGTGTAAACGTTTTTACGAGGCTACCGAGGAGGGCGGATATCTCTACATAGGCCATGCCGAGTCCGCCCCTGATGATATGCCCTATGTAAAGCAGCAGCCTGCGGTGTACCGCAAACTGACGGAGGTGAGCAGCAGATGAATATATTTATAATATCAGATAACCATAAGCTGACTGAGCTGCTCGTGAACGGGCTGAAAGAACAGCTGCCCCCTGTTGCAGTGTACAAAACGGGCAAGCTGGATTCAGCAAAGGCCATGATAGCCAGGGACAAGCCCTCGGCACTGGTGCTTGATGTGGATAAGCAGGGCAGCTTCGATGCGGCGGCTTACATTAAAAATCTGGGACCCAGGTACCTTACCCCCGTCATCGCCATTACATCAAGGCCTACGCCAAAATCCTCGCTGATACAGGCAGGTGCCCTGGACGTTATCAGCCGCCCCCACGGCGATGAGCTTGATGAAAGGCTGCTTTCAAGGCTGGCTTCAAGCATAATGGGCTGCACAAACATTCTAAGACCCAGGATAAACACGGACATGACCCGGGATACAAAGGTCATCGTCATAGGCGGCTCTACGGGAAGCACCAACGCTTTGCCCGTGGTGCTGAAAGGTCTGCCTGCGGACTGCCCCCCTGTGGTATGCGTGCTGCATATGCCCGAGGGCTACACCAAGCTTTATGCCACCCAGCTGAACGCTTCCCTGCCCCAGAACGTTATCGAGGCGGAAAGCGGCACCTATCTTAAAAGAGGTATGGTGGTCATAGCGGCAGGAGGCAGGCACCTCAGGCTTTTCCGTGACAAAAAGGGCTACTTCATAAACAGCGAAGCGGGGGTAAAGGTCAACGGCCACTGCCCCTCGGTGGACGTGCTTTTCGACTCGGCGGCCTACGCTGCCAAAAAGGACGCTATCGGTGTCATACTGACAGGCATGGGCAGCGACGGCGCAAAGGGTATGCTGGATATGCGGAAAATGGGGGCTTACAACATTGCTGAGTCGGCTGAATCGGCGGTGGTATACGGTATGCCTAGGGCGGCGGCGGAAAACGGTGCTGCCAACATAAGCCTCTCGCTTGAAAACATAGCGGGGCACATAATAACAAAACTCAGGCTGAAATAGCCTTATATCCTGAATAGGGAGGTGACGATCTTGCAGGACAGCGACAACAAATACCTTTTATTTCCTGTGGACGGCAGGACTTTCTGTATGAGCTTTTCTGACGTGCTGCTGATAATACCCGCACAGCCTGCCGAAAAACTGCCTGATTTTCCCGATTACGTTGACGGCACTATTATCAATGAGGGGAAGACGGTGACGGTCATCGACCTGCGCAGGCGCTTCGGAGGGGAACACCGCGAACCTCAGGGGCGGGAATGCATAATGATATGCGACAGCGAGCGTTCCCTGGGACTAAGGTGCGACAGCATAGCAGGCTTCGTGGAGGTACAGCCCGAGGATATACAGCCGCCCCCCGATGTGAACGAACAGGTGAACGCCAGATTTATCTGCGGCACCTTTATACACGAGGGTCAGCCCTGCTACATCATCAAGCCCGACCTTGTCATAAGGCCTGATGATGAAGAGAAATTCTCGGCAGTGCAGGAAGCCTCTGATAAAACAGCAGAATAAACGCAATACCCGCAGGCAGTCAGCTGACCGCCCGCGGGCTTTTTGCTGCGGGAAAGTTAATTCCCCTATCTCCCATAGGACTTGTTGATTAATATTGCTGGAAATGGTACAAAATATCAGCCCTCGGTTTGTGCAAAGGGTAAAATCACTATTTAACCTATTGACATACTAGGATTAATGTGATATACTCTAATCACAGTAAAGAAAAGCGGTACACACCGCACCGAATAAATCAGATATATTATCGAAAGGAAGTAATCTATCATGGCAAAGATCTATAAGAACATCGGCGAACTCATCGGCAACACACCTATAGTTGAGGCTGCAAGATTTTCCCAGGCTGTAGGCGCAGGCAGCAGCATTCTGGCTAAGCTGGAATACTTCAACCCCGCAGGCAGCGTTAAGGACAGAGTTGCCCTGAACCTCATCGAGGACGCAGAGAAGAACGGCGTGCTGAAAGAGGGTTCCACTATCATCGAGCCTACATCGGGCAACACAGGTATCGGCCTGGCAGCAGTGGGTGTTTCAAAGGGCTACAAGGTAATACTTACCATGCCCGAGACCATGAGCGTTGAAAGAAGAAATCTGCTGAAAGCTTACGGCGCTGAGATAGTCCTCACCGAGGGCGCTAAGGGCATGACAGGCGCTATCAAAAAGGCTGAGGAGCTGAATAACGAGATAGAAAATTCTGTTATCCTGGGACAGTTCGTCAACCCCGCTAACCCCGCTGTTCACCTGGCTACCACAGGCCCCGAGATCTGGGACGATACCGACGGCAAGGTGGATATCTTCGTGGCAGGCATAGGCACAGGCGGCACTATCACAGGTGTGGGCCAGTACCTCAAGTCCAAAAACCCCGATGTTAAGATAGTAGCTGTTGAGCCCGCTTCTTCCCCCGTGCTTTCTCAGGGCAAGTCCGGCGCCCACAAGATACAGGGCATAGGCGCAGGCTTCGTGCCTGATGTGCTGGATACCAACATCTATGACGAGGTCTTCCCCGTTGAGAACGCTGACGCTTTCGCAGCAGGCAACCGCTTCGCCAAGACCGAGGGCATACTCGTAGGTATCTCCTCGGGCGCTGCACTCCACGCAGCAGCCGAGATATCCAAGCGCCCCGAAAATAAGGGCAAGGTCATAGTAGCCCTCCTGCCCGACACAGGCGAGAGATACCTCTCTACCGCACTTTTTGACTGATACAAACCGACATAACGATCTTTCTTTCCGACCCCCGCCGACCCTCGTGCCGACGGGGGTCTTTGCGCAAATAATCAGCCCCGAAGCGGGCAGCGAATACAAAGAAAGCTTGTATATTTATCGGGGGAAACCTTTCTGAAGAAAGGTTATCCCCCGAACCCCTTTCCAAAGACTTTTTATATTGGGTGGGCGAAAAGTCACTGCACTTACAGAGTATAGCAAGTATCGGACATTCGCTGTTCTATCATAGAACAGTGACCTTTCGCCCACCCAAAATAGAAGTTTTAGGAAGGGGGTCTGGGGGATAACCCTTTTTCAAAAGGGTTTCCCCCAGTAAGCATACAAGCTCTTTTTGTATTCATCCGCCCACTTCGGGGCTGATTTTTTACCAGATCCTGTAATTTCCGCTGAGGGCGAGGAAAGCGAACATATAGAGGCAGTTATCGTAGTAACGTCTGTCGCCCTTGCGCAGGGGTTCGTTCCAGAAACGTTCTACCCATTCTGCTGCCAGCTTGACTTCGGGGTCAGCGGAATTCAGCGAGAGGGGCGCCTCGATGGCGAGGGAGGCCTGGGCGGTGGTAGCCAGCAGACCAACGGGGTGCAGGGCGGGCTGTTCAATGCGGGTGCCGTCCACCTCATAGGTCATGAAAGGCTCGTCCTTGTTGACCACACCGAGGAAATGCTGTATTTTAGGCACGGCGGCAAAATGTCCGCTGTCCTTGCCGAACCACTCTCTGTCAAGGCCGATGTTGGCGGCGGTGCGGTAGGCATCGCTGTAGAACCAGTCGTGCCTGTCCTTTGACCAGGGCATAGGCCGCTGCATGGGCGAGCCGTCGAACTCGCCGTACTCAGGGTTCAGACCTGTTACGGGGTGGCAGGACTTAGCTATATATTCACGGGAAGCAGCAGCTGCCTCCGCAAAAAATGGTCTGTCCTCTTCATTGGCCCACTGTGCAAAAAGCTCGTAGAAGTGGGGCAGGTGGTAGGAAGCATCTGTGAAATCACAGCCCGGGCCGAAAAGTATCAGCTTGTTCTCCCTGTTCCACATAGGTGCGCCCTCACGGCCGTTCTCGCCCTTGCGGATACAGCTGTGGAGAAGCTCCTGTGCTTCATGGGTGTAGTTGAAGATACCCTCGCCGTCACCCCAGCGGTGGGCAGCAAAGAACAGTGCCATAGCATAGAACTCTTCGCCGTCAGGGGCAGGGCCGTCGGAATTGCGGGTGCCGTCGGTCTTGCATGACCAGGCAAAATAGCCCTCGTTCCAACCTTTATCCATGAACATATAGGTCTTCGACCATTTCCATATCCTGTCAAAGATATCCTTTTTATCCAGTTGAACAGCCATCATCATGCCGTAGGACATACCCTCGGTGCGGGCGTCATGGTTGCCCGTATCCTCAAAATAGCCCATACCGTCGGCTGTTTCGTGGTAGAAGCTGTCCTCGCCGAAGAAAAATTCGCTGACTATCTCATCAAGTCTGGCAGAAATTTCCGCTTCGGACTTACCTATCTCAACAAACGCATTGCGATAAAAATTCTTGAACATAACACCCTCCCGTAATTCCGGCGGTGCGTGACCTGCCTGTTTTTACCATTGTATCACAGTATAAAGAGCAAAGTCAAGTCAAGGATTGCTATTCCAGTTCAAATCTCATGGGGAGGAAATCGTCCAGGGAGAACTCGCCGTTGGTAAGAATAACAGAGAGATCGCCGTCACAGAACTCGCTCATGACCTGGAGGCAGGCGCCGCAGGGGCAGCAAGGTCGGGAGAGGTCGCCCTCAGCGCCGCCGACGATAGCGATAGCCTTAAACTCGGTATAGCCCTCGGACACGGCCTTAAAAATGGCGGTACGCTCGGCGCAGTTAGTAAGTGAGAAGGAGCTGTTTTCGATATTACAGCCTGTAAAGACCGTACCGTCCTTACAGAGCAGAGCAGCGCCGACACTAAAGCCTGAATATTTTGAATAAGAATATTTAGCTGCATTAGCGGCAGCATTGAGCAAATCTTGATTAGTCATTTATTGCTATCTCCTTTTAAAGAATATGGGTGAGAAAAAAGTAAAAAAGCAAACAACGGACGCAGACAAAGCAGCAGCAGAACGGCAAAGCTGTGTGCGAAATAAGGCGCGCGGTCAAGCCTCGCGCCAGCAGGCTTGCGGGAGTTTGAGGGCAGAGCCCTCAATCACCAAGGCACAAACCAAAGCCAACAGCGAACAATAAAAGCAAAGCAAACCTCCGAAAAAGCGATAAGAGCAGAACTCCTTGAAGAATGCCAAGGAAATAAAGCGCGCGGTCAAGCCTCGCGCCAGCAGGCTTGCGGGAGCTTGAGGGCAGAGCCCTCAATCACCAAGGCACAAAACCAAAGCCAACAGCGAACCATAAAAGCAAAGCAAACCTCCGAAAAAGCGGGCGGTCGCCAAACCTTCCGAGCGAACATAGTTCCCGCACGCACAAAGCTAAGTCGGAACAACGACCGCCCGCGTCAACCAGCCGAACAGCGAAGCGTTTTC
>NZ_JAFUAG010000020.1 GCF_017464355.1 Ruminococcus sp. | reverse complement strand
TTTTCAGACAAATAATGTTATACTGTTGCCGATAATCGAGAAATGTTGCCAAAACGTTGCCATGATAACAGTTTGATAACGGCTTTTGGCGTGTTTACGCCCTATTTTTCGGGACGTTTATTATTCCCACTCAATAGTAGCCGGCGGCTTTGTAGTAATATCATAGCATACCCTGTTGATGTTCTTTACCTCATTGACTATCCTGCGGGAGGCAGCTTCGAGGACATCGTAGGGGATACGGCTGAATTCGGCGGTCATGAAGTCGGTGGTCTCTACTGCACGCAGTGCCAGTGTGTAGTCGTAGGTGCGGAAATCGCCCATGACACCTACCGAACGGTTGTTGGTCAGCACTGCAAAATACTGGTTTATGCTGCGGTCAAGACCTGCCTTGGCTATCTCCTCGCGGAATATCCAGTCAGCGTCCTGGAGTATCTCCAGCTTTTCATCGGTTATCTCGCCGATTATCCTTATGGCAAGACCCGGGCCGGGGAAGGGCTGGCGCCATACCAGTGTTTCGGAAAGACCAAGCTCCTGTCCCAGCTTTCTGGTCTCGTCCTTGAAGAGCATTCTCAGGGGCTCGATTATCTCCTTGAAATCAACATAGTCGGGCAGGCCGCCTACGTTGTGGTGGCTCTTGATGACAGCTGCATCGCCTGCGCCGCTTTCGATAACATCAGGATAGATGGTGCCCTGAGCGAGAAAATCCACATGGCCTATCTTCCTGGCCTCTGCTTCAAATACTCTGATGAATTCCTCACCAATGGTCTTGCGCTTTGTTTCAGGGTCTGAAACTCCTCTCAGCTTGCCCATGAACTGTTCCTTAGCATTAACGCGTACAAAGTTGATGTCCCAATCCTTGAAAGCAGCCTCTACCTCGTCGCCCTCATTCTTTCTCATGAAGCCGTGGTCAACGAAAATGCAGGTCAGCTGTCTGCCAACGGCCTTGGAAAGCAGCGCTGCCAGAACAGAGCTGTCCACACCGCCCGAAAGTGCCAGCAGCACCTTGCCGTCGCCGACCTTTTCGCGGATATCCTTGATAGCCTTTTCAGCGTAGTTCTCCATGGTCCAGTCGCCTGTGCAGCCGCAAACGTCATTAAGGAAGCTTGCCAGCATCTTCACGCCGAACTGGGTGTGGTTGACCTCGGGGTGGAACTGTACAGCGTACAGATTCTTCTCCTCATTGTACATGGCAGCACAGGGGCAGTTAGCTGTGTGAGCAGCTATCCTGAAGCCCTCGGGCACCTTTGAGATGAAGTCGGTGTGGCTCATCCAGCTGACAGCGTGGTAGGGTATCTCAGAATCTGCAAACAGTGCGCAGGACTTGTCGTAGCTGGTCTCGGTCTTGCCGTATTCCGAAACGGTGCAGGTCTCCACCTTTCCGCCCAGAACATGAGCCATGAGCTGAGAGCCGTAGCAAATACCCAGCACAGGTATGCCCAGCTCAAATATCTCCCCGGGAACGCTGGGTGCATCATCACCGTAAACGCTCTGGGGACCGCCTGTGAAGATAATGCCCTTGGGTGCAAGGGACTTTATTTCATCTATGCTGACCTTGTTGTAAGCCTTGACTTCGCAGTATACATTGCATTCACGCACACGTCTGGCGATGAGCTGGTTGTACTGTCCGCCGAAGTCGAGTATGAGAACATATTCGTTGGTCATAGCGCAAACCTCTTTCCTGAAAAAATATGTAATATTATAGCACATTGTGATTTTGAATACAAGCAGTATATTGTTAACTTTTTTACATAAGGTACACAGCTGTCCTCAGGCCTTAAGTTTTACTGTGGACTTTGTGCCCCTGCGTGGGTGTAACGGCAGGCGAGAATGCACCCGAACCCCGCCCGAAGAAAAAAAACTGCACGGCTCGTGGTCATGCAGCTTTGCTGTTTCGTATAATTACAGATGTGTCATTCCTTGGCAGGGAAGTCCTCTTCCTCATTGACCACAGGGGGCAGCTCACCCTCGTTAGGGGTGCCGTCTTCGTTCTGGGTACCCACATCTTCTGTCATGCCGTAGATCTTCCAGTAGCCTGACGTTCTGCCCAGATACAGGTAAAGCTTGGCCTGCTCGGTGGCCTTGGTCCCCCTGAATTCAACATTCACGACCATTTCGTATACCTCCCGCAGATTGGGGGCAGTGCCGTACTGAGCCTTGTAGCCTTCCATGTTGTAGTCTGCGGTGTCAAGCTGGTTCTCGTTGCCGTAGGTGATGATTATGCTGTAGCCCGCACCGTACTTGTCGGTGAAGTCCTGATACAGCGCTTTCATATATTCTTCCTTGGAAAGCCCCGAATCAAGCCTGTCGCTTTCGTAGTCCCGCTTTATCTCCTTTGGCAGGCAGTGGACGAACTTGTCAAAATCCCCGTGGGATATGGAGTTGAAATACTGCTCCACAACTTCTTCCCTTGTATTCGAGAAGATAGCCCCGCTCTGATACAGCGCTATAAACACCACGATAGCCGTGGCCAGAGCCACCACTATCAGAAAATGCTGCCTGGCCTTAGGGTCCTTCCTGCGCTCAGCCGCCTCAGCCTTTTCTTCCTTTGCCCACTTTGCATACAGCTTCTTGTCTTCCTCTGTCTGCATACGCTCGGGCTTGCGCTTTGCCGCCCTGCGGTATTTCTTTGCGGCGGCAGATACCTTCTCAGGCTTGCCGTAGCCGCATTTGTCACAGTAGTCACCGCTGTAATAATGTCCGCAGGACTTACAAACTTTTCCCATATGATATCCTCAAATCAGTACAAATTTTTACCCTTATATATCGGCGGACTGCTCGTTTATCCTGATAGTCTTCACGCCGCCCACGAAATTCAGCTCACCGTCCCGACAGCCCAGGGTATAGCTGCTGCCTGTCAGGAAATCAATGATGATCTCCGAGTCGTGAATGTCCACCAGACCTCCGCCCTCACAGTCACCAATACCCGAGGCCATGCTGCCCTCGCAGGTAAGGCTTATGCCCGAGTTTGCGATGCGGCAGTCACATTCGCCCGCATGGGAACCGATGTTGACTATCTCGCGTCCCTTGATATTTGAATTAAGTTCGCAGTGCTTTATATCTATCACAGCCCTGCCGCCCAGCTTGCTGCCCACGGCGCACATGGAATTTCCGTTGGCCGCCAGCACCAGCTTAACGTTGTCCACGGCGATATCCGTACCGCCGCTGAAGGAGCCTACTCCCACAAAGTTTGCCGAGGCCGCCACCACCGAGAGATAGCAGTTGAAGAGCTTGACTATTCCCTTGCCGTCAACGCTGC
This sequence comes from Ruminococcus sp., assembly GCF_017464355.1. GTDB lineage: Bacteria > Bacillota > Clostridia > Oscillospirales > Ruminococcaceae > Hominimerdicola. Next base: position 42,931 of record NZ_JAFUAG010000020.1, on the reverse strand, counting down.
CTATGCCTATGCTGTTGGCGCCCGAGCAGCTTATCTCCACAGCGCCTGCCTCAAAGGTTATGCCGTCTTCGCTGTCGCACCTGCCGCCGCCTATGCCTACGCAGTTGTCGCCGCAGGCTGTTATGGTAAGTTCGTCGGTCATCAGCAGGGTTATCTTGCCGTAGGTCAGGTCGAACTCGTTGCCTATGCCGAAGCAGCTTATGCTCTCGGGCAGAATGGTCAGCTTGCCAGCACCATCCAACACCAGCTCAGACCTCTCGGGCACCAGTATGCCTCCCTTGACCAGCCTGTTGCAGCCATGCACCGTGAGCCTCAGTTTGCTGCCGCTGCCCAGGGTAAGGGCGGCATTGTCAGGCTCCGCCTCGATGCAGACATTTCTCAGCTCCAGCCTGCACTCGGTATCTTCCTTTATGGTTATGGGCATTACCACTGAGGACATCTCAGCATCGCCCCGAAGTTCAACGTGTCTGCCGCTTATGTATATGCCTGTGTACTTCTCCCTTATCAGCGTAGAGATCTCTATGACCTCTTTCTCCTCGCTCTCGGCATGGTATATCTTGTCGGCGCTGCCCTGTACCTCCAGATGATAGCGGATTATCTCGCTCCTTATCCCCTCGCTTATCTCATTGATAAAGAAAGGCTTCGGCCGTGAGATGTAAAATCCCTGGAAGAGGTCAGCGTGCATACCCGAAAGCACCCGCATCTCCTCGGCTGTTTCTATGCCTTCGGCCAGCACCATAAAGCCATTTGAATGCATCATATCTATCAGCTGGGAAACAATGCTCCTCAGCTTCATATTTGTGTCTATCCCGGATATCAGCGAATGATCAAGCTTGATGTACCTGGGGTCGTAGCGTATGAGCCTTGAGGTGTTTGAATAGCCCGTCCCGTAGTCATCTATGGCCATTTCCACCTTATGCTCACGCAGGCGGTTTATGAGGAAGTTCAGGTTCTCATCAGAGGTATCCGTCTGCTCCGTCAGCTCAATGACCACCTTTTCCATAAGCTCACCATACTCGCCCATGAGCCTTGTCCAGTCATCATCAGAGAGAAAGCTGGAGGGTATGGCATTTATGAAAAGCTTGCGCTTCTTGAAAAAGCTCTGGTTGCGGCTGAGCTGGAAAAGCACGTTGAACATGGTAGCGTGCTCGATATCGTAGAGCCTGTCGTACTTTGCGGCCATATCGATTATCTGCAAAGGGCTAAGGCCGAATTTTCTGTCGGTGCGCATAAGGGCTTCGTAGGCATAAATGCTGCCGTCTGACGCACTTACTATGGGCTGGAAATGGTACATGAAAGAATTATCGTCCAGCACACGGAAGAAATTCTGCACCTTGCGGTAGTCGTTCTTCTGCAATTCATATATGGCGCTGGAAAAACTGCTTATGGTGCCTACGCCCTCGCTGACAGCCTCATACAGCGCAAAGGAAGCATAGTGGAACTCCTTCATGGCTGCGTGTTCTCTGGCATCGAAGGCCACATAGCCCCCCGTAAAGGTCAGGGAATGCCCCTTGCTTATTATCACACCGAATTCGTCGGTGATAGTGCATTCCGAAACGGACTTCTGCAAGCCCTCCGCAAACTCCTGGGGCTCCTTGATGCCCGTGCTTACGAACACCCAGTATTTCAGCCCCGAGTGGTAAGCGATATATGACCCCGCAGGGCAAGCCTTGTCAATGGCTTCAAGGGCGCTGCGCACAAAGGCCCTTTCATCTCTGCCGCTGTCAACGTGTTCGAGCTGGACCAGCATAAGGAAAGCATCGCTGCCCCCTGCGGTCATATGCTCCACCAGCTGGCTTTGGGTAAGTATGGGGAAAACACCCTCCATATCCCGGGGAACAGTGTTCTCCTTTTTGATAACAAAGCCTGCGGTCATATTTTCTTCCTCGTTCTTGGGAAGCACCACCACTTTTGCGGGCGCAGTAGTTTCGTCCGCTGACATGGCACATTCAAGAACGTTCACAAGCGCATCAAAGCTGAGCGTTTCCCTATCCATACCGAGAAGCGCCAGCGCATTATCGTCCGTGTAAAACTCGTGGCTGCCGTGCCACAATACAAAAGCCCCCACATGGTCAGAGCTTTTCATCAGCTCCGTCCACAGCGTCCCGAACATACGCTGCAGCTGAGCCGTCCTTTTTTCATTCATACTTTTAACCCTCTTAAGGGGCGACTGCCCCATATAAAACAAACTATTAAACCATTATCCATTATAACAAATCCACATAAAAATGTCAACTGATTTTACTGATTATTTGCAAAATATCATTTTTGATAAAACATTTCGCAAAAAAACACCGCAGCGGTAAAACTGCGGTGGGGGTGTATCATTTCAGTTTTTCAAAAATTTCCCTGTAACAGGGCAGCAGCTCTTCATCAAGGAGGAACGGTTTGTTCCATGAATATATCTTTCCGTTTTCAAGGTCAAAGCTGTAGTCGGAATCAAGGCTCCTTAACTTATAAAGACCTTCCTGCGGCACTTCTTCGTCAGCTTCGCTGTAATGTCCGCAGTAGGGCACCTCGAGCTTATCGGCCTGTTCACCCGTAAGAACCAAGGTATCTCCCTCATGGGTCTGCAATTCAGCGCCCCTGTTAGCCCACACATAAAAGCATTCGCTTTCTCTGACCTCATAGGTGGTAACAAGGTCTTCATCAACTGTTATCTTATATATCGAGCAGTCCTCACAGTAACTTCCGCCTGCGCGCTGTTCAACCACCGCAAGGGCAGTGCCGGGAGATACCGCTTTCAGCGTGTAGATCCTTTTTATGCTCGTCCCTGTGAGAAAGCCTTTGCTTATCTCTTTGTCGTCTTCAAGCACCACGGCATCGCCGTAAATATTACAGCTGAACTGCGAACCCATTGAATGTGTCCCAAGTGTAGTGACAAGTTTTACACCGTCCCCCGTGGGCTTGCTTTCTGCATGGTCGAAGACGATCACCCTGAAGACCTCCCGTACCACGAAGAAAGCTATCAGCAGTGCCAGCAGTCCCAGCGGTATGCCTATAAAAATGAATGCGAGCTTGTCATATATATCATGTGTCTTTTTGGGCATGATGATCCCTCCTAATATCATGTACGTTTCGGGAGGGCATTTTTGTTGGAAAATTTTGCACAAATATCTGCCGATAATATTGTTGCAAGTGACAAAAATATCCCGAAAACAGAACATTTCCGTTTTCGGGATAAAATATTTATACAGATTTGCAGACCTTGCCATGACAGCAGCATTCTGCGTTCATCTCCCGTTCGGCCTTGCGTATCATGAAGATATACAGTATGCTCAGCAGTATGCCCGCAGCCGCCCAGGCTATAGGCGAGGCGAATACCGCAGCGTTGTAGCCGTACTTCGAGATAAAGCCGAAAGCCACTGTGCAGCGGCAGACCAGTTCGATAGCACCTGCCAGCATGGTAACAGCCGAGAAGCCCAGCCCCTGCAGCAGGTTCCTGAAAAGAAACAGCACGCCCAGTATGGGGTAGAACAGGCAGGTCGTCCGCAGGAAGTACCTGATGTTCTCCAGTATCAGCTGGTAATCCGCTGAGTCCTTCTTTATGAATATCTGTGCCAGCAGGTCGCCGCAGAAGAAGACGAACACTGCTATCAGCGAGGTGTAAATAAGCTCCGCCGCCAGCACCTCTCTTGCGCCCTTGTGTATGCGGTCGAACTTTTTGGCGCCCAGGTTCTGTCCGCCGAAGGTAGCCATGGTCACACCCAGAGTTTCCATGGGCTGGGCGATGAAGTTCTGTATCTTCTGGCCAGCCGACATGGCAGCAACGTAGTTGGTGCCCAGCTTGTTCACGGCTGTCTGTAAAATAATGGAGCCCACAGCGGTTATGGAGAACTGGAATGCCATAGGCATACCAATAGTGAAAATGCGTATCATAAGACTTCCGTCAATTTTGCGGTCCTCAGCGTCCATGGAGATAACGGTGACTTCTTTTATCATGTACCTCAGGCAGAGCAGCCCTGCTATCAGCTGAGAAACTATGGTGGCAATGGCGGCGCCTGCCACACCCAGCTTGAAGCCCACTATCATCAGGAAGTCCAGCCCCACATTCAGCACAGAGGATATCAGCAGGAACTTGAGAGGTGTCTTGCTGTCGCCCAGAGCCCTCAATATACCGCAGAGCAGGTTGTAGAAAATGGTTATCGGTATGCCCAGGAAGATCACCGAGATGTAGCTGTAGGCATGGCCGAAAAGCTCATCGGGGGTACTCATGGCACGGAGCAGGTCTTTGGCCAGCACTGTTGTCACCGAGGTAAGTACCAGTGCGATGATACCTGCCAGCACGACCGCATTGTAGAGGGTCTTGCGCATACCCTTGTAGTCCTCCGCACCGAAGCGCTGGGCTATGGGTATTGAGAAGCCGCTGCACATACCCACGGCAGTTCCTATAACAAGGAACATCACCGAGCCTACCAGCCCCACCGCAGAGAAGGCCTCAACGCCAACGTATTGTCCCACGATGATAGAATCCACCATATTGTAAAGCTGCTGGAAAAGGCTGCCCGCAGTCATGGGCAGGCAGAAGCCCAGCATATTCTTCAGTATATTACCCTTCGTCATATCTTTTGTCATATTCTCGCCTCCGTTTTCGCAAAACATATTATAGCAGAAAGCGTTTCGCATTGCAACAGAAAAAACGAAAAAACATCTACAAACATTTCGCTGCTTTTAACGGCGGATATAGGCGGTTTTCGTGTAAGAACACATTCTCGCATACGAAAATTCACACTTTTTTCGTAAATTAGCGAAAATGTAAGGTATATGCTGTGATATGCAAAGTCTGATAAAGCGCAAAATTCAGCTTGACAACAGCAATGCGCTAAGAAAATGATAAACATATGCTGTAAAATGTTAAATTAGTAAAGACAAAAAAACTGTCGGCAAAAAGCCGACAGTTCAGTTATCATATGGCAATATCAGCTGTTACAGCCAGAATACCAGTATACCAATGAGTGCGCCTATAAGTACTATAGCTGCGAATACCTTGAACATGGAGATAGAGAGCTTCTTCTCTGCCTTCTTGTACTTAACGTATTCCTTGATAGCGTCCTCGTGATATTCTCTCTTAAGGGTGCTGCCCACGGTGGGATTGAGCATATCGCTGATGTTGATGTTCTTGTACTTGGCCTTGATAGCGTCAGCTGCGTGAGCCTCATCTATCCTCTTGTAGCCGTAAGCGGAGTCCAGGTTGGAGTTATCAGCCTTTTTCAGGTCGATGTCGTCCATAGTAACTTCGGGACCCTTCTTCTCGGAGGTGCCGCCGCCGTTGAGGAACACATGGGTGGTGTCAACTTCCTTCATCATCTTGCTTGAACGGTTTGAACGCAGCAGCTTGATGAGGGTGTCGGTGTACAGCTCGTCCTCGATCTCCTGCTCGGTCAGCAGCTGGTCGGTGGTCTCATCGGTCCTGCTGTCGACCTCGTTGATGAGGTGTGTAAGGGATCTGTTGCTGATCTCCTTCTCTTCCTCCACATACTCTTCCTCGACCACACGCCTTGAGCCTGTAGGTGCAGTGAACTGCATCTCAACTCTTTCCTCAGCGATATCCTCGCCTGTGCCGTCAAGGCCTGTCAGGTTGACCTGCTTGCGCTTTGTGCCTGTAGCTACGCTGCCCTCATCGACCATTGCCTTGACACCGCTGCCTGCAGCAGCAAAGGGGTCAATAGCCTCCAGGGTCCTCTCACCTACGTTAGCGGTAGGCAGATCGCTGCCGTCGGGCACATGATAGGATACAGGACCCATTTTGTCCTTGGGCTTGCTGTATTCATCGGGCTTTGCGTTTATGGTGAACTGGCTCTTCAGATCCGCATCAGAGGGTATCTCGAAGGAACCGGGTGTGTTGAGCGAAGTATCTTCCTGCTTCTTTGTGGTAACAACAGGTCTTCTTCTGGGTGTCAGGCCGTCGATAGCTTCAACGTGCTTAACGGGTATCTCTTCCTCCACAAGGGAAGTCCTGTTCGATGAAGAGGATGAAGAACTGCTCTGGCTGCTGCCCTGGCCGCCGTTCGACTGTGCTGCCGCAGCTGCTATGGCATCATCGACCAGGCTGACCTTATGCTCTTCCTTGGGCTTCTGCTGAACAGGTGCAGACTGATATGCGGGCTGCTGAGGCGCTGCCTGCTGAGGTGCTGCCTGTGCCGCAGGTCTTGCAGCGGGCTTGACAGCGGGCTTGGGTGCTTCCTCGCTGATGATGGCATCAGCTGTGATGGAAGACGCAGCCGCAGCGAAGGTATGTACCTCCTCTGCCTTGGGAGCCGCAGCGCCCCCCACATCTCTTGAAGCTATCCTCAGCTTGGAGCCTGTGCCGTTGGCCTGGCTCACCCTGGGTGCGGGATATGCCTTGTTAACATCTATCTTTGCTGCCTGAAGTATCTGGGTAGCAGAGGTGCATCTCATGGAGCCTCTTACCATTTCCTTCAGCGGGAGCAGTATGATATCCTTGAATGTAGCGTGCAGTTCTGCCAGCAGCTGGTCGCCGTTTGAAGACATGACAGAAGCAGGGAAGCGGTTGTCGAACAATCTCTTCCATTCGCCCTGCTGAGAACCTATCAGCTTGTCGATATACTTTGCCAGCAGTACCCAGAGATGAGGCTGCTCAAAACCTCTGTCATTGGTTATCAGCCACATATAGCATCTCAGGAAAGCGTCATAGCAGGTGACGTTCTGGAGATTGAGCAGTACATCGTCCTCTGTCAGCGACTGTGAGAACTGGCCGTCAGAAAAAGCAAAGCAGCGGTAGCCGTTGCTGGCCAGCTTTGCATAAGCCGTCCTCAGTGTGAGATCATCTCTCTTGAAAGGCGGCAGCGATGTCTGAAAGTCGAAATCGGTGGTGTAGCCCTCAGCTCCCCCCATCGAAAGCAGCTTTTTGTAGGTCGCAGTCAGCTCCTCATCTTCCGCCGTTACAGGAAGACCCAATATCCTGAAAGGATTGCAGGCGAACAGTTCGTTAGCGGTTACTCCAAGTTTCTGGTTTGCCAAAATAACTCCCCCTTAGGTAAATTGTAAAAATTATCGGGAAAATAATTTAAACGGTTAAAAAATTATACATTTTTGCCGTATAATAATATTCCACTAATATATCGAAACAATTATATCAAATATTTTCACATAATATATCACTGAATTTGAAACGTTTTGTGAACTAAATATTAATTTAGGTAAATATCACTAAATTATTCCCCGAAATTTATCTCAATTACCCCACAAAAAGTATTTGCAATTTTGTGCAAAATAATGTATAATTAGAATGTATAGATGATTTGTGCATTTTATATGCTTCCCCTGTCTGTTGCGGGGGTCCATCTGTCATTCTTTAGTTTAGGGGGAAATATATAGTATGGGTCTTTTCAATAATAAAAAGAAGCCGGCAGCGCCCGCAGCAGCACCTGCTGTGAAGCCTGTCGATCCTGATGATATCTGGAACACACCGTCACCCAGGCGCAAGCAGACGGTCACAGTGAAGGAATCGAAGTATGATGAGGCTGTGCCTGAAAAGCTGGAGGTCGAGTCTGTTGATCCCGAGATGATCAAGACCAAGATGGCTCAGCTGGAGGCGGAGCTTGAAGAGAAGAAGAACCAGCCTGTGAAAACTCATGCCGATTACGGCACCAGCACAGTTGCTGTGGAAGAGATAGTCGATGCCCAGACCGAGTATGAGAAGCTGTATGAGGTCGAGCATGAGAGATATGTAAGATCCCACCAGGAGGAGATCACTGAGGCCAAGGATGACGGCGTGGCGGAGAAGATGAAAGCTATGTATGCCGAGCATGAGGCCAAGGTGGCTGAAGTGGAGAACACCAAGTTCGAGTTCAGCGAGGTCGGCCAGGCCGAGGTAGACAGCAAGCTTGCCGATCTGCCCTATGCCAAGAGGCCTGAGGATTATGCTGAGTATAAGGATATCCAGGCGGTGGCAGCCGAGCCCGATGCCGCAGAGATAGAGAAGCTGGGCGTTATAGACCACAGCGAAGACCCCGATAATATCGGTGATGTCGATGAAGCTCTGCTGGCGAAGAAGGTCGAGGAATTCGAGGCCAAGTACGGCGACCGCAAGAGGACCGAATAACTGGGCACGGGTGTAAATTGTTTTTTTAGGAGCGAATAGTTTTGAATATCAATACAGATAACCCGATCATAAAGTATTCGGACGTGGGAAAGGCTTTTCCCTATGACAAGATGTTTTATGCAACTGTCAATGATTATATAATGGAATATAAAAACGCACGCCTTGATAAGCTTACAGACCATGACGCTTCCGTTGCACTGGCAAGGATAATAAGGCGCATGGAGGTAAACGGCGTGCCCGTGCAGCAGTTCTTCAAGGAGGAGCTGGACGCATGGACAGATGTCTCAAACTACACCAGGGTGCTGAGATTGTGCGACCTGATGGCGAGGGATATTTTCTGCTGCTTTGATAAAAACAGATATGATGACGACGGCAATTTTGCTAAGGTCAACAGGTTCTACTGCGTGAATACTGACGGCAACAGGGATTTCTTCACCCTTGACGAAAAGGCTAAATCAGGTCTTTTCAAGAAGACGAGGACTCCCGAGAGCGAGTATTTCTTTGACCTGCAGAAGCGCTACGATGCGGGTCTGCTGCCCAAGTCCAAGGAGGAAGAGCGCAGGCTTTACGGCGAAGGCTGAGTCATATCATGTAATGGAGGAAAGTAAAAATGGTAAAGATCGAAATGGAAAACGGCAAGGAGATACTCATTGAACTGTATCCCGATGTGGCACCTATAACAGTGGCTAACTTTGAGAAGCTGGTGAAGGAAGGCTTTTATGACGGCCTTATCTTCCACAGGGTCATCAAGGGCTTCATGATACAGGGCGGCGACCCCGAGGGTACAGGCATGGGCGGCTCTGAGGAAAAGATAAAGGGCGAGTTCAGGGCAAACGGCGTGCCCAACGACCTCAAGCATACAAGAGGTGTTATTTCCATGGCAAGGTCCATGATGCCCAACTCTGCAAGCTCGCAGTTCTTCATCATGCATGAGGACGCTCCTCATCTGGACGGCAACTATGCTGCTTTCGGCAAGGTCGTTTCGGGTATGGATGCTGTGGACGAGATCGCTTCTGTGAGAGTTGATTTCAACGACAAGCCCCTGGAGCCTCAGGTGATGAAGAAGGTCATTATCGCAGACTAAGCTGAATATCATTTTGAGCAGAATGCCTCTGTATTGAAAAAATATAGAGGCTTTTGCAGTGTTTGCCTATTTTTTGTTCGGGAGTGGTAAGGATGAATTTAAAGAAGATCGCTGCGGTAATGGCCGCGGCACTGACCGTTGTATCAGCGGCACCCTCGGTGTTTGCCGACTATGATTACGGCTACGGTTACGATCAGGGATACGACTACAACTATAACTACGATTATAACTATGACTACGGTTATGATTACGGCTATGATTACGGATATGACTATAACTACGGCTACGATAACGGCTGGGGCGAGGATACCACCACAACTGCACCTTCCCCTGATTTTGACCCTGCACAGTCCGCAGGCAACGAAGTCACACAGATGCAGAACAAGTCAACTACACTGGTGCCTGACAAGCCTACCTCGGCACCCTCAAGGGTGTACCTGCAGCCGGGTGAGTTCGACAGCAACGATATTATCCCCGTTGAGCTGAGGATAGAGGCTGACAGCGATGTTTCAAATGCGCTGATATCTGTTTCCTTCGATACCTCGCTGCTTGAACTGGTAAGCACCCAGGTCAATGAGGAGGCAGGCGGAAAGACCGCTGAGAACAGCTTCAACGGAAAGTATGTTTACAATTATATAAACGAGAACGGCGGAAAGTTCAAGGGAAGGTACGCTACCCTGAATTTTAAAATGCTGGATAAGGACATGGGCTCTACCACCGTTTTCCTTTCGGTGACTACACTGGATAACAAGACGGGTATCCCGATCTCATATTCGGCGGAAAATGGTATAATAACCAACCCCGATGCACCGTCTCAGGCGGCTGAGACCGAGCTTGTAAAGATGAACAAGCAGCTGACACTGCTGCTTAGCAAGGGTCAGGCTGACCCCGCTGAGGTGGGTATCGCCGACTTCCGTAACATAGTTGTGGCTGATACGAGCGTGGTAAGCTTTGATGACGGTGTTATAAAGATACTGTCAGCTGGCCAGACCACCTTTGATGTTGTGTTTACCAATAATGAACTGGAGACCTACGATGTGGTGGTCATGGACGATACTGTCGTGACCGATGCCGAGGACAGGGCAATGCCCGTGGTGGAAGAGGAGCAGCCTGTGGATAACGGCAAGCGCAATCTTTTCATCGGTATAGCTGTGGCAGTGGCAGTAGTTGTGCTGGCAGTTGAATATCTGCTCATCATGAAGCCTGTGAGCAGCCGCAGCAAAAAGCTGGCAGCGGCAGAAGCCTTCTTCGAGAACGAGGAGCAGGAGGACGATGACGAGGAGATGCGTGCGGAGCTGCAGAAAGCCTTCGCCGCCCGTGATGCCCGCCGCAAGGCCGCTAAGGAGGGCACTGAGGAAGTCCCCGAAAGCACGGCAGAGGAACCAAAGGAAGAAAGCACTGACGAGGATCAGGAATAATCATCAGAAGGCTGTGTGGGGTAAAAGCTGCGCAGCCTTTTTTGTGAGGTAGTTCATTATGCGGAAAATACTTGTGTTGGAAGACGATGAGAATATCAGGCTGGGGCTGTGCCACATACTTAAGGTCAACGGATATGAGCCTGCTGCCGCTGGGCGTCTGGCTGAGGCCAGGGCGCTTTATGCAGGCTGCTCTCTCTGTTTGCTGGACGTTATGCTCCCTGACGGCAGCGGGGTAGACTTCTGCAGGGAGATACGCAAAAGCAGCGATGTGCCTGTTATCTTCCTGACCTGCGTTGATGACAGCACCCGCATAGCAGGTGCGCTGGACGTGGGGGGCGATGACTATGTCATAAAGCCCTTTGATACCACCGTGCTGCTGGCCAGGATAAAGGCTGCCCTGCGCAGGTGCGGTGCAGAGGAATTACCCGAAGACCTTGACCTTACAGCTATCGAAAGGGAACTGGCAGAATACTTCCGCATGAACAAGAACCGCATACTCACCCGTGAGCAGATACTGGCCAAGCTGTGGGATTCAAGAGGTGAATATGTCAACGACAATACACTTTCCGTGCGCATAAACCGCCTGAGAGCCAAGCTGGAAAAAGCAGGAAACGGCAGGATAGTCACGGTGAAAGGGGTGGGCTATAAATGGGAGGAACGCTGAAGACCCTCAGTAATAAAACTGCAAGGCGGTTCGTGTTCGTCTGCCTTATGCTGACCGCAGTTATGTTCGCGGGTGTGTGGGCGATGAACGAGTACCTGGGGAAGAATGCGGCCGAAAAAGAGGTCGAGTACCGCATGGCGCTGGCAGGCAGGCTGACCGAAGCAGGCCTTACGGAGGAGCAGACCGCCGATATCATAACTGCCCCGATGACGGAAGCAGAGATATCTGCGGGGGAAGAACTGCTGAACGGCTACGGCTATCATCGGGACAGCATTGCGGGAGGTGAGTATGCAAAATACCCCCATTATCCCGCTGACCTGCTGGCAGGGGCAGGCATACTGCTCTGTCTGTCGGCAGGCCTTTTTTGTCTGAACAGGGTGTTTGGCGATATACGTCGGCTGACAGAACAGCTGGAGCATGACAGGAAAATAGTGTTTTCCGAGGAGCATGACATCGGCCTGCTGGGCGAAGCTGCAGCTTCCCTCAAAGAGAAGAGCGACCACCTGCTTGAAAGGCTCGTGGCGGAAAAGCGCTACCTGGCCGATCACCTCAGCGATTTCTCCCACCAGATAAAGACCCCTTTCACAGGGCTTAAGCTCAATAACGAAATACTGCTCTCGGGTCCCATGGGATTTGAGGAGCAGCTGGGATATCTTAAGCGGGACAAAAAATGCCTTGACAATATCTCACTTCTGCTGGAGGCCTCCCTTAAGCTTGTCCGCCTTGACGCAGGCACGGTGGAATATGACATGAAGCCCACGGACATAAGCCTGCCCGTATCGGAAGCGGCAGCAAAGCTGGCGGCCATATCAGCGGAAAACAATGCTGAGATAGTAAACGAGGTCACGGCAGGCACCGAGCTTGTGTGCGACAGACTGTGGCTCTGCGAAGCTGTGACAAATCTGGTAAAAAATGCCGCCGAGCATACCCACGGTGGCACAGTGCGCATTTATGCCGAAAGCGATCCCATGCAGGTGCGCATTTTCATCGAGGACAACGGCTGCGGTATATCGGAGGATGAACTGCCCAACGTTTTCAGGCGGTTCTGGTCGAAGTCACGGGCGGTCAACTCAAACTCGGTGGGCATAGGTATGTCCATAGCCAGGCGTGTCGTAGAGGATATGGGCGGCAGGATATATATCGACAGCGAAAAGGGCAAGGGCACAAAAATTAAACTGGAATTTCTGCGGGCTGTAACTTAACTGTAAGATTGGCATGATATCATTATAGTCAAGGAGGGGATATGATGAATGATGAGATCATTATTTCCGCAAAAGACCTGGTGAAGACCTTTGGCACCAGGAACAATAAAGTTACAGCAGTTGACGGTATTTCCCTGGAGGTACGCAAGGGCGAGCTGGTGGCCATAACAGGTCCCTCGGGCAGCGGCAAATCTACACTGCTCAATCTTCTGGGAGGCCTTGATACCCCCGACAGCGGCACCATTACCGCCGCGGGCGAGGTCATAACCGAGATAAAGGATACCCGTCTGGCTGAGTACAGAAGGCGCAAGTCGGGTTTCGTGTTCCAGTTTTATAATCTCATACCCGTGCTGAACGTGGAGGAAAATATCTGTCTGCCCGTTCACCTTGACGGCAAGAACGTGAAGAAAGGGGAGCTGGACGAACTGCTGGGTCTGCTGGGGCTCACCGACCGCCGCTATTATTTTGCTGGGCAGCTCTCGGGCGGACAGCAGCAGCGTGTATCCATAGGCCGTGCTGTCATTAACAAGCCACCCTGCATTTTTGCAGATGAGCCTACGGGCAACCTGGACAGCAAAAATTCCCGTGAGATAATGGCGCTTTTCAAGGAGGTAATAGCCAGGTACAACACCGCAGTGGTAATGGTCACCCACGACGGCAGCCTGGCTGCGGAGGCTGACAGAGTGCTGACTGTCAAGGACGGCAAGATAACTGATGAAAGGGTGAGGTCGTTTTGAATAAGCTCTTTCTCATAACCTGCCGCTGGCTGAAGCGTGACAAGCGCCGCACAGCGCTGACTTTTTCGAGCATAGTGCTGGCAGTGTACCTCATAAGCTTTGTGGGTGTTTTCATGAGTACGGCTCTGAGCGTTGTACACGGCTGGGTCGCCTACAATGAGCCCGCCCATGCCCGCATTAGTCTTTATGACCGTGAGCAGGCTGAAAAGCTGGATAGGAACGCTTCCTGGGACAAGCATATGTATTACTCGGTCATGAACTCGTTTATGACCAATGATTTCATGAGAAGGTACGGCACTGACAAGGAGAGCCTTTTCCCTGCGGTGACAGTGAACGATATAAGCATATTCGACGGCCACGGTGTTGAGGCGGCTTATGTTTCGGGGGACAGTGATGAACTTCTGCCCCGCAGCATGGCTGCCGTTACGGGCGAGCTTCCCCGTGAAGCCCATGAAGCCGCAGTAAGCACCGAATTTGCCGCAAGGTTCGGCGGGCTGGATATAGGCGACAGCTTCACGATAAAGTATGAGGTGCGCAAGGGTAAACTGTACACAGCTTCCGAGGAGGAAGCCGACAGCGAAAACGGCCTGACCTTCACTGAGGACAAGACGGGCATGAAGCTCAAGCAGATATATGCACAGTATCAGTACGACTCAGGTATGTATTATGATATATTTACCGAGCTGTACCGTGTGATGAACGGCAAAGAGCCTCCCGACAGAGGAAGATACGGTTTGCCCCCAGCCTATGCGGAGCTTTCCGATGAGACCGTGGACAGCTTTGAGTATACCGCTAAGGTAACAGGCTTTGTTGACAGCGGCTACGGGGGAAGTCTGGCAGATGTGTTCTTTTCGCCGAAAGATAAGGACATAATGCCTTATTTCGATGAAAGCCCTGTCAATTACAGTGTCCGTGTAAAAAGCGGCCTTGACGCTGAAAAAACCTGCAAGGAAGCCCTGGCGGCTATCAGAATGGACGACGACGGGAATTCAAACCTTGAAATGAATGTGACACTGCTAATACTTGAGGGCAGACAGCTGGAATATATGGCGAACATAGGCCTGTATTTCATACTGGCAGCTGTGATCATGGGACTTTTCGTCTTCCTGGCAAGGCTCATAATAAACAATGCCTTTGAGATAAGCGCCGCCTACCGCACAGAGCAGTACGGCGCCCTTAAGACCATAGGCGCCTCCGACAGGCAGATATTTGCCATGATAATGTTCGAGTGCGGCCTATATCTGCTGACAGCTTTGCCGGTGGGCTTTGCGCTGGCGGTGGCCGCAGGCAGGTTCATACTTTCAAAGGTGCAGGCTATAGCCATGTTCGACCCCGCATACGGCGCAGGTATCAGCAAGGAATTTTTCAGCCTTGAGCTTTCGCCTGTGGTCATGGTGTTCACCTTTGGGTGTGCTGCATTTTCCATATTTTTCTCGTCCTATGCAGATGCCATGCGTGTTCGCCGTATGCCCCCAATTCATTCCCTGGCCTACAAGAACAATATCAGTGCAGGCACCAAAAAGAGGCACTGGCGCTCCCGCAGGGTGCTGGGCTATGCAAGAGGATATGCCATAAAGTGCATATCCGGGCAGAAGGTGCGCTTTGCCGTTACCCTTGTATCTGCTGTGATGAGTGGGATCTTCGTGATGACCTATGCAGGTATCACCCACCTGTATGATGAACAGCACGTTGACAAGGAGGACGTTACAGAGGATATCATAGTCAGCACCTATGGAGGTGATGTGACCACCGAAGAGAGTCTGGAGGCTTACGATAAGCTGAAGAACTCAGGGCTGTTTGAAGACATATTCATCGACAACTTTGCACGGATAAGCATGAACGAACACGAGGACGAGAACATCAAGTATTACAGCGAAGAATACATCTCAGCAGCAAGAAAAAAGGTTTACGGTCTGACATTTGTGTCCGTCACACGGGATAATTTTGACAAGTATATAGAAACGGATATGACCTACGATGAATTTGCGGCAGGCGGCAAGCCCCTGTTTTCAAACAGCTTTGTCATAGAATACTACGGCACAGCTGACCGTGACCGGGTCGGAGAGAAATTCCATGTCAAAAAGGATCTTGCCAAAGCTGTGGAAGGTGATTTTACTGTGAACTACTGTCTCGTCAGCGAAAGCGTTTTCAATACGGACGATATAGACGAACTGGTCATAACTTCCAACTACAGCAAGGTGACAGGCAAGGGCAAGGATTCTGTGACCGAAATGGTGCCTTTTACCGAGCACGTTGCCTGCGGCGGTCTGTATACCTCGGAATGCGTAAACTACTGTGCGTCCGGCTATGAACTGATAGCCATACTTCCCGCTGAAAGCTTCAGGGAGGGTATGTTCGAGTTCCAGAAGCAGGGCTTTGTCCGCAACGCCTATGGTATGGAGCCGATTGTCGGCGGATACAGCCTGAATGTCAGGGAAGGCTGCTATGAAAGGGCGTTAAGCCTGCTGAAAGGCCTTTATGGAGAAGAATGCATCGCAGATGTCGAAGTGATCAGGGAGGGTACTGAAAGAAAGATAAGCACTATCAGGGTGGCAGGCGCAGGCTTTGTTATCTCGCTGGCGGCCGTGGTGCTGCTGAACCTGTTCAGCACACTGAGGGCAAATATCATAAACCGCCGCCGTGACCTGAACATGATGAGAAGCTGCGGAATGTCCCTTAAGCAGGTGAGAAAGTCGCTGTTCTTTGAGGGACGGATATATGCAGGTGTGACCATGGTGGTAAGCTCCGCGGGAGGCTGGGTGCTGGCATATGTACTATACAACTCGATAGTAATGCAGGACGGTTTTTTCGTTGAATTAACATCAATACTGAGTATGTTCCCATGGTATGCAAGCCTGATGATCTTTGCTGTGATAATGCTGGTGACAGCAGCGGCATTCCTGCCCGCACTGCTGGCTATGAAGAAAGAGAACATTTCCGAAGAGATAAGAACGGAGATATAAAACGGAGAAATAACATAGATACAGTCCGCAGACTTTGGAGAGCCTGCGGACATTTTTTGCGCAGCCTGCGGGGAATTGTTTGTTTATTCATAAAGTCTGGGTGGAAATTTAATTCATATATGTTATAATACTCCTGTTCGTATAAATTTGGAGAGTATGTACGGAGAACAACATGAAAAATATAACTATAATAGAAGATAATTTCGCCCTTAACAACGGCATTGCCCTGGCGCTGAAAAACGCAGGCTATACCTTCACCCAGCTGTATAAACTGGGGGATTATAACAGCAATGAACATACAGACCTTATCATACTGGATATAAACCTCCCTGACGGCAACGGCTTTGAGTTCCTGAAAAAGCTGAGGGAGACCAGCGAGGTGCCTGTGGTCATACTGACGGCCAATGACTTAGAAACAGATGAGGTCATGGGGCTGGAGCTGGGGGCTGATGACTATATCACCAAGCCTTTCAGCCTGATGGTGCTGAGGGCAAGGATAGACAAGGTGCTGAAAAAGAAGAAGAACACTGATGAAACAGTTTACCGTGATGAAGTGTATGTCTTTGATTTTGAGGCTATGGAATTCACTGTGAACGGCGTGGCGGTGGAACTGAGCAAGACCGAGCAGAAGCTGCTGCGCATACTTGTGGCCAACAAGAACCGCACCCTGACCCGTGACCAGCTCATCGACAGGATATGGACCTTCGGGGCGGTGTACGTTGATGAGAATGCCCTGAGCGTCACCATAAACCGCCTCCGCAAAAAGCTTGACGCTGCGGAGAAGATACAGACGGTCTACGGCATTGGCTATATCTGGAGGGCGCAGTGATGCTGGGGGACAGCAAGGTACTCAGGCGCCTGGACAAAATGCTGGAGGACGGTCTTAACGGTACCTTTGAAGAGTCTGACTACGACGAAACTGACCTGTCAAAGCTGGAGAGCAAGTGGCTCAGGTATCTTTCGGCCTCAAAGCTTTCCCACCGCAGGACGGAGGAGGAAAGGCAGAAGCTGAGGGAGCTTATCTCGGATATCTCCCACCAGACCAAGACACCTCTGGCGAACATACTGCTTTATACCCAGCTCCTGCAGGAGCAGGTACTGGACGAACAGAGCAGGCAGCTGGTGACTGAGATACAGAGCCAGTCGGCAAAGCTGGAATTTCTTATTGAGTCCCTGGTGAAGACCTCACGGCTGGAAACGGGGACTTTTACTTTTGTCAAGGAGAAAGCTGAGGTCTCCGACCTGGTGGAAAGCGTGCTGGCGCAGGCCTCGGCGAAGGCGGAGCGCAGAAGCATAAAGCTGAAGGCTGAGCCCTGTGCCTGCAAAGCCGTCTTCGATATGAAGTGGACAAGGGAAGCCATTTTCAACATAGTTGACAATGCGGTCAAGTATTCCCGGGAAGACACCGAGGTAAATGTCAGCGTGAAGGAGTACGAGATGTTCGTGTGCGTTGCTGTAAAGGACGAGGGCATGGGCATACCCGAGGCAGAACAGCCCCTGGTCTTCGGGCGGTTTTACCGCGGCAGCGAGGTCGCGCAGGACGAGGGCGTGGGTATAGGCCTTTATCTTGCCAGACAGATCATCGAGGAGCAGGGGGGCTATATACAGCTGAGCTCTGAGGTCGGCAAGGGCAGTGAGTTCAGCGTTTTTATCCCGAAATAAGGTCGGCACAGAACGGGACGGGTGAAATCTTTCAGAACTGTTAGATTTCAGAAAGATTGTGGAAAGACAGATAAGCTACAATAAGTGCAGTGAGGAAAAGTTCACTGCACTTTTTATTTTAGGAGGAAACCAAAATGACAGTATTAAAGACGGAGGGTCTTACAAAAATATATGGTTCGGGACAGAGCGAGGTAACAGCCCTTGACAATGCGAACCTTAAGGTCGAGCAGGGCGAGTTCGCGGCGATAATAGGTACATCGGGCAGCGGCAAATCCACGCTGCTGCATATGCTTGGGGGACTTGACCGCCCCACCTCGGGCAAGGTCTTCGTGGACGGCAAGGAGATATTCACCCTCAAGGACGAGGCGCTGACTATCTTCCGCAGAAGAAAGATAGGCTTTGTGTTCCAGTCTTTCAACCTGGTGCCTACACTGAACGTTTACGAGAACATCGTCTTCCCCATACAGCTTGACGGCAGCGAGCCTGACGAAGCTTTTGTAAAGGAAGTCATCGACGCACTGGGCATAGGCAAGATGACCTCCCGTCTGCCCAACCAGCTCTCGGGCGGGCAGCAGCAGCGTGTGGCCATAGCAAGGGCGCTGGCGGCTAAGCCCGCAATAATCCTGGCAGATGAGCCCACAGGCAACCTGGACAGCAAGACATCCCAGGACGTGCTTAGCCTTCTGAAGGTAACAGGCAAAAAGTTCAGCCAGACCATTGTCATGATAACCCACAACGAGGCCATAGCACAAATGGCTGACCGCATAATACGCATCGAGGACGGACATATCACAATAGGCGGTGAGAATAATGACTAAGGTAAAAAACGGCAAAGTTATCCGCAAGCTGGCAGCCAGGGAGCTTGGCAAAAACAAAAAGCTGAATGTGGTGGTCATACTCTCTATCGTGCTGACCTGTCTTCTCTTCACCACCCTTGCCACTATAGGCGGCAGCCTGATGAACGGTATGCAGGAGGAGACCATGAGGCAGGTAGGCGCACGCAGCATGATGGGCTTCAAGGAAGCCCTGCCCGAGGACTATGAGCTTCTTTCCACTGCAAAGGGCATAAAGAACTTAAGCTACAACGTTATGGTCGGCGAGGGCTATAACAGCGAGTTCAAGGAGATATCCCTGGAAATAAGATATGCAGGCAGCGATCAGGCGGCTAAGGATATGTTCTCATACCCCACCGAGGGCAGGCTGCCCGAAAAGGAAAACGAGATCGCCATGAGCGACATCGCCCTGAGAACTCTGGGCTTTGAGCCAAAGCTGGGGCAGGAGATACACCTTGTCATAAACACTGACGGCAAGATCACCGAGCATGACCTCACTCTCTGCGGCTGGTGGCAGGGCGACCCGATAAATCTGGCACAGCAGAGCTGGGTATCCCCCGAGCTTGGCAAGAAGATAGCACCCTTGCGCAAAAAGGGCGACGACTCTGTAGGCGTCTGCGGATATATGGCCGTAAACTTCGACTTTGAGTCCAGCTATGACATCGAGGGTCAGGCCGCCGAGCTGATAAGCTCTCTTTACGAGAAGGAAGACCTGGGTCGCATGGCAAAGCAGACAGGCATAAACTGGGCCTATGTGGGCAGCAGTGTAGACAGCGGCTTTGTTGTGGCAGGTAGCGCCTTTGTACTGCTCATATTCTTTGCGGGCTACCTTATCATATACAACATTTTCTATATAAACACATCTGCAAATATACGCAGCTACGGCCTGCTGAAGACCATAGGCACCACCTCCCGCCAGCTCAAGCGCATGGTGCGCATACAGGCCTGCATATACTGCCTTGTGGGCATACCCCTGGGTCTGGTGACAGGTGTGCTGGCAGGCAAGGGGCTCATGGGCTTCATCATGAATACCATGAACGTTGTTTCCCGTGACAGCTATTCCGTAAGCGGCAGACTGCTTTGCATGATATGCCTGTTCGCTGCACTGTTCACATTCCTCACCGTGATGATAAGCTGCCGCAAGCCCTGCAGAATGGCAGGTGCGGTATCACCTATAGAAGCCCTGCGCTATAACGAAACTGACATCTCCACCAAGAAGACCGACAAGAAAACAGGCAGGATAACCCCCCTGGCCGTTGCAAGGAACAATATGTCCCGCAGCAGGAAGAAGACCGTGGTGGTAGTGCTTTCCCTGACACTGAGCATTGTGCTGGTAAACACCATGTTCACCCTGCTGGGCGGTATCGACCAGGACAAGTACATCGCTGACTCTATCGTGGGAGATATTAACATAACCCATGACGACAGGGGCGATAACTGGAACGAGCTGACCAAGGGCATAACCCCCGATATCATAGACAGATTTTCCTCCATAGAAGGCTGCGAGGTACACCCCGCTTACTATGAGGCAGGCATGGTAAGGGACGACGGAGCCCACACAGAAAAGGTACAGGGACTTCTTGACAAGTACGGGAGCACCGATGAAGATACTGCCGTCATACTTGAAGCAAGCGTAAAGGATAAGTCCCACAGCAGCAACATTTACGGTATCGACGAGGAGATACTCTCCTGTATCGAGCCCTCTGCGGGAAGCATAGACCTTGAAAAGTTCAGAAACGGCAGATATGCCATAGTAAGCACCTACCTCTATTGTGCTGATGATGAGAATTCCGTGCAGATATATCAGCCCGGGGACAAAATAACCGTTGACTACGCTGACAAGGGCGCCCGTGAATACGAGGTGCTGGCTGTCGCTCCCATGCCATACCCCATTTCGGTAAAGGCTTACAACTTCTTCCAGACAGATATCATCGTACCGGAGGAGGAATACTTTGCAGCCGATGATGAACCCGCTGCGGTATCACTTATGATAAACACAGATGACAATGACGGCAGTGCGGCCGAACAGTGCAGTGCTGTCTGCGATGAAGACGGCTCGCCCCTTATCTACAAGGATAAGGCTGACTACCTGAAAGAATTTGAAGACCTGCTCAACATGGTGAAAATGGTGGGCGGCACCCTCTCGGGCATACTTGCCCTCATAGGCATACTCAACTTCGTCAATGCAGTAGTTACAGGCATTCTCTCCAGAAAGCGTGAGCTGGCCATGATGAATGCAGTGGGCATGACAAGCTCCCAGCAGAAAGCCATGCTCCGCTGGGAAGGCGCCTGCTATGCAGTACTTACCGCAGTATGCTCGGCGGTACTGGCTGCCCTTGTCAGCCTGCTGGCTGTAAAGGGTCTGGGCGAGGGGCTGTTTTTCTTCAGATATCATTTCACCCTGCTGCCCCTCATCTGCTGTATACCCGTGCTGCTGGCACTTTCCGCAGCCATACCCTCAGTGGCATACAAATTCATCTGCCGCGAGAGCGTAGTAGAAAGACTAAGAGAGAACGGATAACTTTCAAAGAATAAAAGATATAAATAAATGAAACAGGCACCGCAGACGAGCGATGCCTGTTTTTTATGCCCTGTATACCCCCGCAAAGGCCAGGGTGGGCGCCATGCGGGAATCTGTTATGCGTATGCGCAGCTTTGCGGTGCTGATACCATTCATGGGGACTATCCTCTTGTACCCGATGACCGTGCCCTCATACACCTGCTTGAACTGCCCCTTATCCCATATATCAACGCAGAAGCTCTCCACCCGCTGGCTGAGTTTTATATTCTCTTTCAGTACAACATAGCCTATGGGCTCATCTTTGCCGAGGTCAATGGCTATCTCCGCCCTGCTGTTTTTTGCCATGTAGAAGCTTTCATAGTCCTCGGTGACAAGCCCCTCCACCGAATGACCCTCGGCCTCGCTGTCAGCAGAAAGCTTTGCGTATGCAAGAATATTATCCCCGAATGCTTCACGGAGAAACTGCCCCAGCTCCCCAAGACGCTTCACATCGTTTTCGTGTATCAGCCCCTCCCTCGTGGGGGGAACGTTCAGCAGGAAAGCGGCATTGCGCCCCACCGACCTCATGTAGATATCTGCAAGCTCTTCCAGGCTTCGGACTCTGTCGTCCTCGCTCTCATGCCAGAACCACCCGGGGCGTATGGAAGTATTTACCTCCGCAGGGTACCAGACCAGCTCCTCCTCATTTTCAAGAGCCTTCCTGCTGCCCAGATCTTCGTCCCATGCGCTTATCTTCCGCTGCCTGAACTCGCTGCTGTCCTCCTGCTGGCTTTGCTCGGCTATCTTCTCGGTATCTCTCGTCCTTGCGGGAACTACGCTCCATTCAGCAGGCCTGGTGTGACCCGCCTCGTTGCCGCACCAGCGCACATCGGGTCCGCAGACGGATATGCAGGCATTCGGCTGAAGCTTTCGTATGACAGCATAGTACCTCTCCCAGTCGTAATACTGCTTTCTGCCGTTTGCACCCTCACCGCAGGCACCGTCGAACCAGACGGAGAATATCTCGCCGTAGCCTGTCAGCAGTTCTGTCAGCTGGGCGATGAAGAAGTCATCGTATTCTCGACCATTGCCGTACAGGGGACAATGCCTGTCCCAGGGGGAAAGATACACCCCGAAAGCCAGCCCGTGCTTTTTGCAGGCCGTGGAGACCTCCCGCACCGCATCTCTGCCAAAGGGGCTGTACATGGCGCTGTGGCGGGTGGTCGCAGTGTCCCACAGGCAGAAGCCGTCGTGGTGCTTGCAGGTAAGTATCAGCCCCCTCATGCCCGCAGACTTCACCGCTTTTGCCCACTGCTCTGCATCGAAGCTTTTCGGGTCGAATACGGCGGTTTCTTCACTGCCGTCCCCCCACTCCCTGTCCGTGAAAGTATTCACCGTAAAATGTATGAATGCGTAAAATTCAAGGCACTGGTGCCGCAGCTGCCGCTCGCTCGGCACTATGCTCACAAGTCTTTCGTCCATATCCATGATATCCCTCCTGACAGGAATATTTTAACATAAAACAGGGAGCTTTTCAAGGGATGTGAAAAAACTGACATTCATCGTAAGATATTTGATATCCGCCCGAAAAATTACCCACTTGGCCTGAATAATTTGCAATAAATTGTTGACAAACGGGTAAAGCAGTAGTAAAATATAATTAGTTAGAAGTTTTTTCATTTACGGAGATATCATATGAACGAAAACAAGCTTTATCATGCTGAAAAATATATCGACCTGCACCTGCATCTTGACGGTGCGGTGACACCCGCTATTGCCCGCAGGCTGGCGGATATGCAGGGCATTGAACTGCCCGCTGACGAAGAGCTGGCAGATATGCTCTCGGTGGGGGAGGACTGCCGTGACCTTAACGATTTTCTGCGGTGCTTTGAGCTTCCACTGAGCCTTTTGCAGACGGCTGAGGCTATCAGCGAATGCGTTTATCTTACGGCGGAAGAACTGCGCAGACAGGGGCTCATCTATGCGGAGATACGCTTTGCTCCCCAGCTGCATACCGATAAGGGGCTCACGCAGGAGCAGGCCGTGAAAGCCGCCCTTGCAGGCCTTGAAAGGACAGAACTGCCTGTAAACCTCATACTCTGCTGTATGCGGGGGGCAGACAACAAGGCGGCAAACCTTGAGACTGTCCGCCTGGCAGGTAAGTACCTGGTGAAGGACGGCGGTGTCACAGCCCTAGACCTTGCAGGGGCAGAGGGGCTTTTTCCCACTGCTGACTACGCTGACATCTTTGCTGAGGCAAGGGCTGCGGGCATACCCTTTACCATTCACGCAGGTGAGGCCGACGGTGCGGAGAGCGTCCGCAGAGCCATTGAGTTCGGGGCGGCACGCATAGGCCATGGGGTGCGTATCTGCGAGGACGAAGACCTCATGGCGCTGGCGGCGGAAAAAGGCATATATCTTGAGATGTGCCCTACCAGCAACCGCATGACCCATGCGGTGGAGGATATGTCTGCCTACCCGCTGAAGGACTTCCTCGCAAGGGGGCTTAAAGTCACCCTGAACACCGATGACCCCGCTATCGAGAACACCACCATAGCCGAGGAATTTGACTATGTGCGCAAAGCTTTCGGTATCACGTCAGAGGAAGAAAGGACGCTGCTTGAAAATTCTGTGGAGGCCGCATTCACCTCCGATGAAAGAAAAGCCATGCTCATGAAAGAACTGCTGCGGGAGGGGGAGAGCTTATGATGGACAGGATCGGGGCGCTGAGTCTGCTGGCTGAGCTGCTGGGCATGATCGGCCTGTGGCGGATATTCACTAAATGTGGAAGAAAGGGCTGGCATTCGCTGATACCTTTTCTGAGAAGATATGAACAGGGCATATGTGCCCGTAAGGAGAGCGAGGGCAGAGCGATCGTACTGCTGGAGATAGGTATGCAGGCAGCCTTTGTGGCCACAGCACTGTTCAAGAGAGGTTCGTGGCAGTACCTTGTCTCGGCCATGGTGCTGCTCATAATCCTCATACCCCTTACCATATTCAGCCTGCGTATATATTTCGGCCTGTGCGACTCCTTCGGGAGGAGCAGGCTGTGGGTGATACTCTGGCTGCTGGCAGAATGGCTGTGTGCAGGCATATGGGGCTTTGTGCCTGGTTTCAGGACCATAGAGGGCTACCCCTTTGACGAGGAAAGCGCAGCCCCCGAGGTCAGCGGACTTGAAGTTGACCTGACAGCCCCGGGTCTTTCCATAAACATCGACAGGCGCACGGCGGTGAATTTTCTTAAGACCAAGGTGCTGCTGAAGGATATACACATGAATATCCCCCTGGGACATCTGGTGCTGCTGCTGGGAGGGTCGGGTGCAGGCAAGACCACTTTCCTCAATGCGGTAACTGGCTATGAAAAGGCCAAGGCCGTCATCACCCTGGGGGACAGCAACGTGTACAAAGAGTACAACAAGATGAAGTACGATATAGGCTTCGTGCCCCAGCAGGATCTGGTACGGGGCAGTGATACGGTGTACCGCACCCTTTCGGACGCTGCCAGCCTGCGCCTGCCTGCGGATATGAAAAGCGAAGTCCGCCGCAGCAGGATAAATGAGGTACTGGATATCTTCGGGCTTACCCCCGTTAAAAGCAGCCTGGTGGACAAGCTTTCGGGAGGACAGCGCAAAAGGCTGTCCATCGCCATGGAGTACATATCCGACCCCTCACTGTTCATACTGGACGAGCCCGACTCGGGACTTGACGGAGTAATGGCGAGAGCCCTTTTCGAGAAGCTTCGTGACATTGCCGACAGCGGCAAGATAGTCATAGTCATTACCCATACCCCCGACCGTGTGGCCGACCTTTTCGATGATGTCATCGTGGTGGCCAAGGACGTCCGCCGCACGGGCAGACTTGCCTATTACGGCCCCATAAAGGAAGCCTACAGCTTCTTCGGGAAGAATTCCATGGAAGAGATACTCATGTCCATAAACCGCAGAGAAGAGGGCGGCGAGGGCAGGGCAGACGACTTTGTCAGAAAATATGCAGCCCTTGCGGCAGGAGGTGAAGCCTGATGGATACCAAGATAAGACACACAGGCAGGTTGCGCCAGACCTTCGTGTACCTGGGCAAGCTGTTTCGTATGTTCATATTCCGCAATGACTGGAAGGTAATGCCCATGGCGGCATTCATCTCAGGCCTTGTATCCTTCGTGGTGGGCAAAAAGATGAACGTGTCCATGGAGGGTACCCTGAGGGGAGCCTTTGCCTTCTCCTGCATATGTATCTGGAACGGCTTTTTCAACTCAATACAGGTCATCTGCCGTGAAAGACCTATCATCAAGCGGGAGCATCGCGGAGGTCTGCACATGACATCATATGTGTTCGCCCATATGCTCTACCAGGCCTTTCTGTGCAGCTGCCAGGCGGCCATAACCATACTCATCATGATGGTGGCAAAGGTGAAAATGCCCACAGTGGGCTATGTTTTCCACCCCATGGCAGACCTGTTCCTGACCATGTTCCTTATTACCTATGCCGCAGATATGATAGCCCTGTTCATCTCGGCGCTGGTGAAGAACACCACTACCGCCATGACGGTGGTGCCGTTCCTGCTCATATTCCAGCTGATATTCTCGGGGGGCTTTTTCTCCCTGACGGGCAACGCATATAAAATGTCCTACCTGACAGTTTCCAAATGGGGACTGACAGCCTTGTGCGCCCAGGGTGAGTATAATTCACTGCCCATGACCTCACTGTGGACTTCCATGAGCAAAATGCGCAGCTTGGAGATAGAGGGCGAGAAACCCGTTGATGAAATGCTTGACTTCATCACCGCCTCAAAGCGCAAGAACGAGCTTATGCTCCAGTGCGGCAGCAACAACCAGGACAAGAGATATGAGTCCAGTACCGCAAACGTCCTGCAGTGCTGGAGAAATCTGGGTCTGTTCATCGCAGGCTTTGCGCTGCTTTCGGTGATACTGCTGGAGTTCATCGACCTTGACCGCCGCTGAGAAAACGTTCATTATCCTCCCCGACAGCATGGCGCTCTGACCGACTCTCCCGGGAAACTGTAGGATATGTAAAAAGAATATGTCCAAAATAGTTTTTTTGACAGTTTTTACTGGCGCCCCATTGACAATTATGGTAAAATGTAATATAATTATATAAGGGTTTTTATAAAGTCACATATTTACAGCGATAATATGGAGGGATGTACAATGGCATTTGAGATAGAGAACGGTATACTTACAGGATATATTGAAGAAGAGGGCGTTTCCGAGATAACTGTACCCGACGGTGTCACCGAGATAGGTGAGGCTGCCTTCGGCGGCTGCAGTACCCTGAGGTTCGTGACCCTGCCCGACAGTGTGCAGGTCATCGGTGACTATGCTTTCGGCTGCTGCCGTCATCTCAGGAAGGTCAATATCCCCGAGGGCGTTAAGATGATAGGCGCCACCGCCTTTTTCAGCTGCAAAAAGCTGCACCCCATGCCCATACCCGACAGCGTTTCCATTGTGGGTGAACACGCATTTACAGATACTTCCATAATGGCAGGCAAAAAGCGCTATGCCATCTACGCTTATCAGCTGCTGGTGAAGAACGAGATGTTCTTTGAAAGGGCTGTTATGGAATTCGACAACAGCGGTGACGCTGAGTACAAGGCTGAGGATATGGCGCACCACGTTATGCAGTCGGGCATGATAGGCGATAAGGTCAACGAGATTGCCCTTGACGGACAGAAGGCTGCTGAAATGGTAGATGATGTTTACGACTATAACGCAGCGTCCCTTTACGCTTCTAACGAGGCCTACAAGATCTGGGTCATCGACGAGAATACCGCAGGGGGCATATCCAGCGAAAAGCTGAAGAGAATGTTCGATGAGAACATGGAGGACTTTGTCAAGAAATACTGCCGCAAATTCGTCATCGACTCACGCAAATAAGGTCACACAGGCTTTCTTCCTTTTGGGGAGGAAAGCCTTTTTATGTAAAAAATTTCTGCTGACCTTGCATTTACAGCGGGGTTGTGCTATAATATGTAGTGATATATTTTTTAAAAGAGGTGTACCAAATGACAGAATTAAAGGAATACAGAGGTCATATCCGCAACTGGCGGGGGCTTTGCGAAGAGCTTGGCATTGATGAAAAGCTCGGCCGTGCAGAGAGGGAAAAGGCCATAATAATAAAGGCATATGAGAAGTGGGGCAGGGAAGTCGCTGACCACCTTTACGGTATGTTCGCCTTTGCTATCGAGGACGGCGATGAGGTCTTCTGCGTGCGCGACCATTTCGGCACAAAGCCTTTCTATTACTATGTCACCGGGGACGGCAGGCTGCTGTACGGCACAACTATCCGCCGTGTTATGGAGCAGGAGGGCTTCGTGAAGGAGCTTAACGAGAAAATGCTCCAGATATACATGAGCCTGACCTACGTTGCAGGCGAGGACACATTCTTCAAGGGCGTGAAGAAGCTTATGCCCGGACACTATCTTGTCCATAAAAACGGACAAACAGAGCTGATCCGCTACTGGCGCCCCGAGTTCCGCCCCGACGAGAGCAGGAGCCTGGAGGAATGGGCTGACGAGATACATTCGACCATAAAGAACATCTTCCCCGAGGTGAAGGAGGAGGGCGAGACCGCAGAAAGCTTCCTTTCGGGCGGTGTGGATTCTTCCTATGTGCTGGCCATGTCTGATGTGCAGGTGACAGATTCCTGCGGCTACGATGACGAGCGCTTCGACGAAAGCGGCCTGGCAAAGCAGACAGCTGATATCCTCGGCAGAAAGAATAACCGCTGCAAGATAACTCCCGAGCAGTATTTTGATATAGTCCCCTATGTTATGTATAATATGGAGCAGCCCCTGGGCGACGCCTCGGCTATAGTATTCGCCATTGCCTGCAGGGCCACCGCTGAGCATACAAAGCTGTGCTATTCGGGTGAGGGCGCAGATGAGTTCTTCGGCGGATACAATATGTACCGCAACGCTGAAAGATACGGCGATAACCTCAAGACCTTCTATGTGGGCAACACCAATATCATGAAGGAGGAGGAAAAGCAGCGTATCCTTAAGCATTATGACCCCGAATATCTGCCTATCGACTTAGTGAAGTATATCTATGATGAGACCGAGGAACTTGACCCCCTGACAAAGATGTCCGATGTGGATATACAGATCTGGCTGGAGGGTGACATATACCTCAACGTTGACAAGATGAGCGAAGCCGCAGGCCTGGAGATAAGAATGCCCCTGACCGACCGCCGTGTATTCGACATAGCTTCCCGCCTGCCCTCCCGTTTCAAGGTGAACGAGGAGCAGAACAAGGTGGCATTCCGCACCGCAGCCGCAAAGGTGCTGCCCGAGGAGATAGCCTTCCGCAAGAAGCTGGGCTTCATCGTGCCCATACGCATCTGGCTGGCTGACGAGAGATACAACGCTGACGTCAGGGCTAAGTTCAGCAGTGACATGGCTGCAAAGTTCTTTGACCTTGATGAGATAAACGCTATCTTCGCTGACTACATCGGCGGGAACTCCGATAACTGGCGCAAGATC
The DNA here is from genome assembly GCF_017464355.1 of Ruminococcus sp. GTDB lineage: Bacteria > Bacillota > Clostridia > Oscillospirales > Ruminococcaceae > Hominimerdicola. The sequence continues at coordinate 14,306 of NZ_JAFUAG010000020.1, read as the reverse complement.
TGGACTATCTATACTTTTCTGGTATGGTACGAGGAGTATTTTGTGAAGAGATAAGTCCGCAGGGCAAATAAAAATATAGTTATTTATAAAATATTTTGTGAACGAAGTGTTGCAAGGCACTTCGTTCACTGCTTTTTGCCCGAGATAGCCCCTTTTCAGCAATTTGAAAAAAGAAAAATATTTTTTCAAAAAACACTTGACAAATGACCCCCTATATGCTATAATAGATACTGTCGTCGGGGTGTGGCGCAGGTGGTAGCGCGCTACCTTGGGGTGGTAGAGGCCGTGGGTTCAAGTCCCGTCACTCCGACCAGACAAAAAGCAAAACCGTCCGTTCGCGGGCGGTTTTGTTATATCGAGGTGTGGCTCAGCTTGGTAGAGCGCTACGTTCGGGACGTAGAAGTCGCGTGTTCAAATCACGTCACCTCGACTATACGAAGAAAGACCGTCCTCGGGGGCGGTCTTTTTTTGATAAGAACATCATTAATAGGGAAGAACTTCAACAGAACATGACCAGAGATCAAGAAGATAACGCTTCGGGAGCATACCACATTTTTTGGTATCAAGCAGAACAAAAAGCACCTGAACATGATATTCGGACGATAAAAAACCTTCGGCTACAGTGACCAGGCGAATAGAAGAACGAGAAGGAGTTAAACGGAATTCTTCATAAAATCCCTTCATAATGCGTTCAATAATATCATCATAAGAGATCTCAAAGTCATCACGATCAGTAAAAACATAAGTCTTAGGTAAATATTTCATAGCACTCAACCTTTCACTTGACAAATCTTAAAATCTATGCTACACTTGAAGCACTGGAAGCGTGTGAGAGTGCTCACAGTGCTTACCGGTAGCGTTGTATGTAGTCGGTTAGTGTTCACCTAGTGCCGACTACATTTTTTATTGCTCATTTTTAAGCCTTGCAATCTCGGCTTTAAGCTGTTCATTCTCACGAACAAGCTTCTTGATCTCATCTATGAGCTGAGCAATCAACTCTGTAGCATTCACTTGCATTACCTCACTTCCTTTCATAAGGGGTTTCCCCCTCTCTCACTATAATCATTATACCATAGTTGTACAAGTATTTCAATTCGCGTTGTCAACAAATCTTGTACAAGTATTTTGTGAAATTTGTATACTTGTACAACATTCAAAAGTGTGATATAATTAATCTGGAGGTGATATTATGGGAAAGCCACAGACAGCAACTAAAAACAAGTGGAATGCTAAAACATACGACCAATTAAGAGTTAATGTAAAAAAAGGTGAACGAGAAAAAATCAAAGCCCACGCAGAAGCCCAAGGCCTGAGCCTGAACGCATACATCAACAAACTAATAGCCGAAGACATGAACAAAGCAGGGGAATGACCCCTGCTTTTTTATTCCATTTCATCAATACAAAACAGACAGTACCAGCCTTCAGCAAAGAAACCACCATCATCGGTAAGTCTTCCGCAGTTACAGCACTCATGATAAGAAAAATTAAATAGCATGGTATCAACCTCCAAATTTCAGATTATTAACAGCGTTAGTCATCTGGATCATGTTACTATGAACATAACGCTGAGTTGTAGCAATATCAACATGACCGAGCAGCGCACGAAGTGTTTCTATATCGGCACCCGACCACAGAAGATAGGTAGCGTAAGTATGGCGCAGTTTATGCGGGCTGAGATATGGCAAGTCAGGATACTTTGCTTTCTGTTTGCTGTAGAAGCGAATATAAGCCCTGTTGTAGCCACGCAAGCCCAAGACCTTACCCGTACCCATGGAACGGAACAAAAAGCCGTCTGGGCTGTCTCTGGAGCGTATAGCGTGAAGTATCTCCACAGCGTTATCATGTAATGGAATTATCCTATCATGTCTTGACTTAGTAGTCTTCACGATCTGATCGCCATGCTCGGTATGAACCAAGGTCTGACATACATGAATAACGCACCTGTTAAGGTCAATGTTATCCCAGTGAAGTGCAAGAAGTTCTCCCCGACGCAGTCCCGTCCAGAGGTCAAGCTTGAACATACGACACAGACGGCTATCATCATCGAATAGGTGTTCAAGGTCGAGAGGGTCAAAGAACCTGACCTCTTTAGTGATACGTTTCGGACATCTTATGCAATCAACAGGATTTTTGCTACAGAAATCATTGGAGACAGCTTCACGGAATACACGCTTGATAAGAAAATATGCATCTCGCTGGCGGGTATTGCAGTAACCAAGAGTATTCTTCATACACAGCTGAACATCAATTGGCTTTATGCTGCTCAACTCTTTATCAAAGAGAGGATAAAAGCATTTTTCTATGATATACTTGTAATCAACAGATTTATCATAAGTGATAAGCCCGTCAATATACCCTCGAAAAAAATAATCCCACCATTCACGAAAAAGCACTAGTAACACCCCCTGACCCACTCACGAGCCTGCGACAATGTATCCGTAAAATAAAGCGGTTCACCGTCATCACTGGAGGTGACCCAATAGAGATCGGGTACATCATCGGAGAAAGTGAAGTGAAGTATCCTGAAATCAGGATAATGTTCATCAAAGATAATACTAAAAGCCACTATAGACCCAGCTCCTCACATAGTTCATTAAACTTTCGTTCAGCTTCTTCGCACTCCCGTATCTGCTGCAATGACTTTTCATGCTCGGTATTATCCAAGTTGGAGAACGTGAAGCTAGACAAATACTGATAAGACCTGTTCACACCCTTTACTTTGACAATAGGTGTTTCCATATCAAAATCAGTGTTAAGATATTCAATATCGGGCTTTGTAACAATGTTCTGACTATGCCAGTAGAACTTACCGAATATCTTCTTGACATCTTTAGTAAGATACTTGGTAACATAGAACGCAAGATTAGCAGGATCACCATAAGTCTGTATAGCAGTACTGAAGCCATACTTCCAATCAGTAATATTGTAAACGACCTTAAGTTCATCTTCAGACAGACCAGACTTTTCAAGAAGACCCTTATCACGAATAGTTTCAAGCTTAACAGGTTTATTGAAGCCCTTAACACATCGTGTTCCGCTGTCTACAAAGCCAAGATCACAATCATTGACCAAAGCATGACAATGAATACCACCTTTTTTATGATACTCAGGTACAAGAACATAAGCAAGTCCTTTACGCTGAACACGAGACCGAAGCCAATTATGAAGCTTATTGACAATAACTTTAGGCTCAGAACGTTCAAAGTCCTTACCGTTGAAAGTAATAGTAATAAAATATTTCCATTCATTCATATACACAATATCGAATATACAATCCTTAGCACGCTTTAAACTATCTTTACGGACATCACCTACCTTAACACGCTTAAAATGAAAGCGTTCATCTTTAGCAACGTTCCAGAACTTAGTGGGAAGACCCTTATCATCACGAAGAATAATTACATTTTCATCAAGTTCACGGAACATTTCAGACCAGAAGTTATATGTTTCAATATTTGCAGTATTAACAGTTTCAGCACATTCCCAAGAAGACGGACGAAAGATAGGAGCAGAGCAGCGACAAATAGTAAAACTTCCGTCCTTGTAGTGCTTGACTTTGGTATTTTTTAATACCGACCTAGCAGCCCTTTGTTTGGGCTTTTTTGCTTGCATGGGGTTTAGCCCCCTTTCAAACCTATGCACATTATGTGGCTAATATCAAGTAATAGCCACCCCCGCCAAAGTGACCGACCGCCCCGCACAAGTGCGGGGTCGGCTCGGTCACTTTTTGGCGGGCTCTCCTGTTTCCTTGACATTATCCCCCAATGTTCCCAACCTCTCCGAAAGAGGTTTAAACCCGCAAAGGGCAAGCCTTTGAACTTTTTCGTAAGTATCATATGCAGTCCTGAGCTCATCGGTATGAACGAAGAAGTAAGTTTTGATACGTCTGAGCTTATCGATAGTACCGTCCTGTTTGATAACAGGTTTATAAGCTCTGACAATAGTCAGGCAGCCGAGAAGCGTAATAGGTTTATACAAGACTCTGACCTGCTCACGGATAGGCTTAGCCACCCGGGCGAACACCTGAGATGTACCAATGATACACTTCTTCTGCTTCCGAAGCTGACAAATCTCCTGTATCATCTCAGGTGGAAAATTCTTACTATCAGAAGAATTGAACCAATTCTGGACTTCATCTATATAAGCGATATCACCGAACGAACCGTTATCATCGAACACGATCTGCTCCCAACCCTCAAGCTTCTCGTCCTGGAACGAAAGATTGATATTTGATCTAAGTCTGCAGTTAGGATACTGCCGTTTCATTCTAAGGCAGAACTCAACGGAAGCAATGCTCTTGCCCGAACCCTGTTCACCCGCAAAAAGGTGCAAGCCGTCAATAGGGAACTGATCAGGGTCTTTTTCAAAGAGATCCTTAACAAAGCGTTTAGGAAAATCCCAAAACAGCCTAAGAAGAATATTCCGCTGCTTGAAGGTGCTTTCATACTTCTTCTTCGGGAGTTTCTTCCCTCGGGCCCGATAGTATACGAAAAAGACAAGACACATAAAACAAAAGGGGATAAGAAGATATATGAACCATTTAACAAAAAGAAATACCAGTGAAAACAACATCTTTAAAACAGTACCGAACATATTCATTTTAAAAACTCCTTTATTTCAATTTCAATCTGATACGATGTTTATAAAAAGTAACACCAAGGCGAAAAGACATATAGGCAAGCCATATATCAAAAACCACAAGCAAATCAGAAACGGGCAGGATATAGCCTATATTCGCAGTAAGTGTATTCAGCCCCGACAAGGCCGAAGCAGGAAGAGAGAAATCTACCTCGGGAACATAAGAGATCATACTATCAAAGTGATCACAAAACCAATTTATAAGAGTTGTCCAGATCATGCATTTTCATCTCCAATCGCAGAAGGCAAGGTCTTTATAATATACCTTGCAAGCAAAACATAAGCCACAGCCACGAACACACCATGTATCTTTGACCTATAAGTATCATAGGCAGACCAATCAACAAAGGTCATAGTCTTACCGAAGACAGTAAACTTCCAATCAGGAGGAGAAGTTTCACTATCTTCAATGGTATTTCTTATCTCACCAAGTCCATCACTGACATCACGCACAAAAGAAAACTTACTTTTAAGACGATCATCTGACAATTCAAGACGATCTGAAATAACTTCCACATCGGGAAGAAAAGTATTCTTCACAGTAAGGTCGATCTCATTGCTGAGATCTGTAACGGAAGCAGACAATTCTCCTTTGAGATCTCCAAGTTCAGTATTGATGTCACCAAGCGCAAGTTCATACTGCCCGTTGATATCATCAAAAAGACTATCCAGATGTAAAGCAAACTCCCCGTTAGGAGCAATATCAAGAGAATTCATAACCGGAGCTAAAGCAGTTGTAAGATCGGGCAAAGAAAAACTATTCGAAGCGTCAGGGAGCAGGGGGGCAAGTGTCGAAGCTAAAGAACTCAGGTCATAATCTGTATCTATCTCAATTACTTCAAATAGGTCTCGGAAGCTATCTATGATATCACTGAGAGAAAAATCATGAAAACCCGTACCTATAAGTGAATGCCAGTTAATGCTTGCGATCTGGTTACGAATATTTATAGCCTGATTGTTAGCTATAATAGAAACATTCTCGGTAAGGTTATCAAAAAGATACTTAAGATATCTGGCGAGATCATCCAAAGAATTGATCGTACCGCCTGAACTTTCACCGTAGTTATCAGGATCCGGAAGCTGAGGAGCAATAATAGGCGCTACGATACCATTCTTGATAAACTGATTTGAATATATAGCTCCGAGGTCAAATTCATCACCAAGAATAACATACTCAATAGAGTCACCGTCAGGGACTTGAACGATAGCAAAAATGACCAGGTCACGACTAGAATAAACTCCACCATAATCAGCAGCATAACTCATAAACGTTGGAACACTTAGAGAAGCTTCGGCAGAAGAAGACGAAGAGACTACACCAGACCCAACGAAAGCACGGGGACTAGGTAAAGAAGGGTAATCATCATTAGATCCAACAGCAGAACTATCCGAACGGTTAAATGAACCACGGGGAAGAATTTTTGAATCCTGAGAATAAGGCACTATCCACATACTTTCAAGTTCACCTTCGCCAATATCCTGACCAATCTCATAACCTGATTTGAAATTTTTAATAACTTTCTCGGAATACTTCTGAAAATATCTTTCGTACCAAGATGTATCATCAAGATTATCGAAAGTTACAAGACTTCCTAAAACGTACTGAGAAAGAGTTTTTGATACTTCATTCAAAGTAATAAATTCGTTCCATTGGGATATATCACAAGCATAATAAGTGACATTACAAGAACCGGGATATTCAGTTGAAACAGAAAGATTGATAACACCTTTATCATCAACAAAACTATGAAGATGAAACAAGCCACTATGCGAAACTTTTTCAGGCTCGATGATATGACCGGTATCACTATTAACAAGAGGGATAGCAGGGTAGAAAGCCATATTAGATGATACAGCAAAATTAGAAGAATTCTTTTGTGTAACTGTATCGTTTGAACTACGAACACCATTTTTGTCATAAGTTATCCAATTCCAGTAATACACACCATTAGGAATAGATATAACATAGCCACTATTGGAAGAACTATAATCAAGGGTCATAGGTTCTTTAGTCTTCTGAACATAAAGGTTTGAAACCGTAGAATACAAATTATTTACCTGTTCTACCCTATAGCCTGCATAGACATATCCCTCAGGAACAGAAACAGATGGAGGACCTTGGGAGAAATCTGTATAATTATCGAATGATGAACCTTTCAGAACAGCGCCTTCGGCAGAAGCGGGGATAACGAAAACAGAAAAGCAAACCGAAAGCACTATCATTAGCATACATATTTTTTTCATTTTGTCACCTCACACATAAAAAATTGGGGCAGACTTTAAAAGTCCACCCCATAAGCTTACACTTAAGCGCCGCGAAGAACACTGAAAATGAAGCCGATACCCTTACGGAATGCCAGACAAGCGACCGCTACGGGGAGCAGTGCAGGAGCAAGCCCCGCTATAGTATTCAGAACCTCGCTCAGTGCTGCTGAGTTACTGTTAGCCCAGTTTACCAGAGACTCCGAAGCCGTTGCGGTAGTTGCCTCACCTGCAGTGAACAGGGTGCCAACCATCAGACCATTCATAGTTGTTTCTCCTTTCTTTTATTCAATTTATATCAGGCGGTAGACCTCTCTCACGGGGAAAAAAATTCCAAGGTCTTTACACACCGCCAAAATACCATTTATCAAGTACTGTCCAAAGGCCTAGCCAGACTATAAGGACAATACCTACTACACATACTGTTGATATACCACGATCTATATTCTCTAAGTGGTTATTCAAAGATATCATTATCTCTGATGTTGTCATTTCATCGGTGACGAGTTCATCGGGAACACTTTCCAGTTCTATCTCCTCGCCCTCAGCTGTCATCAGGCGGAGGTTCATCTTCATCACCCCTTACGTTCTTAAGGAGCAGGTCATTCTGCTTCTTATAATAGCCTGCTGTTTTTCGCTCCTCTTCAAGAGCCTTCTTTGCTTTTGAACAGTCAATGTATTCAAAGATATACACGAAGACCAGCAAACCTACTGTTGCCCACAGGCCGTAGGCCTGTCCCCATGCTATGAAACTATCCCACATGGGAACACCTCCTACTTCTTGCCGACACCGTCGTGCAGCGGAGTACCCTTTTCATCGACTACAACTATATTGATAAGCTGCGGTCTTCCGTTGAAAAGCTGATAATCCAGGCGGACATATGACCCGATAAGGCCATTCAGGAGAAACTCATCTCCATGCTGCGCAAGCGGGCTATCCAGAGGTATTTTAAGCGTATCTACTGCTGTCCCGTGATGTCCCTGCACCTCGGTCGTTTCGATATGAAGCACTATCTTCTCTGGTGAGGTGATATGCTTTCCGTTGATCTCTCCGTCAAATGCTGCTTTCCGTGTCCAGCCTACGATCTTTGTTGTACTTGCCATTTTTCTTTTCCTTTCTGCGGTTCTTGGCTTTTCCGCTTGCCTTGTAAAATCTAGTACATATTTGTACTACAATTGGAAGTATACCCCAAATTTGTACTATTGTCAATACCCCACAAATGTATTATGATATAATTCGGTTAGATAAACAAAAAAGGAGGTGAATTTTTGTGGGATATTACCCAAGAATAAAAGATTTAAGAGAAGATAAAGACCTAAAACAGAAAGACTTGGCTATAATACTCAAAACGTCTCAAAAACAATACAGTAGGTGGGAAACGGGAGAATACCCTATTCCTTTTGAAACAGTAATAATTCTTGCAAGGTTTTACAATGTATCAATAGATTATATAGCAGGACTTACAAACAATAAGGGTGGAATCGGGTGTGATATGAAATCAGAGTATAACATCTCTTCCCATGATAACAGCACTCAGCACATAAACAAGTAGTTACTTTAGTGTGTGATGTATTTGTAACTTTGCCGTTTTTTGACCGTGTTTTTTGTCCTCTTTTTGCCATGCCTCAGCATGGCAGGGCCGCCAAGCGACCACCCTCCTTCGTCGGGTGTTCCATTGGCTTTCGGGTGAGCTTTTTTTATTTTTTCGCTCGCTCCGCTCGTTGCAAAAATAAAAAAATCTCCCCCTCACCCCGAGGACAAAAAACACTAGCTTTGTTATTCTTGACATAAACACAACTTCGCTGTTCTACCGATAGAATGTCAACGACAGAACTTCCCTCACACACAGAGCTTTTCTTCCTTTGCTTTTGCGAGTATAGCATATCATTCCGTGTAACTCTCGCAAAGCCATATTAACTTTTCGGAAACTCATTCGCAAGCTCATGAGTTCCCAAAAACTTAATATGTTTTGCAAGACTTACACTCCATGATATGCAACGGGCTAATTAAGCAAAGTAAGGAAAAGAATGTTGCTGCTGCGCAGTGTGTGGTGGAGCTGCACAGCAGGGGGAGCAGGGCGGGTCTGCTGGAACTCGGTACTGCTCTTTGGAACAAGAGGCGGAACAGCCCCGCCGAAGCAGAAGAGCAGAGGAGCAAAGGAGCAGCGGAGCGACAGGGGGGCAGCGTTCGGGACGTAGAAGTCGCGTGTTCAAATCACGTCACCTCGACTATACAAAGAAAGACCGTCCTCGGGGGCGGTCTTTTTACTTGACAGATCTTAAGATCTGTGCTATACTTTAAGCACCGGAAGCGTGTGAGAGTGCTCACAGTGCTTACCGGTAGCGTTGTATGTAGTCGGTTAGTGTTCACCTAGTGCCGGCTACATTTTTTTATCTTACGGCTCTCAGCGTGTGACAGTCCTGTAATATTTTAGTGAAACATATTGCTTTACCGATAATAATGTGCTATAATGTGACACAACAAGGGGGCGGTGAAATGTCTGAAAAAAGCTATTACGAAGTGCGCGGTGCTGTTGTGGCTAAGGTGATACTTGTGCTTCTGGGTATCGTTCAGGCTGTATCATTGGTGCAGGCCGTGCGTGATCTGCATTGGGCATATGAGCTAAAGAAGAGTGGCTGGATAACTTATCTGTCAGAGTATTTTTTCAGCTTTCGTCAGCTGCTAAGGCTCGTCCTGATAGTGCTGGCCGGTATTTATGAATATCTCTTCCGTTTCAGGAGAAAAACGGCTTGCAGGATAGGTGAGTTTGCCGCAAGGCATTCGGGAATGGTAGGCACGAAACTGCGTTATAAGCTGTGCTGCTTTATCCTGAGGATATACCTGCTTGCCCTTGTACTGACGATCCTGAACGCTGAATGGATCTCTTCGGTCAGCGGCTCGTTTTTAAGTTTAAATGCTGCGGATGTGGTCATACTGTATCTTGTGCTGACGATACCGCTTTCGGTGCCGACGGCCATTTACGCTATAAGGTATATATGTTCGGGCAGGAAGAAAAATGACAAGCTTTTTGCAGAGGAACACTACGCCAGAGAACACGGCCTTGCAAAATGAAAGATAAAATTCGGGACGGAGTTTTGTGAATGAAGATAGTGTGTAAAAAATGCCTCATCGCTGACCTTGACCGCGATGCCTATACCGAGAAGCTGCTTGAATACATAGCCGCTGTCCCCGAGGACAAGCGGGTGGACGAGGAAGAATATCAGCGCAGGCTGGAGCTTTGTCAGCAATGCGGTCAGCTGACAAACGGTATGTGCGCCGTGTGCGGGTGCTATGTGGAGCTTCGGGCGCTGAAACCAAATTCTTACTGCCCCGGGGTCGGTAAGTTTTGGTAAGGTATACAAATTTTTACAGGGTTGACAATTTTAGAGAAATATGCTATAATGTATACCAGTGAGAACTTGGAGGTATACATTATGCAAACAACAGAAACAGCTGTACAAAACAGGAAAAACGCTTTCATGACCACCAAGGATATGGCGCTTACCGCCATGTTTGCGGTGCTTATCGCAGTATGCTCGTGGATATCCATACCGCTGGCAGTGCCCATTACTTTACAGACCTTCGGGGTGTTCTGCGCACTGGCTGTTCTCGGGGGCAAGCGGGGGTTCTTTGCGGTGCTGGTATACATACTGCTGGGTGCTGCAGGCCTGCCTGTGTTTGCAGGCTTCAAAAGCGGGATAGGCACCCTGTTCGGCTCCACAGGGGGATATATAGTGGGCTTCCTGCTCATGGCGGGGGTCTACTGGCTGGCTGAAAAATTCATCGGTGACAATGCTGTCATCAGGGTCATAATGCTTGTGGCGGGACTTGCGCTCTGCTACCTTTTCGGTACGGTGTGGTTCGTGAAGATATATACCCGTGACACAGGGGCTATCACCATGATGAAAGCCTTGAATTTGTGCGTTATACCCTTTCTTATCTGGGACGGCATAAAGCTGGCGGCAGCCCTGGGTATCAGCGAAACACTTAAGCGGCGGATAAAAATATGATATCATGCGGTCGGGCAGGATTTTCCAGCCCGACCTTTTTTCCTTTTTGGCAGGCGGAATTTGTTGACATATGGGAGAAATGGTGGTATACTTTATTTGGTGAAGTATTTTTGAACGGAGTGAAAAAATGGCAAAAAAGAAGAAAGCTAAGGCAAAGGGCAGGCTGATACTCAGGCTGTTCGTTTTGCTGCTGATAACAGGCGCCCTCAGCGGCGTGGCAATAAACGGGTATTTCAAGAACCGTCCCAAAGAGGCTGAAACGGCAGAGAACTCTGCGGTGAAGAAGACAGCTTCTTCTGAAAAGGAAAGCGTCAGCGAAAAGGAAACGGCTGAAAGTGCGGCTGAGGACACCTCTGAAGAAAAGTCAGGGAGCGAAAGCACTGCCGAGCTGACGGTGGCAGAGCCCGCCGATGAGAAGAAGACGGAGAGCAAGGCGGAGAAGTCCGCTGCCCCAACAAGCGGCGATGAGGAGATAAACAAGCTCCTAGAGGGCATGAGCCTGCACGAAAAGGTCTGCCAGATGTTCATTGTCACCCCCGAGAGCCTGACGGGCTACGACGTCGTTACACAGTCGGGGGAGGCCACTAAGGAGAGCCTGGAAAATTATCCTGTGGGGGGACTTATCTACTTCGCCCAGAACCTTGAAGATATCGAACAGACCAAGGCCATGATATCAAACGTTCAGCAGTACAGCGAGGATATAACGGGTATGCAGCTGTTCATCTCCGTGGACGAAGAGGGCGGCACCGTGGCAAGGTGCGCCGATACCCTGGGCACCACCGAGTTTGACTCCATGTATAACTACCGTGCAGAGGGCACCGATACCGCCTACGACAATGCCTATACCATAGCGCAGGATATCTCTGGGCTGGGCTTCAACCTGGATTTTGCCCCTGTGGCGGATACCTGGTCAAATCCCGATAACACCGTTATAGGCAGGCGTGCCTACAGCGATGATTTCAAGGAAACTGCCGAGCTGGTGGCTTCGGCAGTAAAGGGCTTCCGTGACGGCGGTGTGGCCTGCACAGTAAAGCATTTCCCCGGGCATGGTGATACTGCCGAGGACTCTCATCTGGGCATGGCAACTTCAGGCAAGACCATAGAGGAGCTTGAAAAGGAAGAATATCTCGCCTTTGAAAGCGGTATTGCCGCAGGGGCGGATATGGTCATGGTAGGCCACATAACCATGGTAAATGTTGACAATATGCCTGCGTCCCTGTCGAAGACCTTCATCACCGATGAACTGCGGAACAAGCTGGGCTTCAAGGGGCTGATAGTCACCGATGCCCTGGGCATGGGAGCGCTGGCAAATTATTACAGCAGCGATGAGATAGCAGTTGAGGTCATAAAGGCAGGAGGTGATATACTGCTCATGCCCGAAGACCTTGAGTCAGCCGTTAAGGGCATTGAAAATGCCATTGAAAGCGGCGATATAACAGAAGACAGGATAAACGAAAGCGTAATAAGGATACTGGAGCTGAAAAAAGAAAGAGGAATGCTCTGATACGGCATGAGCCGATATGATTATTATTGGGGGAGTTATTTATGTCAAAGAAGATCACTGCGGCCATATGTGCCGCAGTAATGGCGCTGTGTGCAGCTGTGCCTGCTTATGCAGAGGCAGCCGATGCTTCCGTAAAGGGAGATATCAACGGGGACACCGAGGTGAATGTCACCGATGTGACCAAGCTGGCAGCCCATGTGAAATCCATACGGGCGCTGCAGGGCGCTGAGATCGAAAGGGCTGACCTGAACGGCGACGGCGATGTGAACGTCACCGACCTGACTATGCTGGCAGCCCATGTCAAGGGTATACGCTCGCTGGACGGCAAGTACATATATGATACCAAGGCAGAAAAGGTGCTTGCGGAGATGACCCTGCACCAGAAGATATGCCAGATGTTCCTGGTCACTCCCGAGTCACTGACGGGCTACGGGCAGGTGACTCAGGCGGACAGTGTGCTGGATAAGGGGCTGGAGAATTACCCCGTCAGCGGTATCATACTCTTCGACTACAACCTTGTAAGCAAGGACCAGACCAGGGGGTTCATAAGCACCGGCCAGCAGTATAACAGCAAGCATTCTTCCGTACCGCTGTTTTTTGCCGTGGACGAAGAGGGCGGCACCGTGGCAAGGTGCGCCAAGAAGCTTGGCACTACAAGCTTCTACAATATGTACAATTACAGATATCAGGGCACCCAGACCGCTTACAACAATGCCTGGACCATAGCCAACGATATCGCTTCCCTGGGCTTCAACCTGGATTTTGCCCCCGTGGCGGATACCTGGTCGAACCCGAACAATACCGTTATAGGCTGGCGTGCTTACAGCGATAATTTCAGCGATGCTGCCACACTGGTGGCCTCGGCGGTAAAGGGCTTCAACGACGGCGGAGTTGCCTGCACCCTGAAACACTGGCCGGGTCACGGCGATACGGCTACAGACTCCCATGTGGGCATGGCCTGCTCCTACAAGACCATGGAGCAGCTGGAAAAGCAGGAGTTCCTTGCCTTTGAAAGCGGCATAGAAGCAGGAGCTGATATGGTCATGGTGGGTCACATAACCATGACGAACATCGACAACACCCCCGCAAGCATATCTCCTGTTATGGTAAACGACGAACTCAGGGGCAAGCTCGGCTACGACGGTGTGGTGGTAACAGATGCCCTCGGCATGGGCGCAGTTGCAAATTACTACGACAGCGCCACACTGGCAGTAAAGTGTGTTCAGGCAGGTGACGACCTGCTCCTCATGCCCGCAGACCTGCCCTTGGCTGTAAAGGGACTGGAAGATGCCGTGGCAAACGGCACTATCAGCGAAGAACGCATAGACAAGAGCGTTATGCGCATACTCTCACTGAAAGAGAAGCGGGGGATACTTAAATAATGTCATAAACAGCGCAGGCATAAGAAAGATACTCATATAGAAGTTTTAAGCCATAGTATTTCTGATCTACAGTCAGAAGTACTACTTGTAATGTCAATAGGGAACAAACTCTAATCGAAGTGAACCTCACCGATGCCGATGAAGAAAATGCGGATTTTACGCACTTTTTTGCGGAATTTTCTCTCTCCCGTGTATTCACCGACTTCGATATGTTCAATAAAATCTCTGAGGACCTCAGAAGTGACCTCCGAAATTGTGTCGTACTTGTTAACGCTTGTTCCTAACACTGCACTCTTGTTGGTCTTTTTCTTGATATTCTGTAATGTCAGGAACAAGTTTTCAAGCTCAGTGTTGAGTTCGGACTTCTCGGTACGATACTTTTCGGAGAACGTACAGAACATATCACCGTCTATCTCACCTCTGATCTTCGACTCAAACAATCCCTGGACATACACATCAATTTCCGAAAGGCGTGCTTTGATCTGCTCAATCCTCGCTTCCGTCGTT